>CAYMPH010000001.1:0-514059 GCA_964392365.1 uncultured Leptospirales bacterium
CGAGAAATATTAAACATACAGCAAACCGGAAAAAATTCCCGGTCAGGTTTTTAAAATTTTTCAACATTTTGTTCAGATATTATACAACTATTATTGGACAATAGATCAAAAAATGTCAACTAAAAAATAAACACGGAACACGACATTAAAAAATGAACTATCAGGGATTTAAACTTCAACAATCAATGTTGGAGAGAAAATAATCTTTTAAACTTTTAACTAAAATATTTAACTAAAAATTTTCTAAAAACTATCTGAAATTTTTTTTGTTTTATTAGCAATCATGAACATTCGAGATTCCCTTATATAAAAAAAAGCCTCCGGAATTTTGTTCCGGAGGCTTTCATAAATCAATTTAATTATAATTATTCTGCAAGAGCGCCTGTAAAGATGTCAGGTGTAGCTTTAATAACTGCAGCCTCACCCCACATCATTGCTTCAATCTTTCCAAAATATTTAGGGAATTCCATTCCGATATAGAATTGTGAAGAAAGAACTTTCCCTGTGTAAAATGCTGCTTCAGCATTATCAGCAAGAAGCTTGTTAAGATCAGCGCCTTTAAGATCGCCTACAAGTGCTTTACGCTTAGGTATTGTAATTGTAAGGCTCCATAGATGAACCCATGCCATAGCAAGCATGTACATAGCCTGCTGAAGTGGAGTTGCATTCATGAATAGATGCATGAATTTCATTTCACCCATCTGCTTTTTCATCATTTCGATAACTTTGTCTAAATCTTTCATGCCGCGTGTTACAAGTTCGATATACTTGTCATCAACAATACCTTTAGCTTTATCAACTGTCTGCTGAACTCTCTTTTTCCATGCATTAAGGTTGAACTGCTCAGGGTTCATTAAGATTTTTCTCATAGTAAGGTCCATGGACTGAATACCGTTTGTTCCTTCCCATACAGCAAGAATCTTAGAATCTCTCATATATTTTTCAATAGGATAATCAGCGCAATATCCGTAACCGCCGTAAACCTGAACAGCTTCAGAAGTTATTTCAACGCCTTTATCTGTACAGCCTGCTTTGCTTATAGGAGTAAGAAGCTCAACAAGTCCATTTGCCTCTTTCTTCATATCGCCATCAGCAACTGTTGCAAGGTCAATATTATAAAACATGAAATATGTAAGCATTCTCTGTCCCTCAAGATGCGATTTCATCCATAGTAGCATACGGACTACGTCAGGGTGCTGAACAATCGGAACAAGTGAAGCTTCAGGATTAAGCATTTGAGTTACATGAGCTCCCTGAAGTCTGTTTTTTGCATATGTGATTGCGTGCATATAAGCTGTAGAAGCATTTCCCTGAGCCTGAAGAGCCACACCCATACGTGCATAGTTCATCATCTGGAACATGATTTTCATACCCTTTCTCTCTTCTCCGAGAAGATAACCAACGCATTTGCCTTCATCACCAAAAGATAGAGAAGAAGTAGAAGAACCTTTGATTCCCATTTTATGCTCGATTCCTGAACAGACCACGTCATTCTGTGGGCCGAGAGAACCGTCTTCTTTTACATGATACTTAGGAACAAGAAATATTGATATTCCTTTTGTTCCCTTAGGATCGCCTTCAATACGTGCAAGAACAGGGTGGATTATGTTTTTATAATAATCATTCTCACCTGAAGAAATAAATATTTTGTTTCCTTTTATTAAATATGTTCCATCTGCCTGTTTTACAGCTTTAGTTTTAAGATTTCCAACATCTGATCCGGCTTCAGGTTCTGTAAGACACATTGTTCCGCCCCATTCGCCTGTCATCATTTTTGGTATGTATTTGTGTTTTTGCTCTTCTGTACCGAACGAAACTATAAGTTCCATTGCTCCGTGTGAAAGACCCGGATACATTCCAAGCGGATAGTTTGCTGCACAGCAGTATTCCATAACTGCAGCATTGATAACAACCGGCATCCCGCTTCCGCCGTGTTCAGGATCATCTGAAAGGCCGTAAAAACCTGCTTCATAATAAGCATCAAGAACAGGCTTGTAGCAAGGAGGAATTTTAACCTGCTTGGTTTTAGGATCATAAATACAACCGCCTTCCTTATCGCCAAGTTCATTTGTAGGATAAACCTGCTCAACGGTTATTTTCTCAACAAGATCGATTGTTGCATCAAAAGTATCCTTATCGTAATCTGCAAATTTCGGATATTTGTTAAGTTTTTCCGCTTCAAGGAGTTCAAATAATACAAATCTTACGTCACGTGTATCAACTAATTGATTTAACATGTAAACCTCCATATATAATTTAATTTTTTTATTCAGTATAATTCTATTTTAATCTTAAAAACATTAAAATATATAACAAACAATGAATATACAAATTTCATAAATTTGAGCATAAAAATGTCAATGTTTTTTTAAGAAATAAACAATTTTTATACAAAAATAATCATATTGAGTATAAAATTAACTTTTATAATTTATAAAAAATCATACAATTTTAAAAATTTAGGTATTGGTATAAAAATATTTGGTTTTATTCAGGAGTATTGCTGTTAAAACTTAGTAAAAAAATGCAGATCCGGCTTAAATTATTTCTCAAGCTTAAAATAATCGCGTTCTAATCTCTTTAAATCTGATTCCACTCTCTTTAATAGAGGCGATTTTGAAAATAAAGGGTCTCCTGCAGCAGCTTTTTTCAAAAATAACCTGTAAAATTTTCTTGCTGTTTCAATATCAAGCAAAGACTGGTCTTTTTCATATATTTTGCCAAGCAGATAATAAGCATCGTCAACTGTATCTTTAGTTGGATAATATTTTATGAGTTTAACTGCTGAATATAAAGCCTGGGTTCCGTTTTTATTATCCATATATATTTTCACCATTTTCAGAATGGCTTTATCAGCAAGATCATGCTGAGGGAACTGTGATGATACTTTTTCAAAATATTCAAGAGATGTAAGATAGTCTCTTTTAAAATGATATGATTCCCCTGTAAGATAAAGTGCAGCCGGATATTCTCCTGAATCCATTCCGACTCCTGAAAATTCCCTGATTGCATCATCATACTTATAGTCTTTATTTTTAATTTTCCCGATCCAGATTTTAGAAGAATCAAGATACTGGCTTTTAGGAAATTTTGACTTCAGCTCTTCAAAATTCTTCAAAGCCTGTGCATACTGTTCGCTGTTATAAAACTGAATTCCTGTTTTATATAAAACATCATCAGCCTTGGAAACGATTGGAGCGTCTTTATCACCTGAATCTTTATCTTCTTTTTCTGTTTTTTCAGGAGTAATGTTTTTATCTTTCGGCACTTCCTGATTCTGTTTATATTTTTTTATGGGTTCATTCAATATACTGTTGATAATATCTTCAGTTTTTTTAAAATCTTTTGCGTGGATATTAATAATAGAAAGGAGGATAAATAATATAGAGGCATATGTTTTTTTATATTTTAATATCATATTATTCAGTTTTTTATTAAATCCGAGTCTCTATTGATAAGTTTAGGTCCTGCTTCTTTACTTCTGATTAATTTTCTTTTTTCCTTTTTAACATTTCCGGATTCAGGATCTGCTTTTATATTTGATTCGATAGCTGATGGATTGTCCTGAGTTATTTTTGACCTGGTTTTATCCATTATTTCTTCATTATTCTGATCAAATGGATTTCCTTTTTTAGTTATACCCCGGACAGATTCTTCTTTTTTTGATTTATCAGTACTGCCGTCAAAAATCATATTTTTGTCTTCCATCTCAGGACGCGCCCAGACTTTCTTATCCCGGCCACCTTCAACAATTCCTGCATCGAAATCAGGATCGAATCTGTCTTTTGCCGGATATTTTATTTTATTAGGATCTGAAATTTTCATTTCATTTATTGTTTCAGATTCGATCATATCTCCGAATCTACCGTCATCTCTTTCTCTTTTAATATCTATATCAAAAACCTGATTGGTAAATTTGGCAAGAGGATCACTTTTAATTGTTGCTGCATTTTTGCCTTTTGTATAGCCGAAATAAATTCCGACCATTGCAATAATAAAAATTAATGAAAAAAACGCACTGCGTATGGTCCTCTGAATGCTTGGACTTATATCGTTCAGGATATTTCCGATTGATCCGAAAACAGTGTCTAATATTTTAAATATAGGATTCATATTATTTTCTATCAATTATAAAAATAACGCCGCAATTTTTGAGCTTTTTCAGATTTTCAGCGCTGCTGTATATCTTCCTTATATCCCTGTCTGAAATAACAGGTGAACCGTTAAGAGATTTAACTGCAACTGCATAATACGGTTTATCGCCTGCCTTTTTATGCTTCATCGCATCCTGCTCATTATATGCATATGCAACTATTCCGTTTTTTCCAGCTGCATTGATATTGACCATATATCTTCCGTATATTTCAAGTCCATCTTCATTTAAAATAGATGGTAGAATCATCGGCTCAACTGATATTCCCCTGGCATCAACTACAAGTCCAGTATATTCAGTTTCAATCGGAATATCCATTCTTTCTGGAAATTTATGTGCAGGATATTTATATGGAATAACCGGAATTATATCGCTTATTTTAAGCTCCATTGAGCATGCAGTTTTGCTGAAACCGCCTGGAAACTCTTTCAGCTTAACCTTTGATGCAATAACATCGTATATTCTCGATTGTGAAAACTCGCTTTTATCTATTATATCGCTTAAATAATTATCTGAATCCACACGAACTGTTTTCAAAAGAGACATCATATTTCCCATAGCTGTTTCTTTTGCTTTATTATATGATAAAAGTCTTGCGTGATTAAGGGAAACAACCTCACCGCTGGATGAGTCTCTGACTTCACCTTCATTGGATATTTCAAGGCTGGCTTCAGCTGCAGATAATGCTTTACCTGCGATCCAGTCTATTTTTGCATAGTTCTGCTTTTTTGTTATTGTATAAGCTGAACCAACGCATATTATCAGAAACGCGGCTGTAATATATACTTTTTTCATCTATAATTTATCCGGATATATTTTTCTATATTATCGGCTGATTTTAGTCAATAATTTAACATCATTCATTATGATTTTACACATTAAATAAAAGAAAAAAAATGGAACGCGGATGACGCGGATTTTTTATGATTAAAGAATTGGGTTTTAAAGTCTTTATGTTATAATATTTATTCCTATAAAGTTCATATACTTTTCAAAGATTGTTTTAAATATCTTCCATTCAATGGAAAACAATCCTTAAATCCTCGTTCATCATAATCATCTGCGTCATCCGCGTTCTATTTCATTTTTATAAGCGCTGCAAGAGCATTACTCATTAAAAACTTAAGATTTTCAGAAGCACTTACAACATCTCTTATAATCAACTCAGAAGCTTTTATTTCATCAATATCGTTTCTTGATAAATATGCATTGATTTTTCTTAAATACGGAGTAAATATGCTTTGCATTCCGCTATTATTTATTATAGAAAAAATATCCGATGTTAATGAAAGTTTATCTTCCGGTAAATTTGCAATGCGCTCAATTTCATTTAAATCATTCAGTCCCTTTTCCAATCCTGAAATAAGCTTTTCTTTTCCTGAAATTTTTTTACCTGACAGAGCTTTTTTCAAAACTTCTGATGGTGTAATATTATTATTTTTAATAGATAAAGCCAGTTTTTCAAGTGTATTTTCAGATATATTTTTTAAACGGGCGCCGCCTTCTGTTGCATTAATTATCTTAACCGGAACTTTAGTTGCTGAATCTTCAAACCAGCCTTTATAAAGATCAAATACCAGATCTGAAACTACAGGTTCAGCCCCGCCGAAAGATTCAACATATTTTATTTTTCTTTTACGGATAACCTTCTGATTAATTGTATCAAGATTAAGAATTCTGTTTGTCTGCGGGAGCCAGTCATCATTATGATAAGTACCTGATACATGAATTTCCCGCCCGGTATAAGCAAGGTCCTGCCCGACAAGGATGATAGGATCGCAGCCTAGATTCAGCAGAAGATCAAATACGCTTGTTGCAACAGAACCTCCGGACTGAATATCACCTATAGATCCGATTATTTTTTCAAGCCAGTCAATTGCCGGTGTGGTTTCACGTTTTGTACTTCCATCTGCGACCTGATAAAATTTTGAAGTTGTGCTGAAAGCTTTTTCACCTGGGAATTCACGTGAAATTTTACCATAACTCACAATATCTGCAAGAAGAAGCGGCTCTTTGCTATTTTGTCCTAAAAAATGCTTGATGCTGTATTTCTGCGCATCAAGGGTCATGACAATATGCGGAGAAATTTTATTTTTAAGAAGCACGCTATAGGCTGTGTCAACTGATACAATAAGAGCTTTGTCCTTTATCTTGTCTAGCATTGAAATATTATTTCTTAAGGAAGGACCGGCTGAAACAATAATGCCCGGATAGCCTTTAAATTTCCCGAAAAGATCTGAAACAGGATATGATGAAAACAGATACGGAAGATTTAAAAAAATATTTTCGATCCATCTGCGTTCAAACTCAAAACGCGTAAGGAGATCGCTTGTCTTTGATGTTAAATACTGCTTAATATCAGATACAAGATTATCATAAAATGTCTGATTAAGCTGATATGAGGCTCTGTGAATATAATGCGCAATCCCCCTGAATCCCGACATATCAACTGTTTCAAATATTCCGGAAAGCTCAGAAATTGAAGTTATAATCACTGCATCAGTAAAGTTTTCCGGGCAATGCTTTTTTGAAAGCTTCACCACATCTGCAGAATTTTCCAGAACAACAATCAGATCATCCGGAAATTTTTTTCTCAGCAGCGGCACGTGATATCCCAGCGCAAGACCTGATACAAGAATTATCGAAGCTCTGCCTTTTTTAAATGAGTCAACGCTTCTTTCCGCTTCTTTAACAGGATCATATGCGGAATGAAGCCTTATATCCTTTGAATTTTTATAAATTAATGTTTTCCGGCCGCTTGAAGTTTCTTCAACAATATATGAACCCATTTATTATATTATTTCCTTGAGTTCTGCATGAATTTGATGAAGTTCAATCTCATTTTTTATTCCGAAGGATTCGTAAATATTTTTTTCAATATATGAATACTGATATTTCTGCGATTCAATACCGCAGAACATATTTGCAAGATATACGATTTTACAGATTTCATCAGAAATGCATTTGTCCGGATTGTGATGATTTTTTATAATGTCTGATATGAAATCCGGAAGATTCCATTTTTCAGCTATCATCCAGCCCAGGTCAGCGTGGCTTAATCCTAAATAAGCCTCATCGATTATTTTTGATATTTTCATTTTCTTATTCGAAAGCTTTTCTGAAAGTATATTAACAACATCTTCACCAGTTGACAAAAGAATAATATATCCTATATCATGAAGCAGGCCGGCAATATATGCTTTTTCTTTAATGGAATTTTTACCATATTTAATACATATATTTTTGGAATACTCAGCAGTCTTTAGGCTGTGAGTCCAGACCTGTTCAAATTTTTTATATCTTTTTGAAAGAATTTTATGCGCTGCAGCAGCTGCAAGCATCAGGCTGATATTTTTTAAGCCGATCCGCATAACAGCTTCTGAAACCTTTTCAATTTTCTTTCCCTGAAAAAATCCGGCACTGTTAGAAAACTTCAGTATATCTGCAGTCAGAGACGGATCATGTGAAAATGCTTCTGATATTTTGTCAACTGATGCATCAGGATCAGATGCAAGATTCTGTATCCTGATTATTATTTCAGGAAATGTCGGCAGCTCATTAATTTCACCGATTATTTTTTCCCTGACGGTTCTTGAAATTTCATCATGATCCTTGTAATCCGGAAAAAATATCTGTGTTTCAAAATAATTCTCACGCTGCAATATTTTAAAATTATCAATGGAAATTCCTGCGCTTTTTATCAGCATCAGACTGAGCATTATTCCAAGACCTGCCCCTTCCGAAGGATCATACAGGTTTTTATATGCATCGCCGAATTCAGATGATTTTTTTGCATAATCAAGCCTTTTGTTTATTCTTTCAAGTTCATCTGTATAAACATTTATATTGCTGCCGACTCTTAGAAAAATACCATTTTCACCCTTAATCATTGAAAAATCTATTCTATATATAGAATTATTAAATTCATTGCCTATAATTTCAATTTTCTTCATTATCCTTTCACGGAATTCTTCCATAGCACAAGAATAATCAGATGAGTCACATCCTGAGATTCCTTTTGATTCCATAAAAACTCTTTTTTCATTAGCTTTGAAAGAATTAAGAATCAATTCTCTAGATGTTATGATAAGAATATCTAGAAGATACATCCTGTCCATTCGAAATAAAATTTTTGCTATTATGGAATTTATTATCAGGAGAATTTCATCAAACGGCCTTATAAAAGATAATTTGATATTATCACCTTTCATAAAATCATCTGCATATTTTGACGTATCTACCATTTAAACCTCATAATTATTATCGGATAATGAATGTTTATTCTTTTTCTTTAAAATCACAGGATTTATTCAAAATTAAAAAAAATGTTGATTAAAATGACCTTTACAGTAAGTTAGTTAAAGATCAACGAAATTATAATTAATATTTGAGGAAAACATGTATCCGATAATTTTCAGCTATAAATTTATAACAATCGGAGGCTACGGAATAATGCTCGGCCTCGGTTTTTATCTTGCTTTTCTTCTATTAGAACGTGAATTAAAACTGGATGGAAAAGATCAGGAACTTGCCTATAAAATACTTCTTACTGCTATTCCTGCAGGAATTGTAGGTGCAAAGTTTTTCCACATCCTTGAACATTTTAAGGATTTCGAAAGAGATCCATATGGCATGATTTTTTCAGGAGCCGGCCTTTCAGCTTTTGGAGGGTTTACAGTTGCTCTGCTATCCTGTATTATTTTAATAAAATACAATAAAGAAAACTTTTTACGTATATTTGATCTTACTGCAGCACCAATGGCACTCGGTTATGCAGTGGGCAGGCTTGGATGCCATGTTTCAGGTGATGGATGTTATGGGATAGAAACCAGTTCTATTTTTGCAACATCCTATCCGAATGGAATTATACCAATGACGCCATATGTTTTCCCTACTCCATTATTTGAATCCCTGTTTGCTTTTATACTTGTTGCTGTTTTTCTTAAATTAAGAAAATACACAAATCCTGATGGATGGATCTTTTTTATATATCTTATATTAACAGGACTTGCAAGAGTTTCCATAGAATTCATACGTCTTAATCCTGTGATTGCACTGGGCCTGACTCAAGCACAGCTTGTTTCGATCTTGTTCATTTTAACAGGTGCAGCCGGACTTATTTATCTTTTCGTTTATAATAAAAAAACAGCCTGATGCTTAAAGGAAATCTTTTTCTTCTTGCTTCATCGCTGTTTTTTGCTTTATCAACTGTATTTGCAAAATTTCTTCTGGAAGAATCTGCTATACCAGCTGCGGAAATAACCTTTTTCAGATTTTCAATAGGATTTATTTTCGCAGCGGCTTATGTAGTTTTTACAAAAAGAACAATTATACCGACAAAATTTACATTTATAATTATGCGGTCTTTCACCAATACAATTGCAGTGCTTTTATTCTTTGTCGGAATCCAGTACACAACAGTTTCCAAGTCAAATCTGCTTAACATGACTTATCCGGTATTTGTTTTTCTTCTCTCGCCATTATTTAACAAAGAAAAAATTACATTACAGCATTACATTTTTCTTCTACTGACCATGATTGGAAGTTACCTTGTTGTTATTCCGGATTCATCTTCTTTTAATTTAAATTCCATAAACAAGGGTGATATTTTTTCTCTGCTTTCAGGCATTGTTGCAGGTTTTGCGATAAATTCTCTACGCGAAGCAAGAAAAACAGATCCGAGTTATCTTGTTCTTTTTTACCTGATGGGCGTTGGTACAATTATAAATATTTTTTTAATTATTCCTGTATTTATTATTCCGGAAAACAGACATCTGCTGAATCTAGCATTAACCACTGCAGCATCTCTTCTGGGTCAGGTTTTCCTGACAATTGGATATAAGCATGTAAGCGCAGCAGACGGTTCTATTATTTCACTCAGCAGAATTTTATTTGCGCTGATTCTCGGGATTACTATTTTTTCTGATCCGATGAATTTCAGGATTGCTGCAGGCAGCATTATTATACTTATTTCGATTTTAGGTGTCAGCGGTGTTTTCGGGAAGAATGATAAAAAATAATTTCATTGCCATTGAAGGGTGCCCCGCTTGCCGAACGGAGTCGAGGCATCACCGTGAATGCACCGTATAGCATACTCTCAAGAAGGACTGCTTTTGCGGAAAAGCAGCCCTCCTTGAGAATCCACCCGAAAGCCGCTGCTCAGTCGGCGCAGGCCTAAGTGCTTTTAACTGCTACAAAATTCTTTCTTTTCTTAAAATATATTTTCTAAAAACTCTTTGAGAACATCAACTATTCAGCCGGTTGGAAAAGTACCGGCTGGCTTAATACTTTCCCTATTACAAAAATTCCACATTAAAAACTACCAGTGCAGACAAGAAACGGCACCGGATTGTGTGTAAAAATTATTTACTATTTTTTTAATAAATTAATTATTTCTTTATTATTCATTTTTTCTGCTGATTCTGCGAAGTTCCCATCCTTTACGTTCAAGTAATTTAACAAAATCCTTTCCTGATGTAGCTTTCAAACTGCTATCTCCATAACCTTATCGTTCTTGGTTATTATTATATCTTTTGTGTCAATTGAAAGGCAACCCTCAACTGCCTAGTAAATATTACTTAGCAATTCATCAAATGTATCACCCTGAGTTGCACATCCGGGAATTGAAGATACTTCAGCCCAGTAACCGCCTTCTTCTGCTTCATGAACTATTACTTTTATTTTCATAGATTTACCTAATGTTTATCTATACCACCACAATCCTTGCATCAAGTGCTACGCACCCTGCTCCCTTTTTAAAAACACGCACAGGATTTAAATCCAGTTCTGAAATTTCCGGAAACAGTACAAGTAATTCTGCAACAGTCTGAATCATGCTGATGTATGAATCTATATCAGCCTCAATTCCTGTTCTTTCGCCTTTTAAAATTTTATATGACTTTAACTTCTTGACCTTTTTTGAAATTTCATCAAATGAAGCCGGAGCAAGAGAATTATTTACATCCTTGAACACTTCAATATAAATTCCGCCATAACCGAAAAATACAACAGGTCCGAATGACTCATCTCTTTTCCCGCCGATAAACATGTCAATGCCTGGTTCAATCATCTTCGCTACTGTAACACCGTCAAAACGTGCATTCTTTTTATATTTCTCAAGATTTTCTTTTATAGTATTAAATGCATTTTTTGCTGATGAAGAATCCTTAATATCAGCAATTACTCCTCCTGCATCGCTTTTATGAATTGCATCCGGAGAAACAATCTTCATGATTACAGGGTAGCCTATTTTTTCTGAATATGTCAGTGCATCTTTTTCAGTTGAAACAAATCGGGATTCGGGAGTTTTTATGCCGTATGCCTTCACAAGCTCAAATGACTTTTCGCCCACTATACCTTTATTATTTTTAATCCATTCTGAAGATTCAGGCAGCACTTTATTCTTCAGCGGAGCGTCTTCAGTATTTCTTGAAGACAGCCATTCATAAAAATCAGACTGTATGCTGAATGAAAAAATCATCTCTTCAGGAGAATTGTAAATAGGAAATTTCAGATTCTGCTTCATTTTATTTATTGTAGCACCCGGTCCGAACAGACATACTCCAAGCGGCTTGCCGGATGAAAGAATCGTTCCGGTAGTTTCCTTGGATAAATCTGTCTGGAACATGTGATAAAAAACATTCTCGCCTTTAGGCATATGAGGCCACTGACTCACATAAACAACGCCGTCAACATTATCATTATGCATTACAGAATATGCAATATGGGCGAACATTTCAGGATTGTAAATATCCCCCATATCCAGAGGATTTGAAAATTTTATAATTCCGGCATTTGAATATTTTTTCAGTTCTTCATAGAATTCCTTACCCGGATCTGCAAATTTAAAACCGATCTTCTCGCAAAGATCCGCCATCATTACGCTGAAACCGCCTGCCGGACTCATAACCATGAGATTTTTCCCTCTTAAAGGAGGAAGATTAAAGGCCTTGCATATCGAAATAAAATCAGTAAAATTTGAAATTCTGATAATTCCATATTTTGAAAGATTGGAATTGAGTATGTCGTCATCAGCACTTACTGCTGCAGTGTGGCTTACTGCAGCTTTTTTCCCGGCTTCGGTTGTGTTTGATTTCAATAAAATTATAGGCTTATTTATTTTACCTGCTGCCTGTAAAAATTCTTTCCCGCGTTTGATACTTTCAAGATAAAGCCCGATTACAGTTGTTTCCGGATCATTCCCGAAATATTCAAGAAAATCAACTTCATCCAGATCTAGCTTGTTTCCAATGCTTGCAAATTTCGCCATACCCACATTCTCGTCGCTTATGAGATTCCAGAGCATAAGCCCTACGCCGCCGCTTTGTGATATGATCGAAAACCCGCCTCTTGGAGGACTGTAGGAAGGAACAAACGGCAGACATAGACCGTTTGCTGTATTGGCAAGGGTTACGCCATTTGGCCCTACAAATCTTACTCCATACTTGTGTGCAAATTCAAAAAGCTTTTCAGTAAGATCTTCACCCTGCTCTCCAAGCTCGTTAAAACCTCCTGAAGGAATAGCAATTCTCTTGATGCCGAATTTTCCACACGCTTCAACAGTAGATGGAACATATTTTGCAGGAATAAGCGTTACAGCAAGATCCGGAACAATCGGCAGCTCCGAAACGTCTTTGTACATTTTAATTCCGCCTACATGAACAACCTCTGAAGTCGGATTAACTCCGAAAATTCTCCCTCTATATCCCCACCTGATCAAATTTTCAAGTATCAGTTTTGGAATGTTTTCATTTTTATTTGAAAGACCGAAAATTACTATTGATTCCGGATTAAAAAATTTTTCCATAAAAAACTCCTATAATTTAAAATCTGAATTCATACTCACTGAAGTAATAAACTGCGAATTGGAATAATTCTGCGCAAGCCCTATATTATAATAATTATTCCATTTATGTTTTACAGTCAGCCCGACAAGACTTGTAACATTGACAGTCAGCGAATTTTCAAGCTCGCTTTTCACATATCCGTTTTCTGAAGGGTTTATATTGCTGCCGACTGATACAAACATATCAAGACCAAGTCCGTATGTAAAATATTTTAAAAATGTAATTTTAAATTTCATAGTTGTTTCAAAACCTAATACAAGCGATTTTTCAGGGTCAACAACCTGTTTCTCAAAACCGAGGCCCAGTTTCCATGTAAAATATTTCACGTCAAGAATTGCGCCTAAAGTTTCCCTCAGAATTCCGGGAGAAAGCCCGTCCACTTTGAAAATCTGGGCATCTATCTGTGATTTAAGGTAAGGATTTATATAAGGCGAAACATTAAGATTATACAGAAATATTCCCTGATAAATATTTTCAAGATAGCTTTCCAGGCCTGTTGCTGAAACCTGTCTGACAATGAAAATATGATTCAGCAGCTGTATCTTATGATACCTGTTATAAAAAGTAATATTGATTTTATCCTCTGTACCGATATTCTGATAAGATTTCAAAGGCTGTCCTGCCGGAGGATCTATCATGCTTGAATTGCTTACACTTGACGATTCGAACAGAAAAGAAATAAATACATCAACCAGAGTTCTGAACCTGTCATCAAGAAATTTAAAATCAGTTTTATATAATAGCTTATCTGATTCAAGATCATCCTTAATCAATTCAGGAACTGTTTTCCACAGATTTCTGTATAATGTTCCGTTGCCGAGAATTTTATCAACAGCTTCATAAACAGATTGCGTTGAAACAACACTGTAATTCCTGGCAGGATCAACAGTATAATTCTGAACTTTATCATCAGTCAATCCATCGAAAATATAATCATCCATTTCGCCTTTAAGCTTCAGAAGATTCTCGCCGGATATTTTATAATAGAACAGCGAATAATTATCTAGAAAGCCGGATCTGATATCATAATAAGTAAAATCTTTGACGGTTTCAAAAGGCTGGATCATTGAATTCTGAACAAGAGAAATTTCAGAATTATATCTGGCACGTACAAGAGATGCAAGCTTGCTGCTATCCATTGAAAATTTTTTCCCTTCGTTTTTAAATACAGTTGAATTCGCCTCTTCCATAAAATTCTTTTTCCAGAGGCTTATTCTGCTGATAAAATCACGATATTCTCTTGTATCTATTTTATAATGTTCAGCCTTTTTTGAAACCGACCTGTTTAACGATACTCCATTATCAAGATTTAAATCGAGGACATGATAACCAGACGATGGAGGTATCATAACAATACTCCTGCCATCTGATCTGTCTATTCTGGAAATACCGCTTCCGTACAAAACCGCCCTGTTATCACCGCCGCTTACAATTATATCTATTTCATCAAACTCGGATAATATTTCAATATTTTCTCTTGCATCAAGACCGGAAAGAAGAATTATCCTGTTGATATTTTTTAATTTCAGCTCATCTATTGTATTTCTTAAAGCTGTTTTTTCTGTTTCACGTTTTATGTTATAAACATTTTTTTCTGCTATATCAAAAAGAATTTTTTTTGAAGTAATACCCAGTACTGCTATGTTTAATTTATCTTTTTTATGAATAACGTAAGTTTTAAAAATATTTTTATCATCACGCAGGATATTTGTAGAGAGTAACGGCGAGCGGTTATGCTCAGCAAGATACTCAAGGCTGTCTACGCCGATTCGAAGGTCAAGTGCTGAAATTAGAACTGCATTTATTCCGGTATAATCAAAAAACTCCATTACTGCAGAACCATAACTGAATCTTGATACAATCCCCGGGAAAAAACCATTACCAAGGTCAAAATATAATTCTGCCCCTTTCTTTTTCTCTGCCTGAATAGACTGACTAAGGAGAATCAGCGGATCCTCTTTTTCCTGATTTTCAATTTTCGTGCTGAATTCACCGCCTGTATTGGAGGTAAAAAGAATTCTTATATTCTGTGCAGAAAGCTCAGACACAGAAAAAGCAATTATGGAAAATATAAATATATATCTTATCATTTCAGCACGTTCTTTCCTGTTAATTCTTCAATTCTAATCTCAAGTTTTTTTATAGCTGCAGCGGATTTATCATTTTCATCTTTTAATCTTTTATTTTCAGATTCAATATTTTTAATTACTGTGTTTTTTGCTTCAATATCCGCAGATACAGTTTTAAATTTGTCTTCCAATTCTGAAAATGATTTTGCTTTTTTATCAAATTCATCCTTTATTTTTTTTACGCTGATATCAAGATCAGAAATCTGTTTTATCTGAACTTCTCCTTCGGACTTCATTTTCTTCAGATCCGCTTCATAATCTTTATTTAATTTATCATATGTCTTTATTAAATCGTCTCTTTCAGTTACCTGCTTTTTAAAGATTTCAGATTTTTTTGTATAATCCGCATCTTTCAATACTGATTCCTTCTTCAAGACATCAATCTGCATATTAAAATCATCACTTTTCTTTGCAAATTCAGCCTCTCTTGCGAGATTTTCCTTTTTCATAGATTCTATCTGCTTTTCAAAAGTTACTGTAGTGAGCTTTAATTCATCTTTAATTTTTTTAATCTCGCCGCCAAGAGTGAGTTCAGTATTTTTATTGCGCGCGTCAAGTTCAGCAATTTTCTCATTGAGTCTTTTCTGTTCTGCAGAAGTTTTTTCAGAAAGGCTTTCATATCTGGACTTCTGATCATTCATATTTTTTGTATATTCTTCAGTATTGGCTTTGATTTTATTTTCAAGATCATCTATTCTATGATTCTGCTGTTTTACAGTATTTTCACTATCGAGAAGATTTTTCCTGACTATAGTATTTTCATCTTCAAGAATTTTGCTTCTTCTTTCTATAAGAGATAGTTTTTTAGTCATCAGCTGGTTTTCAGATTTTAATTTCTCTTCTCTTTTTGAATCTGAAAAAAGAGGACTTTGAATAATAAAAATAGAAATTAAAATTATAAAATAAATATTTTTCATCACATTCATCCTGATAAAATTATAATTGACACGGCAGCAATGCGCGGTTTTTAAACTTATATTATGAAAAAATTACTGCTTTTAATAATACCATTACTTTTTACTTCCTGTTCGCCAATTAAGGCTGATACAGCGGTTGTTTCCTTCACCGGAGATATCATAATGCATATACCAGTAAAGAGATGTGTAATAAACCATAACATCACTGATACATCAACAAAAAAATCAATAAATAACCAGGGATTTGATTATTTATTCCAGGAAATAAAACATATAATCTCAACTGATATTTCTGTAGGCAATATGGAATTTCCCGTGTCTCCACCTTTTGAAAGCAAACCGTGGATTTTCAACTGCACTCCTGAAGTTATACCTGCAATGAAAAAAGCAGGATTCAGCATAATGCACATAGGCAACAACCATATTCTTGATCAGGGCGGAACAGGTGTTGCAAATACAATAAATTATATTAAAAAAAATGAACTCCAGTATATTGGAGCCGGTTTAAACGAGCAGGATGCAAGAAATGGAATTGTAATAGAAAAGAATGGAATAAAAATAGGGTTAATAGGATATACAGGGATTCTGAATTATAATCTTCCTAAAGTACAGAAAGGATTTTATGTAAACTGGCTTTATGATAAAGCAAAAGTACTGGAAGATATTGCATCAATTAAAAATAAATGCGATTATATCATAATGATTGCTCACTATGGAACAGAATACGATCTGCTCCCGTCTGAAAATGACAGGAAAATTCTTGCTGAATATATAAATGCCGGTGTGAATCTTGTTGTGGGGCATCATCCTCATCTGCTGCAGCCTGTAGAAAAAATTACAACACCGGATAAACGGGAAAATTTTATTTTTCACAGCCTCGGGAATTTTATTTCAAATCAAAGCGGAACGAGCAAAGTCAGCGGAGAGGAAATTCTCAGCACGCGTGATTCAATCATTTTAAAACTGAAGCTTGAAAAAAAAGGAAACGGATTTATCCAGAAATTTGATATTATTCCGATTATGACAAGAAACGAGTTCAACCCGGATGATAAAAAGCATGAAATACAGACTGTCACAATAAATTCTGAAATTGAAAAAATAAAAAGCAGAAAAACCTATAGAACAGAAGCTATGAAGCAGATAGATATTGATGCATTAAATAAAAAAGTTCAAATCATAGAAAAAACTCTGCTTAAAAACATTAAATATGAAAATATCACTATTGTAAAATAAATATATCAGCTAACGATTATTTTAGAACAATTTCTGTCATTCCTGCGGATGCAGGAATCTCATAGCATATATTTTCTATGAGATTCCGGTATTTGCTATCACAAAACCGGAATGACAATGTACCTATAATTTCGTGAATTGCTATAATTATAAAAAAACAGCAAGCTCTGAATCAATATCCCATGGAAGCTTGCCGGTATTAATAAAATCATCATATTCAGACCGAAGCTCTGCAATGAGCTCATCAATACAATCATAATCAAAAATAAGATCTCCGGCGTTATTGTAAAATGGAATCTCTTTAAAAAATATTAAAGGCTTAATATCCGATACAAGTTGAAGATAAATCCAGTTGCCAAGCCCGGGAGTTGTAACTTCCATAATACCTGAACCGATTAATTCCGGGAAAGTTTTTTCCATTAAATCTCTCTCAGACAGGCCAAGCGTAGAATCGATTCCGCTCAATAAAATTTTTGCGCTGAGCTTTGTTTCATCCGCCTGATCTGAGTTTTCATTGCCTGCAGAATTTTTATCATTAAAAGAAATTACAGCATTCACCTCCCCGCCGCCCCGTGCATAAAACCCGAGAGCTGAAGTTGCAAGATCAATTGATTTCTTTTTAACAATAAAATTCCTGAATAAAACATCTTTAAGAAAAACAGTCGGATATGAAAGAGGAGAATTCGTAACTCCTGTGATATTCAGAACTGAATTCGAATTACCGGATAAAACTGCAGGAAGAATATATAAAAGAATTTCTGAGATAGAAGAAAATTTCCCTGAATCAAATTTAAAATTTCCATTGGAAATTTTCCCCGGATGAAAAATCAGATCATCATTATCAAAAAATATATCTGCAAAAGAGAAATCTGATGAAATTTTTATTATATCATCCATAACCGGAATAAATTCATTTCTTTCATCCAGGAATTTTTTAAAACCGGGTATTGCAAGTTCCCCGGAATTCTTCAAAGCAGATGCAAGCTTTCTTCTTGCGATGAACCATTCATTATTATCTGAGAAATTTTTCATAGTTTAAGATTATCCCTGTTTCAGCTTTTGTGCATACTGCATCAGTCATTTATTAACTTAAAAAAATATCAAGCATTTCTGTATTTTTTATAATAATCGCTTAATGTTTCAAAAAGTTCATACGGAATTGCATTCCCCTCCGAATAATATCCGATAGATTCATTTTTATCACCATGAAAATCGCTTCCTCCGGTAATCAGAAGCTTGTGATTGCCGGCAATATCAAGATAAAAATTGATCTGATCAAATGTATGGGCACTTGAATAGCACTCAAGACCTGCAAGACCATATTTTTTCATTTCAGTAATAAAATTATCAATCTGCTCCTGTTTTTCAAATCCAAGTGATGACGGATGTGCAGCAACAGCGATTCCTCCTGAAAGTTTAATCAGTTCGAACGCGCGTTCAGGAGAAATTTTATTTTTTTTAACATAACCCGGTTTACCCTTAACTAGAAATTTTTTGAAGATATCATTCATATCTGTTCCATATCCGTTTTTCAGAAGGATTCTCGCTATATGAGGCCTGCCGATCGCGCTTGCAGAACCTGCTTCAGAAATAATCTGATCAAGAGAAATTTTATAGCCGTTCGCGTTAAGATCTTCAACTATGAGTCCTGCCCTTTTATCGCGCATATCCGTAATCCATTTTAATTCTTTTTTCAATTCTTCATTATTACGGTCGATATAATAGCCTAAAAGATGAAACGAACCTCCGGGATAATCCACACTGAATTCGATTCCAGGAATAAAATCAAGTCCGTATTTCTTTGCAGAATTTTCAGCTTCATCAAGTCCGTCAATTGTATCATGATCAGTCAGAGCAAGCGCAGATATACCATTGAGCTGAGCAAATTCAGCAAGACCGCCGGGGCTTTTAATTCCATCAGATGCGCTTGAATGAGTATGAAGATCTATTTTCATTTTTAACCTTTTTATTGACTTTTTTTAGAATATCAGAATTTTTTTTATTTAGATATTTTTATTAAAATGTTTGACAATTATAAAGTATTTATCTGACATAAGGGAATATCGATAAATCATTTTATTGACATTCCCTTGGGTTCACAACATTGGGAAAAATCAGTTTTTCCATATTTTTTATCTGAAAAAACTGATTTTCAGGGGTTCCCATAATTATTGTATAATTTTTTTAATGCACAAATAACTTCAATTATAAAATAGATAAAAACATGTTAAATAAGAAAAAAATCATAATAATCTTTTTGATATTTGCCTCAACAGGAATCTTTGCGCAGGATTATCCGCAGAAACTTGAATGGGGAATTCAGTTTGAAGATATTGAAAAAGATATTCCTCAGAATGTCAAACAAACCGTATTCACCCCAAGACAAAAGCCGGAATACACAAATAAAATATTATCTTTCATAACAGCTATAGATGAGAAATACAGCGACAAAATAAAAATTTTAAAAGCTGTTTCTTCAAATACAACAGACTTCCTGTTTTTCAACAATAAACTCTATTCAACTCTTATTGAATGGGAAAACATTGATGACAAATCAATAAAAAAAATTGAAGCTGAACTGCTCGCTTCTTTCGGCACCCCTTCAGCTCAGCAAAGCGACAATCTGCTGATTAACTCTTACGCAAATGCTACAACAAAAGTTCTATTATATAAGAAAAAAACCGGTGACGGTAAATGGTCATGCAGAATATATTACTATGCTAAAAAATTGTTTAAAATGTTAATTTTAGAATAATTATTGACAATTTTTTATCCTATTTCATATTGACAATCCGTAAACAAATTTAGAAAAATAAACAGGTAAATGAATTGGCTAATATCAAATCTCAGAAAAAAAGAAACAGACAGAACGATAAAAGACGTGAGAAAAACGCTTCAATAAAAACCAGTCTTAGAACTGCATCAAAAAAAATAATCAAAATTCTTGATGCAAAGGAAATCGCACCTCAGGCAGCAACAAGCGAGCTTCTGAAACAATTTTATGTAAAAGTTGATAAAGCAGCAAGAACCGGTCTTGTGCATAAAAAAACTGCATCAAGAAAAAAATCAAGACTTGCAAAAAGAATCAATTCATACAATAAACAGAATACTAATTCATAGAGGAAGCCTTGACTAAAACCTCCATAGTCGACGAGTTGACTCAAAAAAGCGGTTTAAAAAAGAAAGAAGTAATTTTTATTGTAGACAACTTTCTTGAAAAAATCAAAGAGTCGGTTGCCAAAGGAGAAACAGTAGAAATAAGAGGATTCGGGACTTTTTTCCTGAATGATAAAAAAGCGAGAAAAGTTTTTTCTCCATTCGCAAATAAGAAAATCGATGTTCCTGCAAAGTCTTTACTCGGCTTTAAAGCAAGTAAATCAACTGAAAAGGAACCGAAGATAAAGGGCGCTTAGCTCAGCTGGGAGAGCATCTGCCTTACAAGCAGAGGGTCACAGGTTCGATCCCTGTAGCGCCCAAATAACTTTTAAATATTTCAATTCATTACTAGAAATTGTAATGAATTGAAATATCAGAAATGCTGACTGGTCTTTGATGTGATATAGCAGATATGTATAATAAAATCATATTAATTTTGAATACTGACACAGTCAACAGATGACTCTCTCAAAATTTTCACCCATTGGCTGCGCATTCTATCACAGGGATGATAACCTGCTTCAGGCAGCAGCATAATCAGAAAAAGATCAATATTTGACATGGTTTTCGGCCAGTTTTTTTTCACAAGATCCCGGATGATGATATCATCTAAATTCCAGATAATTTCTGCAAGATCACTGAAGAGCCATTTATCTCGAGAATAAATAATGTTTTTCATAATGTCTTCAACCTGATAGAGCATCTGATCGTAAGTCTCAAGGTGAATCAATATTTTTTCATGACCCAATATTGGATCTGTATGGGACGGCAGCAAAATTTTAATTTTTTCATGTCGAACAATGTCTATAAGCCTGATATTGTTTTCATGGACCTTTTTAATTGTACCATCAATGTCATTTACCGGGTTAAGAAACACATCACAGTCCGAAATCATCAGCGCCTGTTTATCTTTCAACAAAACTGTCAGCATATCATCTGAATGTCCCTGAGTATTAAGAAGAATGACATGATCAGACAACTGCCACCCTTTAAGACTTGAGGAACCAAAAATATATTCTTTTGATTCGCCATCAGCCAGGTAATGAATATTTCTCCCGAGAGAAGCCCTGCCGTAAATTTTTGATGTAATAAAATACAGTCCCAGAGATGTCAGCCGGGGCATGTATTTTATGAACATCCGGGCTGCTGCTTTTTTTAAACCATGCAGACCCAGAACTCTAGGGAAGACCTTTACCGCATCAAGTGTCTGTATTGTTCTCATGTACTGCTCAAAGTGATATCTGAAAAAGCCGGGAGCAAAAATTGTTTCAACATCATGATGAAAAAAAAGTTTCATTGAACCTCTTTCAAGGAGCCCTGCGTTTCCCCAGTGATCAGGATGATGGTGAGTGCATATAATCAAAGCATCATCCTTAACCTCAGGAGAAGAAGTCATCTCTTTTAACCTTTCATATCTGCATGCAGGATCAATTATAATAGTATTATTTTCATACTTTATCAGATACGTATGAGGTACTGTATATTTAAACGGGATGGATTCGATTGAAGATATAAAGTTTTCCGGATCACCCTTAAAAATTTCAGAGTTCTTAAGATATGCCGTAAGCTGATCAGTATACAATACGCTGCATATCTTTTTATTTTTTAAAATTACATCATATAACTTTACAAAATTTTTTACGGTTACAGCTACCGAGAGAGGACTGCCGGTATTTTTTCTGATACGCAAGGTTTCGGTAAATACCTTAATACCGGCATCAGAAAGAGTTTTGTTTATATCCATTTATAATCCTGCCTGCACATAGCACTTCAATCAAAACTAATTAATAACCTACAAACAACTTTCCAAATCCCTGCCGTTACTAAGACTTACTACAACTTCCCGGGAGTTAATAGCAACCAAATTTTCAACAAACAGTCTGCCAGCAGCAAATGTTAATTAAATTTCAAGTTATCTGCAAATTTTAATTTTCAAATAATTACTGATTTTCTGCAATTTCAAAAATCAATTCTGTTGCTTCCTTCGGAACGAGATATTCTTTTAGTTGCTGAGTTAATTCAGGAAGAGCCAGAAATTTTGCTGATGAAGTAATTACCGGCTCAAAAGAACCGTCATCCTTTACAGAAAAAATTCCTCCTGAACCTGTATAAAACATCAGTTTTTTATTTTTCCCGATTACTTCATCACCCCTACCCAGAGCAATAATTTTCTCTCCGATTCTGATATCTCTGTAAAAGGTATAGGATAAGGTAACACTGACTCCACCGCGAGCTGATATAAAAAAACCTCCCCAACCCATGATTTCATCAAGAAGTGAAAGCGGCGCAACCGGGTGGACAAAGTCTCCTTTTCTAAAATAAAAAAAATTATCATTTTCTGGAAAATCAAATCCTATTTGAGAATAAACAATTTTTTCTTTATTAGTATTCAGCAGTTTAAATTCTCTATTTAAACCTGGATATTTTCTTTCATATCCGCACACCAGGCAATCTTTATAACGTGGTAAAGTTATATTTTCAGAATTACTTGTTATGCATTGAGAAATAAGCTGCTCTTTAAAAAATTCCGGTTTATATTGTTCATTAGATTTATATTGAATTTTAGCAGATATGTAAGGATGTTCCATGCCTGATATAGAAATAGTGCCGGATGCACCGGACTGTTCAGGTGTAACTTTTAAAAGGACAGCATCTCCGATTTTAACCTTTGCTCCACCAAGATAATAATCAATTTTTTCAGGAAAGATTTCATCTATGTTTACAGGATAATTATCAAGACCTGAGAATAATTCAGCTAAAGCCCCCATGCCGAAACCGCCATGAGGCAGACCAACCCAACCCTGAGTTCTTCCATCCATAACAAATTCAGTTGAAAGTTCTTCAGTTGCAGCATCTTTCTTAAAGCCTCTGATTAAAAATCCATCTTCAGAACAGCCGATACAGTTTTCATGATTTTTTATAACATAATTCATTTTGCCCTCTTTGGAAACTGCGTTATAAAAACAAAAATTTTTACACAGCTCCCTGCTGTTTATTAGACATATTGCAAAAAATCAAAAGCTAAAAGCAAGAATTAAATTTCACTCGCAAACTATTCATAATATGCTAAAAATCCACATTCGGGTTTTTCAATCTTCTGTTCGAGTTCAATTACTATGCCTGATGATTCCTTTATTCTGATTGCTTCAATGCGGGATTGAATCGTCTTTATTATGCAGTTGAGGATTGAAATTTGTTTATAGTAATCATAAAAACCTGCCCTAAAGGAGACAGACTGCATTTTGAATAAACATTAAATTCAATTATAATTCTTGTCTTTCTGAATCCTAACAGAAAATGGTAATTATTTTTTATTAAGAATTGGTTCTATCAAATTTATTTTTCCTTTTCTGGCCATTGAATGACAGTATGTGCTGTTGCAACAAGTTTCATTTTAAAAGGCAGACTGAAACTGGAAGTAAAGTTTGCAATACCCCGATTTGCCATAACCTGCACAATCTGATTATGAGTAACAGCGGATAATGCAGTTGCAACTGCTGATTCGCATCCAATTACTGCGATTGCATCATGTGCTCCAGCTTTTTTTGTTAAACGCTTCCGGGCGCTATCAGGCCACAGACACATCATTGGAGCAGAGACCGGCGGTTTGAAAACAGCAGATCTTATTCCTTTATCTGCAAGAGATTTCCTGATATTATCGATATAACCGGTAAAACTGTTTTTACCGGATAATGCAGTTAGATCAATGCATGCTTCATTATGTAATGCTGTAATGCACATTTTGGGACAAACCTGACACGGAACAATTAGTACCGATTTATAGGCATCAAACCTGTTTCCAATCTCAGAAGGTTCTAATAATATAGGCATAGTGGTTCTCCATTAAATTTTTCATTTCAGTAATTTCCGAAATGAAAGCAAAAAGTTTTATCAAGCTCCCTTCTATTTAAATGGCAGATTGAACTTTATTGGAAGTTAAAATCAGCTAAAATTCTCAACTTTCAGTCTTTTAATAGAAAATGTTTATTATATCAAATAAAATATATAGAAATTTTCACAATTTTTCTTTTCTCTTCAGCTTAGTCTTTAGTATCGCCATCATCTTAGAAGGCGCAAGACGCACTGCGAGATGTTTGAAACTCTTAGCAGGCTTTTTATAGTTGTTGTTTTCTACAAGCTCAATGGCCAGTGACTCGCAGACACCCAAACATAGGCCGCATCCGATGCATCGCTTTTGATCAAACACATGCCGCTTGCCGGTCATTGTATGGGCTAAGAGGTTGCAGGCTGCCAGGCATTTCCCGCAGTTTGTGCACCGGTCATCATCGAACGTAACCAGGTATTTCGGCGGGCTTATAATAAGGCCCGGGTCATACGATATAATCTGCCCCAACATGTGGCAGCAACAGTCACAGCAGGTGCAGATATGGTTGGTGCTTTCAGGCATAACATTTCCCGCCAGGAAGAGCAGCTTTTTCTCCCGCCTATCCTCAACAATTGACCTCATTGTGTCACGGCTAACCTGGCGGGCCCCGCCGCGCTCGATATAGAGCCTGGCAAAATTACCAAAAGCCAAGCAGCCGTCAAGCCGGTCAGCACGTCTGCATTCCCGGCCTTCAAGAAAATGGGCATGACGGCACTGACAGTTGTTCAGTACGGCAAGCATGTCATGGGCTCTGATCATTTTTTCAACACTGTCATGATCGACCGCATTCGAGGCCGCGTCTAACGAAACCCCGATCGGGATACTGCGCGCTATACGTGTCGGATGCTCGAGATATTTCCTCACATACCCGGTTTCATAAAGCCGATTTGCAATACGTGCGAATTCCCGGTGCCAGGATGTATCATCTCCCTCCATGAGAACATTTTCAAACATGCCGGGCAGAATTGGAAGAAGTGCATATCCTTTACCCCTTCCTCTGATCAATCCTTTTTTTACCATGTTATCAAGCAGCGGTTTGATGTGAGCCGGGTCTACATCGGCTTCGCGGGCAACTTTTTCCAGCGGATGGGATTTATAAAAAAATGGAAGATAAAAGGCAATTTCAGCTTCATCAGCAGTGAAGCAATGATTTAACAATTCAAGGAGCAGTGCATCATCAGCACTGGGACCGATCATAGCCTCTGCACTGAATTTTTGCGCCAGTTTTTCATATACAGCCGATTTTTTATTCATGATAAATCCTATTTAATAAAGCAGTAATTACAAAAGAAAAAACTATTTTTAATTGTAAGTTGTTAATAATATTGTTTATCTTTTTTCAGGAAACTGCGATATAAAAAAACTATAGATTTATAAAACACCCTGATCAGCAGAAGTAATAATGCAGTTTCCGGGAAGTTAAAAGTAAGAATTAAATTTTAGTAAAGTTTACAACTCCTGAGAACGTTCATACTTCCAATTGCTATGAGCTTCAATTTTATCAGCTAATCTTTTTGAAATAACGATATTGGTAGAATAATTTTTTTTAAACTTTAATTTCACATATTTAAAGAACAACATCTTTGTTTCTTTACCTTCAATATCAGCAAAAGGTATTACCAGATCCGGATGCCCTATTTTAAATAAAAAAAATACGCCTAAAAATAGATTGTTCCTATCTGCACCAACAGTAACACAAGAGTTGTAACTGACTAAACCGATACGAGCTGATTGGAAATGCCATTTTTCTCCATTAAAAGTAATTTCTTTTTTATAAATATTTTTTAAAGAATACCAACCTCCGAGAAAAGATAATAAGAAGGATACAAAAATCCACATCCCAATAAATATAAAAGGAAAAAATGTTGAGAAAAAATCATCCATTAGCTTTCCTGCAAACAATTATTTATTGTCATTGCAATCATTTATAATTTTTAAAGCCGTATCTTTATTATGCTGAAAAACCAGCAATTGTGCTATCAAATTATTATCAAAACCTCCCTGCAAATCAGAGTTTGTAATAACTTCAATGCCGTTATCCTCCAACAAGGATTTAATTTTTAAAGCTTCAAATGGATTTCCTTCAAATACTATAACTGCTTCATCATTATCAGCCAATATAATCACCTTGATCTATAAAAATTAAATAATACCACGGCATTAATTGAATAATTCATTTCTTTTTTAAATCAATAACTATTTATTAAAAATTTTGTATTTTTTAATCTCGTTAGTATCAATATATAATGTATATAAATTATGAACTGTTAATGAGAAAGATTTATTTCTCTGGATCCATTGCAATAGCATGAATAGGCCTGAGCATTTCATTATTCACTTCTTTATATACCTTTTCTCTTATACTCTTAAAGCGGGTAAGAAACATAAATTTCCGGTTCATCTTTTTAACAAATTTGTTTCTCTGCGGAAATGTATCATAGATGCCATTAGCGTCATACCACCGGTGGTCTGCCTGGCATGTAAAACGCAGACGGCCATATACATCATCCCTGAATATTTTCATTCCGCCTTCTTTGTAGAATGTATGAGGTCTAATATATCCCTGCCTGCTGTATTTAACTGAATGATCAGCCATAATGTCAATGAGCCGGTCAATTTCTTTAGAATCTTCATTTTCATCGGTAATGAAATCAAGAAAATTTGAATTCTGGCTTTCGACATAAGCTGAAAAAAGATAATTAAGATTTGCTATCTGACTTAATGGACCGGATATTATAAAACCCATCTGCTTGCCGATTAAAAATGGAGTGTGATTCATAAAAAAGCTTCTATCAAAAACCATCTTGAATTGTGCTGAAAGATATCTATCCCTTATGCTTCCGGCAAAAACAATGATATCGGCTTTTTTCATTGTAGTTTTCCAGAAATCAGTAAAGCCGTCTTTATAGGTGCATATATTATCATATCCGCACCTGATGCAGCTGAGGCATCCCCCTTTCATATCCAGCTTATTAATATCAATAATCTCAATGTCATTTGAGAATGAGTCTGAAAAGCGTGTTATCATTCTGCCAAGATTTGTATTTTTATCATAACCATCAGCAAGAACCACTATCTTTCTATCTGAATTATCTGTTTTTGATATAATTTCACCGGGAATATAGGTTTTAATTTTATCTGTTGTCAGTGGCGAATAATGAATTGAAACAGGTTCTTTTTTTTCTACGATGGAAAAAAAGTTTTCAGCAAAAAGACGCAGCTGCTTTCGTTTTGATCCGGCAAAAATATCCCACATGTCCAGTGAGTTGAAATTAACATATTTCATTTTCAGATCATCGCAGACTGCATGGAGATAGTTATGCGCTGTTGTGTCAAAAAAACGTATTGATGTGGAAACTGCAGCAGCATACTTATTCCGGAAAGCCTCTGTTTCATTTCTTTCATAAATCAGTTCAATAAAACGCTTCAGCTGTGATGGGATAAGAAAATAAAATATAGGTGTTACCCAGAAAACAGCATCGGATGTTCTTACGCTCTCTATTATTTCATCAAACCTGGTTTTATTCTTTTCAACAGATTTAATAGTCTGCCCCACATGAAATGTCTCATAAGTGTGTCGAGAATTGTGTTTCTGAATATAAAGCAGATACTGAAGGGTTACACTTTTTTCCCCTTTAGGGCTTCCGCTGATTATGGTTATTTTCATTTTATACCTCACTTATTTAAAACGATTAAATAATCGGTTATATCACTTTTCACTTCTGCTCCGTTCATGGAACGGATTTCAATCCTGGCTGAACGCGGCATAAGTAAAAATTTTACAATTCTTCTTTGAGTGCAAAGCGAATCAAATTAAATCCGGAAGCCTCAGCAATACATTTCATTTTCTTTTAAAGAACTTCTCGATTTTAAATCAATAATAATTAGTTCAATCATTAGGAAGCATTATATACCAATATCAGCTTAGAGTCTTTCAGATATATATATTTTAAATAAACATGTTTTATAAATATATATATCTGAAAAATTATTTTTTGATTGTACTCTTAATCCGGAACCGAAGAATATGTATTAAATTTTTATATAAAAAAGAAAGTAAATTTATGACAGCAATTCATCAGCATCTTATGTTCATCGGCGCCTACTTTGCAATAATAATGGGGCTTGATCAGTTCATCCAGAAAAACAAACATCTGGAAGGATACATTTATAGCATTTCATATATCAGTCTGGGTTTAGCAATTTTCCACGTATCCTCATATTCTACCGGGCTTTTCAATAATTATTATCATCTGAATCTTATACTGGTTCCATTTGGTTTTATAAGTGCACCTATGATAATTTTAAAATACAAGTGGCTTATCAATCAGACGCTGATAACACTTTCAAGAACAATAGTTTATCTGATCCCTGCCATACTATCCGTGTTAATTATACTCTATCCGCTCTTTGATAAAACTATTGTCATAAAAAGCGAATACCTTGTCAGTACCCCTTTATTTTCTGAAAAATATCAGGGACTCCCTTTGTATTTTAAAATAATTCAGCTCCTTTATTTTCTTCCGAAACTTTATCTCATCGTTTTTATGTTCTTTAAAATTCCATTGTTTATCCAGCTATGGAACAGCAAAAAATCAGATAAAAGCCTGTTGCCGAAGATTAGTTCCGCTTTTGCAGCAAATATTATGCTCTCAACTGTTTTAGCCGGTATCGGGGATCTATTTTCAACAGAACTTATAACCTGGGGCATTCTGTATGTTAATGCCACTTTTATTTCACTATATCTTTTCAGTCAGCGCAACCCCGATTACAGCAAATTGATAAAAAGCGAAATAAAAAAAAGACAATATGAAAAATCAAAGATTAAGGATCTTGATATATCCGCTGTTTTGAATGATCTTGGCATCATGATGGAAAACCAGAAGGCTTTTGCTTCAGAGGATATTACAATTGGAATTGTTGCCGATGAACTGGGAATCACTGTTCACCAGTTATCTGAAATTTTAAACAGGAATATCAGGAAGAATTTTAACACTTTCATCAATTATTACAGGGTCGAAGAATCAAAAAAACTTTTAGTTGAAGATTCAGACAGGACAATAACTTCAGTAGCTATTGCTGTCGGTTTTAATACAAGCAGCGCATTCAGCACCATTTTCTCAAAAAATACCGGACTTTCCCCGAAAGATTACAGGAAAAAATATATAAAAAAATAAAAACCGCAGTTTTCACATCCCTGTTGGCGATTTTTTAATTATTATCTGCCTGCAGCTGTATTTCCGTATAGCGTTAAAAAGAGATGAATAATTTATGGTTACAGGAACGTATTAAAAAAGTTTGTTCAGGAAAAAGTTTTGCATCTTGATTCCTGCTCAATAAAAGATAATAAAATGAAAATTCTCTCCAATCTCGTCTCCTTTGATGGAAGCTGGTAAAATTTCTTGACAGTCCGCCGCTTTAATCTGATATTATTTTCCTATAGAAATTATTGCGGTAACCCTGGAGAAACTCCATGCCATCAACCGATTATCTTGAAATTGAACCATTCGAAATATGCTCCATCCGGCCTCCGACTGAAAATTACAGTCTCACATTCCGTCTTACAAGAAACTGTTACTGGAACAAATGCGCATATTGCCCTGTTTACAAAACAGGTGTAAAATTTTCCAAACGATCACTTGATGAAGTAATAGCTGATATCCGGCGTGCAAAAAAAATAGATGATTTCCTTTTTGAATCCGGAATAGGTTTTCCTGTTTACGGAGATAATGACTTTACGAAACTCCAGCCGATTATTGAGCGGGTTCAGCGTGCAAGGTGGGAAGCCGGCATTATCGATGACAGTTCAGAAAAAGACCTCCCGGATGAAACTGACCCCCGCTTGAGATGGTTCTCAAGCTGGTTTAAAAACAAACCCACCATACAGGACAGTTTCACGAATATAGTAACATGGCGGATCGGCGGATCTAAGACCTGCTTTCTGGGTGATGCTGACTCCCTTATTCTAGATCCTGAATATCTGGGATCAGTGATGAAAGAGATAAAAAAGGAATTTCCCGGTATAGAACGGTTTACCATATACGGCCGTACACGGTCAGCATCGCAGCTTCGTACTGTAAAGGAACTAAAACGTTTATGCATGGCAGGCCTTAACCGTATTCACTTCGGGCTTGAGAGCGGAAGCGACAGAGTCCTTTCACTAATAGATAAAGGTGTTACTGCAACTCAGCACATTGACGGATGCAGAAAAACAAAAGAAGCTGGGCTCTCATGCTCAGTATATGTTATGCCCGGACTGGGCGGCGCCTCGCTGTCGGATGAACATGCGGATGAAACAGCCAGGGTCATCAATGAAATCGGCCCTGATTATGTACGCCTGAGGACCCTTGAATTATTTGCGCAGACAAGGCTCGAGGCTGAACGATCAGCAGGCAGATTCATTGAATGCTCTGAGGAACAGGTCGTACGTGAAATAAGGACTCTGGTTTCAGAAATTAATGTGCCTGTTGAATTCATGAGCGACAGCGCATCCAATCTCCTGGATATTTCAGGAAAACTTCCTGAGAAACGGAATGAAATGCTTTCCCGTATTGATGAATACCTCGCTCTTTCCCCAAGAATGAAACTTGAATTTTCTCTGCAATCGCGTCTGCAGTCCTTCGCTGGACAATACGGCGGCCTTACAGATGATATCTACAGTTCATTAAAACCTTTTATTCAAAATAATTCTCTTGATTTAAGTAAAGGAAATAATGAAATACTTGAAAAATTAACAAGGCAGATCAGGGCCAGGTTAATGCCGTGAGAAATTAACCAATTTAAACGACACTGGAAATAAATATATTTCAGTAAACATTCTTATCGTAATAATTTCCAGTATTTCCTGATTTATGATTCCGATCTGACTGTCTGAATATCCGCAAATATACTTTTAAAAAAAAGTCATATTCCCTGTTAGTATAAATATATTTAATTCATCAAATGGGAAAAACAACTGATAAAAAGATGAGGGATCTATTAGAAAAAATGAATCAATTAATGAGGTAACTGGAAAATAAAACAAGTCATTAAGCGGATTTATTAAAAGAAGCAATAGCCTTTTCTTCTGATTCATAAATATCAAAAATATCCATCAGATTAAGAACTATAAACATTTTTCCTACAGAATAGTTTATATTGCAAAGTTTAAGACTCCTTTCAGTTTCTTTCAATGTTTTGGCAATCGACATCACAACTCCAACAGCGGAACTGTTCATATACTCCACATCTTTCAAATTAAGCAGTAAATGTTTATCTGCTTCTTTAGAAATAATATCATTAATTTCTTTATCAATTTCGGCAGATAAAAAAACATTAAGCCTTCCTGTCAGATTGATAACTACTACATTATCAACTATTTTTGCATTCAAACTCAAAACAATCTCCTAAAGGAATTTTATATTTACAGGACAGCAAGGCAAACCATACAAAAATTATCATCAAATGAATAATCTTTCCTGAATTATACATGTCTCATATAAATGCTATAAAAAAAACATTACAAGAAAAATTTATATTTTTTATAAGAATATCATATGCGGCAATTATTTAACTATACCTTCCGGAAATCTCTTCCTTATATCATCAAGCGTTCCAGCATTTTCAACATTTTTATAACCAGCTTTTTCCAATGTACTTTTTGCAATAGCAGATCGTCTTGATGATCTGCAGTATAGGATAATTTTTTTATTCTTATCTTTTGTAACTTCTTCAATTTTATCTGCTATTTTATCATAAGGGATGTTGATAGCACCTTTTAAATGACCTGAATTGAATTCCAAGGCTGATCTTACATCAATAATAATCATATCTTTTATTTCGCCTCCAAATAATCCATTAGATGTAAATCCAATAATTGATATGAATAAAAAGACTTTTAAATAAATTTTTAACATTGTATTTTTCATCCTTTTTCTTCCCTATAACTTATTGATTTAAGCGGTGATATGGTTGATATTAAATTTTTATAAATAAAATTCTGCCTGTTATCTACATTAACAATTATAGAAAAAGTATCAAAACTTAAAACTTTACCTTTGATAGAAACACCATTCTTCAGAAAAATTATTAAATCAGACTTTTCTTTTATTGCAGAATTCAAGAATATGTCCTGCAGATTTTCAGTTTTATTTTTCAATTGTTTGCCGCCTGTTATTTCATTCAATACTGGCTATTGAAATCTTTTAAATCTGACTATAAGATAAGATAAAAAAAATATTGCTATCACAATTCCCATAACATAACCTATTATTTCTATAAGCCGGCCAGTAGGATATTGATCTGTTATTAACATTACAATTCTTAATATAATATTTTGAGTTATAAGGGAAATAGTAATTTTTGATGCCCATTTCCGCTGTGGAAGAATAAATAAACCACCGATGAGATAAATACATCCAAGAGTTAATGCTAATAATGCTGATATATTTAAATTCTTTGTAGTAAGAAAGGATGGATTATATTTAATAACAGTAATTATTTCTCCGATTCCAAAAACAATCATCAAAATTGCTATTACATAGATATCAATCATTTTTTTCTTTGCTTTTATTTCATTCATATATTTTTAATAAAAAATTAACCTTTTTTTTAATTATTCAATTTAATCTTTATCTATAAGATCGCAAGTCGCAAAATACTGATCTCTTAATTGTTGTAATAATTCATCACTTGAAAATTTCTTGAAATCAAATTTTTTTACTGGAATAGAAATAATTTTCGTAGAGTGCTTTCTGCTTTTTTTATAATGTATTTCAATCTTTCTATTTTTTTGTAAGTAATTAATTTTAACAAATTGATTCTTGTTAATATTCTTTTTTCTGCCATATAAATATTTTACAATAATTGCATCTTCAATAAAAGTATATTTAAAAACACCTAATTCATAGAATATCAATAAAACCGGCAAAGTAATTACAGCACCAAAAAACATTATTTTATAAACAATAAGGTCTTGTGAATTTTCAATAAAAAAAAAGTAATAAAATATACATAAATATATAAATAATTTTACACTGTCATCCCATACTGAAATCGAAAATGGAAAGTTTGGTTTTGCTTCAAATCCTTTTACCATATAACCTCTATTTATTGAAGCAATTAATTTCTCCGACTCTATTGAATTTATAGTTTCATTAAAACCTTTTATACCAGAGAAGAATATAGTCAACTTCTTTCTTCCATTTTCAAATAAACCTGCTTCGAAATTTACTTATCTATCACCGATAATCATCATCTGCATTATTCTGGTTAATCTGTTTGAATTTCCTAATGAATACCTGTTGCATATAAATGAAGTATATAAATATAATTTTATTGAAATCAGATAATAATTTATATATCTTTCATGTAATAAATAAATTATTCAGGAGAAATTTATGGCAGCAGCACCGGACGAAATTCTCGGTATAGGCAGAAAATTTATGGAGTCGAGAATATTTCTTTCTGCAGCGGAACTCGATCTTTTCACACTGCTTGCAAATAATCCTTGTACTTCAGATGAAATTGCGGACAAACTCAAAATCACACATAGAGGAACAAGAATACTTCTCGATGCAGTCTGCGCAATGGGGCTTCTCGGAAAAAATAATGGAAAATATTTATGTCCTGCGGACCTTGTTCCGTTTCTATCTAAAGATTCACCGACTTCAATTATTCCAATGGTATTGCATTCTGCATCTCTCTGGAAAAGATGGTCTGATCTTACAGAAATTGTCCGTCATGGTTCTGCCAGAACAAAGCCATCTGTATTCGAGAGCAGCGACAGTGACAGGGAAGCATTTATCGGTGCAATGCATGTTGTATCATCAAGAGTTGCCCCCGGTATTGCTGCTGCAGTTAAACCCGGAAATGCAAAAAAACTTCTTGATATAGGCGGAGCTTCCGGTTCGTATACACAGGCATTTCTTGAGGCCTGTCCCGGTATGACTGCAACGATTTATGATCTTCCACCAGTTATTGAAATTGCAAAACGGAGACTTGCTCCAACAGGTCTCCTTGACCGTATAACACTTCAAGCAGGTGATTTTTACATAGACCCCCTGCCGGAAGGTTCAGATCTCGTTTTGCTTTCGGCAATAATTCACCAGAACAGCACTGAACAGAATATTGATCTGTATAAAAAAATTATTGGGGCCATGGCTGGCGGCGGCAGACTGATTATCCGCGATCATATCATGAATGACGATCATACTGCACCTGCAGCAGGGGCAATATTTGCTGTCAACATGCTTGTTGGAACACCTGCTGGAGGAACCTATACATTTGAAGAAATAAAATCTTCACTTGAAACTGCCGGTTTTGTCAGAGTAAGTCAGATAAAGCATGATGACAGGATGAGCGGACTGGTTGAAGCTTTTAAGAAATAAGTAATTTCTGCTTAAGTCATTCATGTACTGGAGAATTTTTTTAAGCCGGGGGTTTGTCTTCAATTGGCGCTGCAGAAAATCTATTTTCAGATTCCCTGGAGACCCTTTTCCACTGGAGGGTTGCTTTGCTGATAATTATTCCCTTTTAATTATTTTTAAATGAATCTGAAAATATAATAGACCCGGATTAAAAAAAATATAATTCCGTCTTTGCGTTTAAAGCATTGATGCGCTTTTATTCAGATATTTTTCCAGCCCTATTAAAGCCCGTTTAAAAATTATCTTTATAAATAACTGCATTGGTGCACCGAGGATGCCATAAGACGGTTCGAACCTGCATTTCCATGTCAGTGTTGTTCTGCCGTCTTTTTCTGTCATAAATACTTCTCCCAGATGGCTCTTCATGGGAAGGCCGCCTTTTTTTACTGTATATGTAAAACGCGAAGGAGGTTCATATTCAAGAATTTCCTCGTATGCGTTGATTCCCATAGAGCCAAGACAACGAACGGCACCAGTACCGTAACGGGACGGTTTCCCTTCGATTGAAAGAACGGATGTTGAAAATCCCGCCCATCTGTTCCATAAATCATACTCGGTATAGATATCCCACAGCTTTTTTATTGGTATGCTGTAGGAGTGTTCAACTGTCAAATATTTCATTTTATTGCACCTATCATTTGTGAATATCTAATAAATTATTGTTAAATTTTAAATTATTTTTTCCGGAAGCCTGCTAACATGAAATTTAAATCAAGTAATTGCTATTCAGTATCAAACTGCATCAAATCAGAAACTAAAAATCAACTATAATTATCAATCTTATATCTGATTTTTTTGTTTTTTTTTAGTAAATAAAAAAAGGTGCCTGCACTTTATAACAGGCACCTTATAATAAATAAATTAAATGTTAAAATTAAATCAAAAAGCAAAATGAGTTGCAGTACCTGCGACTATTATCCATGTTATTAAAATCGCATTTAAAAAAGCTCCTGCGTACACATGTCCTGTCTTCCTGAAAAAATAAGTGGAAACTGCTCCGGCCAGGCCGAATACAGGGAAAAACTGGAACATTATAATATAAAATAAAGCTGCATCCGGAAATGCAAGTGTCTTTCCGATGAATAGCGGAATGTATCCTGCTCCTATAAATATTATATATGGAAGAATCAGTATAAATATATTTATGATTATTTCCTTCAATAAGCTTTTCTCTGCGCCTGATTTACGCAGCTGTCCGTGAAGGCTCATACCTGAAACAATAAAGAAAAAGAGGAAAGGTAAAAAATAGCACAGGAAAATTCTGAAGTGAAGCAAGGTCATAGGCTTAATTGCAAACACCCACAAACGGTAATCTGCTGTAAATATCAGACCTGAAAGTGCTAGTGTTATATAAGCTGTTATTGAGACAGCAGCAGCCAGAAAAAATGCTTTACCGACCTTTTTGAAGTTTATTCCTGCATTTGTCCAGGTGATGCCGTAATTAACAAATGTTGCCTGACTCTTTCTGTTTGAAGCAAAGTGCCAGATAAAAAACAATACAAGTGTTATCAGAGCTACAAACATAGCCCAGTAGGCAATGGTAGTGGTTACATTTTGAGGCCAGAATGCATTTGATGTCTGGTAGCCTTTACCATGGGAAGTTATTGCTATGATGAACAATACAAGTGTTATTATAATATTGATAATTATTGTTACCCAGCGGCCAATCGTTGATAAACCTTTAGCTTCCGGAGCAGTTTCAGTCAGTTCTTTAAAAAACCGTGTGCCAAGAAGAAAACTTCCCAGGGCAAAGATAAGAATTATCATGCCTATAAGAGCAATTAAGTTTCCAAGTTCTTTCCATTGCCATATCTGGTTATTGAGCGGAATGTTTTCCCCGCCCTTTAATGTAAGCTGCATCCATTCAACAGCATTTGCTATTCCTTCATCTGCAAAGTGAACTCTCGGATGTATAACAGACGGGGTATAAAGCTTTCTTGCATTTCCTTTTTCAATTGAACCGTATAATCTGCCGGCTTCAACATTTTCCTTAGTTCCGAATAATTTTTTCAGAGATTCGGATTTTACTACATCTTTTGCAACCGGGATTCCCCACATCAGCATGGAAAATTCATCAAAAGTTGAAAATATAACTGCAGTGTTTCGCGGAAAATCAGCGGTTCCTGCTTTAGTGCCGTAAACTCCGGTTGCAGAACTTGCCAGTACCATGGATTTATAACCATCTGGACTGGTTGATGCTGCCACTACCGATGCCCAGCCGCCCATTGAATGGCCTACAAGTCCGATATTATCCCTGTCAACAAAATCGAGAGTATGGATATACCTTATACTATCAACACCGCCGAAACCGTTAGCAAAAGCAGGAGGTTCAGAAAAACCGTGACCCGGCTGATCAACCGCCAGTACAACATAACCGCGACGTGATAACTCGATAGCAAAACCGTCAGCAGTTTCCCTTGAATTGATATATCCGTGTGTTAGTACAACTCCTGGAGCAGGTTTGGTTTTGCTGACACCTTTTGGAATATAAAGAAGAGCACTTACTGCTTTCCCGTTTGATCCTGTGAAACGGATGTCTTTAACCTGAATTCTGCCGTTTCCGGTCTGGATAAGAAATGCAAGCAGACCTCCGGATATAATCAAACAGATAGAAAAAAATAAAAGCTTTAAAGAATTACCTGCAGATATTTTAAAACTCATATAGCCGCCTCTGTATTTTATATTTATATCATCAAAAAACTTTACAAGAGTTTTCAGATAGATATATAATTTAAATTAAATCAAGATTCAGGAAAAATTTCAACAGGGATTCCATTAAGCACGGAATTACCTGACAAAAGGTCGAAACTTTCTTCATCTGCAAGTATGTTGCTGTTAATACCGGCATTTGCCTGCGCCACTCTTATCTTAATATCAGGAAGATCATGACCCCAGCCATGAGGAAGAGATACTACGCCAGGCATCAGATCATTTGTAACTTCCACAGGAGCTGTTATTGAACCGACCCGGCTTTTAATGCGGACATTGTCTCCGGTAGCTACACCCAAATGCCCGGCATCGTCCGTATTGATCTGAAGAGTACATCGCAGCTTGCCTGATACCAAGGCAGGAATATTGTGCATCCAGGAATTATTTGATTTAAGGTCACGGCGCCCTATCAGCAGAAAACCATCTTTATAAGATGCGTTCAGGAAAGCTTCAAGCCTGGAAACATCATCTGTTATAAATTGAGGCGCTAATTCTATTTTACCTGATGATGTTGAAAGTATCTCAGGAAGCCTGGGCATTAAAGGTCCCAGATCGATACCATGAGGATTATCTATTAATTTTTGAAAAGATAATCCGTTACTGTCCGCATCAAATCCATTGCCGTAAGCTCCGGTTCTCAGAAGAAAATCCAGCATCCGCTCAGGGCCCTTTAACGGCTTCAGTGCGTCAAGGATTTCTTCCGAAGTTTTTTGTGAAATTTTGTTTTCAGGCAGTTTCAAATTCGCTTCAATCATCTGTTTGATAATATATTCATCCAGAGCTGCCGGATCAGCTGAAGCACCCATCCCTGACGTTATCAGTGTAAGCCTGGTAAGAATTTCCCAGAAACTCTTTTCATCCGGTTCAACAGGTATAACCGGTTTAGAATACTTAGCAGTGTTGCGCACAGAAAAAAGATTGAATATAAAATCATAATGCCCTTGCGACAGCTGGGATGTTGGAGGAAGTATCACATGAGCATGTCTGCTGGTTTCATTAAGATAAAAATCCACAGAAACCATAAAATCCAGAGTGCCCAGTGCATTATCCAAACGGCGGCTGTTCGGATTTGATATTACGGGATTTCCTGTAATGCATATTAAAGAACGGATCTGGCCCTCTCCCGAAGTTTCTATTTCATCAGCCAAAGTAGCTACCGGAAATTCGCCAAGAATTTCCGGTAAATTCTGTATGCGGCTTTTCCATCTGCCGACTCTGAATTCTTTTCCGTTTTTATTAGTTTTTGCTGGTAGATGTGCCGGGGTGGTAAACATGGCTCCTCCGGATTTGTCAAAATTTCCGGTAATAATATTTAAAACATCTACAAGCCAGTTGGTGAGTCCTCCAAAAAGCACAGTGCTTGCTCCCATTCGGCCGTATACCACAGCAGTATCAGCATCAGCTAATTCAATTGCCATCCGGCGGATTTCAGGAGCAGCAATGCCGCATAAAGGAGAAACCTTTTCAGGAGCAAACGGTTCCGACAGTTCCTTAACAGCTTGAAGTCCATTTATCAATTGAGCTATATTCCCCAATTTTATACGATTATTCTCAAATAAAGTACGGATCATTGCAAAAAGCAGAAGTGCATCAGTGCCCGGACGTATAAAATGATGTTCATCCGCCATCATGGCAGTAGCAGTTTTTTTAGGATCAACAACAACAATTTTCCCGCCTCTGCTTCTAATAGCCTTAAGACGTCCGGGAAAATCGGGAGCTGTGCACAGACTGCCGTTTGATGCCAGGGGATTTGCTCCGATTATAAGTAAATGCGCAGTGCGGTCAATGTCTGGGATTGGAATTGTATTCGGATTGCCGTACATCAGTCCGCAAGCCATCTGCTTAGGAAGCTGGTCTACTGATGAGGATGAATATGTATTTTTACTTCTGATTGATTTCAATAGCGGCGCAAGAGCAATGCTTGCAATTGTATGAGTGTTCGGGTTGCCCATATATACAGCCACTGCATCCTGGCCGTATTGTTTTTTGGCTGCAGAAAGACCTTTCTCCACTTCAGCGAAAGCCGTTTCCCATGAAACCTCTGTCCACTGGCGTCCTTTACGTATTAAAGGTTTGCGAAGACGGTCAGGATCTTCATGCAGTTTATTCAGGACAGCGCCCTTGGGGCATATGTAGCCGCGGCTGAATTCATCATCCTGGTCACCTCGAATACTGATAACACGGTTATCCGACAAAGTAATGGCAAGACCGCAGGTGGCTTCACATAAAGGACAGGTTCTGAATACAGTTGTTTCTGATGTTTCACTCATATGTTTTATCCTTAAAAAAATATTTTAAACATGGACTGGCAGCTGACAGAAAATATTAATTAAATTTTAAAAAAATCAGATTTAATTCCTAAAAGAATATAGATAGATTTTATGCAATCAAGCATCTCTGTTTCATCTTTGCTGAGTTTTGACATCATGATTCCGCCTTCGATTGCTGCAATTATATGCCGGGCTAACATTTTGGGTTTGATGGCTGACGAAAGTTCTCCACCCTGCACTGCCTGATTTAAATATCCTGAAACAATTACCGTGCAATCGCTGAAAACCTCACGGATTATAGAAGCAAATTGAGGATTTACATCTGATAATTCCAGCGCGATATTACCGAATATGCAGCCTCCGACAAAATTTCTTTTCCTGTGATATTTGTATATCGCATAAATCAGGCTGTCCAATTTCTGAAGTGGCATCTCTCCTTTTATGCGGCTCATTAGATATTTAATGTATTCTTTTTTAGCTTCAATAATAATTGCTTTACCAAGCTCTTCCTTGCTTGAAAAGTGAAAATAAAGATTACCTTTTTTAACGCCTGTAGCGTCTATTATATCATTAATGCTGGTGTTTGTAAAACCTTTGATGTTTATGATATCAATCGCAGTATTTAGAACTTTATCGCGGGTTATTTCACCTTTTGTATTCATTTATTTCTCCTCAAAATGTACCGACCAGTCAGTATAATAAGTTTTGCAATAAAATGTCAACTGTTTTTTAGGAAATTATTGACGATGCCGAGTCTGCAGCCTGGATGCTGTGAATCAATAAGATGAATAAAGGACTAGAAGGTTAAACGATACATTACGGGGTTTTATTGAAAGAAACTAAAGCCTCTACTTCAGAATCAAAAATCTCTAACATATCTATAAGTTTAATAACTCTAAAAATCATTTTTATAGAACTGTTCATATTGCATACTTTCAGACATCTGTTTGTTTTTTCAAGTATCCTGGAAGTTGAAATAAATAACCTGATTCCTGAACTATCCATATATTCAACTTCCTCCAGGTTAAACAGAAAATTTTTTTCAGGTTCTTTTTGAATAATATCATTTATTTCTTTTTCAATATCCATTGTTAATTGAAAATCAATTTTTCCTGCAAAATTTACAACAATAACATTATTAACAGTTTTAGTATTCAAACTCATTATAATCTCCTAATGGAATTAAATATCTTATTTTACATTTAAAGATGAAAAGCTTAAATATTTATACAAGTAGATATTTATTATATATAATGCATCAAGGCAAACTAAATATTATCATCAAAATAATCAACTTTTATGGAGCAACAATTCTTTTTAAAAATTTTTAATATAAGCATTAGAAGTCAAATTTAAATAATCTATTTTTTAAAATAGATTATTTATGGAAATTAACGTGTCAGCATAAAAAAAGGAGGATCAATGTATTTCGGATCTTCTTTCTCCATTATATCAATGATATGCTTATACGTCCGCCTTTTCATTTCAGACATGGTTTTTCTGGATTTATTGAATTTTTTTGCAAAGGCGACTGCAGCTTTGAGCGTTTCTTCCGCATTGCCGCATGCCTGAATAATAACATTATGTTTTTCAAGTTCAGGTGCAGCTATTCTTTCCCCGGATAATTTCATCCGGATTAAAAGGTGATACGGTATCGCTTTCTTCATCCACTCGATCATCGAAGGAGTTAGCTGTATGCCAAGATCAACCTCAGGAAAACAGAGAAATCCCTTATCGGCACGCATGAACCTGAAATCGCAGGCACCTGCAAGCATGAGACCATTTCCGAATGCATGTCCGGTAACAGCAGCTATTGAAGGAAACGGGCACATCAGAAGAAATCTGAAAACTTTATTGTTTTCATAGAACCATGAGCTGATAGATTTAATATCATTTTTTTCAAGTTTATCAGTAAGCCATTCTGTATCAATTCCCAGATTCCAGAATTTTTCATTACTTGCAGTCAGCACGAGAGATTTGACAGATTCATCTGAAATTATTTCATCGAATATTTTGAGCATCTTTTCTGTCCATTCAGGATTGTGCCTGTTCTCTCCGTTATTCATGGTGACAATTGCAACAGTTTCATCTCTGGACCAGTAAAATTTTTCCATTGTAATCTCCTGCAAGGATGTAAATAAACCGCACTAACGCTCAATTGAACACAGGCATCATCAGCAATGTCAATTAATATAATTTTTTTGATATAACTCCTATAATAAAAAAAGATTGCATTTTGATATATAAAAATCAAATAATAAATATAAAATAATATTATGAACTATTTAAAAATATTAATATTTACATTAACAGGAATGCTGGTGCTTTCAGCCTGCTCCAATAATACAGAGAAATACAGGCTGAGCTATGCTGTCAACGGATTCCAGGATCTTTCCGGCATGGATTTAAAAAATGGTGAATCAATTAAACTTGATGGAGAATGGGAATTCTACTGGAACCGCCTCCTGACCCCTGATGATTTTTCATCTGCAAATCCTCCGGTGAAAACCGGTAATATTTCAATACCTTCATACTGGAACGGATATAATACCGGCAGCGGTATTGCAAGAGGAGAAGGATTCGCCACATACAGGCTGAAAGTTAAATTAAAAGATAGAGGAAGACTTTATGCGTTAAGAATCAAACATATGTTCACTGCATACAGGTTATGGGTTAATAATAAAATTGTGGCCTCAAATGGAACAGTGGGTAAGGACAGAAAATCAATGGAGCCCCAGTTTCTTCCGCTTGTTGCTGTATTTAATCCCCAATCTGATGAAATTCAGATTATAATCCAGATTTCAAATTTTTATCATGTAGACGGCGGTTTCTGGGATTCAATTACTATCGGTGATGAAGATACTCTCAGACTGGCTCAGATCCAAACCTTGTTTTTTGAGATATTTTTATTTGGCGTTCTTGTTATAATGTGCATTTATTATATGGCAATATATGCGCTGAGACGGAATGACAATACATATTTATATTTCAGCCTGTTATGTTTCATTTTTGCACTCAGAATACCTTTTAATGGAGAACGCTTTTTCATTTATTTTTTCCCATGGCTGGACTGGGAGTTCTCCGAAAAAATTGCTTTTCTCACCGCTTATTTAGTATTTGTAATAGGCAATCTATTTCTTTACAGGCTTTTAATTGAAGATTATTCGAAACGGATGATTAAAATCTGCATTGGCCTTGGAGCTATATTCAGTATTTTTGTCATCGTCAGCTTTTCGCGGTATTACTGGTACACTCTGTATTTTTGTTATGCAATTTCCCTGATATGGCTGTTTTATGATTTCTATGTAATTATAAAAGCTTCGATAAAAAAAAGAGAAGGAGTTATATTCCTTATATCCGGGATAGCTTCCATATTAATCGCCGTTGTTCTTGAAATTTTATTTCAGCTTAGGATAATAAATATAGGGCATGTGGCACCTTTCGGTTTCTTTATTTTTATTATCATGCAGTCGCTAATGCTGTCATACAGGTATTCACGTTCATTTGAGAGAGTTGAAACATTATCGCGTGAAAAAGCCGGCCTTTTTAAAAATGCAATTCAGATTATTTCCTCATTAATTCTTGATACATCAACCAGGCTATATGAAAAGACACAGAATGTTACGAGAATATCAGTAATGCTTGCGCAGAAACTCGGTTATGATTCAGAAAAGATAGAGGAAATCAACATAGCATCACTTCTTCACGACATCGGGATGATCGGGCTTCAGAATATTACTTCTGAATGGATCGGAAAACTCAGCGATGATGAAAAAAGGATGATAGAAAATCATCCGAAACGAAGTATAGATATTATCAAAGATTTAAAGGAGCTGGATGGAGTTAAAACCATCATTGCGCAGCATCACGAATCGTATGATGGCAGCGGGTTTCCGGCCGGTCTAAGAGGCGATCAGATTGACATAGGCGCATCTATTATCAGGATTGCAGATGATTTTTTTACTATGCTTGCAATTCCGGACTACCAGGATATTGACAGGAAAGAAAAAATTATCCGTTACATCGAAGAGCAGAAAGGACACATTTATGCCCCTGATGCTGCCGATGCTTTTATAACACTCATTGATGATGAAAATCTTCTTTACGAAGTACAAAGAGAAGATATTTCCTCAAGTGAAGAAAACGGCATGCCGGTCTGGAGGATGCCGAGCGCTGTGCACCTGGAGAGCTTTATGGTTTCACGCGTCATGGACAAACTCAAAGAGCTTGTTAATATTGATGCAGCCTCCATATCTTCTTTTGAATTCAGTATCGGAGAAGTGGTACGTAATGCTGTAATCCACGGAAATAAGTATAATATGAGCAAGTATGTTACAGTGAAGCTCAGGGTGAGTGATATTCCATCGATGGACAATAAATTTAAAAAAGTTGAGATCTCTGTTGCAGATGAAGGCGAAGGTATGGACTCAAATGTCTATACCCACTTCAAACAGCTGAAAACAGATTTCAGCAATGCAATTAAATATATCAAGGAACAGAGAGATATTATAACTGATGAAGAAAGAAAAAGCGCTTTTACAAAAGCAATTAAAAATTTTGAGCAATTCCAGCTTAAATACTTCTTTGATTTCAACACTTTCATGCAGAGAAAAGGATCCTACCTTTCAGGCGGCTTAGGACTTATTTATGTTCTGCGGATGTTTGACAATGTGGAATTCCGTAAAATTACAGATGAACACAGAGTCTGCGGTATGGAAATAATAATGGAGAAAACTTTTTCTTTATAAGAAAACACGCATTAGCATAAAAAAAATTTAAAATCCCCTGCCCTGCTGGAAACAGATTTAATTTATAAGAGGATAAATGCAAATATAAACATTGATCAGCGCGCTGCTGACAGAAACTGATTAAATTTTATTTTGAAGATGTACTTTCCGTCCTTTCCTTTGCTTTTCTCGCCTGTTTTTCCAGCCCATTTCTGTATTTCTCTGAAATGCTGTTAAAGAACCATTCCGGACGGAATCTTTTCATATACCATAATTTACGGCCGTCACTCTGGGCAATCGTATATAATTTATTTTCTTCAACAGATTTGATCGTGTATCTTGCAAATTCTTCAGCAGTAATCTGCGAATTTTTCATCAGCCATTCAGCCATTTTTTTCTGGGATGCGTCTGTGGATGAAAATGAATCTAGCAGATTAGTTTTAATGAATGTGGGACATGCAACTGTAACACCGATATTGTGCGGGAAGAGTTCACCACGTAATGTTTCCGACAGTGCAATAACACCCGCTTTAGTGATATTATAACTCGACATTTCCGGCAGACAGGTTATGCCTGCATTCGATGCTATGTTGAGAATATGACCTGAACCCTGTTTTTTCATCAAAGGGATAAATGTGCGGCAGCTGTAAATTACGCTTTTTAAATTTATAGAAATGATGCGGTCCCATTGCTCATCAGAAATTTTCTCAAAAATACCGCCTGCAGCTATTCCTGCATTATTTACAAGAATGTCGATGCCGTTCCATTCTTTCTGCAGCACAAGGGAAGATCTTGTAAAATCCTTCTGTTTTGAAACATCACACTTTATTCCAAGAGGTGTACCGCCAGCAGATGTTATCATTGCGCAGGTTTCATTCATTGCTTTTTCATTAATATCGCCTGCCCCTACTTTCCAGCCGAGCGAAGCAAATTCAAGCGCCATTGCCCTTCCGAGCCCGCTTCCTGCGCCTGTAATAAATACTCTTTTTGCAGAAAATCTTTTCATGGCATTCTCCTTATTAAATTTAAATTCAATGAACTTGCGTATTAAAATCAAAAATTATTTCAAAAACACCTGCTTTTATAATACAGATTGCATTTTATCAGAAAAAAATAGCAACTATATTTTCAACAAGCAGCCTGCTCACAGGAAATCTTTATTTGATGTCATTACATTATATCACCTCCTGATTTTAAAAATTAATACTGCTTTTTCTGCTGACAGGTTTTTTACTTCTATGAAACTGCTCACGTGCAGCGATGACATTCGCCGGAGGGCGCCCGCCCTGTTTGCAGTTCGGATATGTTTCACGGATCATATCGAGCAGCGGCTCCGCAAAGGGAATCACGAGAGTTTTCTTTCCGCTTATAAATATCTCATGGTTCCACATCGCACTCAACGTTATGTCAAAGTATTCCATTAATATTGATTCGCGCACTTCAAGAAATCCGGGATTGCATTGCTGAGTAAGTTCGATTCTCTGTGCGGTCTCTTCAGAAGTCGCTGCAGCCCATCGGGCATCGTAGGGAGCAAAAGAGCAGAACGAATCCAGCCAGTCTAGGAGAGTATCAGCCAGCTTGTACATATGCTGGCCAATAACTTCCCGCTGTTTAATTTTCGGCTGATATTTGTTTGATATGCGAAACCTCTCGAGTTCAAACACCAGCGGATCGACAATGCTGAGCGGAGACTGTTTTTTAAGTTCACGGTAACGGTCGAGCATTTCACGGTTCATATCAATAGTCGGGGGAATTAACATGCGTTTTGCTGTCTCGAGCTGCTGCTCAAGCATGGGCGTCTGGTCCGGACAGCGTAGTCTTTCGAAAAGTCCTTTTTCTTCACACCTGGTGAGAAACACGGGATAACTTACGCCCGATTTTCCGATAGCAATAATTTCGCGGTATATGCCTGCAGCATTCACAGGAATTCCCGAAGAAACTGCCTGTACGAGAGCCTGTTCGTACTGTCTTACTGTATTTTTCAGCAGCGTATCATCATCGTAATCAGCTTTCATGTAATATTCGCGCGCTGCTTTTGCATAACTGTTGCTGAAATCTGCTGCCAGGTTTTCTTTGTTCGCTTTAGTGTAGTATTCGCCGAGACTGGATGATTCGTCGGCGAGCTCGTGCATACGCTTAAGAGACTTTTTCATTTTACGGTATAGATCGCCTGATCTGATTCCATTTTTTTCAGCATCATCAAGAAGTCTATCATACGGGCCTATCATTGAATCGCGGTGTTCTTTTTCGAGAGGCATGATTACACCTCCATCATCTTTTTATGTTCTGCAATCCGCCTTTTCAGTGCAGAATCAGGTATAGGGATCAGTCTGCGATGGCGGTGCTCCTCCATCAGCCGGTAATCAAGCTTCCAGCCGGGATCTGTTTTTACAGCAGCAGGGATAATCACATTAGTCCAGTTATCCTTTGCAGACTTTCTCATATCTGCGGCCCATCCATTAAGTTTTGTTCGCCATTTTTCCGGCACCCGGGCCTTTTCCCAGATTTCAATGTTTTCGAGATAAAGGAAATCATTATACACGTAACTGATATATTCTTCCTGCGATATTGCGGTATTGCCTTTCTGCATGATGCGGGTCACTGTATCATTGATATCTGCTACATCATTTATCGCATCTACAGATGAGATTATATTTTTAGATGTTTCCGCGCGGGTTGTTTCTTTAAGATCGTTGAACATTTTCATACGCGCAGTTTCCTGATCCTTGATCAGGGCGCGTGCAATATCTACGTCAATGAAATCTTCGCGGACTATTGTTTTGAATTCAGCAAGATCTTCTGAATTCTCAATCGCTTCAAGCATGCGGTGCTCTGCTTCAAACGAATGCATATACATTGGATTGTTTTTATATTTCTGCACCCGTGCACGATAGTAGGCGATATATTCCTCGTGCCGTTTTGAAAGAGGTTTTGTCCTGGGTTTCAACACTCGTTTTTTGGGCTTGTTCTTATCTGGTTTCGTACAGGCCTCAAAAAATCCAATAGAGAATGCAGTTGTTAGAAATAAAACAGCTGCAGCGGTTTTGCGAAGGAATGTGTTGCGTGTCATGGCATCCATAATTTTTTCCTACATTACTATTTTTTTTATAAATATACCGGTTAAGGCGGACAGTCCACTACTTTTCCTGAAAAAGTTCTGATGAACTATTCTATTATTAAAATATTATCAATTCAGAATCCGGATTGAGCAATTTCATCAATGATTCTTTTTTTATTGACTTTTTTTGCATGGTTATTCTAATCGCCGAATTGGACTGACTGGTCCGTCCGTGAGGTAAAAATGGATAATATAATCGAACCTGATTTTTTCAGAAAAAAAAAGGTTCCGTCACTGATTCTATCTGTTCTAATGAAGCAGATTTCTGCCCGTTTTGCTGTTGAAATACATCCTGATATCAGGAAAACGGTTAATCACAGAATAATCCATATTTCATACTACGATTCTATGGTTAATCTTGAAATTGCAGCATCACTTTTAAATCCGGCGCCTGCTCATATTATGGGTTACAGCGAATCAGTTTTATCGACAATCCGCAGATTTTTTTCTCTTTTCATTGATAAAGTTGATAAAGAAGGAATTAATACAGATTCCCTGCCGGAAAATTTCTGCGGAAGTCTTTCACTTACATCAAAACAATTATTCAAGAAGCGTTATATTTATTCAGCTAAAGACCCTATACAGTCTTTTATTGATGCCGGGAAAAAAGACGGAAAAAAGATATATCTTGTTCCTCACCTTCTATTCTGGAACAGAAATCCTGAACGGATGGGAGGCCCTGAATCTCTCAGCAATAAAAACATCATTACTGCTGCAATAACCGTGCTGAAAAGCGCCACAACGCCTCTTTTAAAAATCCTTCAGCCTGTTGACCTGGATCTTTTTGATAATGCGGAAAATGCAAGGGCTGAACTCATGCGGATATACGAAGAGGAGAAAAAGATTGTCCTGGGCCCTATCCTGCATTCTCATCATGAAATACAGAGAAAAATTTTATATCACCAGTCAGTAGAGGGTGCAGTAAAATCACTAAGCCTGCAGAACATGAGGGGTGAGATTGCACTACGTAAAAAAGCATACACCTATTTTAATGAAATAGCAGCAGATTTTTCAATCGTATATATAAAATATTTTTCTGCAGTACTTGGAAAAATATATAAAAAAATATACGATAAAATTGAATACAGCAGAGAAGACATTCTATCTGTAATGGAAAAGGCCAAAGGTGCGACACCGGTTTTCATCACGAGCCATAAAAGCCTGATGGATTTTCTTCTGGTATCAAGCATTTTTTACAATGAAGGAGTTATACCTCCGCACATTGTTGCAGGTCTGAACATGAATTTTTTTCCAATGGGTAAAATTTTCAGAAAATCCGGCGGATTTTTCATGCGCCGCTCTTTCAGGAACAACCCGCTCTATGCTGCAGTGTTCCGCAGATACGTAATGTTCCTTGTTCAGGAGCAGTACAGCCTTGAATTTTTTATTGAAGGCGGAAGGTCCCGCAGCGGCAGGATGTTAAAACCGAAGATCGGAATTTTAAAATATATATCTGAAGCTGTTGAGGAAGATCCATCAAAACGTCTGGTTTTTATTCCGATTTCAATTAACTACGATAAAATATTTGAAGAAAATACATATGTAGGCGAAATCCGCGGAAAAGAAAAAAAGGCGGAAAGCGCAGCCGAGTTTGTAAAAACAAGAAAACTTCTCAGGAAAAAACACGGCAGGGTATATATGACATTCGGTGAACCCGTGGAATATAGTGAATTAATGAAAAAAAACAGCGGCAGTCTGGCTGAATCTGCAGAAGAAATTGCTGATAAAATAAAAAAAGGTATGAAAGTTTCAATGAATGCATTTCTGTCGCTGGGAATCCTTGCAGAAGAAGGAACAGGTTTTTCATTCAGGGATTATTCATCAAAGATGGGCCTGATATATGACTACATGGTCAGTGAAAAAATTCCCTGCGGGGAAATTTTCAGTCTGGGAATTGATATTAATAAAATAATTCTAACAGGATTAAGAAATCTGCAGGGCAATGCAATGCTGGCAGAAGACGAATCCGAAAAAGATAATCCTTTTTTCATCAAAAACAGCACTATCAGGCAGCAGCTGTTCTACTACAGAAATACAATAGCACATCATTTCCTTCCGGTATCATGTACTGCAGCAGCATTGCTGACAGCAGCAGGGAATACAGGGATTGCCTCATACACCTCAATAAACCATGATATTTCAAAGATTACAGATCTTATTTCAAATGAATTTCCCGGGTTTTACAGCACCAGAGAACAAACTGCCAGGTCGATAGAATTTCTTGCAGCAAAGGGACTTGTTTACCACAACGGAATGGATATTGTGATAAACCCGGATGCTGTTGAAAACCTGAAATTTACAGCACGGATCATACAGGATATTATCGAATCAGGTTTCATTGTAATGACAACCTGCATAAAAGCCGGCGGATCCCGTCTTACAGAACACGATCTTATGACTCAAATCCGCAGGAATGGCGTTCAGCTCTATCACAGGGGAATTATAAAGCATGATGAATCCCTGTCACTTGTTCAGTATAAAAATTTTCTTGCATATTACAAAGACAGGGGCATAATAAAATCAAACGGCTCAACCGGAAAAAAAGAGATATTTCACATAACCACTTCAGATGATCTCAGAAAAGATCTTGAATTTTCCGGTTTACTTTTAACCTGCATCAAAGCAGATCAGCATGAATCTATTGCTGCTCTGAAAAAAATTATATAAATACGGAGACAATAATGACACAGAAAAAATACATTCTCGGAATAGATGTGGGTTCAATTGCTGTTTCAATTGCAGCAGTTTCACCTGAAGGTAAAATCCTGAAATCATCATACAGTTTTCACAGGGGGGATGTTTCAGGCACACTTGAAAAAGATCTTTCCGGTTTCAACCTGGCTTCAGCCATGGGAGTTGCAGGAACAGGCGGAGCAGCAGGCTTATTAAAGGATTACACCTCCTATGACGGCAGGATATCTTTTATCCGGGCTGCAAAGGAACTGCATCCTTCAACTGATTCACTTCTTATAATCGGCGGTGAAAAATTCGGAATAGTAACATTCGATGAAAGCGGAGATTATCTTAATTACAGGTCAAATTCATCATGCGCAGCCGGGACCGGAAGTTTTCTTGACCAGCAGGCAAAACGGCTGAACCTGTCTTCAATAGAGGAATTCTGTTCAATAGCTGCAGGCAATGCAGGCAACATACCCAAAATTGCATCTCGCTGCGCTGTTTTCGCAAAAACCGATCTTATTCATTCCCAGCAGGAGGGCTATACTCTGGCAGAAATCTGCGACGGCTTATGCTTCGGGCTTGCAAAAAATGTTGTTGATACGCTTTTCACAGGCAAGGACATAAAATCTTCAATGGTAATGTGCGGAGGTGTATCACGCAACCAGGCTGTTGTAAAACATATAGGTGAAATGTTAAACTGCAGAATTATTACTGATGAATATGCACATGTGTACGGTGCTATCGGCTCAGCACTCTCCCTTATTGATGAATTATCCTTCACTGAAGAAAAAAAATTCAATTCCATTGATGATATACTTGTGCGGGACAGAACTGAAAAATCATATTTCTATGATCCGCTCACACTGAAATTATCAGACTACCCGGATTTCGGGAGCCTCGAACGTTATGAATATAAATCATCCATCTATCCGATGGCAACTCCGGTTGAAATAGATATATATGAACCGATAGAGTCACTTAATAACGCATTGTGTTATTCAGGTATAGACATAGGATCAACAAGCACAAAGGCTGTTCTGACTGATAAAAACGGAAAAGTTCTCGCAGGATTTTACACAAGAACTTCCGGAAGACCTCTTGAAGCTGTACAGACAATTTTCGAGTCAATTGATGATATCAGAAAAAAACGCGGGATAAATTTTTCAATAAACGGAATCGGTACAACCGGTTCCGGCAGAAAATTCATCGGGGAGATTATCGGATCAGACCTCATACTTGATGAAATATCCGCTCACGCACGCGCAGCTTTCGAGCTGGACCCCGAAGTTGATACAATCATAGAAATCGGCGGGCAGGACGCAAAATTCACAACTCTTAAAAACGGCATGGTAACGCTTTCAATCATGAACAATGTATGTGCAGCAGGCACAGGCAGTTTTATCGAAGAACAGGCCAATAAGCTCGGATGCAATCTCGCGGATTATTCCGAAAGAGCTGAGGGAGTAAAAGCTCCTATGTCAAGCGACCGCTGTACTGTTTTCATGGAGCGCGATCTGAACCATTATCTTAATGAAAATTACGAGGTAAATGAAATACTTGCTTCAGTTCTGCACTCTGTCAGGGAAAACTACCTTTCGAAAGTAGCAGAAGAAGGAAGTATCGGGAAAAAAATATTCTTCCAGGGCGCAACTGCAAAAAATAAGGCGCTCGTTGCAGCATTCGAGCAGCGTCTTGAAAGACCAATCATGGTTTCAAAATTCTGCCACCTAACAGGCGCACTTGGAGTTTCTTTAAGCATTATTGATTCAGGTCTTGAGAAATCAAAATTCCGCGGTCTCGACATTTACAGCGAAAACATACCTGTCAGATCAGAGGTGTGCACTTTGTGCAACAATAACTGCAAACTGAAAATTGCCGAAGTAAAAGGCGAATCAGTTGCATACGGTTTTCTCTGCGGCAGGGATTACAGCGAGCAGTCATTTGTATCAGGGAACAAGTCGGATTTTGATATGCAGAAGATACGTAAAAAAGCATTCCATTTTTCGCCAGCCAAAGCTGATTCAGATATTACAGTTGGAATACCATACGCACTCCACCTTGTTGAAGACCACGCAATGTGGATGCGTTTTTTTAATGAGCTTTCCATAAAAACTGTTTCATCTGAAAATTATAAATCCGCAATTAGAGACGGGAAGAAAATTGCAGGTGCGGAATTCTGCGCACCAATGTCTGCGGTTCACGGCCACGTACTGCACCTTGCATCAAAGGCTGATTACATTTTCCTGCCGACATATCTTGAGGCAAAAGAGGAAAAAAGTTCCGACCGCAGGCAGTTCTGCTATTATACGCAGTATACACCTTCAATTGTAAGCTACAGCCTTGATAAAGAGCATGAAAACAAAATTTTATCTCCATCACTCAAGACAATCAAAGGCTCCATGCACATGAAAAGCGAACTTTTCAGGATGATTAAAGAAATTGCACCTGAAAGGTTCACTTTTACGCAGGTGTCAAAAGCCTATGACAGAGCTTTTAACTGGTTCTCAGGATGTTCAGAAAATCTCAAAAAAACAATAAGTTCAATTGATTCGCATGATGACATCCAGGTTGTACTCCTTGGGCGCCCCTATTCAATTCTCCCTCCTTCAATGAACAGCGGAATTCCCGGGATACTCGGCAAACTTGGAGTCAAGGCTTTCTACCAGGATATGGTTTCTTACAGCAACAAAGAACTTAGTGATATCAGACCTCTTCTTTCCGCACTTCACTGGAACTATGCATCTAAAATAATCAGCGCTGCGCATATAGCTGCACGAAGGAAAGGAATGTATCCTGTTCTTGTTACATCTTTTAAATGCACGCCTGATTCAATCGTGGTTGAGTATTTCAAACAGGTAATGGAATCATACGATAAGCCCTATCTTATACTGCAGCTTGACGAGCATGATTCAAGCGTAGGATATGAAACGCGCATTGAAGCCGGTGTGAGATCTTTCAGAAACCACATGAATAATGCAGTGGAAAAAACTGATTCAGTTAAAATAAAAATGCCTCATGCTCTTCACGGTGTGGAAAAACTTAAAGGAAAAACACTTCTTATTCCAACCTGGGATCATCTAACAAACAGGCTTCTGGTTGCGAATCTCCGCGGCGAGGGAATCGATGCGCGTCTGCTTGAAGAGGACCCTGAAAGCATCAGAAAAAGCATGAGAATGAATACCGGACAGTGCATCCCGCTCAATGCAATCGTACAGGGTACAGTTGACTACATCCGGAAATACAATCTTGATCCGGAAAAAACTGTACTATGGTCGCTTGAGTCAAGGATGTCGTGTAACCTCGGGATGTATCCGTATTTCAAGAAAACTCTTCTCGAATCCTACGGCAAGGGTATGGAAAAAGTTCAGGTTTACAGGGGCGAGGTCACTTTTATTGATATCAGCATGAAAGGAGCAATGAACGGATACTATGCATACCTGTTCGGCGGCATGATCAGGAAGATGGGATGCAGTATCAGGCCTTATGAAATCACCAAAGGCGAAACCGACAGCGCTATTGAAACATCTATAAAAGAACTGGAGCATATTTTTCAGTATGGCGGATCAAAGGAAAAATCCGTGCGGATAATCGTGGATCGTTTCAAGGAAATTAAAATAAACAAAACTGCCAGGCCGCGTGTTGCAATTTTCGGGGATCTTTATGCCCGCGACAATGACGTTATGAACCAGAATCTTATAAAAGTGATTGAACACAATGGCGGCGAAGTTATCACAACCACATACAGCGATCTCATGAAAATTGTAGCTGAACCGTATCTTAGGAAATGGACAATGGAAGGTCTGTATAAAGATGTGACTATTTCACGTGTTTTAATGAAAGTTGTAAAAAATCTTGAGGGAAAATACTTCCGCGTATTTAATGAAGTTCTCAAGGAAGGCACGCCTTCAGTTCCGGAAAATTACGTCAAAATACTTAAAGACATGGGTCTAACAGTAATGCACTCAGGTGAATCCATGGAAAATATACTTAAAATCTTTTCCCTGATAAGTCACTACCCTGATATATCATTCTTTGTACAGACAAACCCTGCATACTGCTGTCCTTCACTTGTGACAGAGGCTATGGCAGAGCGGCTTGAACAGATTACCGGAGTACCGATTGTAACAATAGAGTACGACGGCACAGGCAGTTTCAAGAATGATGATGTTATTCCATATCTCAGGTTTCCGAGAAATGACCGGAATATTGAAAAACGGGCTATTGTCTGAGAAATAATTAAAATGCCCCTTTCTCCCAAAGGGGCATTTCTTTTTCTTTTTTCTTTTTAGGAATTTTTGCGCTTGAAATGGGGCTGTTCACCGTGAATGCACGACATAGTATTCTCTCAAGAAGGACTGCTTTTACGGAAAAGCAGCCCTCCTTGAGGATCCACCCGAAAGGTCTTCTCTCGACATCCATGTCTCCGGAGACACTTCCCACCTCCTGTGGGTTGCCAGCCCGCTCAGTCGGCGCAGACCTAAAGCCTCTACCCTCTCCAAAACCATTTCTTTTCCTTTAAAACATTTTCTAAATTCTATACGAAACAAATACTGTTCCGCCGGTTGGGAAAGCACCGGCCGGCTTATCTTTTTCATTTCTTTTTTTGGAATTTTCGATATATCAGAAGTGTGGAAACATTGATGGATAAGAGCAAAACGAATAAATCATTGATTCAGTTTATTTCAAGCGTTATAATACATATATCATCATCAAAATTATCATGGCTGCAGAATGAAACCAGTTCTTTATAGATAAGTGCTGCCAGATCCGCATCTTCTTCAGTTTTAAAGCCGGATAATTTTTTAATGAGCTCGTTTTTTCCGAATTCTTCCCCGTTAATACTCCTGGCCTCGCTGAGCCCGTCTGTATACAACAGTAGCCTGTCGCCTGATTTAAGCTTAATAACCTTTTCCTCGAATTGAATGTTCTTGATTATACCCATAAACTTACCACGAGAGATGAGCTCAGTGCATATGCCGTCCCGAACCAGCAAAGGATAACAGTGACCGGCTCGTGAAAAGGTCAGCGTTTGGGACCTGTCATCATATACAGCATACAATGCTGTGATGAAGTTTCCGCTTGTCATTCCTACTATTTTGTCATTTATATATCTGATGAAATCAGCAGGCGAATTTTTTATCGAATCCGCAGTTTCAATTATGGATTTCAGCATCCCGGTGATAAGAGCGGCAGGAACCCCATGACCTGAAACATCGCTGATGAATATTCCCTGTAAATTTGTTTCCTTAAAATTTATAAAATCGTAAAAATCGCCGCCGATTTCTGACATTGGTTTATAAAAAGCGGATATAGCTGCTCCTGCAGGAACCGGCATTTTTTTGGGTATCATATTCAGCTGGATAATCCGCGCAAACTCGAGCTCCTCGTGAATTTTTTTATTTTTATCTTCAATATATTTATTCTTTTTTTCCAGAATAATCCTTGAATAAAACTCTCTGAACCGCAGTCTTTCTGTGATTTCACCCATTATCGAAAATACAACAATAGCAATAAGAATATTGGAAAATTCAGGTATAATAATATTTAAAGGAAAATCCTGAATCAGATACAGATAAAATATTATATATAAAATTACAATGGAATAAATCGGGAAAATAATTGTAATCCCGCCTGGCGCAAGGATATATATTATAAAGATTATAAGTAAAAATCCGTTAAGATATCCATTAAATACAGCAGGTTCATTCAGCTTTATGATAATTGAAGTTATACCGCACATCAATACAACAAGACTCATCAAATTTATAATATATAATAATTTAATTAAATTTTTTTTTTGTTTAAACGGACTTATTACTAATGCTAAAGTTAATGCTGCAATAATTATATACTGAAAACGCCAGTATAACACTGCAACTGGCATTTTCATAATAAAAATTTCCTGATATGACAGAAATCCTGCTATGAAAATTCCGGTAATGGATACTACTATCAGATTCTTTACATTTCGGCTTCCTGGATTATCTTTATATAATTCTCGAATTTTTTTTACATCTTTATTATTGCCATCTAAATTAATATCATCTCGCAATAACGTTTGAAAAAATTTTAATAATTTAACGGAAGGTATTCGCATTTTCATCCCTTCAATATAAATAGTATCAGTTTGCAAATAATACTTTATAAATCGACTGATTATATTGATCTTGATTTAGTATTTAAGCCAGTTTGGGTTCACTTTTCTTTTATGAAAAACGGTATAGCATACTCTCCAAAACCATTTCTTTTCCTTTAAAACATTTTCTAAATTTTATATGGAACAAATACTATGCCGACGGTTAGGAAAGCACCGGCTGGCTTATCTTTTCCTTTTCTTTTTAAGAATTTTCGGTATAATATCAGAAAGTTTTTCACAGCTCTCTGCCCTACAGGAGTCATAATACATTTTACAGGAAGCTAAAATCAAGTAAAATTATTGACTTTCCGTGTACAATCCGCAAACGTTAATTAAATTTTAAAATTGGCAGTAATGATGAAACCATAATAATGGAATATCCAAATGAAATGATGCCATTTATTATTCAAGATATCAAAAGGAATTATAATGTTAGTTTAAATATTCAAGCAGCCCCGTATATTCCTCACGATATGATTCTTGAGATGCAGAAAAAATATATATTATTTTTTTTAATATATAAATCCATTGAATGGATATTGAAATATAAAATGTTGCAATGGAGAATAAATGAAAATACTTTTATCTATAATAATATTAACTTTTTCCATTTCAGCAAGTGCTCTTGAAGTGCCTCACCTCAATGGATTTATAAATGATTATACTTCTATTATTACTCCAATAGATAAAGTTTCAATTGAGAATAAAATCATAAATCTTGAAAAAAATAATTCCACTCAAATTATAATACTTACCATCCCAACGCTTGACAATGAAGTGCTTGAGGATTTTTCACTCAAAGTTGCTGATAAATGGGTGAAAAATCAAAAGAAAATTTATGATGGTATATTAATACTGGTTGTTAAGAACGATAGAAAAATAAGAATTGAAATAAGTAGAGGATTAGAAGCTAAACTTACAGATACTATATTGAAAAGAATAATTAACGAAAATATCATCCCGAAATTTAAAGAGGATGATTTTTCTGGAGGAATTGCTGCTGGTGTAGATGCCATCATCTCAATAATCAAAGGTGAGGTTGTTGGAGATAAAAGTTTAAACAATGATATCCCTTTAAAAATTTTCTTAAAGATAGAACACGAAATCAATCTTCCTAACCCAGAGATAGATAAGCCTAAAGTAGAAAGAGTCACAAAAAAATATGGTTATACATACCAGCAGTATAAAGATATGGCTGAAAAAATAGAGAAGGATGCAACACTTAAAGAGCAGCTGGGAGAAATCCTGCTAAATGATGAAAAGTAACTAAGCTTGAAAGTGGTGGTTGTCAGATCTTTCCTATAAGCTTCATTGAAGGATATTTATATTTTGACACTAAATAAAAAATCAAATAAGCATTAGCCTCGTGGAAATCTCCTCTGTCGGTGCTGTTTATTTTGCTTTACTTGTTTAAAAATTTATTTTATATGAATTATTTTATATGAAAAATCCATCTGCTGATTCGTTCATCACTATCTTTGGTGTTATATCTTTATCATAACGACCTGAAAAGAAGCGGATATTAAATTTTTCCTGTACTTAAATCAGAGTCAGCACCTTAGCTGGATTACATTTCACTCAATAAAGCAAACTCTATTCTTTCCACTTTGTTTTGCTTTATACAAGCCGTCATCTGCATACTTGACATACTCCTCAAATGATTCTTCGATTTTTGGAACACTTGAGTATACTCCAAAACTTGCCGAGATTTTAATTCCTGGAATACTTACCTGCACTTGCTCAATTTCACAACGTATATCTTCAGCAACTTTTTTTGTACCAGCCAGGTTCGTGTTTACCAATAAAACAATAATTTCTTCACCACCATATCTTGCAATTACATCACCTGGTCTTTTTACCACCGAAAACACAGCTTTAGCACTTGCGATAAGTACTTCATCCCCTATTGGATGGCCATATGTATCATTGATATTTTTAAAATTGTCAAGATCAAACATAATTAAAGAAAAATATTTTTTCTCCCTGATTGAATTTTTAAATTCAATCTCAGCAGCCCTGTTAAAATACCTTCTATTATACAGGCCGGTAAGCATATCGGTTATTGCAATCTTTTCAAGTTTATTATAACTTGCAACCAGGTCGCTTGTTTTTTCTTTTACTGTGTTTTCAAGAAGTATATTCTGTTCACTCAGTATCCTCTGGTTTTCTTTTGCCTGAAAGATAACTTCCTCCTGGGCTTTTTCCTTTTCTTTGCGGTAGGTATTTATTTTATTGGAAAGGGCAAGTGATGAAAATAATATTTCTATTATATTGCCAAAAATCAGAATATTGTTGGTAATCATATTTGACGGCAGTATATTTAAAGAATAAAATATATAGATAATTATGGATATCAAAAAACTCGATGCACCGACTAATATCAATCTGGCACTAATGCTACCTTTAATTGAAAGATATGATAGGATGACTACTACTGATAGATGAAAAATATTCGCAGTTCCATAACAAATTAATGAGCCCCAATATGGTTCTACAAACATAAGAACTGCAAGTATTAATTGGAAAAATGCCTGGTATTTGATAATACGGAATAAAACAGGATAATCCTTTTTTAGACTTAAGACAGAGTCAAGATATAGATACATCCATAAAAACCATAGATTATTAATGGACAACCAATGAGCATTTAAAAATTTGTTATTTAGCAACTCAAATAAATAATTCCCATAAATTGTTGTATAAGAAAACAATAAAATTGAAAATGTTAAAACATAATATAAGTAACCTTTATCCTTTGTCATTATCAGAAGAAATATATGATAAGCAATCATTATTAGTATAAATCCAAAAGACATAGCATATAATAAATCGTTATAATGATTCATTGAAAATATACTTTCAGGAGTTCCTATATAAACAGGAACCCTTAAATGGTTTTTTGATTCTATCCTGAAATATAGTACAGAAACATCTTCAATTTTTTTGACATTCAAATCAAAAATAAATAAATTTGAATTAACCATTCTGGTAGAAAAATCCCTCAAACAACCTGTTTGATTTAACAATTTTCCATTTTTATAAAAATCTATGTACCATATTCCTGATTCACCTAATTGCATATAGATTTTTTCATCAGTATTATTCTTAATGTTTATTCGTATCCAGAAAGGATTTTTTGGCAATCCCAGATTAAGTATATCTTTATCTGATTTTTCAAATTTTGCCTGATTTTCAGGTTTAAGAACATCCTCGAAAGTTAATTTCTTCGTAGAATCTTCAAGGAAATAAACCTGTTTACCCGAAGTTAATAATTTTTTTGCATCATTGATTTCAATAATAGTATTTGATGTTTCTGCTTGCAGGTTTAAAATCATAAAGAAGATATAGAAAATTATAAATACATTTCTTATCATATGCCATCCTTAATAAAGTAACTATTAATGAATCAAATTTAATTAACATTTACTGTTAGAAGACTTGAAGTCAAGAATAATAGTTACTTTTTTTGATGTGTCAGCAGCTTCAGAAGTGATATTTGTGAATTGACAAATCAAGAAAATGGAAAGACAAGATAAGTAAAATTTATTTTTTATCAGATTATATTCTGTTACTTGCCTAAAAAATTTAATTATTAATTCCTGAAATTATACATGATTTCAGGAATTATTGTTGAAAAAGTTGCCGATAAATTGCATACTGGTCCTTTAATAAGGGATTGATTACTTATTCTTTACTTCATTTTTATTTTTTATCATTAAACTTAGAAATAATTTACAGGAAATAGATTAAATGAAACATTCGGGAAAAAGTGCCATTATAACAGCAGCTTTATATAGTTCCATAATTATACTGTTTTTTTCAGGATGCAAATGGGGACCTGATTCTGCTGATCTTGAAAAAAACGTATGGGACAATACAACAGTGGAAGCGCTTAATGCCCCGACATCCCTTGAGGCTTCTGCCGGAATACATGAAACAAAGATTGGATTAAAATGGGAACGTGTAAGTAATGCTGATTCATATAAATTGTATAGATCCGACAATCCAGATACAGGTTTTACAGAACTCTGTTCATTACGCGAAACTGAAATAGTACCGATTACGTTTATTGAAAACAGCGGGAGTACAGCACCGCAGATAAATGCCCCGGAGTTTACATCTGATGTTGATCTGCGGCAGAAAAATATTTTTACTGGAGCTTATTCTGAAGGGATCTTTATTCTTGGTTCGCAAACAGCTGCTGTCAATATTACTATTGATGATGAAACAAAAACAGTGACATTTGCAGGCGGCTGGTGGGGGAAAACCTATACTCAGAATGATATTGTTACTGCAATTAATACCGCATTTGGAAGAACTGTATGTACAGCTTATACTGTCAGCAGTACAGTTGAGTCCGAAAAAAAGCGGCTGCTGAAGATAAAAACGGACCGTACAGCCAATATTGGCTCGATTATTCTGGTGAACAAAACAAATCTTGTGCTTTATTCAGCAATTTCAACTTTACTGAAATCAGGTATCGGAAAATCAGGAACAGTTAAACTTGATCCTGAGAATATACCTGGTCAGACTGGAACACCATCAACATATTCTTATTCATATATTGATGAAAATATAGCAGCAGGGACACATTATTTTTATAAAATAAAGGCATTTAAAGATTCAGGTATTGAAAGCGGTTTTGCCAATACATCTGAAGGATTTTTATTAATACCCGGAGCTCCGGGTGTACCAAAAAATATACAGTCAGACTGCCAGGACAATAAAGTTATAATAAGCTGGGATTCTGTTTCCGGAGCAACCAGCTACAAGGTGCTGAGATCTAAAAAACAAAGCGGAGAATATTCGATAGTTTCCGGAACCGGCGGCATAACAAGCGCCGTTTATGAGGATACTTCTGTCCCGCCGGGTATGTTTTATTATAAAATTGCTGCTGTAAATTCGTATGGAGAGGGGGGACACACTACTCCATACGGCGCCTACCGGAAAAAGGTTACTGATGTCGAATTTTTTCAGGAGTTTATGAGAGCTACAAAAGTGTCGCAGGATAAAATCCCTTCAATGGGAGGATTCGGCAACGACACAATAAACGGCGATGTTTCCGGAACCTGTTTGTATAATTCAGGCTGGATAACTTTTATGAGTGAGGTTGGCGTTACCATTACTTATACAAGCTATAGCGACAATTATATGGTTTTTAATGGCGAGGTATTTACTGATATTAAAAATATAAATTCTCAAAGCGGTACGTTAAGAAAAAAAGTTAATATCGACGGTATCTACAAAGGATACGTTGACCACTTTTTAGAGATCAGCGGCGGAAAAGCAAACGGCGGATACTACACCATTTTTCAAGATGGAAATAGTTCAAGCAGTAATACTCCCTGGAATACAGCCTATTGAAATCACCCGGATAAGGTATTTAAAACCTTAATCGATATTGCGCTAAATGATTAGTGCAATATTATTCCGGCTAAAGCAAAACAGAATAACAGGTCTTGTCCCCGCTTTTGGAGAAATCCCATAGAAAACGTACAGTATTATGGATTCCATGAATTACAGGAATTGTTCTAATACAATCTTTAACTTCTCTAATGCTTCATTATATAATTAATGAACTTTTATTATTTATTTAGAATTTTTTTTTCTTTATTCTGATCATCAGTTTTTTTACTGTCAGCCGTCTTGAATGGAAATCTGTAGGCAGCGCTGATAGCGGCAATCCAGGTACTTTCACTCAGGAGAGTCTTCCCTTCGAGCCATTTTATTTTACTTGCATCCGGAACTTTTGAAGTATCATTATCAAATGCCTGACTTCTAAAAAAAACATGCATTGCCGCAGCAGTTACCTGTAAATTTTCTGTAAAGGCATAAGTAACACCAAAGCCGAGGGTGATTGCATCCAGTCCAATATCAACATCATTTGAACTTTTTTCTGTTCTTCCGCTTACTGAATAGGTACTGCCCGCACTTATTTTTAACCCATTAATAATTTCATATTCAATAGCAAGGCCCACATCATAACCGTCGTTAAATTTTTGTGAGATTATTTCGTTGTACTGATCAGTTCCCCAATCAGTTGCTTTATTAAAAAAATATGTAAAATCGATTTCAAGCTTCAATTTTGAAAAGAAAAGATATGAAATTCCGATAGAGGCAAGCATTGGCATAGTTTTTTTAGAAACAGCACCATTACTATAGCTTTCAAGACCTTTTCTTACATCTTCCATGTCCCAAAGTTTTTTCGGTACTTCCATAATCTTGGTATTATTTTTAACCTCAAGCGGTGTGTGATATTCAAATTTCATTCCAATGTTCATATCTGGAAGCGGCCTAACATGAGCACTTGCAATAATAGAGGATGCAAATCCATCCGCGGTCATTGAAATCCGCATGTCTGTTACATCTGCCGGATTTATACCGGGACCGGAACCTTCTATCCAGTGAAATTTTATTTCTGCAGTTTGCATGAAATAAACAAACCGTGCGCCAAGAGCAAAAGAAAGTTTATTATTTATCTTGTATGCGCCGCCCAAAGAAAATCCAAGCATTGCCTGCATGCCTTCCATTGAAATATTTGATTTATAATTTAAGTTTTCAAATCCTCCTGAAAGGGCAGCAAGATATCCAAGGGCCAGAGTATCAAACATCGGGAGGCCATTATTAAATGAGGCACTCGCACCTGCTCCAATAATCCCAAAGCCTCCAAATATTGCCAAGTCTTTTGATTTATAAACAAAATATATGTCGGGATAAAGAAATGTGGTTGCTGTTCCATTATACTTCTGATCTGTAGGAACAGCTACATAGGTCTGAATCACCTTTGAAGAGTTTCTGACTTCCCGCTGATCATTAATATACTGGTCGCTTATGTAAAGGTGCACCCCGTCTTTTAAAAATGCTGTACCTGCGGGATTAAAATAGACAGCGTCAACCTCTGTACTTGCATTTCTATTTACTGTCCGAATAAATTCGGCACTCTGATTCTGGTTTTGATAAATTCCTGCTGCGAATATTGATACTGGAGAAATAACAATTAAAAGGAGACCGGATAGTAGAATGTGTTTCATGAAAATCCTTAATATATATACTCTCTAAATAAGTATATATGTTTTAAATTATGTATTTATACAATTTTGTTTTTTTACAATTAGTGTTTTGTAAACAGGTTACTTTTATCAATAGGGGAATTTGAGCAATTAAAGCAGAAATTTTTACGGAACACCCATTTGAAGGAGTCATAATGCAGATTGTATGCTGCTATTTCAAGTATAATTCGAATTTTCACATCTTAGTAAATTCCAATATAAAAGAAAAAAGTTTTCCACAGATTCCTGCCCTACAGAAGACATACTGAATTTTATAGGCAGCAATAATATTTCACAGGAACTATTATAACCCGGGAAATGATATTTGCTGAAACATCTATAAATGCTTTGAGGATATTTAAGGGTTGATATCAAGTCCATGTGCAAAATTCGGCGGCTTAAAATATGCTATTTGATACTTGCAGAATTTCAAAGACAAAAAATAAACGGGATGATCAATATTTATTGAATTTTTTTGTTCTTAAAATGATCAACAATGATATCTTTCAATGTATTCATTTGAGGCGGCTTTATTAAGAATGCCAGAGGTTTGGTTTTCTCTGCCCTGTCCCTGTTTTCCTTATCATCATAACCTGTAATATAAATAACCGGGATATCGGATTCGGCTTTTATAGCTTCAGCTGCATCAATTCCATCTATTTCACCTGCAAGGCGGATATCCATTAAAATAATATCCGGGGAATTCTGTTTTGCGCTGATTATCGCATCCTCACCGGTTGTCACATGCAGTATTTCATGGAACCCCATGCCATTCAATTTATTCTCCATCAGCATTGCAGTTACAACCTCATCCTCTACTAAAAGAATACTTATTTTTTTATCCATTTTAAACCCTTGCCTTATATAGATTACCTGGAAATTCAAACAAACAACTGATTCCATTGATATTTTGCATCTGTAATTTCCCAAGCATCTGCTTTTCTCCGATGCGGTGAATCAATTTAAGTCCCAGGGAGTTGTTATTTCTAAAATCAAATCCTTCAGAAACTCCAATTCCATTATCAGAATAAAATAATATATTTTTCCCCAGTTCTTTTATGGTAAGAGTGATAGTTATTATTCCTTTCCTGTTGTCCGGAAATGCATACTTTAGTGAGTTGGTGATAAGCTCATTCAGGATCAAACCAAGCGGTATTGCAGTATCGATAAGAAAGAGCTGTTCATCTATTATAATATTAAAACTTATTCTATCACTTGATAGGCTGTAACTTTGTAAAATTAATTCAGCCAGGTTGTGAATATATTCTTTGATAGATATTTGTGATAAATCCTGGCTTTGATAAAGCATCTGATGGACAAGAGAAATAGCATCAATTCTGTCTTCAGTATTTTTTACAAGCTGCTGCATCTCTGAATTTTCAGGAAAAGCCGCAGACTGAAGAACAATAATGCCGCGGACAACCTGCATTGTATTTTTTGTTCTGTGATATATCTCCCGGATAAGAGTTTCTTTTTCGCGGAGTGATTTTATTAAAGACTCTTCTGCCTGTTTGCGCTCTGTAATGTCATATATTACTCCAAGAATAAGCGGTGTTCCTTCGGTCTCCAATTCGCTAACAGAATACTGCACCCAGAAGGCTTCCCCATTTTTACGGCGCGCATATACTTCCAGATTGTAAATACGCCCTTCTTTTCGGAGTTTTTCCAGCATTTTTTCCCTTTCATCTGGATAGACCCACATTCCTAATTCAAAAGACGTATGGCCAATAAACTCCTCTTTCTTAAAACCATATAATTCCATCATTCTATTATTAACTTCGATCATTCTGCCGGTATCGCGCTCAGCAATAAGGTAAGCATTCGCACCTGTCATAAACGCTGTACGGAACCTGTGCTCGCTTTTCAGCAGTGTCTTTTCCATCAGCTTTCTTTCGGTGATATCCCTTGTTACCCCTAATATTTGAACTGGCTTACCTTCATCGTTCCGGATGAAAGAGATTGAATTCTCAGTCCACCTCGTTGAGCCGTTTTTATGATATTCTTCAAATTCAATTATCAATACACGATCTTTATCGGCATCCGGCAGGTTTTCTTTTGTCAATTCGTCAGCCAGTGCTTTATTCGCTCTGGCCATTGATTCAGGTGTAATGCTCTGATCGATGGTCCTTGACATAGCCTCTTCTACGGTCCAACCTGAAAGCCTGGTTATGGATGGACTCATATAAGTGAACCGTAAATTCATGTCCATGGTCCAGATGTTATCAGCAGTATTATCAGCGATTAGACGGTATTTTTGTTCATTTTTCTCTGCTTTTTCTTTGGCAGCAATCAGTTCGTTTTCAACTTCCACCTGTTTTGTGACATCACGCGCTATGCCTATGATAAATTCTTTCCCGCTTATCAGAATAAGCTTACCGTTTATATCAACTGAGATAATTGACTTGTCTTTGCAGAGCAGTTTTTTCCGTGATACGGATATCTGTCCACTGGATATTGTCCCTTTGAAAGTTTCACTATTATCGTCCGGCACTTTTAAATTATATACACTCATCTGCAATAATTCCTCATCGGAATATCCGAGCATTTTGCAAAATGCCTGATTTACAAATACATAATTTCCTTCTAGATCTGTAAGTGAAATACCATCCATTGCCTGTTCTGAAATGGCTTTGAAACGTATTCCGTTTTCTTCGGCTTGTTCTTTTGCTGCGATTAATTCAATTTCTGCTTTTATGCTTTCTGTAATGTCGCGTATGTTCAATACAACACCATGGATAAAAGGATCTTTAAGCAGATTTGTTGCTGTTGTTTCGACCCAGAACCAGTGACCCTTTTTATGGCGAAGACGGTAGGTTGCGGATAAAGACGTCCCATGTGATTCAAGCAAATTACGGAATATATCTGCGACGATTTCACGATCATCCTGATGAATATAGTCCGGACCAAAAACTCCGATCAATTCTTCCGGGGAATATCCGCAAATCTGTGTATATGAAGGACTGACATAGAAAGGTTTACGGTCCTCGCTCATCAGTAGAATGCCTTCATAGTTATGCTCAACGATTGCACGGAAAAGCGTTTCGCTTTTAAGAAGTTTATCTATAGCCTCTTTGCGTTCAGTGACATCCTCTACAAACCCTTCATAATAAGATGGTTTTCCCTGCTTATCTGATATAATCCTTATGTGGAGCCTGCCCCACCATTGTGATCCGTTCCGGTTTAAAAAACAGTTCTCGGTAATTATAAATCCGTCAGTTTTGACTGCTTCGGCAGCCATGTTATCCCGATCATGAGAAACTGCATACACCTGCTTTGCAATGTCAGTGATATTCTGCATTGCTTCTTCAGGGGTTTCGTATCCAAGCAGCCTGGCAAGGGCCGGGTTAAGATCGATAAATCTTCCTTCAAGTGTGGAATGGAAAATACCCATTGCAGCGCTGCGGTAAAGATTATGATATTTTTCTTCGCTTGCTTTCAATTCTTCATTAAATTTCTCAAGAGATTTAATTTTTTGTTCTTCCAGCGCCCTTCTGTTTAATATCCAAAAGGAAAATATAACGACTGCAGTAAAACACAGAAGCAGCAGAACTTTTATAACAATTTCCTGGTACCAGGGAGATAGATAATCATCAGTACTCATTGCAACGAAAACGTAGAAAGGGTAATGTCTGATTTTGCGGTAACTGTAAGTACGTTCGGTGTTATCAACTTTATAAATTGCAGTATAAGTCGCTGAATCCGGATTATCTTTTATAATTGCAAGTGATTTATCTGAAATCATTACTGATCCGATCTTTTCCCTGCTGTTTTCAATTTCAGGATATCTCACAATAAAAGACAGATCCCCGCCGCGAAGAGTAATAAATCCGTTCTTTCCGACATGCAGTTTGGAAAACATCCTGCTGAAATAATCCACCACCCGGAGTGAACCAAATGCCACACCGGCAAGCGAGCCATCCGGATTATTGATTCGCCTGCATATAAGTATTGACCAGTCTTTTGTTATACGGCCCATTACAGGTTTTGAAATTACTAATTCTGTCTCTGGATCTCTCAGCAGGCGCTGGTAGTATTCCCGGTCAGTAATGTTTATCAGTTTGTCTTTCGGTATGTTTGAGCCATAACGGACATTGCCTTCACCGTCCGCCACCCACATTTCTTCAAATTCCGGGATGAGAGTTTTCTGTCTTATTATATAACCATTGAGTGATTTCTCATCAATGCCGCCGGCAGACAATTGACGTTTAGTTTCATTTGCAAGGTCGTACAGGCCAAGATTAATCTTGTCGAGAATTCCCGCGACATTTATTTCAACTGACTCTGAAAGGTTCTTTGTTGTTAATGCTGCCTGATTTTCATAGTTTTTACGGCTCTGCAGAATTGAAACACCAACCATTATATAAACAAATAAAATGATTAAAATAATGCTGGCTGCAGCCAAAACATTAAACAGGCTTCTGGTTTTCAATTTCTGTTCCTTATTTCTGTATTTCAAGGAAATTGCGATAAAATAGCAAAAAGTTTTTCACATGACCTTGCTGTTAAAGAGTCATCTTGTATCTTATCAGAAGCTAAAAGCAAGTTAAATTTTTGACTTTCAGTCTGCTAACAGGGAATGTTTATTAAATTTTAGCCGGTGTAATGCTTTTCAATCTTATTGAAATCGGCTCTGTCATTTTAATAAAGAAAAGCACCCAGTTCATCAACCACTCTTTTCCGGTCTTCCCTTATTACCCAGTGTCCTGCATTTTTTAAAAAAATAACCCGGCAGTCAGGGATTTCCGGTACAATTCTTTTGATCGAAGAAAGCGGAACCACACTGTCCTGTTCGCCATGGATCAGAAGTGTTTTAGACCGGATTCGGGGATAGGAGGCAAACAGCCCGGGAAAGTCAGGCACCTCATGCATGAAAGTGAGTAATGCCTGCCTTGTACCGATGATGCTGCTGGTCTGCCGATATCGTTTGTATTGCTGATTTTCCTGAAAAAAGTAAGAACCAATAACCAAAGGTATGGTCAGCATGATCTCCCCGCCTCCGGGAATATAATAGATCATGGATCGAAACGGCACATTGTCAATATCCATCGGTGAAAGGCTTGAAATCAGAACAAGCCGGTCAACCTTCTCCGGATATCTGGCTGCAAAAACTGCTGCTACGGAACCACCCAGAGAAAATCCCACCACTGATGCCTTTGATATTCCCATCTGATTCATTGTATTGTTTAACTGTTCTGCCCATAGAGGAAAATCATAATGCCAGTTTTCTCTCCTTTCGCTGAACCCCATACCAGACAGATCTATACAGATGCTTCGTCGATTTTCCGGAAGATCGCTGAAGATGGTCTGTTCCCAGTCATATGTACTGCCTGCAAAGCCATGCAGGAATATAACAGGATTTCCTTTGCCTTTTTCGATGAAATGAACGCGGTCTCCATTGACATTGATCCATTTCCCGGGAATTTCTGTTAAAAAATCTTCCAGTTTATGGGTTTCTATTTTTTGAATCGAATAATTCGAAACAAAGTATAGTACAATGTGAAGCAAGAAAAGGACTGTGAGAAAAATGAGGCCGGCTTTCACAATTCGTTGAAGCAACTTCCGGAGAATGCGGTTTGCTGACATTGTGTTCTCCTGTACTTTTTTTATTGAATTAGTCTTTAACCATAAAATCCGTTCACTCCGGACAAATTTCCGGGTTCTTCTGAAAAGAATTTTCAATTGCCATACCCCTCCCGGGGGTCAAGGCTCGAAAAATTTCGTGCGGGTCGCGGTTTCTCCGACAAAGCCGTTGAATATGGTTTCGAGAATCACAGGAATCTCATCTGTCAGGGGGTAGTCCATTCCCCTGTAGATCCATTTCTGCACTACTCCATCCATGAAACCCATAATGCCGTAAAATACTGAATAGAGATTAGTACTCTTGAGGCGTTCCTCCCTGTTTAGTGCAACAACCTTTGCCTTGAACAGAGGCAGGTTATCTGTTACATACTGGTAGTAGGTTGTTTTCGATGTTTCCAGGAACTGCATGCTCTGCTCAATTTTTATTAGGCGGTATACCATTGGATTATCGTTGATATATTTTATCCAGCTTTCAATCATTTTCTGTATGCCGGCAAGAACATCCCCGCTGCTTTCAAATGTTCCGCCTATTAAATCCACTATCTTGTCATATTCCTCTTTAATCAGCTGCTCGAACAGTTCCTCCTTGCTTTTAAAAAAACGGTATACTGTTCCTTTACCTATCCCCGAAACCGATGCAATATGGTCAATCGTTGCAGCATAATAACCTTCCTCGCCGAAAACCTGAAGTGCGGCCTGCAGAATTAAAGTGCGCTTGTCATCCGGATTTTTTTTCCTGTCCGGAAGATCTATCTCATTTAAAACAGTTCTGATAGTCGTTGATGGCAGCAGCATAGAGTCAATGCTCATTTCAATGGATGTATCAACTGCTGTTTTGAGAAGTTCAATTGATCCGAGGGTAAGGCCTTTATCATTAAGAAAATCAGTAATCTGGCGGATATAATCAGAAAGCCAGTTCTTATAAGCTGCAGGAAACGCTTTTTCCGAAACCGCCTTTTCCCTTATTTCAAGTATATGATCTTTCAGTACAGCCACAAATGCATCTTTATTGAAGCTTCCGTTCGGATTAAAATATATTCCTATCTCTTCATAAAGCGAATAACGGCTGCTGCTGGATTTATTCTTTGACATATTATTTTCCGGATAATTTATTTCTGCTTTAACAGTGATAATATCCAAACAGATGAGTGTCAATCAGTAAATGGGGAAAGATCTGATTAAGCAATATCCTGTTTCCTGAACAGGATCAGCAGCATACCTATACTGACTATACAGTACAACACGATGTTGATCATCGGATGTATCGGGCCTGCATAATTAAAGGACTCGCCGGATATGAATGAAGAAGCATAAAGCTGCGCTGTTGAGAGTTTTGGCAATGCAAGATAAACAATTTTCCACACAGATATGTCAGGCAGTTTCGATGCGTTACCTGTAAAAGCGTCCTGCACCATTCTGCTCTGGCTGACTGTATAAATGCCGTCGCCAATATAGCCGAATAAACCGATTGCAGAAACTATAATGAAGCTTGCAAAATCAGGGAGATACAGAGACAGGAGCATCACAAAGCACACTACAAAAAGAATATCAATTGAACACATGAAAGAAGCAAACAGGTATCCGGGCATCGCCGTTCCTGTTTTAATGAAAACAATTGCGAAAATGATTGTGTGAAGGGCAAACATAAATAAAAATGTAACGATCCAGAGACCAGCCATTTTTCCGGTTATATATTCATAACGTGAAACGGGTTTTGATAAAATAGTGCTCTGCGTACCATCAACCCGTTCGGTTTTTATAATCCGCATTGAGAAAAGTGCTGCGATAATCATAGCAACGGTTGTGATGATATTGAACATTACCTTTGAAACACCCAGCGCTACCATCGCCCCATCGACCTGCTGAGCATTGACAGTATAATCCCCCTGATAGCAGTTTTTAATTCCGAGTACGAAAAATCCGCTTATAATAAATATGACCATAAAGCTCTTCTGCTTCATCTGGTCAAGAATAGTATGCCGCATGATGTTGAGTAAAAGTTTAAGTTTGTTCATATTATCCCTGTACATACCGGATAAAGACATCTTCCAGATTCTCTCCATCTTTAACAATGGATGAAATCGCGTCTTTTACCAGAAGTTTCCCGTTTTTAATTATTGCCGCAGTATCGCAAATTTTTTCAACTTCAGACAACAGGTGTGAATTTAAAAGGATCGTCACCCCGTCTTTGCGTAGATTTTCAAGTATCATACGTATTTCACGGATGCCGATAGGATCAAGTCCTGCAGTAGGTTCGTCCAGAATAAGTACCTTAGGTTTCCCGAGCAGACACGCCCCCAGTCCGATGCGCTGCACCATACCCTTGCTGTATGTTTTTGACATGTTGCGCTCTTTGCCAGTCATGCCCACGATATCAACAATTTTTCCGATCTGTACTTTTGTTTCTGCTTTGGAAAGTCCGAGATATTCAGCGCACCTGGTCAGATATGCATATCCGGAAAGATGCGGAGATATTTTCTGATTCTCAGCCAGATATCCGATACCTGTACGGGCTGCAGTTTCATTGGAGGGAATCCCGTCTATAGAGACATGCCCGCTGGTCGGGGATGTAAAATCGAGGAGCATTTTGACAATGGTTGTCTTACCGGCTCCATTCGGACCCAATAGTGCAAAATATTCGCCTTTTTTTACCTCGAACGAAACGGAATCGACTGCAGTCAATGTGCCGTACTTTTTGGTAGCTGAATCTATTTTAATCATTTGAATATCCTTAATTCAAGTAGAATGCTATTGCTGAATATTAAAGTCAAGTATTATTACAATATATTAAAGTTAAACTATTGTTTTGTAAAAAACGTTTACCCGCCTGTAAGATTTTTTATTTTATCATTTTTCTATAAGCTTTACGAAATCCGCATAAGGAGCGAATCCGGACAATCTTCTGGAGCCGTATATATAAGCCGGGACTGCAGAGATACCCAGTGATGCAGCACTTTCCCAGTCTGCATCAACAGATGATCTGCAGCTTCCTGATTCAATAACTCCTCTTGCATTATCAGCGGAAAGACCTACTTCAGATGCAATTCCAGCCAGTTCGTCGATCAGAGCAATATTTTCCCCTTCAACAAAAAACGCCCGGTATACAGCTCTGTGAAATGCATCACCCTTCCCCTGTGCTTCAGCCCATTTCCCCAGTTCCTGGGCCCGCCTGCTGTTATAAGTATGAGAGCGCTCTGTAAGAGGAAGCCCTTCAGCGTTTGCAGCCTGGCGCAGCCTTGCCTGCATGGACTTGATCCGCATCTCCATCCCGGCAAAAAGTCTGGTTATCTCTATACCTTCCTCAGGTACTTCCGGATGCAGCGGGAATACTTTCCATTTAATCTCAAGTCCGAACTCTTTCTGTAGACGGTCGGTACGCACGGTACCGAGATAACACCATGGTCAGGTATAATCGAAAAAAACCTCAAGTACTGGCTTACTATTCATGGATTTACTCCTCATTAGATTGAAGCTATAAGAATTTTTCAGTCATTCATCATTTATTAATTAAATTATTGATGTTCTAACCAATACGTATTGATCGCATACTGATTGATCCGCCCCATATTTTATCAGCAAAAAATGATACAGCCTCATCTTTTTCTTTCAATGCTAAAACATATAATAGCGGAAGATAATGTTCAGAGGTATTTACTGACAGCTCAGCAGGTTTCCCGTATTTTTCATAATGAATAATCGCATTATGATTATCTGTTTCAATCCAGTCTGCAACCTGGTTGTCAAAATGAACAGCCCAGTCAAACGCAACATCTTCCCATACAACCATCCTTAAATTATGAACTATATTTCCGCTGCCGATTACAAGCACACCCTGTTCTCGCAGTAAAGATAACTGCTTTCCTGCATCGTAATGCTCCTGCGGAGTTAATGTCCGGTCAAGACTTAATTGAACAACCGGTATATCAGCATCAGGAAACATTTTATACAGCACTGACCAGCAGCCATGATCAAACCCGCGTTCATAATCCGGAACTGCATTAAATTTTTTCAGAATCTTTACAACATTTTCAGCAAGCTCAGGTGATCCTGGAGCCGGATAAATGATATTATATAATTCATCAGGAAACCCGTAAAAATCATAAATTGTTCCGGGAGATTCCATTGCTGATACCCGGATTCCGTTTGTCTCCCAGTGCGCAGATATACAAAGAATTGCTTTTGGACGCGGCAGTGCTTTACCTTCTTCAATCCAGGATATGCTGAATTCATTTTCTTCAATTGCATTCATAGGATTGCCGTGACCGACAAAAATTACAGGCATTTTATCTGACATTGTTTTTTATAAATATCCTGTTATATTATTATTTAAAAGCTGTTTCAATAACGTATTCTGCATTTAAAACCATAGACCCTTACCGGACAGTTCTTTTTAAAGCGTGCCCCTGCGTCTTCAATTACAGATTACTTTTAACAGAAGATAAAATCAACTATAATTCTTGACAAACTGTTTTATAAGATTTAAATAATCAAAAGTTATTATATTAAACATGACAGTATAATGATTAACAAATATGAAGAACTGATTAAAGATTATAGAAGGAATCCATGAATACAAATATCAGATTATTATTGTCCATATTTTTCACATGCATAATTTTATTAGATCCATTATACGCAGGGATAAACGCAAAATTATCTCTTCATGTCGGAACTGTCATCATTGAAAGAAATGGCAATCAGCTTACACCGAAAACAGATCTGCAGCTAAACGATGGCGATATCATTCAAATTGCAGAAAACTCCAGTGTAAGCATTTTAGTAAACGGAACATTCAACATAAGAATAACAGGTTCTAAAAAATTTATTCTTAATAAAACTTCCATAGATAGAGAAATTAAAAAAAGCGAAGAAATATCCGGTTTAATTGATAAGCTTTCAAAAAACAGTCCCTTAAACTCAAAACAAACTCTCGTTTTCGCTGTAAGAGGATTTGCCCCTGAAACAAGAACAAGGGGTACAAAAAAAACAACTAAAAATGATTCCCTGGATAAAGATTTAAAAGATGCTGCAGATGCATACGAGGCTGGAGATTATACAAAAGCTGCAGAACTTTTTGAAATTATTATTGGCAAACAGGATATTACCGACCGTGTTAAACTTAATGCAAAATTCATAGCTGCGGAAATATATTTCAAAAAAACGGACTATACAAAAGCCATCGCCTATTACAAAACACTAGATTATCAGAATGAAGCTTTCAGCAATCAAAACAGAGAAATTATTCTCGTACGTCTTGCGCTTTGTTCCGACCTGACCGGAGATTTAAAATCGAAAAAGAAATATACAGATCATTATTTCTCTATTTATGCAAACGATGGATCTTTCAAAGACATGATGAAAACCCTTGCAGAAAAAGAATAAAACTTTATTTTCCGTAATATATAAACGGCGCCCAGTGAAACGGGTTCCGGTATTTCCCTTTAATAAACTTTCTCTTCATTTCGTTAATTGCTTTATCGTAAGTTATTTTCTTTTCATTTACGAGACTGTACATGCCAATCATGAATTCCATTGTAGATTTATCATCCACCTGCCATAGAGAAACAGACATCCCGTTTGCTCCTGCAAGAAGAAAAGCCTGCGTAAGACCCACAACGCCCTCACCGTCGTAAACTTTTCCAAGTCCAGTTTCGCACGCTGAAAGGCATACGAAATCCGCATTGAGATCAAGTGCTGCAATCTCATTCATGCGCAGAAATCCGTCTTCACCGTTTTTTTCCTCTTTATGTTGAGACAGCACCAGAGCTGAAAGTTCAGGAAACTCAGCAACAACAAGACCATGTGTGGCAAAATGGATCACTCTGTATTTTTTTAATTCTCCTTTTGATGAAAGTAATTTTATAGCTGATTCATCAACTTTATCGCCAGTATAAATTTCAGTTTTCTTTATTATCTTTTCAATTGCCTTAACCTCGGCCAATGTTCCCGGCAGATTCTCCCACTCGCGATATCCTAAAGATGCATAAGTCTTGCGGATACTTTCACCTCTGCTTAAAGCAGCAAATGTTATATTTTTCAAATCATCCAGCTGCTTTTCAGATTCAATCATATCTTTTTTATAGCTGATACGATCATATACAGCTCCGCCGAAAGCGACCAGAGGCTTTCTCTTATCATCATATATTCTTTTATTCAGAATTTCAGAAACTGTGAGAGATTGAGTGTACTTGATATTGAATTTTTCTACAAGATATTTCCCGTCAGGCATTATAAGGGTTTCAAACGGAATCAGCGCAAGTACGCCGTCCGGTATTATTATCAGCTCGCTTTTGCCTTCAAGCTGTTTTTCCAAACCTTTGAACAGAAGGTTGTATAGTCCTTTACTGATTTGTTTTAAGGATTCATTTTCTTTATCCGTCAAATCCTGTCTGGAAAGAAGGTGACGGTAGTAATTGATTAATTTTTCGAATTCAAATCCGGGGAGTTCATTTACAGGCTGGTCATTTTTCTTCTTGATTGCAATACCGCGCATTTTATCATAACTGGAATTGATTACTTCAAGATATTTATTTTTTATTAAATTATTAAAATTCTGATCACGAATCTCGCTTGAGATTACTGAGCTTTTATCAGCTACAATTCTTGCAAAACGTATATCTAAATTTTTACTTGAATAACTTATTATTGCAGTGTCAGATTCAAGTTTTTTCTGATATTCATTAATATCTGCAATACGAATCGATTTTTCATTAATTTTCTCACCCAGTTTTTCAATCAGATATTTTGCTGATGAGAGATCAACAGTATTGAATGCAAGTGCAGAATTATTGTCCCGTATATATGTTGATATGAGCCACTGATAAACGCTTATCTCAGATGCGAAGTAATCCCTGCGAGCTGCTCCCGAAGCCGTAAGCCGCAATTCTTCTGTAAGAATAATAGCCCTTTTAAAAAAATCAGCAGCTTTTTTGTAATCTTTTAACCACCAGTGAGCAGCCCCTATGCTACTTAGAGAAGTTGCAATCGAATCTTTTTTTTTGAATTCTTCATTAATAACAAGGGCTTTATTGTAATACTCCAGCGCTTTATTAAATTCTCCCCTGGAAAAATACACAAATCCGATGCTGTATAATTGATCAGCTACATCCACTTTTAAACCAAGCTGTTCATTGATACTCATGGCTCTATTGAAATATTCCATGGCTTTGTCATTCTGCATACGGGTTCTATATAACACCCCGATATTATTAAAATTGACTGCAATTTCTTTTTTGATGCCAAGTTTTTCATTTATAACCAGCGATTTCTGGTAATTCTCCATAGCAATGTCAAGTTGTTTAAGGGCACTATAAGTCACTCCGATGTTGTTTAAATTAACTGCAACCATGTCTTTCAAGCCAAGTTTTTCGTTTATCTCCAGTGAGGTTTTATAATATTCCAGCGCTTTTTCATATTGTCCCCATAAATATAAAACATGCCCAATATTGTTTAAATCCGCTGCTATCTGATCTTTTCTTCCGAGTTTTTTATCAATAACCAGAGCCTGCCTATAATATGCAATTGCCTTGTCGTATTGCCCCCATGCATCATAAACCATTCCCATGTTGTTTAATGTAATTGCCAGATCTCCTTTCAATCCCAGTTCTTCATTTATCCTGAGGGCTTTATTATAATTTGCCAGAGCCGTATCATATTTCCCCTGATAATAATATATCAGACCAATTTTGTTTAGCTGATTGGCAATCTGATTATTAATGCCGAGTTCTTCATTGATTCTAAGTGCCTTATTGTAATATTCAAGCGCTTTTTCATATTCCGCCTTTGAGTAATAAACCATCCCTATATTATCGAATTGAGTGGCAACATGAATTCTTTCTCCGAATTTTTCTTTCAATGTAAGAGCTTTATTGAAATAATCCAGGGCAAGATCATACTGCCCCAGAGTATGATAAACTAACCCTATGCTGTTTGAAACAAATGCAATCTCGAGATTTATACCAAGCTCTTCGTTGATGGCAAGAGACTTCTTGTAATATTCAAGCGCTTTGTCGTATTGTGATAATTGCTTATAGCATTTCCCGATCCAGCTGATATAAACTGCTAATTCTTTTTTGCGGTCTGCACCGGCTTTCCTGTCAATTTCAGAAGCCTTTTCAAATTTTCCTTTTGCAGCTTCAAATTTATTATTGTCGAATAATTGTCTGCCTTCTATATACAATGCATCAGAATCTTCTGCTGCTATTGCAAAAGTCATTGATACTGCCAGCATGACAAGTGCTGAGATCAATTTTTTTTTATTCATAACCGTTGTCCTTTTTTACTGTACCAGTATAATCTTATCCGCTGTGCCGAGAATATATTTTATAAATGCATTACATCCATCTCCGCCATATAAATAATAATCGCCTGACATTCCTTTGCTCTGCCCTAAAATCTCTTCTACCTGATTCATTGGAGTACCAACGCCGAATTTTCCATTTACGGGCGGAGCTTCTTTTGATATTATCATTATCTGATTCACAAATCCCCCATCCATCACCAGTAAAACATTTTTCTGTCTGTACGTCCAGGTTTCATACCTGCCGTCAGTTTCAATAGCAGAAGGCTTTTTCCAGAGCTTTAAAACAGTTTTTATGGAATCTCCGGCTTTTACTCCATCAACTGTATATTTTACAGATGATTTTATCTTCTTTGGAATTTCCACTCCGGTTCTATCCGAGAGATAAGCAGCCCATTGAGATTTTGAATCATATCTGCTTATATATAAATCCGAAAGACCTTTTGCCTCAGCAGAATTACCTACATCTTCAAGCAAAATTGCCAGGTTTAAAACTGGAGTATAATCACTAAACACATAATTTTTATCCAGCAGCTGACACTTTCTTATATAATCCTTAAGATCATCAATATGACCGGCAGCAGGATCATTTACAGCATTCCCGGTTTGTTTCATATATTCAGCATCAATATAAGCTGCAAGTTTTTTATAAACTGCCATTGCATTATCTTTTTCACCACATAGATAATAAACCATGCCAAGATTCGAAATAGTAATCATCGTAGAAAGACTTTTTGCGGATTTATTTGAAATCTCCAAAGCTCTTTTCATTATATTTTTATCAGATGAATACGAAAGCAGCACTGCGTAAGATGAATTGAATTCTGGATCTAAAGCTTTATTCATGACAATTTCATAAGCTTTCGCGGCATTATTATAAAAAGATATATTTCCGGGAATCCCGCTGCCTCTTGTTGTTTTTCCTTTAGCAACCATGTCATCCCTGAAAGAAGGCATTCCAATTATCACCCTGAGCTTCTGACTTTTTATAGGTACTGTTGAAAGCCACAATTTATATTTTGCAGCAGCGATGGCTTTTAATATATGAATATTTCCCGGATACATCTTTAAAGAATTCTCCAGAAAGGTTATGCCTGCTTCAAGATTCCTCCCGAATTGAATATTTTCAAAAGTCATATCCATCTTTGCGGCCCATTTATAAAAATCAGTTCCTTTTTTATTAAAGGCTGCTATTCTTTCATGAGCAGTCGGATGACTTGAAAAATAATTAATATTTAAATTTGAATTTTTTTTAAATTTCTGCATTAAATTGTTAAGATAAGAAAGCAGATCGATCATGCTGTATGGATCATAGCCGGCATTTTTCAAAAACATGTATCCGGTCATATCTGCATCAAACTCATTTGATTTTGAATGCTCAGCCATTTTGATTGAAAACTCGTCTCTGCTTTTCCCCATCAATGACCAGTATTTTTTTATATCATTAAAAGAATGCCTGTTATAATAATGAGCAAGCTCATGAGCCAGTAATGGAGCCAGTAATCTTTCTCTGTAATACTGGATACCGCGCAGTTTTCCTGCAGCTCCATTTTTCTTCATGGCTGCAGATGCCCATGTATCAAACACCTTTAAAACTTCCGAGTGTATTATAAATTGTCCGCCTGGTAGAGCGCATGCATTAAATGAATTATTGTTTACAATGGTATATACTAAATTAAAAGGTTTGTTGCCTGAGGCTTTAGAAATACGGATAAATGCCTTATCTATCGGCTCCTTCCAGTCTCCTGCCGGAATTTCACCACCATTTTGAGACTGGTATTGAGTATACCACACTTCGCTTCTTCTTTGTAAATGTTCCCATAAAACAGCATCTTCCTCATCTGCAGCGAATATACTTTGAGCCGGAAGAAATTGAGTTATTATAAAAAGAATAAATAAAATTCTAATAATTTTCACAATAATTACTCCAATAAAAATTATACTCTCTAAAACGTATTCAAATGATATTGATAATTAAGTAATAATGAATTATGTAATAATTCATTATTTTAAAAAGAAGCAGGATAATATAAAATATCAATCTTTTTTTATATTAATAAAGTCTGACTGAATAAAAAATTTCAATTCGAATTTTATGTAAATTCACTCAGCTTCTTATTTAAAACTGAATAAACTATAATACTTGACATCATCTCTTTTAACTGAAAAAGTTATTAAATTAAATCGTAAATAAAAAAATTTTCTATTATAAACAAAGACAGGTGATCATTGATGCATAAAAAATCTAGAAATACGGCATATATTTTTGCAGGGAAATATCATCTATTATTTGCGCTGCTAATTATTTTAAATTTCATCACAGCTGCATCCGCATCGAAAACTGAAGATTTTATTGCAGATAAAACTCGCGAACTTCTAAAAAACTACAGGGGAAAAAGCAGCCAGCGGATCGCTATTGTCAGGGGAAATGATCTTGATAAAAAATCGAATATAGTTCCTTCTGTTATTGTTAATACTGTAACTAAAACTGTATTTGACGACGGCAGATTCAGCATAGTGGAAAGAGAACTGCTGAACAAGATAATAGATGAAATGACGCTTCAGCAGACCGGCTTGGTTGAGGGCAGCGCAGTAAATGAGCTCGGCAAACTTTCCGGCGCACAAATTGTACTTATTGTAAAATCTGATGGAGATATTATTGATTTAAGAATTCTATCGGTAGAAAGCGGCGAAATTCTTGCCTTTTCATCCGGAATGCTGCCCAAAGACTCTTCATCCAATCTTGAAAGGCTGAAAGAAAAATATCTCTCAATTGAATGTCCCGGACAGACAAAAGAAAACCGTGATGTGGTAATTGCAAGCTTCAACGCTTATCCTGAAGACAAAAGAGAATTTTACATTTTAGCAATGATCAATTCCTGCGAAGCACAGGTTGAGCAGGCAAAGCAGAATGAAAATCTAGCTAAAAAAAAGAAGGAACTGGGACTGGAAGGCAAATCAATTGAGCAGCTTGAAAAAATGTTTATTGAAAAAGATACCCAGAAATATCCGTCAAAAGCTGTAAGAAAAATGATGATTGAAAACTTAAGCAAGGCATATCTGAAAGATATGCCTGAAAAAAATCCGGAAATGAAAACATTCTACAGAGATCTGTATGCAGAAGAGCTTATGAAATATATTGAAAAATAGATTTTAATAATCAGCTTCAAGCCGCGCAAGAGTCATTCCGTATTTAAGATTCATGCGCCGCAGCCTGGTTGAAAGTATAGTCGCAAGTTCTTTCATGATTTTCAGAGAAAATCCTGTGTTATTGCGGCTCATATCAGCAAATGATTCTTTTGATATGAATATCACGGTTCCTTTTGTTTTGGATATTATTGTGGCTGAATGTTTTTCATCGTTAAGGATAGACATCTCACCAAAGAAATCTCCTTCATCAAGACTCTGAAGACGTTTATACTTTTTACCTTCGATTTTTTTCAGCACTTCGAAATCGCCGCTGACGATAAAATATAAACCTCTTCCCTCCTCGTTTTCATTTATAATAATTTCCATCTCTTTAGTCGGCAGCACCTCAGCTAGATTGCTGAAATCATCAAGCTCCGCATCTGTAAAACTGTTGAAAAAACCTATACGCTTTAGATATTCTTTCATTGCAGATTAAGCTCCTAATTTTTATTTGTTAAGCGTACTATAGCAGTTAACGATTTAATTAGCATTTTGTAAATTAAGTAGAAATTTGTATTCTTTGTCATCCCAGTGAAAACGGGGATCCAGTCAACAGAAATGGATTCCCGCCTAAGCGGGAATGACAGGAAGTATTCTAATTTAATCGTTAACCGCTAATATCTAATAATATCTTTTCTGTTCCCTCACAGTTGATGTCGGAGTCCTGCCGTAGTGATGTCCCGGCCATATTACAGTATCATCAGGAAGAGATAAAATTTTATTTCTGATAGATTCCATAATCACTCTGTCCGACCCTCCAGGCAGGTCTGTCCTGCCGGTTCCTTCTGTAAACAGAGTATCCCCGGTGAAAACATTCCCCTTTATATATAGAGATATTCCGCCGGCTGTGTGTCCGGGAGTATGTATGATTTTAATCGCAACATCGCCGAGCTTGATTTCATCACCGTCTTTTAGAAGCAGCATCGGGTCCGGTGAGCTCTTCCCGCCCATAAAAAAATTCATGACCTTATTTGAAAAACCGGCAAGACCTTTCACTTCAGCTTCGTGGATTAAAAGCTGAGCACCGGTTTTTTTTATCACAAAATCGTTTCCTGAAGTATGGTCAAAATGCCCGTGAGTATTGATTACATATTTTATTTTGAATTTATGCTGGTCAACCTTTGCAAATATTCTATCAAAATCTCCTGCCGGATCAACAAGAACTGCTTCTCCGGTTTTTTCGTCACCGATCAGATAGCAGAAAACAGCCATCCCGGTTACTAAAATCTGTTCTATTACCATAACATATCTCCATTTATATAAAAAACTTACTGATTCCTGAATAAATCTTAATAAATCTTTTTTGTCAAGAAAATGATTTACTAAATAATAATTATCAGAAATAATATCCGGTTGACAAAGAATAATTATGGAATATAAATAGTTAATTTAATCAACAGATCACGTTAATGTCAAAAATAAACAGAGATAAATATAATATAAAAATCAAATTCTGGGGCACCAGAGGCTCTATTCCCACGCCAGGAAAATACTTTTTAAAGTATGGAGGGAATACACCCTGTGTAGAAATAAGATGCGGCGATACTATAATAATACTCGATGCAGGCACAGGGCTTCGCGAACTTGGCGGGTCTCTTCTTCATGAATTCGGCGCATCTCCACGCGAATATAACATACTCATCACGCATACTCACTGGGACCACATCCAGGGATTTCCCTTTTTCCATATGGCGTATCTTCCCGGAAATAAAATATCATTCTATGGGGGAAACAGCGTATCAGCTCTTGAAAAGCTGATATACGGCCAGATGGAAAAGGAATATTTTCCTGTAACAGTTAACGAACTTGCTTCCAAGGTTGTTTTCAACACTCTCACGGAAAGTCCTTTTTACATTGATGATGTTAAAATTTATTTCACGCATCTGATACACCCTGCATTATCTCTGGGTTTCAGGATAGAATATAAAGGAAAAGTAGTTGTTTATGCAACGGACAGCGAGATTTCAGACGATCCTGAAATTGAAAAAATAAATGAAAAAAACATAGGGAATCTGATTTCAAATGCAGACGTGCTTATCGCAGATTGTCAGTACACTACTGAAGAATATAAAAATAAAACCGGCTGGGGACACACATCAATAAGCAAATCAATTGAAATAAGCAATAAGTTTAACGTGAAAAATCTTTTTGCATTTCACCACGATCCTCTTCGCACTGATGAGGAACTCGATATCATGATTGATAAAGCAGGCAGGCTTGTAAAACCTCCAATGAAACTTTACGGAGCAGCTGAAAAAACATCTATTTATCTGTAAGCTATTTATTCAAGACAAAATACTTCCGACACTTCATATCTGCTTGCAACTGCAAGAGGAATTTTAAGCGGGTTATACTGCCTGTGTGTTTTAATAACAACATCAGGCGAATTATTCGTTTCAGACAGATGAGACAGACATGCCCATCTCAAACGTTTCGATGTCAATCCGGCAAGAAGCTCAGCTGATTCCAGATTGGACAAATGCCCTCCGGAACCGATTATCCTTTTTTTAAGAAACAACGGATACGGTCCTGTTTCAAGCATATGAGGATCGTAATTGCTTTCAATAAAAACACCATCCAGCGAATTCACTGTTTTTATCAGTTCAGGAAAAACATAACCAAGATCAGTTAAAACCCCGAGCCTGCAGCTCCCGTCATCAATAATAAAACCGACTCCGTCAACTCCATCATGCGGAGTCTGAACTGTATGAACTGAAATTTTTCCGAAATCCAGAGTTTTTCCTGCTTCAAAATGATGAAGTTTAGTGATATCGCCGATTTTATTTTTTCTCACTGCAGAAGCTAATGTGGGTTTTGTAACATAAACCGGAATTCCGAATTTTCTTGAAAGAATGCCCATTGCAATGGTATGATCGCTGTGGTCGTGTGAAATAATCAAAGCATCAACCTGTCTGATATCGCGGCTGTGGACTTCGAGACGTTTAAGAGTCTGGATACCGCTAATACCTGCATCAAACAGCAGCCGGACGCCGCCTGATTCAACATAAATACAATTTCCGTTACTGCCGGATTGCAAAGAGATTGCCTGCATTTTTTAATCCACATATATTCTAAAGATATAAACCATTTAAAATTCAGCAATATCTATATCAATACATTATTTTTTATAATTTTTTCCAATATACAGAAAATAACTTAAAACAATAACCATTCTTTCAATAAAATCATCATCAGAATAAAAACCAATTGACTTAATAAAATTATGATTATATTATACATTAATTAAAAAAACCGGTAATATAAATGAATCCTGAAGAAAACTTTTTCCAGCTGTATCCTGATGTTATAATCAAGGCTCTCGAGGATGCAGGATTTAATCCTACAGGCCAGTGCCTGCAGCTTAACTCTCTGGAAAACAGGGTATATTCGTTAATGCTTGAAGACAATTCCCATGCAGTTATGAAATTTTACCGGCCGGGCAGATGGAACATTGATCAGATACTCGAAGAGCACGATTTCATAAACGATCTAGTATTGGACGAAATTCCGGTTTGCGCTCCTCTGATACTATCAAACAATAAAACGATAATGGAAACTGAAGGCATGTTTTATTCAGTGTGGCAGCGTACAGGCGGCAGAATACCGGAAGAGTTCAGCGAAGAAATGCTTATGACAATCGGCAGGCTGATAGCACGGCTTCATAATAACGGCGCTGTAAAACAGGCTAAACACCGTTTAAAAATGAATTCAGAAAATTTTATTCTAAAGCCCCTGAAATTCTTAACAGACAATAATTTCATTCCTAAACTTCTTGTGAAAGAATTTGAAAAATACGCACTCGGTGCTGCTCACGCACTTAATGAATCTTTAAAAGACGTCCCTGTTCACAGGATTCACGGAGACTGTCACTGGGGAAATCTGCTTCATAATGACAGAAATTTATTCTTCCTCGATTTTGACGATTTCGTTACAGGTCCGGCAGTGCAGGATATATGGATGATTGCTCCTGCCATTGATGCCAGAGGGATTGCTGACAGGGAAATTCTTATAGAAGGATACCGCCAGTTCAGGAATTTTGAGACAAGATGGCTTCATGCAGTTAACCCTTTAAAAGCATCAAGATATATTAATTACGCTGCGTGGATAGCAAAACGCATTGATGATCCCACTTTTAAAAATGCTTTCCCTAATTTCGGCACTGAAGAATACTGGGAAAAAGAAACAAGCGATCTTGAACACATGATTAAAGAGGGATTTGAACCTGAGTATATTCGCGAAAGTGAAAATATCCCCAAAGAAGATCACTCAAAACTGACAAATAAAGATTATTTTTTTGATATGTAATATAATAAAATTTTCGAGGATGCGCATGAAAAAATTTAAAATTATCTCCATGTTATTTATAATAATAATTATGACAGCAATGTCCCTTTACTCCAAAGAGGCAACTGCATCAAAAGATACTGTTTCCATTTTATATTTCGAAAACACTGCAAAAAACAGGGAATATGACTGGCTGTCAAAAGGTATTGCAGACATGCTGATTTCTGAAATTGCCGGAACAGGTGTTGTAGATGTTGTTGAAAGAGAAAATTTAAAAAAAATAATCAAAGAGCAGGAACTTTCCATGACGGGGCTTATTGATGATGCAAAAGCACTTGAAGTAGGAAAACTCCTCAGCGCAACAAAACTTATTTATGGATCATACATTATTCAGGGAAATACAATAATTATCAATGGTAAACTTACAGATACTGAAAGCGGAAAAATTACAGCAGTATTCTCCGTAAAAGGCAATACAGAAGCAATACTTTTTCTTCAGAACGAGCTGTCTTTAAAAGCTCAAAAAGCTCTCGGTTTTCAGACAGATACCACTTTGAAACCTAAGAAAGAATATGCAGTTGAAGCAGTAAAAAAATACTATCAGGGACTTGATCTTCTTGATAACGGTTCAGTTGAAGACGCAAGAAAAAAATTCGAAGAAGCCAGTAAAATTGATCCATACTACCTTAAGCCGTATCAGGGAATAGAAGAATCGTATAAATTTCTCAAAGATTTCATTAAGATGCGGCAGCAGCGCGAAATTGCGTCCTTGTATGATAAAATTAGCAAACTCCAGACCAGGCTGAAAGAAACACCATGGAAAACTTTTGCAGACATTGTAATGAATCCATATTATCAGAATCTTCAAAAAGAAAACCAGGCATTATATGATAAGGAAATATATGCATATTATCAGGGAGACACACCTGCGATCTGCACCTGGAATCTGCAGAATAATCTTTCTGAACTTGCTGGGTTATATGAGGAGAATTTTAAAGATACAGAAAAAGCAGCAAGCCTGTATAGGGAAATAATCTCAATTACTGAAAAATCCAGGAAAGCTTTTAAAAAAGATCCGTTTCTTCCGGAAGTTCTATACTCAGCAGTACTCGCAAGCAACAATCTCGAACAATGGTCCGATCTCAAACTAAGATGTGAAGAACTTATGAGCAATTATCCTGACTATAGAATGATGTGGGCAATAGAAAATTTTTACAAAAAATCCCTTGAGAAACTCAGTAACGAAAAAAAAATAAAAAGAAAAAAGGGGATATGGGGATATAAGAGATAAGGAAATTAAGAATTTATTTTGTTTATATCCCCATCATCTCAACTATCTCTTCCATCACCTTTTCTTACACATTTATGACTGCAGCATAATATCGAAAGAAATAATGAAAAAAATATTATTTTCAATTCTACCCGAGACCTCGCTTCTCAAGATCATCTTCGTCAAACCCGAAATGGTGGCCCAGTTCATGAAGAATGGTTAGTCGTATTTCTTTTCTTAATTCTTTGATATTATCGCACATATCAAGAAGAGGGAGCCTGTATAAAGTAATCCTTGCAGGAATCACGTCTGTACTGCTTACGCTTCTTTCATTGATAGGAATTCCATCATATAAACCAAGCGTATCCTCGAAATCTGCATCAACTTCAATATCTTCTTTAGATGGTTTTTCTGAAACTGTGAAAAATAAATCCGATGTATTATCTTTTAAATCAGAAGGAAGCGATTCAAGTATATCTGAAGCTATATCCAAAACCAGCTTCTTAAAATTCTTACGGTTCATATTCATTAAAAATCTATCTAATCCTTTTAATATAATAAATAAGATAAAAATCCATATATAATCCCAACTGTAACTTTAATATCGATTAAAGAACAGAAAAAAAAATAATTTATACCGAATTTTATTGACAAATAATACCTCATAGTTTTTATTGTCAATTCTGGTGGTTATAGAGAGAGGGCCACACCTGTTCCCATTCCGAACACAGAAGTTAAGCCTCTTATCGCCGATGGTACTGCATGGGTAGCTGTGTGGGAGAGTAGGACGCTGCCGGGTTGCAATCATACTAATAAAATAAAAAAAGCCGCGAAAATTTCGCGGCTTTTTTTATTTGAAATTTACTTATTACAGCCGTATTAAAATTACACTCCCGCCTGATCCTCAGAGTAAAGTTTCTCAATAACATCTTTATATTTTTCTACAACATTTCTTCTTTTTAATTTCATTGTCTGAGTAAGAAGACCATTTTCTACTGTAAAATCCTCTTCAATAAAAGCAATCTTTTTAGGAATTTCATATCCGCCGAATTTTGATTTAAGATGACCGGTAATTTCTTCTATAATCAATTTTTTTATCTGGTTGCTGTGTAGAAGCTCACCCAATGAAAATGATATATCCATCTCTTTCATGAGTTTTTCCATAACAGGGATATTCGGCACGATAAGTGCAACATTATATGCGTGCCCATCACCTGAAACCATTACATTAAGAACATAGGGCAGAAGTTTTATATACTCCTCAATTTCCCCGGGAAATACATATTTTCCGTTTGAAAGCTTATACTCTTCTTTAAAACGGCCGGTAATATGAAGAAATCCTTCACTGTCTATCCTGCCTCTGTCTCCGCTTCTGATTCCGCCATCCGGAGTCATTATCTCTTTTGTCTTTTCCGGTTTTTTATGATACCCCTGCATAACATTAGGACCATATATAATAACCTCGCCTTCTTCTGATCCGTCATCCACCATTGATTTATCAATGACTATATCAATTTTTTCAAGAGCCTTTCCTACTGTACCCGGCTTATACCTTGTGGAATGACTCATTGTAATTGCAGGGCTTGTTTCAGTCATACCGTAGCAGTCATATACAGGTATTCCGATATCAAAAAAGAAACCTGCAATTTCCGGATTCATTTTTGCACTTGCAGTTAGAGCACCCTCAAGCCTTCCGCCGAACTTGGCCCTGATTTTACTTAAAACTATTTTATTAAGCAGAATATATTTTAAACTTGTTTTCCCGGTTTCACGTTTTTTATGTGCTGCCTTAATAGCCGCATTAAACAGCTTAAGCTTCAAACCGCCTTCATCATGCATTGTTTCTATTATTTTTCCGTATATTTTATTAAACACTCTCGGAACAGATATTAGATATGTTGGAGCAACCTTTGCCATATCTTCACTGAGAGTATCAAGAGTATCCATTAATGCAATAGCTCCTCCGAATTGCAGCCAGTTATTAAGCTCTGCTGATAATCCGTAGCTGTGTGCCCATGGAAGATGAGCGAATGATACTGAATGCTCATTGAGCTCTGTAAAAAGATGCCATCCTGACTGGCTGCAGCTTGTACAGTTTCCATGAGAAAGAAGAACTCCTTTCGGATCTCCGGTTGTTCCGCTCGTATAAATCAGTACTGCAATATCATTAGGTGACGGCATAATTGATTTTACAGGCTTGGCTTTACCGTTATTTTCAAGTGAAAGCATTGAATCATTGCCGTCTCCGGCAATCAGTACAACATGTTTTAAAGTTGAAATTTCATTTGGCAGATTTTTAACTTTTTCATAAATCTGTTTTGTTGAAACAAAAAGGACTTTGATTTCAGCATCTTCTATTATATACTTCCAGACAGTGTACAGCTCCACTTCATACATTGGCACGAATCTGGCAGATAATCCGTAAGAGGCAAAAGCGCAAACCACCCATTCAGCGCTGTTTTTTGATATAATTCCTACAGCATCGTCCTTTCCTATTCCAAGTCCTGCAAGTCCGCCTCTAAGGTTGTTAACCCTTTCAGCGATCTGCCCGTAGGTAACCCAGTTATAATTTCCTTCTTTATCTTTTGTGCCCAGGAATCTGTTGGCGGAATATTTTGAAACTGAAGTCTCAAATAATTCAACCAGATTATCAGGCTTGGCGAAAGTTCCATCCCATGTTTTATTAAATTGCATAATTTTCTCCTTATTTTTTCTGCTATAATAACTCTAATTAATCTATTTTTATATTTTATGGTTTTTTATTCAACTTTTTATTATAAGATAATAATATATTATTATCTTTTTTGTTTTAATTTCAATGATTCAGTTCGGTTGTTTTATATAAAAATAAAACATTATTTAATATAAAATCAGAATAGTATACTCATTGACAACAACTTACGATTTTTTAATTTATACAACATGAAAATAATTCATTTATCTGACACGCATATCGGTTTCAACGAACTCGACAAGGTAACCAGAGACGGCATCAATGTCCGCGAACAGGATTTCTATAATGCGTTCGAAAAAACAATTAATAGAATTATTGAAATCAGACCTGCCGCAGTTATTCATACAGGTGACTTTTTCCACAGACCGTCTCCTGCAAACCGTCCGATGATTTTCGGATTATCCCAGCTGAAAAGACTCGAAAGAGAAAAAATTCCATTTTATGTAATTTCCGGAAATCACGAAACACCCAGAACAGCCTATTCAAGCCCCATACTTCAGGCATTCAGCACTCTTGATAATGTTTTTCCAATTTACGGGCGTAATTACGAAAAACATGAAACCGGCGATTTCATCATTCATGGAGTTCCTCACATTAATGATGAATCAGTTTACTCAGATGAACTGAAAAAAGTAAAAATTATTTCAGGACGGATAAATATTCTGATGCTTCACACTACTGTCGGAAAAGATTATATCATGGATGAATATGGTGAAAAAGTTTTACCGGATGAAATGTATGAATCTCTTAAAGAATTTAATTATACCGCACTCGGACACTGGCACAATTTTCAACAGATAAGAAAAGCAGGCAATGCATGGTATTCAGGGTCTACAGAAAGACTGAGCGAAAAAGAAGCAGACAAAGATAAAGGTTTTATTATTGCCGATTTCAATGATAAAGACGATGTAAAAATAAATTTTGAAACTATAGCAACACGCACATGGAAAAGAATTGATATTGCAACCTGCGCTGATAAAACAATTGAAGATTTAAAAAAAGAAATAATTTCAGCTGCAGATTCATTTAACAGTGATGAAGCAATTATAACCATAAATCTATATAATATAAAACCTGAGCAGAGTATAGAGATTTCAAATAAAGACCTCACGGATATTTTTCCTGATGCTCTTACTGTAATACCGAGACGTTTTTTATTCAGCGGGAAAGAGAATTTTTCTTCAAAATTTTCATCACACGAAACCATGGATGAGTTATTTGATTCATATCTGAAAAACAAATGCGAAAATGAAGCTGAATTCATTCAAATGAAAGAATTATCCTCCAGATACTTCAGTACACTCAACCGCGGGATGGAGTGATTTCATAGATGGAACTTATTTCAATTAATTTAAAAAATTTCAAGCAGTACATTAACCAGAAAATTGAATTCGGAACCGGGTTAACAGGCATAATCGGGAAAAACGGTTCCGGCAAATCAAGTATTTTTGATGCGATATTAACTGCTTTTTTCGGAACAGGGACTGTATCTAAAGAATTTCTAAGAAGCACGTCACGCATGGAAAACGAACCTGTAAATATTGAATTGATTCTTGAAAAATCAGGAAAAATTTTCAGAATAATCAGGGAATATCGCGGAAAAAATCTGACAGCACATGCTCAATTATTTATTAATGATGAATTGAAAGCATCGACCCATGGAGCTGTAAATGAAGAAGTTGCAAAAATTATCGGAATGGATAAAGATTCTTTTTCAATGTCTGTTTTTGCCGGGCAGAAAGAACTGGGAGCAATTTCTTCGGTAACCGGAACGCCAAGGCGCGAACTTATAAGGCGTATGACCGGAATGGATAAACTTGACAAAGTCCAGCTGCTTGTCCGTACAGACAGGAACAATATGAAAAACGAACTTAAAGGTCAGGAAAACATTCTGCTTAACGATGAAGAAAAATCAGCAATTGAAAAGCAAATTTTTGATAACAGTATAAACCTTAAAAAACTTGAAGATGAAATTAAAAAAACTGCAGAAGAACTTGAACTGGCAAACAAATCATATACAGATGCTAAAAAGAAATTTGATGAGCTTGAATCTGCTAAAAATAAATTTACCTCTGCTGACAAGCTTCTTACAATGAAAAATGAATCACTAAAAAACAATACAATATCCAAAGCAGAATCAATTGAACGACTCAGCCGCTTAAAACAGGATGAAGATGAATTAAAAAAAATAAAAACTCAAGAAAATTTATTCCACAAACTTTTAATAGATAAAGAACGAATGGATAATGAAGCCGGAAAGTACGCCCGATTTGAACAGATAACTCTCCGCATTGATAGCATTACAAAAGAAATATCTGAAAAGAATAAAACCGTGAATTCTTTATCAGAAAAAATTTTACAAAAAGCAGAACTTGAAAAAGAAAGAGATTTTCTTTTAAAGAAACGCATTGATTTAAACAATTTACTCTCTCAAAAACGATCAGACATGGATAAATTAAATACAGCCAAAGGAAATATTGAAGGATTAATAAATGACCGGCTAAAGAATATTGAACTGATCAAAAAGGCGGGCAAAGACTCATCCTGCCCCACATGTTTCCGTCCGCTGCTTGATGCTTATGATTCAACGATAAAAAAACTAAATGACGATCTTGAGCTATACAATGGCAAAGAAATAAATGAAATTAAAATTTCAATGAAAACTTTTAATAAAGAAATTTCAGATATTGAAAACAATATAAGCGAACTGGATAAAAAAAATACTGTATTGTTAAAAAACATCTCAGCATTTAATGAAAAAGAAAATCAGATGAAAGCATTAAGCGCTGAAATTCTAAATAAAAAAGCAGAACTTGAAAATCTAATTGTTGAGCAGGAAAAGTATAAAACTGATTCTTATGATAAATCAAAACACGATACAATAAAGAAAAATATTCACGAACTGACACACATCCATGAAAAATTTATCCGGCTTTCACGCATGATCGAAGACATTCCGGCGATCGAAAAAAAAATAATTCAGATAGATATTGAAAATAATTTAATATCTGATGAAATTATCAAACTTAATGATGAAATAAAAAGCATCCCCTACTCTGAAAAAAAATATTCAGATGCACGATCCAATAGAGAAAAACATGAAAATCTAAGAGATCAGGTCAAGAGCCGTTATGACAATAAAGAAAAAGAAAAAACTCTTGCTGATCTGAAATTGAAAGAATTTGAAACAAAAATAGACGAAGACTGCAAACGCCGAGCATCAACTGATAATCTCAGAATAAAGATGATTCAGCTTGATAAATTTGATATTTATCTTGATGGTTTCAAGAAAGTTGCACTGGACAGAGTCCGTCCTTTAATTACAAAATTTGCTGGCGACCTGTTTAACGATCTGACGCGGGGACGATACCAGTCAATTCTGCTCGATGATAATTTTGATTTTTTTATAATCGACGAGGGAAGATCATTCCCTATCAGCCGTTTTTCCGGAGGCGAAATTGATCTTGCAAATCTCTGCCTTAGAATTGCAATCAGCAGAACAATCTCCGACATATCCGGAGCAGAAAATGCGGGCTTTCTTGCATTCGATGAAATTTTCGGAAGCCAGGATGATGAACGACGCGGTGAAATACTGAACGCTTTTCACAGGCTTCAGGAAATGTACAGGCAGATATTCATTATATCGCATATCGATGAAATCAAGGCTGATTTCCCGAGATTACTGGAAATCAGCCGGGGAATTGAAGGTTCGGAAGTACGTACTATTAATATATAATTGTTTCTATTTTTTTAAACTTTTAAGCATATCATTCATCTGATTCATCATGCCTTTCATGCCTTCCATGAGCTTTAATGCATCTGTAAATTCTTTTTCATAATCAAGTTTCCATTCAGAATCTTCTTTACTGAAATTAAAAGGCACAATCTGATCTTTTTTTGCATTATCTCTGCTTGCAAGATATTTAACAGTCAGAACTGCTTTATCATTTTTAATTTCTTCTTTAACAATTTCCCATTTATCATCTTTATTAAAATTTTTATCATCTTTACCGCCCTGGCCTTCCGGAAAAGCTTTTTTTAAATCATCCATTGCTTTCAAAGTGCCTTTAGTAAAATACTTTTTTGCATCATCAGGTTTTTCTACAGAATGAAGTTTTTTGAATACATCAGATGGACTGCCTGATTTCCCTTTACTGCATCCTGTAATAACGGTCAATAAAGCAAAAGAAAATGCGATCAATAATACTTTTTTCATTTTTTTCTCCCTGTCTATTATTTTTATTTTTTTAATTCATATCAGAAGGCTGTCCAGTTGTTTCAAGAACATTAAACCAGAACATCGATTCAGGATTAATTTTTTTCCTGACTGATGTTGCAAGCTCAATAGGTACATTGGTATAAATATTGTTCCATTGCCCTATCATCATATCTGTTTTTCCTGCCATACCGGCGTGAACTGCATTCTGTCCAAGAAGAGTGCAGTAAATTGAATCAGCGGGTACTGCAGGAGCGCTTCTTATCATATAACTCGGATCTATATATTTTAAATTTATTTCAAAATTCTTTGCTTTAAAATAATCTGATATTCTATTTTTGAAATATAATCCTACGTCCTGTAAAACTACATTTCCTGATGCATCTTTTTTCTGATTTTTTGCATCAGATTCAATAATATCCTGCGCTGCACCTTCAGCGACACAGACAACAGCATGACCTCTGGATATAATTCTGTCCTCAAGATGTTTCAGAAAACCATTATTACCATCCATTTCAAACGGTACTTCCGGCACAAAAACAAAATTAACATCATTGCTTGCTATAGTTGCATTTGCAGCAATAAAACCCGAATGACGGCCCATTAATTTTACAAGACCGATGCCATTAGGAGCTCCTTTTGCTTCCACATGTGCAGATTTAATTGCATTAACCGCTTCCGAGTATGCTGTTTCATAACCAAAAGTTTTCTGTATAAAGCTGATATCATTATCTATAGTTTTTGGAATTCCTACGACAGCAAGATTCATTCCTCTTTTCAAGGCAATTTCAGAAAATCTGTTGGCACCCTTTAATGTTCCATCTCCTCCGATTGTATAGAGAATATTTATCCCGAGCTTTTCAAGAGTATCTACCAGCATTTCCATATCATCAGTTCCGCCCCTTGATGAGCTAAGGAAAGTACCGCCGTCGCGATGAATATCAACCACCATTTCCGGAGTAAGTATAATAGGAGGATACTTTGTATCCGGATGAAGCCCGCCGTATCCATATCTGATACCGTAAATTTCTGTGGAGCCGTATCTGTAATACGATTCCATTACTATAGCCCTGATAACATCATTTATTCCAGGACACAGTCCGCCGCAAGTTACTATTGCGGATTTTATTTTTTCAGGTTCAAAAAAAATCTTTTCTCTTGGTCCGGCTAATTCAAAGAGTTCATTATAGAAATTGTCCGGAAGTTTTTCATCCGTCATTGTAATTCTGTAAGGCATTTTTTTATTATCAGACTGAAAACAAACTTTTTTATAACCGCTTGATTTTAAGGGGGATTCGACTTTGCATTCACCAAGTGTTTTAATTTTAAAATCCATAAATTCTCCAGTTTTTCACCATTGCATCGGCTACTCCTGTTAATAACATGAGTCAGCGCAGGTTGAAAATAAAATATCTTTAAAAATTTTATTTAACAGAATTTTACACATGCATATGAATAAATCAAGATCAATTTATATTCAGCTATAAAAATATTATTCTGCCTTTTTAAAAATTAAAAATAAAAAAAAAGCCTGATACACAGGCCTTTTTATATTGATATTTCTAAAAACACGGGAACCCCGTGTTAAGCATGGCTTCAACCTCCCCCGCACGAATGAGGATTGTAGCATGAAGGTGTTGCAGATGAAGATGAAGATGAGGATCCTACTGTTGCAAAAGAAGACATCTTTTTAAATGTATTCTTTGATCCGCATTTTGAACAATTTCCCGGATTGAAATCTCCCATTTTTCTCATTTCGCTGAATACTTCACCGCAGTCATTGCATTTGAATTCATATATTGCCATTTTTTCCCCTTAATAATATTTAAATTAATTTCCTAAAAATTTATCATTCTGCCATTTTCCATTCATTTCTTTACCGTCAGGCCAGATATAAATCCCCTGTCCATGTCTCATATCATCCTTGAAATCACCTGTATACTTTCCTCCATTAGCCCAGATGAAAGTACCCTTGCCGTTACGCCTGTCATTAACCCAGTCTCCGTCATACTTTTCACCGTCTTTCCAGATAAAAGTTCCCTTGCCGTGCCTTTTGCCGTTAGCCCACATTCCTGAATATTTATTACCATTGCCCCAGGTATAATCTCCCTGGCCGTTTTTTTTCCCGTATTTATAGAATCCTGAATAACTATCCCCATTGGACCATTTATATTCGCCATATCCGTAAGAACAGTCCCCGCTTATGCATTCACCGCTTGCAGATTCATTGCTCTGCTGCGAGAATACTGCTGAAGCAGCTATTAAAATGACCATTAACATATTCATGTAGACTAATATATAAAATTTACTAAAGAAAGGCAAGGATTTATTTTTTTACGGAATTCCGGGAAAAAAAACAATAGAACGCGGATGACACGGATAAACGTGGATAAATATCTTTTTATTAATAACACGTAGAGGTTCAAAATTTTGAACCTCTACGTGTTGATTATTTCATAAAATATCAGCTCCGCAGTGCGGACATTTGGCGGGAAATTCCTTATCTAGAGAATCAGAATCAATATAAACAGATTCGCATTCATCACAAAGGAGATAATTTTTTTTACAGGATCTGCATTTTTTATCTTTTAATGCACCTTCATCGCAGAATGGGCAGATCAGTACTTTTTCAGTCATATTTTATCCTTAATAAGGGAAAAATGTAATTACTTCTTTTTTATTGTTAACAACGAGTCTAACGCTTCGAAGTTTTGGATGCTTTTTATTTAAACCTTCTCTGCCCCCGAGATATCCCACATCTCTGCCTGTATCATATTCAAAAACAGTTTTCCCGCCCCTCTCCGGCGCCTTATTTGCATTACCGGCAGTTTTGCTCCACGCTTCATCAAGAAGCTCGATAATTTCAGCTTTGCTTATGCTGAATACGCCATGCTTCGGTCTTGAAGGGCTGTCTGATGAATGTCTCATTATATGTTCAAGCCTGTTTTTTCCATCAGGGTCTTTGCCTTTTAAAAACAGTCCGCCTCTGGTTTTCCAGGAATTTTTCCCGATAGATGTGATATGACCGGACTTTTCAAGAGAAACCACTTCCTCTCTGGTAATATATGAATCGCCTTTATCTTTTAATCTGGCATCGAGCAGGAATGTAGAAGTTAAAGCAATTACAAATGACAATATAATTCTAAACATATTTAAAACCTATTATTTTATTTTAAGGATTCTCCTATTTGCGAAACTACGACTGGTGCTGAGCGAAGCCTAAAAAAGAGAAGAGTATCAATTATTATATGTTTCCATTTTATTAAGCATACGTCTCGCTTCAGGATTGAATTTATCAATCTCAAGGGCCTTGTCAAGATACTTTCTTGCTTTATCCTTATTGCCGTGCATAAAAAAAAGATTAGATAAAGCAGTATAAGAATCCGCATGATCCGGTTTTAATTCTATAACCTTCATAAAATAATCTTTTGCAACCCTGTGATCTGTTTCCGGGCCCTGATAGTGAAACATAGCCATATAATAATTCATTTCATAAGATTTTTTATAAACCTTGAGTGCTTCCCTGCAGTATGTCACACCCTGTGATATAAATTTTTTCTTCATTTCTGAATTAAGATTGGAAGTATGATATACTTCTTTAAATATAATATCAACAAGACCTTTCAATAAAAGGAATTTATCCTCGTTATCATAAAGCCTGTTCATTCGTTTATACGCTTCCTGAAATTCATTGTATGCAAAACGGTCTACACCCTGATTCATATAAACATAACCTAAGGCTATATGAGTTTCCGGACTTCCCTTATCCATTTCAAGCGATTTCTTATATTCTGCTATAGCTTTAGCGTAATCGCCGATATTAACAAAATAATCACCTCGGGATTTATAAACATACGCATTCTTGGCAAATTCATCCTCAACTCTCTGCGTTACCATATAATCAACACCTGCAAGCCTGCAGTTGCCGTATCCTATCAGCATATAACCAAGTGAAACAGTTTTGAAAATATTTTTTACTGTAATTTTTGAGACAATAAGATTATTGTTATTAACCACATATAACGCATCACCGACTTTTATTCCGTCAACGCTGTATAGTCTTACAGTAGCTTTATATTTATCCTTTGCTCTTCCGAGAAGATCATTATCATCTAAAGTATCCATTGACGATATAGATGTTATCTTACCCTTTACTACTGCATCCCATCCATCCATAAGCTTTTGAGTCTGATATATTTTTATTCTTGAATATGATTTATCAAGTATCATATTTGCCTGTGCAGATGCAGAGAACAGGCATACTGATATAGTGAAAACTACTGATAAGATTATTTTCATTTCATCATCCTCAGAGGATTTAACGGTGTCATATATTTTCTTATTTCAAAATGGAGATGACCGCCAGTTGCAAGTCCTGTCATTCCGGACAATGCAATATTCTTTCCTCTTTGTAAAACATCTTTTTCATTTACAAGATTTTTGCTGTTATGAGCATACACTGAAATATAGCCGCCTTCATGTCTCATGATTACAACATTGCCGTATCCGTCCTTCCATCCGCTGAAAATAACAGTACCGTCAGCTGAAGCATATACCGGTGTACCTGCATTTGCGCTTATATCAAGACCGCAATGAAATTTTCTTGTATTTGAAAACGGATCAAGCCTGTTGCCGAAACCGGATGTGATTTTCCCGGATATAGGCCAGCCGAATCTCAAGGTGCGCGCCATCTGCTTATCATTTTTTTTCGTTTTAACAATGCGCGGAATATCAGACTTTATTTCTTTTTTTAAATAGCTGTCCGGTATAAAAATTTTCATTCCTGCTTTAATTTTAGAATCAGTTATTTTATTCTGATCAGTTATTTTTTCACGTGAAACATTAAATTTTTCTGCAATCGATGTCAGATTATCGCCGGAATTTACAACATATTGAGTTCCGGCCCTGTTCGGTATTTCAAGAATCTTCCCTGGTTTTAAACTATCCGGATCTGTTATTCTGTTTATCTTAATTATATAATTGTGTTCAGTGCTGAACTTTTTTGCAATCTTCCATATATTATCATTCGGTCTTATTTTATATTTAGTAAGATGCCATTTAGCGTCTGTTTTTTTTAATTTGTTTAATTCTGATATATCGAGACCTTTTTTCTTCTGCTGTTTCCCTTCAATTCCGCTATCCGGGCTTTTGTCATTAAAATCATTTTTATAAATTATTTTTCCATCATCGTATTCGTCAGTTTCTTCGTCTGACGGCGGCATATCCGAATCCATTCTGATGCCGTTTATTATAATTGAATTTTCGAGGTTAATTATCTGACTTTCAGTCACAGGAAGATCGCTGCCTGTAGTTACCCTGCTGTAAATTAACACGAATAGCCCTGATAAAAACAGCACAAGAGGCAGAATTTGAAAAAATCTTTTCATAGTTATATTTCGGCAGGAAAGATACCGGAATTTACCAAAAAATAAATGACATTCATAGATTTATATGTTTCGTATAAACAAATAAAAAAATTGAACACGGATGACACGGATAGCACGGATTTATTATGATTTTTTTATTGTATTTTAAGGAAGTAGAGGTTCAAAATTTTGAACCTCTACTTCCTTTATCCGCGTTCATCATAATTATCCGTGTCATCCGTGTTCAATTGCTTTTTGTAAAAAAGTTATATCTAAAATTCCTCAAAACCTTCAGCGCTTAAAACGCTTTTTATATCTTTCTTTTTATTTGCAGTAGACTCTATTTTAATGAATCCATCCTTATCTCTCGACTTATCATATTTTTTTTCAGCTTTTTTTATATTTGATTCAGATTTGTCATTCGTATGTAGATGAATTTCCTTATGCTTTAAGGCCACCTCATTCTTCATGGAATTTCTTATTATAAATTTCTGCATCATAGCAAGCAGCTCCTGCGCCTGATTTGCCATTTCCTCACTTGCAGAAGCTGTTTCCTCGACAAGAGCCGCATTCTGCTGGGTCATTGTATCCATTTCAGTTATAGCAATGTTTATCTGATTTATTCCCTGTTTCTGTTCTGTGCTGGCAGCTGATATTTCTGCCATTACTTTCACCACGCCCTTAACTGATTCTATAATTTCATTTATAGCTTCGCCACTTTTATTTGCTTTGCTTGTACCAAGTTCAATTTTTTCAATTGAATCTTTGATCAGCGTTCCTATTTCTTTGGCAGCGCTTCCTGATCTCTGCGCAAGATTTCGAACCTCACCCGCAACAACTGCAAATCCTCTGCCCTGTTCACCAGCGCGGGCGGCCTCAACTGCAGCATTCAATGCAAGCAGATTTGTCTGAAACGATATCTCATTTATAACATTTATTATTTCACCGATCTTCTTGCTTGTCTGGTTTATTTCATTTATTGATGCGACAGCTTCTCCTACAAGTATTCCGCCGTCCTGAGCAAGTTTTGATGATATTTCTGTCTGGCGGTTTGCCTGTATTGCATTATCAGCATTCTGATTGATTGTTGCTGTTGTTTCTTCAATTGTGGAAGCTATTTCCTCAAGACTTGATGCCTGTTCCGATGTCCTCTGGGAAAGATTCTGATTTCCGCTTGCTATCTGGTCAACAGCCTGTGAAAGGTTCTGAGAAGCAACGATAACATTGGATACCATTTCTTCAAGATTATCAGCTGCAGAATTCAAAGCTTTTCCCAACTGACCAAGCTCATCCTCCTGATTCAGATCAATTCTTGAACTCAGATCACCTGCTGCAATTTTTCCTGCAAAACCAAGACCCTTATTTACAGCACTTGATATAGATCTGGAAATAATAAATCCAAGTATTAAACCTAAAACAATTGCAGAAGCAATAATTATCATCATAACAAATGACGCTCTATTTGCCATTGCAGTATTATCATCTGATATTTGTTTTGCTAGATTAATTTTATTTTTAAAAAGCACTTCAATTTCATTCTGAACAATCTTTCTTACTTTACCGGCGTCACCATCAAAAATCGCTAAAGCCTCTTTGTCTTTACCTAACAGCGCAAGCTCAAATGCCTGATCAGCTAATTCGGTATATTTTTTATATTCTTTTTTAAAAACATTAAATGTATCACGCCCTTCTTTCGTAAGTATTGTTTTTTCATATTCAAGGCTCAGGCGGTTTATCTCTTTAATCCTTTCATTTATCAATTTCTTTAATTCAGGCCTTTGAAGCTTTTCGGTTAGTAGAACATCCCTGTAATTGGCTCTCATCCTCTGAAAGTGGGTTGACATTTCACCTATCTGCGCAATTGGTATAGTTATCTGCTCATAAAGTTTCGTATCAGCAGCGTCAATATTGCGGATATTTACTATGCCGACAACACCGACAAGTCCTGACAATAAAGCAATTATTGTAAAACTGCCTAACAGTTTTATGGAAATTTTAATATTATTCAGCCATTTCATTTTAATCCCCCATTTAACAAGTAAAAACAAAAAGCCAATACAGCTCTTTTATAAATCAGCAGAAGTGTATTAAATACAACTTACAATTAATATCAACTATTTTTTTGCTTTGAATCTCCAGTCTATTCCCTTTTTATCAAGATATTTTTCAAAAGTTTTAAGATCAGAAAAATAAACTGAATAGGGGGTTTCGTAATATTCACATTCGCCATCTCCGGTTCCGTGCGACTGGCATATCATCGGTCTGTCTTTATAAATAGAACAGGAATGATCTTCTGTCTGTGCAGTACAGGGAGTTTTAAATTCTATATGCCACTTATTGTTATGGTCCAGAAACACATTAACATCTTTATGCAGAAGATACCATCTTAAATAATGAAAATCTTTTTTACTTTTCGGTTTATCAATTTCAATGACTATATATTTACAGCATCTGCCGCCGCAATCCTCACACGGAGCCTTAAATACTTCTTTCTGAACAGCTTTTTTATTCATATTAACTATTACACCCTAACAATTTATTTTTTCTGTTATAAAATTATTTTATCAATTAAGCGTTTTTTCAAAAGCATCCAGTTCTTCCCATCTTGAAAATATTTTTTCAAGATCTTTATCAATCTGATCGAGTTCATTTTTAAGTGTAGAAGCATCAGTACTGCTTTTTTGATAAAATGATGGATCACCGAGAGTTGCGAATATTTCCTTTTTTCTGTTTTCCTTTGATTCAATAATTCCGGGAATTTCCTCAAGTTCTTTTTTTTCTTTCATTGAAAGTTTTGTTTTAACCTTCTGGACATCTTTTTTCCATTTATCAGAAGAAGAAGTTTTTATTTTCTTTTCAGTTTTAATTCTGCGGCTGAGCCAGTCGTCATATCCCCCTGCATATTCATTAACCATTCCGCCAGAATCAAAAGCAAAAACTGAATTCACAATATTATTTACAAAGGTTCTGTCATGGCTCACAAGCAGAAGCGTTCCGTCATAATCAAGCAGAAGCTCCTCAAGCAGTTCTATTGTTTCAATATCAAGATCATTCGTTGGCTCATCCATCACGAGAAAATTAAAAGGCCGCGTAAAAAGCTGAGCAAGCATAAGCCGGTTTTTCTCGCCGCCGGATAAAACTTCAGTTTTAATATCCGCCATAGATGGTGGAAAAAGAAAATCCTGAAGGTAGCCGATAACATGTTTCTTCCGGCCATTAATATCTATAGTCTCGCTTCCGTTCATTACATTTTCTTTAACAGTCAGTTTAGGATTAATCTTATTCCGCAGCTGGTCATAATAAACAACATTAAGTCCGGTTCCTGTTTTTACGCTTCCGGAAACCGGCTTCAGATCATTCAGGAGAAGTTTGATAAGTGTGCTTTTGCCGCAACCGTTCGGTCCGATAATTCCGATTTTTGCGCCGCGTATTATCCTTGTTGAGAAGTCCCGGATAATATTATGCTTATCATATGCAAATGAAATATCATCAGCCTCAATAATCATTTTGCCGGATATATCAGATTTCTGAATCTGCATTTTTACGCTTCCTGAAACCTCCCTGCGCTCTGCTCTTTCGTTTCTCATTTTTTTTAAAGCAGTGACCCTGCCTTCGTTTCTGGTACGTCTCGCCTTGATTCCTTTTCGAATCCACACTTCTTCAGCAGCAAGCTTTTTATCAAACAGGGCATTCAAAGTCTGCTCGGATTCGAGCCACGCATCTTTTCTTTCAAGAAAAGTTTTGTAATCGCACTTCCAGTCATATAGTTTGCCCCGGTCCAGTTCAATTATTCTGTCTGCAATTTTCTGCAAGAAAGATCTGTCGTGAGTAACAAAAAAAATTGTTTTTCTGTATCGTGCAAGAAAATCCTCGAGCCACAGAATTGAATCTATATCGAGATGATTTGTCGGCTCATCCAGAAGAAGAATATCCGGATCTCCGACTATTGCTCTCCCTAAAAGAACTTTCCGTTTCATACCTGCTGATAAATTTTCAAACAGCAGCGTGTCATCGAGTTTCAAAAGAGAGCAGATCCTTTCTATCTCATGAGTCGGATTATGATCCAGATCATCTGAATGCAGGGAAAATCCGTGCTGCCTGAGTCCGGATGCAATCACTTCATGAATCGTGCCTTTAAGATCAAGCGGAACCTCCTGCTGTAAAATGGATGTAACAGTTCCCTTTTCACGTATTAAATCCCCTGAGTCAGGTTCAATTTCTCCATTGATCATTTTCATCATTGTAGATTTGCCTGCACCGTTTCTGCCGAGCAGGCAGATCTTTTCACCCTCGTGTATCTGAATATTTATGCCGTCAAATACTGGAGCTGATCCGAAATTTAAAGTAATGTTTTGTATATTCAGTATTGCCATGTTTTCCCTTGAAATTGTTTTTTGCCGCAGACTTGTGCTGAGCTCCGGTCGAAGCAGACACAGAAACGCAGAGTATAATTCTTTGATTTTAATAGAAGGAATTAATCTGACAGGTTTAAGTCAAGAAAAAAAGAAGAAGATAAATGGAGATATCGGGATTCATAACATCAGGAGATATACTTATTATATTTCCCGATATTTAAAAATCTCCGCATCTCCATTTCTTATACATTTATAAAAAATTTAATCTGAACTGTTATCCCAGCCGTTTTTCTTTCTTAAGTCTTCTATTATATCTGCAGCAATTTTCTGTAAAGCCAATTTATCCACCTTTGCGCTTCTGGTCAATGGAAAAGGTTTATCCCATGGCCACATTTCAACATGAAGCGGCCTTTTATAGGATGCAATAGATTTACAGTGAGATTCAATCATTTCCCGCGTAACTGAAGATCCTTCCTTTGGCCTGACAAAAGCAAAAATTCCCTCATCAAAAATCCTGTGTTTCATCCCGACAACTTCTGCAACATCAACTACAGGCATTCCGGCAATAAATGATTCAACTTCATCAGGAAACACATTGTAGCCTTTCTGCTTGATCATAAATTTTCGTCTTCCGGAAAGATAGAGCGCGCGGTATTTTCCCATATCTACAAATTTTCCAAGATCGCCTGTATACATTATCCCTTCTTTTGAAATCGCTTTTGCAGTTTCTTCAGGATTATTAAAATATCCTAAAAATACAATCGGAGGATGATAACATATTTCGCCTATTTCACCGTCCGGAAGTTCCATACCGGCTGTACCGTCATCATTCATCGGTTTTCGTATAGTTACTTCTGCCAGATCAGGAAATGCCCGGCCGACCTGTCCTGCCATTTCTTCAATTGGAATTCCTTCAGGCGTAAATGTTGCAAAACCTGCATTCTCTGTCATGCCGATTCCTGTGCCGAAGTGCGGCGCCATTTTAGCAAGCTTTTTCAAAAATTCAACATCTACTGATGAACCGGCATATGCTACAAAATTAAGACTTGAAATATCGAATTTGCTGTAATCTTTATGAGCCCAGAGCATCCTAAATTGAGTCGGGATCTGTCCGAGAGCAGTCACTTTCCATTTCTGTATTGCCTCGAGGGTCATAGCAACATCAAAAACCCGCAGAAACACTGCAGTACTCCCCAGAAAAATAGATGTCATTAAAAGCTCAGTAACGCATCCTACATGACTAGGAGGAAGATTTATCAGAATCCTGCCTTCAGGAGAAAGACCTGTACCTCTTGCAAGCAGCTCGTTCTGAACAATAATATTCTCGTGGCATAAAACAGCAGGTTTCGGTCCGCCTGTAGTACCGGTTGTATAAATTATTAAAGCAGGTGTACGTGTGTTGATTTGCGAATATGCTTTTTGCAGGGAGCGGGTAAAAATATTTTTTATTTTCAGCCATATAAGCCGCCCTTTGCTCATCATATCAGTTATCGGCACCGCCCCTGCAACTAGTTCGCCGGGTTTTGGATCAGGAGTGAACTGCACCAGATGTTTCACATAAGGGCACCTGTCCCGAACAGCTTCGCCGATTTTTGTAAAATCGATTACAGGAGTTTTCCCGAGGAAAAAGAAGGCAACCGGTTTGATTTTATCCAGATCCCTGACAATCTCGTCATCTTTCAGACGAAGATCAAGCGGAGATATAATCGCGCCTATCTTAAAACACGCATACATCAATAAAACATGTTCAGGTATGAGAACAAGCTGAGTTGCAATCCGGTCACCATTTTTAATGCCCATATCAAGAAGCTTCAGGGCAAAAAAATCGATTAAAGAATTAAATTTTCCGTAGTTTACGGTTTTACCGTCTTCATGCTGAATCATCGCAGCTTTTTCAGGAGAATTTTTCGCCCAGTGCTCAACATAATTATTAAGAAGCGGAAACCTTTCTTTTAATTTCTGCATATGTCACCTCTTTATTTTTATTTGTAAATATTCAGAGATTATGAACAATATTGCGTAATATTTAGAATTTAGATTTCATTCAGAAATCAGGCACCCGTTTCCAAGAACACGTTCTCCTTTACTGTTTATAACATCAAAAAAGAGATACTGACCTTTCTCAATTTCTTTTTTACCGATAAATCTTACAGAAATATCAGTCCCCGGCAATACCATACCTATGAAACGGCATGAAATTGATTTTATTTTAGTTGAATCACTATTAAGCTCCCTGTTTACAAGCTCCGTTACTGCTATAGCAAGCGTAGCTGTGCCCTGTAAAATTATATCCGGAAGTCCGACCTGATGAGCAAATTTTTTTGATGTATGAATGGGGAAAACAATATCAGTGCATCCGTCATATACAAACGGCATTAAAGGGTTAATATTAAGCCTGCTTTCCCAAACAGGATCTGAAATCTCAGGCGCACGGGGAGATACAGGAATAAGTTCTTCCCCTGAGCTGCCTATGCATTCCACTCCCCGAAGCATTGCACCTATGTGCTCAGTAAAAACAGGATCACCATCTCTTCCGCTTGCATCAAGCCGCAATATAACATGAGTTCCTGCACGATGCGGAATTATTGCTGCAATTTTTCCATTAATTACAAGTTTCTGTCCAGGAATTATCTGCCTGTGAATTTCAAGATGCTCGGAATAATGCACCTGCGTGAACAGAAGCTCAGTGGGGAAATTATCTGAATCAATAAATTTCTGTATGCTGCCGAGAATATTCCAGGTTACTGCAACAGGAAATACAGGGTGTGCAATAATTCCAGAGGGACTTTCATCGTCAAAATACGCCGGATTGTTATCGCCTATAGCAGCTGCATAATTCATTGTTTTACGCCAAGAAGTTTCAATTTCAAAATTCTTCAGGGGAGTTCCTGCCAGGTTTGAATTGATTTTAGGCTTTCCGGTCATAATTTTATCCTTATTAAAAATTAAAAAATAATCATTAAAATATTAATAAGACAAAATAAATATTTTAAATATTCATATTCAAAAGGTTAAGTCAAGAATAAAAGATAAAGGAAAAAACTCTGTATCTCATTGACTGCTTCTACTGGAGCTCAGCACGACTCTGCAGTTTAATTTTTAAAGGATAAAAACCTCCCGGAGAATCTGGTAATGAGAATTCAGTTCACGCATTTTTTCCTCATCACCGCCGTTTCTGTCAGGATGATATTTAAAAGCAAGTTCCCTGTATTTCCTGACAACAATCTTTCTATCAGGAAATTCAATTCCAAAAAATTTTTTTGCTGAATCAACTTCACCTTTTCTGAGAGAATAAAGAATAATACCGTTTGATAATTTCTTTAAAATGCCATCCATGCCGAAATTAATATTTTCAGGATTTTCATAAAAATCCTTTAATATATCAAAACTGGCGCTATGGTATATTTTTTCATCGCGCGGCTTATGGTTTACACAGAGATTCGCATCTCCGGAAAAATCCCCGCAGAATAATCCCCTGTCAGCATGATAATAGGTGCACCTGCCTTTTTCAGATATCTGAATCATTCTTATTCTCATCGGATCTAAATGAAAATAATATCCGTCAAGACCCTTTGATAATTTGAGATTATATAATGCATGATATAGAGAGAAATGAGAGATATACAGATTTTCATCTTTTATATCAATTTTGATATCCCCGAAAACAGCACGTAAAAGCACTGCTTCCATAAGAGGACCTTCTGCAGACTTTAAAAATTCAAAAAGATAATCCTGATTTACATTTAAAATTTCCACGATTAAAATTAAATGCCGGCACCATCTTGAAACAATATCTGGGTTGGTTTATTCTGGGTAAGCACTGCACCTGCCGGAACATTAGATGTAATCCAGACATTACCTCCGATCTCAGCACCTTTTCCTATAGTAATTCTTCCGAGAATTGTGGCGCCTGAATAAATGATAACATTATCCTCAACAATCGGGTGCCGCGGATTTCCTTTAATCGGATTTCCGGAATTATCCCTTGGGAAGCTTTTCGCGCCAAGCGTAACTCCCTGATAAATCCGGACATTATTGCCTATGATAGATGTCTCTCCGATAACAGTGCCGGTTCCATGGTCGATAAAAAAATTCTCACCTATAGTGGCTCCGGGATGAATATCAATGCCGGTTTCAGAATGAGCCATTTCAGAAATGATTCTCGGAATCAGCGGAATATCAAGCTTATAAAGCTCATGAGCTATTCTGTGATTAGTAAGCACACGGAGACTCGGATAACAGAAAATAGTTTCACCGATATTATTCGCAGCAGGATCTCCGGTATATGCTGCAGATGCATCCAGAGATAATAGGCGCCTTAATTCAGGAAGATTAGCAATCAGAGTCTCGCCCGCTTTTCTGGACTTGATCTCGCATTCAAAACATTCCCCCTGGGTTGTGCATCCGAAACAATATCCGCGCTTAATCTGCTCAATTATCATTCTATACGCTTTATCAAGTGTTGAGCCGATATAATATTTCATTGTTTCGGTTCTCATATCAGAATGAATAAAATATCCCGGAAATAAAATCGACCTGAAAAGATCAACAATTTCCTTCAGGTCTGATATTGACGGCATCGGAACATCATGGCTGCCCCTCTGGTAAACCCCTGAATATGACTCCCTTTCGCTCAGTGATTCAATAATTTCAGATAAAAAACTATCTGATAAACTGTAAACATTATTTAATTTAAACTGTTTTATCGGCTTCATATAATAATCCTGAAAGAGCTGCAAGCTCAGTTATTTTTACTCAATAATTCCTTTCATTCTTTCCAGCGAATGTTCAGTTGCAATGCCGAGTTTCATTACAGCTTCCCTTGAAAATAAAGCAAAAACTCCTGAAGAATCAGCGCAGATATTTCCTTCGCTATCCATAATGCGCCCCTTCATAACCGCTTCCCTTTCGCTTATTTTTTCTCCGATTTCACCAACAACAGTTAATTCATCCCCAAGCTTAATCGGCCTGTAAAAATTAACATTTATGGATTTAGTCAGAATAAATCTTTTTAAAAGCTGTATGGCAGACCAGCTCATTATTTCATCGAGCATTGTGGATATAACTCCTCCGTGGACAATATTATCCCAGCCGCCAAGATGATCCGGAACAGTTACTTTTGAATACATTTTTACTTCGTCAGTATAAAATCTCATCATTAGTCCTGATTTATTTTCTGTTCCGCATCCGAAACAGTTGCCCCTCTCTCTCGGAGGAATTTTTGTTAAAGTGCTGAAATCCATCAAGTTCTTCCTTCATAATTATTTATTATTTAAAAATTTAAGATATACTAATTATACTGAATATCCATTTAAAAAAATCTTTATTGTTAAACAAGTAAATTATTTTACCGGTGTTTTTTCCGGAATAATAATCAGAATATGCTTCTGATTTGCTGATATCTGAGAATCAGTAAAATTTAAAATTCTGTATTCTCCATTTAAATACATTTTAACCTGATCTGAATAATTGCTGCTCATAAAGTTCCCGGAATTTCCGTTTGGCTGTATTGAATAAGATTTTGAAAGATCCGCATAGTCAATAAGTCTTCTTGTTGAAGGGACCAGATACGCACGGTAATCCTGTTTTCCGAAAGCTGACATTATCATATTTATAACATTTGCCTCACCCGGAGCAGGATACGGACCAATGTTGAAGATTAAATTCATCGGCTTCACTCTTCCTACAGGATGAACATATTCTATTTTATGAATTTTTCCCCAGGACCAGGATTTTATATTTCCTCCAAATCTATCATAAAGATCTGCAACTGCAGCAGAAAACGCCATTGTAACAATATCATCTCTTGTTTCTATCTTATTTGTTCTTATATCATCCCAGCACTTCATTCCCGGATCAGCAATCAATGCTTTGAAAAAACTCCAGTATGCCTGTGTTCCGCAATAAACATCAAATTCCTTATCCCCCATTTCATCAGCAACAGCGCCTTTAAGTATCTGATAAGCTGTAAAAGAAAAAACAGCAGCGCCTGTGGAATTTACATCATATATGTAATTCCATTTTTTTAATTCTTCGTAAGCTTTTTTCTCAAGCACTGTCATACTGTCTGTTTTTTTATCAAGAACCTCTGCAATTGAAGAGACAATTTTAGCGCCTGATATTAATGTAACGTCAGTCTGAATTTTTTTTAAATCTTCAAGGCTCCATTTTTCTTTGGAAGAAAGCAGCTGTGTAATTCTTGCAGCTCTTTCCGTTGGAACCCAGTAACCCTCAAGGTCCATTACCGGCCCCAGAGGTTTTACAGTAGATTTATTATTGGCAGTTACAATAATTCCGCTTTCGGGATTTACCAGATTAGGATTCAGCTCAAAAGGAAGATAGCCGAGATTTTCATCCAGCCCTGAAGCTCCGTCGAGAATCTCTTTTGAATTAACATGCGGAGGCCTTACAACAATTTTACCTGCAGCAAACCACGCTATGTTTCCCCTGCTGTCAGCCATGGAAAGATTCAGCCCGGGGGACACGAGTTTTGATACTGCATTTCTAAATTCTGAAACATTTTTTGAATTGGCTATTTCATAAGCAAAATCAAGAAATTTATTCTCTTCATTTAAAAACACCCAGGATAATGAAACAGGATCACCTTTATAATCATCAAAAAAATCAGAAATAACAGGGCCGTGAGGAGTTATTACAATTTTAAGTTCTTCATCCGGCGAGCCTTTAACTTTAATCGTTTCATTAATAATCTTTGTATCCGTCCATGTTCCTTTATACATTACCTGTTTTAAATCTTTATCTTTAAATTTTTCATAGTATAAATCAAGATCGTCATTTTCAAACATGGTAATAGTCCATGCTTTATGCGAGTTATGTGCGATTAGAGGAAAAGGAAACATCGGAAGATGATAACCGTAGTTTTCATAATTTCCATATTTTATATGAACTTCATACCAGACACCGGGATTTGACAATTCCATATGCGGATCATTAGCTGCAATCGCCCGTCCGGAAGCTGAACGTGATGGAGCGATAACCCATGAATTGCTTCCCCTGAATGAGCCCAGCCCTCTGACTAATTCCATTGCGCTGTCTTTTGAATAATCTGCAATAAGCTTGTTTTTAATCAGATCAATAGGATTTAAACTGATATCCGATGCATTGTTATCCAACAATGTTTTTGAATCTTTATTCCAGAAAGCCTGCGATTCAATAATTGTTACCGGTTTTTCAAGAGAATAATCCGGGAATAATTTTTTTACATTCAGATTCGGATGAGACTTTTTCAATTTGGAAAAGAGCCTGTCGACATGAATGCCGTCTGCAAATGAGTATGCCATGTAACCCATCATTGAAATAAAATCCAGTCTCGTAAATTTCTGAGGCCTGATTCCGATAAGACCGAACTCAACAGGAAGCGAGCTTGACTCAATAAAAAAATTTACACCGTCAATATATGCATCTAATATTTTTAGAGCTTCCGGATTTATTTTCCCAGGAGTGCTTAAATACTTTTCTGCAGTTCTTCTGAATAAATAGGTTCTGAACATTTTATCTATTTTAAGCAATGATGGTCCTAAAATTTCGGAAAGTTCGCCTTTCGCAAGCCTCCTGTGCAGCTCCATCTGAAAAAGCCTGTCCTGAGCAACAGTGTATCCTAATGCAAAATGCGCATCATATGAATTTTCAGCAGATATATGCGGAATTCCCCATTTATCTCTTATTACTTTAACATCAGAGGAAATATTACCGGCTTTTACGGTTCCATCAAGTTTAGGAAGTTTATTATTAAGGTATATTAAAAGACCAACAGCTGCTGCTATGATACTCATTAAAGCATAAATGGAAATCTTTTTAATTCCTGGCATAAATTCCTCCTATCAGGGGATTTATAAATGAATCATTACATTTATGTATATTTCTTGAATAACATAAAATTATGCAATAAAAAAATCCGGCTGTGAATTCAACACAAACCGGATTTCATTATGCAAAATTATTAGATGTTCTTAAATCAAAGCTTTACATCCGGAACATCTTTTAAAGCTTCCTTGATGAGGGATTCAGGATATTCATAATCCTCAAGCTGACCTGAAAGATACCTGTCATATGAAGCAAGATCAAAATGTCCATGGCCGCTAAGGTTGAAAAGAATTACCTTCTCTTTTCCTTCCTGTTTTGCTTTTTCTGCTTCAATAATTGCTGCTCTGATAGCATGCGAAGATTCAGGAGCTGCAATAATACCTTCAGATTTAGCAAACAGGATAGCAGCTTCAAAACATTCTTTCTGTTTTAGAGCAATAGCTCTGATTACATTATGTTTTTTAAGAAGACTTACAATTGGAGACATTCCGTGATATCGGAGTCCACCTGCATGAATTCCCGGCGGCATAAATGTATGGCCAAGTGTGTACATCTCAACAATTGGAGCCATTTTTGCTACATCGCCGTAATCATAAATGAATTCGCCTTTTGTCAGTGTAGGACATGCAGCAGGTTCAACAGCAATAATATCAATGTTTTTCCCGCTGATTTTATCACGTACATATGGAAGAGCCAGTCCTCCGAAGTTAGAACCGCCTCCTGCACATCCGATTATTACATCCGGATAATCTCCAACCAGTGCAAGCTGTTTCTGAGCTTCCAGTCCTATAATTGTCTGATGAAGCAGAACATGATTCAATACGCTTCCCAGAGCATAATTAATATCCTTGTTTGTTGCTGCAACTTCAACAGCTTCGCTAATTGCAAGACCAAGACTTCCGCTGCTGTTCGGATCTTTTGCAAGAGCATCTCTGCCAGATTGCGTCCGATTACTCGGGCTTGGATAAACTTTGCCGCCCCAGGTTTCCATCATAAATTTTCTGTATGGTTTCTGATCATAGCTGACCTTTACCATATAGATCTGAACTTCCATTCCGAAATGGCTTGTTGCAAAAGCAAGAGCGCTTCCCCACTGGCCTGCACCTGTTTCAGTGGCAAGCTTCATTATTCCAACCTGTTTATTGTAATAAGCCTGAGGTACTGAAGTATTCGCCTTGTGGCTTCCGGCCGGAGAAACTCCCTCATATTTATAATAAATCTTTGCCGGAGTTTTTAATAGCTGCTCCAGTCTTCTTGCTCTGTAAAGAGGAGCCGGTCTCCAAAGTCTGTAAATATCAAGAACCTCATCAGGAATATCGATCATACTTTGAGTGCTCATTTCCTGCTCAAGAAGAGGTCCTGGAAATATTGCGAGCAGCTCTTCAGGAGTTATAGGCTTACCTGTTGCTGGGCTGATCGGCGGTTTTAATGGCGCAGGAAGATCCGGCAGAACGTTATACCACTGTCTGGGCATATCTTTTTCTTCTAATAAAATTTTTGTAGATTCTTTAGGCATATTTTTCCTCCATATTTTTTTTCATTTTTTAAAACCTATATAAGAATTAATTAACTGCATTTTATAAAAAGAAATTCACCCATCTGCCCGAATTTATCCGAGCAAAAAAATAGAGATAAACTGTTTCCTGAAATAAATAATTCTTTTTTGCTGTATCATTAAAACTTCACAGCAGATCTTTAGATAAAAAATCACTTCTCATTTTTAAAAGGATCAAGAATTTCCGAAAGAACAGAATTTTTATTTTTAAGAATTTTAGAGCCCCGTGTGATTTTACACAGGCTTAACTTATATCTGGAAGCAATTTCCCTTTGCGGAGTTCCCTTCTGCAATTCACGTAATAAATTCCATCTCTGCTCAAAAGTTTCCCTTTCTGCCGGAGTGAATATTTCATCGAAAAGTTTTCTCATTTTTTTTTCGTCTGATATTTCCGCGAATACTTTTATGAGTTCACTCAAGCCCGGCATTTCCGCCCCCGTTTATATGTTTCTACTGATAGAAACATATAAAAAAGAGGTATTTTTTTGTAAAGAACTTTTTATGAAATTTTATACGGTTTTTACAGCTTCTATTACTGCATCAGTAACTGCAGTAATTTCTTCATCTGTAAGGTAGGCATGCATAGGAAGGCTGAAGATTTCCTCAGAGATTTTTTCGCTTACAGGAAAATCACCCTTTTGAAACCTCATATCTTTATATACGCTTTGAAACGGGAGAGGTCTTGGATAATATATCATTGCAGGTATGTCTTTTTTCTTTAAAAAATCAATGATCTTATCTCTTTTGGTGTGCCTTATTGAATACTGAGCCCAGGCTGAATAATTTCCGTTCCTGACTTCAGGGGTTTTCACATAATCTTTTAATATCAGACTGTATTTTTCAGCGACTTTATTTTTTGATTCAAGTTCCTCTTCGAATATTTCAAATTTCGCGAGAAGAATTGCAGCCTGCAAAGTATCAAGCCTGCCGTTGATTCCGATACGGACATTGTCGTATTTATCAGATCCTTTTCCATGAACCCTGATTGAAACAAGAGCCTCGTTCATTTCAGGTGAATCAGTAAAGATCATTCCGCCGTCTCCGTAACAGCCGAGAGGTTTGGCCGGAAAAAAACTGGTTGAAGCGACTTCTGCAAGGGAACAGTTCCTTTTCCCTTTATATACTCCGCCGAAAGCTTGAGCTGCATCTTCCAGAACGAAGAGATTGTATTTCTTTGCAATAGCATTTATATCATCATAATCAGCCGCCTGACCGAACAGATCAACAGGAATGATTCCCCGCGCGTTATATTTCTTCTGCGAAATTGTTTTCTTAACGGCATCTTCAAGTTTACCCGGATCAATATTAAAGCTGTCATCTTCTATATCAACAAATACAGGATGCGCGCCGATCAGGCTGATAACTTCCGAAGTAGCAAAAAAACTGAAAGCTGAAGTAAAAACAGCATCACCCGGCCTGATTCCATAATACATTAGAGGCATGAGAAGAGCGTCTGTTCCGTTGGAAACGCCTATCGCAAATTTTGTGCCTGCATATTCTGCAAGTTTTTTTTCAAGCCGGAACATTTCCGGACCATTAATGTAATTCCCATGATCCAGAACATCCCTGATGTTTGAATCGATCAGGCTTCTGATTTTATCCTGCTGCCTTTTCAGATCTATAAACTGCATATTAAAATGAAAGCCTTTCCATCAATGCAATTCCATCTATCACGTCATGATAGGAGGGAAACATCTCAAATTTACCGTTTGCAATATACTCATACATTTTATCGTGTCCCTTGCCGTAAACGTGATCAAGTTTAAAATCCATATCAGGTTTATCCATGCCTTCTACATCCCAGAAATCAATTGTGTTAAGATTTGTTCCGGATAGTCTCATGGTTCCTTTTTCGCCGATAATTGTCATCTCTGTCATATAGTTCTGTCTGTAAACGCTCACTGTTGCATTCAAAGCACCTACAGTTCCATTTTCAAAACTTATAGCAGCGGAAACTGAATCCTGTACTTCAAGTTTTCGCAGTCTGCCTCCCAGACCCTTTGCTTCCTTCACCTTTCCGAATAAAAAAATCAGCATATCCACATAATGGCTCGCCTGAGTATACAGCACTCCACCGTCAAGATCGATTGTTCCGTGCCAGTCAATTTTAAAATAGTCATCATTTCTGTTCCAGAAAACATTTGTATTAAACTGAAATACAGTTCCGAGTTTTCCGTTTTTAATAAGATTTTTTGTGAAATCAATAAGCGGATTATACCTGTTCTGATAAACAGGCAGAAGTTTTTTCCCTTCTTTTTCAATCTCCTTGAACATCCACACTGCTTCACGCACAGTAAGAGAAACCGGCTTTTCGCAAACAATATATTCTGAATCACATTTTCTTGCAATATCAACAACATGTTCCGGATGAAGACCGGAAGGTGTTGCAACAGTGATTACATCATAACCTTTGATTTTTTTATAATCTGTAACATAATCAATTTTTAAAGATGAAGCTGTTTCTTTTGCTTTTTTTTCATCAATATCGCACACAAGAGACAACGCTATATTCTTATTTGCAGATATAGCTTCAATATGTCTTTTCGATATTCTCCCGCAGCCTACAAGTGCGATCTTTTTCATTTTGATAGATCCTTTGTTATAAAACAAATATATATTTTATACTTACTGTCATTCCCGCAAAGGCGATGGCCTGCACCATCGGGTGAATCCATAAATAGTATTGATTCGATGAGATTCATTAACATGTTGTTAGCCAAACTCTTCAAAAAACTTACTCCAGAATAAGCGTTTTAATATTAATCTTTAAATTGTTTTTCAATAATTCAGCTTATTAAAAATGGATTCCCGCCTTCGCGGGAATGACAATTCGCTTATCAGGCAAAATTTCCCTATGTTTTTATCCTTCTTTACAGTTTGTAAATCTTCTCTTTATCGTTAATGCCTTTTGTAGCATTCTGCAGATCCACAACCAGAATCGCTTTTTCAACAATACGCTTATAATCGATTGAGCTGTGTCTTGTAGTAATTACTACGCAGTCGGATTCTGAAATAATTTTATCTGTCAAAGGAACACTTTTAAATTTTCGTCCCTCTTCTGTTTCTATCTCGGAAATAAACGGATCGTGATAAGCAACAATACCTGATTTTTTTACAACTTCATCAATAATTTTCAAAGCAGGACTTTCCCTTTCATCTGCAATATCCGGTTTGTAGGCTACTCCCAGAAAAAGAATCTTTGAATCATTCATTGATTTTCTGTGCCTGTTTAAAGCTGAAGTAATTTTTATTGTCATTCTGTGAGGCATCAGGTTGTCGATCTCTCCTGCAGTATGGATCATTGTAAGATCAAACTGAAATTTCTTTGCAATGTGCTCAAGATAAAACGGATCAAGAGGAATGCAGTGGCCTCCGATTCCGGGACCAGGATAAAAAGCCTGAAATCCGTAAGGTTTGGTTTTGGCAGCGTCAATAACTTCCCAGATATCTATATCCATTTTACCGCAAAGCAGGGAGAGTTCATTTATCAGACTGATATTAATAAGCCTGTATGTATTTTCAAGAATCTTCACCATTTCAGCAGCTTTAGGCGAGCTGACCGCATGAATCTCACTAATAGCTTTTTTATAAAGAGCAGTTCCGATTTCAACAGCATCAGCACCGAATCCGCCTAAAATTTTTGGAGTATTTTCAGTTTTAAATTGCGTATTGCCCGGATCAACTCTTTCAGGAGAAAAACATAGCCAGAAATCTGTTCCGTGAATCATTTTTGATTCACGCTCAATTATCGGCTTCATGTAATCTTCAGTAGTTGTAGGATATGTGGTGCTTTCAAGAGAAATAAAAGTTCCTTTTTTCATATATTTACCGATTTCGATGCAGGAAGCTTCTATATAAGACATATCAGGTTTTTTAAATCTATCAAGAGGAGTGGGTACGCAGATTATCAGCGCATCGCATTCTTTCATCCTGGAAAAATCCGTATCCGCTGTAAGCATTCCGGACTTAACCACTCTTTTCAGCTCTGCGTCCTCAACGTCTGCAATGTAATTTTCTCCTTTATTAACCTTATCAGCTTTGGATGATGATTTCTCAAAACCGAGAACCTTAACATCTTTTCTTGCAAAAGCAACTGCAAGAGGAAGACCTACATATCCTAATCCAAGTATACCGACAAGAACAGATCCGTCGTTTATTTTTTTCATGATATCGTTTTTGTATGACATTGAATACTCCTTGTAAAAAAATTAAAATTTTAACTGCGTCATTCCCGCGAAGGCGGGAATCCATAATACCAAACATTTCCAATGAGATTCCGGAACTTAGCTATAGTTTCAATCGGAATAAAAATGTGCTATTTATTTAAACGTATAATCCATTTCCCACAATACTGAATTCTATAATAGATTCCCGACTGAGCGGGAATGAAAGTAACTAAATTAAAATTGCTGTCTAAACTTCATTTACAGGAACAAGAATATCATTTTCCAGCTTATATAAATTCCCGCAAACCGGACATTTCGCCTGTTCCAGAGAAAAATCTTTTAAAGTGCAGCCGCATCTGCAAACCCAGCCGATTTTCTTTGCCGGCACACCTGCAAAAAGGCCGTAATCCGGAACATCTTTTGCAACTACAGCACCTGATGCTATCATCGCATATCTGCCTATAGAGTTGCCGCAGACAATTGTAGCGTTGGCACCTATAGTGCAACCTTTTTTTAGGAGAGTTTTTCTGTATTCATGCTTTCTTTCAATAAAAGCCCGGGGATTAATAACATTGGTAAAAACCATTGAAGGCCCGCAGAAAACATCATCCTCTATTTCAACTTCTGTATATACAGAAACATTATTCTGTATCTTGCACCTGTTTCCGATTTTAGCATAAGGTCCTACAGTGACATTCTGCCCCAGATTGCATTTTTCCCCGATAACAGAACCGGTCATTATATGACAGAAATGCCATATTTTTGTTCCGGAACCTATTATCACTCCATCATCAATAAAACTGCTTTCGTGAACAAAAAAATCAGACATGGCGTATTCCTTTAATAAATATCAATCGGGCCTTCCATTTCGCCCTCAATGAACTGTTTTGCATATGAATCTTTTTTCATGAAGAAATCATCACCCTTTGCTGTGTAGACAATCTTCCCTCCATATAAAAGCGCAATGTTTCTTGAAATTTTACGTGCAACTTTCAGATCCTGGGTAACAACTATTGATGTAGTATTAAAAGACTGTTCAATTTCAAGAATCAGATCTGCAATGGAATCTGATAATATTGGATCAAGACCTGCTGTCGGATCATCATAAAGAATGATATTGGGATTAAGGCAGACAGCGCGCGCAAGCCCCACACGTTTCTGCATTCCGCCTGAAAGCTCAACCGGCACTTTGTATTCATTTCCTTTCAAACCAACCCGCTGAAGAGTATTTAAAACAAGTTCCTCAACCTTTTGTTCTTCAACGCCCATTCTTCTCAACCCGAAAGCAACATTATCAAAAACTGTCATTGAATCGAACAGGCCGCCCTTTTGAAAAACATACGCAAGACGGAAATCCTCAAGGCTCTGTTTCTTGCCGGTTCCCCTGTCATGAAAGAACTCGCTGATATCTGCCCCATTAATAAAAATACTGCCGGAATATTCGCTGATGAGTCCTGCAATAGTTTTCAGAATAACAGACTTGCCTGAACCGTTTTTGCCGAGCATAACAAGAGTATCGCCTTCTGTTACTGAAAGGTTCACGCCATCTATAACTTTTTTCCCGTCAAAGGAAATATTTAAATCTTTAATTTCAATCATACATTTTTGAATATGAATCCCGTATATTCTGAAGAATATTTAAATACGATATATACCTGTCATTCAAAATATTTCCCGAGTCAACATTATTTTTTACTTCACAGCCCGGCTCGTGATCATGAGTGCAGGGAGAAAATCTGCAATTATGCGAAAGAATTTTAAAATCCGGAAAATAATCCGCAAGTTCATCAGGAGTAATATCCATAAGACCGAACTCACGCATTCCCGGAGTATCAACAAGCCAGGTGTCGCTGTCAGAACGGATCATCTGAACATTTGTGGTTGTGTGCCTTCCCTTGCCTGTACTTTCAGAAATTTCAGCAATCTTCAAATCAATATCCGGACAGATGCAGTTCAGCAGGGAGGATTTTCCAGCACCGGAAGATCCTGTAAACAGTGAGACTTTTCCCTTGAGTTTTTTATCAAGCTTATCAATGCCGTCGCCGGTTTTAGCACTTGTAAAAATAATATCGAGCCTGGTGTTTTTATAATACTTCTTAATATAACTGATTTCGCTTTTCTCTGAAAGGTCGCTTTTATTCACAACAAGCAGCACCGGAATATTTTCTTTAACAGCCCTTACGCAGATTCTATCTGAAAACCTGAGATTGTATGCAGGCTTATAAAATGATAAAACAATAACAATCTGCCCGATATTCGCTGCAATTAGGTCCTCTTTTTTCCGGCCCTTATCTTTTCTGGTAAACACATTGCGGCGTTCATATACTTTTTCAATCAATCCCTCATCATTGGAATCAACGCTTAATTCAACATCATCGCCTACTGCAGCTGGTTCAGAAAAGCGCTTCATGCTTTCATCCTGACGTATTTTACCGCGAAGAACAGACGTGATATTTCGATCATCCACGCGCACAGTGCAATACCGCCCCATAACCTTGACGATTATTCCGCGCATTTGACCTGCATAATTTTCATTTGATTGATATTCATATTGACAATGTTATTTTATATTTTTAAAATGTATATCACAAAATTAATAACTTAAATGACCTCCAGCAATAATACTGGAAGTCATTTTATAATTTAATATATGTTTTTTTAAATAATTCTATTTTTAACAATACTGCAAGTATTGGGGTAATGACACTTTCTTATGCGGATAAGAAAGCGTCCAAAGAACCCGCAGGGTGTTACACCCCCTTGACCCCCGCGCGCGTAACTCATCCCGGTTACACCGGGATTCAGACAGACGCGCTTGAGAGGAAGGGTTTTAACGATTGATTTAAATAATTTTAACTAAAAAACAATATATATTCAAATAAAAATTTTAAAAAATGGAATTTAAAAATGAGAAAATATGATGTAACTAATTTTTTAACCTACCATAATCATTTTTATAATTATTTAACAACAGATTTAAAATTTATAAATACCAAACAAGAAAAATCTGGCCTAAATTTTATAAATGAATATATTCGAGATGAGATAAGAATTCGTTTTAATTATGATTTCAAAGAAAATTATTTTTATTTTTATTTAATAAAAGGAAAGGATACAAAATTCCCTAATGATAAAGATAATAAAAATATAATTTCATTTTATGAACTATTTAATAAATTTGAACCAAATTTTAATAATGACAAAATACAACCAGATGATAAGCAATATATTATATCTCTTGAAAATAATTCTATTTTATTAAAAAAATATTTGATCGGAATATTAAACGGGTCTATTTGGATCTAGTATTTATATTTTAAATCAAGCCGGTGCTTCAAAATCCGGCGTAATGGCAATTGTTTTCAAACAGGATTTAGCAAACCTTTTATCGATAAAGAAAAAGTTTTATTACAGAAAAAGACCTGAAGGCCCTGCGCCACTTGAGCAGGCGACGGTGAGTGGATACATAAGGAGAGAGGGCTGACAAGACAGCCATCTCTTCTTATGAGTTTCATTACATCTTGCATTCAAGGTGCCGGTTCGACTCCGCTGACAAAGCGGATAGCCCTTTGCTAAAAGAATTTTTTTATAAAAAGGAGACCATATGAAAATCAAATCACTACTAACAGCCATGATTTTAACAGCCTCAATCCTCACAGGAGAAATATGCCGCGCACAGGATGCAAACTCAGAATTTCCACGCAACGAAATACAGGTCGGTTATGGATTTATTTCAATGCTTTCAGTTTCAGCAACCATCTTAAATGCATTGGTATTCGGATTTACACAGCCCTATTCTCCTTACTCGGAAAACACCAGTAATATTTACAACAATGGTTCATGGGGACCACTTTATGTTAACTACCATTATTATCCGATTAAATGGCTTGGAATCGGACTGAATGCCGGCTATGAACAGGTTAACGATACCGTTTCTGAAAACAATGGCCTTATAAAGCAGATTAACTGGCAGTTCCTGACATTCATGCTCAATGTCAAAATTATGTACGGCTGGGAATGGGTTAAATTCTATCACGGACTTTCAGGCGGATTCACTTACGCAACTGCAACAGTTATAGGCTCAAACGGTTCTGTTTCAAAAGATGCACAGCCTATTTTTGCTTTTCACTTTACAGCATTCGGAATAAGGGTTGGTAAAACTGTTGGAGTCTTTGCCGATCTTGGAATAGGTTATCTTGGAATAGTAAATGTTGGCGTAAATTTTGTTTTCTGAAAAAAAATGCCTCGGTTCCGCCCGGCAAGCATTTTTGAAATAAATATTTTTAATCCGAGCATATTCGCTCATCGAGCGAAGCCGAGATGACACCAGTACATTTTTAAACTTAAAAACACTCTACTCGAGCCGGTGCTTTCAAACCCGGCGAAAGGGAGTGATTTCGTACAGAAGGGAATAAAAATTCCCTTGAAAATGAAAAAGTCTTATTACAGGAAAGTACCTGAAGGCCCTGCTCCGATGAGCAGGCGACGGTGAGTGGATACATAAGGAGAGAGGGCTGACAAGACAGCCATCTCTTCTTATGAGTGTTATTCAGAAAAAGTTTATCTACAAACCTTTACATTAGAAGCTGTTGAACATGAACTAGTTCCGGAAATTTTACAGCCTCTTTCCTGACAGATTTTTCTGTCTTTAGAAGTGTCTTTCCCTGAAACTGAAGCGCACTGCTGACATGAACTTCCGGATTCGCAAAGAAAGCAGAATTGACCTGCATTTGTAGTTCCGATATAAGCCATAACCATAAACATACTGAAAACCAGAGTACAGGCGACTGATAAAATCTTTTTCATAAACACCTCCGAAGTTTTTTTTGATCATTGATATTATTATATAATAAAACAAAAAGTCAATAAGAATTTCTTAATATCTGGAATACAGTCCTGATTAATATTATTCCATCAATGATATTAATTATAATAAAACATTTTAATTTATCTGCAGACTTTTACATTGGAAGAAGTTGAGCAGGAAGTAGTTCCTGAAACCTTGCAGCCTCTATCCCTGCAGATCTTTCTGTCTTTTGCAGTGTCTTTGCCGGACGATGAAGCGCACTGTTTGCAGGAGCTTCCGGTTCCGCAGGAATAGCATATTTGCCCTGCGTTCAAAGCTTCGTTAAAGGCAAACAATATAAATAAAGAAAAAACCAGAGTACACGCAATTGACAATATCTTATACATAAACTCCTCCAAAATAATTATACTGAATTCTATATTTATAATATTATTTCAGTATAATCCAAGAAGTCAAGAAGTATTAAAACTTCCATCTGCATCCGCTAAAACCTATTAAAAGGTAAATTTATTTTTACTTGACGAAATATATATCAGGAATTTTGATTATTGAAATCTGCAAATTCCACGGATATTACAATCCGTACAAAACAATACCATACTGGAGATTCTCATGAATAAAAAAGTCCTATACGGATTAGTAATTTTTCTGATTTTATATGTTATAATACGTTATACCGCAGGATTCTATATAGATTATGAGTGGTTTAAATCAAACGGAGGCGTTAATATATTCACAGTTCTGTTCTTTTCTAAATTCAATGTTCATATAATCTTCAGCCTTGTATTTGCAGCTCTATTCGGAATGAATTTCATACTTATTAGAATCCTTGCCGGAAAAGGAAGAATATTCACAAACAATATTTTAGACAGGCTTGAACTTCCTGTATTCGGAACTCCAAGAAAAGCCCTGTCTGTTCTGCTTATAATAATAGTAATAATTATTTCTATAATAATGGGCAATGCTGCCTCTTCCTACTGGAAAGAATACCTCAGCTTCATGAACTCCGTTCCATTTGCAGGATTTCCGAAAGATCCTCTATTTAATATGGATATAAGCTTCTATGTATTTGAACTTCCGTTCTATCAGTTTTTATACGGATGGTTTATGGCTGCGTTCGGTTTAATCGCAGTTTTTTCAATTTTCTTCCATATGATAAACGGCGGAATCCAGATCGGATACGGCAAGCTCGAATTTTCCCTGTTTGCCAGAGCTCACATATCAACACTGCTCGGATATCTTGTTTTCCTTCACGGACTTGGATATAAACTTTCATCTTACGAATTATTATTTTCAAAAATAGGTAAATTTTACGGTGCAGGATATACAGCAGTTAATGCCAATCTTCTTGCATATAATGTTGCAATGGTAATATCATTTGCTGCTGCTCTGCTGCTGTTCATCAACCTGTTCATTAAAAGTTTTAAAATGCCGATGTTCGTTCTCGCAGCTCTACTTCCTTTATATTTTCTGCTTGGAACAATTTACCCGGCAGTTCAGCAGAGATTCATAGTTGAGCCGAACGAACTTGATAAAGAAAAACCTTTCATTGCAAACAATATAAAATTTACGAGAATTGCATATGACATCGAAAGAATAAAAGAAACCGCATTTCCAAACAGCCTTAATTTAACATATGCTGATATAGTAAAAAACAGAGAAGTCCTTGAAAATATAAGGCTCTGGGACTGGAAACCTCTAAAGCAGACATATAAGCAGCTGCAGGAGCTTAAGCCGTATTACTTTTTTAATGATGTAGATGTTGACAGATACATGATCGACGGCAGGAAAATTGCAGTTAATCTTTCTGCACGGGAACTGTCAATAGACCAGCTCAGCAAGAACAGCCAGACATGGCAGAATAAACACCTCATCTACACTCACGGTTACGGCGTTGTAATGAGCAGGGTTGACAAAATCACTCCCGAGGGACTTCCTGAAATGTCAATTTACGACATTCCCCCGAAATCAGATATTGACATTAAAATTGACAGACCAGAAGTATATTTCGGCGAGCATAAGGATAATTATGTTCTCACCAATACATCAATCAACCCCGGGGAATTTGACTATCCTTCAGGAGACGACAACAAATATACAAATTATTCCGGAACAGGCGGTGTTGTTCTTGATTCATTTCTAAAACGGATCATGTTCTCAGCAGCATTTGCAGATATAAATATACTGATTTCAGGCGCTATCGACACCAAAAGCAAAATGCTGTACAACCGGAATATTTCCGCAATGGTGAAAAAATTCACACCTTTTTTAACAATAGACAACGATCCGTATCTTGTCATATCTGAAAAGAAGCTCTACTGGATCATTGACGCATACACAACAACTGATCAGTTCCCCTATTCCACCCCGATTGACATGAACGGTAAAACTATCAACTATATCAGAAACTCTGTCAAGATTGTCATAGATGCCTATAACGGAAAAATGACTTATTATATTTCAGATGAAAAGGATCCGCTTTTAAAAACATACACTAATATCTTTCAGGGTATTTTTAAAAATATTTCTGAAATGCCTGCTGATCTGAAAACACACGTAAGATATCCTGAAAATATTTTCATGGTTCAGTCAAACATGCTTCTCAGGTATCACATGACAAACACGAACATCTTCTACAACAATGAAGATGCATGGCACATACCGAGACAAACGTATGATAAAAGCGAAGTTCAGATTGAGAGTTACTATCTTGTAACTAAACTTCCAAATATAAAATTCAGCGAATTCATTCATATAATGCCGTTTACTCCTTACAAGAAAAACAATATGGTTTCATTTCTCGCTGCAAGATGCGATTTCCCCAATTACGGCGAGCTTCTTTTATATCATCTGCCGAAAGACAAGCTCAGCTACGGGCCTCAGCAGATTGAAGCGCGTATTGACCAGGATCCGGAAATTTCAAAGCAGCTTACTTTATGGAATCAGAAAGGTTCAGGAGTCATCAGAGGAAATATGATGGCAATTCCGATAGAAGATTCCATTCTTTTTATTGAACCTTTATACCTTAAAGCTGAAACAAGCGAAATGCCTGAGCTCAAAAGAGTTATTGTTTCATTTGCAGATAAGGTTGTTATGGATGAAAATCTCCCTGCAGCTCTTGAGAAAATTTTCTCAGGCGGGAAATTCATGGATTCATCCAAAAGAGATGATGCTGCAGGCACCAGGATGAAAGATCTCGCATCACGAGCTTACAATCATTACCTCAGAGCTGAACAGAATCTGAAAGAAGGAAACTGGGCAAAATACGGCGAAGAGCTTAACACACTCAAGGATATTTTATTCAGAATGCAGAAAATCAAGGAGTAGTTTCTGGCTGATATTTTAACATACTGCACCCTATGCCCGCACAACTGCGGTGTTGACAGAACTGCTGGAGACATTGGAGTCTGCGGGGCAGGATTTAATGTTAAAATAAGCCTCGCGTCTCTCCACCACTGGGAGGAACCCTGCATTTCCGGAACGCAAGGTTCAGGTACAGTTTTTTTTTCAAACTGCAACCTGTCGTGTGTTTACTGCCAGAATTTTGATATAAGCCAGCAGGGAAACGGCAGAGAAATCTCCATTGAACGCCTTGCTGAAATTTTCATTGAGCTTCAGAATAAAAAAGCCCACAATATAAATCTGGTTTCTCCGACACACTATGTTCCTCAGATAATAAAAGCTTTATCTATTTCAAAGAAATCAGGCTTAAGAATACCTGTTGTATACAACACCAATTCCTATGAAAACAAGGAAACTGTTGCTTCGCTCGAAGGCCTGGTTCAGATTTATCTTCCTGATTTAAAATATTTAAACAATGAAATAGCTTTAAAATATTCCAATGCTCCGGATTATTTCAAATATGCGATTACAGCTATAGATGAGATGTTCAGGCAGACAGGTCCTGTGGGTTTTAACGATGACGGACTGGCACAAAGAGGAGTTATTATAAGACATCTCCTCCTTCCAGGTCTTCTTGAAGATTCAAAAAAAATAATGCAGTTTCTATTTGAGAGATTCGGCGATTCGGTATTTTTCAGCATAATGAATCAGTACACACCGCAGCACAGGGCTAATGAATTTAATGAACTTAAATCTGCACACGGATTACAAAAAGATTATGACGAATTAATTGATTTCTGCATGGATATCGGGATTACAAATGCCTTTATTCAGGAAGACGGCGCATCTTCAGAAAAGTTTATTCCGGATTTCAATTTAAAAGGCGTTTGAAATCATTTCAATATATTGTTTAAAAAATAATATCACAATGTATTAACCATACGCATAGACTGTAATTTGTAATTGACAGAACAGTCTGTATGATTCCAACCTATTGATCAATATAGATAAAAAAGTAATATTTTCCAGATGGAAATCATTAACCGGGGAATATCTTGATGAATAAAAAAAATCTGCCAATAATAATATATTCTATTTCAATATTATATTCCATTGGAATACTATACTTAATTTATTATTTAAATTTTGATTTCTTCCCGTTATTCTGGCTTATCGGAATGCTTATATTAAAGCCATTATATAAATCAGATTCATACTGGATGGATGGCTTCTGGTTATTGTTAACATGGCTCAACCATAATGATTTGTATATTTATCTTCCGCTAATAATGTTAATGCTGATCTTTGCAGGGTATAAAATACAATCAAAGATAATTCCGTTTATTACTGTTTTAATTATCGGTTCCGCTATTCCGGCAGTAATATATAATGATCCAACTGACATGATCTTTCACAAATACTTTTTAATCAGCACAACAGTTCTTGGATTAATAATATATATTATAGACAGCATACGTTCCCGAACAGTAATTTCAGGAAAAATTGATTTTATTCTATGCTCCTATTCAGGCAACACCGGCCATTACAGCAGCCTGTTTATTGAAAGCGCGAGAAAAGCCGGAGCTCAAATCAATATACACCGTTTTCATTATTATAAAGATTTTAAAGCAGAATTAAATGGAGATAGCCTCATAATTTCTTTTCCTGTTTTCGGATGGAAGCCGCCATGGCATTTAGCAGAATATATAATTACAAAACTGCCGCGGGGAAAAGGAAAACCTGCATTTATTCTTTATTCAAGTTTCGGAGGTCCTGAAAATGCCGGTTTCACTGCATGGCTTCTTTTGACAATAAAAGGTTATCGTGTAATTGGAAGAAACTGGGCAATGTATCCGATGAATGTTGCGACTTTCCGTATCGGCACATCAGCAATGTGGAAAAATATAGATAAAAAATCACCATCCGAAAGAGATATTTCTGAAATAAAGGAATGCGGAGAAAAACTGATATTACAGCAGAAAGCAGGCCTGCCTATAATTTTTATACCATTCTTTCTGTTTGTTATTGGATTTTTACTGGATAATAAATGGATAAATGTAGCTCTATATAGAAATTACGCCTGGCGCAGACGCTGTAATAAATGCGGCAAGTGCATCAATGCATGCCCGTCGCAGAGACTCTACTTTGATAAAAATAATTATCCTGCTGCAAAAGGCACATGCGCTCTGTGCCTTTTATGTATAAATATCTGCCCGACAAATGCAATGCAGCTTCGTTTCTGGACTGAATACGGTCATCCATACAGGCCGCGCTGGCCTGAGTTTGTCATAAAAAATAAAAAAGATATTATTACTTAATAAAGGAACCATATGAAATTACTAACCACAAAGGAAGCTATTGAACAGCGCAGAAGCATCCGCAAATTTAAAGATGATGATATCTCTGATGATATTATTTCCGAATTAATTGATGCGGCACGGCTTGCTCCCTCAGGCTGCAATGCCCAGCCCTGGAGATTTAAAATTGTCAGGGATAAAGAATATAAAAAGCTTTTATCTGAAGCTGCTTATAATCAGAAATTTATCTCTGAAGCTCCGGTTGTTATTGTATGCTGTTCAGACATAAAAGGATATCTTGACGGAACTGTTTCAGGCGTACAGGATCTGGAAAAAAATAATGCAATTGAAAACAGGATTTCCGGTATTTTATTAAACAATGTTGAAGATTTGAAAAAAATGAATATCAGTGAAGTTATACCGAGGATAAGCGTTAATGTCGCAATTGCTATAGAACATATTGTATTAAGATCTCTGGATTTCGGATTAGGAAGCTGCTGGGTAAGGCTTGTTGATGGCGATAAAGTGAAACAGATATTCAAATGGGACGACAGCGTTCACGTAGTGGCTCTTTTACCGATCGGTTTACCAGCCGAAAATCCTGAACCAAGGAAAAGATTAAATATTGAAGAAATTATAATATAAAACCTGTTTAAAAAAAAATTCTTTTTCTGAAACTGTTTTAAACAAAGGCAAAAATCAAATGGAATTAAAAATACAGGATACACTATATAAACACCTGAATTTACCGGAATATGAATATGGATTTGCTGATCTTACAGGACTTCTGTCGAATGAGTATTCATCATATACACACGGGATATCAATTATCCGTAAACTTGATGATTCAATAATAGATTCCATTGATAATGGCCCGACACTGGAATATTTCAATCATTATCATTCTATCAATAACGAAATAAATAAACTTATATCATCTATTGTAAATGATATTGACAGCAGCCTATATAAATTTCAGCCGGTCAAAGCAACTGTTGACGACAGCGAACTGAGCGAATCATACTATAAAACATTAGCTTATAGCTTTTCTCACAAAATGACTGCTACACGTGCAGGACTTGGCTGGATCGGAAAAACCGATCTGCTGATTTCAAAAAAATTCGGCCCGAGAATACGCCTTGCATCTATAATCACGAACTACCCTTTAAAAATTACTAATGATCCAATTGATTCAAGCTTATGCGGAAACTGCTCATTATGTTCTGATATCTGTCCAGCCAAAGCATCAAACGGCATATCATGGAATACAAGCATTCAGCGGAATCAATTTTTCGATCCGTTTAAATGCAGGGAATACTGCAGAAGCATATCAAAAGAAAAAATAAACAAAGAGATCAGTCTTTGCGGCAAATGCGTATTTATCTGCCCTCATGGAAGAACCGGATGAGAAATTTAATCATTGCAGGTAATTATTTCTTCAAAAATAAACAGGATTATTAAATATGAAATTAAAAAATAAAAGGAGTTCACATGACAATCACAACAAAAATAATGATCTCAGGATTTCTGTTTCTTCTGGCAATTGCAAGCGGAATCTGGCTGAGTAAATCAGGTAAACCGTTAAATACAGCAATTTTTAATGCACACAAGCTGATTGCACTCGCAGGAGTAATTTTAACCTGCATGGTAATTTTCAATCTTCTAAAAAATACTGAAATAAATATTGCTGTATTATCTCTAATTATCTTTTCAGCAGTATTTGCAATAATTCTGTTTATTTCAGGTGCTTTACTGAGCATTGAAAAGCCGATCGGTAATTATGTATTGATAATACACAATATATCAATGATACTTACAATTATTACATCTGCTGCTACAGTTTTCTTTTTATTTAAAAAATAGAAAATGTTAAATAAATATCTGAAACTGTTAGGACTTGATAAAGATGCATCACTAACAGACATTAAAAAAGCCTATAGATTATCTGCTAAAAAGAATCATCCTGATAAATTTTCAAACGGGGATGAAAAGATAAAGCAGGCTAAAATTATGGCTGATATCACTGAAGCCTATAAATATATCATAAAAAATCCGGATCAAATTTCTCCGGATATGCAGAAAAATAATTCTATAAAAAATATAGCAAATGATTACAAGCTTTATAAACTTGGGATGACATACTACAAAAAATACTTTGATACATTTTTTAAATTTTTTTCAAAAAGGGAACTGATAACTCCGGAGGAAAAACGGATCTGCCTTAATAATGCCGGAATATATTTCAACAGGCTGCTGAATGAATTTCCTGAAAGCGATTGGGGTACGGATGCAAGAGATAAGATGAAAAAAATTAATGAGGCATTGAAGACTTTATATTAAATAGAACAGACAGCCTGATTTTTATAAAAACATTCTATTATCAAAAATATAAAAATCAGGCACCCGTTAAAAACACAGGATGAAATAAAATGAAAATTTCTTTTAAATGGATCGGAGGCGCAACCTGGATTCTGCAGATTGATAATTTAAAAATTGCATGCGATCCGGTACTCTGCCCTGCTGACACAATTCAGGATTATAAATATTTTAAAACAAAAAGATTAAACGATCCAGTTTATAATGATTCCGATTTTCAAAAAGTAAACCTCTGGCTCCTGACACATAATCATGAAGATCATATTGACCGCGCAGGATTTAAAATAATAAACAAAGATGCAATTGTCATTTCCCATACAGGATGCAGAAAATATTTCAAAAAAAATATTTTCAAAGATGTGAGATTATTAAACTGGAACGAAGAATCAGCATTTGCATATGATGATATCAGAATAAAAATAAAAGCGCTTCCGGCGATTCACGCAAAGAGAAAACTATACAGCAGCATAATTGGAAATGGAAACGGTTATTTCCTGGAAATTTCAAAAAAAGATTCTAAATTCAATATATATGTCACAGGAGATTCAGTTTACAATAAAAGCTTTCTAAAACATTTCAGTATCAAAGATATTGATCTGATTATTGCAAATGCAGGTTCTGCCATGGTTGGTAAATCTTTTCTTTCGGTTATAATTGGAAGAATCACAAATAACATAAATGATATAATAAAAATGAACTCCGATCTAAAACCGGAAATTTTAATTCCTGTACACTGGGGAACATTTTCCCATTATTCTGAAGTCATAACTGAAGATAAAATTAAAGAATATAGTAATATTAAATTTCTTAATGCAGGGGAATCAATAGATTTAAAACAGGACTAAATTCTTAATTTTGATATATTGATTAAATCAGGGGTCAGACCCTATTGCATGTTGTATTTTATCTGATAATTTCTGGATTCTGTATACTTTTTACTGTTTTTTAAGGAGGCTCTGACCCCGTATGGTTTGACTCCTCTCACCACGCAAACCGGGCTCTGACCCCTCAAATTCAGGAATCAAATCTATTTTCAATCAATCCACTCCACCCTGTTTCTGCCGTGTTCCTTTGCCTTATACAGTGCATCATCCGCTTTCTTTTTGAATGTTTCGAGATCATCTGCAGTATCAGGAAAAGAACTTATTCCTATGCTCATGCTTACAGGGATTTTTTTCCCTGCAAGATGTTTTGAAAAGTCATATTTCTCCACATCGCTGCGGATCTGCTCTGCAATTAATTTTGCACGGCTTAAATCTGCTTCAGGAAGAAGTATTGAAAACTCATCACCTCCGTATCGCGCTATGATTCCGTGCTTGCTTGTAATTTTCTGAATGAGATCAACCAGTTCCTGAAGAATTCTATTCCCTGCTTCAAGACCCAGAACTTCATTTATCTTACTGAAATTATCTATATCGAGCATGAAAAGAGTAAGAGGTTTATTGTTGCTTTTTGAAATGCTGAAAAAATTCTCCAGAGCATCTTCAAGAAAGGCCCGGTTATATATGCCTGTCATTTCATCAGTGATTACGCGCCTGCTTGCATTTTCTCCCCACTGAACAACATCTGCAAAAAATCTGCTCGACTTTCTCAGCTGCTGGATAGTGAGGCTTAATAGATGAGATATAAGCTTTACTGCAATTTCTGAATTATGCTCAATCAGGGAATTTATATTTTTTTCTTTTATGGAAAGAAGAATGCTTTTCTCAAGAGCAAAATATCGTCCCAAAGCCGGCTTGTTGCCGAACAGGGAAATTCCGCCAAAAAAATCCCCGCGCTGAAATTCACCCTGATTCCGCTCAATGCTCCCGGATACGCTCTGAGATCTTATCACTTTCCCCTGAAGAACAATGAACAGCTCCTTTTTATTTTCATCGCGGTCAATTATTGTTTCGCCGCCTTCAAACGATTTCATCTTAAAATGTTTTTCTATAAAGGCGATTTCATCCGGATTAAAATCTGAAAATATTACTAAATTTTTTATATCCACTGTTTTTATTACCGGATTTAAACAACTATCCGGTTACCTCCGGTTTCTCTTGCGCGCATCATTCTGCTATGAGCCTTTTCAATAAGATCACTGCTGGTTTCAACCTCATCAGGATACAGGGCAATTCCAATGCTGACCTGAATTTTCATATCGCTTAAGCCGATTATCCCGCTAAGGTCCATTGATCTGTAAGCAGCACTGACTGCCTTCGCTGCCCTGACTGCCTCGTTCCTGTCCGCATCTATCAGAATTGCTGCAAATTCATCTCCTCTGTATCGGACTCCCATGTCATACTCTTTGAGTTCCGATTGCAGAAAAATCGCCATTAGCCTGAGAGTTTTGTCGCCGCAAGTGTGACCGTAGATATCATTGATGTCTTTAAAATTATCCGGCTTGATCATTAAGAGCGCTGCGCCTTTTTCAAGACTTGAAAGCATGCTGACAAAATCCTCTTTTAAAAATGTCTGGTTGTAAAGTCCTGTCATTTTATCGCATAAAAGCTGTTTCCTTAAATCAAGCAGCCAGTGGGATTTTTCATGAAGCAGGTTGTTTACATTCCATATCCTTTCAGAAATTATACCCAGAAGCCTTTTTAAAAGGCAGGCTGATATATAAGGATGCACCTGAAATATTTCCTGAGATTTGAAACCTTCTGCCGGGAAACGCAGAAGAACCGAATCCTCTTCAACAAAAGCAGATGCACTCCTTGTTGTTTTACCGAGAAAGTCGAGCTCTCCGAAAGATTCCTTGGATACAATCTGGGCAATTTCAGCCTTATTGCTGCTCTCAATAGAAATAATCCCGACCCTTCCCTTATCCACTACATAAAAATTATCAGACGGATTATCCTGAATGAAAACAGGCTCGCCTTTTTCAAGTTTCAGAATTTCACTATAGCGCGCAATTATATCGAGCTCATATTCCTTGAGACCGGAAAAGATGTCCACTTTTCTTAATAATTCTACTTTATCTTCGTGTTCAGCCATAAACCTTCTTTATCCTGATAAAAGTTCTCAAAAATAATAATTACATATATCATACTCTAATATATAAATAAAGAACTTTTTAATAAAAATGCCCCCTCCATCAATACAGATTTAAAAAAAAGATTCATACTTGACATATTAACATAACAGTGCAGTATTTTACTTAAATTTATCTTTCCAAAATTTACGCTTTTGTTTATTTTTTTTAATAAAACATAAACAATTCTCCCGGAGGAAATCATGTCTAATTTACCCTTGAATAAATTAATGAATCCGAAATCAATTGCAATAGTCGGAGCCGGAAACAATCCGATGAAAATGGGAACAATGCACGCCTTGAGCATACTGAGAAACGGATACAAGGGTGAACTTTTTATTGTTCATCCCAGGGATGAAATTGTTCTCGGGGTAAAAGCATATAAATCCATTGCAGATCTTCCGGAAATTCCTGATCTGGGTTTTATTGTTGTTCCATCAGAACATCTGCCGGCACTCATGGAGGAATTCGGAAAAAAAGGCACAAAATCTGTAATTGTAATTACTGCAGGTTTTAAAGAAACCGGCTCTCACGGAAAAGAGCAGGAAGAGCTTCTCAATACAATTGCTGAAAAATACGGGATGTCATTTGTAGGACCGAACTGCATGGGTGTTGTGAACTCCCAGATATCTCTTAACACTACAGTTATGCGCAATGTTTCAGAGCCGGGTATGCTTGGATTGGCGTCACAGAGCGGAACCTATGTAACCCAGATAATGACTTATCTCAAAGAACGCGGTATCAGATTCAGCAAAGCCATCAGCGTAGGCAACGAAGCAAATATAAATATAATCGATGCTCTTGAATATTTAGGCCAGGATGAGGCAACAAAAGCAATTTCACTTTATATAGAAGGACTTCGCGATGTTCCGCGGTTTCTTGAAGTTGCAAGAAAAATCACACCGCATAAGCCGGTTCTTGCCCAGTACATTGGAGGTTCGGAAGCAGGTGCGCGTTCTGGAAAAAGTCACACAGGAGCTCTTGCTGGTCCAGACCACATGTATGAAGGTCTTTTTAAACAGGCAGGCATTATCAGAGTGGATTCAATTGAAGAACTATACATAAACGGCTGGGCTCTTGCATCGCAGCCGCGTCTTCGCGGAAAGAGAATCGGAATAATTACAAACTCCGGAGGCCCGGGTTCAGCAATGGCCAATATATGCGATAAGGCTGGACTTGAAGTTCCTGTTTTCAGCGAGAAACTTCAGACAGAATTAAAACCCATGATCCCGCCTCATGCTCCAAGCGGCAATCCTGTGGATCTTACATTCAGCATGGATGTATCTATTCTTACAGATAAGATTCCTGAAGCAGTAATGAAAAGCGGCGAGATTGACGGCATCATCATTCATGGCGCAATGTCATCAGGCTTTATCAAATGCATATATCCCCATATCAGCGATTTAATAAATAATGTTTCACTCGATGATCTCGTTGCAGGCCTGAAACCCAAGGGTGACGGGTATCTCAAGCTTCCATTCAGTTATGGAATCCCTCTTACAATTTCATCCTGGTTTCAGGACCGTGATAATGTTACGGAGGAATATCAGCTGAATAATATTCCAACGTATGATTCCCCGGAAAAAGCTGCAAACGCAATGGTGACATTATTTAAATATAAAAAAGTGTCAGAGCGTGCTGTTTATAAAGCTCCATCAATGCCTCCGCAGTCTGCTGAAGCAAAAAACATAATTGAAAAAGCAATGAAAAATAATCAGACAGCACTTGATGAGCACGATGCAAAAAAACTTCTTTCTTTATACGGCATACCCGTAAGCAGAGAAAAGCTTGTTGCAGACAAAGACGCTGCTTTAAAGGCGGCAGATGAAATCGGGTATCCGGTTGCTGTAAAAGTCTGCAGTCCTGATATTCTGCATAAAACCGAAAGCGGAATGGTTTTTCTTAACAGGAAAAACAGTGATGAAGTATCCGAAGCTTTTGATACAATTCAGAAAAAAGCCGGTAAAACAATTCCTGTGCTGATAAGCGAAATGGTTAAAGGGCAGCGCGAACTTCTTGGAGGAATTGTTAAGCAGAAAGGATTCGGAACCTGTGTTGTTTTCGGTATTGGCGGAATTTTTACTGAAGCATTAAATGACACTTCATTCAGAATAGCTCCTCTTGCTTTAAGTGAAGCAGAAGAAATGATTGATGATATTAAAACACAGAAGCTTCTCAAAGAATTCAGAGGCATGCCTGCAGTAAATAAAGATTCGATCTCGCGCCTGATTCAGACACTGAGCTTTCTGCCGGTTCTGCATCCGGAAATAGCAGAAATTGACCTGAATCCTATTATTATCAATGGCTCTAAACCTGTTGCAGTTGACGCTTTAATAGTTATGGAAAAGATTTGACATTTAATGAAATTCATATTTCAGCTTTTTTATAAAATGATCTTTTAGGCAACATGCATTTAAATAAATAATTTGTGATTTATTATTTTTGATAAATCAATTCCTAAGACTTATTATGCAAACCACACTCTTTTTGCTCTGGATCTTCCCACCACCAGCGCCCGGCACGAATGTCTTCACCAGATTTCACTGCTCTTGTACAGCAATCACAACCAATACTGGGATACCCCTGATCATGCAATTTATTATATGGAACTTTATGTATACGAAGATAATCCCATACTTGCTGTTCATTCCATGCAATAAGTGGATTAATCTTTATTATTTGAAGGTTAATATCCCATTCAATTATATCTAGGCCCATCCTTGTTTGTGATTGATCCCGTCTCAATCCACAAATCCAGGCTTTTATTCCAAATAATTTTCTTTTTAATGGTTCAACTTTTCTAATCCGGCAGCATAATTTTCTGTTTTCAACAGATTCATAAAAAAGATTTGGCCCCTTGCTATTAACCATATGTTCAACAGCATCAGGTTCAGGAAAAACTATATCAATATTTTTGTTATATTTCTTTCTTGTCTCTTCAAGAGTATTATATGTTTCCTGATGTAGTCTTCCTGTATCCAAAGTAAAAATATTTACTTCCGGATTTATTTTCATCATCATATCAGTAATTATTTGATCTTCTATTCCCAGGCTTGAAGCTTGTAAAATATTGTTCACTCCAAAATGGTCAATTGCCCAAAAAATAACCTCTTGAGAAGATTTAGATTCAAGATTTTTTTGATATGTATTTATTTCATAATCCACCATTTGCCTCTCCTGTAATCTCAACTGGTCCTATCACTGAATTCTAAAATGATAAAAATTATGCAATTATAGAATGTCAATAAATTGATAACAAGTAAAAAATCATACTATATATAATCTCACAACAGCTCCCATTTCATTTTTTAATAGATATGCAGTTTCTTCAATTTAAATTAACTCTAATAAATTTTAAATACATAATTTACTTTACATTTTTAATATTCGCTCATAATTTTATAAAATAATTGATAAAGCACTATCTTTCTTAATAATGCTTTTAAAATATATATACTTTAATATTTTTAAAAAGATAAGTCAAGATTCGACGAGGACACGTTAAGAATGAAAAACCACGAAACGCTGAAATGCATGTTAACCGGAATGGAAATAATAGATGATGGCCTTATTCTTTCAAATGAAAATTCAACCGAACCATCTTTGTTGCGAACAGTTTACTTAAATAAAAAATTTAAAATAAAAAATGATCTTCCAGGTTTATTTAAGTTTTCAAACTGGCTACCGGTAAATAAAGTTATAGATGGTTCTTCAGCGCCTTTAACGTACTTAAGCAAGCATTTAGGAGACTCTCTTAAATTAAAAAATTTATACCTTACGTTTAATGGTTACTGGCCTGAGCGAGGTATAAAAATGACCACGGGAAGTTTTAAGGAGTGTGAAGCCTATTCAGTATGTGCCAGGTTTCCTCATGAAAAAACCGGAAAAAAACTAGTAATTGCTTCTGCAGGAAATACCGCAAAGGCTTTTATAAAGGTATGTTCTGAGAATAACATTCCACTTGTTGTTGTTGTTCCAGAACAAAACAAAGAAGAGATATGGAGTTCCTGTAAAACTTCAAATTGTGTTAAAATTATCCTGGCTGCTGAAGACAGTGATTATTCTGATGCAATCAAGCTTGCCGAACTTATATGTAAAAATAAAAACTTTCAAAATGAAGGAGGGGCAAAAAACGTTGCCAGGCGGGATGGTCTTGGTACAACCGTTTTATCAGCAGTAAACATTATTGGAGAGATACCTGATTATTATTATCAAGCAATCGGAAGCGGAACAGGGGCTATAGCAGCATTTGAAGCAAATCTACGATTAAATGAAAGTGGTAATTTTTCAAACAAACTTATGAAACAGCATTTAGTACAAAATTTTCCTTTTATCCCGATATATAATGCATGGAAAAATGGAAGAAATAAAATTGAGATCAGTGAGCTGGATGCAAAAAATAATATAACCAATATTGATGCTAAAACTCTTTCTAATAGAAACCCGCCTTATTCAATAAAAGGTGGATTATATGAAACCCTTGATGCGACTAACGGTGAAATGTTTTCCGTTTCAAATGAACAAATAAAAAACGCCTGCACTATTTTTGAAAAACTTGAAGGAATTGATATATGCCCTGAAGCTGGTGCTGCTATTGCTGCTTTAATAAAAAATGTTGAAAATAAAATATTTGAAAAAGACTCAATTATTTTGGTTAATATAACCGGTGGCGGCAAAAAAAGGATTTTAAAGGATTTTAATGTTTACTTTCCAAAAACAGATTTAATAGTTAGAAAATCAGAATTTAATGATGAAATAGGAAATATCATATTAAACTTATTCGACTAAGGAGAAATAAAAAAATGGATTACTCAGATATATTTGATAAATGCAATACTGATGGCGGATATTTTGGAGAACTAAGAGCAAGCGGTGATAGATACTTCTCACTACCTGTTATGGAATCATTACCAGGTGCGGATATGATATTTCAGGGTAAAGAAGGCATCATGTGGTCAATAAATAATTATCTGGGATTAGCCGAGAATGAAGAAATAAAAAATGTTGCAGTGGAAACCGCAAAAGAATGGGGTGCAAGCGGCCCAATGGGTGCTCGAATTATGAGCGGGAATACACAGGAACATGTAACTCTTGAAGAAGAGCTTGCTAAATTTACACAGAAAGAATCAACAATATTATTTAATTATGGTTATCTCGGAGTTATCGGAACAATTAATTCAATTGTAGGTGAAAATGACATTATTGTTTCTGACCAGCTTTGCCATGCATCAATTATTGACGGTGCAAAAATTGCATGCCAGGATTCTAAAAATATTAAAGTTTTTAAACACAACGACATGAACAATTTAGATGATATTCTAAAAAAAGTAAATGAAACCCGGAAAGGGGGGGTGATTGTTTTAACAGAAGGCGTATTTGGAATGACAGGAGATATTGCAAAACTTGACCAAATCTGCGAAATTAAGGATAAATATGAAGCTCGACTATTTATTGATGATGCTCATGGGGTTGGAGTTATGGGGCCGAATGGAAGAGGAACGGCAGAACACTTTAATGTTCAGGATAAAGTAGATATTCATCTTGGAACTTTTGCAAAAGCTTTTGCATCAATTGGAGGATTCGCTTCTGCAAATAAAAATGTAGTTGAATGGATTCGTTATAATGCTAGAACACAGGTTTTTGCAAAAAGCCTACCTATGATCTACGTAAAAAGTTTAAGAAAAACCCTTGAATTGGTAATTTCCGGCAACGCAAGAAGGAAAAAATTATTTGAGATGTCTGCACTTCTATCGAACGGTCTTAGAGAACTCGGATTTTATGTCCCGCAAGTAAAATCCCCGATTGTTTCAGTTTTTGTTCCTGGCGGTGATACAGACATGGGCTATAAATGGATGGCTTTCTTTAGAGAAAATGGTATATTTGTTACTGGAATTATATACCCAGTAATACCGAAAGGACTTGTACTGTTTAGAATGATTCCAACAGCTTCTCATAATATTGTTCATATTGAAAAAACACTAGATGTTTTTAAAAAACTCAAAAATAAATTTGATTTAAAACTAAATGTCAATCTTGAATTTATAGATAATTTTTACAAATAAGCAGGAAATGAGCGATTTTATATGAGTAAAAGTATTTATGGAATACAACAGATTGGAATTGGAATTTCAAATCTTGAAGAGTCATGGAAGTGGTATAGAGAAAACCTCGGATTTGATATCAGGATATTTGACGATATTGGAAGTGCAGATTTAATGAAGAGGTATACTGGAGATAAAATTCATTCAAGAAGAGCAGTTTTAGCATTGAATATGCAAGGCGGCGGCGGTCTTGAGATCTGGCAGTTTATTTCAAAAAAACCCGTATCTGCATCTTTTGAAATAATGGCAGGTGATCTCGGGATATTTTGTGCAAAAATAAAAACAAAAAACATTAAAAAGGCATTTGATGCATTTAAAAAATCTCAAATTAATATTTTAAGCGGTATTGAAATAAATCCTATCGGTGAAAAACATTTCTTTATTAAAGATCCGAATGGAAATATTTTTGAAGTCATTGAAAACATCTATTTTTTTCAAAATACCAGCAGTAAAGTTGGCGGTATATGCGGAGCGATAATAGGCGTATCTGATATTGAACAATCTATAAATTTTTATAAAAATATTCTTGGTTATACCAATATTTTATATAGAGGTGAAAGCAATTATAAAGATTTCAACGGGCTGCCAGGTGGAAAAGCAAATTTTAAAAGAGTTATTTTAGAAAAGGGAGAAGCATCTACAGGACCATTCAGCGCTATGTTTATTCCTGGAAGATTAGAATTAATTGAAACCAAAGATAGAGATCCGAATAAGATTTTTAAAGACAGGACCTGGGGAGATATTGGATTTATTCATCTTTGTTTTGATGTTACCAACATGGATGAAATAAAAAATATACTTAAAGATAATTGCAGCGACTTTACAATAGACAGTAATATTGAAAATGGTAAAAACGAACAATCATTTAAAATGGGAGATGCAGGCGGTCGCTTCACATATATTGAAGATCCAGATGGCACGCTCATTGAGTTTGTTGAATCTCACAAAATACCTGTTTTTAAAAAATTCAATCTGTATATTAATTTAAAAAAGAGAAAGACATCTAAACCTCTACCGGCATTTATCATAAAAATGTTTGCTTTTAATAGAATAAAATAAAACATTTTTTATATCTTTTCATCTTTAAACAATATCTGTGATTATCTTATTTAACGTTGCAGTTGACGCTTTAATAGTTTTTTAAAAGATTTGACATTTAAAGTGAAATATGCATGTTATTAATAATGCAGATAAAATTCCTAAACACGCGGAACGAATCAGATCCTGAACTGGCCAGGCGGGAATATATAACCCGCGTTGTAATATTTCTTGCTTTTAGTATTGCATTCTCACTTACCTTGATATCATTTATCGTCTATTTATTAAATATGCTTCCAATTGATACATTATTGATTTATTCAATAATATCAATAACCCTTTTTATTGCAATGGTACTTACGCAAAAAGGATATTGGCGTTCAATGGGGATTATCCCGCCCCTGCTTATGTATTTTCCAGCAGTAAATGCAAATTATATTGGAGGTATTGACGCTCCGGGAAATTTTCTATATGCCATGCTTATTATATTTGTGGCGATTATATACGGTTACAAAAAAATGTGGATCGCATTATTAATCTGTCTTGCAACATATCTATGTCTTGTCTGGCTGATATCAGCCGGATATGTTAAACCTTATAGGACAAGCGATACGGTTTTTATCAACAGGGTTGTTATTATAACAGGCTGTCTCATAAGCATAGCTTTATTTATATGGATATTAGGCCGCAGCTACAGCACTGAGCTTGAAGAAAGAATAAAAGCAGAAAAACTTCTCAATTTAAAAAATACCGAACTTAACTCAGTTAATGAAGAGCTTCAGGCAACAGTAGAGGAACTCGAAGCAACAAACCAGGAATTTGAAGCTTTAAACAATGAACTTCTTAAATCCCAGAATGAACTTATTGAATCCAACAAAAGACTGAAACAATCCGAGCAGAAATTCTTTCAGCTATTTCATTCAAATGCTGTTCCAATGACGCTGAATGATCTTGAAACAGGAAAATATATTGAACTAAATGATGCATTAATGAATCAAACAGGCTACTCAAGACACGAGATGATAGGAAAAAACCCTTATGAGGTTGGCCTATTTTCAAAAAAAACAATGGCAGTCATCAATAATATCTTAAAAAAAACAGGAAAACTGGTAAATCATGAGCTTATTGTAATATTGAAAAACGGATCACAACGTGCTGTTCTAATGAACTCATATGTCACGGAGTTTGATGGCAGAAAATGCATTATTGCTGCAAGCATCGACATAACTGAAAAAAAATCATACGAAGAGAATCTTATTAAAACCCAGAGACTTGAATCTCTCGGTCTTATCGCAGGCGGACTCGCTCACGATTTCAACAACATACTCATGGGCATTCTAGGCAATCTATCTCTTGCGCGTCTGAATATTGAAAATTCTGAAGAAACTCTCACATTCATTGATAATTCCGAGGAGGCATGTCTCAGGGCACAGGGTCTGACGCGTCAGCTTCTGACTTTTTCAAAAGGCGGTCATCCGGTTAAAACTATTATCAATCTTGAAAAACTTATTCTTAATGCTGTAAAATTTAATCTTGCCGGTTCAAAAGTAAAAGCATCTACAAATATTCCGGGAGAATTATGGGAAATAGAAGCTGACGAAGGTCAGATTGGACAGGTAATAAACAATCTTATGCTGAACGCTGTGCAGTCAATGCCTTCCGGAGGAATAATAAACATATCACTTGAAAATCATATTTTCAATATTGATTATATCACAATGTTATCCAGCGGTTTACCGAGGCCTGGTAAATTTGTTAAGATGACAATTTCAGATACAGGCAAAGGAATTCCATCAGGCGACCTTGCAAAAATATTTGATCCATATTACACAACAAAGCAGAGCGGATCAGGTTTAGGGCTTTCTGTTGTTTATTCAATAATTACAAATCATGGGGGTTATATTGATATAACTTCTGAGGAAGGAAAAGGATCAGTTTTTTCAATTTATCTTCCAACTGCAGAAAAAAAAATCAGCAAGGAAGGCCCTGCAGATTCAATTACAGATATGCCGGATAAAAAAACAGCAGCAGTTACTGCTAAAACTGAAAAAGCTGCGAACCATTCTGATTTAAAAGTTCTGATTATGGATGATGAGGAATCCATTTTATCAGTTTTAAAGGGAATGCTCTCACACCTTGGATATAATTCCGATGGCGCTAAAACCGGAAGCGAGGCGATTGAACTCTATAAAAAATCGCATGCAGCCGGCAATCCTTATACTGTTGTTATTATGGATCTGACAATACCAGGCGACATTGGAGGCAAGGAAGCAATAATCGTATTAAGAGAATATAATCCTCAAATTAAAGCTATTGTTTCAAGCGGCTACTCCGATGATCCTGTTTTCGTAGATCATTCAAAGTTCGGCTTTTCTGCAATACTCAGGAAACCCTTCAGAATTGATGAATTATCAGAAGCGCTTAAAAAGACTCTTGGATGAATACCCGTACTGGAATCTTATTTATTTAACTTTTATTTCTTAATAATTTTTCCCATTTTTCTAACAAATGACACTGGAAACAGCCTGATCATTTTGTCAAAAAAATATGCATCCGATCCTACAAGTATCCTGGTCTTATTTTTTTTAATTCCGCTTACAATTATATCCGCTGCTTTTTCAGGTGAAGTTTTTGCAACTTTATCAAAAAATTTTACCATTGTTTCTTTATCTATTCTGCTGTTTGCAGCTTCACGAAATCTTGAATTTCTGGCAATGTTTGTTTTAATCCCTCCCGGAAGAACGCATGAAACACGGATTGTACTCCCCTCACATTCCTGCGACAGGCATTCCGTAAATCCTTTAATTGCAGATTTCGATGAACAATAAGGACTGTGATTCGGCCATGGAAGAAAACTGTTAACGCTTGATATATTAACAATATGACTCTCTGCCTGTTTTTTCAGATAAGGCAGAAAAGCTTTTGTTCCATAAACTACTCCCCAGAAATTTATTCCCATGAGCCACTCAAAATCCTCATATGAAACATTTGCAACTGAATCAGTCATGGAAACACCTGCATTGTTTATAATCATATCAACGCGTCCGTGAAACTTCCCAACCTTATCAGCATAAGCATATACCTTTTTCCTGTCTGATACATCCACAATCTGACAGCTGACTTTAACATTGAATTGAGAAAGAAGCTTTTCAGTATCATGAAGCCCGGTCTTGTCGATATCAGACAAAGCAAGGCTGCACCCTTCATGAGCAAGCCTCAAAGCAAGTGCCCGGCCTATGCCGGAACCGGCTCCTGTAACAACTGCAACTTTTCCAGACAGATTTTTCATTTTTTAACTCCGGTAATTATTTATAACCAAATGTGCGTTTAATTTAATAATTTTTGAATATTTGATTCAGTATGAAAACAAAAAAAATGCATTGCTGAAGAAAATTGAATTCTTTTTATACCCATCATCCTAATTACAATAATAAACTAAATCAAGTATTTTTTTGATAGATTTAAGATGAAAGGAAAATTTATTATTCATATTGTTTTCTGTTTAAATTTAAAAACGGCAATTACATGCAGGAGATTAAAGAGAACAAATAGTTAAATAAATATCAACATAGTTCTTTTTAATATCAAAAATATATTGACTGATTATATATAATCGGATATTTTTATAAAAAAAATAAAACATGCGGATTCCAAAATCAATTATTATATAACTAAAAAAAGGATATTATTTGCAAAACTTTTTAATTAAAAAAACAATTATATCCCTACTGATTCTATTTGCAGTTTTACCTCTGAAAGCGGAATATCTTTTCCTGAAGGACGGATCCATTATAAAAGGAAAGGTTATAAACGATACTCCTGATGCTGTTACAATTCAAAACGAGCAGAATTATGTTTTAACTTATCCTCGATTCAAGATAATACGCGTGCAATACTCAGAAATAAATATGGGTAAAATTTATGTTCAGATGAGAAACGGAGAAAATTTCAGGGGATACCTGATTGAAGAAGACCGAGACTCATATACATTCAGAAATATAATTGATAAACCGGAAGAATTTTTAGTGCCAAGACCGGATGTACTGTTTCTAGCAGTAAGGAATCCGTCAGGATTAAAGGCAAAAGCCGGATATACTGATATTGAGCTCAAATGGTACCGCCCCTTTGATAAAATGAACTCCTTTAACATATATCTGAAAACAAAAAAAGAAGATAAATATATTAAAGCTGATACATCATCATCAAATTCAATTCACATTACCGGACTGAAAAGCAATATGAAATATTACATTACAGTTACTGGAATTGATGATTCCGGAATTGAAACCCTGCCGAGCAAGGAAATTGCAGTAACTACTTTCGCACGTGTTGATGTTCATCTTAAAAACGGTAAAAAATTCAAAACCAATCTTGCTGCAGAGGATAATGAAAAATTTACTTTCAGAGATGATATAAATAAGAAAAAAGAATATATTGTCAAACGTTCTGATATTCTTTTTATTACAGATCGCTTCCCTTCCGGATTAAATGGTGAAAGCGGCTATACAGATATTTCTCTTAACTGGTTTTACCCATATGATAAAATGAAATACTTTAATATTTACCAGAAAAAAAGCACAGAGGATAAATATACATTAGCAGGTAAAACCGGAACTGATTCATTTAAGCTCAAAGGGCTGAAAGGGAATACGAATTATAATTTCAGAGTCACTGGAGTAGATGAAAAAGGAATAGAAACAATTCCGAGTAATGAAATTCTGGTTACTACTCTGAACAGTCCACCTTTTTCGCCGTCAGCTTTAAAAGTAAAACAGATAAAAGAAGGCGGAACTCTTGTTGAATGGAAACCGGCAATAGATTCAGATGGAAATGTTGTTATGTATAAGATATATAAATTTAAAAATAATAAGAAAGAATTATTCGGAGAGGCAAAAGATACTGCATATAAGATTAATGAAAAAACAACAATTGATAATGTTCAGGTAAGCGCAATTGATGATAAGGGTGCAGAATCTCCTCCACTTTTCGCAATTATGTTTCCGCTGACATTTACCCCTGGAGTAATATTTCCAATTGATAAATTCGGATTGATGTTCAATGTCGGCATTGGCGGAATATTTTCCTTTTCAGCAAGGAATTTGTTTTTCTACAATTTTGAAGGGGGCATTGCTCTGGGTTTTTATTATATGCAGGGAAAAGATTTACAGGAAGAAAAAAATAAACAGTATAATGATTTCATGCTTGTTCCGGCATATTTATTTGCAGGCTATAACATCGGACTCGGAGCCGGCTTTTTTTTAAAACCTGTTATATCATTTGGCGGCGCATATCTTGATGTTAAATATTTCGACAGGAATAAAACCATTGCAGAAGGACGTGATATACATATGCAGATATTTGAGCTTTCTTTCAAAGCAGGAATTACTGCAGAGTACAGATTTTCAAATTTGCTGTCAATTACTCTCGGCTGTGAATATGGCGCAATTATTGAAAAAACAGGTTTGCTGCATTTTTTAATTGTTAATAGCGGAATAAGTTATTCTTTTTAGGAGTAATGATTATGTATAAAAAAATAATATTATTGATACTGATAACTCTGTTTTCACATTTATCATGCTATGATGGACTGCTTGATACGTATGACAACAGTATAGCTTACAACCTCCGCGATAGAGGGCCAGCAGGCGGATGGATATTTTATATTAATCCGAATTATAAAACAGACGGATGGAGATATCTTGAGGCTGCGCCTGCTTCAACTGAATGGACCAATATACTATGGTCAACCCCTACTGCCTTAATTGGAACAACAGCGGGTGATCCTCCCCGGCTAGCTGCTATTGGAACTGGAAAGTCCAATACAGCTGCAATTGTAGCCTGGCTCAATGCAAACGGCCAAACTGGTCGCGCAGCTCAAATATGTAAAAACTTAAATTTCGGCGGTTATAGCGACTGGTTTATGCCGAGCAAGGATGAACTAAATGAAATGTGCTGGATTTTGCATAGTAGAAAATGGAATGGATCAGCAGCAGAAGACAATCCAGCATACGAAACAAATCGTGTTGGCGGATTTGTTATTGGTCCATATTGGAACTCAACTGAAATTACAGCTGGAGGCGCTTGGCTCCAATATTTTAGTACAGGACAACAGACCAATCTATCCAAGGGAAACTCTTTTGTGGTGCGTGCCATAAGAGCTTTTTAAAATGAGGGTCAGAGCATGTTTTCAGCGCTTTATGCTCTGACCTAGCAACAAATTTCAATTATATGTCAGTTCTTACTATTTAAATACTCGTTTTATACAATTGACCATAAAAAAAGGATAATAAATAACAACTGCATAATGAAAAAAACTATTATTACATTACTGCTTCTAATTTCAGTATTACCACTGAGAGCAGAATATATTTTCCTGAAAGACGGTTCAATCATCAAAGGAAAAGTCATCAACGAAACTGCTGATGTAGTAACCCTGCAGAACGAACAGAAAGTTGTGGTAAGCTATCCGCATTACAATATAATGAGAGTATTATACTCAGAGCTTAATATGGGCAAAATGTTTGTTCAGCTGAAAAGCGGAGAAAGCTTCAGAGGTTATCTGATCGAGGAAGAGGAAGCAACATTCAGGTTCAGGTACATAATCAACAAGCCTGAAGAATTTGTCGTTGAAAAAGAGGAAGTTCTGTTTTTAGCTGAGAGAAATCCATCCGGCCTCAAAGGAAAAAGCGGAAATACGGATATTGAACTCAAATGGTATCCTCCATATGACAGCATGAGATTCTATAATATATATATAAAAAAGAATAAAGAAGATAAATACAGAATTGCAGGGACTTCCATAACGAACTCATATGATCTGATAAATCTGAGCAGCAATACATTTTACTACATTAAGGTTACCGGTGTTGACGACACAGGGATTGAAACAACTCCAAGCAATGAAATTTTAATTTCCACTCTGAACAATCCGCCTTTTTCCCCTTCCGGATTAAAGGTTACAAAGTTAAATGATGGCGCATTGCTGCTTGAGTGGAAAGCTGCAAACGATCCTGATGGCACTATTATTAAGTACAGAATTTACAAAACATATAAAAGCAGAATGGAACTTGCAGGAGAAACAAAAACAACATCATATAAATTCACCAGCATTGATTATATTGACAGAGTACTTGTAAGCTCAGTTGATGAAAAAGGCGCTGAATCCGATACTACTTCTGCAGGCATAAATCAGACTGATATTTTCAGCATATACTTAACTCCATCTGTATTATTGCCGGTTGATATATTCGGAACTATGGGTGATGCCGGATTCGGAGGAACAATTTCTTTCATGGCGCAGAACCTTTGTGTAAAGGGATTTAATCTTGGCCTTGAATTCGGGTATTATTATATACCCGGAAAAAAAAATACATTTAGAGCGGTTGGAGAAAACATTAACTGGATAAATCTTGTTACAGGAACAATCAAGACATCATACTCGTTTAAATTGAATAAATTCTTATATATATCCCCGGCGCTTTCCATAGGAGCTGCATATTTAGATTTAACCTATACAGCTCGAGATTATCAAACTCTGGCTGATACGGAAAAAGCCGCAAAGGGATTTGATCCTATGGCAGCATTATCCATTACTCTTGATTTTATGATTTCGGGTAATTTTTTCATAGGTATCAACGCAGGCTATGGACTTCTTTTTGAAACTCGAAGCCAATATCAATTTTTTTCGTTCGGAGTCAATTTAGGAGTGAGGTTTTAATTATGAAAAAAATTTTTGCTATTATACTGCTGCTGTTATCTCTGCTGCCTGCATGTGATGTTTTAAACGGAGTTTATAGTGACCGATGGACAGATATTACAGCTCCTGTATATAAAACCGGAGCAGGTCCAATTGGAGGATACACTCTTGTAGCCGGAGAAGACGGCCATGCAGATATGCAGTGGGGAACATCATGGCCAAGTCCGCGTTTTACCAATCCTGACGGCACAACTCCTATATCAGGCAATGTAATAAAAGATCAAATGACAGGCATGATGTGGACTAAAAACGCAAATCTGAATTCAGGCACACTTGTCTGGGTTCCGGCGCTTACATATATATCCGGTACTGTTAACGTAACCGATAAGCCCGGAGGCTACTCTGACTGGCGGCTCCCTAATGCGCGTGAACTGGCAAGTCTTATAAATTATGGCGAAAGCGATATTTCAGTCTGGCTTAATAACACCTCGCAGGGATTTATAAATGTTCAATCCAATCAATATTGGACATCAACTACAAGCGCATCTGCTTCAGCAAATGCCTGGTATATACACATGGGACAAGGATACATTTACAATATAGCAAAAACAACATCGTATTACACCTGGCCTGTACGCGGTAATGAAACGGACTCAGACTATAATCTTCTAGCAACAGGCGCCGGGGTTATAGGCGGATATACTCTTGACAGCAGAGAGGATGGTTCCATTCAGAAAGGAGTTGATTTCCCAGCAAAGAGTTTTTACGATAATGGAGATGGAACAATGACTGATAGAAAAACAGGTCTAATGTGGACTAAAGATGCCAACATTGCATCCGGCACCTGGCCAAATGCACTTACATATATTACAACAACTGTAAATACAAGTACAAAACCTGGCGGATACACAGATTGGCGTTTGCCGAACATTAATGAATTAAAAACAATGATTCATTATGGTAAAACAGATTCCGGCTCCTGGCTGAACACCACCCAGGGATTTACTAATGTTCAATCAAATTATTACTGGTCATCAACAACAAATGCAGGAACTACAGCCAACGCCTGGTATGTGCATCTTGGCAATAATTATACGGGTCATGTGGCTAAAACAAATTCATATTATGTTTGGCCAGTGCGTGGAGGGCAGCGGTAGGTAATTTGCAGTGGGGCTTTTTTACGGGGTCAGAGCCTAATTCTCAATGATTTTTTTGCAAAACAAGCTCTGACCCCGCATATTTTTTTTCAATTTCCCCTTCTCGATAGTATTAATACATATACATTTAGAAGGAGATACTATGCCGAGAAAACTTCGAAATACTGCTCAGGGATCAACCCATCATTGTTTCACCAGATGCCATGGAAAGAAAAACAAGCTGATGGGAAAGTACGGAAAAATATATTTTATCGAATCTGTTAAAATGTGCCAGGAAAAGTATAACTTTGAACTGGTTGCATCAGAAATTGTTGCAAATCATATGCATCTTGTAGTTAAAACTCTAAAAGGGAAGGAAACTGTATCAATGATAATGCAGTATATTAAGGCAAGAATTGCTGAAAAATATAACGCTGCAATGAATGAAACAGGTGCATTCTGGAATGAGCGTTTTGGATCAACAATAATTGAAGAATCTGAAAATCCGGAAGATTATCTTTATAAGCTTTTATGGTATATAGGCTATAATCCTGTGAGAAAAGGTCTTTCAAAAGATCCTCGTAATAACGAAATAGGTTTTATAAATCAATATCTGAAAATGGATGCAGTTCTTCCTGTAAAAATTACAATACATGAATATTTCTGGAAATTAGGAAACAATTTTGAGGAATGCGTGAAAAAATTTCTGTATTACGAAGAAGCTTATAGGAAAAGATTATCTATTTTATTCTAATTAGGGCGCGGGGTCAGAGCTCTTACCCAAATTTCAACAGGTAACTATCATAAATGATAAATCTGATCATCATTTATGAATAATTATCAGTGATTGGACTACCCTAACCCCTTAATCTTCCTCTTATACTCATACATCTTTTTATCTGACTGTGAGATAAGTTCTTCTGCCTTAAATTTTTTAGTATGATCTACAGATGTAAATCCGTAGCTTAAACTGATTTTATATGGTTTATTTAAATTGCTGTTTTTCAAGTGAACTTCGTTTTCGAATCTTTTCCATATAATATCCGTCTGCACTTCATCACAGCCGGGAAAAAGAATTACGAACTCATCTCCGCCCATCCTGAAAATATAATCTGAATCCCTTGTGCATGTTTTCAAAATATCAGCTACAGTTTTAATTAAAAAATCACCTTCAGAATGGCCGTAATTATCGTTTGCAAGCTTCAGATCATTAATATCAATAAAACACACGCTGAGAAAGGTCTTATTTCTTTTTGAAACATTGATCTGTTTTTCAATCATTTCCACGGCCATTCTTCTGTTATAAAGTCCGGTCAGCGGATCAATGGTATAAAAAAACTTTAATTCCTCTTCTATTTTTTTTCTGTCCTCTATATCTCTCAATATGCCGTTTGTAACTACCAGCTTTCCATCTGAATCATACATTGACATGGAATTCATTTCCATCCATCTCAATTCGCCGCTGCCTGTAATGAATCTGAATTGCTGTTCTCTTGTCATAAATCGTTTGTTGAATCTCGGCTTGATAATGGAGTTAACCGTCATATCCCGGTCTGATTCAAATATAAAATCCAGCATATTTTTTGAAATTAAATCTTCATCACTTAAATTTATAATTTCAGAAACTTCAGGAGCCATATGGCACGATTTAAAAACAAAATTTTCATCAAGTGAAAAAATCAAATCCGGAAGATTATTTACGAGAGAGCGGAATTCCTTTTCATTATTCTCAACAATGTTCTTTTCATTGATAATATCTGAAATGTCGATAGATATATCAAGTATGCCATTAATAATCCCGGCTTCATCTTTTATCGGAATCTTATCTGTATGAAGCCATCTGGATCCGCCGGCAGAAGGATATTCATCGATAATATGATGTTTCGGTTCCCCGGAATTTAATACTTCCTCATCGAAGCACCGACACTTTTCAACAAAATTTTTATCAAATAATTCACTGAGCATTTTACCAATCATTTCATATGGATAAACCCCGTTGTATCTGGCCATTGCATGGTTCACTTTTTTTGTTTTACCTGCAATATCCTTATATAAAATATGAGCTGGAATATTGTTAATTATCGATTCAAGTTCAACCTGGTTATTATATAATGCTTCCTCAGTCTTTTTTTGAGCGGTTACATCATCATATACCGACATAAGTTCACCAGTATGAAGTTTATAAATATGATTCTCCCTCCATCCGATAATTCTTGAATCACTGTATTTTTTTACAGGAATATTTTCAGGAACTCCTGTTTTGTAAACCCGCTTAAGTGAGTCGAGAATTCCAAATTCCCTAGCGGATGGAAAAATTTCGGTTAACCGCCTTCCAATAACTTTTTCTCTGGAAATATTATCAATTTTTTCAGCAGCCGGATTAAAATCCAATATTATAAAATCTTCAAAATCATCTGTTGGTTTATATACTGCAACACCGTTAAACATATTATTTACAAGTTCAATATAATTGCGTTCACTCATTTTAAATGCAGTTTCATGTGATTTTTTTTCTGATATATCTTCAGGATTCATTTGTAAGTCCCACCTAATTTGACTCTATTGTTAGCATGGTAAAACATTTGATCTAAATAAACGGATAAAAAACTGAGGTATTTTTGTCAATGGTTTAACAATTTAATATATGATCTGCAGAAAAAAAAGAAGGGTGATATTATTACTTTAATAGTTTAAAAATTATATTTTCAACTCTTTTAAAAGATGGGGAATTACGATCAGGTTATGTAAATTTTTTTGCATTTTTTCAATTCAGTTGATGATCCCGATTTACATTATTGTTCTTTATGATCATCTGTTTTTTTTCTAAACTGAATTTCATCTTTAAACATAACATTTTTTATATTTGGAAGAGCTGCTATTTTCTTCATTACAGCAAGACCCGCCTCTTCAAAATTTTTAAGCATTTTTGAAGTAACCTCAAAAGGATCATCCATTGAAATGCCGAGTGTTGCAGACCTCAGCATCCATCCCCTTGTGAGATCGGAACCTCCAACAAGATTAACAGGAGCAATGTAGTCGCCTTTTCTCAAATATGCATCGAAATATTTCGGATTAATATACTTCATTACCACAGAGCCATCCGGATCAGTATATGAACGCGATCCTTCCGGGAATATAAGAAAGCTCTCTCCCAAAACTGTTTTGAAAAGATCATAATCCTCAACGCTGAAATCTTTCATGTTTTCAGAGAAATTATATGACTTGAAAAAAGCTTTAAGCTCTTTAATTTTCCCCGGCTTGAGAGTTGATGTATAAGTATTAAACAGCTTAATATTGCCGTTGACAAAGGCGCTCATAAAATCGGTGTAATCAAGTTTTTTTATCAGACTTAGCCCGATATCTGGCATTTTTATAAGACATTGAGTTCTCCTGGATGTTTTTTTTAGTTCTTCAGCAAGGCCATGAGTCTGAATAACAGTTGTTTTCTGTGATGGTACTGTAAGAAAAAGATTGCCCACATTGGCTGCACCATTGCGTAATACAAGATTTGAAAGCATTCTTGGACCAACAACAGTGTTGCAGTTTTTTGTCAATGAATCAAAACCAAGTTTACGGATCACGCTTCTGACGAAATACGGCCCCAGGTATCCTTCATGATGCCCGATAAAAAAAATCCTTCTGCCGAGATTTTTTATCTCAATTAAACGGTTAAGAATTTTAAATACATCAGTTGATGCAATTTCTTCTGAGGTTCCGCTTTTAAATGATGTCCGGATTTTATTTTTATTAACAATAATTATATCTATGACTTTTTTCTTTTCGCAGAACTCAAAAAACTTATGCCAGAAAGCAGAATCAGGCAATACCGGAAAAATATTACGGTTAAAAGAAAATCTAATAGCCAGAACCCTTTCCAGAGCATTTTTTGTAAATTCCTGAAAAAATTTATGCTGCATCAGCTGGTCTTTCTTTTCAATAAATCTTTTCCGTGCATCCGGAATGCGGGTTTTATAATCAAATCCGTGTTTCGATGCGAAATCCATAATCTCTTCGATGAGTCTTACATCGCCTTCATTGTGGGGAGGACGTCTCAAAGAATACATTTTTGTCCTGAAAAATTCCACAAACTCCCTGAAATTAAGATGATTTTTCCAATCACTGAATTTTCTGATTAAAATTTTCACACCGGGTATAAGCATAAGAAAACGCTGAATATGTTTAAAAATCCAATCTGCTATTCCTGCGACACCTGACAAAAAGGAGAATAGTCTATGCACCCATCTGTACAGATAATTATTATTATCAAGTTTAGAAATATAATTTTCAAAACTTTTTTTATTATTCTGAAGATATTTTATTATTTCATCAGGGCGATAATGATCTCTGGCATCACTCCACCATTTTGCCAATGGTTTATTAATTTTTAATTTCAACTTATACCGCATTTAAGAATAAATTTTATTGAATATACTAGTATTAATATATCTAAAGTTTTAATTCTGTCAACCAATTAAGAAAGTTTTAAAAAGGATTCATGTGAGATAAAAATGATTTGAATTTGATTAAATCAATTATTATAAACATACTAAATTATATTTATAATAAAAAAATGCCAAGGAGACATTGAGATACAGAGTTTTAATATTTATATTATAAAACTCTGTATCTGCGAAGATAGGTCTCGAACCAGCATTTAAAACCATTATTGTCCGGTAAATGACGGTTTCCGCTTTTGTGCAAAAGCAGTAAAAGCTTCTAAAAGATCATTTGATGGAATAATATTTGTGCTTATTGAGGCAACATATTTTAAATTATCATCAATTGATTTTCCAATACCGTAATTTAGCACATCTTTAGTAGCCCGAACCGCAATAGGAGAGTTGGCAGCGATTTCAAGTGCCATATTTTCAGCGCCCTTCATAAGAGCATCGCGGTCTTTGAATATTTCATTTACAAGCAGAACTTCTTTTGCCCGTTTTGCTGAGATATTTTTTGCTGTATAGGCAAGCTCGCGTGTTATGCCCTGACCCACAATATTTGGAAGTCTCTGAAGAACTCCTACATCCGCAACAAACCCTACTGCAGCTTCTCTTAGAGAAAATTCCGCATCTTCAGTACACAGCCTGATATCGCAGCAGGTGATCATATCAAGCCCGGCTCCTATACATTTGCTATGAACTGCGGCAATTACCGGTTTAACGCTCTTATCAATGCATGAAAGACCATCCTGCATCTTGTATATTTTCTGTAAAAGTCTCCATTTAACAGCACCCTTTTGATCCTTATCCGTTATTTCAGGAAGATCACCTACCATATTGATGAGGTCAATACCTGCACAGAATATATCCCCTTTCCCTGCAATAATTGACACCCTGATGCTCTGATCCTGATCAATTTCCTGCATAATCGGAATAAGTTCTCTCCAGGCAGGAGGATTCATTGCATTTTTTTTCTCCGGGCGGTTGAGGAAGATCCATGCAATCGGCGGTTTTTTTTCTACCAGATAAAATTCGTAACTCATATTTCATCTCCTTATTTAAAGTAGTATTATATTAAAATTTCAACAGGCTTTAAATCTATTTTCTTTTCTCCGGTTCGAACTGCCTTTTTGCAGCTAATATATCCGGCAGATTTTTTAAAATATGCCATAGGGAATACCGGTGCTGCCAGATCCGTTTACGGAATTTTTTCTGCCAGGCTTTGCTTGTATAAAACCTTTTTACGTGTTCATTATACAGCTGATTAAGTATTTCTCTTGATCCGATAGTTTTCGGCACAAACACAAAGTTAAGACAATTCATCTGCTCCCAGTCTTCTTCAAAAGTTCCTTCATCTCGGATGGTTTTCCATAACGGTGCTCCCGGAAATGGTGTAAACTTGGCCATATTCATATCATCAAGCCCGAGAGATAATACAAAATCGCTTGTTCTCCTGATCGAATCTTCAGTTTCGCCCGGGAGTCCCATCATAAAAAGACCTTTAGCGCGAAGCCCTGCTGCCTGGATACGGGTCACTGTATCTCTTACTGTGTCCGCTGTCACACCCACCTTATGAAGCTCCGGATCAGCTGATTCAATTCCGAGAGACACCATAAGGCATCCTGCACCCTTCAATCTGTTAAGGAGCTCATCAGGCGCATATCCCACGCGTACAGCACAGTTAAACTGAATGTCTATAGGATTTTCTGTCAGCATATCACACAGTTCAATAATACGCTTTTTATCAGCAGTAAAAAGATCATCGTAGATATTAACGTGTCTTACGCCGAACTTCTGCCTCAGATGCTGCAAATGATCGTATATATACTTTGCAGAATTATATCTGAACCCTTTTTTAAAAACTGAACGGTCACAGTAGGAGCATTGAAACATGCAGCCTCGGCTGGTGACCATTGAAGTTCCTGGAAAGTTTGCATAGCTGAATAAAGGAAGATTATAGCCATGCGGAAACCCTTTTAGTTTTTCATACGCAGGAAATGGAAGTATATCCAGATCAGGGATCATTGTGCGCGGACCATTTTCAATCACTTCTTTTCCTTTACGCCAGACAAGACCCTTTATATCAGCCGGTTTTGATCCACTAGCCAGTTCAGCAAGTGTAATCTCGCCTTCTCCCTTTATGATAAAATCAAAGCTGGGATAATCCTTTAATAATAAAGCTCCGATAGCAGAACAATGAACTCCGCCGCATACTGTAATCACACCGGGGCTGACTTTTTTAATTTCTGCAGCCATATGAGCTGCATCAATGAATGATGAAGTTGTTGCTGAAAAACCAATGATATCTGCATTGTATTTAACTATTTCGTTTATATTAGTGAGAAAATCCGGTGAAGCATGCGGGCCGAGGCAGTCATGTATGTAAACCTCGCTGCCTTCTTTTTCAAGCCATGCTGCTATTGAGAGAATTCCATGCGGAATCATCCGGTTAGCAGAAGCAACAACATCCCGGCCGCCCTTGAGCCAGTTGGAGCCAAGAGGATGTACAAGAACAATACGCTTTTTTATATCTTTATTTTTTATAACAGTCATTTTTCTTTTTCCTGAGGCAGATTTAAATAAGCTATATTTCTATTTCTTATAAAATAAGAAAAAGAAACCCTCTTCTGCCATTATTATCAATTAAAAAGCTACCGGATTCACACCAATAAAAAATTTATTTAATTATTGCATTCGGTTCGTCAGAAAATGACGCGAATAGGAAAAAAGCAATTAAAATTCTAAATGCAGGATAAGATTAAGAGAGAGATTGATTTAAGAAAAAAATATATATTTGATAATTTATAATGAAAAATAATTACAGATTAAAAACTTTTCTCATAAAACATCTTCAATTTGGTTATATTGTAAATATTAATTTCTCGTAGCAATTTTCAAAGCAAGCTTCCAGAATGCTTTTGCAACTCTATTATATCCGGTTGTGTTCAAATGACCGCCATCGCTTGTATATGAAGAATACATTGCCTCATATCCCGCTTGTGTATATTTAGTACCGGATGGATCATGGCTTTCAATATCAGCTAAATCGAAAAGATATCTGGAGTTATCAGAGCAGTAATTCCGTACGAGCAGATTATATCTGTCTCTGTTTGCATTTCCTGTAGTCATAATGGGCATTGTCCACCATACAAAAATCTTATCCGGATATGCTGACTCAAGATTTTCCATATGCCCCTGCACGTGACTGAAGAGCACATCCATGTCATTAACAGAACCAGTGCCTCCAAATGTGTCATCTATAAAACAAAATTTAAACATAAGCCCGGAATATAAAGATGGATCCGGAGAATTTGAAGTCAGATCAGTATAAAACTGATCGATCTTTGCTGTGTTTCCCGGATTTCCCCTGTAATTGAATACAAAATTTGATCTGGAATATCTGGAATCAGAAACAGCAAGAGCATCAAGACCGCTCGAAATGTTTCCTCCAACAGATGCATGTTCAAAATACAATTTTGTTTCCCGCGCTAAGGATATATCAGTATCAGACATAGTTAAATCAACGGAAGAATGGTCAATAATTGAACCAGTTATAATGTATCTATTATTATTGCAATTCAATAGAAATACAAAACATATGAAAATAAAAAAAATTATACAGATTCGTGATATTCCGAGATACATTTAGCATCCTCTTTCTATTTTGAATTATTCAGAAAGTATAATACAGTTAATATAGATGATTTAAAACAATCTTATATATTATTTTAAATCATCTATATTGATATTATTTTTAAATTATTTTGTGCAAATAAATTATTTAAATAATAAAAAAATTTTTTTAATATTCCGCCTATCCGGTTTTTTTATTTATTGAATTTAAAAAGCGGTCAAGCTGATTTGCAAATGCCTGGCGGTCTTTCTGCCTGAAAATGCCGGGTCCTCCAAACGCGCTCCCTTCAGTTCTTAGTTCACTCATCAGGTCACGAACAGCAAGTTTTTCCTTGATATTATCAGCAGAATAAAGGCTGCCTCTCGGATCAATAGCACAACCTCCACTGTTGATCACCCTGTCTGCAAGAGGGATATCCGCAGTAATAACAAGATCACCAAGCTGTACGAGTTCAACGATTCTGTCATCTGCAGCATCCGGTCCGGCCATAACAACAACATTTGAAATATTATCCGATATAGGAATATTTAATTTCTGATTAGCAATTAAAACAAGAGGAATGCCTGTTCGCTCAGATGCTCTGTATAAAATTTCCTTTATAACTCTAGGCATTGAGTCTGCATCTGCAAAAATTTTCATATAATCTTTCTTGAGAGAATGACCTCAAGAGTCAACCGTCCTTTAACGTTTTTTAAAAGTAAACCTGAAATCAATAATGAAGAAAAGAGTGCAGTTTAATAATCTGCGGATTGATAATTTATTAAGAAATTACAATGCCTAGACATTTTTAATTTTATTGTATTTACCTTTTTCAAAAGGAATATCGCCCTGGGAATGATTTTTTTCGATGTGTTTTCTGATAATATTTTTTGTCTCCGGCGACATTTTCATTGTTTTAAAATTGTAATAATGCACCAGCGTGTCTTTTAATACTCTGTCACGTATTATATTGGCATCTACAACAAGATTATACTCATTGAGCTGAAATGAAACTGTATATTTTTTATAAAATTCAAGTTTTTCGTTTGATCTCAACAATAATTCACTTTCGTTAAGCTTAAAGATTACTCCGGTAATTCTTTTTGAAGACTCTATTTGATTTTCAGGCGGCTGTTTCTCCTGCACAAAAATTGAACATTCCAGATTTACATCAATAAGAGGATGATGCTCATCCTCGAATCTTTTAAAGGTTTCCGGAATTGTTATTTCAAGCTGGCGGCCATCAATAATTTCAATCGAAGATTTAAAATTGTAATGAGCATCTCCGGCTCTCCAAATGTAGCATGAAATCTCTGAATAGGGATACAGTGAATCAAGATGATTTGTTCCGCCGATAATATTAACTTTAAAACATCTGGTTGATGAAATAATTTTTCCAATAAAGAACCTGTTATCCTGTGAAATTATAAACACAAGCCGGTTTATTTCAAGGTCTGTCAGACTGCTTAGCTGCGTGGTTAACTGGGAATAATGATAAATTTTTTCGTATGTTTCAACAATACTTCTACAGAGGAGATCAATAGATTCGCCAATATCACCTGATTCATATTTGGATTTCAGATATCTGTCAATTGCCTGTTCAAAATAAAATGTGTCCCGGAATAATATTTCCGGATTCTCAAGTTTAAGTATATTTAAAATCTCTTCAATTAATTTTATCTGAGAAGCTGTAAGGTGTTTTTTAATGGAATTGATAAGCATTCTTCTGTGCTTTTCAACATTTCCGATATCAGTATCAGCTTTTCTGAGTCTTAAGTAAAGTATTACAATTACGACAATTAAAATCAGCAGGAATAATAAAAGAATAAGCTCAGATATTGAAACCCCCATACCTTTAGGAGGCCGAAATGATCTGAAACCGCGGGATAACTCTTCTAAAAAATTTGCATCTAACATTAATTTAATATTATACTTATTACTATCCAATGGCAAGTATTTTTTTATTTCTGAATTATAGAAATTTACAAAAAATCAGCATCAAACTGTTAGTGTTGCTATAATTACTTTTAAGAAAAATTGAGGATTCAGTTAAAATTCACATGTCATACCGATTCAGGTATGACATGTGAATTAATTTCTTTTTAATATTCAGCAATAACATTTGCAGCAATTACGAGTCTCTGAATCTCAGATGTACCCTCGTAAATTTCAGTAATTCTTGAATCCCTGTAGAATCTTTCCATTGGATATTCTTTAACATATCCGTAACCGCCGAAAATCTGAAGCGCTTTGTGAGTTACCCTGTGTGACATTTCAGAGGCGTAAAGTTTAGCCATTGCGCAGTATTTTGAGTATTTCTGTCTCTCGCCTGTATCGAGCATTGTAGCTGCCTGGTAAATCAGAAGTTTTGCAGCTTCAATTTCTGTAGCCATGTCAGCTATCATCCACTGAATAGCCTGAAAACTTGAAATAGGCTTTTTAAACTGCACTCTGTCTTTAGAATATTTTACTGCTGCGTCCATTGCTGCTCTTGCAATACCCAGAGCCTGTGCTGCAATTCCGACACGGCCTCCGTCGAGGGTGTGCATTGCTATTTTAAATCCCTGGCCTTTTTCCCCGAGAAGATTTTCTTCCGGAATTTCACAATTGTCAAAAACAAGTTCTGTAGTGGAAGATGCGCATATTCCGAGCTTCTCTTCAGTTTTTCCAACAGAAAAACCCGGTGTTCCTTTTGATACGATAAACATGGAAAGCCCCTTGGCTCCCTGGGATTTATCAGTAACTGCTGAAACAACAGCTGTATCTGCAACTCCGCCGTTTGTAATAAAGTTTTTAGTTCCGTTTAATATCCACTTTCCGTTTTTAAGCTCTGCTGTTGTAGTGGTTCCTGCTGCATCAGATCCTGCATTCGGTTCAGTAATTCCGAAACATCCGATATGCTCTCCGGAAGCAAGCTTGGATACAAATTTCTTTCTCTGAGCCTCTGTACCGAAATAATAAAGCGGTGAAGTGCATAAAGAATTATGGGCTGATAGTATAACTCCGGTTGAAGCACATCCTCTTGACATCTCCTCAACTGCTATTGCATAACTTACATAATCCATTCCTGATCCGTTATATTCAGGAGGATAAACAACACCCATAAGACCCATTTCAGCCATTTTTTTAACATGTTCCATCGGGAATTCATGCGATTTATCATACTCCGCGGCTTTCGGAGCAAGTACATTGTCTGCAAATTTTGCACACATATCTTTAAGCATCTGCTGTTCTTCGGTAAATTTAAAGTTCATGAAATTCTCCTTATATTTTGATATATATCAATGATTTCTTAAATCAATAAGAGCATTGTCAATAAAAATATGACATTTCAATCAAATTTATCTTGAAATATTAGCATATAAATGCTTATTTATTGTATCATTTTACCTCGACTCCGCTCGGCAAACGTTAAATCACGTTCTGAATGAGTACAATACGCTAATCGAGCGGAGCCGAGATGAATTAAAGATCGATATCCGGGATTTCATGGAAAAGCTTGACAGTATGCAGGGAAAGTGATTTACTTTGATCTGGACCGTTTTCAGCTCGATCATTAAATATAAAAGGCGATCCCGTTAATTAATTTTGCTGATTGCTCATCGCGCGAAGTCGGGATGAATTATTAATATATAATAATATTTAAAATTCCACTTTCGTGCGATACGCTAAGCACAGTCGAAGCGGGATCCAGGGGGCCAAGGAAATATATGATAAAAAGAATATTTATACTCATAATTCTCAGTACAATTTTATCCTGCAGCCAGTGGCGGGTAAGTTCCATGAAACCTTCGAAAATGCTGTTTATAAAAAACGGTTCCGAACCGGGTTTTGCCTATATAAAATTAGATGATAACGGCCTTGACAGTCTTTCAACTTATATTGGAATTTTTAATAATAAAATTTTTTTAACAGATAATACTATGAAACGTGTTCAGCTTCTCGATACAGACGGAAAAGTTGAGCTTCTTATAGGTCAGACAAAACCCCAGCCTCAGTCAAAAATCAAGCAGTCAAATTTTAATTTCAATATTATTGGGTCATACACAATTGATAACAAGAAAAATATTTATGTTCAGAATCGCGTAACAAGAACAGCTGCAATGCCTAAACCCTCACAGGAGGAAACAGATTTTGCTCCTTCATATATTCTGGTTTTCAATAAAGACGGCGATCTTCAGTACACTTTAGGCCAGAGAGGTGCACCTGACCTTCCGTTTTATTATATTGAATTTCTGGATATAGACAAACAGGGAAGACTTTTTGTTGTATCCAGATCTTTCGATTCATGGAGCGTATTCAGATTCGATGAAAAGAAAAGAGACTATTTCATAAATCTTTCAGGACTTGAATTCAAAGAAAAAGAAGACTCAAATATATATACAGGAAAAATTGAAAACATAAGAATATTCCAAAATGGAGAAAATTTTCTTATTTCGGTTGCTTATTACCATGAACTGAGATTTAAATACAGAAAAGTTTTTGAATACTCAATTAAATCCGGAAAAATTGAAAGACTGATAATTACAATCCCTGATCCAAAAAATGTACTTTTCAATCTTGCAGATGATAAAATTATCTATTTCTGGAATGTAGACAAAAACAGCGTGAAATTCATGCTATGCAATCTTGACGGCAATGTCCTGAATAACATTTCTCTTAAAATTGACGATACGAATAATTTATATTCAAGAATAATGAGCGACAAATCAGGTAAATTTTATTCTTATCACATCAGAAAAGACGGAATTGAACTTCTGCAGTGGGAATAAAGCAATGAAAGCTGCAACAGCGGATCAGATCAGGGAAATTGACAGAATATCCATAATAGAATATGGAATTCCCCAATCAGTTCTTATGTATAATGCAGGGAATGAATCTGCAGAATTTATAATTGATAATTTCTCACATCTTGAAAATGTTATAGTTTTCTGCGGTACAGGCAACAATGGTGGCGATGGATTTGTTACAGCATATATTTTAACCAACTGCGGCATTAAATGTGATATAATACTTTGCGGCGACAGTAAAAAATTAACTGATTCTTCAAAATTATATCATGACCTCTGTATTAAATCAGAAATATCAGTAAAGAAAATTACAGAGATTGCTGATATCAGCAGATATGATCTTATCATTGATGCAATAACCGGCACAGGATTCGCCGGTAATCCGCGCGAAGAAATTACTGAAATAATTAAAACAATAAACAGCTCAGGTATTAAAATCGTTTCGATCGATATCCCAAGCGGAATGGGTTCTGATGGAAAAGAATCTGAAACAGAAACCATACACGCTGATGCCACAGTGACCATGGGCATTCCCAAAATCTCATTAGTTACTTATCCGAATAAAAAATTCTGCGGCAAAATTCATGTTGCTGATATCGGCTTCCCTGAAAAACTGACCGGATCGGATGAAATAAAAACATCACTCGCCTGCCCTGAAATATTCTCAGCTTTCCTAAAAGAGGATATTCACGAGGACATCCATAAAACTGAAAAAGGAACACTCCTTCTAATAGGCGGTTTCGGCGGAATGGAAGGAGCAATAATGCTTTCAGCAATGGCGGCATTTGAAACCGGAATCGGTCTTGCTGCTTTATTAACAGATGAAAATTCAAGAAATACAATTGCAGGCAGAATTCCTGAACTTATTACGAAAGGAATTACTGACATTGATATAGAAAAAGAAATTTTAAATCTAATTACAGAAAGAAAATATGACGGATGCATAATCGGTCCCGGACTTGGAAGAGATTCATTTTCATCAGCAGTATTCACCGCATTTTTCAAATGCATAGATAAGTCATCAATGAAAAAAGTACTTATCGACGGGGATGGACTTTATCACCTTTCAATGATGAAAGAAAAATTAAGCTGTCACAATAAAATCAGCATTATAACCACTCCGCACTTTATGGAAGCTTCCCGGATTCTAGGAATGAACATTGATAACATCAAAAGCGACAGACTTTCTTCTTCTAAAAAAATTGCTACTACAACAGGATCAGTTACTGTTTTAAAAGGTCCGTCTTCCATTACATCAGATGGAGAAAATTCAATTATCAATACAACAGGAAACAGTCTTCTTGCCTGTGCCGGATCAGGGGATGTTTTATCCGGCATAATCGGCGCATTGATGCTTAGGAATATCCCGGACACTTTATCCGCAGGCATGGGTGCATACATCCACGGTCTTTGTGCTGATTTATTTCTGGAAGAAAATAAATTTCCAGGCATGAAAGCCGGTGATATTATCAGATACATACGAAAAGCAATAAACAGTATCAAATCAGACATTAATATCTGATAATATTTATTCTATAAATATTTTTTTCCCGCATTTGTCAAATTTTAGTTGAACAAAAACCAAAGTATGTAAAACTCATCCAGTTGTCGAAAAATCCGGAGGAAATAAAATATGAAAAAAATAATTACAGCTGCTATATTCGCAATTATATCTCTATCAGCAGCTGATGTTTACAGTAAAGCAGTTAAAAGAGATTATAACATTATTTTGGCACTTGGCTGGGATCAGAGTTTTGCCAATCAGGGACAGAAGGCTTTCACATATGAAATAGCCTCTCCAATAATATTCCTTGATCTTATTTATTATTTTGGCGACACAGGATGGTATGGCGAACTTGGCGGCACAACAACATCCATTTATACACAATGGGGCTACAATACGGATTTGCTTCATGTAGGCATTAAGCCGATCTGGAATCATTCAGTAGTGGCTGCTGACCATTTCTACTACATGGGATACGAAAACCCGAACAGAGTAATTGGAGGATTGTTCTCAGGCGGTTCATCTTTAGGTGTGGAATTATTTTATGAATTCAACTTTTTTAAAAGTTATCTTGAAGGACGATTAATGTACAAACCGGGCAACCACTGGTATAATGAAAAAAATCCGGACGTTCGTGAAGTATATGCACAATACCAGGATTATCCTCCATCCCCTCACTGGGAACATACTATAGAATACTGGCTGCAATCCAGCGGAGATTTTTCCGGCGGCAGGCTGGAGGACCGGGAACTTTCCATAATAAGACATGGCTGGTTGGTAAAATTCAAGCACAATTACACAAACAGAACAAGCTACAGCCTGCCTTTAACAGCTGATACATCAATAGCCATGGATCCGAATACTCATAAATTTTTTCTTAATCTCGGTCTTTTTTATAATTTCAAAGGAGACTTCAACCTGAAATTTGAAGCAAAGGGACACTATGCGGTAAATGTTGATACAAACAATGCAGAAAAAGCAGGAAACCTTGTTGCTGATAATGCTGATATGCCGGGTCTATATTATGCAGAATTTTATACAGATAAATTTATAATGGCCAATATCAAATTCGGGATTCCTCTTCCATTCTGGGGTTTCAGGCTGCAGCCGGGATTTAATATGTTATATATTCCTCATGATAATAAAGTAATATCTCCAACCAGGCAGTTTGCAGATTATTTTCCTGCCACTGCAAACGGTTTTGTTACATATCCGTATCTGCAGGAAGTAACATATAGTGTTTCGCTGAATATCTATTTTAAAATAGCAAATATTCTTCCTGTTTTAATTGATTATGCTTACGCTTTTAATGCAGTAAGAAATAATTATACATACACAGCAAATGGACCTTATAATGCTTCATTACCGGTTCAATATGGAAGCCATGAAGTTCGAATTGTTTTTATTGGAGCTTTTATCGAAACAAAACCGAAAGAGGGAACTTTAATAAGGGAAGATACCACAGAGAAGAAAGCTGAGGAAAAAATTAAGTAAGAAGAATATTTTAAAAATAATAAAAACATTATGGGAAGCCCGTGAATATAACAAGCCGGGCTTCTTTTATATAAACCTGTAAACCCTATTAACGATTCTATTTTTAATCTCGGATGGAATCGTTTGTATTTTTTCAATAGACTCAATAGTTCCGATATCCTGCCAGAAACCTTCATGAATATAATAACTCAGCGATTCATTTTTAATCAACCCTGTAAATCCGGTGTACACAACACTTGAAAAATCAATTGTCAGATATTTAAATATAGAAGAAGATAAAACAGATATTCCGCTGAACTCATACTGAGGCTTAATTCCGCTTTTTAAATCATTTTTAAAATCAGCTACAAGATTATTATCAACAGAAACTGTTGAAATGCCGTTTAACGGTTTACACAGAATTGTCAATCCAGGGGTATTCTTTTCAAGAAAAACCCTGCACGCAGAACCCAGATCAAGATTAGTTATAATATCGCTGTTTACTACTGTAAAATTATCACCGCTTAATATATCTTCACATTTCTTTAGACCACCGCCTGTTCCCAGAATTTTTTCTTCAATTGAAAACTGAATATTAAGCCCGAAATAATTATTATTTTCGAAAAATTTAATTATATCATTATGCTTATAATGCAGATTGCAGACCACATCCTTAATGCCTGCCTCCTTTATCATTGCAATAGAATAGCATATGAGAGGAATACCGAAAATCTCAAGTAAGGGTTTCGGCGTGTTATCTGTCAGAGGCTTTAATCTTTCCCCGTAACCTGCTGCAAGAAGGAACGCTTTCATTGCAAACCCGCACCTTTTAAAATTATTTTCATTGCCGGAGCAAGTTCAGGTATTTTTAAGGAAAAAAGTGAAGCAGAGCGTAGCGTGCTATCAATAAATTTTTCATAGTAGCTTAACTTTTTAACATGAGTCAGATATCCGAAAGAACCAGCAGCTTTAATATTCCTCTGAAAAGAAACAATATCATAATAATATTTAAATTCAACTTTATTCATATTATGAATTTTTTTATGAGATAATTCATAATAATAATTGAATAATTCACCATGTTCTATTTCTGATAAAACCATGTATGAGTCTCTGAGCAGAGAAGCAAGATCATATTGAGGCAGTCCCATCCGTGCATCCTGAAAATCTATTACAACATGATTACCTTTGGAATATAAAATATTCCTTGAATGGTAATCCCTGTGGCAAAGAACGAATAAAGACGGCTGATACAGCAATCTGCAGATATCCTGAAAGTATTCTCTCAGCTTCTTTATTTCTTCAACAGAATTAAATCCGAAATGGATTTTCAATGTATTCTCTATAAAAAAATTAAATTCATACATCAGCTTTTCAATATCAAATGAAATCGAAAATGGAATTTCAGAAGATGAACCTTTTATGCCCTGAATTTTTATAAGCTCATCAATAGCCTGCTTATACAATACAATTCTTTCATCACCTGCTGATTTCTCAATTATATTAAGGAGAAGATCATCGCCGTGATCGCTCTGCAGAATGCATCCTATTGAAGAATCATAATCATAAATTTCCGGAACTGTAACACCTGAATCATAAAACAGCTTCCGGATTTTTATAAACGGATATTCAGCCGGATTATTGACAATAAAATTCGGGTCAACGCAGAGAATATATGAATTCAATTCAGTTGAAATTCTATAGTATATACGACTGGAAGCATCCCCTGCAAGTTTAGCTGCTTTATAATCAGAACCGGCTTTATTTTTCAGAAATTGTTTTACGGCATCATTCAGCATATAATTTCAATCCAGTAAAATATCTTTTAAACAATAAAAATATGATATAAAAATTAATCGAGAACTATTTAAAATTCTACTTGAATTTTCAAAATAAGCAAATACCGTAATTATTATGAAAAATATAATAGTTTTAATCCTCTCCATTTTAATTTCCTGCTCAAAGCCTCAGGTTGAGAATCTCGGATTTTTTGCGCAAAACCGCGAGAAGTCTATTGTCGGACTTGATGGTTTTTCAAATATTGAAACAAAAAACGGAAAAGTTATATGGACATTCGGTGATACAATACTCGGTGAATGGAAAAATCCTCCAACCGTAAATGACACTTTTGAAAATTCTGCAGTTATGGAAAAAATGATACCGAATTCAATTGCTGTTACTGAAAAATTATCTGAAAACAATATTTCTGATTTGAAATTCAATTTTTATTCATATAATAAATATCCAAAAGAATTCATAAAAGAAAATTCTTACTTAAAAAACATAAGAGTATGGCCGCTTGACGGTATTGAACTTGAAAACAGAATTTTTCTTTTTTATGTAAAAATAAAACTGGCAGCAGATAAAGATAATCCATTTAAAATTATTGCAAACGGTCTTTCTGAAATAAAAATAAATATAGAAGAAAATACGATTTCAGAAACACAATCAAACACAATTAAAGAACTTAATCCGCAAGGCATGATTTCATTAGGTGATTCGGTTATTACAAATGGTTCATTTATTTATATTGCGGGAAGAAAGTCCAATCCGACAGGATTACCCTGCATTTATTTCGCAAGGACAGATATACACAACTTTATCAATCCGGATAAATACGAATACCTTTCTCAAAAAGGCAACTGGAAAGAAAACTTTTCGAATGCAGGAACTTTTTTCAGTCCTGCTGCAGGAGAATTTTCTATTTCTTATAATGAATATCTGAAGTCTTATGTTGTAATATTTATGGGACTGGATGGTATTTTAAAATCTGCAGTTTTTTCTGATTTTAATAAAATCGGACCGGAAAAAGACATTTACACTCCGCAAAAACTTCCTAAAATTGACAAAAGACCTTTCATGTTTTATTATTCAGGCAAGGAAATATTTCATTCTGAAAAATTCACTTATGCAGTTTTCATCAATCCTGCAGTTTACCAGCCTGTTCTGATTAAAATTCCTTCTACTATTATACGTCAAGATCCTTGAGCCGTTTCATTAATGTTTTTCTCTGATCAAGATCATAAAAAACTTTTGCATTAAAACATTCATAAGCAAGCTGATAAGAAAAAGAAATTATATCAACAATAACTCCCCCGCTGGATGATTCATCAATAAGAATTTTCCCTATCAGCAATGAAGACAGGAGCTCTGCTCTTTCAAATCCGGTTATTACGCAATCTGAAAAAGGCAAAGGCATAGGATTATCAATATTATTTTTTTCTCTGGTGACTGGTGTCCGTAAATTTTCACGTAGTGATTCCTTGCTTTCAGAACAGGTCCATTTCTTATGCATATCATAAAGCATCTGAAGTTTAACTGCAGTTGAATAGAAAAACTCGCTGATTGTTTTGATAAAAGTTTCAACATGCGCCATTGTTTTAATCTGTCCGTCCAGTATCTTCTTAACTTCCTTTCTCGATATTGCAAGTGTCGGATTATTGCTTTTGAAATAATGCATTTCATTAAGCATTGAAGTGACTCTGGTCATTTCCTCTTCAAAAAAGAACGGGTCGAAAACAGATCCGAGAATAGTGTTTCCATTGTTATCCCTGAAAAAAACCGGAGTCCCGTTCAGTATTGGAGTAAATGTATTCTTAAAATAATTCAAAAGAGCATCTAAAAAATTAAAAAAGTTTTCCTCATAAACCGCTTCCGGATTTAACTTTTTTTTATCAATTGTTTTCCACTGAATCTCTGCAGATTTTAACAGCCTGTTAACTCCGGAGTCATCATTGTTCACCATAAAATAAATTGTTTCATATACTTCAAGATTGCTTTTTAATGAATCAATCAGCTTTCTTTTTTTGGTAGCAGGATCCTTACCGGCTTTTTTCAGAAAATCCTCACTGTAGTCCCAGACATCGGTACTTACAGCCGGTGCAGCTATTTCATAATAAGCTGTGAGTTCACGCTGGGTAAAAGGCCTCTGATAAATTAATGCTTCAGCACAGAATAGAAGCAGTTCCGAAAAATTTCTGACACCGTAATTAATATTAATCTGCCTTGAAATAAAACCGTTATCATCCTGTACAGCCGGAAGAAATGATCTTAATACTGATATATATTCATAAACAAGCTTTTCCCTTGCAAAATTTTCCTTTTCTTTTTCCTTCTTAATATTCACATCATCAGTAGATGATATTTCATATTTTTTAAAATCTGATAAGCCGCGGAGCTTGTTTTCAACAAGAAGAATCATCTCCTCCCTTATCTCGCTTTTCAATTTAAGAAAAGAAAAATATTTTTTAATGAATTCCTTCAATTCCCTGTCAAAATTATTTTTCTCCATCCATTTAATTGAATCATAACTGATTCCGCTAAATGGTTTGCCTGTAAGCCATTTTCTGAAAAGTCTCAAATAATTAAAAATAACCGGGCTTTCAATATCCGGATCACGGATAATATCGAGCAGGATATCCGGAAGGCTGTTAAGAATTAATTCCTGATAAACGCTGATCTCTTTAAATATTTTTAATAATTTTTTTGTCGGGATCAGCCTTTTTCTTATTCCAATACCGAATCTGTTATTTTTATGAGCAAGATACCTTTTTCTGAAAATTTTCAGACTTTTAAATTTAATTTGAATTGAATCAATATAATATGAAGTATCTGTCGGGCCGAGTATATCATAAGATGCGCCTGCCTGAGATGCGGAATCTTTCTGCTTCTGGGACTTATCCTGCCGGGTTTTATCTTCGCAGTTTTTCAGAAGTTCTATTATTGCGCTGTATTTTTCTGCAGGGGATATTTTTTCATTGGTAAAAAGGGAATTTACGAGATCTTTCTTGCTTTCAGGTATTTCTTTGGTAATCAATAGAAATTTTGCCTGTTTTTCTATAAGCTCAAATTCATTTTTATCTGCTTTTCCCATATACTTTTTATTGATTCCTGTTTCTCATCTGTCAAGAATAATTATATTGACACTTTTTGAAATTTAAGTTAAAAATCATCTGTTTAGTTGATATGCTGATTAATTTGTTTAGGATTAACATAAACAAAGCCTTTTCCTTATTCATGTAAAAATTATTGCTTTAAATCTTTTTTATTAAGTGTCTGCAATTTCATAGCTTTTTTTTATATTATTTATTTTTATAAAATTATAAATTACAAGCGAGGCAATTATGGATAAAATCAGATTTGACGGGAAAACAGCAATAATCACAGGGGCAGGCGCCGGTCTCGGCAGAACCTATGCTATTGAACTTGCTTCACGAGGAGCAAATGTTGTTGTGAATGATGTCGGCTCACAGCGTGACGGCATTGGAGAAGATCACTCACCGGCTGATACTGTTGTTGATGAAATCCGCAAATCCGGCGGAAAAGCAGCTGCTAATTATGATTCAGTTGCAACTGTTTCAGGCGGAAAATCCATTGTAAAAACAGCAGTTGACAACTTCGGCAGTGTAGATATTTTAATTAATAATGCAGGCATAATAAGGGATAAATCACTGGTTAAAATGGAAGAAGAAGACTGGGATAAGCTGATATCTGTAAATCTTAAAGGGGCTTTCTGCGTAACAAAACCTGCATTTGCACTTATGAAAGAAAAAAAAATACGGCAGAATTATTTTCACTTCATCCGGTTCAGGGCTGTTTGGAAATTTCGGCCAGACGAATTATGCTTCAGTTAAAATGGGCCTGATAGGATTCATGAACTCACTTAGAATCGAGGGTGCAAAATACAATGTTTTAACAAACTCGATTGTACCGATCGCTGCATCACGCATGACAAAAGATGTCTGGCCGGAGTCAACTCATGAAAAACTCAGTCCGGAATTCATTACGCCGATGGTTGTTTATCTGTCTTCTGAAAAATGCATGGAATCAGGAATGATGTTCAACTGTTCAGGCGGATGGTTCAGCAGATCTGCAATAGTATGCGCATCCGGAGTAATTCTCGGAGACGGTAAAAGAAAAATTGAAGCTGAAGAAATATTTGAAAATATGGATAAAATTATGAATATAGATGACGCTAAAATATTAAATAACGTTGCTGAAAGTGTAGGATATTTATCCAGGCTGCTTTCTTGAGATATAATTTTATATATAATCTATACTTCAGCATGGCTTCTATTTTCACAGGATATTGTTTATCTGAAATCAGATTAAGGCGTTACAATCGGGAATGTGCCTGGTGCTTTATCAATCAGAGAAAAAAATCTGATTAAATCCAATCTGCTTCCCTTAATTTTAAATTCATCATTCAGGAGCGTATCTTTTACTCCGGCTTTTCCTGTCACCATTTTAAGAAATAGTTCCTTTTTAACAGTCAGAGTCGCACTTGCATCAGCTGCAGGTGATGATTTTTTAAAATGCAGAACTGCATTCTCTATCCATAAAACGAATGATTCATTTTTATCAGATATAACAAGATTGATTTTAAAATTTTTTCCTTCAGCATCCGGGCCATTCAGTCCTGCTGCCATAGCTTCAAGAAAACGATCAACCGGAGTTTCTCTTAACATATCAATGAAACTGCTGCGGTCTACACCCTTTGCAGGCGGGCCATTCCGCAGTTCTGCAGCAGCTGTAAGATAACTGTTGCGCCATGTGGCAGATTCTGCCATATAGCCCATCTGATCATATGTGCGAGACAGTAATTTAATCGCGCTTCTATTGCCGGGATCTGCAAACACAACATGATTAAGCAGCTCTGCAGTCCACCTGTAGTCCCCTTTATCAAAGGCAGCCTGTGCAGCTGCAACGGCCCTGTCTGCACCCCCAATGAGTTCAATGTAGCGCTTTGCTGATTCCTCCGGTGGAAGAGGATTCAGGTTTGCAGGATTTCCGTCATAAAATCCCATATAAAACTGATATACTGCTTTTACATTGTGACGGAGATTGCCGTAATATCCCCGGCAGGCAAGATAATTTTCAAGCGACTTCGGCAGCTTTACAATATCAGCAATTTCTCCTGCAGTGTATCCTGCGTTTATTAAACGCACAGTCTGGTCGTGAGTATATTTATATGCATCGCGGTGTTTGGTTATAAATTCGGCTATGCGTACCCTTCCCCATATCGGCCAGTTGTGCGTTGCAAATAATACATCTGCATCTGCAGACTGTTCCAGCGCCTGATCAAGATAATCAGACCAGCGCAAAGCATTGCGCACCTTGGCTCCCCTCACAGGCAGAAGATTGTGCATGGTCTGTGCAATAATTTCAGCACCGCAATAAGCCTTTTTATCCGGCAGAAGAAAAGTAAGCTCTGCAGGAGCCTCTGCGCCCGGAACATTATAGAACACAAAGCGGATTCCATCAACAATCACATTCTCCTTCGGCAGTCTGATAATACGGCTCGGCTTGAGAATGCCTCCGCTTCCGTACGAAACAGCCTTGCCAAGTCCTGTATCTATGAGACCTTTAACTGACCGGTCGAGATTTCTGCCGAACTGATAAACTGACCGTCTAGCCATTGCAGTACCGACCATTATATTTTCGCTGATAGATTCTTCCATGAAATTTTCCGGTGCAATAACAGGAATTTTTTCAGCAGAAGCATCCTGTATTGAAATAACTCCGAAGACACCTCCGAAATGATCAATATGGCTGTGAGTAAATATAATTGCCGATACCTGCCTGCTGCCAAGATGTCTGCGCGCAAATCCAATTGCAGCTGCTGCGCTTTCCCGGCTGGTAAGAGGATCTACCACGATCCACCCTGTTCTTCCTTCAATCAAAGTCATATTGGCAATATCAAATCCGCGCAGCTGGTAAATGCCTTCTGCAACTTTAAAAAGTCCTGCTTTTGAATTAAGAACAGCGTGCCGCCAGAGAACCGGATTAACTGTAGCAGGAGCCTTGCCTTCGACAAATTTAAAAGCGTTAAAATCAATCAGAGTTTCGCCTGAAGAATTTGTTATTTTCCCTTCAGGAGCTGCAATAAATCCGCGCTTTGCATCTTCATATGACAGTAGATCATCAAACTTAAGTGCTGCAGCTGAATCTTCATTAAATTTGATTGTATATTTATCTGCATCACCTGACATGCCGCCTGATTTTCTGCTGCAGCCCGATATAATTACTGAGATTAAAATAAATATAATTAAATAATAAAGTTTTTTCATTGATCGGGCCCTCCTTTTTATTGTAAAAGATTCAATCACACACTGACGGACTTCCTATTCATTGCAAGTTTTACAATATTATAAGCCCCGTCATAAGTTTCGGATTTTTTCTGTTTAATTATATTTTTACAGTACATTGTAAGAAGGTCATCTTCTTTTATCATCAGATCAAGCGCCTGCAGAATCAGAGGTATAGTCTCGCACTCAATAGTGCCGTCGCCGATCTCAGCACTTCTGATCGCGCCCCAGGCTTCGTGACCGCCTACCCGCTTTATCATCAGTTTCGGTACAGGATAGTAGGCAAGCTCGCTCGGCTTTGTTATAATAAAATCACTGTGTCTCATCAGCATGTTGGTTGTATATACTGCTGCAAAAGTATCCCTGCTGAAAAAGTTATACACGCCGGACAAGGTACCGCTGTTCATTTTTCCAATTAAACCGGCAGTATCCGTCCAGTCAGTAAAATTTCTCGTGCTGATGCCGTTATCAGACAGAAGCTTATTGATCATTTCAAAAATTTCCCTGTGGTCGCCGGAATTGACAAAAAGAACAACTTCTTTGCTTTTTATCAGCGGAACAAGGTGCAACAGAATGCTTTTCATTATATCACCCTGAGCTCCGGCGCCGCCGATCGGCAGAATTATTCTGCGCGGCATCTTTTTTTTCATTCTCTTAATACGTGCAGCACAGTCTTTCTCTATATTGCTCACAAGTTCATGATCAATAAAATGCCCCATGCACCTTATATCTTCCACAGGTATAGGATTCAGTACAGGTTTATCTGAATCAAAGTTTCTGAGAATACGGTAACCAAAGTATGATGAAGGGCCCTGTATCGCCTGAATGGCCCCCTGTGCAAGATGCAGGCCCATTGGCCAGTTATCAAGTATGGCATTGGTAACATTTTTCATGCCTGCGTGTACGGCTGCCTGCGCAGGCCACGGATGAGTTGATACAACAGGCATGGTATCAGGAAGAGACTTATATATCTGCGCCATAAGCTCTGTCATGTGAAGGTCCGCTGCATTATATGTGAGCTTTTTAAATCCTTCTGAATTTAACGGCTCCCAGTAGAATTTATTGAAAAGCGTGAACTTCTGCGATAAACGGGAACCTAGTGAATAAAGGCTGTTCAGGTGTTCAATAATTTTACCGGACGGTGCGTTTTTAAATGACATGAGATCGAGCCAGTATGGTGTCAGTCCCATTGAGTTTGCTGCAGACGCTATTGCCATTGCTGCGCGGTAATGCCCGTATCCCATTCTGATTGTTCCGACAATTATACCTTTTTTATCTATAACCGGCGGAGCATCCTGTGAGATCACAAGATTTTTTACTCCAAGGATTTTTCCTATAATACTATTTGTTTCAGCTGCAAGAGGATAAACTGCATCAGGATTATATCCGTATTTTTTAGAAAATGATTTTTTCTGTTTCAGGGCTTTTGATTCTGCAGATTTTTTAATTTTGTTGCCGTAAATTTCCATAATATACTCCCCGGTTTTTCAAATATTACCGTTTTCAATCTATATTTTTATCTGTATTTTTATTATATAAAATCCTCTGCATTTTAAACAATATCTTTCAACTTTGTCAATTTTAAAAGATGTATAAATCCGATTCATTTAAAAATGAATATCTGTTTGACATTTTAATATTGAAATATTGATTATATATTTGCTGATAAAAATAAAGTAATAAGGCGTGCAAATGAAAGACATTCTCGTTACAGGCGGCGCAGGCTACATCGGCAGCCATGTAGTAAAAATGCTTGCAGAAAAAGGCTACAGGCCGGTTGTCTACGATAATCTTATAAATGGATTTAAAGATTTCATCGAAGGATATGAATTCATAAATGCGGATATTGGTGATTACAATGCTGCGATGTCTGTTTTTAAAAAATACGACATCCACTGCGTAATGAACTTTGCTTCATTTATTGCTGTTGGTGAATCAGTTCAATATCCGCTTAAGTACTATGAAAACAACGTATCCAAAACAATAACATTCTTCAAAGCAATGAAAGATTCCAATGTCAGAAGAATCATTTTTTCATCAACAGCTGCAGTTTACGGATTTCCTGAATCACTTCCCATTACAGAAAATACAGCTCTCAATCCTATTAATCCTTACGGCAGAACAAAATTGTTTATTGAAGAAATTCTCCGGGATCTTGACAGGTCAGATAATCTTAAATCTATATGCCTCAGATATTTCAACGTAGCAGGAGCAGATATATCCGCAAAAATCGGCGAAAGCCATGTTCCGGAAACACATTTAATCCCGCTTGTTTTGCGCTCAGTAATAGATCCTCAATACAGGCTTACAGTATATGGAACGGATTACAAAACTCATGACGGTACCTGCATCAGAGATTATATTCACGTGAACGATCTCGCATCAGCTCATATACTTGCACTCGAATATCTTCTCCAAAAAAACAAGAGCGGCATATTCAATCTGGGGAACGGGAAAGGATTTACTGTAAAGGAAATTATTGAGTCCGTAAAACGAGTAACAGGAAAAACCCCTAAAATTGATGAAGGCTCCCGCCGCGCCGGAGATCCAGACGTGCTCGTTGCCTCATCAGAAAAAGCTGAACAGGAGCTTAAATGGAAACCGCAATTTAATGATATAGACACGATTGTTGAAACAGCCTGGAAATGGGAATCTGCAGGAAAACGAAAAGGTTATTGATTTTTTATTTCGAATCTGCACGGCAATTAATTAATCTTCATTCTTCTATGTAAAAATGGTGTACTTTTCTCACTAAAACTTAATCAAAAAATTTACATTGACATAAAACGCGTTGATATCCAAAAGTAAAAAATTTTTACTTACAACAATCCATATAATGGAGCAGAGAAATGAAAGTAAATGAAGTGCCGCAGGATAATATAGACAGGTGTTTCTCACGAGGCGATACACCTGACATGTATTATGCTGTTGATGATAAAGGTGATATAGTACAGGTATGGTGCAAGGGATGGGCTGAGAGTGAAAACTCATGGAGAAATCTCATGATCATGTTCAATGAGCTCGCTGAAGATGCAAAAGAACGCATAAAAAAAGGAGAGACTTCTCCGATAGAATATTACATGCATAAATCACATTTAGACCTTGATCATTTCGCTCCTCAAATAGGATTTTCCAAGAGGAAAATTAAGAAGCACTTCAAGCTAAAGAACTTCGAAAAGCTGGACAACAAGACACTACAGATATATGCAGATTTCTTTAATATAGACGTTAACGAAATAAAAAATTTCACAAAAGGACTCAAATGAAAAATATAATAAAAAAACCAAAACTTTCAGAATTCAAGCATCTTCCAGCTGCTCATTGCGAAACAGGAGCTGTATCCTCACTCCTGACACACCATGGTTATCCGATTTCAGAACCTATGGCTTTCGGGGTAGCAAGCGGAATTACATGCTTTTATTTTCCTTTTTTAAAGATATGGAATTATCCGATGATATCATTCCGCATGACTCCGCGTTCAACCATTAAGGGCGTTCCGAAAATGCTTGGAATCAAATTCTTCATGAGAACATTCAAAGACCAGAAACAGGCCATGGATGACCTTGATAAGTGCCTGGCAAATGACCAGCCGGCAGGTTGTACAGCCGGAGTTAATGCGCTACCATACTTTTTGCCGGAAATGAGGATATTCTTCAACGCACATAGCACGATTGCAGTCGGCAAGGAAGGCGACGATTACCTGATCAGCGACCCGGTCTTTGACCATATAACACGATGTTCGTCAGTTGATTATCAGAAAGCCCGCTTCGTAAAAGGCCCGAACGCTCCAAACGGATTTATGTGGTATCCTGTTTTCATACCGGAAAAAATTGATCTTTCAAAAGCTATCAAAAAAGCTATCAAGAAAACAGTGGGCATGATGCTTCAGCCGATATTTCCATTTGTCGGAATCAAAGGAATCAACACTGTAATTAAAACAGTGGAAAATCTCCAGAAAAATCCAGATAAAAAATACGTTAAAGGATTTCTGAACAACATTGTACTTTTCCAGGAGGAAGTTGGTACAGGCGGAGGCGGTTACCGTTTCATGTACGCCGGTTTTCTCAAAGAAGCTTATAAAATGCTGAATGTACCTCAATTGGAAGAGGCTGCAGATAAATTCATCTCAAGTGGTGATTTCATGCGTAAGGCTGCTCTTTCAATGACAAAAGTAGTTCGGGGCAAACAGGATCCGTGCGATCTTTCAGAGATTCTGGGCCATATGCGCGAATGGATGAAAGTGGAAAAAGAAGCATACCTCATTTTGAAATCAATTAAGTGGAAATGAAAAAAAATTCAGCATGGATATTCATGATAAAACTTTTAAAAAAAAGAGCTTAATACATGTACACATGTACTAAGCTCTTTTTTTTATTGACAGAGATGTATTCCTCCCGGAATTTTTAAAAATTTATCAATCAATAATTAATTAAACGGAGTATAATATGAAAGTCAAGGACATACCGCAGGATACAGTGAACAAGGCCTTCACAAGAGGCGACACCACATATGTCCATTATGCGGTTGATGACAAAGGAAAGGTGGTTCAGGTCTGGTCCAAGGGTTGGGACGTAACTGCAACTACTCTTGAAACACTCGGGAACATGTTCAATGATTTAGCAGAGGACGCGAAAGTTCGTATTAAAAAAGGTGAAACATCATCTCTCGAGTATTTCATGCATCATTACCAGCTTGACCTGCCTCTTTTAGCATCTCAGATGGGAGTATCCAAGCGTAAGATAAAAAAACACTTTGATCCGAAAATATTTGATAAACTGGATGACAAAACATTACAGGATTATGCGGATTTTTTCAATATCAATGTAAACGAAATTAAAAATTTCAAGAAGGGACTCAAATGAAAAATATATTAAAAAAACCAAAACTATCTGAATTTAAGCATCGTGCTGCAGGACATTGCGAGACAGGATCAGTATCATCTCTGGTAACACACCACGGATTTGAAATGTCAGAACCTATGGCATTAGGTATAGCAAGCGGAATAACTTTTTTCTATCTGCCTTTCGTCAAGATATGGAACTTTCCTTTACTATCTTTCCGCATGGCTCCCCGTTCAATTATAACAGGTGTAGAAAAACTTCTGGGGATCAAATTCTTTAAAACAACATTCAAAGACCAGAAACTGGCTATGGACGAACTCGACAAGTGCCTGGCAAATGATCAGCCTGCTGGATGTACAGCCGGCATAAGCGCCCTTCCATACTTCACACCTGAAATGAGAATATACTTCAATGCCCATAGCACAATTGCGATCGGCAAGGAAGGAGATGAGTATATAATAAGCGATCCAGTATTTGACCATACAAACCGCTGCTCTGCTCGGGACTATCAGCGCGCGCGTTTTGTAAAAGGCGCAAACGCGCCGGACGGTTTCATGTGGTATCCGACTTTTATACCTGAAAAAATTGACTTTCCGCCGGCAATTCAGAAAGCAATCAAATCAACTGTGAAAATGATGCTCCAGCCGATGTTTCCTTTTGTCGGCCTAAAGGGCATTAACACTGTCATCAAAAAGGTGGAAGGTTTACAGAAGAATCCTGATAAAAAATATGTTAAAGGTTTCCTTAATCACATTGTTTTATTTCAGGAAGAAGTAGGTACAGGCGGAGCAGGATTCAGGTATATGTATGCAGGTTTTTTAAAAGAGGCATATGAAATAATGAAGATACCTCAATTGGAAAAAGCTGCAGATCAGTTCATTGCTACAGGCGATGTCATGAGAAAATGTGCTGTTGCTATGGCAAAAGTAGTTCGAGGGAAACAGGATCCGGGTGACCTTTCCGAAGTACTCGGTCTCATGCGCGAATGGGTAAAGATGGAACGCGAAGCTTACATGATTCTGAAAAGCATCAAATGGAAATAAAAATAATTAACTGAATTATAGCGGTTAATGATTTGATTAGCACTTTGTAAATTAATCAGAGTTTTATTTTTTCTGTCATCCCCGTGAAAACGGGGATCCAGTCTACAGAAATGGATTCCCGCCTTCGCGGGAATGACAGTACGAGTTCTAATTTAATCGTTAACTGCCATAGTATTATTTTAATATCTCCTGCATGAAACTCCGATGTACTGACCCCGAATATCACGTGTAATGTGGACCAGTCTCTTATATGAGGAATTCAGAAAAAAATGGCAGATGGCAAATGCTGCGGAAGTATCATAATATCCAAACGTATCAATATACTTGAACTCCTCAACATGTTTGAATTCTTTACGGAAAATTTCCTTTTCAGAAGGATCTATAAGTATGCCGAAAGCAAGAACAGTCGCATCTGATTGAGATTCATCAGCCCATGCAATAGCTTTTTCCTGATCCTTGAAAGTTGCAATATCAAGCACTTCGCCGATAGCTCCATCCTTTTCAGCTTTGCAATAAAGCCAGCTGCTGCCCTCAACAAGCTTAACTTTATGATATGAAGCATCGTACTTTTCCTCAAACTTTCTCCTTGAGAAAACCGCTTCATCAACACCGCCTATCAAAGCTTCTTTTATATGCTTCAGTTCGAAATCAACCATGGCAAGTTCGAGGCCTCGTTCAAAAGATACATTTTTACTTGAAACAGTTATGCTGCGGCCTAAAGTTTTAAGGCTCTGGGCAACATAAAACGAGGCAGTATTGCTCATTGTATTTATAAAATTAAACGGTTTTGGAAAAGAATTCTCACGGTAAATCTGATGAAGCACGTTTTCAGTATCGCCCAGGTTCCCGTTTTCTGTTGATAAATATACTGCAGTGGAATGATCGATCGTTCTGCCATGTACGCACTGGTGAACTCCCATAAGCGAAAGCATGATGAATTTATTAACTCTTCTGAAAAAAAAGTCTGTATATTTTTTCAGCTCCTCTTTCAAAGGTGCAAGATCATCAACCGGATCGCAGATAAACGATGATGCGTTATGGACATACATTGCTGTTATTCCTTATTAGATATTATGAATGACGTGCAGTTGCCGCCGAACCCGAAAAAGTTCAGCATGAAATTACCTTTGCTGATGCTCATGTTCTCGGTTAGAGGATAAGCATTGATTTCCTCATCAACATCTTTAAAACCTGCAGTTGCAGGGAAAAATCCTCTTGCTACAGATTCTGTTATTATTATCAGCTCAACTGCTCCTGAAGCTCCTACCGTGTGTCCTACATATGGCTTGATTCCGGTAAATGGCGGCATCCTGTCCCCGAAAACAATCTTCATTCCGTTAAACTCTGTTACATCATTCACAGGACTTCCTGTTGCGTGTGTTTTAATCGCATCAATATCGCCAGTTGTCAGATTACAGTTTTTAAGCGCTTCGTTTATAACAGTTGCAATATCATCACCCGCTGCATTGTGTGTTGTAACATTAAAAGTATCGCAGGCATTTGATCCGCCAAGAAAACGGAAATTACCTTTGTCTCTTCGTTTTCCTTCAAGAACAACAGCCCCGCATCCCTCACCCATGATTACGCCTATCCGGTTTTTATCAAAAGGCTTATATCCTGCAGACTCTATTAATTTCAGCGATTCAAAACCCAGGAGGCCCACATCAATAAACAAATCGTAGCCTACAATAATTGCCCGCTCAATATGGCCAGCCTGTATCAGTGAAGCAGCATAAAGAAGGCAATTTGCGCTCGATGTACAGGCTGTGGTAAATGTATAGCACGGTCCGTATATTTTAAACTGCTCAGCCACCTGGTTGATAATCTTTCCGTATCCCGGAGTTTCCTCGGAAATATTTCTCGATCCGGATTCGCCGGCATTTTTGTAAACCCATTCAGCCATTGGCATATCGATTGAGGTTGATCCGAAAAAGAGAGCGCAATCCTCAAGCTCGGCAGAAGTAAGTCCTGTATTTTTTATCGCGCGGCCGACTGTGTCAAAAAGCATCCGGTAGAATTCCTTATCAAGATCTGCAAGATTATCCTTTGCAGTTCCAGGAATACGGTAATGAGGCCGAGTATATTTCAATCCGGCTACATTGATAGGCATTTCAGTAGTTTCACAAACTTTATTTCTAACGCTCTTTATTATATGATCAACATCATCCCCTAGTGAACAAAGGATCGCGCTGCCGGTGATATATACATTTTCCATAAAAAATTACTCCGGCCGGATATAATCCGCGAAAGAGTTAATAGATGTCATGACTCTCCGCAGCTCCTTACTGTCCGTGATTACCACGCCGTACTGATTCTGAATCGCAATTGAAACCTGGAGAGCATCGATTGAATCAAGCCCTATGGACGAATTATTCCCGAACAGGGGATCATCGTCATTAATCTCATCCGGGCTGATTTCAAGATCACACTCTTTTATAATCAGCTCTTTAAGTTCTTTTTTAAAATTTTCGTCTAATGATCCTTTCATAACCTTTTCCTGATTGTTGTTTATTTTACACTTTTTCTATTCAAAGCAAATCCGGCAATTACAGTCATAACGATCCCGGACCCGATCAGCACTCCGCACTGCGGAAGTATATCTATAACAGTTCCGCCTCTGAGCATAATTCCTAGAAACCCGTCCAGCCCCCATGACATGATTGATATGTTTGACAGCTGCTGCATAAATGCCGGCATAACAAACTTAGGCACCATGAGACCGCCAATACCTGCAAATACAATATTTGTCACAGCACCGAATGCAATGGCGCTGATAATATTTTTTGACATGGACGATATGAGTAGCCCGTAGGAAATTGCATTCAGGCTCACGCACGAGGCAATTACAAAAAGTCCAGTATATGAATTGCCAAGCGAAATAGTATCTCCGCCTAGGAGCGGAACAATATAAACTCCAACAGCAAGCATACACACAGCCATCAGCATGCAGATAAAATAATAGGAGAACATCTTTCCGAAAATAAGAAATCCCGGATTAACGTTGATGCTCCGGATGCGCATTAGAGTGCCGTTGCTTTTTTCAGTAAGAAATATTGTCGATATCGGGACAACGATGTAGTACATGGCAAAAACGAGCCATCCCGGAACATTCTGCTGCGCAGCACTCGGAAGTAAAGTATCGCGTTTATTTTTATATGCAAATGAAGGTTCAATTCCGCCTTCTATTGACTTGAGCATTCTGTCCTTGGTGAGTCCGACGTATGGAAGAACTTCCTCATTCTTATCAAGAAAATTAACAATCCTGAGTTTGATAAGTTCAAATTCCAGCTGGTTCCTTACAACAAGCTGGTTAAGCATCTGAATTGCCGGATCTATTATCATGTTAACTGGCTGAGGTACAGGTACCTGGTTCAAATCTTTAATATATGCAGAAAAACCACGGTTTAAAACCAGAACAAATTTATAATCACCGCCTGCGACCAGTTTTGTTACAGACTCTAAAGGCAGATTTTTTCCAAGTTCAATCAATTCCATGTTACTCAGATTTTTAATAACAGTAATGAATTTTTTTGATTCAGGAGAATTGTCATGGTCAGTTACATGTATACGTATCTTGAATTTTGAGTGAGACTGATACAGCGGCTGCATGGTTAAAGACATGATTAAGATAAACACTATAGGCATGACAATAAGAAGCAGAATTGCTGCAGGCTCACGTGAAATCTCAACCACTTCTTTTTTTATTATCTTCAGCAGACGTTTCATTCGTAGTCTCTCAATCTTTTATTGGTTAATTGCATATATAGCTGTTCAAGCTTGTCTGTATTGCACTGAATATTCCGGACCATTTTACCTTTATCCCTGAGCATTGTCAGAGCCTGAATTATTCCAGGATAAAAAGAATCATTTCTGTCAATAGTAATAGTATCTTCACCGATTACAAGACCGGGAATGCATCCGAGCTGTTCGGCAATAGCTGCATCCATCGGATCAACATGGATAGCTACATTGTCATTGCTTGAGAGAATCGCCGAGAGTTTCTCTTTCAGTATAATTGTTCCATTATCTATGATAATAATATCCTCGGAAATCTGCTCGATTTCGTCAATATAATGCGAGGAGTAAATTATAGTGGTTTTCTGTTCCTTATTTATCTTCTTTATCATATCAAGCATGTACTGACGCGATTGGGCATCAACACCCACAGTTGGTTCATCAAGATAAAGAATTTTTGGATTATTAAGAAGTCCAATTGCAAGATTCAGCCTGCGCTGCATCCCGCCTGAACACTTTGCAGAACGCCTTTTTAGAAATCCCTGCAAAGATGCCACTTCTATCGAAAATTCTATTCGCTCTTTTAATTTTTTCCCGGTTAGACCATAAATAGTCCCGAAGTATTCAAGATTTTCATACACAGTCAGAGTAGGGTAAAGCGCCAGAGTCTGCGGCACAATAGCTGAAATGGATTTTATCTCGTCAAGGTTCCCATCAAGATCATGATTATTGATGTTAACGCTTCCGCTGTCTTTTTTTAAAATTCCGGTAAGAATTGAAACCAGTGTCGTTTTCCCGGCCCCATTGGGACCGAGCAGACCTGTGATAGCTCCGTCCTGAATATTCAGATCAATTGAATTCAGGACAGAAAGTCCTTCATATGATTTACATAATTGTTTTATCTGTATCATTTTAAATAAAAATCCCCATATTTCATTCGTTTAGAAGATTATGACAAAACTTGTCGAATGACCACTTTAATGCAATCAATTAATAATTTTTACAATACAATTCGTTATGAATTTTTTTTTCAAATTGGGATTGTTTAAATTAGTAGATTTTTAAAAAAACAGGGGGTTAAATAACATAAAATAAAAAGTAGGGGTTCACTTGCAAGGACATTTAAACGCCAGTAAGGGTTCAAAATCTTGAACCCTTACTGGCGCAGCTTCTTAAGTTAAAATCTTCCAAACTGGAAAAGAATATTTATTGAATAACCCCATAGATTGGTTGCAGCCAGGCCAGCCTTAGGCAAACCATCATCAGCAAGAAATCTATAAGAACCGCCTATTCCGAATCTGCAGAATTTAGCAAGATTCAGATACATGTATATTTCAGGTTCAGCAACAAAAACAGGGCTGGAAGCATTGTTCATCATTGAAGTTGCAGACTTAGGTACAGCGTTCCCGTATGTACCTCCTCCGACTACAGTTCCAAGGGAAAAGTTAACTGCGCTTGTAGGGAAAAAATGAACTTTAAAAATAAGCCCTCCATAAGAAAGATGAACATTAGATCCTGTAGGAGCTCCGGTTATCTGATATTTGTCCATATCTGTTACGAAACTATATCCGGCACCGCCAATATAAAAGTACCTATTGATAATCAATCCGCCCTCTCCACCGACCATCAGTCCAAAAGGCCCGTTAAATCCCGGAGCAAAATTCACAAGTTTTAAAACCGGTGAACCCCATCCTCCTATTTTAACTGAACCTGGTTTTACATTTGAAAAGAGTGTATTGAATTTTTCTTCTTCAACCACCGGAGTATCTTTTTTTTCTGTTTCCTGGGCGAAAACTGCACCTGAAACACCTAAAAACAGTATCAAACAAAATATAATCTTTTTCACAAAATCCTCCTTTGTTTCCTATATATTATTTAACAGTATAATCCGTTAGAAATTTAACATATTCCAACTATTAATAATATAACACATAATTAATAATTTAATGTTACCTGTTTAAATAAAAAAAATCACCCGATAGGAAGCTTTTTCACAAGAAGAACCTGGTTTCCCTTTTTATTATATTTCACTTCATCAAAAATATTGAGCGCCATGGAAATTCCCCTGCCGTGTGCTAAATCTTCATTTTTATCCTTTTTCTTTTTCTTAATAAAATTTTTATGGTCAAATCCCCTGCCCTCATCTGCTATTTTATAAACTGCACTGTTTCCGTCTAAGGAGAATTCCACTATAATTTTTCTGCCGGTATATGAACTGTTTTCCTGTCTCTTCTTGATAAATAACAGATAATCCCCGCTATCCATCTGGGCAGATTTCTCTTCAAAAGTTATCTCCAGATTTCCATGTTCAATAGCATTGATGAGCATTTCCCTGAGGCCGAGTCGGATTGACATAACTTCAGTATGATTCATTTTTTCAGGAAGATTCTGTACCAGGCGTTTGCTGATTTCTTCTGCAGCTAGAATATAATTATCTATGCAGAATCTTCCTTTTTCGAAATCAACATATTTCTTTAATAAATCATCCTCTTCCCTTACTGCTTTTACAAGGATCTCACCGTTTCCTCCATGATTTATGTGTTCGAATGTAATATTATAATCACAGGGTTCGCCGGTTTTTCTTGTTATAAGGCCAAGTTTCAGATTAACAGGTTTTTTAGTTTCAATCAGATTCTTTATTTTCTGATCAATTACCTGTTTGATATATTTTGAATCACCAAATGCTTTATGTATAACATCATGAAAACTGGTAATCGATTGATTCTGTCTGTCAATCGGCAATCTGTCAAATGCAGCCTTGTTGGCTTCAACAAATTTCAGATCAGAATTTAAAGAGAATATAGCATCATTTGTGCCTTCGATTATAAAACGGTATCTTTTTTCAGATGCAGATATCTCTTCGTGCGCAATTTCAAGATCTTTTGATGATGTGATGAAACGGCGCATTAGCTCCGCCATAAAGCATAAAACCATAACTGTAAGTCCAAAACTGAAACGGGAAAACATAGTATCATAAAATATATCAATGCTGAAACCGGTATATACATACTGCATATCATCTACTGCTCCATATATAGCAATAAATATCCCGGTCGCAGGTAAAGCCAGTTTAGAAAGACGCTTATTTAAAAAGATATCAGCTATTATCAATGTTAAGCTGTAAATAATACAAATAGCAAGGAAGAGATCCCTGATACTGTAAACAATTCCTTCTTTACCGCGTCCGAAATCAGATTCAGTTGTGAGCCAGGTTGTCTTTGTTTTTTCAAATGATATAAATAAATCCGGAAGTACGAATGCTATAATAGTTATTATTAACGCTATAACCAAACCGCCATAGCTGACAAAGAAATTAATTTTCTGCAATCGCGGAGACATTTTCAATATATAATTTAATGAATACGGAAGTGCGAACAGAAAAAAAACACCTGACAGTTGTTCGAAACGATGAAAATTTACAGAAAACGGCCTCATATGTTTGATGGCGCCATACACAATTACAAGCGTGCTGTTGCCTACAAAACCAAGAGCTATTAAAGCAAGAATCGCTATTGAGAAATATAGTTTCGATTTATATCTAAAAGCCATATAAATATAAAGGATTAAACCATAGAATAAAATTCCTGAGCAGATTGCAGGAAGCATAAGCTGCGGTATGGAAACAGGTATTGAGAAATTAAGAGTTTGCGGATTCACTTTTTACTCCTAAAAAAAATTAACTGATAAAGCCGATACAATCTTCTTTGATTAAATAATTTACTAAAAAGAATTTTTAATTATATTATTTTGCAGTTTTAAGCTTTTTAACAAGCTGGACCTGATTCCCTTTCTTATTATAATGGACTTCATCAAAAATATTTAGAGCCATAGAAATGCCTCTGCCGTGAGCTAAATCTTCACTATTATCCTTTTTCTTTTTCTTAATAAAATTTTTATGATCAAACCCCCTGCCCTCATCTGCTATTTTATAAACTGCTGTGTTCCCGTCTAATGAAAATTCAACTGTAATTTTTCTGCCGGTATATGATTTCTGTTCCTGGCGTTTCTGGATAAATAATAAATAATCCCCTCTATCCATCTGTGCAGATTTTTCTTCAAAGGTTATTTCCAGATTACCATGCTCAATCGCATTGATGAGCATTTCCCTGAGACCAAGACGGATTGACATTACTTCAGTTTGATTCATTTTTTCAGGCAGATTTTGAACCAGGCGCTTGCTGATTTCTTCTGCAGCGAGAATATAATTATCTATGCAGAATCTTCCTTTTTCAAAATCAACATACTTCTTTAAAATATCGTCCTGCTCTCTAACAGCTTTAACAAGTATTTCTTCCTTTTCTCCATGGTTTATATGTTCGAATGTAACATTATAATAACAAGGTTCGCCGGTTTTTCTTATTTTAAGTTCAAGTTTCATATTAACAGGTTTTTTAGTTTCAATCAGATTCTTTATTTTCTGATCAATTACCTGTTTGATATATTTTGAATCACCCTGATTTTTATGTATAATATCAAAAAAACTGGTTAATGTATGGTCATTCCTGTCAATTGGAAGCCTTTCAAATGCGGCGTTGTTGGCTTCAACAAAATCAAGTCTGCTATTAAGCGAAAAAATAGGGTCGGATGTTCCTTCGATTATAAAGCGGTATCTTTTTTCAGATGCTGAAATCTCTTCATGAGCAACTTCAAGATCCCTTGAAGCTGTTATGAACCTTCTCATTAATTCTGCCATAAAACATAAAACCATTACAGTTAAACAAAAACTGAAACGGGAAAACATTGTATCATAAAATGGATCAATGTATATACGTGAATAAACATGCTGCATATCATCAATTGCCCCGTAAATTGCTATAAAAATTCCGGATGCAGGTAAAGCTAGCACAGCAAGACGTTTATTTATAATTATATCAGCAGATATAATTGATAAATTGTAAATTATATATATTCCAAGAAGAATATCCCTGACGCGGTAAACAATACCTTCTTTACCCCGACCGAAATCAGATTCGCAGGTTAACCAGGTTTTTTTTGTTTTTTCAAATGATACAAAAAGATCAGGTGAAGCAAAAGCAATTATTGTTATTATTACAGCAAAAGTAAGGCCCGCATAGCTGATAAAACGATTTATTTTCTGCCATTTTAAAGATAACTTCAATATAAAGCTTAAAGAAAACGGAAGAGCAAAAAGAAAAAAAGTTCCGGAGAGCTGCTCCAGACGATGAAAATTTACAGAAAATGGTCTCATATGTTTTATAGCGCCAAATACGATAACCAGCGTGCTGTTGCCGACGAATCCAAGTGCAAAAAAAGCCATAATAGCTATTGAAAAATATATCATGGATTTATAACGATACGCCATATATATAAAAAGCAGTAAGCCGTAGAATAAAATTCCGGTGCAGATCGCCGGCATCATAAGCTGCGGAACAGAAACAGGAGTTAAAAAATTCAGTGTTTGCGGAATCACTCTGCACCTCCGGAATAAAAATTTAATATTCGAATTAAATTATAAATAAATACAGAATCTTTCGATTTGAATTTATTGTTCAATCAGGAACTTTTTCCGCCTTTTTTAGAAGTATAATTTCCGTAATAAGAATACAGGTATGTTTTTATTTTACCATTATAAAGCTTTCTGTTTTTATCCGGCTTTCTGCCGAAATTTTTTGCAAACTCCTCATGCGAGGATAAAATAAAATAAGACCATTCATCAAGTGAATTGAAAATTCTGCCTAAAACTTTATATAATTCTGCAGCATGGGATATATCACTGAGCCTTTCCCCGTAAGGAGGATTAGTAACAATGCAGCCGCCGCTTTTTGCGCTGCTGAATTCCTCTACCGGTTTTCTCTGGAAAATAATATTTTTTTCAACACCTGCTCTCACCGCATTATCTCTGGCTGCATCAAAAACACCTGCATCAATATCCGATGCAAAAATTGTACAGTCCGAATCTTTGATTAAATCAGATGCTTCTTCTCTGGCTGTTTTCCATATTTTTTCCGGAATGAATTCCCATTCCTCTGCAGCAAAAGCCCGTAATAATCCTGGAGCGATATTTCTTGCAAGCATTGCTGCTTCGATTGCAATTGTGCCTGAACCGCAAAGAGGATCAGCAAAAATTCTTCTGGGGTTCCACCTGCTTAGCCTTAAAATTCCGGCAGCAAGAGTTTCCCTCAGAGGCGCTTCACCCTTGGCAAGCCTGTAGCCTCTTTTATGAAGGCCGTTTCCGCTCGTATCGAGACTTAAAACAGCCATATCGTTCAGCATTGAAATTTCAATTTTATAATGAGCTCCGTCTTCAGGAAATAAATTTATCTTATGCATTCTTTTCATGGATTCAACAACAGCTTTTTTTACAATAGCCTGACAGTCCGGAACACTGAAAAGCTGTGATTTAACCGACTTCCCTGTAACGTGCATGAACCCGTTTAACGGAATAAATTTCTCCCATGGAACAGCAAGCGTTCCCTGGAACAGCTCCTCGAAATCCATAGCCGGAAACTCCGCCATTTTAAGCAGAACCCTTTCAGAGCATCTCAGCCGGATATTGCATTTCGCTATATCTGTTTCATCGCCGGTAAAATCCACGCGGCCGTTGCTTATTTTCAGATCATTGTAGCCGAGTTCCCTCAATTCATCTGCTGCTACAGATTCCATTCCGAACGAGGATGTAGCTATAAGATTTAATTTTGACATGCTACCTCCTGTATATTTTATCAAGCAGGCCGAGAAGCTGTATCTCGGTTTTTTTAGCTTCGATAGTATCGCGTAAATAAAGAAGCTCGAATGCAAGAAGGGAATTCCGATACTGCACTACAAAATACAGATCCGCCCTTCCCTGAAAATATTTCTTTTCCTCTTCACTATGCTGTATTCTCGATTGCTCTATCAGAAGCCTGTCATAATCAAGAACTTTTTTATAAATGTCCGATATTTTAACAAGCTCGTAATAACTCTGCGTATAGTTTCTCTCGAATGATTTTGCATCTGCATCCCATTTTTTCAATTTGGCTTCAACTTCACTGATTTTTCCCCTGCTGTAAACTGCACCAAGAGGCTGCGTGAAATTCAATCCCATTGTATAATTCTGATAGTTAAAGTTATCAAACGTTTTATCTATACTCTGGTTATAATTTCTTAATTTATAATTAAGGCTGAAATTCAGCTCAGGCATGATTTCATTCTTATCCTTCTTGAGCTGTTCGGCAAGCAGTTCTCTTGACAGCCTTAAAATTTTCATTCTCCTGACTGATTCGATATCAAGCCCCATTTTTGAATCAGTTTTTATATTTGGAGAATTTTCCGGTATTATTTTCAGTTCGCCCTGAATATCCCGGCCGGTCTGCCATTTATAAATTTTTCTGCTCATTACATCAAACCGTGCTGAAGCAAAATCCCTTGACTTCATATATTCCAGATTCATAATCCTTATTTTTGATATGTCCGATCTGTCGGATAGCCCCATTTGAAATCGCTGGTTTGTCTGATTGAGAAGACCATTGCTGTTGGTGACGCTTCTCGTGAATGAATTATACTGACCGTATAGATGAAGCCATTCAAAATACATGTTATATAAATCAATCATAATTGTCTGAATAGCGTCGTCAACTGTTTCAGACATAACAAGCTTATTCAGCTTTGATTGGGTAATCGGAAATCTGTCAAGAACACCGAGCCAGTTCCTCAATAGAGGCTGCTGCACCTCAATAAAAATTTCAGGGTTATAAAATGTTGCGGAAGCTGGATAACCATAAGCCGGCGGCATATTGATCGCAAGATTGTTCGAATTAAAATCAATACCGGCTTTAAGCCTGGTACCAAGATATGGAACGACCCATTTCAAATTACCGCCGAAATTATCGGTTGTCTGATCTGTTATTTTAACAGCTGAATAATCTGTAAAGGGTTTATCATAAAGCCTGTTATAATGCACGTTGAAAACCACATCATAAATGGCCTGCGTCTGAAGCTCAACTGCATCAGATTCTCTAAGCTTATAAAGCACGGAAAAAATATCAGGATTATTCCGGACAGACTGTTCTATAAAATCAGAAAGTTTAATTACAGTCTGCTCTGCAGAAAACAGATAGCCTGAAAAAAATAATATGAATATATATAATAACAATACCTTTTTCACTTGAATCCAGTCCCCTTTCTCTCATCGGAAACTATATTTCCATCAGCTATATGGATCTGCCTTGATGCCCTTGCTGCATAATCGCTCTCATGAGTTACAAGCATTATGGTCATGTTATGCTGGCTGTTTATGCTCTCGAATATATCCATAACTATATCGCCATTTACAGAATCAAGATTGCCGGTCGGTTCATCTGCAAATAATATCTGCGGTTCCATTATCAGAGATCTTGCCAGAGAAATTCTCTGCTGCTCCCCGCCGGACATCTGAGAAGGAAACTTATTTCTGCAGCTGGTTACATTGAACTGATCCATTAAAAAATCCGCCCTTTCAGCTTTCTGCTTTTCAAGACCGAATTTTCTTGCAGGCATCAGTATGTTTTCAATTGATGTAAGCTCAGGAAGCAGGTAATGGAACTGAAATACAAAACCCATTTTCTTATTTCTGTATTCATGAAGATCGTTATTATTAAGTTTATTGATATCCCTGCCTGATATTAAAACTTCACCTGATGTCAGTGTATCTAAGCCGCTTGTTGCATATAGCAGTGTTGACTTGCCGGAACCGGATCTGCCTGTAATTGCGACGAATTCCCCGGGCTCAACAGAATATGAAACCCCCTTCAGGATACTCGTAGGAGGATCGCCGAAACTTTTAATTAAATTTCTGCATTCAATTAAAGGCATATCAGGCTGATCCGCGAATAATTTCAATCGGCGAAAGTTTCCCTGCAGTACGCGCAGGAATAAAACTTGCAAAAACAGCTGAGATTGATATCAGCAGAAATGCCTTAATATATATCCAGATATCCCATCTGACCATTAGATGTCCGTTTCCTGCATTGACCTTAACTGTTTCCATATATATTGATCCGAAATAACCGACTATCATTCCTGCAAGAGAACCGACCAGCGCAAAGATCAGGCCCTGATACATAAACAGCATAATCGTATCCTTATTATCAAAACCAACCGAACGGAGAATTGCTATTTCCCTTTTCTTCTGATTAACAACCATATTCAGAATATTATAAATTCCAAAAGCAACAATCATTATGATAATAAAAGACATTATATCTTTAACTATTCTCTGAATATTTACAACTATCAGAACATTTTCATTTGCCTGATCCCAGCTTTCCACCTTGTCAGGACTGATCTTACTCCATTCTCTTGCGACCTCCTGGGCAGCTTCCTCATTTTTTAGCTTCACAATTATATCCGAGTACTCACCTGGAGCTCTTGTAATTTTCTGCACAGTTGCACACGATGAGTAAGTAAAATATGAATCAATCTGTTTAACACCCGTCCTGAAAACTCCGGTAATTTTAAGCGGATATACAGCGCCGTCCGGAATTACAACATTTACTGTATCGTTTAATTTAGCCCCGAGCTTTTTCATAAGTTCATCACCTATAACAATCAGTGAATCACCCTGATTTACTGAACTAAGCGAACCCGCGATTATATCATCCTCAAGATTTGTTACCACGCTCTGCTTTGCAGAATCCATTCCGATAAACTTGACTGGAAGGGAAAATTTACCCTTGCTGAATATTACAGTTCTGATAAACTGCGGAGAGTATGAATCAACATCCGGATCGGAATCAAGCCGGTCAAACCATCCCTGGACATTCGTGAGATTTAAATTAAAAGTTCTGCCCGAAGGAGGAGTTATCCATTTAACAGAAGATTCTGTAAAAAAAACATCAGTGAAAGTATCAGTTGTGATATAATCATCCTTTGGACTGATTCTGACATGCCCATCTGTATTAATAAGCCTGTCTACGATATAGTCATGATAACCCATCTGCAGCCCGGTAATTATTATATATCCTGCTGCGCCGATTATGAGTCCTACGAATGTTAGAATTGTCTGCTGGGGTCTTGTTAATAAATGTCTTAATGCGAGAAACCACATAAAAATTTACTCATTTATCCATATAAATAATTAAATCATCAGGAAGAATCTGCCCGTCAGGGACTTCAACCCATCTTCCAGCTAATGCGCCGAGCTTTATTTTAATTTTTTCTTTTTTATCTTTTCTCTGAATTTCCACATGTCCTCTTTTTATAGATGCAACAGGAATAAGAATTACGTCATCCCTTTTCTCAATTTCAATTGCTGTATCCACTGTCATTTCCGGAAGTATTTCCGATGGAAGAGTTTCAGGCCTGATCTTGACAAGAAACTGCCCGCCTGATGGATATATTTTATCAACAGTACCCTTTAATTTTTTATTTCTTATTGATTCAAAACTGAGTTCCACATTCTGATTTTTTTTTATCTTCAATGCAGACTGCTGATCAAGAGAAACTATTATATGCGTTTTTGCAAGATCCATAAGATTTAAAACCGGAACTGCCGGCGTGATTGTTTCACCTTCTTCAAAATGGAGCCTTGTAATTGTTCCGGCAAACGGCGCACTGAAAGTTATACCGTAATCAGTAAGAAGCAGCGGTGAATTTTTTAAAACAGATTCGCCTTCTGAAACAAACTTTCTTTTAATTACTGTATTTGCCATAAGTCTGAGAGTATATGAATTATCAGATTTGACAGTACCCAGAGCATATACAGCTTCAACTACAGATCCTCTTTTGGGTTTAACTGTAACTATTTTATTCATGTAATTGTAAAACAGGAAATACCAGAAAACGGCCGCGCTGAAAAGCACGGCCGCTGTGATAATTAAAATTTTCTTAAAATTTTGTTTCATGCCTGAAAATCAATCCTGTTTCCCTTGTCCTGTTCTTTTTTTGGATTGATTTCCTGTGGTTTTTTTTCGTTTAATGAAGCTGCATCTGAAGCAGCGTCCTGATTAATCTTTTTTAAAGCCTCTCCTGCCCCCTGGGGAATAATATTTCCACCCGAAATTTTGTTAATGTCCATGATTCACCCTCCCTGTTTTTTTTAAAAATTTTTCTCCGTCACTTCTGAAAACTTTATTTAACTCTGCAATTCTAATAATCTGCCCGTATGAAATGATTACAAATCGCATTTAAGTAAAATAAATTCTCTTTATCAAATTTACATAACATTTGATTAGAAGTCAATTTCATTTCTTTAATTAGTCTTTTTTATTTTTGCAATAATAAAGGAATAATAGAACGCGGATGACGCGGATTTTTTATGATTTATTAAGATTTGAATACTGTTTTATAAAAATGGCACGATGCGTAGAGGTTCAAAATTTTGAACCTCTACGCATTTTTTAATTAAATTATATATTTTTTATCTGCGTTCATCATAATCATCTGCGTCATCCGCGTGCCATTTATGCTTTAAATTTCAAAAAAACTTACTTGACCTGCTACTTATCATTCTGCATTATTTATTGTAACTTTTTAATAAATATTTATACTTATTAAAAAATGTTTATATAATTGATGATTTTACTGCATTAAAAAAATCCAAAGAGGTTAAAATGAAATTACGACATACTGCTGTTATATCGCTGATACTATCATTAGTTTTAGTTGCATCCTGCACAACCTGGTCAAAAAAAGACTGGGATGAGCTGATAGACAGAACATTCTATTTTCAGAAATTCAAATACACATACAAGGGAAGCAGCAGGCAGTACGCATACTATTTCATGAAAGATTTTCCTGTTAAAGATATGGTTGCCTTACTTGAGAAAAAATATAACATAAAGATTGATACTAAAGAATATGACAAGTTTTTACTGGACGGGAACTACCAGAAGGAAGTTAAATCATTAACCGATACATTTCTTGACACTGATTTCATCTGGGAAGCGAAAACTCCCCAAAGATATGAAATCTGGTTTGAATACATGACTGTATTTTCAAATGAGGGCGATAAACTCTTATCCTATGAACTTGAAATAAGAACCAATAAAAAAACCAGGAAATATTTCTTCGGAAATATATTTGATAAAAGCAATGTTATTGAAAAACTTACAAAAAGACTTGAAACAGATAAATAACTATTACTTTTTACTTCTAAATATTTTCCTTATCAGCGGATCTTTTAATTTAACTGCACTTTCTGGACAAAGCTCCTGACAGCAGTAGCATCTTATACAATTGTTGTAATTATAAACAGGAGCTTCAGATTTATCTTCTTTCGGCCATTTTAAAGCTTTTGGGCTTGCAGGGCACACGTTAATGCATACACCGCACTTAATGCATATATCTTCTTCAATAACAGGTTTTGGAACAAGCCTGTTATTCATAAACTTCAAAATGCCATTCTGCCTGTAACCCCTCAAAGGCCTTCTTACAATATCAAAATCTTTCTGAATAAATTTTTCAATCGGATCACCTAAGAGTCTGATATCCTTATCTTTATATACACCGGCACCGAATTCAGCTCCGAATTTAACTGTTGGAACAAATTCAGGATTGATATCAATTATTCTGCAGATAACAGAATCAAGTGCAATGGGGTCAGAGGACATCAGAATGAGATCCATTTTCTTCGGCTTGCCTCCCCTTGGACCATTGCCCTCCATAGCCATTATTCCATCCATAATATAAAGCCTCGGATTGACGAACATATTCAAATCAACCAGCATCTTTGCAAAATTGTTCGCATCAGGCAGTTTTACATGATACTCGCCTTTTAGCAATCCGGGTATGCATCCGAACTGGTTTTTAACGCAGCCTGTATATCTTTCAAATCCGTGTGTCTTTAATTTCGGCAGGCTGATAATGCCGTCAGAATCGAGAACACCTTTTGCTATCACAAATTTTTTGTTCTGGATTCCTTTCTCGTAAAATATTTCTACACCGGTTTTAAAATCTGCAGGAATTACGCCAGCCTCATCAGCAGCGCCTGCTATGCCTGCTTTTTTTGCTGCAGCAAGCGTGCTTCCGAATGAAGGAGAATCGCCATAATACATTATAGCCCCGGCTGATTTGAAAATTTCAGCTGCAGCTTTAAAAACGGATGGATGTGTTGTTACGCATTTTTCAGGAGGATCTCCAATCAGGAGATTCGGCTTGAGCAGAATTTTTTCGCCTTTTTTTACGAATTTCGCGGCTCCGCCTAATAAGTCAATTCCCTTCTTAACAGATTTATAGACTTCTTCGTATTCATAAGAACCGCAATATAAAACAACAACATCAGCCATAATATCCACCCTGAATTATTATATGTATATAAAAAAAAGGCTGTCATTGACAGCCTTTTTAAAGTTTTGTTTAAGGAAAAATTATATTCTTTTAACAGAAACGGCTCTTGGGCCTTTGTCACTGTTTTCAACTTCAAATTCGACTTTATCGCCTTCTTTGAGCGTCTTAAATCCTTCCCCAGTTATTCCTGTATGATGAACGAAAATATCATTTCCATCATCTTTTGAAATAAATCCAAAACCCTTTTTCTCGTTAAACCACTTTACTTCACCTTTAGGCATGAAAAACTCCTTAAAAAAATATTAAATATCTATTATTATCATCCACATCATTAAAATTCTCACAAATTTCTTATAAGGATTTTAATGATTAATGCTGAAATAATATAGTGTTGATATAAAATTCCATGCTTATTTGTCAACCTTTAAATGTCTATTTATTTTTAAAAGTTACATATCTTAAATTTTAAAAATATTATCCAATAAAATTGATCAAAAAAATATAAAAAAAAAGCCCCTTCGGATTAAAGGGGCTTTTGAAAAAAAATAGGTATTTATTGTAAATCAATAAGTCGAGATGTGAATTACCGCATTTGAACTTGAAGTTATGTCATTTCCCAAAGAGTCGTATACTTTCATCTCAAGATAAGTTTTTTTGAATGAATAATCAGTCTCAGGTCCATCAATTGAAGAATCTGTTTCGTCAACTGATATCTGCCCGCCAAACCATTTATAATTTTTTACCGGCTCCTGTGATCCGGTCCACCTCTGATAGAATACCATATCTTTATACATTGCTTCGTCATATACTCCGTAAAAGGTAAGATCTGCATATGCACCGGATTCAAGACCTGTCAGCCAGATATTAAACCTTGGAAGAAATTCCCAGCCAAAATATGATTTTCCGTCTTTAAGAGTATCTTTTACATTAAATGTGCCTGAAGTTTTATTTAAAGAAATTCCGGCAAAGAACGAATTTGCTTCATTAGTATTATCTACAGAAACAATAACTTTAACTACATACTTAATCTCTACTCCATTAACAGTTACACGGAGATTCAGCATATAAAATGAATCACTATCCAATGGCGATGATGGAATAAGAGAAATAGCTGATGTTAACTGATCAATAACAACAGAAACTGTTATAATATTTCCGGCTTTATCTGTTAAAGTAATATTTACTCCATCAGCCAATTTCCACAAATTACCAATAATATTGACAAGAGTAAGTTCAGTGCTGTTTAATGTAACTTTCCCGTTAACTGTTTTTACAACAATTTTTCCTGAAACTACATCAACTGCTCCGGGATTGCTTGTTGCGCCTGTTCCAATTTCACCGTTGTTGCCGATTGATGTAATCGCCTTTGCAACATCAGATGTTTGAGTACATGAAAATAAGAATAAAGACATTAAAAGCGCTATATTAACAATAATTATTTTTTTCATGGTATTTTACCTCCTGTTTATTTCTATCTGCAATATCGTAAATATACAGGAAAAAGTCAACTAAAAAAACCCATACGGACGGATTTTTTTAGTTTTTTTACCTCATTATGTCGCATGAGTTGATATTTATAGTATTTTTTTTGTAAACAAAGGGGGAATAATCAAGCGTCGTATATTATTTCACCGGAATAGACAAACTCATCTCCGGTTATTGAACTTATAATCATCAATGTTCCATCCGGATTTATCTGCTTAATGCGCCCTCTTTCTGTATCATTTTTTCTATAAAATAAAATTTCATTATCCGCCGCTGATCCGGCCATCCATTCATTTAGTATGGAATCCGGAATTGGAATTCCTTTGAAATCAGCCAGAATCTTTTGCATTTCATCAAGAATATTGCGGGCGAGAATATCAACACTATATTCTTTTCCTGTTATCTGCCTGATAGAAACTGAACTGCCGGACAGATTTTCAGGGAAATTCACCCTGTTGACATTAACTCCGATCCCGATAACAACAGCAGGTTTTTGAAAATTATTTAATGCAAGTTCGCATAAAATTCCGCAGATTTTTCTGCCATTGAAATAAACATCATTCGGCCATTTAAGTTTCAGGCCTTCACCCAGAACAGATTTTAAAGCATGGAATACAGCAAGGCCTGCATAAATTGTTACAACAGAAACCGCATCAATATTTGCCTCCGGGATGAAGACTATTGATAAAGATAAATCTTCTCCTGAAACACTGTTCCATTCTCTGCTGAATCGTCCTCTTCCCTGCGTCTGTTCAATTGCACGGACTGCAGAAAAATTTTTTAAGAGGAGCTCAGGATTTCGCAGGATATAAGAATTTGTTGAATCAACAGAATTCAGTAGAAGAATTTCCCTGCAGTCATTCTTCATGAAAAACTACCAGATTATCCCTGTGAATCACTTCATTTAAAAATTTATTGCCGTAAATATCTTTCAAAGTAAGCGCTTTTAAACCTATAATTTCACCAAGTTCCTGGTTCGAATAATTTACAATTCCTTTAGCAATAATATTTTCAGTCTCATCAATAAGTTCAACAAAGTCGCCTGGCTTGAAAATCCCATCTATTTTTTTTATTCCGCTTGAAAGAAGAGATTTTTTCCTGTGTATAACTGCATCACAAGCTCCCTTGTCAAGAAACAGTCTGCCTTTAGCTGCGCGGGAAACTATCCATTTTTTTCTGCTCGGCAGGGTTTTTCCGTTATCTGCCAGAAAAATTGTACCGATTTCCTCTCCATCCATGATTCTCGGCAGAATATTCCTTTCTGTGCTGTCTGCAATTACCATAATGCCGCCGGATTTCAATATCATATCTGCGGCTTTAAGCTTGGTGAACATGCCTCCGGTACCGCATGACGAAGAGCTTCCGCCTCCTCTTTTGTATATTTCCGCGGTAATTTTTTTTATTTTTTTTACAGGCTCAGCGTCTGATAAATCCCAGTAAAAGCCTTTAATATCTGATAAAATAACAAGCAGTTCAGCATCAATGATATTTACAACCTGGGCAGACAATGTATCATTATCCCCTATTTTAATTTCATTAATTACAACGCTGTCGTTTTCATTTACAATCGGAAGAACTCCAAGAGCAAGGAGTGTATTAAAAGTATTCCGCGCATTGAGGAATCTTGTTCTGTGGCGCACATCGTCATCAGTCAGAAGTATCTGGCCGATATTAATGCCTTTTTTATCAAAAAGCTTTCTGTATAAATTTATAAGCTCCGCCTGCCCTACTGCAGCAAGCGCCTGCTTTTCAGGTATAGAGAGCCCTGATCTTTCTTTGTTTAAAGTTGCACAGCCGGCTGTTATTGCTCCTGAAGTCACAAGTACAACCTCCAATCCTCTTTTTCTGAGAATGGAAATATCATTTACAATTTTGAGAATTTTTTTCTCGGACAGTCTGCCTTTTTCAGAAACTGAAGAAGTTCCTACTTTAACAACTATCCTCTTGACTTTTTTTAGAAGAACCTTTCTTGGCATCCTTCTTCTCCAGAATTTTATCTATATTTTTAAGAAGCTTATCCAGATTTTCGCCTGAAATTGACGAAAGAGGAATAACTTTTTTCTCTTTGAAAACTGCAAGTTTTTCCCTTAATTCACCCGGAGTAATCAGATCTATTTTGGTTACAGCAATTAAATAAGGCTTTTTCAGCAGTGATTCATTATATGTTCCAAGCTCTGATTTCAGCAATTTAAAATTATAAGACATATCCTCTTCACGGCAATCTATAAGATAAATTATTCCTTTTACCCTCTCAATATGCTGAAGAAAAGAGAGCCCGAGACCGAGACCTTTATGCGCTCCCTCGATTATTCCGGGAATATCTGCAATTTTATAAAATACACCGCCTTTTCTCTCAACAACGCCGAGATTAGGAATCAAAGTAGTAAAGGGATAATCGCCGATTTTCGGTTTTGCATTTGTTAATTTAGAAAGCATTGTTGATTTACCTGAATTAGGCAGACCCACAAGCCCGATATCTGCAATCAGTTTCAGATTCATAAAAACTTCAATTTCATCGCCTTCCATTCCAGGCTGTGAAAATCTGGGTGTCCTGTGAGTGGATGTTTTAAAAAACGCATTGCCCTTGCCGCCGATACCGCCTTTTGCCACAAGAACTGGAACGTCCTCATCTATCAGGTCTGCAATGAGCTCATCTGTTTCAGCATTTATCACCTGAGTTCCGGGAGGAACATTAATAATCAGATCATCACCGTTTAATCCGAATTTATTATTTCCCATGCCAGTCTTGCCATTTGCAGCTGCATAAACTTTTTCAGAGAAAAAATGCGATAGATTATAATATCTTCTGTCAGCAACGAAATAAACGTCGCCTCCCTTGCCTCCGTCACCGCCGTCTGGGCCGCCCCTGGGAATATATTTTTCCCTTCTGAAAGAAACAGCTCCAGGCCCGCCATTGCCTGCTTTAATTCTTATTGATATTGTATCTGTAAATTTAGCCAAAATTCATCCTTATAAACAAGAAATCGCGTATGACTGAATCAATACGCGATCTGCTGAATACGAAATTTTCAATTACTCTTTAGATATTCGGATATATAGAAACTTTTTTTCTCAGTTTATCAAGTCTTTCAAATTTCACGAATCCGTCAATCATTGCGAAAAGAGTATCATCGCTGCCTTTTCCTACATTAGTTCCGGGGTGAATTTTTGTTCCCCTTTGCCTAACTATTATAGTTCCGCCTGTGACTTTTTCACCTGCATATTTTTTCACGCCAAGTCTCTTGGAATGAGAATCTCTTCCGTTTCTTGTGGAGCCGCCGCCCTTCTTACTTGCCATAATAATACCTCTTAATGAATATTAATTTTCTGATATAAAATCTACTTCTATTTTATCGGGATAAAGCTTTTTAATTTCAAAAAGTCCTATCAGCAATACATCTAAAAGTGTTTTAAATTCTACTGCTTTGTTTATTAAATCTTCTGTAAAAATTTCAGTTTTTAAAAACCCGTCATCCTGTTCTGTCATTTGAGGTATTTTCGCTGAAACTGTTACAGCTTTAAAAACTGATAAAGATAGCGCACTTACAGCTGAACATACGATATCTTTTCCTTTTGAATCAAATAACGAATGACCTTTAATAATTACTTTAACGATTTTACGACTTGAGTCTATCTCAGCTCCGCCTGCGAATCTGATATTGACAAAGGTAGCAGAAATCAATTATTTTACAACAATATCATCAATCTTTAATTTAGAAAATATAGTTCTATGACCCATTGTTCTGGTATAGCTTTTTCTTCTCTTAAACTTAATTCCTCTTACTTTTCTGCTTTTGATATCACCAAGCATCTGAGCTTTGACTGTTGCTCCATTTACGTATGGCTGCCCTACGTGGACATTTTCACCATCAGAAACAAATAGAACCTTATCAATTACGAGCATTTCACTGCCGCTGTTTTCAAGTTTATCAACATTTACAGTGATATTCTTTTCAACTTTGTACTGCTTTCCTGCAATTTCGACTATCGCGTACATTTCTTTATCCTTGACTAATTTAAATCTGCAATGCGGTTTTATCGCCGCACAAAACTGGGCCCACAAGGAATCGAACCTTGGACCTACTGATTATGAGTCAGCCGCTCTAACCAACTGAGCTATGGGCCCATTAAAAAATTATAGCCATTAGGTTGATAGATACTGATTATGTCAATATAATTTTAGATTGGACCTTATTCGTTAATAAAAGCCAATAAACATCAAAAATCAACCAGAATTTATAAAAAATTCTTGCAAAAAATACCTCCATATTGTATAGTATACAAAAATATACCATACAATATGAATACTGAAGATAAATTAAATATCCTATCAATGTCCGCTAAATATGACGCATCCTGCGCATCAAGCGGCAGCACAAGGGAAAATTCCCCTGGCGGAATCGGCAATGCAGCCAAATCCGGTATATGCCACAGCTGGAGCGATGACGGCAGATGCATTTCCCTGCTGAAAGTTCTGCAATCCAATAACTGTGTTTATGATTGCGCCTATTGCCACAACAGAAAAACCAATGATATTAAACGGGCAACATTCACATCAGAGGAAGTTGCAGATCTTACTATTAATTTTTATAAAAGAAATTACATTGAGGGACTGTTTCTGAGCTCTGCTGTTTTCAGAAATCCTAATTACACCATGGAGCTTATGATAAAAACTGCAGAGCTTCTAAGGAATAAGCACAGATTCAACGGATATATACACATGAAAGCAATGCCAGGAGCTGATCCGGCTTTAATTATCAGAGCAGGCTTATACGCGGACAGGATGAGCGCGAACATTGAGCTTCCTACGCAAAAAAGCCTCACACTGCTTGCTCCGGATAAAACCAAAACTGCTATCCTGTCAGCTATGAACACCATGAAATCAAATCTTCTTGAATATCGCCCAACCGGTTTTAAAACAAAATCTTCTGCAAAATTTATTCCTGCAGGACAAAGCACCCAATTGATAGTAGGGGCAACTCCGGAAAGCGACAGAACCATCATAACTTTATCTGAAGCTTTGTATAATAAATTTTCATTAAAGAGAGTTTATTACTCCGCGTACATTCCTGTAAGCATGCATGACGCGAGACTCCCTGTTGCAACACCGCCTCTTCGCAGAGAAAACAGGCTGTATCAGGCTGACTGGCTTTTAAGATTCTACGGTTTTACAGCTTCGGAACTGCTCAACGAAGACAACCCCAACTTCGATCCGGATCTTGATCCGAAAATATGCTGGGCAATCAGAAACATGCAGCGTTTCCCTGTAGAAGTTTTAAATGCGGATTACGAGACACTGCTTAAAGTTCCGGGAATCGGCCAGAGATCAGCAAGAAAAATTATCCGATCGAGAAGAGTTGAAAATTTAAACTTTGATTCACTGAAAAAAATCGGAGTTGTAATGAAAAGAGCACGATACTTTATTACATGCCGCGGAAAATTTCTTGAAAAAAATGATTATGAAACAACGAGACTTAAATCAATGCTGATAGCGGATGAACACGGTTTATATGATACACAGCTTTCACTGTTTCCGCAAAAGATTCTTCTTCCTGATACAAGTTCAGTCCTGAGTGCAATGACTGGAGAAGTATAATGAACACAACTGCAGTTTCTTCATATTTATATCTTGTTTACGATGGAAGTTTCGACGGGCTGCTTACATCTGTTTTTGAGTCACGACAAAAAAAATATAAACCGGAAAATATTATTCCTTCATCTGCTGCAAGAGATAATATATTCGCTGACTATCTTATGATTGAATCTGATGAAAATAAATCTGAAATTATCACCAATGAAATCATAAAAAAAATTTCAATCGATGCATATGGAGACATTTTCCGATGTTATCTTTCGGATTTCAATGATTCAGGAAAGCTTATTTATGATTTTACATGTCTCGGGATGGAACAGGGAAAAAAAATCCACAATTTTATAACAGATGAAAAAGTTTCCCGTTTTAATGAAGCGGTTGATAAAGTCTCAAAAGAAGCCTGCAGAATGCAGGGTCTGGTCCGCTTCAAAAAAACTGAAGATAATTTCTACTATTCTGAAATTGAACCTGATCATAATATTATATACATGATTACTCCACATTTCAGAAAACGGTTCAACGGCGAAAATTTCATCATTCATGATATTAAAAGAAAAATCGCTGCGATTAATCATAGAGGAAACTGCCGGATACAGCCGATTGAAATAGACCGCAGTCCTGAGATTTCCGTGGATGAAAAACTTTTCAGTTCCTTGTGGAGAAATTATTTTAAATCAATTGCAATTTCTGAAAGAAAAAACCCGAAACTCCAGCGTCAGTTTGTTCCGGTAAGATACAGAAAATATCTGCCGGAATTCATGTAAAGAACATGCACTGCATATATAAATATTTTTCCTCACTGATCCAGAACCATTATATTATTTATTTCGAATAGCTGTGATTAAATTCAGCGTATCGAAATAAACTTCATTCCTGATAATTACATCATTATTAAATTCAACGATGTCCATACCATATTCAATAACATCAATATCCCTGACAGGAATAACTGCTTTCCATTTTAAAGTAAATCCCTTTTCAGCAGGGAATATCTCCTCAGGAGTCCATTTCCAGTCCGGGTTATTTCTGAGTAATTTTTTGAAATATGGCAGTAATTGATCGTGCCCAAATAAACCTTTAGGAATGGTAGGATCAGAATAGCAAGCGTTTTGATCATAAAAAGTTAACAGTTTTTCCGGATTATTTCCAGTCCAAACCGGCAGCCAGCGGCTGCAAAATTCTTCAGCATTTTTTTTATCCATTGCTATCTCCTTTTAAAATTTCGAGCGATTTCCAACTGCTGCAATTTACGCACACATCATAATATTCTACTCAGTTCAGAAGGTAATACATAATAAAGATTTTATTCAACAATTATTTACACTTTTTTTCATGCATCAATCATAACATAAATGCAGCAAAACAAACTTATGATAAAATCTTGACATAAATACCATTACCCATTGTTTTTCCAGAAAATATAAAAACACTCTTCCATCCATCTGTAATGGCGGGATATCAACAGGAAAAATAATAAAAATGCCTGATAAAAAAATCATGGAAATACTGCACCTGACTTTCGGATTGCAGTCATTCAGGGAACCGCAGTCTGAAATCATACGCTGTATTTTAAACGGAAGCCATTGTATAGTAACCATGCCCACAGGTATGGGGAAATCTCTCTGCTATCAGATTCCGGCATTAATTTTCGATGGATTAACAGTAGTTATTTCGCCGCTGATTTCCCTGATGAAGGATCAGGTTGATGCGCTGACCAGGAGAGGAATTGACGCTGCGTTTATAAACTCATCTCTATCAAAAGCGGAACGGATGCAGAGATATGATTCTCTGCGGTCCGGTAAATACAAACTGATATATGTAGCGCCGGAGCGGTTCCGCAATAAAGAATTTTTATCCGCATTAGGAACACGCAAGGTCGATCTGCTTGCTCTTGACGAAGCTCATTGCGTGAGCCAGTGGGGAAATGATTTCCGCCCGGATTATGCGCGCATCAGAGAATTCCGTTTACTTATGAATAATCCTGTAACAGCAGCTTTTACGGCCACTGCAACTTCTGCAGTCCGCGATGATATTATCCGGATGAGCGGTCTTGCTCCGGAAAAAGTTCTGCGGTTTGACGGCGGAGTATGCCGTCCGAATCTCCATCTTGCATGCGAAGAAATAATCGATGAAACTGAAAAGTTTGAACTGCTGCATAAAATAATCACGGAGAAAAAAGGAAACACTGTTATATATTTCAGTCTGATCCGCAATATTGACAGTTTCTCACAATTTCTTGAAATGAAAAAAATACGTCATTCGATATATCACGGCAAACTCGATCCGGATAAACGCAAGCAGGTGCAGAATAAATTTCTAACATCAAAGAACAGTATAATGCTTGCAACAAATGCATTCGGAATGGGAGTTGATAAATCCGACATCCGGTCCATTATTCACGCTGACATTCCTGATTCAATTGAATCATACTACCAGGAAATCGGACGTGCAGGGCGTGACGGAAAACGTTCAGACTGCACCCTGCTCTACTGCCAGGATGATCTTGCAGTACAGATCAGTTTTCTCGAATGGAAAAATCCGGATTCAAAATTCATCCGTGATGTTTACCAGGTTCTTCATAAATCAGGTAGTACGATCAACTCATACGATTATGAAGACATTCAGGCTAAAGTTGTAAACCGCAACCGGGGAGATCAGCGCCTGCAGACTGTGCTGAATCTTTTTGATCTGTATGGTGTTACAAAAGGCTCTATCGAATCAGGCAATCTCCAAATTCTTGGAGATATCCCGGAAGAACTTTCATCCGATGATTTCATCCGCGAAAAAATGGTGCGTGATCGAGACCGTCTTATTGCAATAATGGAATATGCAAAGTCTGATCAGTGCAGACGCGATATAATTCATAATTATTTTGACTCGGAAATAAGCGTGTGCGGGAAATGCGACAATTGCACGGGATTAGAAAATACATAATATCCACAAACAATTAAGATATCTGAAAATAGAAGTATTTACTATATAATAATAAATAAGTTATATCAAGAAGTACACACAAACTTATATTTAACTGTAATCAGATTGACTATGTTAATATAACTTTGCACAAACAGCTTAAAGTCTTCTTCGCCGAAACTGTCATCAAAATATAGTTTACCTTCGAATTCTGCTTCAAGATGAAATCTGCCTGCCTGAATACTGTCATTTTCTGTTGAGTTAAAATATTTATAATCAGTTATTTTTATATCATAGTGGAAAAATGATCTCATGGATGTCAGGACGGCTTTGAATTTATCATAACCGCTGCTTTTTATATATTTTATTGTACCATGCTGATCTTCGACAATAATATTAAATGAAAAATCCGTTTCGCTTTCCGGCTCAATGCCATTATTTATTATTTCAACAAGGCGCCATATAATTGCTTTAAGAATTCCTTTTTTAACAATAATCATCAATATATCTGTAGACGATATATATTTTTTTTTATCTAATACTTTCTTCGCCATCAAATAAATTTCATTTCTGACACTTCCGGTTGTTTCAGTTTCAGATAAATTAATGATTTTTTCAATAAAATTTTTTATCCAGAAATCATGAGACTGCGTATAGCTTTCAGGACTGAATCCGGTTTGCCAATATCTTATTGAAGAAAAAGTACTATAAATGGATGCTGAGCACTGCTCAGCATAAGCGCTTATTTTTTTGAGAACTATTTTTTTTCTTTTTGATGATTTCATATTTATTATTTCTATAAAATAACTATATCTATAATGAATAGAAACTGCAATTATAAATCGGGCAGTAATTTATCAATCATGTAAAATTATTATAAAATAATTTTGCATTTATATTCAGCAACATTTCATTATCATTCAACAATCATCATCGTAATTTCGCGAATAAATTTTTCTTGTAAATACGAGTTGAAGTAAATATTAAATCTTGAAATATTATTTCTATAAAGTTTCAGTTAAACTAATTATTTAACAATTCAGAAACATTTCATTTCAATAAACCCTGTGATTTGCATCAATATTGATCCTCAATTATTTCAGAAAAGTAAAATACCTGCCTTTTACTCCTACAATAATTTTTTCCTATTTACTCTGATTACCTGTCTGAATAATATTATAATATAACAATCAGTATTAAAAAAAAGATGGAGGAAGTATCATGAAAAAATTAACATCATTATCAATACTGGCGTTGATTGCATTTATGCTATTAACGCCGGTACTCATCATGGCTGATGCTCCGGCACCTGCTGTTGTAGCAACAACCAAGGCAATAGATCCTGCCGGAGGAAACACAGGCGGTGCAGCAGATGTTACAGCTGTAAAAGCCGGAAGCCCAACAACATCCGAAATGGCTGTTGCTATAGGCAAGAATAAAGTTGCCATTAACATGGTATGGGTGCTTATTACAGGATTTCTTGTCATGTTCATGCAGGCAGGCTTTGCAATGGTTGAAGCAGGCCTGACTAGAGCTAAAAACGTAGCTCACACTATGGCTATGAACTTTATGATCTATCCTCTAGGCATGCTTGGATTTTACGTCTGCGGTTTTGCATTAATGTTCGGTGGAGTGGGAGCCCTTGGAACTTTAGGAGGTTTTGACGGCCTTAACAGCGAATTTGTGATCACACTTTTTGGAAAAGAATTCGGTCTTTTCGGATCAAAAGGTTTTTTCCTAAACGGTGTATATGATGTTGCTGTATTCGGATTATTTCTTTTCCAGATGGTTTTCATGGACACTACTGCAACTATACCTACAGGATCAATGGCTGAAAGATGGAAATATTCTTCATTTTTTATATATGGTTTATTCGTTGGAACTATAATATATCCGATTTACGGCAACTGGGTTTGGGGCGGCGGATGGCTTTCAACTCTAGGAAAAACCTTTGCACTAGGCCACGGACATGTTGACTTCGCAGGTTCATCAGTAGTACATATGACTGGCGGAGTGCTTGCTCTTGTTGGTGCAAAGATGCTCGGTCCTCGTATAGGTAAATATAATGCTGACGGTTCTCCCAATGCTATCCCTGGTCATAATATTGCCATGGCTATCATAGGGACATTTATACTCGCATTCGGGTGGTTTGGCTTCAACCCCGGGTCAACACTTGCAGGAACTGACCTACGCATAACCGTAGTTGCAGTTAACACTATGCTCGCATCAGCTACAGGCGCTTTTGCAGCTACTTTATGGATGTGGCTTGTCCGAACAAAAAAACCAGACCCGAGTATGATGTTAAATGGTATGCTTGCAGGTCTTGTCGCTATTACTGCGCCTTGCGCTTTTGTAACTTCCACCAGTGCGGCAATAATCGGACTTATTTCAGGTATTCTTGTTATAGAAGCTGCTTTTTTCATTGAAAGAAAACTAAGAATAGATGACCCGGTTGGAGCGATTGCAGTTCACGGAGTTAATGGATTTTGGGGATGTATCGCTTTAGGACTTTTTGCAGACGGCACATATGGTGACGGATGGAACGGCGTTGCAGGAACTGTAAAAGGACTTTTCTACGGTGACTCTTCTCAGCTACTTGCACAATTGATAGGTGTAAGCGCCAATATTATTTATGTCGGCATCATCGGTTTTATTGTTTTCAAATTAATTGATCTTGTAATAGGAAACCGTGTTTCTGCAGCTGCAGAGATAGAAGGGCTTGACATTCCTGAAATGGGCGTACCAGGATATTCTGGAGTTAAACTTGATAAGTATTCTGAAACTCCTCTGTCAAGAGGACACGCTAAATCATTGGATAAATAAAGGAGGTATGTCATGAAAAAAATTGAAGCATTTATAAGACCGGAAAAACTTGATGATGTTCTCATAGCACTTGAATCTACTAATTATACTGGTATGTCAATTATTGAGACTCGCGGCCATGGTACGCAAAAAGGTGTAATACAGCAGTGGCGAGGAGAAAAATATAAAGTTCCGTTTATTTCAAAGATAAAAATTGAGCTTTTTTCAAAAGAAGCTGATTATAAAGCGATTAAGGAATCTATAATCAAAGCATCTAAAACAGGTGAGTTTGGTGACGGAAAAATTTTCATTTCAGATATAAAAGAAGCATATAAAATACGTACAGACGAATCCGGAGAGGATATCATCTGATTTAAACCTTCAAAAAGCCGGGACCAGTTCATATTTCTGGTCCCGGCTTTTTTATTATATGGCTGATAATTTAACAAGAGATTCATTCTTGACAAAAGAATCATTATCTTTATTTTTATTTAAAATAATATCACCATTGCGATTGAGCATAAATAATATATCTATAGATAAAAATGAATTTAAGAGAATGAATTGTTTAATTTTATAAAAAAAATCCGGCTTATTCTTCTTGAGAGCCTTTCATCTTATCAGAAAAACAACGATCTTGCTGCTGCATCATCTCTTGCTTTTTCAGTTACACTTGCGCTCATACCTACTCTGTTCTTTCTTATTTTTCTCCTGAGCGCCATTATCGGATCTTCAGAACTGGCTCTTGCAAAAACCATCCAATTACTCGCAAAATTAGTTCCCTCATACAGCAATGAAATAGTTCGCGAAGTGCAGTTTATATCATCATACAGAGATACCATAGGAATACTGAATCTGCTTATTCTGTTCTGGAGTGTTATGCCTCTTGTTACAGATATGAGGGTACTTCTTGGGACAATTTTCAAAAAGAAGCCCAGCCGCCCTTTTTTTATGGAAAAATTATTTGATGTCGCGATCAGCATTTTTTTTCTGATAGGCCTGTCTGCAATAACCATATTCGGTGTTTTTTTTACACAGTCCGGTTATAAAAGCCACATACATCCCATACTTGCAACCCTCGGAGGCATTATACCTTTTTTATTTGCGTTCAGTGTTGTTTTTCTGCTTTATTTCGCCTTTTCATTTAAAATGAAGATCCGTTATCTTTTGATAGGCTCAGCTGTAACAACATTACTCTGGTTCACGATGACCCCGGCTTTTCATCTCTTTCTCACCTATAATCCCGGATATGGCATTACTTTCGGATCCTTTAAATCACTTTTTGTTATTATAATCTGGGTATATTACTGCCTGGTTGTTTTTCTGTTCGGGGCTGAAATTGCAGCGAGTCTTGGCCGGGATGAAACAGTTTTTATTATGAAACTCATGGAAGGAAAAAAATATATTCCGGATGGAGTGATCGATAAGTATGTTGTAAATTATGAAAAAGGTAGTACTGTCTTCAGCGAAGGTGATCCCGGAAATGAATTATATTGCGTATTAAAAGGAAGTGTCTCCATCCGCAAGGGTGATATAGAAATCGGTGTGATTCCTTCCGGAAAATGTTTCGGAGGAATTTCATTTCTACTGTCATTGCCGCGCGTTGCAGATGCTGTAGCATTGGAAGATGTTAATCTGGTCACTATAAACAATGAAAATATAAATAAACTGATGAATGAATATCCGGAATTTGTAGTAGATATACTCAGGGAAATGGCTATTAGACTTAAAGATGCCAACAGAATGATAGCGTAATATAATGATAAATTTCAGCTGAAAATTTTAAAAAATTGTGAGAATAAAATCATGAAAATAATAATTAAGCTATGTTTTTTTACTGTTTTAATTATGATAATCCCCATAATATCTCTTGCTCAAAGTTATCAAAACAGCATGCCATGTTCCTTCAAAAAAAACATCGAACTTAAAAAAATGATTAAAGCAGGAACAATAAACGGACTTATGGAACACAATGTGAATAACTCTTCATTCGAGGCATGGTCCACATCCATCCTGAAACCTGAAGGAAAACCTCCAATAATAGAATCTGCCGATAAGGACGAACTTGGTGAGACGAAAATAAAATACGACAACTGGAGCTGCATGTATTCTGCATACAACGCAATGGACAACAATCCGAAAACTGCCTGGTCAGAAGGAGTTGAAGGAGACGGGATCGGCGAAATTCTCATTGTCAGTGTTGATACATCCAGACCGGTTGAAATCTGGGGAGGACTCGGCGTCTCTCAGGAATTATTTAATGCAAACAACAGACCGAAAAATATAAGAGTATATGTCCTCCAGGCAAATGCATCATCCGGAGCTGCACAATTCGGTTCTTTTTATAGCGATATTAAAGTACTCGGAAATCATACAATTAAATTGAAAGATATAAATAATTATCAGCCGCTTGCCCTGCCCCGATTCACGCTGAGGAAAGACGGAGGCAGGACTTTTGTTGCAATAGAAATATTATCAGTATATCGCGGATTAAAATACAAAGATACTTGCATCAGTGAAATAAGAAATATCGAAAGTAAATAATTTTATTAAAGGAAAAACCATGCATAAAGCAGAAACCATAAAAAAAGAATTAAAAAAAATCTCCAATAAAGAAAAAGCAAAACAGCTTGCAGGTTTTTTCAAAACAGGAAAAGGTCAATATGGTGAAGGCGATATTTTTATTGGAGTCACTGTTCCGGATCAGAGAACCCTTGCAAGACAGTTTCATGATACAGAAATTTCTGAAATAGAAAAACTGCTTGATGACCCCATCCATGAATGCAGATTAACGGCGCTGCTGATTCTTATTCAGAAATATTCAAAAGCCGATGAGAATGAGAGAAGAAAGATATCGGAATTTTATTTAAGCAAAACTTCAAGGATAAACAACTGGGATCTTGTTGATTTATCTGCACATCAGATAATCGGCAATTATTATTTTAATAGAAACAGGGATATACTTTATAAGCTGGTAAAGAGCAGCAGCCTGTGGGAACAGAGAATCGCAGTTGTAGCAACTTACTATTTTCTTAAAAGAAACGACTTCAAGGAGATACTTGCATTTTCTGAAATGCTTCTTGATCATAAACACGATCTGATACACAAAGCAACAGGCTGGATGCTCAGGGAAGCAGGTAAAATGGATATATCAATTCTGATAAAATTTCTTGATAAACACTACAAGAAGATGCCGCGGACCATGCTGAGATATGCAATTGAAAAACTTAATGAATCCGATAGAAAAAAATATATGGCTAAATAAATTTTTATTTATTCATCTTCATAGTCAGAATCAACAGGCACAAGCGACGAAACAAATTCAATAATATCGGCATTCACCTGATCGGAATTTTCTAAATGGGGCATATGTCCCTTCATCGGATAACGGATTAGTTTCGATGATGGAATTCCGTCATTCAGTTCCTGTATAATTTTACCGGAAACCATTTTGTCTTTTTCATTTGATAGAATAAGCACAGGTATATCTATATGTTTTATCAGATAACGATAGTCATAGGCGTCGCAGATTCTGAAATCATTTTTTACAGTGACTGATCCTGCACTGTTCATCCCGTTGCGCAGGAGTGTTTTGATCTCATCCCCTGCAGCTTCACTCAATGAAAACTGCGCAGTAAGATCGCAGAAACCGGAAAAATTTGAATCGATCAGTTCGAAAATCATTTTATTGACCGGCATTACAGCTCCAGCTGAAATAAAAATCAGTCCTGCTATTTTATCAGGCATGGCACTGAATAATTCAAACAGAATACCGCTTCCCATGGAATGTCCTGCAAGAACAACATTCGACAGACCCAGAGTTCTAATGAATCCTGTTACAGAGTTTATAAAAGAATTCAGCGGAGGAGCTTCTACCTTGTATGATTTTCCATGACCCGGCAGATCTATGGCAAATGAAAGTCTTTTATCTTCCAGCCCGTTCAGCTGTTTTTCAAAAAGATGCGAATCGCCTCCTGCACCGTGAATAAAAAGAACCGGAAATTCAGGTTCACCGTCTGCCACTTTAAAAAAAATATCTCCCTGCTCAAGCGATACAAATCCTTCATTTTTCATAATTTTATCTTTTTATAAAGTATTATTTTTTTTATGCTTAACTAGATTCGGATCAATATTCACGCTTCCACCGCAATCCGGTGTATAACATGTCACGTCGTTAAATGCGCAGGTAATTTTACAGCCTGGACATTTTTCAGGCGGAACAGACGCCTGTAAAGTATACCCGCATTCACTGCATTCCCACCAGCTCAGATTAGTTTCATTATTCATATAACAACCTCCTTCATCTATAGATATACTATTTACGGCTGAAGAGGCCTGTCAAAGCTTTTTTCCAGAACACCATTTTTTTCCAACTGACTGTCCCACAATGCTTTATTGATAAAATTCACGAGATTCGGCATATCTTCCGGCTTTAAATGTTCCGGCCTGGATAGTTTTTCCAGCATAACAGAATCAAGTTTTCCGGTTTTTCCGAATTCGCTTCCAAGCGCGTGGAAGAAAAACTCATACTTGTCAGTAAGGACTTTAGGCTGTATAGCAAGTCCCTCTAATCCTCCCTTGACTATTGAACCGGTATATTTACATCCGAGTCTTCCTGCAATTTTTTCACAATATCTCTCAATAAATCTGTTCTGATAGCTTTCCGGAAATCCGCACTGTATTACAAATCCCAGTGATACATTAGAGCACTTGCCTATAAGAGGTTCAAGGGATTCAAAAAATTCCTTCACGCTGCCCGGCATTCCATCAACATATAGCGGAAATCCTATGAGCACCTGTTCTGAATTTGAAAATTTCTCCACAAGCAACTTTAGATCATTTCTGTGTTTTATCATAAATTCTATATCACATGTATTCCCTTCCGTTTCCAGAAACCCCTTGATAAAATAATCCATAACCTTTTGAGTATTACTGTTTTTTCCGCGCGGGGAACCATTAATGAATGTTAATTTCATTTACAACCTCCTGAACAGGTGAATCAATAAATTTTATAAAACCAAGAGCAGATCGCACGTTGATCGACTCCCGCCTGAATATATCTGAAACTATTTCAATGTCTTCATCGTCAGTGAAAGATTCTTTCTGCAATAGAAAAGACATAGTCGGATATTTATCATAGCGCTTCTTATGGTGCGCCTCACCGCCGACATCTTCAAGATGCGGATGAACGAGCGGAACATTGCGGTCAAAAGCATTCTTCAGCAAGGCGCTGACAAATCCCATAATCAATGGCGATGCCATAATCACGTGATCTGATGCTATAAAATTCCGTGCAACAATAATGCTGTCGTCTTTAATTGAGCATATGCCGGGAGTTTTTACCCAGCAGGTAAAACATCCGGTACATGGTTTCACCTTAATATCACGAAGCACTATCTGATGTATTTCGTGACCAGCGGATTGTGTTTTTGATATCAGCTCATCAATATAAGTATCAAAAACTTTATTTTCAGCAGAGGGATTTCCATTGATTATCAGTAGTTTCATAATTTCTCCATAAAAAAATTTATTAAATTAATATGAATTAATATTTCACGTGTTATGTAACAGGTGTTATATAATGTCAACGATTTTTTAATAAATTTGTAAAAAATTTTAAATTTAATTTCAGGATAATCAAATTCCGCACATTACTTTCTTGACTGCAGTAAGGGTATTTTGCTAAATATTCTTATAAATCTGCTTATATATAAGGTGACCATCAAATGCCGCATATTGACTATATGAAACTGCTTCATGTTGCAGCTGTAACGCTTAAAACTTCAACCCAGATTGATCTTCAAACGCTGGATATTAATTATTATAATGCCAGACTTTCCCGTGATAACGGAAGCAAAATTGAAATTCAGGTCAGAGTCTTTGAGTTTGAAATTGAACTTACGCTTTCAAATAAAATCCTTACTGAAAAAGAATTTATAAAATGGCTCTCTGAATTTGAATTTCAGCTTGAACAGGTTTTTTTTAAAAATATTACCCTGACTCACTCAGAAAAAAATAATGCATATACGATAAAAATTATTATTTAATTTTTAAATTTCTTGATCAATAATTAAAAGGATGTACTTTTGACCTGCATTTTCTTAAATTCTTCACGGAATTTTACAAAATAAAAATATAAGAGGTAAATTTATGGGCGATCCGAACATAAAACTCACTAAAGAAGGCTATATTGCCACTATAACTTTCTGTGATCCGAGCGGTCTGAATCTTCTCAATAAAGAAGTTGTAATGGCACTCGCAGATATTCAGGAGGATATTTCAAGGGACAATCAGCTCAGAGCAGTTATAGTTTGTTCATCCGGTGCACATTTTTCAGCCGGAGTTGATACTGCATTTTTAAAAACTGTTGATACAAGATTCGTTAAAGATAATCTTAACTTTCTTCAGAGAACATTCAGCAGATTTCAGGAGCTTCCCATACCTGTAATTGCCGCTATTAAAGGTTTCTGTCTCGGAGGCGGTCTAGAACTTGCTCTAAGCTGCGATATCAGAATTGCTGCTGAAGGCGCAACACTTGCACTTCCTGAAGTAAGATTCGGTCTGACAGCAGACCAGACCGGAACGACCAGACTTACCAAGCTTGTAGGAATAGGCCAGGCAAAAAAACTTATTCTCTGCACAGAGATGATTGATGCTGCAGAGTCTTACAGAATCGGACTTGTCGAGTACCTTGTTAAACCTGAAGAACTTGACGGCAAAGCAACACAGCTTGCGAAAAGAATGTCAAATCTGCCGCCGTCTGCAATCAGATTCGGCAAATGGGGGGTAAATGTTGCTGCAGAAGGCAATACATACGCAAGTCTAATGTTCGAGCAGGCTCAGTCAATCTACTGCTTCGGTACAGAAGACAAAGATGAAGCAGTCAGCGCTTTTATCGAAAAAAGAAAGCCGGTTTATAAAGATAAATAAAAACAACAGGAAATCCAGAGCAGATTCTGCTCTGGATTTCTTATCTTTAATCATGCTTTATATGTTATCCTGAGAATCCATCTGAAGAACTTCTGATTCCTTTCAATTATTCCAATAAAGATTCTTTTTATTAATTAATAATTTTTTAATTTTTTTTAGCTTTTTTTCTAAAAAACTCTTGACATTATATAACACCTGTTACATAACACCTGAAATAATAATTTAATCCAATGGAGTATATATGCCGCCCAAGGCAGTTTTCAACAGAGACGATATTATCAAAACCGCTTTTGAAATTGTTAAAAAAAACGGTTTCAATGATTTCAGCACACGAAAAATTGCAGATGAACTTCACTCATCAACTGCACCCGTATATTCTTATTTTAGCTCAATGGAAGATCTTAAATCCGAGGTGCTTGAAAGAGCTGAAAAACTCATGCTGGAATATACCATGAAACCATACACCAAGAGCGTTTTTCTGAATATGGGTACAGGGCTTGTACTTTTCTCACAGGAAAACCGCGAACTCTTCCGGGCCCTGTTTATTAATGGCGGAGAAACAAAATCTCTTTTTCAGAAATTTCTGAAAGCTCTGACTAAAGAACTCGATAAAGACGATCTGATCTCGCTCCTGCCTAAAAAAGAACGTAAAGAAGTAATGAACAAAATGACAATTTTCACACACGGTTTTGCCTCTCTTATATGCGTAGGTCTCATCGATGAGGTAACTAAAAATGAGGCTATAAATACCATGTGCGATATGGGACGGGATGTGATTGACGCTGCACTCAAAAAAGCCGGATTAAAAGAACGATTTACTGCATAATTTTTATTATGCAGGATTAAAATAAAGCGAGGGAAAATATGAAAACAAGAATTACAGAAATGTTCGGAATCAAATATCCTGTTTTATGCGGAGCAATGTATCTGGTTGGTGAGCCGAAGCTTACTGCTGCCATTTCAAATGCAGGCGGAATGGGAAATCTCACAGCCGGTAATTATAAATCCGGTGATGAACTGAGAAATGCAATACGTGAAACAAAAAAAATGACAGACAAGCCTTTTATGGTCGGCATCACAATTCTTCCGTCATTCCACATTACAATGGATGACCACAGAAAAAATCTTGAAATATGTGCTGAAGAAAAAGTCGGCGGAATTGAAGTTTCAGGAACACCGCTTGATAAAGTCGGAACACAGTATATTGAAATGCTCAGGAAAGCCGGAGTGAAAATGTTCCATAAAGTGGGATCAGTTAAGCATGCAAAACACGCAGAGGAAGTTGGATATGACGGCATATATGCAGCAGGCATTGAGGAAGGCGGACATCCTCTTAATGATGATGTTACAACAATGATTCTTACACCGAAAATTGCCGAGACAGTAAAAATACCTGTTGTTGCCGTAGGCGGTATTGCTGACGGTAAATCACTTGCTGCAGCTCTTGCCCTTGGCGCGGAAGGCGTTATGATGGCCACACGTTTTATGGCAACCAACGAGTGCCAGGTTCACGCCAACATTAAACAGGAAATTTTAAAAAGACAGGAAAACGATACAACCCTTATATGCAAATCCATAAATCTTCAGGGCAGAGCTATAAAGAATAAAATTGTAGGTGAAATTCTAGCAGCAGAAGCAAGAGGTGCAGGTCTTGCTGAACTTGCCCCGCTTGTTACAGGAAAAAGATGCGAAGATGCCTGGAAAACAGGTGATGTAGACATAGCTCCGATGATGATGGGCCAGTCACTTGGCAGAATCCACGACATAAAGTCTTGCGAAGCTGTAATAGAAGATATGGTAAAGCAGGCTAAAGATGAGATTGCAAGAGTAAGCAGACAATTCTAATAAAGAATAATATGGAGTTTAAACATGGATCAAAAAAATAAAATCCTTCTGGATAAATGGCATAAAGTAGTTTTTGAAAAAGATATGAAATCTCTTGATGAATTAATTTCTGATAAAATTACATTTTATTCACCTGTTGTATTTAAACCAAAAACCACAAAAGATGAGACACTTTTTGTTCTAAGCAATGTAATAGAAGTCTTTAATGAATTTAAATATCATAGAGAATTTATTAACGGGAAAAACTGGGCGCTGGAATTCAGCGCTGTAGTAAACGGAAAAACAGTAAAGGGCATTGATCTTATTGAATTCAACGATAATGATCAGATAGTAAATTTTGAAGTTTTCGTCAGGCCTCTTTCAGGTCTGATAGCTCTTGCGGAAGATATGAATAAACGATTTGCTGATGCAGGGAAAGAGACTAAACCGGTTATAAAATGAAAAAGAAATCTGCAGTGCGGAATCACTTTTGCACTGCAGATTTTTTATTTTTCAGCTCCGGCACTTTTTTTTAATGAATCTGAAATTTCAAATTAAGGCGTTCCAAATGGCATCAATTGATTCAATATACCGTGAACTTCAGATTCACCTGGATAAATACCCGATAGGTTATCCTGCTACAAAATCCGGTGTTGAAATAGATCTGCTTAAATTTTTCTTCAACTTAGATGAAGCGAAAGCTGCCCTCTGTCTCGGTCTGTCAAAATCGCCCTTATGGAGAATTAAAAGGCGATATAAAAAAAGATTTTCAGAAGATATCACAACTGAAAAACTTTCAGAAACTCTTAACGCCCTATTCATGAGAGGAAGCATCCGGAGATCTGACGATCCGCCGTATGAATACGCCAATGCTTTTCTCGCAATTGGAATGTTTGAATTTCATGTAAATGATCTTACACCTGAACTCATGGAGCTTCTTCATAAATATTACGATGAAGCATTCATGGATGAGTTTTTCAGCACATTGCTTCCCCAGCTTCGCACAAGCCCGCACCTGAAGTCTATAGTACCCGAACACAGAATCGACACTTATGACAACATGAGAGACTATATCATCAAAACCGATGAAGTCATTCAGATAGCAAACTGCGTATGCAAGCAGGGTGAAGCTCTTCTGGGCCGGACATGCAGGCAGGTCGGGGACGATATTGAAATATGTATTTATTTCGGTAAAGGCGGTTATATTGACAGAAATAAAGGAAGAATTGCTACAAAAGAAGAATGCCTGGCACTCCTTGATAAAGCCGAGGATAAAGGACTTGTTATTCAGCCCGGGAATTCGCTTCAGCCATTCTGCATCTGCCTCTGCTGCGGGTGCTGCTGCGGCGTTCTTAGCAGCGCCAGAAAATTTGAAAAACCTGCAGAGCTTTTTGCCACGAATTACTATGCTGAAATTGATGACGGAAAATGCAATGGATGCGGAATATGCATTAAAAGATGCCAGATGGATGCGATTACACGGATTGATAAAAAACACGTTAATCTGAATCCGGACAGATGCATCGGGTGCGGATTGTGCGTTACAAAATGCAAAAGCGGAGCTGCGGCTCTGTATAGAAAAGATAAAAAAACAAAACCTCCCATGAAAACAGAAATTCTTTATCTTTCAATTCTAATGAGAAAAGCCGGAAAAATGAAATTGATTGTTAATCTGCTCAGACTTATGTTCGGGATGCAGCTTTAGGCATACAGAAATTACTTTAGACTTGAACTGAGTTCCATATAATCATCTGTAAAAGGCAAAGACTTCAGAGCTTTAAAAAGACCTTCAGGTGGAGCTATAAGTTTTCTTGCTGTGAGATCCATCCACCCGCCTGTACTTGTAACCCTGGCTGAGAGCTTGCCGTCCATGCGATAAAATTCATTTCTTATTTTAAAACGGCTGCAGTCTTCAGAAAGTCCTGCGATTGCAAGAGTAACCTTTATATCATCAAGAAGATTTATTTCTTTATAATACTCCACTTCATCCTTCATTACAACAGGACCAAGCCTCAGGCGGACAAAATCTTTCATAGAAAAACCGTTTTCTGAAAAAAACATCATCCTTACATCACCTGACTTATCAAGATAAGCAGTATTTTTCATATGAGAATTGGAGTCTATATCACCCCAGCCTGCAAATAATTTTTTTTCAAACATGGTCTAATCTCCAGCTTTATATAAGCAGCACCTGCTGTTTTATTTGAACCGTTTTACAAAAGCATCGCCGTCTTTTCTTCCGAGATCATATGTTTTCTGCAGACCGGAAGGGTTGCTGTAATCCCATTTCACAATAGGTATATCCTCTGACGGCTGAATGTATGTCCAGCCTGGAATTCGGGGAATTTTATCTTCCGGATAAACTCTTGTCAGCAGAAGAAGAATATCTTTTTTTTCACTTTCATCAAGAGCTGCAACAGGTACATTGTCAACAAGACCTCCATCTAATACGATATGCTTATCCCGCCTCATTATAGGAACAAAAGGCGGAGTGCATGAAGATTGAAGAATCAAATCAACGAGCTCTTCATCTGTATTGCAGTCTCCTGCTGATATTATTTCCGGTTTATAACCTAATCTGGTTGCCAGGTTTGAATGAACCGGGAAAAATAATTTTTTTTCAATTGAATAGGTACCCATCCCGATAAGTGTAGCTGTTCTTGCACCAAGGAATATAGGCGGCCTTGTAAGAAGAATTTTAATCTCAGGAGCGGATTTCAGTTTCCTGATATGCCCGCCTTTAAGAGTAGCAATTATTGCGTCCCTGTACATTTGATCCTGAGGAAATGCGGGTTTTCCTGAAAAAAAGTTTTCAGGATAGAAATTTTTTTTATTTTCACCAGTAGTTTTTTTAAAATATTTCAGCAGAAATTCCGATCTGCCTATTGCAATTGTTACAGCCATGGCTGCTCCAGCGCTTACGCCTGCAAATACCTTTGGCTTGAGTTTCAATGCAGGTGCTGCAGTATTCCAGAATCCCATCTGCCAGAAACACCTGCACCCTCCTCCGGCAAACACAACTGAATTTACTTTTATGCCTTTGCTCATAACTCCGCTCCTGATAAAAAATTCAGATTCACTTGGTTTTCGATTCCGGATTTTTTTTCTCTTTTTTGTTATTCGGATTATCATTGTGAATGTGTTCGCTTTTTTTATTTTTAATCTTATCTTCCCTTGGTTTAACAGGATGCACTTTATTTTTCTTCATACCTCTGTCATGATATTTTTTAGCTTCATCAAGCTGCCCTTTGGATTTATGCACATCTCCCAAATTATTCATGGTTTTATTGTATGCTCTTGTGTTGCCTGTTCCCATTCTGTCCATTATCTTTCTGGATTCATTATAATGCCTGATGGCTTCATCATGCTCGCCTTTTGATCTATAAACTGCGCCAATATTATTGATATTTGAGATATATCCGCTTGTGTTTTTAAGGCCGATTTTTTCCCTTTTATTTTTAGCTTTATTATAATATTCAAGAGCCCTGTCATTTTCGCCTTTAAACCTGTAGGCATTACCGATATTATCCATTAAAGAAGCATAATATACCGTGTTCTGACGGCCACGCTTATCCAGGGTTCTCTGTGCAGTATTATAGATAATTATAGCCTTGTCATATTGCCTTGTGCTGACATAAACTTCACCGGATCTGTTTATCGCGCTGTAATATCCATTGTCGATATTAATCGCTTGAGAATAATACGTTAATGCCTTCTGAGGATTCTCATCCTGCACTTCAAGCCCCCTTGAATAAAATTCATACGCTTCAATTGGAGGCCTGTCCTTTTCAATTATTTTTTGCTGATCCGATTCATTAAAGGCTATCTTTTCAATTTCAGTAAAACTCATTTTATCTGCATCGCTCATGAGCTGTATGACCAGCTTGTCCTGCAGCTCAAAAATATTATCGAGAGCGCCGTCAATTTTAGCTGTTTTTTCAATATCTCCAGTCTCAACTCTTACAAGCTTTCCTATAATGCGGATCTGATTATTGAATACTGTATAGCTTCCTGTAAAAATCACATCAGCCCCTGTAAATTCCCCTGCCTGAACAGCGCTATCCAGGCTGATCAAGCCGGTCTGTCCAAGCTCAATTTCCTTGAAAGCGAGCTTCCTGTCCCGCTCAGACAGAACTATAATGTTATCAATTTTATTCAGATCAGCAATTATTGAGTCAGACATGCCTGCCGATATCCAGGAGTAATTGCCATCACCGGTGTTTTCAAACGGGCAAACGAGAATTGACAGATTCTTTGCAGAAGCTGCTGATATATTTGCAGATTTATTGATAAAGGAAAAAATTGTATAATAAATTTTATTTATCATGTCTTTTTCTTTTAAAAAAAAGTTTACTTAAGCATAAAAAAATTTCCAGATACTGTTTACTGTTTATAAGACATTCAGTATCCAAACGAAAGTAAAATCAAGCAAAATTGTAAAAACCGTAAATTTGCCTGGAAAAATTGCAGATTAATATTTCATTACAATCATCAAACTTTATTGCTAAGCCCACAATTTAATCCCGGGCTGATGTATGATTGCATAAAGAATATCGCTTCTTGTAATAATTCCCGCAATAGTCCCATTATCATTAACTATAGGCATTGCACCGAGATGATGATCAAGCATAGCCTTAGCTATACGGCGTATATCAGTAAGTGGAGCAGTAGCAACCACATCTGATGACATTATATCCCTGACTGTCGCGCCTGTATCATGTTCAATTCCATCATCACAGCTGATAAGTTTTTTAGATAGATCACCGTCAGATATAATTCCAATTAATTTACCATCACCGGAAACAACAGGCATATGATGAACTTTTTTATCCAGAAACTCCTGCCATGCTTCTTCGGCTGAGACATCAGGTCCGATAGTAAAAACAGGAGAACTCATGATTTCAGAAGCGTGAAAGATCTGAGACTTTTCATTTTCATTAATGGAAGCTTCCTTATATGCTTCTAAGCCATATCTGATGCTCTCTTTTTTTTCTGAATCCTGATCAGATGATTCACCCTCAACAAATTTCCTTGTTCTATTATTGCTCTTTACATGATGAACCCTGATATTTGACGGGAGATGCTCAAGCTGAGTATCAATCCGTTTTCCCTGAAGTGTAAATACATGAAACATGCCCGTCTCCTTTGTTTTAACAACAGCTCTGTTAAAAATATTAAAATAACCGGGAATTACTATAGTTTATGGTGCATTATGAATATTTCAGAAGAAAAATTCAAGTATTAATGTTAAATAGAAAGCAGCGGATGGAATTTCGATATATAGAGTTGAAATAAAATCTCCCCCGTACCCCGAAGGGGGCGAGTGATAATGAAATATAAATAATTCTTTATCAATTAATGAATTACAACTCAATGACCGACTTCTGGAAAAAGCTGTAGCTCTAATTGAGGATAAAGATATTTTTAAACAATATTGATACTGTTCTAGTAATAATCAAATTTGCAATATTAAGGAAATAATTATTGATCACGTGCCTCCATTGGGGGACACGGGCTTGGAATAATGGAATATATTATTTTTCCTAAAAATCCGGAAAGAGTATAATATCTTAATATTAATTTCTTTATAATAGTTGACCTTGAAAATTAAAAATATTAATTTATCAATTATTTGCTGGCTCAAATTCAGAAGACAATCCAGAAAAATTGAATAAAAGCGGTGTATCAAATGAAAAAAATTTCAGATTCAGCTTTATCAAAATATAAAGAATCCTCATATGAATTACAGGAACGGGCCCGTCTATTATTTATTTTTTATTCATTTCTTATACCGTCCCTGACTCTTTTTCTAATTACTTTGAATATAATCCAATCAAGGGAATTATTTTCAACTTTTAATATAATCTTAATGACCTTTGTTATCATTGCATTAATTTCGCAGCTGCTTCTGATTAAAGGCTTTTATAATACTGCAGCGAATATGCTCGTTATTTTAATAAGCATTGGATTGATATTCAATGCACGCGGTATGGTTAACACAGGATCTTTTGCAAGATTCAGCTCCGCACATATGCCCTTTGCTGCTGCGCTTGTTTTCTGTATTTTATTCTGCAGACTGGAAATTTTTATTTTAACAACTTTTATTGCTATTATCGGGATCAGCTATAATGTTCTCGGTACAGATTTCCTGAAATCTGAAGAAAGATATATTGTATTTGTTACCATGTCACTTATCATAATGCTGATTTTCGTCTTGGGATATCTGATATTAAGTGTAAATAAAAAAACCAGAAATTTAAGAAAATCTGATTTTGACAGCGAAAATAAAAAGCAGCTTGATATCAACAGGGAGCTGATTGTTTCTCTTGCTGCGGTTTCATCAAGCCTTGATGAATCAATAGGGAACATGTCAGTCAACTCCCAGCAGTTTTCAGAAAATCTGCAGAAACAGGCTGCATCAGTTGAAGAAATCACTGCAACTATAGAAGAGCTGGCATCCGGTTCAGAAAAAGTTGAAGAACACGTTCTTAAGCAATCAGATTCAATGGCAGTGCTCATGGGCAAGATGGATACTATTGTAAGAATAGCAGCTACAATGAGCAGGCAGATAACTGATACTATGAAATTATCAACTGACATATCCGGAAAAGCACAGTCCGGCGAAAAGAATATACAGAATATGAATAACAGCATAAGCGAGATCAGCGCAACATCATCAGAGATGTCCAGCATCCTCAATATAATAAATGACATCTCCGACAGGATAAATCTTCTTTCATTAAATGCAGCAATCGAAGCAGCAAGAGCCGGAGATGCAGGCAGAGGATTTGCAGTTGTTGCAGACGAAATAGGCAAGCTTGCGGATCAGACATCGAGCAGCGTTAAAAACATTGACAGTCTGATAAAAAAAAGCGAGCTCGAAGTCAGTAACGGCATGATTAATGTCAAAGAAACAGTTTCAGTTATAGGAGAAATTATAAACGGGGTTACACGCATACAGGAGATGATGGGATCAATAAACAGTTCAATGAATGAAAATATTACTTCAAATAAAAGTGTTGTTGATGAAGCATTGAATGCAAACACACAGTCAGAATCAATTAAGCATGCAACCATTGAACAGAAAAAAGCTCTTGATGAAATCATGACAGCAGTAACTTATATAAATGAACTCTCCCAGAGCAACTCGGCCAGCTCGGAAGAAATATCAGCAAATTCAGACGATATTTTACGAATGTCAAAAGATGTTAAAGAAAAAATAAATCAATTCAGCATTGATGAATAAGCTGTATCTATAATATTATCAGACGATTGCTATTCTTCCAGCATCTGATTAGTGATTCCATTAAGTTCAATAATAAGATCTTTGATGGTTTTTGTAGAATCTGACAATTTTGTTGCTATCATTACAATATCCTGGGATTTTTTAGCAATATCCATGGTTGTTATGCTCGATTCAGCAGTTGAAACTTTCTGTTCTGCAGTAGAATTTTCAATGGTTTTGCTTGATTCGTGAATCTTAACATTAAGGTTTTTAATAGTTTTGATTGTAACTCCGATGTCAGTTATAAGATTACCAACTTCAGTAATTTCACCCTGAATTATCCGGATTGCACTGTTCAGCTTTTTCATTGTGACTGATGAAACATTGATAAGCTTGCTTGAGTCATCAATAAGCATCTGATTATCACGGATAATTTTTTCAATTTCTTTTGCATTATGCGTTGTCGCATCTGCCAGCTTCGAAATTTCGTCAGCAACAACTGCAAACCCCCTGCCGTAATCTCCTGCACGCGCAGCTTCAATTGCGGCGTTTAATGAAAGCAGGTTGACTTTATCAGCGATGTCATTTATTACCTGGACAAAATTTGACATCTCGATGCTTTTATTTTTTACTATAGTAAATTTTTCCTCTGTGAGGCTGATATTTGAAGACGTTTCTTCTGAATACTGTGTAACTTCATTAAGAGAGTTATTCATTTCGTCAGAACTGGCCTGTACTTTGTCATTAATGCTTTTCAGGTCGTTGACAGATTCCACTGTAATATCCAGTTCCTCGTAAAGAGATTTTGCAATTTCACTGATAGTGTTTGAATTGGAAGCAAGCTCTTCGAGAGATGAAGAAATCTCCTCCATGCCGGATGCCTGCTGCTGTGAAATATCATTCATTTCTACAGTGATTGCATCCTGATCATCTGTCTGCTGTCTCAATGTTGTCATTGAGATTATAACAGCCATTGCAACACTTTTCAGGCTGACAAGTGAACTGCTGGCTTTTTCATTTTCTTCAATTGCCATCTGTAGCAGCTTTTTTGCTGCTCCAGCGCCAGATGATGCGCCTATGCCGACCATTAAAATAACTATATATCTAACCATAAGGTTGCTTTTCGGACCAGCGGGAATAAGTTCAGGTTTAACATAAAAAGCGAGGGTTTGGGAGATAATCATAAGAATAAGAGCAAAAATAGTAATCCTTGGATTAAAATAAAAAATACTCAGGGCTAGAGTTATATATCCCGTAGCAAAAATCTCGCTGGCTCCGAAAAATGAAATCTGAAAAAACCAGAGTGACAGCATGACACCTGTTACAGTAATATATCCTGAAATTATTTTTCCTTTAAAAAGGTTAGATAAAAAAACTGTAATTGCAACAACAACAGAGCAGAAAGCAATTTCAATCAGGATATCTGTATAGGTAAGATATTTTGATCCGGCCCCCTGGTATTTGATTCCTGTAACTGCAAAATTGGCTATAATAAAAATAATCAGGAATGAATAGATCAGCCTTTTGTTGTTTTCAGTCATAAAGGATGCAAAAAACTCGGATTTTGAAAGATCCTTGTTATTAACATCCGCAGCTTTATTTTTTTCTTTTTTATCCATATATCAGATCTTCTTATTATAAATTTCAGTTAAATTTTTTCTTATTTTAAAGACATAATGAATGATATCGAATGTAAAATCAAGTAATATTGCATAAAATGGAGTCTTCAATACTGATATTTCAAAGATTTTTTTAAAAGCTTTATACTTTAATGCCCCTTCAAGAAAACCATATTCGCAAGATACTTACAAAAAAAACGATGAATGTCAAATAGCCTTTTAACAGATACAGTAAATAAATTTTACGTGACAATAAAAAGCATCCGATATAAAATTATTACATTCCAGATTCTGAATTCCAATAGAATCAATTTGAAGATTAGACTGGATAAATACATATGGAACGGAATAAAAAAATGCCAACAAAAGAATTTCTCACACCAACATGGTATATAGACTCGGATTCAGCTGAAATAAAAGAAGCAGTTAAAGACTGCACAGCCGGCCTATCCTCAAACAGAGAAAAGGCAGTAGCAATTTTTTATTACGTTCGCGACAAAATAAAGTATAACCCGTATCTCATATCTCCGGAAAAAAAAACATTTATTGCGAGCAGCATTTTGAAATACGGCGAGGGTTATTGCGTGCAGAAAGCTATTCTTTATGCTGCCATGGCAAGAGCTGCAGGAATACCCTGCAAGCTCGGCTTTGCTATTGTAAAAAATCATCTCACTACTCCGCGGCTGAAAGAGCTTCTTGGAAGCGATATATTTGTTTTTCACGGATACAACTCTATTCTGATTGAAGATAAATGGATTAAAGCAACACCGACTTTTGATATAAAGCTATGTGAAAAATTCGGTGTTGTACCGCTGGATTTTGACGGATCAGGCGATGCAATATTTCATAAATTTGACAGATCAGGAAGAAAGCATATGGAATATCTTCACGACTACGGCACATTTGAAGATCTGCCCTATGACCTTATGATCAGTGAAGTGGAAAAACATTATCCTGAATTTTATAAAGTTTTTATAAAAGGAAATTTAAAAATCAGCGGTGATTTTCTTAATGAAGTTAAAAATAATTAATATTACTACAAGTCACATTACCCGTTAGTTAGTTTAAATTTTTTCTGATAATCTCCAGCAGAAGTTTTGCATCCAGCGGTTTGGTTATAAAATCGGTACATCCGGCTTCCATACACTTTATCCGGTCCTCCTCAAAGGCATTTCCTGTCTGGGCGATAATAGGTATTGAATGATTAAATTCCCTGATCTTTTTAGTTGCTTCATACCCGCTCATAAAAGGAAGCTGAATATCCATAAGAATCAGTTTTATGTTTTTATTTTCTCTGGCAGATTCAACAGCTTCAAGACCGTTTCCTGCCCTATTTACAGTATATCCCTGCTTTGACAGAAATCGTTCAAGAAATCTGTAGCTGTCATCATGATCTTCAACAATTAAAATATGAACTTTCTCTGCAGCAGGCATTTCACTGTGAATAATTGATACTCTTTCTTCACCCGCTTTTTCATCAATCCGTGCAGCAGCTTTGTAAGGGATGGTGAAATAAAATGAAGAACCGGCATTCAGCCCGGACTCAACCCATATATCACCGCCCATCAGCTCAACAAGACGCCGTGTTATACTTAACCCTAGGCCTGTTCCACCGTATTTTCTTGTATGGGAATCATCTGCCTGTTTGAAAATATCAAATATCATCTTCTGATCTGTTTCATCAATACCAATACCGGTATCTTTTACAAAAAGCAAAAGATTCTGTTTTTTTAAATCATTATTCCCCTGCAGAGAATAACCGAATTCAATCGTTCCTGAATCTGTAAACTTGCATGCATTCCCCAGTAGATTTAGAAGTGTCTGACTGATTCTGATATCATCTGCTGAAATAAATGCGGATTGATCATCAAACTGCATTGTACACTTCAGTTCTATAGGTTTACCTTCATTTGTTATATGAATTTTAAAAAATTCATATACATCATGCAACAGGGTATTCAGGTTAAATATCCTGACATGAATAGCCGTATGGCCAGCCTCAATTCTTGATATATTGATAACATCATTTATCAGTTTAAGCAGATGATTTCCGCTGGTTCTGATTATATCCAAATACTGCTTTCTTTCTTTTTCAGATAAATCCTTATCTCTGAGCAATTCTGCGAATCCAAGAATCCCGTTTAATGGGGTTCTTATTTCATGGGAAATGTTGGCAAGAAAATATGTCTTCAATCTGTTGCTTTCTTCGGCTTTCAGTCTTTCTATATCAATATTTTTCATTATAAAAAAAATTATAGCTGCTAGAACAACGAGAGTAAAACCGAGAGTTACGGAAATATCAGCAAATTGCTGATCGCGCGAAAGATAGGGTGTAACCAGTTCAGGTTTTATATATTCAAGGAAAATTAAAGCGAATATTTCTATTATCAATAAAAATGAAACAAAAAATTTCTGCCTGCCTTTAGTAATAATAATAAAAAGAACCATTAGAACTAAATAAAAAGGGCTTGTTGAACCTAAAAGACCTGAATTGAAAAACCAGGCAAAAGGAAATATTGATAAGATAAAAACAATAAATATCCATAAAACAGGTCTGTAATATAGTTTAAATCTTGAAAAATAATACAGCATAGTATAAACGAAACAGCCTGCAACAATCATAAGATTTAATACAAGATCCATATTAAGATAAAAGTTCGCAATTATAATGAATAAAGCGAGTACCATACAAAAAAACAGAGTGCCGTTTAAAAAACGATGCTCAAGAGAAAAAATTTCAGTTTCTCCAATTATTGCAGGGAAAAAACTTCTGCGGATATTTAATATTATATTTTTCATAAGTTTATTATTTTTTTTAATAAATACTCTGGCTCTTTTTAGAGCAAGTCTTTTATTTATTAAAAAACAGGTTTCAGTTTCTCGCTAAAAGCTCTCACGCCTTCAGGCATGCCGGGTATACCCAATAGCTTTGCTCTCTCTTCTCTTTCAATGCGCAGATGTTCATCCGCAGAAACACGGGAACTGACAGGCCATTACAATTTTAAATCCGCCGCCTGCAGTATGACCGTTTACCAAAGAAATAATCCGACTGTTAAAAATCAGATATTATTATGAAAAATATGTTTCCATCCGTAAATATCTGTCAGATGTGGCGAACAGGTTCTGCAGATTCTGTCTGATCTGTATTAATTCTTCACTAGAAACTGCATCAGTCCCGGAATATTTTTCTATTATAATCCTGAGATAATCCTGTGAATGGATAAGGATACTGTAATAATACCAGTCTCCGGTCAGTCCTGCTGCAAATAGAATTTCTTTATCCGACAGGCTGCTGCCTGCATCACATGAAAACACCTTGTTCCGGTAATTCTGATAACAGTCAACTGTTTTGCCGTACCCTGTCATTTGAGGATATAACAGGCATCCGGCTTCTTTAGTTTCATTTGCGTATCCCACGAAAGGACACTGGCGGGATTCCGGTTCTCTAGCAGGCAATGTTATGATAAAAGGGCTTGTTCCGGGATAATAATAAGAACCTGTCATACTGCTGCGGCTCGATCTCATATGACGGGTAATGTAATCCCTGCTGAAATCCCTCACTCTGATTGATCTTTCAGAAAAGAGAGAATCCAGATCACCCGGAACTGCAATATAATTGTGGCTTCCGCAGCATAAAGCACAGGAAGCGCCGAATCCCGGACTGCAGATGTTCACAGATGTTTGCATGATTATTTCGCCCGGGTAATAACAGAATCAATGCGGTCAAGGTCAAGCACCACACTTGCACGAAGATCCCCTGATTCCGTATATGATATCATAACATTATCAAATTCACCCTCAAGCAGATTTTCAGCATGCCATCGGGTATAGCTGTAAACGCTGCGGCCGATTGTGGCATCATGACCGTGAATAAATGCTACAATGCGTTCACCCTGCTCAATCTTTCCCTGCGACCAGTGATATACTGGAGAATTCTCATCTATCCTGTGTGATATAACCCAGGAAAATGCAACTATGGGCTGCATGGTTTGTTCAAGAAGTAACGGCATCAGTTTGCGCTCAACTGTTCCTGCAGGTCCGGTTTCTATTTTCTGTAAAAAGAGCTGCGGAACAGCATCAATAACATCATTTCCGATTATATTGGTAACCCGTACCTGAAGAAAGGTCTTATTTTCTGTTTTATTTATAACCACCGGATCGCTCCAGACAAAAGGAGAAGGAGTTTTAACAAAGCGGGTAAAAATAAGACCTGTAACTGTACCCATGAAAAGTATACCGCAGAAAACCTCAAAAACTACAATGATTTTTCCGATTCCTACAGGAAGCACATCGCCATAACCGACACTTGCAAATGTTACCACGCTGAAATAAAAATAGTCAAGGAAAAATGCGGTTTTATCGAGAGTTAGTGATCCGGAAGTATAATAAAAAAAGCCGAATGCCGCATTCAGCAGAATAAAAGCAACAAACAATATAGCTAAGAATGTAATTGTTCTGAGTTCCAGAATTTTATGATAATAAAATCTCCAGCCTGAAAATACACTGCCCTTATATGTTACTTCCGGATGAAGCCTTGTTCTTGGCATTGGAATCACCTTCTGTTAAAATAATTTATATGCCTGAGACTGACTTTTCACTTTCTAAGATGAATCGTGAGACCCTTGATAAAATTTTTTACTATCTGATCTCCGCAGACTTTATAATTTTTATTTCCTTTCTTTCTGAATAATGCGGAAAGTTCCGGTTTTGTAATTTCAAATCCGGAAAGCCTGAACATTTCAAGCATTTCGGTTTCTTTGAAATCAAGAGCTATTCGTAATTTTTTCAATATTAAATTATTTGAAAGACGGGTTTCAGATTTCACCGGAAGCTCTGATTCTGCTGTTTCTTTTTTTCCTCTTTTGTGAATAATCAATCCATCAAGAAAGAGTTCGAGTTTCCTGTCGCTGCATTCTGCATATCCCTCATCATCCTCTTTTTTAAGAAAATCAAGAATTTTTGATTCCTGAATTTCATATCCGGCAAGCTTATAAATTCCTGCCATATCGGAATTACTGATGTTCAGGGCATATCTCAATCTTCTCAAAATATCGTTATTATTCATATATTAATACCCCGTATTCAGGAATCTATGCAGAAATTTTTTTATTGTAGAAACTGAATTTAAAAGCCGTTAAAATCTGAAGACAATATGCATGATATTGAAAACAAAAGCAAGACAATATCATTATCATTCTTGACAAACTTTATCCTGACAGAAAAAGTTAATTTCTGCATTTGATTTATAAATTATTTTTTTGATGGAGCAATAACTTGAAAAAACAGGCATCCGAAGTTACAATCCATGAATTGTCCCAGATAATTGAAAAATATATTATCAGCAGCGAAAATCTCAATTACGCCATAAAAATCCTCGGGCATCCGGGAGTCGGCAAGTCTGCGCTGGTAAAAGAGATTGCTGACAAGATGAACTATTATTTTATTGATACGCGCCTTGCATTTAAGGAAAATGTTGACCTTGGCGGCTACCCGGTTCCGGATCACGAATCCAGGCAGATGATTTATTTCAGGCCGAAATTTATTCCGCCGGCTGATATTCCGGATGGCTATAACGGAATCCTCTGGTTTCTCGATGAATCCAACAGAGCCCACCCCACAGTCATACAAACACTGTTCCAGATCATTACTGAAAACAAATGCGGAGAGCATCTTCTCAATAAAAAAACATCTATAATTTTAGCCGGCAATCTCGGGGAAGAGGACGACACAACAATTACACAGTTTGATGACTCAGCTCTTGACGGAAGGCTTGCAATTTTTCATTTGAAACCCGGAGCCGAAGACTGGCTTGTCTGGGCATATAGCGAAGGAATTCATCCGTATATATTGAAATACATTTCATCATTTCCTGAAAAATTATGGGACGAGGAAAAAATAAATCCGAATCCGAGAGGATGGCATCAGATATCAAATGCTTTAAAATTCTCCTATAATCTTCCTGATGAAAAAGCTCTGACTGAACATCTCGCAGGCAGCGAAGACAGCACTCTTGAAAAAATGATATATACACTTGTCGGGAATATTGCAGGCAGCGATTTTATAATGCAGCTCACCTCCCCCAGGCAGATATCATCAGAAGATATTTTATCAGGCAATCAGGATAAACTTGCCAAACTGAAATCAAAGGAGATTTCATCTGAAGATTTCCTTTGGGCTCTTAACGGCACGATTGAAATTATGGCGGAAAAAGCCATAGCATCAAAAGGCAATATTACAGGAAATGATTTAAAGCTGCTTGCGAATATTCTTACTTTTATCGGCTACTCCCGCGGAGATATCAGGATGTCATACTTTTTTCTTCTTCTGAAACAGTGCGGTATTTTTACGGTTATTCCCGAAGCAATAAAATCACTGAATGATGCTGATCTGATTGAAGTGCTGAAGCAGAGATTTGACAATCTATTAAACTGATTGCGGCAAATATTAAAATGGAACTTGAACTTATTCTTGAGAGCTTGTGGGAAAAAAGCAGATTCACTTCCTACTTTTATCAGGGTGTGGATCTTACTGAAGAAGCATCTATCCCTACGCTTGCACTCGGATTATACTCATCGCGACTCACGCTATTTTATAACCGGAATTTCATATCAACACTGACTGCTGATGAACTGACAGGGCTTCTGATTCACGAGATGCTGCATATTGTTCTCAATCACGATCACCGCGGCTTTACTGACGGTGACATTTTTCTACAGAATCTCGCCCAGGATATGGTAATAAACTCCTACATTTCCGAACACAGGAAAACTTTTTTTTCAAGAACTAACCAGTATGCAGGCGAAATACCGGAAATCATTCTTCCTAAGGGGCTTCCTGTTATACCGGAAAAATTTTTTAAAGAAACTTCAATTTCTGATCCTGTATGGGAGGAAATCTACAGGTGGCTCAAGTGTCAGAATGATGATGATATTAAAAATTTTAAATTCAATGAATCTGAAAACAGGCAAACCGGAATAGAACTGGCGGGCAAATCCGGAATTGATCTGCTTAGCGAAAATCTTGCAAATCTTGATCTGTCATACAATACTGCGCCTAAAGAAACTTACACAGGTTTTAAAAACATGACCGGGCTGATGTTTAATAAAAATGACGGAGAGCATATCCCGACCGGGATTCATATCATGAATAAAAAAACAGACCTGAATTTACTTGATTCAAAGATGAACCATTTCATGACTGTTGCTAAAAAAGACGACATCTGCACAAATGAACGTGTTTTCAACGATATCACCTCGCTGATAAATGCTCCGCAGAAAACCGACCTGTCGTGGACAGAAAAGCTGAAAAGCATTGTTGATATAACTTCACAATCAAATGAATGGGAATACTCATACCACAGGTTTAACAAGAGATATTTCTCGCAGGGAATCTATGCGCCGGGAAGATCGTTCAAGGATAAAGAAGCCATTACCGTGATTGTTGATGTTTCCGGATCTATGGTGATGAAGCCGGGTGATATCGAGTCTGCATTCGGCATTATCGAAGGCCTGCTTGCAAAATTTAAAATTTACCTGCTGTGCATTGACGAAAATCTTTTTATTCCTGAAAAAAAAGATAATTCGTTTTTAAGATCAGATAAAAACAGCAAGCCATATGAATACAGAAAAGGCGACTGGAAATACCTGAAAACCGGCAGCAGCGGCACCACATACTTTGCACCTCTCTTCAACAGCTACATGGAAAATCACAATGAATTACTGATTGTAATTTCCGACGGATATATTTACGACATAGACCATTTAAAAAAATACAGCAATACACTCTGGCTTATAAGCGAACATCGCGATGAACCTTTCAAACCGCCTTTTGGAAGGAGCATTAAAATTTCTTCTGCAGCACCGGAGAGAAGACTTAAAATTGCCGGCGGATATAAATGACAAAAGACTCCGCATATTTTAAAACAATTATTCAGGAAGGAATTCAGAATAAAAATTTTGATTTTGATAAAAATATTGAAGAGATAATAAATTCAGCTGATCCGGAAATTATTTTTCTATGCGGCAAAAGCTGGAAAAAATTCAACTATACAAAAGGACTTGATAAGCTGTTTGAATCCGGGGATTTAAATTTTATTCATAAAGCAGGAATTTTCTGGCCTGAATTTGATTTCAGCAGAGGATTGAATTTCCTGATAGAAAACCGCAGCGCCGATTATCTCTACCGTTCAGGAAGATTCTGGAAAGGATATGACTACGAAAAAGGGCTGAGCGCTCTTGGCAATCTGAAAAGTGCGCGCTGCATTTATTATGCAGGAAAAGAATGGAAAATTTTTAATTTCACAAAAGGTTTTGACCTGCTTATGAATACAGGCAATGCAGAATTTATTTTCTATGCAGGCGCCCACTGGAAAAAATTTGATTTCAAAACCGGAATTAAAAGCTTATTAAAAACAAGAGATCCTGAATTCATTTTTAAAGCAGGGACACTATGGAATGAATTTGATTATTACTCAGCGCTTAAAGTTCTTGAATCAGAGGTCACAGCAGGTGAATTATGGCGCGGAAAAATTTTTGAAAACCAGCGATGGAAATCAGAATTAAAAATAATCTGGGATGCATTATGGAAATAAGTTTATTATATCATTTTACAAATTAAATAGTTCTATATAAATTCAGTAAAAAAATTTTGTCATCCCCGTGAAAACGGGGATCCAGGCTACAGAAATGGATTCCCGCCTTCGCGGGAATGACAGAAAATGTTCTAATTAAATCGTTAACTGCTATAGTATACCAAATTCATATAATCTGTTATGCAGCCTCATTTTTTTATTTATGATTTATTCGAAAACAATCAGAAATAGATTTTATTACAGCTTGTGGCTGTATTCAAAGAAAGCAAACACAAAGTGTACAAGCAGAACAACTATAGTGCTTATTACAATCGTATATGTTACGCTCTGATTAACATCTTTGATTGACCGCTTTTCTTTATCGCCCTGATAAAAAGCAATTATTCCGATTAATAGCCCGCATATTGCTGTTTTCGGTAATACCCATTTCCAGCCATTCACGAAAAACAGTTCGTCTCCTAGAGTATTGTTGAAAAATTTATTCCAGACATAATAGCTGAGCTCGGGCTGACTCCATTTGAATACAATGAGGCTGGTAAGCTTTGATGCGTAAAAACTTACAAACATAACAAGAAGCGGAGTGTTTATTACGAAAGTCCAGAGAATGCCTGTAAGAAGATATTGTTTGTATGGAATATTCAGAGTCTGCATGGCAAGAATCTGCTGACTGTATCTTCTCGTTGAAATATCCGCAGCAATGATGGCTCCGTTTTTAGCTGCAATAAGTATTGTAGCTATAACAGGTATCATTATTCTGTAAAGAGTGTATCCGATTCCCTGAATAAGTTCTTCAAGTAGAAGCGGTTCAAGTATGTGCCTGTACGGCAGAAGTTTGAAAACAAAATACGTGGCAACAAAACCTATGATTACGCCTGCAATAGTGAGATATATAATATTTGAAATTGAAACTATTCCAACAATTTTAAAGTAGTGCCAGAAGTATTTTGCTCCCCATTTAAATTTTCTGTAATGAGGAAAAAGAAAAAATTTCAAATATATTACAATATCTATGAAAAGACTTCCAGCTGATTCAGCTATATCATTCATGAAAATTAAAATATGGCTGAACGAGAATTTTCTTTTTTTCTCATCGGATTCTTTTTCTCTGCTTACAATGTATTCTTCAATATCATTTTTCTTTGCTTCATCTTCCAGATGAATTATTTTTTTCTCTATAGGATTTATCAGAAAAATGCCTGTTGAAATTTCCAGAAAATATTTTGTGTGGTGAAGGATTATCAGAGAGGTTTTATTGAATTTTTCAGTTACATCTTTTAAAAGTTTTGCTAGAGACATGGCGCTTTTCGGATCAAGACCTGCATTCGGTTCGTCGAATATTAATATCTTCGGATTAAAAACAAGTGCTCTTGCAATTGCAATTCTCTGCTTCTGCCCGCCGCTTAAATTGAAAATGGGAACATTGTCCGGAACATTCGACAGCAGGTAGCTGTATATTTTTTCCATCAGATAATTATAATCATCTTTCGGCAGCTGGTTCGGGGAATGATCGTGTGCTATTGCAAGATTTTCTTTTAGTGTAAGATCCTCAAACAGGGCGAAGTCCTGGAATATGTAGCTTGTGTGGTAATTTTTTTTGTTTATGGTTTCTTCGCCGAAAATTTTAATGCTTCCGTTTATCTGCCAGGTTCTTACATCCTCATGTATAAGCCCTGAAAGAATTTTCATCAGAACGCTTTTACCAGCGCCGCTTCCTCCGATAAAAACAGAAATTTCACTTTCTGGAATATCGAATGAAACATTGTCAAATATTACATCACCGTTCGGTGTTATTACTGTAAGATTTTTTATTTCAATAGCATTGCTCATTCTAAAATTCCTTCGTTCCCAATCAGAAAATCCGGAACTTCAGAAGAATCAAACTTAAACCAGTATCCTCTCTGGTTGTATATAATGGTTTCCTTTATAAACAAAAGCACAATCGGATTCAGTCCCTTGCCCTGATAAACAATTTTTGGAATTTCTTCCTGTATGAATTTTTTTGCTGAATCTATAGTTGGAGAAAATGCTTTTGCAAGTTCAGGATCATTTAACAGCTGCTTGACTGTATCCATGAGTTCCCTGTCTGCTGCAAGATTTGCCATAAGAACACCGGGGAACATTTTAATAAAATCCTGAAGATTTTTATTGGCAAGAATTTTAGGAGGAATTTCACCTAAGCCAGCATTTATAGCCGGATCGTTTAACAAATCCTGAACAAAGTATCTGAAAAATTCACCCATGCATTCTTCTTTTACATACGGCTTTTTGAGCATAATGCATCCGGATTTTGTCAGATATTGCTCGGCATCTTTGCCTGCAATTCTCTTAATAGCACCATTCATTTGAGGAGATTCTAGAGATTTCATTGCTATCAGTTTCACATCGTCAGTTAAAGTTTTAATTTTTGATTTTATATCAGGATTGCTCATTGTTTTATTAAAAGCGCGTTCGAGGCCTGAATAAATTTTCGGCTTATAATAATTATTGAATTTCGGCGTTTCAAGAAATTTTCCTGCGTCATTAAGAGCGGATGAAAAAAGGGTATTGATAAAAGGACCGTAAGATTCAAGCGGAAGAATTTTCATGAAATTCATAATATCATTGCTGAAATAATAAATTGTATCGCCTTTGGAAAATTTATGAGTGAATTCAGGGAAAATTGTTACTTCAATTTTCCGGTTTGTATCTTTAACATTGTTAATATATCCGCAGGCAGTAACTTTGTTTTCTTTTTCTTTCAATCTGACAAGAAAAATTTTATTCGCATTTTTGTTTTCGTTCTGATTAAGTGTAAATTTTTTGCTCAGTCTGAGACTGAACAGGTCAAGTATTCGGTAAGTTGTAAATGCAGATGCCGCTATCAGAACAGTTATTGCGGAATACCCTACAATTATTCTTGAAACGCGGTTCAGTTTTTTTATATTCATATTATATGGAATTCTATTCTTTATATTATAATTTTTATGAAATTTTACTATTATTTAAAAGTCAAGGAATTTTGAATTAAATTTTTCTTGCTTATCCTGTTTGCATATTAAAATCTGATAATATGAAAAATTCAAAGAGATATATATCCGATTTTCTCGTTATCGGCAGCGGAATAGCAGGATTAAGTTTTGCTATTAAAGCTTCGTCTCACGGAAGCGTTAATATAGTTACGAAAAAAAAAGATTCTGATTCAAGCACAAACTATGCACAGGGAGGCATTGCTGCTGTTGTTTCCGGCACCGATTCTTTTGAGGGACATATAAAGGATACGCTTGTTGCAGGTGCAGGGCTTTGTAACGAAAAGGCTGTTGAAATGATGGTAAAAAGCGCTCCTGAAAGGATCGCTGAACTTGTTGATTGGGGTGCAGGTTTTTCTTTCTCCGGAAAGGGTGAATTTGATCTAGGCAGAGAAGGGGGACATTCCATCAACAGGATTGTCCACGCCAAAGACCTTACAGGCAGAGAGATTGAGCGGGCTCTGCTTGATAAAATCTCACATATTAAAAATATACATCTTTATGAAAACAGCACTGCTGTTGATCTGCTTACAGAACACCAGCTTGATATTTCCGTGAAAAAAATGTTTTCAAAAGAAAAAACCCACTGCTCCGGAGCTTATATTCTTGATAATACTACAGGTACAGTTAATACTTTTAATGCAAAGATTACATTCATCGCATCCGGAGGCGCCGGACAGGTTTATCTGCATACGACCAACCCGGATATTGCAACAGGCGATGGGATTGCAATGGCTTACAGAGCCGGCGCTCTTATTGCAGATATGGAATTTTTCCAGTTCCATCCGACATCTCTTTACTCTAATAAAAAAACCGGGGCTGCATTTTTAATAAGCGAAGCTGTAAGAGGCGAGGGCGCAATTCTGCTTGATTCCCGAGGGAAAAGATTCATGGAAAATGCCCACCCTTTAAAAGAGCTTGCTCCACGGGATATTGTGGCGCGTGCCATTGACAGAGAGCTTAAAAAGTTTGGAGACGATTGCGTGTATCTTGATATTTCATTCAAAGGAAAAGAATTTCTGGAAAAAAGATTTCCGAATATATATAATAAATGTATTCAGGAAGGTATAGATATATCAAAGAAACCGATTCCTGTTGTTCCTGCAGCACACTATCTCTGCGGCGGAATAGTTTCAGACACAAACGGATGTACAACCATTCAGAACCTTTATGTTTCAGGCGAGTCGGCGTGCACAGGTGTTCATGGCGCTAACAGGCTTGCAAGCAATTCTCTGCTTGAAGGACTTGTTTTTTCACATAGCGCTTTTATTCATTCAGCGCAATATATAAAAACAATAAAGGATAGCGATATACCTGAATATCCCGTGTGGAATAAAGAGGGCACTTTTGATCTTCAGGAATGGATTGTTGTTCAGCATAATATGGAAGATGTTAAAAGAACAATGTGGGATTATGTCGGGATTGTTCGTAATGATATGAGACTGAAATCTGCAGCGAAAAGGATAAGCATGCTTGCAGAGGAAATCCATAATTTTTACAGGAAAAGCACAATAACACCGGAAATTGTTGAGTTGAGAAACCTTGCAACTGTTTCGAAGCTTATAATCAGAAGTGCGATCGCAAGAAAAGACAGCATCGGCCTGCATTACAATTCCGACCACCCTTCTGCATCAAAGAAAATGAAAAATGTTATTCTCGAAGTAGGCAAGAGGCCGAAACTTAAAAGGCTCGATGAATTGAATTTTTTATTATGAGCAGAATAAATTTTCAAAAAGCGGAATTGTCTGATCTTCCTGAATTATTTTCAGCCGGTAAAATAATTTTCAGAGGAAATAATATTGCTGCTGAGAAATGGGATCCTGAAAATATTTCGGAAATTTTTATGGATGACACTTCTCTCATGATTATTGCCTTGAGGGATAAAAAGATTTTTGGGATCGCAATAGGAAAAATTTCAGATAATGAAAACAGGATTATGGAAATGATCCAGTTTGGCGTGCTTGATAAGTTTTCAGGTACAGGACTTGATGAAGAATTGCTTACAGCATTTAATAATGCTGCAAGGGAATCCGGGATAAAATCAGTTAGAATTAAGAATATTTCGAATCGCGCGAATAAATTATTTATTAAGACCGGGTTTGTTGAAACAGAAACGATCCGGGTTCTGGATTTGAAAATATAACCAGAACCTTGAATGTAAGGTGTAACGACATTCATAAGAAGAGACGGCTGTCTTGGCAGCCTTCTCTTCTTATGTATCCACTCTTCGCCGCCCGCTCATTGTCGCGGAGGCTAAGAGTTTTTCACTGCAATAAAACTTTTTCTTTTTTAATAAAAAATTTACTAAATGCTGTTTTAATTTAATATCTATTTCGCCGGTGAGGCAGGGCACCGGCTCGTGTAGAAATTATTCAACTAATAAATATTTATTAAATGACCATTTGGCTTTACTAATTAAGCGCATCTATCTGAACCCCGCAGAAAGCGGGGAGAGTTACGCGTGTGGGGTCAAGGGGTGAAACCCCTCCGGCTTCTTTGGACACTTTCTTATCCGCATAAGAAAGTGCTAATTCCTGATATGGGTCACATATATTTTATTTAAATAATTTCATAATAGGTTAGAAAGATTTAAAACATATTCTATGCTTTTAATCATCAAATTTTTTTTGTTGTAATAAAACCCCCTGATAATTAATTATACAAAAAGATTAGTTTTTTGAAAAAAGGAATTTAAATGAAACACAAAGAAAATAATCCCGAGAGCCTCGTTTCTGAAACAGGGAAAAATGTTCCGCCTTCCGGAATCAGGGAATTTTTTGATATTGTATATTCCACTCCGGACTGCATTTCACTTGGAGTAGGCGAGCCCGATTTCACGACTCCGTGGAGAATTTCCGACAGCGGTATTTATGCAATCAAAGACGGGTACACACACTACACTCCAAACAGAGGACTTCCGGAACTTCGGAATCTCATATCGGGCTATGTTCATACAAACTATGGTTTAAACTACGATCCTGATAAAGAGCTGATTGTAACAATGGGAGTGAGCCAGGGTCTTGATCTTGCACTCAGAGCGATACTAAACCCGGGCGATGAAGTAATAATTTTTGAGCCTTGCTATGTTTCTTATGCGGCTAATGTTTCCATACTGCATGGTGTGCCGGTTAAAATATCCACTGTTTTTGAAAATGGTTTTAATATTGATGCTGATGATTTTGAAAAACATATTACATCAAAAACCAAAGCTGTAATTTTAAATTATCCGTCTAACCCTACGGGAGCTGCGATTGATAAAAAGAATCTTCAGAAAATCGCTCGAATAGCTATTGAGCATAATATAATCGTAATTTCTGATGAAATATATTGCGCATTGAGTTATGATGAGGAACATGTTTCAATTGCTAAAATTCCAGGAATGAAAGAGAGAACTATTTATTTAAACGGGTTTTCAAAATCGCATGCAATGACCGGATGGAGACTCGGATTTATCGGAGGACCGGTATATCTTATTGACATAATGCTAAAGATTCATCAGTACACTGCTTTGTGTGCGCCGTCAATTTCGCAGTATGCAGCAGTTGAAGCTCTAAGCAAGGGCGAGAGTGATGTAAAAAAAATGATTACTGAATATATTAAAAGGAAAAACTTTATTGTAAGCAGGTTTAACGATATAGGACTTCCATGCCTTATGCCCAAAGGAGCTTTTTATGTTTTTCCTGATATAAGGCCAAGTGGTTTAAAATCGCGGGATTTCGCATTGAAACTTCTTGCACAGCAGAAAGTTGCAGTTGTTCCGGGAAATGCTTTTGGATCCTGCGGTGAAGGTCATATCCGATGCTCTTATGCAACTTCCATTGAAGTTATAAAAAATGCAATGACAGGTATTGAAAAATTTGTAAGCGGAATTGGTTTAAAAGGCTAAGCCGGGCGTAAAAAAATATGCCTCTTCTAATTGACGGATTCAATCTGATTTATAAATTCCCTGAACTTGAAGAATTCATGTACAGGAGAATGCTCCCCCAGGCTATGAAAGGCCTTCTCGATATTCTTAAAGAGTACAGGGAAATAAAAAAGACTCATATACGTGTAGTATTTGACGGGAAAAAGGAAGTTTCGTCAAATATCAAAAGGGAAAAATCCGGCGCAATTGATGTGTATTATTCACTTGATTTCTCTGCTGATTTCCTGATTAAGGAATTTATCAGGAAAGATCCAAACCCTAAAATGACAACTGTTGTTACTTCCGATAATGATATTATTTTTTATGTTAACAGATTCAAAGCAAAAACAATAACAAGTGAAAAATTTGCTGAATATGTTGTAAAAACAATTGAGCAGAAACTTGAAGGTAAAATACCTGAGAAAGAAGAAAACCCGGCGCTGTCTGAAGAGGATCTTTCTTTCTGGGAAAAGCTGTTTCAAAGAAAATGAAAACTGAAAATAAAATGAGCCTTAAAAATAAATTTGTAGCCTATGCAATCGGCATAATGCTTTTTTTGACATTGATATTTATTCTGATACTTAACATAATATTGTACGGCCAGTTAAATGAGAATTTTCTTATAATTATACACCGATCATCTTTTCTATTTGAAATAATCCTGTCTCTGTTTTTACTTCTTTCGGCTGGAATTTTAGGATTGAATTTCACCTTCAGATTTTTAATATCAAAATTCGAACAAAGTGAAATCAGGTACCGTGATCTAATAGAAAACCTGCCTGGCGGTCTTGTAATATTTGATATTAACGGATTTGTAGTTCATATCAATTCATCTTTATTAAAACTTTTTGCAGCCTCATCTGAAAAATATATTAAAGCAGTTAATATATTTACATACGATCCTCTGGTTAAAGCCGGAGTAAGCAGCAGGGTTAAAGAAGTAATTGCAACCGGCAAAACAATTTTACACGAGCATGAATTTACTGATATTTACGGAACAGACTATTTTTTTAAGGAAATATTTACACCTGTTACAGAAAAAAATGGCAGTATTACAGGAGTACAGGTTCTTGTTGAAAATATAACTGGATTAAAAGAAGCAGAAACTCAGATACAAAGACTGCTCGCTGCTGTTGATCAGAGCGCGAACTCAATTGTAATCACTGATCTTGAAGGGAAAATTATTTTTGTAAATAGTTTTTTTGAGAAAATTACAGGCTACACAAAAGAAGAAGCATTAGGCAATAATCCTAGAATATTAAAAACAGATTTTCATACACCTGAGTATTATAAGGATGTATGGAATAAAATTTCAAACGGAATTGTCTGGGACGGTGAATTTTTAAATAGACGAAAAGACGGGAGTCTTTACTGGGAAAAAGCTGCAATTTCGCCAGTTAGAGATAAAAACGGGAAAATTATTAACTATGTTGCAATCAAGTATGATATCACTGAAATGAAAAAAGTCAATGAGGAAATTATTAAAGCGAGAATTGAAGCAGAAAATGCCAATAAAGCTAAAAGTCTTTTTCTCGCAAGCATGTCCCATGAAATACGGACTCCAATGAATTCAATCCTGGGATTTACGGATCTTCTCCGTGTGGAAACCAGCCTTACGCCTGAACAGAGCGACTATGTTTTAACTATAGGCAGCTCTGCAGAAACTTTACTGGCTCTACTGAATGATATTCTTGATCTTTCAAAAATTGAATCAGGCGGATTAATTCTTGAATCTGCAGCTATAAACCTGAAAGAAATAATTAAAAATATTTTTTCATTATTTCAGAAATCCGCTTCAGATAAAGGAATTGATTTTTCTTTTGAAATTGATCCGGACATTCCTGAATTTTTAATAGGTGATAAAATTAAGCTTGGGCAGATAATTACAAATTTAGTTAACAACGCAATAAAATTCACTCCAAAAGGTTATGTAAAGATTATTCTTGAGCTAATGTATGATCTGGAAGGATATGCCTGCGTATTATTCAAAATAAAAGACAGCGGAATCGGGATTTCTGCTGATGAAAGCATAAATTTGTTTAAGCCATTCTCACAGGCTGATTCATCCACAACAAGAAGATTCGGCGGTACCGGTCTTGGCCTTTCGATATCAAAAAAAATAACAACAGCAATGGATGGGGAAATTTTCTTTTTAAGCCGCCCTGATGCAGGTTCATCATTTTTAGTAATTATTTCATTTAAAAAAGCCGGAGCTGATATTAAAAAGAAAGACATGATTGATTCCGGTATATCCGCAAAAACAGATAATTCAAATATTTCAATTCTGATTGTTGAGGATAATCTGGTTAATATCAGGCTGATGGAAGCTTATCTTGGCAAATGGGGTTTTAATTATAGTAAAGCCTTTAATGGAAGTGAAGCATTAGAACTTTTTTTTCAAAAACAATTTGATCTAATTCTTATGGATGTGCAGATGCCTGTAATGGATGGTTATGAAGCTGTTAAATTGATAAGGGAATCTGAAAAAGCAAGCGGAAAGCATTTACCGGTTATTGCAATGACAGCAAATGCCATGGAAGGAGACAGGGAAATATGTCTCGCAGCCGGGATGGATGAATATATCTCAAAACCGGTACGCAAGGATGAACTTCTTGAGAAAATAATGAAATTTACTATTGGCCGCTCTAATAATTAATAAAAATCAGGAGATTGAATTCAGCAGAAGATTCCCTCTTTCTGTTAGTTCTATCAGAACCGGGGAATTTAGACTTTCTGAGGATCGTTTGATAATTCCGAAATGAGAAAGCCAGGTGATCAGATAAAAATCAATGAATGATATGTGGAACATATCGTTAGTGTCTGCAAATCCTGTGAGGTCGAAAAATTCATTTGCTGTTTTACTTATGCTCGATTTTCCGCTTTTTAAAATAAGATCCTTAAATATATTTCTGTTTCTGTGAAGCTCTCGAGCAGATTCCTCGTTTGACGGGAAAATTTTATCCCAGGCAGTTATATTCCAGAAAGAATTGAACATCAAATTATAAAGAACTTCATCATTAACAGGCCCGCCGGATATTGAAGCTTTGTTTTTTTCAATTACAATTACCCCGGCACTTTTCAATATTAAAACTGTCTGCTTCAAATGTATAATAATCAGTTCTCTATCATTTTCATCTGAAGATTCAATTAATTTAATTGCAGTATTTGAATAAAAATTTTCCGGAAGAAGACCTTTTTTGCATAAAATATTTTCATTCTGTATTGTGTTGATAATTTCTTTGGCTAATGTGAGCGCTCTGCAATTGATTCTTGATGTGGCAGGAGCATCGCTTATGTGCGATAGATAGTTATAGCATTCAGTCAGGACGTCTGTCCCTGAAGCAGGTTCGGTTACTGAAGTTGTTTGATTGAAATATATCCTGTTATTTAAAAAAAAGTTTTTCCTTGAAGCTGGAATTACCGGATTTATATTATTTTTGATAATCATCAATAACCATTATTTTATAAAATTAATTAAAAAAACGACAATGTTGATTCAACATTGTCCCAGTAAAAAAATAAATCTCTTCTGACATTATTAACCTGGAGTTGAGTGGAACAATTTATTATGATGAACACATATCCATGAATTAATTATAAGTCAAGATAATTCTTTATAAAAATAAAAAAAACTTTAAACATTTTACTATACGGATATTAATTATACAAAATTAATGTATTCAGGGAAATTTTGAATTCTTCTCAACTTTTTACTAACATCACTGACCTTCCTGTCATGGATGTTTTGGAATAAATTGGATTTTAATATCCTCTTCAACCACCTGCAGGTGGTCTTAATATCAGTAAAACAGTGATTTCAAATCAATTAAATTTTTTTTATGTCACCATTTAGGGGATTTACGGAGCTTGATGCCATGTTATGTCCTGACATAAGGCCGGATCAGTGTAATAAGCATGCATTAGGAAGGCAAACTGCATCTGGAATCTGTTATATTAATAAAAATTAAAGTTAACTAATATAGTTTTAGAAATGCAAGGTGGTTGAAATGGTTTGAAATTAGACTTATCAGGCTACATTCAGGCGGTTTATGGAATCCCGGCTTATATTTCCCTGCATGGCAAGAGCGACGTTTGCATTTTTTATTATCATCATTGCAGTATGTGTTAATAATTCTGTATAGAAGGATGTATTTTTTTTTGAATTAGCAGGGTATAGATTTTCTATCTTTTTTTCAATCTGTTCAATTGAATTCTGCATGGCCTGGATTTTCAAATCCAGAGATGATTCAATATAAGTAAATTCAGCAGATTGCTGCTGAGCAGGTTTTTTCCTTATAACAGATAGTCTTTCAATATCATCATTAATTGATGGAATTTCTTTTATATTGTTGTCTGTAAATATTTGTTTTTTTTGTGAAATAGTAGGGGCAACAGCCCTATATTCAGCAAAAATTTCAGAAATTTTCTGATCAAATCCTTCCAGATTTCTATGGCCTGAGACCGCGTTCTGTGCTTTGATTGCCATATTTATGGATAGGCGGGCTACGTTCAAGGCTTCAATCAAAGCATTATCTATTTTATATTTTATATTAATGTTCTGTGAAGAATTTTTTAATGAGCTTACAGATGGATTCACATCCGCTGTAGTAGATTTTCTGATTGTTGGATATGACCGGGTTTGTAAAGGAACAGAATCCGTTCTTATCTTCATAATAACCCCCTTCCCTGGTTGATTATGGTGAAAATTCAGCATGTAGAAAATATTTAAATGCCCCGCCCAGAGCTTTTTTTAATATATCTTCTATATATAATTAATATAAATGATATCATGGATTCTGTCAATTTTTAATTGGATTTCCATAAAAAAAAGTTTAAATGGTCATTTTTTTTCCTATGGACTTAAAATTCCACTGCCTTTTTCATAAAGAGAAGAGTGAAGTGGAATGTATTTAACATATAAAATTTCTTGAAATTATAGAGGATAAATGAATATTAGCTATTAAATTATACTGGAGCAGAGGATATGAGAAATTTTAATATATTATTTATTGCAATTATAATTTTTACTATGATTTCATGTAAAGATAAGATGGAGAAGAATAGAGTTGATATTGATCAGATCAATTATGATGATTCCAATAACTACAAGCATATATTCAAAGATACGATTGAAGAAGAGAAACGTAAAAAAAGTAAATATAAGAAAAATAGTGAATTGTAGATTATTTTATCGGGGTTATTTAATATGAAGAAAAAATTGCTTATGTTATCGCCGCTATTGCTGTCTGTACTTATTCTGGCTGCGAATCTGTTTTATTGCTCAAGGCCCGGAAGTAAAGGCGGGCTTTTTGGTGATTCACAGCAGTCGCCTCTCAAAACATCAGCTGAAGCATCGAAAGCTTTTGAGATACAGGAAAATTTCAGGAAAATTTATGATATATATAAAGACAGGGTTGTTTCAATAACAACTGAACAGTTTGTACGGGTTCAGCCTCATCCGTTTTTTAATGATCCTATGATGCGCGATTTTTTCGGATTAGGAAAGGAGCAGTCCAGAGTTCAGAAAAGAACCGGGCTTGGAACAGGATTTATTTTATCATCAGACGGATATATATGCACCAACCATCATGTTGTTAACGGTGTTGACAGCATAATTGTAACTCTGAATGAAAAATCATATAAAGCAAGACTTGTTGGATCTGATGAAGTTATTGACATAGCACTTTTAAAAATTGATTCAAATGAACAATTCAAACCGGTTTATTTCGGTGATTCTGAAACTGTTAAGGTTGGCGATTGGGCTATAGCTATTGGAAATCCTTTCGGTCTTGAGCATACATTTACTGTCGGTGTAATCAGTGCAGTAGGAAGAAGGACTGTAGATTACGGCGGCGGTTCTCATATTCAAACTGATGCTTCAATAAACCCTGGAAATTCCGGAGGACCTCTGATTAACATATATGGGGAGGTAATCGGAATCAACAGAATGATTTATTCAAACAGCGGAGGATACATGGGAATCGGTTTTGCAGTTCCTGTAAATGTTGCAAGCTCAATACTTGCGCAGCTTAAAGATAACAAGAAAATCAAACGCGGCTATATGGGTGTGACTATAATTCAGCTGACTGAAGATTATGCCAAGGAGCTTGGTCTTCCTAATAATGAAGGCGCATTTATTGGAGAGGTTGTAAGCGGATCTCCTGCAGAAAAAGGCGGCCTTCTGGTTGGAGACGTTATAATTACAATAAATGACCAGAAAATAAAAAATTATAAGGATATGATAGGGTTCACCAACAGCAAGGCAGTTGGCGAGCAGCTGAAAATAATTGTATGGCGGAAAAGAACAGCAGTAACTTTTTATGTAAGAATAGCAGAGAGACCGGTTAAATGATCGAAACTGGAAATTTTGAATTAAAACTAAAGCGTGTTTTTGAATATTTAAAAGAAAGTGACAGATATTTTATTAATGGCAAAACGAGTTATAAGGATATTGCAAAAAACGCATGTGCAATACTTTCGGATTATAAAAATATCAGCGGGCCGATATGTATATGCACTGATGATCGCGGATTGATACTTGCTGCAGTTGCGGCATCTCTATGCGGAGGACCGGAACTGATGCTGCCTCATTCATTTTCACTTAATGCACTTTCAGATATGAAGAATATTTATGATTTTAAATATGTACTGACTGATCCCGGAATGGAACTTCCTGATGGTGTAAATCCGGTTATACTTGGAAATGCAGCTGAAACAGAACTTACCATAAAAAAAAATCCCGATGATATTTTTTTAAGGCTGTTTACAGGAGGATCAACCGGCAATCCGAAATTGTGGGAAAAAAGCGTGCGTAATCTTTTAGGTGAAGCTTTTTTTCTATCTGAAAATTTTGAAATGGCAGGTTCCGATGTTTTTTTATCAAGTGTTCCTGCATTTCATATATACGGGCTTCTCTTTTCAATTCTTGTTCCGTTTGTTTCCGGAGCATCAGTTTTATCAGGTACGCCGCTTTTCCCTAATGAAATAATAAAATATATTATTGATGGCAAGCCTACTATTCTTATAAGCGTTCCTCCTCATTACAGGGCTCTTAATGGTTCGGGAATAAAAAAATATTCTTTGAGACTTGCATTCTCTTCAGCTGGAAGCCTGAATCAGAATGATGCAGCATATTTTGCTGAGAAAACCGGAATTGAAGTAAATGAAATTTATGGTTCAACTGAAACAGGCGGAATTGCCACAAGAAAAATATCAGATGGAACAGACTTCTCTGTTTTTAATGGTATTAAATACACTGTTAAAGATGAAAGGCTTCTCGTGAAGTCGGAATTTATTTCGCAAAGTCTTCCTGTGGATGAAGATGGATTTTTTCTTACTGGAGACAGGATTGAACTTTTAGAAAACGGAAAGTTTACACTGCTCGGACGTGCTGATGGTATAGTCAAGGTTGGCGGCAGGAGAGTTGATCTTGCGGAAATTCAGAATAGGATTAAAAAAATTTCCGGGGTAAAGGATGCTGTGGTGGTTTCTGTTCCTGTTCCAGGGGGAAGGGAGAATGTGATATCAGCCTTAATTGAAGGAGATATTGATGTGCAGATTATCCGGAATACTCTAATGAGCCAGCTTGAGCCGTATGCTGTACCGAAAAAAATAAAAGTTGTGAAAAAAATTCCATTAACATCAGCCGGAAAATATAATAAAACGGAAATAGATAAACTATTATGAACGGAAAAATTTTATTCATGTTCCCGGGACAGGGATCGCAAAGACCAGGTATGAGATCATGCCTGACAGAAGAATCATCTGTATTTTTCAAAACAGCGGATGATGTGCTCGGATTCAGTCTGAGTGCAATTATTGATAACGGCCCGGAAGATGTTTTGACTAAAACTTCCAATGCTCAGCCTGCTCTTGTTGCTGTTGAAATTGCATATTCAGAAGCTCTTGTAAAAAAAGGATTTGTGCCTGAAATTGTAACCGGGCATTCGCTTGGTGAATATTCAGCATTATGCTTCGCCGGCGTTATAGAATACAGCGACACTCTGAAGCTTGTGAGAAAAAGGGGAGAGATCATGGAAAGATCTGTTCCCGGCAAAATGGCTGCAGTAATCGGAGCGGACCGTGAAAAACTTTCAGAAGTTGTTCGAAATGCAGGCTCTAAAGGAATTATTGAAATTACAAATTATAATTCGCCACAGCAGGTGGTTATATCAGGCGCGAATGCTTCAATTGATGAAGCTGTGAAAATTATAAACGGAACAAATATCGGCAAAGCAATAATACTGAATGTATCAGGGCCTTTTCATTCATCTCTGATGAAACCTGCTGCGGAAGAATTCAAATCATATCTATCTGAAGTCCGTTTTAATAAGCCGGATAAAATTTTTATAGATAATGTTACAGGCATGGAAGAATCTGATCCGGAAAAAATAAGAGAGAAGCTTGTTAAGCAGCTGTATATGCCTGTTATGTGGGAAACAGCAGTTAAGAGCGCATATGATTCTGGTGCAGGGACTTTTATTGAGTGCGGTCCTGGAAATGTTCTTTCAGGGCTTGTAAAAAGAATTGTTAAAGGGTTGGATATTAAGCAGGGCGAAAATATTCTCGCGGAAAAATAATGAGAAGAAAAGATAAAGAAATAACAGATATAGATGAACTGGAATCAATTTTGAATGAAGCTTATATATGCAGAATCGCTTTGTGTTTTGATAATATTCCTTATATCGTGCCGATGAATTTTGCTTATAAAAATAATTTTCTTTATATGCATTCTTTTCCTGAAGGCAGAAAAATTGATATTATTAATAAAAACAGCAGTGTGTGTTTTGAAGCGGAAATTAAAACTGAAATTGTAAAATCCGAAAGCGCATGTTCATGGGGAATGAAATTCATGAGTGTTATTGGTTCAGGTACTGCTGAAATTGTTGATGATGAAACTCATAAAATGGATGCGCTGAATATTATTATGGAAAAATATTCCGGAAAATCAGATTGGGAATTCAGTGATTCAATGGATAAAATTGCAGTATTAAAAATCCATGTAAAGGAAATGTCCGGGAAGAAATCCGGGTATTAAAAATAAATGGAACGCGGATGACGCGGATGATTATGATGAACGCGGATAAGGATTATGACTTTTTTCAAAAGATTAAAAAAAATCATAATAAATCATAAGCAATCCGCGTCATCAGCGTTCTATCTTTCTTTAATTAAGAGGAAAAATGAAAACAGAAAACTTTGTTGTTTATGCAGGTGAAAATGCTGCACAAAAAGTAAGAGACTCCGGACTGAAACAGGAAATGATTACAGGAATGGCTGGAGCTGCGGGAGGTCCAAAGTGGCTTGTTTTATACGGCATTGACAAAGCATTAACATCATGGCTGCCGGCAAAAAGAAAGAATCCTCTTTTTCTTACAGGATCATCCATAGCATCATGGAGATTCGCAGCATACGCGCATATAAACAGGGAAAAATCACTGGAAAGATTCAGGGAAACTTATCTAAGCCAGAAGTATTCTGACAATCCTGATGTTAATGAAATAAGCGCTGAGACTGAAAGAATAATGAATGTTTACCTTAATAAAAAATCTGAAACAGAAATAATAAGTCATCCGTATATAAGATTGAATTTTTTTGCGGTAAAATCTTTAAATTTAATGAAATCAAATAATAACTTTGTTTTATCATCCGGTATGGTTGCAGCAGCTGTTGTGAATTTATTCAGCAGGAAAAATTTAAAACTTTTTTTTAACAGGGTTTTGTTTTATGATCCGAGAAATAAGCCGCCATATTTTAATTTAGATGATTTTCCCATTCAGAAAATTCCGCTATCCAAAAAAAATATTAAAGCAGCGCTTATGTCTTCGGGTTCAATACCGCTTGTAATGAAAGGAATTGAAAATATTGATGGAGCGGAAAATGGCATTTACAGGGATGGAGGCATGATAGATTATCATCTTGATATTCCTCATACCGGCGATGAAAATGGACTGGTGCTGTATCCGCATTATACATCATCAATTATTCCAGGATGGCTTGATAAGATAAATCCATTACGAAAGCCTCATGCGGAAAATTTTAAAAATGTTCTATTTGTAGCTCCATCATCGGAATTTATAAAAAAACTTCCTTATAGCAAAATTCCTGACAGAAATGATTTTAAAAATTTTAAAAACAGGGATCTCGATCGTATTAATTACTGGAACAGTGTAACAGACTCAAGCGTAAGGCTTGGTGAGGAAATTCTCGAAAGTATTGAATCCGGTAAAATTAAAAAGCTGGTAAAGGATTTTAGTTTCTGATATGAATAATATAAAAACAGTTTCAGTTAATCTCAGGCCGGATGATGAAAGTTCAATTGTAATAATAAAGGAACTTGCGGCTTTATTAAAAAGCAGAAATATTAAAATGCTTCTGCCGGATTCACCTGCAGTTAGAAACTTCGGATTTACTGAATATATTTCATCTACGGAAGATTTTGTGAGCAGAAGCGATCTTGTTATTGTAATCGGAGGGGATGGTACTTTTCTGAGAACTGCAAGACTTTTTTCCGGTACAGAAATTCCTATATTCGGCATTAACAGGGGACGGCTCGGTTTTCTGACAGAATTTAATCCGAATGAATATCTTGTGCATCTGGAAAATGTTCTAAGCGGGAAATATTCTGTAGTTGAAAGAATATTAATTGAGGCTTTTTATAAAGGTGCAAATGGTGAGAGAAGCATATGTTTTCTTAATGATGCTGTTATATCAAAGGGAGCTTTTTCAAGAGCTATCAGGCTTGATCTTGAAATCGACGGTATATTCCTGAATTCCTATTCAGGTGACGGCCTTATAATTTCCACGCCTACTGGCTCAACAGCTTACTCACTTTCAGCCGGAGGTCCGATAATAATTCCAACAGAAAATGTTATTCTGCTTACACCGATCTGTCCGCATACTCTTGCAATGAGGCCCATGATATTTCCATTTACATCAACACTCACGGCACGCGTGGTTTCTGACGTGGAAAATTTATTATTGACAATCGATGGTCAGGAAGCTATCAGCATTAATGGCGGAGATGAGATATCTTTCAGGAAATCCAGCAGAAAAATAAAACTAATACCGCACCCCGATAAAAATTATTATCTGATTCTTCGGGAAAAACTCGGATGGGGTTAATGCTATGCTTGCCGAGCTTAGAATAAAAAATTTTGTTATAATTGAAGATCTTTCTATTCCTTTTTCCAAAGGACTTAATATCTTTACCGGCGAAACCGGTGCAGGAAAATCAATTCTGATTGACGCGCTTTCAGGAGTGCTCGGTGAAAAAATGACAACTGATGTGATACGCACAGGTTATGATAAATCTGTACTTGAGGGCGTATTCGAAATATCATCTGTTTCAGATGTAAGGACTATTTTAAATGATTCCGGCATTGATTTTGACGGAGATTCTCTTATTCTAAGGAGAGAGCTTTATTCAAGCGGGAAGGGAAGATGCTTTGCAAATTCAGTGCAGATCCCGGTATCGAAATTAAAGGAAATTGCCGACAGCCTTGTTGATATTCACGGACAGAACGAGCATCAGACAATTGTAAATATTTCCAGGCACAGGGAACTGCTCGATGCTTTCAGCGGACACAGGGAAATTGTTGATAGAATAAGGGGTCTGCATTCCAGACTCCAGGAGCTTAGAGATAGTCTCGGTTCATTTGAAATTGATGAAAGGGAAAAGGCGCGCCGTATAGAGTATAATTCTTTTGCAATAAAAGAAATTAATTCCGCAAATCTTAAACAGGGCGAGGAGGATGATCTCAGGAATGAATCCCATCTTCTTGCCAATGCAGAGAAATTATTCAAAGAAATAAATTCCGCTTCTTCGCTGATGAAGGACGAATCAGGAATTATTCAGAAGCTGAAAATGACAGAGCAATCTCTTTCAAGAGTAACGGAATTCGACACTGAAGTTTCAGGTGTGCTCGATTCGATCAGGGAGGCTCTATACAATCTTGAAGACGCTTCCAACTTTTTAAGGGATTATGAGAAAAATATAGATTTTTCTCCAGAAAGGATTAATCAGGTTGAGGAAAGGCTTGCCCTGATATCGTCATTTAAAAAGAAATATGGATCCATAATTGAAGAAATTCTTGAATATGCAGAGAAAGCTCAAAAGGAGCTCGACGCTATAAATTCCGGAGAAGAGGAAATAGGCAGGCTGAAAGAGGAATTCAGGCTTGCTGTTCAGGATGCGAAAAAGACAGCGCTTGAACTTTCAGAAAGCAGAAAAGCTTCAGCGAAGAAGCTTGAAGAACTTGTAATGAATGAGCTTCGTGATCTTGGAATGTCGGGCACACAGTTCCGCGTTTCAATTAAAAGGGAAGTAAGCCCTGACGGCGAAATCGAAGCGGATGATAAAAAATATGTTCTGTATCCTCACGGTATTGACAGAGTTGAGTTCATGCTTTCTGCAAACGCAGGAGAGGAGCTCAGGCAGCTTAGGAAGGTAGCATCAGGCGGTGAGATGTCCAGGATAATGCTTGCTTTGAAAAACGTACTTCTTTCATCGGATATTGTAGAGACGCTTATATTCGACGAGGTTGATGCTGGTATCAGCGGGAAAACCGCGGAGATAGTAGGGAAAAAATTAAAATCGCTCAGCAAAGACAGGCAGGTTCTGATAATAACGCACCTTCCTCAGATTGCAGCCATGTCTGATTCGCATTTCTCGGTTCAGAAACTAAAATCAGGCGAAAGGATTGCCACAGACGTGAAGCAGCTTTCACGCAGAGAAAAAATCCGTGAAGTTGCACGTATGCTTGCCGGTGAAACAATAACTGATCTTTCAGTAAAACACGCCGAGGAAATGGTTACCCTCGCAGAAAAAAAATAATGCCCCAGGACTCAATTAATCTCTCCGACGTATTATCTCTGATTGTACATTCTGCAATAGAACAATGTGCTCTGTTTTCTCATATAGATTTGTCAAAATGCCGGATATGCATTTCATCCAGCCGCAGCGGAAGAGGCGGCATTTACGGAAAGCTTGTACCGTTGAGATTTGAAAACGGTGAACGGACTCTCATCTATAGAGGGAAAAAATATTCTATTCCGCAAATTTTTGTAAAGGAAATAGAAATTCTTTATATAGTATATTTTTATATGCCGAAATTTTTTGATCTTCCTGCTAAAGATAAACTTAATGTAATTTTCCATGAACTGTATCATATAAGTCCTGAATTTAATGGTGATATAAGGAGAATGGGAAAGGTTAAGGCTGCACACGGGCATTCAAAAAAACACTATGATTCCAATTATGAAAAAGAGCTGAATGATTTTTATTCATATATAGAAAAAACTCCTTTTATAAATTTTCTCAGGCTTGATGAAAAAGGTTTAAAGAAAAATTTTAAAAAAATTAAATCTTCCAGAATGAAACTTCCAAGGCCTGTTATAGTTTGAAATTTATAAAAAAAATAATAGAACACGGATGACACGGATAAAGAATAATATTTAAAAAAAATCCGTGACATCTGTGTCATCCGTGTTCTATTGAATATTTTAAAAATTGTTAAAGTTAAGCTGTTAACGAAAAGATTAGCACTTTGTCATTCCCGCGCAGGCGGGAATCCAGAATTTTAATTAAAAATAATTTTCAAAAACATGCTTACTATTAAAAGATTAGAAATATTTATTTAGGTCTTTCTGATAATCTGATTAAATATTAAAACTATTATAGATTTTTTTTGCTGTTTAGATGATAAGTTTATCAATAATAAAAATGGATTCACCCGAGGGTGCAGGCCATCGCATTCGCGGGAATGACAAAGCATCGTAATTTTATTACTTGACTTTCCCGGCGGATAAAGTTTAGTAAAATATATTTATTTTTAAGGGGTTAACCATGGAAGTTTTTGACGGCTTTATTTCTGCAGTTGCGAGTGAATTTAAAATTAAATTCAACAAGGATGCTGAAGGAAGCTATACAACTAAAATAGAATTTGAGAATAACCGTTCTCAGGAAATGCTTGTTACACTCACAAAAGATGAATCCGGCGACAGAGTTATAAATTATTACTCGATTATTGGAACACTTAAAAAAGATTTATGCGAGCTGTATAAATATAGCCTGCAGCTGAATACAGGGCTTTCATACGGGGCTATTGCTTTGCTTAATAATACTCTAATTTTAAGAAATTCAATTATGCTTCAGGATTGCGATCCTGCAAGATTTATGAAGTCGCTGCTTTACATTGCTGCAAAAGCTGATGAGCTCGAAGAAATGCTGCTTAATGTAAATGTTAATTAGGGGATAATTCAATTAGAAAATATTTTTTTTAGATATAGAAGCTTTGTTCTAATATCCTGGTTGTAAATTTTATTTGTTTTATCCTCTGGTTTGAATTTCCATTCATCTGATAATGCTGAAAGGGCTTCATTCATTTCCCATGAATGAGTGAATTTTCTGCCATCAATAGATTTTAAAATATCCAACTGAACCGGACTAAGCCACTTATTTAAAGAAATATTGTTTTTCTGATTATAGGAAATTTTAATATTATCGATTTTTGAATATTCAATTATTTTAATAATATTTTCGCGCGTAAGCGACTCATCTGTATTTAGTGTGTCATAAATCTCATATTCATTATTGAAACGCATATCCTTCAGTACTTTTATTTTACCGCTGATAAGATTTTTTTCTTCCAGTTTACTGATTACCTCGCCGGATAAAACATAAATAGATGGTTTATAAACTTTCTGGTTAAAAACATTCTGCATAAAAAAAAGCGATACAAGACATATAAGACCTGCTATTATAGGAGTTGTGACCCATCCTGAAGAAATTTTAGATATTACTTTCAGATTTATATTTCTTGCTCCCCTGGCAAAGCCGATTCCTATAACTGCCCCCACAACAGCCTGTGAGCTTGACACAGGTACAAGCGGAATAGTTGGAAGGCCGTTTACTGCTAGAAAATTTTCAAGTCCCTGTGAAGAAAAAAGAAAAAGAACAAAGGATGTTGCAGTAACTACCACAAGAGCAGCCTCAGGTGTTAATTCAATTATTTTAGCACCAACTGTATTCATCACTTTGTAGGAATAAGTTATTATGCCTGCAGCTATTGCAATTCCACCTAAGAGAAAAAGCTGCTCTGTAGATGTTAAGGAAAACAACCTGAAATCAAGCGGTTTAAAATTTGTTGAATCAATAAAAACTCCCATTACATTTGCAATGTTATTCGCTCCGAGAGAATATGATCCGAATGCCCCTACCAGAAGAAGGCCTAATCTTGTTATAAAGTCAAGATGGAGAAGATGAATTCTCAGATTATGAAGAATAAATTTTACAAAATTATAAATCAGGAAAGAAAATAATGCAGCTAAAATAGGACAGATTACCCAGGTAGCAATGATTGTGCTCATTATTGTATAATCAGTTATTGAACCGGAAAATATATTCCAGCCGATTATAGCTCCAACTATTGCCTGTGTAGTTGAAACCGGCAGTTCAACCATAGTCATTCCATACACGGTTAAGCCTGCTGCAAGTGCAACGATAAAAGCTCCTGCAATTTCATTAACAGCTCCAAGCTCGCCAAGTGAGTGTGCTGTTCCTGAACCCGACATGACAGCCCCTGCAATTACAAAGATTGAAGCGATAATTGCAGCTGTACGGAACTTTACCATTTTTGAACCAACTGCAGTTCCAAAAACATTTGCCGCGTCATTTGCTCCAAGAGACCAGCCGAGAAGAAGTCCGCCGGATAAAAATAAAAGCAGTGTCATTTCTTTACACTATTCTTTTTATTGCAGCAATAGCCAGTCTGTCTGAAACATCTTCAGCCTTGTCTGCAAGTGTATCTATGTGGGTAACAATGTACCTGAGCTGGCTTTTATGGCTCAAATGGATTTTCATTGAGAAAATTTCGCGCTTTATTTTTTCGGAAAGTTTATCAGCTTCCTTTTCATAAAATTTAACTTTATGAAGATAATTTTTAACTGAATTTACATCGTAGAAATATGCTCTTACTGCTGAAACAAGTTCATCAATTGTTTTAGTAACAGGTTCGGTGAGATCGGAGATATCTTTTTTTATTTTTTCAGGGATTTTGGGTTTTTCAATTGATATTTCAAGCATTGTGGATTTTGAATAATTGATAATGCTGTCCATGCTTTCAAGAATCTCAAGAACGTCACCCCTTGATTCAGGAATAAGTGTCTGTACATAAAGCTGCGCTTCAATATCTTTTCTGATCCCGTCTGCCTGGTGTTCCATTTTTGTAAGATACATGAGGTTTTCCTCAAATCCTTCAATATCTCCCTGCATATATTTTTTTATTCCTTCCTTGAAAGCAAGCCCTGCTCCGAAGGTCAGATCAATATAGGTATCTATTTTTAAAACAAGATGGCGGGTTTTATTAAAAAAAGAATTCATTTTGTATCTCCTCTGAGGCCAGTATGGAATTTATATAAGCAAAAAAAAGGGACTATATCAGCCCCTTTTTATTGTAAATTTTTTTAAATTTATTCCCTGACCAGAAAACTGTCACTATATCTCGGATTACTCTGCATTTCATTCATAATCTTAAGCGCTTTGTCTTTTGATGCAATCGGCCCGATGTGAAGTCTGAAAAAATCTTTTCCATTTATTTTTTTTCTGTTTATATGTGCTTTTAAATCCATATCTTTCAAAGATAAAAGTTCCGTCTCTGCTCTGGATTTTTCATCATACGATGCAACCTGAATCATGAATTTGCCTGTTAATAATTTAGGTTCATCTTCAGCATCAGCTACTTCAACAATGCTTGTTTTTTCTTTTTTATTTTTTACAGGTTTTATTTTTTCAGTCTTTTTTTCTTTCTTAACAATTTTCTTTGTTTCTTTGTTCTTTGCAGTTTTCTTTTTATCAATTTTTTCAATATCCGCAATTGGTGCAACAGGCTCTTTGAAATTATCAGAAGTGATAACTCCGGAGGTGTCACTTTTTTTCAGGTCTATTTTGCCTGGATCTGTATCAAAAGGTTTAACTTCATTTTTGCCGGAATCAAGCGGTGCAGCGTGTTTTTCACTGAAAAGATCATTATCCTTTGCTGTATCGAAAATGGCTTCGTTTTTTGCAATATCCCTGTTATCAGTTTTTTTAATAAAATTCATTCCAATTAAAAATGATGCTGCAATTACACCTATTACTGCTGCTGAGATCAGAATAATCCTCGGTGTATCAAGATGAAGGGAATAAACGCTTTTTTCCTTTATATTCTGATTTCTTTCTTCAAAATGTTCCATATTTACAAAACCTGCCTTTTCGTGTTTTCCAGTGAACCGGAATTATCTATATAATAATCGGCAGGTTTTATCTTTTCTTTAAGCGGAATTTGATGCTGTAATCTTACTTTTATTTAAGTTTCAGGCATTACGAAGCTTGAAAATACACTTTTTATTAAAATATTCTTATTTTAAAGAGCTTAGCATTTTTTTGAATTTTGCTGATCTGGAATTATCCGGTTTTTTCCCTAATGATGTGGAGATTATTTCAGTAAATATTTCATCTGAAATATTTTTTTTGAAAAGATTAATGATTTCGTTGAGTGCGGGGGATTTTTTTTTCAATGCTGATATCATTTCATTTTTCGGGATAGATTTTAAACAGAAACGCTCAGCAAAATCCTCAATTGAAATTCTCTCTGTTCCATTGATATCAAGCCCTGAAAAATTAATATTATAAACTCCTGTTATGATGTTTTTTTTAATCATTTCCTCATAAGAATTCCTGTAATTAATGAAAGACTTTCTTGAAAGCTTCCCTTCGCAAACAGTACCGCCTGAAGATTTCATAATATAGTTCAGGTTTGCTGTTTCAACAGGAAGAATCCGGTTTTGAAAAAAAATAGAATATCTGTTCTGGTATGCGCTTCCTTTTGCATAGATTGAATAATCTGAAAAAGAAAAGTCAAGGCCCAGTAGTCCGATATAAGTAAATCCTGCTCTATATGCAAAAATGAGAGCATCACCTGAAACATTTCCTGTAAGAGAATCAATATTTTGTGAAACACTTTCTGATAACTCTTCAATAAACTGGCACACAGGATGTGAAGTCATTGTTACAAATCCGTTATGCTTTTTTACAGACTTAGTATTTGCAGTCATTGAAAAAATGTAAGCTGAAATATCTTCCGGTATTAGCCGGAGGTGTTCTTCAATATACGGCTGGGGATCAACTGATATGATAAAGTCCGGGATTATTCCATTTTGATAAAGCGGTCCTCCAGCAGAGTCAGCAGCTATAATGAATACTTTATCCTGAATTTTTTTTAAAAAAGAAATATTATTGTCAAGAGAAGGCCCGGAAGCAATTACCAGTACCGGAAAATTTTTAAATTGCCTGAAAAGGCTGCTGATATTTGAATAATTTTTTAAAACCGGAATATTCTTCAGAGCATTTTTTAAATAAAGTTTTCCGAATGCATTGATTGATGCAGCATCAGATGCTTTTTTATTTATAATTTTATTTATTACGGATTTTATTTCTGAATAGTATTCCGGTAAAATTCGGAATGACTGGGGATGTTCTATAACTGAAATTCCTTTAATTGTGTCAAAATCTATCAGGGATATTATTTTTTTATATATTTCTGAACTGTTAAGTCCTTCAAGGAAAACAGCATTAGTCTGTTCAACAAGATAATCTGAATGAGGATTTTGTGAGATAAACTTTTTTGTTTCTTTGTTTTTATCAATAATTATTATTTTTTTAAATTTATTGATTTCTTTTTTAAGCGGAATCAGGCTGTATCCGAGACCGCATCCTATTGCGATTATCAGATCAAACTTTTCCGGTAAAATGGTATAATCAGTGGATGAAGATTCTTTTACTGGACAAATTCTGCTGTGAAGAGGGAATTCTTTCCCGTCTTTAATTGCAATAAGTGTAGGGTTCCCGTCTTTTGCTTTTTCAAGTTTATATTTTATTTCATCCATGATTAGATTTATCAGATTTATCTAATTAATATATTTCAAGCAGTTTTTTTATTTCAATCAGTAAATCGTAATTTGATTAATTGAAAATTATTTTTTATTTCAATCAGTTTTCAGTTTATATAAAAAGAGTTTGACTGCTTTATATAGTGATGTTTTAGTTATAAAAGCAGAAATAATTTTATTTATAAATTTTTCTGAAACAAAAACAATCTGCTTAAACCTCATTAAACTGGAGGTAACTATGAATAAGATTTTATTGATAATTTCAGTTTTTATGATGTTATCTTTCCTTCCTATTACAGGCTGTAAAAATTCAGAAACCATCCCTTCATCTGAAAAAGATATAATTAATCTTTCAATGAGAGTAAATGATGAAACAATCAGATTGAAGCCTACAATTGTATTTATGAGCGATTTCGGAAGAACCGAAGCAGTTGCAATCTGCCACCAGATGATGAAGAGAATAGACAGCTCAATAGAAATAATAGACTTTAATCATAATATAAATTCATTCAATGTTGATCATGGATCGATTTTGCTGGAACGCAGCCGCGACTTTGTTAATGGCACTGTATTCATGGCAGTTGTTGATCCGGGTGTCGGTACAGAGCGGCTGCCCATTATTCTTAAAACAAAGAAAAAGGAACTGTATTTTGTAGGCCCGAATAATGGCGTTTTTACTGATGTTGCAAATCTTTTCGGAATTGATTCTATATCTGAAATTCTGCCTAAAAAAGTAAATCCGAAATGGTCCGGCTGGACATTTGACGGGCGTGATCTTTATTCTCCTGCAGCAGCGATGATTGCAGCTAGCCGCGGGTCTGCAGTAAAATTTATATCAAAAGAAATGAAAGAGTCTGATCTTGTAAAAATAAATATTAAAAACAGAGTGCGTGTTCTGGCTGATTCGATCAAGGCAAAAATTGTAGCAATAGATGAGCCATATGGCAATATATGGACCCAGGTAAAGATATCTGATTTGAAAAAAATAGGATTAAAAGAGGGTGATTATCTAACAATTAATATCAGCAAAACGAAATCAATTCTGAAAATTAAATGGGTCCGCTCATTCGGGAATGTTCCTGCTGGAGCTGACCTTGCATATCTCGACAGCCGCAACGGTATAGGCAGCGGTTATTTTTCACTTGGTGTGAACACAGGCGATTTCAGGCAGAAGCATAGTCTTGCAATAGGGGATTTTATTACTATTTCTAAGTTTAAGGAGAAAGTTGAAATGCCGCCGTATTTTTAATTTTTATAATTTAAATTTTTTTCCCATTCTGTATTTTTTCAACTAAATCAGAGAATGTTTTATAAAATTCTTTTAATTCATCTCCATCCCGTAATTTTCTTAATTCAATTTTTTTACCGTTAATTAAACTTTCCATGTACTGTGATATAACATAAATAGGGCCTGATATTTTATGCGTTAAATTTATTATTGTAATAAAAATTAATGCTATAAAAAAAACAAATATACCAAGAGAAATATTAATCAGCTTGTTGTTTTTTTCTACGCTGATTTTTAGTCCATCAATATGAGTTTGGATTTTCTGCATACTTTTTTTATGATCATTTGTAATTTTGTCTGTAGCAAGAAATAAACGCTGGTCTGTCAAAGATTTAGAATAGGTAACAAATGCGCCCACTATATCATTTTCAACTGTTATTGCACTGGAAAGATCTGAAGCTGTTTGATTCATTTTTTTATTTTCTGAAATTAAAGAATAGAAAAATATGCCGAATACAGCGCAAAAAGCTAATGCTGTTAAGCCTGTAATTAAAATCGCAGATTTAAGCTGCAGTTTCGGATTAATAATTTTTTTTCTGAATACCATTGTTTTGCCTCTTATTCTCTGTATATAAAAATTTCTCCGATATATTCCCCGTCGGATCGTCTGTGGTGGGAATTGCTTACTGCAAAAATATCTGAATCAGACATAGCAGATGTATTTGGAAAGCGATCATCACCAGTAATATCATCAGGAGATGCATATTTTATGCTCGTCCATGAAGACCCGTTATAATTAAATAAATGAAAATCATTATAATAATTTTCTGTTGCAATAAATTTTGTACAGGAATTATTGCTGCTAATTGTTCTAGATTGATTTAATAGATTTTCATCTGATGGATATATTATTGCATGATTCCAGTTTAAACCATCCCAGGTTATATCTCTGATAAAAGACTCCCCGCCTGTTAATAATATTGATCCATCTGATGAAATTTTAGGAGTATATGTAGACATAGCTTCAAAGCCGCCAACATAATATTCGCTAGCATCCCATGATAGCCCGTTTCTTTTATAAATAAACATAGTTTTTGGAGAAGTGTAGTACGGAATTGAAATAACAGTATTTCCGTTTTGTGAAACAGTAACAGCATGTCCATTTTCACGATCGCCTGTTAGCGGAGTGTATTTATTTCCAATATAATTTAAACCATTATAATCATAAATATAAATTGTACCGTCATAATGTACATCAGGATCAGGCGGATGTGTATGCCAATTATCTCTATCATTGCCGATTACAATAGTTATTCCGTTTCCAGATAAGGCAACCGGGAGATATTCAGCTCTATAGATACTATTATTTGTAATTCCGATTTTTTGTATTTGATTCCATACAGCACCATTCCATTTAAAAATATAAACAGCTCCACCGGAATATTCTGTGTTATTCGGATCTGAAACTGCAAGTGTTGATCCATCTGCAGATAATGCAATATTTCTTCCAAAAGAACTGCATGTATTGATATCTGCTGCTGTTATTTTTGATTCTACCCATGTTTCAGTAACTGTATTCCAGGAATAAATATAAACTGAACCTGAATAATGCCCGAGACCGAGCATATCTGCTTCGTGGCCTGCAGCAAGAATTTTCCCATCAGAAGATAATGATAGACTGCTGCCGTAACCTTCTTTTCGATTATCGCCGAATTTATTTACAACTCCATCCGAAGCGATAAGTCTCTCGCAAAAAACTATATCATCTGAAAGAGAAATTATTGAGCTGTCAGATTTTCTGAATCTTCCCTGAATTGTTTTTTTGCTTGTTCCGAGTTTCAATGGCCAGCTTTTACTATTAGAATATGGTTCCCATGCAGTCAATGTTGTACCGCCATCATCGCTGAATTGCATCTGTACAGCACCTGTGACATTCAATTGAATTGTAACATTTCTTGAATATGTATAAGAGTCGTTGTTGTTGATCATCATTGATGTATAAGCAGGAGAAACCCCATTAGTTGAAATATCTTTTATGCTGTAATTGTTCATCATATCTGAACAACTTATAAAAGAAACAAGTATAAATATAATTGATGATAATTTTAAAATATTTTTATTTAAATTTAATATTGTATAATTCAACATGAATACTTCTCCAAGTCCAAATCATCTGATTTTAGCTGCATTTAAAATTATTACTATGAATTATGTATAAAAGTGAAATTTTTTTTATTGTTTAGTAATTTTTTTACACTTTTGGCATGATAGTTGAATACTATCATTAAATAATTAAAAAAAAACAGGATAATAAATGAATTTTTTTAGAAAAACCATTATTTATATAGTAATACTTTTTTCTGTTTCTATTGCTTTCGGACAAAATTCTACTCAAATCCGGACATTATTTATTGGTATTATTCCAGTAAATGGCGCTTATCCTGAAGCTTCAAATATTAATAGTCTTTTCCGGGATAGACTTGAAAAAGTAAACGGGCTTAAATTGGTTCAGCCGAATGAAATGAAATCTGTAGAAGAAAAAGCAAAAAAATGTTTTACCCGTGAATGTGCAGTTACTCTTGGAAATGAAACAGGTTCAGGCAGGGTAATCTATGGTACAATTACCAGCAAAAAAAATGAAATGACAAATCAAGTCGGATCTGAAGGTGAAAAAAAATATCTCCTTCAATTGCAGAAAAATGAATATTTTATTTTAACGCTTCATCTGGTTGATATTCCAAAATCAGAAAATCTTGCTTCATTTAAAAAAGTAACAAATGGAAATTTTAATAAAGATGTTGATGAGATAGTTGATAAAATAAAAGAATATTATAAAATTCCTATTAAGGAAATTAAAGAGCCTGAAAAAATAATAGTAGAAGAAAAAATAAAAAAAAGTATTGTTGAATTCAGTTTATTGTTAAACTTCAATTATATTTTACCTTTAGATAGATTTTCATCAACAAGTTATTCAGGCTTTGGTCTGGGATTACAATTTTCAATACATAATTTACTTTTTAGAAATTCATTCTTTTCATTCGATACAAATTTTGCGTATATGCTGTCTAATATAACTAGTATTGATTATTATTTTTTATCCCAGATTTCTGTATTGTTTGGGTATTCATTTCATGTTGCTTTTTGGCTGGATATAACTCCTTCCATAGGGGGAGGATATATGTTTCATTTTATATCAGGTACTAAAGATCAGTCTCAATTAAAAAGCCTTGATATATATCCGGATCCTGAAATAAAAATTCAGGTTGAATTCGGATTTATCATAAGCAAAAAACTTATAATTTCATTGATAACAGGTTATAATTTATTTTTTGAAACAACCGGGGTCGGGCAGAATCTGTATATTAATGCCGGTGTACGTTTCAGGTTATAAATATTTCTACAATACAATTGACATTATAAAATAATACTGTTTATCTGCTCTGAAAATATAATTTGCGCATTAAGAAAATGGAGGATTATTAAATGAAACGCATTATTGTGATTATCTGTATTGCAATGACTTTATCTGCAATGTCACCTTTAATGGCGGTTGAAAAGCCTGTTAATGATGCAGGTGTGTTTACACTGCAATTCGGAACAGGTTTCGGATTAAACACGGTTTTTTTCTCACATTATTCCCCCACTTATAATCCGAATTTTTATGTTGTTCCGCCTGTTATTATAAGCGGCAATTTTGGAATTTTCGATCTGATTTCAGCAGGTTTTCTTTTGGGTTTCGAAGGATTCGGCTGGAATCTCTCACCTTACAGCTACTCGGTTAATTTTATTAAGATTGGTTTAAGATCAGATTTCCATTTCAATCGCTGGATAAAAGTAACAAGGCTTGATGTTTACGCAGGATTAATTTTCGGAGTTGATATTGCAGTATATTCCGGCGTTATTCCGGATAATGTTGCATACAGAGCGCCGGCATATTTTTTATGGAATGTTCAGATCGGAGCAAGATATTATTTTACCGATAATTTCGGATTCTGGGCTGAAATCGGCTGCGGATACAGTATTATATCAGGCGGTGCGATATTTAAATTTTAAAAAATATTTGACGAAACACCCCTTCATCAATTCATTCTAAATAAATACAAGAGTATAAAAATTTTTATATCTAAAAGTAACAGTTATGAAATGTTTGGTTGTTGCATACTATATAAGTATATAAAAATTAAAAAAACGGAGGATTTATTTTGAAAAGGATTATTACAAGCATCTGCATTGCAATGACACTTATTGCTGTCACACCTTTAATGGCAGTAGAAAAACCGGTTAATGATAGAGGAGTATTTACTCTACAGCTAGGCGCAGGATTTGGACCAAACACATTAGTATATGGAGTGTATCCGGCTGCAGCCAATCAGGGATATTTTGTAATTCCGCCACTTACATTAAGCGGAAATTTTGGAATTATTGATCTGGTATCAGTTGGTTTTCTTTTTGCTTATGAGGCATGCGGTTTCAGCAATCCGGCATATACAGCTGCAGTTCATACATTCATGATTGGAGCAAGATCGGATTTCCATTTTAATCGATGGATAAAGGTAAGAAGGCTTGATATTTATGCAGGAGCTACTTTTGGTGTTAGTATTTATGCCTATTCCGGTACTCAGGGTTATGCATTTGGAGCTATACCTAATACAGTAGGTTTTTTATGGAATGTTCAGGCTGGTGCAAGATATTATGTTGCAGAGAATTTCGGATTTTGGGGTGAAGTCGGTTACGGGTACAGCATTGTTTCTGCCGGAATAATTTTTAGATTTTAACTTTAGAAGTTAACGATTATTTTAGTACACTTTTTTGTGTAAGAAAAGGGGATATGGAGATGGTAGCGATAAGGAGATAATGTATAATTTTAAATCTCCCCGATCTCTTAATATCCCCATATCACCACATCTTACACATTTCTTAACTTAATGCAATTTTTTTGGGAGACGCGGGATAGCTGATCAACGTTTTCCATTCACTCAGGAATAATCCAATCTTATAAAATTTTCACAGCCTGTTCCAGATCCGCATATTCATTATTGTACCATTCTATTGTTGAATCAAGAGCTTCATGCAGAGTATATTTCGGATTATGATTAATTAATTTTTTTGCTTTATCATGTTTAAAACAGATGTTTTGCGACGGAATGAGGATTCTGTATTTTGAAATAATCGGATCTTTTTGAGGATTGATGAATTTTACAAGAGGCTCGTAAACAGATGCAAATATTTTCACAACCCATAGAGGTGCATTGATTTTCGGATAAGAAACATTGAATTTGTCGCACACTATTTCTGTAAATTCTTTCCATGTTAAATAATAATCGCTGATCACAAACTTTTCTCCATCAACAACTGAAGAATCAGCCCTGGCGATATTGACAATACTGTCTGCAAGGCTTTCAACATGAACAAAACCATGCCTGGCGTTTCCTCCATTGATATAAGCAAATCTTTCTGCTTTTATTGAAGTAAGCAGTTTCGCAGATACAAGCCTGTCCTCTGATCCGAATATTGTCCATGCCGGCCGTATTATTACTGTTTCAATTTTCCCGGATTTAGAAAGATCATGCAGATATTTTTCGCACCTGGCTTTTGATCTTGAATAGGCTGTGTCGGGATTAACAGGGGTTTCTTCATCTGCATCATGAAAACCGCCGTTCTTTGAAAGGCCGTGAACTGATAGTGAAGATAAAAAAACTATTCTTTTTACACCTGCCTGTATTGCTGCGCTGCAGAGATTTACCGTGCCTTCGTAATTTGTCGGATGATATTTCTCGTCAGGTCCTGTGTCGCCAAGTATTGCAGCAAGATGTATGATTGTGTCAATGCCTGAGACGGCTTTATGAAGCATGGAAATGTCTGTTATGTCTGCATATATTTTTTCAATATTAAGATTGTTTAATGAAGATTCATCTGAACCTTTTAATATTAAACCTCTTACGGAATCACCGTTGTCTATGAAAGCTTTTGCAGCTTTAGGTCCGATAAATCCATTGATGCCTGTAATTAAAATTTTCAATTATATCCGCCTTTAATGATACTGTTTATGTTATTTACAATTCCAAATATATAGTGCATTATTAAAACTGCATAAATTGACCGGCCTTTGAGGTTTATGTACCCCCATAATATGCTGATAAATCCTGCGAGAACAATTTCTGATCCGGGTTTGCCTGTATGAATTGCTAAAACTAAAACAGTGGATAAAGCAATTGCAGCAGCAGCATTTTTTTTATCAGGCATTTCATTTTTTTCAAATGAGGTACTGTCCTGGATGCCAAAGAGAAGATACCCTCTGAAAATAAATTCAAATCCTATGTAATAAAACAGATAAAAAAATGAATCAATAATTATCAGATTTATGCTTTGCGCAGTTATTTTTGATAGCGGATATTCATACATAAGTGCGGGATCGTTGCTGAATACAAAAGTAAATGGCGCTATAATCAATCCGGCTATGAGCCATTTCATGTTCCATGAAATGTTTCCGGCGGAAATTCCGTATTTCCTGACGTCATCTTTAAATAAATATTTTATAATTATAAACGGTATAAGAAATAAAAAAATGAATGATGCCAGGTATTGCCATATATATTGGATATAATCCCTGTTCTTAAGAAGAGGGAAAAAATAATTAAACACAACAAGTCTTTTTTCTGTTGCAGATACTCTTTCAAACCAGAGGCCGAGAAAATAGTATAATCCGCAGAGCAGTATAGTTGTGATTATTATAATTATTCTTTTTTGATTATGATTAATCTGTTTCATTACAGCCATCCATTTTTTACATACCAGTCAGCTGCTATCCTGAATACTGTATCCGGATCGTGTGTTGGTTTGAATTTAAGATCAGTTTTTATTTTTTCATTAGTAACAAGAAATGATTCAGCTACGGATTCTTTAACTCTTTCAATATTAATAAATGGGATTTCTTTAAATCTTAAAAGCCTTGCTGTGTATTCTGATAAATGTCCGTAAGCTTTAATTAAAAATGGAGGAAATATCAGAGGTATGATGATTCTTCTTTTTCCCGGGAGATGTTCCATAATTTTTAAATACATTTCCTTCATGGAAATTTTCCCATCCGCTGCGACAAAATATTTTTTATGAATTGATTTTTTGTTGTTAATGGATAGATATATTGCTTCGCAAACATCGTAAGCGCTTACAACTGAATAGTATCTTGGTTTGCCTGTAATGCAGAAAATCATTCCGCCGGCAGCCATTTGGAACATTTTGAAAGTGATTTTATCACCCGGGCCGAAAACAGAAACAGGTCTGATAATTGTCCATGGTATGTCGGTCTGGTTTGAAATATAATTTTCAGCTTCAAGTTTTGATCTTCCGTAATTTGTAATTGGATTTGCAGAATCATCCTCACATAATTCACAGCCGGTTTTGCTCGGTCCGCATGCTGCCTGCGATGATATAAATATAAAACGTTTTAATTTTTTTGCTGATTGCCTTGCTGAATTGATTATATTTTCAGTTACATGAAGATTAGCGTGAAGAATTTCCTCATAAGAGAAACCTTTAAGAACTGCAGCAAGATGTATTATGATATCAGCATCACGAAGAGCATTGTTTATTGAATTCATGTCTGAATAATCAGTTTCAATGAGTTTATAGGATTCTTTGTTTTTGTTTATTGCTTCAATGATAGAAATGTCAGCATTTTTTCTCACCAGGCAGTATGGAATTATTTTTTTATCATTTAAATAATTTATTAAATTAGAGCCGATAAATCCATTTGCGCCAGTTATAACTATTTTCATCAGTTTTCCTGTTAATGTATTATTTATGCTTATTGATTTGCTGCTTTTTAAAATTAATTAACTCTGCAAAAGATGAACCTGATGTCATTTCGATTGTAAGTGCGAGTTATATCTTGACAAATTAGTTTATACTTTAAAAAACATTAAATATATTTATATTAAAAAAATCAATGAATTTTCTTTCTTTAAAAAAAGAATTTAACTTTAAGCGGATGTAAATAATGAGAAAATGTTTTGCATTAGTATTTTTATTCATTTCTTTGAACATCGTTCAGGCAGCAGACATAGAAAAAAAACAATTGATAAAGGTGATATTATTACAAATATCATCAGGGACGGGGAACAGCGCGAAGTTAGAGCTGAATTGATTATTGATGCGCCTGTAAGTCTTGTATGGGATATGATAAATGATTATGATCATCAGGCTGATTATATGCCTCAGGTTATTGAAAGCAGCGTATTGAAAAGTGAATTAAATAAAAAATGGGTAAGAATAAAAATCAAGATTCTGTTTTTTAAGATAGGAATTACAACAGTTCATACTTTCGGCGGGAAAAATTTTTACTACAACTGGGAACTCGTAGAAGGGCCATTTGATGTAAACAGCGGAAGCTGGCATCTTGAGCCATATGGAGATAATAAAACTAAAGTGAATTACAGAGCTGTTGTTGTACATAAATTAATGCATGACTGGATTATGGCTGATATAATAAAAAAAAGTCTGCCTGAAATGTTTGATACATTCAGAAAAAGGGCTGATTATTTAAAAAAACAGGGTCAAATTACATCTAAATAAATTAAATAGATTTATTTATAAAATTTATTAATTACTCCATTACCTTTCTTCCGGTAATCCAGCCGAACATGAAACGGCGGATCATCTTGCCTGTTGTAAGCCAGGCAATTCTTCTGCCGTGTTTTTTATTTTCCAGCATTCCATTTACAAGAAAAGGAGTAACTGTTTCAACCTTATCTGCCAGAAGATTAAAAATCCTGATTGCAGATTCCGGATGTCCTTCAGGTTTTGAACTTTTAAGAAAATCTGTTACCACCATTCCTGGACTCAGAAATCCCACAATTACCGGACTTCCTTTTGCTTCTTTTACTGCTCCGGCAGTGAAGTATGTTAAAGCTGCTTTAGATGTCCCATAGAGAACATTGTCCTTGATTATCATTCTGTTTGATCCAAGTCCTTCCATGTTATATACAGCACCATGTCCCTGCCTGATCATATGTGATATAGCTGTGCGCGTTCCGTACATCATGCCGAGTATGTTTGTTTTTACAAGTGATTCCATCTGTACAGGATCAAGATTCCATACAGCTTCCTGGTCCTGGGGTATGCCTGCGTTATTAACCCAGATATCAATAGTGCCGAAAGCTTTTGCTGCTTTGTTCCAGAGTGTTTCCATGTTTTTATATGTTCCAGCATCGGATATTATACCTTCAGCTGTGACTTTTTTATTTATTCTGTTTAACCTGACGAGAGCATCTATCAGCCTTTTCGGATCGCGCCCTGTTATGAAAACATTGCATCCGCGCTTCATAAATTCTGATGCCATGCCGAATCCTATTCCGCGGGTTGCACCTGTGATTATAATATTTGGCATAATGTATCCACCTTTGTAAAAAAAATTAATACAATTAAATTTTTTTATCTCACTGAATCTGATCCTATTTTCCCGTATCTCTGAAGTTTTGAAAATAAAAGTATATAAGTATTTTCTCCTGAGCCGTATGGAATGTAATAGTAATAGTTATCATTCTCATTCCAGAAATATTTTTCATTGGACTTTCCTGAAAAAACCTGAGCTAAATAATCGCAGTCTTTTTTGCCGCATTCGTAGAATGAATTATATATTCCGGGTTTTAAAAGATCATGTTCCTGGGTATAAGGCGTAATTTTCATAAAAGCTTTTTCGCCGTTGAATGTTCCGGAGGTAATTAAAATTACTGATGGAAATTCGTGCTTAAGCTTTGATAAAAAGCTCAGAATGGCTGGTATTTCATTCTGTGATTTTTTGTCCTGGATTAAAGTTCCTATTTTCTCAATTGATTTCGGGTAGCGGGCTATAATATCATGCACTTCGGCTGTAAGCTTATTCCTGAAAGATTTTCTTGATAAATAATCTCCTGCGAAAAGAAAAACCGCTGTGAGTAAAAGAGCTCCTGCGAAAATTGCTGCAGATTTATAATTAACAGGTGAGGATTCATTTTTTTCTTCAGCTGTTACGCTTTTTTCAGCTATTATACTCAGGTTCAGAACAAGATTCAGCAGTGCGGAACATGCTGCTAAAACCAATGCGCCTCCAAGAATTGATGCCATAAATCCCATTGAACCCTGATCAAACACATTCAGATTAAAAGTTAGAGTGAGCATAAGTCCGAAAAACCAGATTATAATTCCGCCGATTGTAAGGAGAATTATAGAGACTGTGAGTTTTACGAGTTTGAATTTTGTTCCGTTATTCATCTGTTTCTCCTGTTTTTTCCTTGTAGACCTGCATGCCCAATATTTTCTATGTAATTAAATAAATGCAACAAATATTATATCCAGTGGAGTTGAAAATGCCAAGAATAAAACTTACAGAAAAATCAGCTTACAGTTTCTCAACAAATTGCACTGTGAGGCTTGATGATATTAATTTCGGAGGCCATGTTGATAATGCGACACTTGTAATTTTTTTAAATGAAGCGCGTGTAAGATATTTAAAACAGTTCGGATCTAGCGGCTGGGATATGGGAGATGGAACTACCGGAATAATTATAGGAGATCTTTCTATAAATTACAAATCAGAAATTTTTTATGGAAATGAGATTACTATAGATTGTGAAATTGATGAAATTGAAGAAAAAAGTTTCAGGATGTTTTACAGGGTTAGAAATAACGGAGCAACCGCAGCTATTGCTGAGTCCGGAATAGTTGGTTTAAATTTAAAAGAAAAGAAAACCGGAAAAATTCCTGATGTTTTTATAGAGAAAATAAATACATTTCAGAAATCAAAAAAATCTTAAATGTTCAGGAAGTGTGTTAATTCTAAAAAAATTAGTTGATTCTAATATTTTTTTATTGTATATTATAAAAGATAGTTTTTGAAAAACTTTAAGCTAATTTGATATAAGGGTGAAATTGGAATTTATATGAATCTTTCTGAACTGCAGACAGGTGAAAAAGGAATTATTGTAAAAATACGCGGAAGGGGAGCTTTCAGGAAAAGAATCACGGATATGGGATTCATCAAAGGCGGTGAGGTTGAAGTTATTAAAAGCGCTCCTTTGCGCGATCCTATTGAATATAAAATTTTAGGCTATAACATTTCCCTGAGAAGAAGTGAAGCAGCGCTTATTGAAATTGTAAATCCGGATGATAATGCCTGTTTTCCACGGGAACGTAGAAAAAATCCGCAACAGGTCAGCAGTTTTAGAAAGATGACAAAAGAGGAATGTGCAGAAAGGAACAGGCCAGCCAGAGGATTAATATCTGAAATTGAAGAAAAGGGAAAAACTATAATTGCTGTTCTTGTCGGGAATCCAAATTCAGGAAAAACCACCCTGTTTAATTCTATATCAGGAAGAAGCGAAAGAGTAGGGAATTACAGCGGAGTTACGGTAGAGGCAAAGAGCGCTGAAATTAAATTAGACGGATATACAATCAACATTATAGATCTTCCGGGAATTTACTCTCTTGCGGAATATTCGCCTGAGGAACTTATTGTAAGGGATTTTATAGCAAAGAATTCCCCGGATGTTGTAATAAACATAATTGATTCATCTAATATTGAAAGAAATATGTATCTGACTTCACAGCTCATTGATATGGACGTAAAAACAGTTTGCGCTCTTAACATGTTCGATGAGCTTACATCAAAAGGCGATAAATTCGATTACCTTAATCTCGGAGCAATGCTCGGAATTCCTTTTGTTCCTACAGTCGGTTCAAAAGACAGAGGAATAGATGAGCTGTTAAAAAAAGTAATTCAGGTCTACGAGGACAGGGATGATTCTGTACGCCACATTCACATAAATTACGGGCACGATATTGAAAATTCTGTTTCAGCAATTCAGGAGAAAATAAACAGAAAAGAAAATCTTTCATTAACAGACCTGATGTCTTCGAGATATCTTTCCCTGAAACTGCTTGAGAAAGATGAAAATACCAGAAAGCTGATATCAACATCATGCTTAAACTGCCTGGATATAATTGAAACTGCTGATGCGGAAATTAAAAAAATTGAGGAGCATCTCAATGAAGATGCAGATACCATTATTGCAGATGCAAGATATGCATTTATTGCAGGAGCGCTCAAGGAAACATACACTTTCGCTAAAAAACTGAAAGTAACTGTCAGCGAAAAGATAGATTCTGTTCTCACTCACAGATTCCTTGGAATACCGATTTTTATGGCTTTTATGTGGCTTACGTTTCAGCTTACTTTTTCCGCAGGAGAAATTCCCAAATCGTGGCTTGAGTCTCTGATCAAATTATCAATTGAATTTGTATCTAAAGTTTTTCAGCCGGGATTGTTCAGGGATCTTGTTACAGACGGAATAATTTCCGGTGCTGGCGGGGTTGTGGTATTCCTTCCGAATATACTGATTTTGTTTTTTATGATATCGCTTATGGAAGATTCAGGCTACATGGCAAGAGCAGCATTTATCATGGACAGGGTGATGCACAAGATCGGTCTGCATGGAAGATCTTTCATTCCTCTTCTCATGGGATTCGGGTGTAATGTGCCTGCTATCATGGCTACCAGAACCATTGAAAGCAGAACAGAGCGGATTTTAACAATGATGATTATACCATTCATGTCCTGCAGCGCGAGGCTTCCGGTTTATGTTGTTATGATAAGCGCATTTTTTCCTGAATATCCGGGTACAATGCTTTTTGCAGTATATCTGCTTGGTTCTTTTGCTGCAGTCGGTACTTCGCTTGTTTTGAAAAAAACTGTATTTAAAAAAAGCGAGATTCCATTTGTAATGGAGCTGCCTCCGTACCGTTCTCCGAAATTAAAAGCGACTGCAAGACATATGTGGGATAAAGCTGCAGAATATATGAAAAAAATTGCTGGAACAATTCTAATAGCTTCGCTTGTGATCTGGGCTCTAGGAAGAATTCCTGTTAAAAATTTTGAAGACAGCAGAGGTTTTTTTACAAAAGATGTTAAGCTTGAAGATTCTGCTCTTGCTTCAGTCGGACACTTTATTGCACCAGCCATGGCGCCTCTTGGTTTCGACTGGAAAATGAGCGTGAGCCTGCTGTCCGGTTTTGCTGCCAAAGAAATAGTTGTAAGCACAATGTCTGTTATGTATAATGTTGAATCAAAAAAAACCGGCGAAAAAACCGAACTGATCAATAAATTTAAAGAACAGACTTTTTCAGATGGACCAAATGCAGGTCAGAAAGTGTTTACAAAACTTACTGCATTCGGATTTATAATTTTTGTTCTGCTGTATTTCCCGTGCGTTGGAGCAATATCCGCAATTAGAAGAGAATCCGGAAACTGGAAGTGGCCGGTTATAGCTGTAGTTTATACAACTGCAATTGCCTGGATGGCTGTATTTATAATACATCAGATTGGAATCAGGATAGTATAATAAATCTAATAAGTTTTGCGCAGAAAATTAATATATGCTGTCTCTGGATCAATTTAAAATAATTAAAAGGGAATTTAATTATTCTTTCTGTCATTCCCGCGAAGGCGGGAATCCAGGATTTTTTATAAGTAATATTATTTATAAATAATGGAATATAATAAAAGGTGTTCTTGAAAATAAATGGATCCCCGCCAGCGCGGGGATGACATGAAAAAAAAATCTGGATTTTTATATATTCAATAAAATAATTCAAGCTTTCTCCGTATTTATAAATATTATTTTATCCTTTACAAAAAAATTCTAAAATACAACAATTACGCCGCTTAGATAAAATTTTCAGGCGGATTAATGATTAACAATAAGATAGAAAAAGATTTTTTTAAAAGCCGCTATATAAAATCAGCTGTATTTATAGTAATGTGTTCAGCTTTTATTTTCGGATACCTTCACCTGTTTGTGAATCATGGTTTTGAAAGGCTTCATATTTTTCTTTTTAATCTGACTGCCGGCGGTTCTATAATTTTATATTATACTGAAACGCGCGCGATTCCATCAATCAGAGTTATACTTTTCTTTTTTCTGAGCATTGTTTATGCAGTGTCAGCCTTTCTTGAAATATATCCTCTTTCGATAGTGATAACAATTATTCTTTCTCTAATCGCAGAAACAATACGTATCAGAACTTTTTCTTTTTTCCCTAAGGATTTTTTCCGGAAGGATGCTGAATTATCTAAAAAATTTCAGCAGGCTTCTCTCCTGTGTTTATCAATGGCTCTGATGATAGCTTCATTTGTAATTTTGAATAATGAATATTTTCACTGGATTCATTTTGAAAAACTCAAGCTGAATGTTTTTTTTCTCGGCTTTTCATTTCCTGTTTCTCTTATAACAATGTCTGTAATGTTTACATTTATTAACAGAATTGAAGGCCGTTTATTTTCTATTCTTTCTCAATTCTTTTTCTGGTCAATAAATCTCGGAGTGGTATTATTTTTTATTTTTATAATTTTTGAAATTTTTCCTGCAGAATTTATGGCTGCTTTAACCCTGTTTATTTCTGTAACTATGATTTTTATATATTTTCTCAGATTCGGGATTTCAGTACAGCAGAAGCATTTTCTCGTTTCCGGGATGGGCTTTCTCCTTTCTACTGCTATAACCGGGCTTCTTTATTTATTACTGTATTTGAGTCCTGAACTTCATTCTAATTACGGGAAAAATTTATTATCAGTACATGCATATCTTTCACTTTATGGATGGAATTTAAGCGGGCTTATGGTTATTTTGAGGTGGCATGATTTTCCGCTGAAATTGAATGCGCTGCGGGTGATTTTATTTCACTGGATTCTAATTGGATTAATTGCACCTCTTGGAAAAAACTATGCTTTTCTTTCTATTATATCGATAATATTATATACAGGTCTTCTTGCAATTTTCTTTTCTGGAAGGAATGAAAAAAATAATGCCAATATATAATTCTAAAAGAATTGATACATATATTTTCAAACCTTTTGAGGCTATATTTTCATTTATCTCAAAGAAGATAAATTTTACTTTTGCCAATGCTTTTACTTCAGGTTTATTCGGCTTTATCGTAATCATTTATTTAATTGTATTTCTTAAGTCTACAATGAGATTTAGCAGCGGAACGGTTTATCAGACTTTTAATATTGTATTAATTATAGTTCTATCTGTTTTATGCTTGCTTGCTTATAATCTTCATTTCGGGCTTCTGGCAAAAAAAGGAGTCCCGTGCTTTTCTGCAGACCTGAATCTGTTAAACAGCCATATAAACAATAATTCACTTGTTCCTTCAGGGAATTTTCAAACTTCATTATCTATTCTTGAATCAATAAAAAAACTGCCTGATAATAGTATGAAGGCGGCATTAATATATCCATCAGTAATAATGGCAGCTGCAGTTATTCAGCAGATTATCATAGGAACTGTTTTCGATTCTTTAATGATGTTTATTGGAATATCAACTGCAATTATTATAAATGTTTTTATTACTTCCATCCTGTCAGAGCTTCTTACCGGCGAGATGAGAAGTGAAATAAAACGCTATCTTTATAATAATCAGATCCAGTTTAAAGAATCATTCACTTCAAGCATCAGGAATAAATTTATTTTCATAAATGTTCTTGTTTTTATTTCGATGATTGAGCTGGGGCTGATTTTTTATTTATCCAGCGCGAAGGGTCTCATCCTTCTTCCTGTAATTTTTGCAATTTTAACTGCATTAATTGTGGCGGTTCTGCTTCTGCTATATTTTTTATCCATTCAGTTTTCGCTTCATGATATTGAATCCGCAGCAGTCGATCTTGCAAAAGGCGGAACAGGCAAGTTATTTCTCAGATCAAGCGACAAAGAGGTTGTTAAGGCAAGCCTCGGATTTATAAAAGCAGTCCAGGTTGTTAATGACCTCAGGGAAAATCTTGAAAATAAAATCAATGAGCGGACATCTGAATTCAACTCAACCATGGACGCGCTTCAGCATACACTTAATGAAATGCAGAAATTAAAGCAGCAGCAGGATGGTGATTACTTTCTGATATCTCTGCTGCTGGAACCTTTAAACATGAACAAGGCTTCATGCGTAAATCTGGCAATTGATTTTTATATAGAAGAAAAAAAGAAATTTCAGTTTAAAAAATGGAATAAGGAAATCGGCGGTGATATCTGTTTATCGAGCAGCTTTTTTCTTAAGAACAAGCTGTATGCTGTAATACTCAATGCAGATGCAATGGGTAAATCAATTCAGGGTGCAGGAGGAGCTATAGTTCTCGGTTCTGTTTTTCAGGCATTGATCAACAGGACAAGATTCTCTTCTATGGAGCAGGAGAAGTATCCTGAAGAATGGCTGCATATGGCATATGTTGAGATGCAGAGAGTGTTTGAAAGCTTCGACGGCTCTATGCTTATATCGCTTGTACTGTCTTTAGTGGATGACGAAAACGGGCTGATGTATTATATAAACGTTGAGCATCCGTGGACAGTGCTCTATAGGAATAAAAAATCACAGTTTATTGAAAATGAACTGATGATAAGAAAGCTCGGAGTTCCTGATCGCGATATGCTCTTTGCTGTTAAACTTTATCAGTTTAAACCAGGCGATGTTATTATTATGGGTTCTGACGGAAGGGATGATCTGCTTATACCAAACGAAAATGAGATAGATGATGTCAGTTCAGAAAGGAATCAATCTGAAGTCATGAACGAGGATGAATCACTTTTTCTTAAAATGGTAGAAAAAGGAAATGGAAATCTTAAAGATATTTACAGTTCTATTATTAAACACGGAAAAGTAACAGATGATATTTCAATGATTAGAATTTCGTATAAGGAACACGTCTCTTCACCTGCTGCTGATGTTACAGATGAAATGAATAAGCTTATCGATGATATTAAATCAATACAGAATGAATCTCCTGAGCAGGCAATTGAGATGTTGAAAAATGCAACAGGCATCTACAAAAAAAATCCTGTAATTATCAAAAAACTTGTTAAACTGCTTGTTAATAAGAAAGATTATAAGACGGCAGTTCCATATCTTGACCAGTATAATGAAATCAATCCTATTGATACAGATATGATTTATATTTATTCTTATTCATTAATGAAAATAAAAAAATATACCAAAGCAGCTGAATTTGCAGAACGGATTGTTTTTAGAAATCCTGAGAATATAAGATACTTGCTTCATCTGGCGAAAATTTATATAATCCTTAATAATTATTTTGAAGCAGATAAGCTCCTGGATAAAGTGATTATGCTTTCTCCTGAAAACGAAAAAGCTCTTGCCATGAAAAATTCAATGTGACCCCTACTAACTCTCCCTCGAATAAGGGGGAGAATCAGAGAGGGGGTGAAAAAATCAAAATGAAAATGAATATAATAAATGAACTGATACAGTGTCTCGGGGCTGATAAGGTTACAGCTGATGCCGACATCCTCGAAAAATATTCAATGGATGAAACATCCGATCTGAAAGGAAATGCGGACATTCTTGTGCGCGCTGAATCAGCGCAGGAGGTAAGCACTGTTTTGAAGCTATGCGGTAAATATAAAGTTCCGGTTATACCGCGCGGTGCAGGTACAGGCGTTACAGGCGGTGCAGTTCCAATGTCCGGAGGAGTTGTCTTAAGTCTGGAAAAGCTTAATAGAATAATTGAAATTGATTCAGCGAATATGGTTGCTGTTGTTGAACCGGGTGTGATTACCTCAGAAATTGACAAGGCAGTAAAACAATTCGGATTGTATTATCCCCCGGATCCTGCAAGCCTTGATATATGCTCTATCGGCGGGAATGTTGCTGAAAACGCAGGAGGCGCCAGAGCAGTAAAGTACGGCACTACGAAAGATTATATCTTAGGTCTTGAATTTGTTTTACCGGACGGGACAATAATTCAATCCGGCGGTAAAAATATTAAAAACGTAACAGGCTATAACATTGTGGGTCTTCTATCCGCATCCGAGGGAACTCTCGCAGTAATTACAAAAATTTTTTTGAGGCTGATACCGGCGCCTGCTGCAGTTAAAGACATCCTGATTCCATTTGATACTATTGATGAAGCAGTAAACTCTGTAACGAAAATATTATCTTCTAATATCATGCCGGTTGCTCTTGAATTTATGGAAAAGGACGCACTTGTACTTGCTTCGAAATATCTGGAAAAAAATTTCCCTTATCCTGAAGCCGGTGCTCATCTGCTGATTCAGATTGACGGTCCTTCAGATGATTCTGTTTTGTCGGTAATGGAAAAAATTGCCTCATGCATTAATGTGGATATGAATAAAATTTCAGCAGCTGAATCGGATATGCAGAGAGAGATTATATGGAAAGCCAGGCGTTCCATGAGAAAAGCAATAGAATCAGAAAGTCCTGTTTTTCTTGCTGAGGATTCTGTTGTACCGAGATCTGAAATTCCGGAATTTTTAAGGATAATTAAATCAAAGCTGATTGAATGGAATCTGCGGTCTGTCATGTTCGGTCATGCCGGAGATGGAAACGTGCATATTGATGTTTTGAAAGGCAGCATGAACAATGATGAGTGGAAAAAAAATGTGCCGCTGATTAAAGAGATGATCTATAAAACTGCAGTGTCATTAGGCGGAACAATCACAGGCGAGCACGGAATCGGATTCACGAGAAAAGAATATCTGGGAATTGCTCTTTCAGATGGAGAGATCAATCTCATGAAAAGAATTAAAAATGCTTTTGATCCGGAAAACATTTTAAATCCGGGGAAAATATTCCGTTAAATTCTGCTTGCAAAAAATCTCTTTAAAACCGGAGATTTCATCTTTGAAAGAAAAGAAATGGAATGCTGATGATGCGGATGATTATGATGAACGCAGATAAGGATTATTTTTTAAAAAGTTTATAATGCCTCTCCCTTGATGGGGGAGGATAGGTGGGGGTGTTATAGACTATTATTTAATTATAAGATAAAGAATCACCCTCCCCTGCCCCCTCCCATCGAGGGAGGGGGACAAGACAGATAAAATTTTATTCAGAGGTAACCAGATTGGAAAAAGTTAAAATCGGAATAATAGGCGGATCAGGATTATATGAAGTAGAAGGCGCAAAGATAATTGAAGAAATTATTATTGATACGCCTTGGGGAAGCCCTTCAGATTCAATCACTGTTGCAGAGATCGATGGTGTTAAAGCTGCATTCCTGCCAAGGCACGGGAAAGGACATGTATTTACTCCATCAGAAATTCCGTACAGGGCGAATATTGCTGCAATGAAAATTATAGGAGTTGAGGAAATTTATTCTTTTTCTGCTGTAGGCAGTCTCAAAGAGGAAATAAAGCCTACACATTTTGTATTGCCTGATCAGGTGATTGACAGAACAAAATTCAGGCATCATGAAAATTCTTTTTTTGAAAAAGGTGTTGTCGGCCATGTTTCTTTTGCAGATCCATTCTGTTTCAGGCTTCATGATATTATAAAACCAGCTATGAAAGAAGCAGGCATAACATACCATTCTGACGAAACTCTTATATGCATGGAAGGTCCGGCATTTTCAACAAGGGCTGAAAGCAGGCTGTACAGAACCTGGGGTGCAGGTCTTATAAATATGTCAACTCTGCCGGAAGCCAAGCTTGCGCGCGAAGCACAGATCTGTTATGCTGTAATCTGCATGAGTACCGATTATGACAGCTGGAAAGATGATGAGGAACATGTATCTGTAGAAATGATTATTAAGTATATGACTGAAAATTCTGCAAACGGTAAAAAACTGATTCATTCATTGTTAAAAAGAGCAGGAAAGGATGAAAGATCCTGCAGCTGCTCGGAAGCATCGAAATATGCAATATTTACTTCAAAGGATAAGATTCCTCATGAGAAAGCTTCTAAAATAAAATCAATACTGCCCGGTCATGATATTTGATTTTCATGTGCATCTCTTTTCTGATGATGTCTGTAATAACAGAGAAGCTTTTTTTTCAGATAGAAATTTTAAGTTATTATACAGCGATTCCAGATCAAAAATTCTGAATGCAGCCGGAATCATTGATTATATAAAAGATAATGAAATTTCAAAAGCTGCTGTAATGGGCTTTGCCTGGGAAAATTCCGATTTCTGCCTTAAACAGAATGAATACTTTTCAAAAGCTGCACTGGAATATCCTGATACTATTTATCCTTTTGGAACAATTCCTGCAGGAACTGAAAATGTTCATGACTGGTGTGTGTCAATTAAAGAAGCCGGGCTATACGGAATTGGTGAGCTTGCGTTTTACTGCAGCGGAGTTTCATCTTCAGATTTAATTTTTTTATCATCAGTTATTGAATCTTCTGTAAAACTTTCCCTGCCTGTTTGCCTTCATATTAATGAACCTGTAGGTCATGAATACCCGGGCAAATATCAGACTTCATTTAATGAATTATTTAAAATTATTTCACAATACCCTGATGCAGTAATTATTCTTTCACACTGGGGAGGAGGCATGCCTTTTTACGAACTCATGCCTGAAGTGAAGGAAAAATTAAAGAACTGCATGTATGATACTGCAGCATCTCCATTTCTATATGACAACAGAATCTACAGAACAGCTGCAGATATAGTTAGCGCAGATAAAATTTTATTCGGTTCGGATTTTCCTCTTATCGGACTGAATAAATATTTGAATGGTATTGAAAATAATTTAAGTTCAGAAGAAATGGATTGCGTTTTATGGAAGAATGCTCTTAGAGTTTTGGGAATAAGAGAATAATATTTTTTAAAAATATGCCCGCTATTCCTGTTAAGATAAATCCAGCAGCCAGGCTTAATAATATCGCCTTTTTAGACACTGATCTTCCCGGATCTGATTCCATGATATGAACAGATACAGCTGCAAGACTCTGGGCTGCTGAAATAAAATATGACAGTATTAAAAGACTTAAAATGAAAATCCAGAAAATTATAAAGATCATTCCTGCATCGAAAACTCCTGAACCAGTAATTCCTGCAATTGCTGATAAAATATTTTGAGGGGATGATGCAATTTTTTGAGCGGCTTCAGGCATTAATGAAAGAATAATAATTGCTCCGGTTCCAAATAATGCTGCTCCAACTATGAATATCGTAATGAAATAAATAAAATTCATAACTGCAGAATTTAAAAATGAATAAACAGGAATATTTAAATTTTCAACTGCTATAAATCTGAATAAACTTTTTATAGTAAATTTGACCCTGCGGCTTCTTAGTGAAATAAATGATATAATTATAGGTTTGAAAATTGCAGTACATACTATTATCAGGGCTGCAGCTATTAGTACCGGTTCAAAAATTCCAGTGTAAAGAATGCCGAATCTTTTCAAAGGATATGCAGGAAGAACTGTGAGTATGAAAATCAAAAGCATTCCTGAAGAAATAATAAAAACACTCGCCAGATCATTGAATATTTCATGCCGTATGAGCGAATATTTAACATTGCTTCCATAATGAATTCTGTGAAAAATATTTTTTGTTACAAGATAAAGCATTGTATCATATAGAAAAGAGAGAAAAACTGCAGATGTTAAAATATATACTGCAAATAAAAAAGGATGAGTTATAAAAGAAGTAAAATTTTCATAAACAACAAAACCTGTAAGAAGTATGAAAATTGAAAAAAATAAAAGGAACAGGAATGAAACAGCAATATTTTTTAAATTGAATGAGTAGAAAATTCCTTCAAGAATATCTTTAGCTGAAAGATTAGTTTCAGAAATTCCTTTATACTCGGCCCATGCTTCTTTTTTGTTATCAATTACAACTTTACTTTTACATTTTTCACAGAAGAAATATACCCGTTTATCATCCAGCCGATAATCGGGTATATGAAATTTCTGATCGCAGTTTGAACAGCTTATTTCCATAATTAAAAATTACTTCTTTGAATCCTGTTTCATTAATATTTCGCCTAACTGCTCTTTCACTTTAGGGTCTTTTTCTTTTTTTGCTGAAAAGGCCTTAAATTGATCAACAGTATATCCGTATTTGGCTGTCACTTCTTTTGCTTTTTCAGGATTAAGATCAGGGTCCGGCAGGTTTATTTCATTTTCAATTTTAACAAAATCTTCAGGTGTCATTTCTTTAGGTTTTTTTGCGCAGGAAACGATCAAAGACATTGATATAATTATTACAGCCATTACTTTTAAAAGTTTCATAATTCCTCCATGAAATTTTCGATCTAAAATATAAGCCGCACTTGATTATCAAAAGCGGAACATTTGTACAACAATGCAATGGTGTTCCTTCTTTTTTAATATGTCAAGAATAAAACTAAATATAATTGAGAGCTGAACATTTATGAATCACTGTTATATAAAAAGTAATTGACATGAATTTAGCGGTAATCATTTAATAAGATACTGATTTTATATATGAATAAATATAGTTTTTCTATCCGGCGTTGAATCTCGCAAAAATTTATTGAGAGAATTAAAAAGTGATGATGAGAACTGTTTTTTCCTGATATTGCAAATTTATAAGTATGCCAAAAAATTTTTTAACTATTTTTTTATAAAAAGGTTAGCCTATGAAATTCAAACATAAAATATTTCTTATACTTGGATTCTGCTTAACTTTATCTTTCGGATCATTCTTTATAATTAATTTCATGTTTGATAGTCTGGAGAATATGCTTCATGAAAAGTGCCAGATCGAATCTATGGTCGGATCCAAGGTAATGTCGGATTTGATGGAATTTATGATTACTAAAGGTGTCGTTACAGAAGCGGAATTACTCGACACAAATTATGTGGAAATTCCCAACACAAAACCAAAAAAATACAGTACTCTTTATGACGGGAAAATTGAGAAATATATACAGAAAATTCAGGATGAGTTTTTGAAAGATAACGATTTGGATTTTGCAGTCCTGATCGATAAAAACGGATATGTGTCTGCTCATAACACTAAATATTCAGAGCCGATTACCGGGAATTATAAGATTGATATTACTAAAAGCCGTTCAAAAAGAATATTTTCTGATAATCCTTCTATTAAACAGGCTCTCATGTACTCTGGAAATAATACGGTCAGGCTTCTATACTATCGTGACACAGGTGAAACCATGTGGCTGGTAGCTTCGCCGGTTATAGTCCGAAATCAAAGATGGGGTTTTTTCTTGCTGGGAGTTTCTTTACAGCGTTTGAATATAATCAAGAATCAGATGTATATAATAACATTTTCTGTTATGTTTATGATTCTAAGTATGTGTATACTGGCCATTATTGGTATTATTCCAAGAAAGTTTCTTGCATACGACCTGCCGGAGAAGAAATCTGCGGGGTAGTCTTAATGTAACAAAAAACCATTTAATAACCTGGAGGTACAGAGTGCCTCCAGATGTATTATCCTGATTTTTTTATTGAGTATTATAAATGGCCGAACAAAATGATATTGATTATCCTCGCTACAAAATAGGGCCCTGCTAAGAGTAAAAAAGGCATTGTCATTAAAAAAGCAAGTAAATACGAAGGCTTAACTACTGATGGATGGAGCACTTTTTTCCCGAAAAAATTGTAATGAAAATTTTCAGGTTCCTTTGAACGAAGATAGATTTTTCTTAAAATAGATAATTGTATCACCAGCGTAAATATTAATATCATCCCGGATAAAACCCAGAAGAGCAATTTGGGATCAATCGCCCGAATCAAATGCGGATACATCAGTGAAATGAAAATCAATGTTCCTGCGATTAAAACGTTAATGCTGGCAGTCCCTATATATAAGGCGAGATATTTTTTTTTCCGTGAGGTAACATATACAAATCCAAAATAAAAGTGAATCAATATAGAAAGAAAAAATAAAAATATTAAAGATAGGATGTACATTATTTATCACATGAAAAATAAAAATTGTATGACATTATTTTCTCCTGAAATATAAACGCAATGTATCGTGGCAATTTGGTAATTACGCGCTGTATCCATATAAGACTCAAACTCAGTGTACACATCTATGAAACATAGCAAATTCCTGAACGAATTACAGGCACAGTTTATTAATTTTTTTTATATAAACAATAAACTGCCAGGAAAAAAAGAATAAACAATTACATCCTTTTTGTATTGGTAATAGAAAAGATAATAGAAGTCCAATTGAAAAAATATTACAAAATAATTTTATAAATAATAATAAAAAAATGCAAGCCATTTATAACTTTGAGAAAAATTTTATTCATGTTATGATATGATAGTAGTGATTGAAAAGGCTTTGCATTTTACACTCTGCCAAGTATCATGAACCATGATGAGTCTCTATGTCATATAGACATCAGGCACGTTATAAGTAATGTCACAACAACATTTTGATATTGTTAAAAGCATAAGAAAGATAAAAAATTCTGTCATATGCCGGCAGACTTATATAGTATAAGCACTCTTATAGTTGTTTTAGATTCCAATCCTTCGGCTATACACAGCACAGGCATGTTGAAAGCAGTATTATTATCAGTAAGTGGTTATGAAAATCTTTTTGTTTTTTTATTGAAGTTTCATGAAAAGAAAAAAAGAATTGATAATTAGTGTTATATATTTACAATCCCTATGTTATTTATCATAATAACAAGATATGATATAGCAATTTTAGTATTGATTAATAAAGACAACGGGGTGTGGTGACTGTGATCCCTGGCCTGACTAAATGGATAAAATTATTATCTTCTTTATAGCAATTGGTGCTTTTTAAAATGAAAAAAAATATAACGTTTATCATAAATCTGAACCTAATTATATTTTTATCATGCAATAATAATTTCGAACCGTTCAAGTTTAATTCATACCCGCCTGAAATAATCAAGGATGATAAATACTTTATAATACAGATTCCTGCTGAAATTGATAAAAAAGAAAATAAAAATCCTTTTTCTGTTATTTTACAAAGATATGGATTTAGCGGTAATGGAGCTTCGATTGAACAGATTATTAAATATAATATAAAATATAATAAAGTGAATTATAATTCAGAAGGCGGCAGTTTCCGCGCTGAATTTAAAAATAAGCAGGATTTGGATGAATATTATTTATTGATAAAACCTGTATTAGATGAAGGGATGCTTCACAAATGGACATTTAATGCCAGACATATTTTAATTAAAGAATAACTTTTTCCATAAAATCATACAAAAATGATAAGCAATATCAGTTTTTTTAATAAAATTTATCCAGGAGATTGGTTATGTTTATTGGACATTACGGTTTAGGATATGTAGTTAAGAAAAAAGCTCCGGAAATTCCTTTATGGCTGATATTTACATCAGTGCAATTATTGGATTTAATTGCTTTTACTCTTGTTTTATTCGGGATTGAAAAAGCATCATATAATCCAAGTGATAATCCATTTTTCAGAAACCACCTTGAGTTGCCTTATTCGCATTCATTAATCGGGGCAATTATAATTTCATTTATGGTATTCTTTATTTTCAGATTAAACGATAAAAAAAAATGGGCTTGGATTTCAGGATTATGCGTTTTATCTCACTGGTTGATTGATTTGATTGTACATACAAATGATTTACCAATTTTATTCGGACATTATAATGTCGGGTTTGGTTTATGGAATTATCCCTATGTAACATATGCCGTAGAGATATTATTTGTTTTAATCGGATGGCTATTTATCAGACAGAAGAATATATTTTCTTATTTACTGCTGTTTCTAATGGCTGCAAGTTTTTCCGGAATGATATTTAGAGAGGAGCCTGAAATAATGAAACATAATGATTATTTAAGAACGTCAGTAGTTCTAATATCAAATGGGATATTTATTTTTTTAGCATATTTATCTGAAAGAAAAACGAAGAAATAGATTTAAATTAATATTTAGTGTTGGTATGCGGTATGTTAATAAATATATATGGGTTTTATTACTGGTTAAAAGAAAAATTTATTGAGAGTAAACAATATTCCCGTTTCTTAACGTGTATTCTACAGAACCGTACAATTCAGAATTTATAAATGGCGTATTTTTACATTTAGAGAGCAGAAAATTTTCAGTAATAATAACTTTTTTATCAGGGTTGATTATGGAAATATCCGCAAGTGCACCGGGTTTTAATTCTCCGCTTTGCAGTTTAAGAATTTTTGCAGGCATTGAAGTCACTTTTTTAAATGCGTCAATATAGCTGAAACCGTTTTCCATCACGAGCTTAGTGATAATAAGAGGTACAGCAGTTTCAAGGCCGATTATTCCAAATGGAGCATATGCAAGCTCCTGCATCTTTTCATTCATTGAATGAGGAGCGTGATCAGTTGCTATTGCATCAATTGTTCCGTCTTTCAGCCCTTCAATAATTGCAAGTCTGTCTTTTTCAGACCTCAGCGGAGGTTTCATTTTAGCCATAGCAAGATGTTTTGCAACTGCATCATCCGTAAGTGAAAAATAATGAGGAGCTGTTTCGCAGGTAACTTTTACTCCGTCCTTTTTTGCTCTTCTGATTATTTGAACTGCTCCGCGGGTTGACACATGGCAGATGTGAAGTCTGCCTCCAGTCAGGTGCGACAACAGAACATCCCTTGCAATCATAACTTCTTCAGATTCGTTTGGAATTCCTTTTAGTCCGAGCATTGTTGAATTTATGCCTTCATTCATAATGCCTTCATCAGTAAGCAGAAGATCTTCTGCGTGAACAAGCAGAGGAACATCGAACATGCGGGAATATTCAAGAGCGCGTCTCATAAGAATTGAGCTTGATACAGGCTTGCCGTCATCGGAAAACGCTACCGCTCCTCCCTTGATGAGCTCGCCCATCTCGGAAATTTCCTCGCCTTTAAGTCCTTTGGAAATTGTTGCCACAGGCAGAACATTGACCGGGCCGTTTTCAGCCTCAAGTTTAATGAAGCGTACAAGCGCCTGATTGTCTATCACAGGGTTTGTATTTGGCATAGTGCAGACAGATGTAAAACCGCTTTTTGCAGCAACCATTGACCCGCCGATTATTGTTTCAATATCCTCCCGGCCGGGCTCTCTGAAATGAACATGCATGTCAATAAGTCCCGGAAGAACAAGGCAACCTTTCGCGTCAATAACACCGGTTCCGTCCGGAACCTTAATATCTTTTATTATCTGAATAATTCTGTCATCTTCAATCAGAATATCGAGTAAGCTGTCAGTATTAGATGCCGGATCTATCACCCTGCCGTTTTTAATTATTATTTTCATTTATTATTCCCTGATTTCCTCAAGAGGAGCCCCGCCTGCAAGTAAATAGAAAATTGCCATTCTTACAGCAACTCCATTTGTAACCTGCTCATTTATTATTGCATTCGGTGAATCTGCAACAGAATTGTCGATTTCAATTCCCCTGTTTATCGGGCCTGGATGCATTACAATAATATCCTTCCTGCATCTGCCGAGTCTTTCGTCTGTAAGAGCATAATTCTGATGATATTCGCGCAGTGAAGGAAAGTGTGAACCCTCCTGGCGCTCTTTTTGTATTCTCAGTAAATTTATTACATCAAGGCCGGGAAGAATGTCATCAAGATTGTATGATATTTCAACTCCGTATGCCTTGAATTCATCCGGCACTAATGTAGGCGGACCGCAAAGTACAACTTCCGCGCCTAACTTTTTAAAAATTTCTATATCTGAGCGTGCAACTCTTGAATGCTTGACATCTCCGACTATTCCGATTTTCATACCATTAAGATTTGAACCGCGTTTTTCCATTATTGAAAATGTATCAAGTAGAGCCTGAGTGGGATGAGCGTGGAAACCGTCTCCTGCATTTATAACCGATGCTTTAATATTCTTTGACAGGAAGTGCGGTGCAAGTGAAGCGCCATGCCTAATTACAATGTAATCAGCTTTCATTGCTTCCATTGTGTGAACTGTATCAATCAGCGATTCTCCCTTAACAACACTTGATTGCGCAACTGTGACATTTATAAGATCAGCTGACAGCCTTTTAGCTGCAAGTTCAAAACTTATTCTGGTTCTTGTGGATGGTTCGTAAAAAAGCGTGCAAACGGTTTTTCCTCTGAGAATGGGAACGCTTTTAACTGATCGGGTAAAAACTTCTTTAAAATAACCGGCTGAAGAACAGATCAGGTTAATCTCTTCAACGGAGAGGGAATTGATGTCGAGAAGGTCTTTATTTTTTAATGAATTCATACTGAAAAATATAGTTTTATTATAAGTTCAATTTTGTCAAATTAATTCGTTTTATTAAAATAAAAAAGTGAAAAACAGGGTTGGCATTAAAAGTATATCATACCCAAAATATCTTGACAATTTTTTTATAAGGCCGATTTATATCAGTATAAATATGTATTCATTTTGGTATGGCTTTTTAAAAAATATGTAAATAAAATCTAAAATGACTGTATAAAGCTAAGTTTATTTTTAAGCAGCTGAATATGGCCGGTAAACATACAAATATAAGCAATAGTTTTTATAAATTCTGAAAAAGATTACAGATTCCCGCAATTGCACTGAGTTTATCCGGATAATGCGCGGGAATGATAAATAGCAGGTGTGTTAAAATGCAGAAAAAAATTCTTGAAATGATTTACAATATTTCCCTTAAAAAAGGAAAACAGCTGCTTATATTTATGGCAGTAATAACTCTGATTCTAGGTTTTTTTATTGTTGGAGGACTTTTTATTCCGGGACTCCCTGTATTGAAAATTTCTTCATCAAGAGCTGATCTGATTTCAAAAACCCATCCTGACCAGGCAAGATATCTTAAGTATATGGAAGAATTCGGAGCTGCGGATAATCTTATTGTTGTTCTTGAAGGTGAGCCGGAAGATTTAAAAAGCATAGCTGATGATACTGCTGAGGAAATTCTAAAACAGAAAAAATGGGTAAAGTCTGTATTTTATAAAATTGATACATTATCTCTGATAAAAAATGCCCCTCTTTTCATTCCTGCTGATAAACTTAAAGAAGGCATTGAAATTGTTAAAAAAAATTCAGCTGAAATAAACGGAATAAGCAGAATCAATAATTTAAATTCTTTACTCGGTATGGTGAAAAATGCGGCAAACAATCCCGCATTCGCTTCAAGGCCCGATCTTGCTCCCGGATTAATTTCAGCCATGAATTCATTTATAGGAGAGTGGCAGCAGTGGATTAAAAATCCGAAAAAGAATAAAATTGTTCTTGCTGATAAAATAATTCCCAAAGGCAACGAAATGGGGATGCTTGTAAAAAGCGAAGGATATCTTTTCTCAAAAGATTTCAAGCTGCTGTTTCTGTTTGTACAGCCTCAATCATCTAATGATGACATGAGCTATTTAAAACCTTTTGTAGGTGACATTAAAAAAACAGTTGATTCAGTGCTTGAGAAAAATCCCGAGCTTAAAGGAAGGGTAAAAGCTGCATATACAGGAATGCCTGCACATACTTTATCTGAAACTGAAACACTTTATAAAGATGTTGCATTCGACGGAAGCCTTGCCATTATATTTGTTGCTATAGTATTGCTGATTGGTTTCCGCTCTTTCAGGAAAATGATAATTGCTGTAATTCCGATATTATCCGGACTTATAATTACACTTGGTGTAATAACACTTACTGTTGGGAGGCTGAATCTTATCAGTTCCGCCATGATTGCCGTGCTTTTCGGTATAGGTATCGACTTTGGAATTTATCTCATACAAAGAACAGAGGAGGAACTTGGTAATGGCCTCACACTTGAACAGTCTGCATACAGATCAGTTGTTGAAACAAGCCAGTCAATTGTGACAGGAGGCTTTACAACAGGTCTTGCGTTTTTTGCTATAGGATTTTCAAGCTTTGTCGGATTCTCAGAGCTGGGCATTACAGCAGGCATGGGAATTTTGATTATGCTCATGACAACTTTTATGTTTCTTCCTGCACTTATAATTCATGTGGGTGTTGAACCGAAAAAATATGATGTTCAGGGAATCATGACAGCAGCAAAAACAATCCATAAGAAAAAGCCTCTTATTGCATTTGGAGTTGTTACTATTCTGCTCACGATATTCAGTATATTCTGTTCTTTTAATATTAAAATGGATTATAACGCGCTTAAGCTTCTGCCGAGAAACACTGAATCAACCATTTATCAGGAAAGAATGGAGGAGACAAGCGATTACAAAATGTCATCTGCAGCAGTAACTGCAAAAAGTCTTGATGAACTTACAAAAATGACTGCACAGATTAAAAAACTTTCAACTGTAGCAAGAGTTGATTCTCTTGCGGAACTGATCCCTGATAATCAGGCGGAAAAAATAAAAATTATGCAGCAATACAGGGAAATATTAGGCGGAATAAATTTAACATACATTCCTTCAAATTTATCCGCCCAAGAGTATTCCATTGTAATTAAAGGGCTTATAGAATTTTTTGAAAATTATCAGGAAAAGGCATTTGCCGGAGGCATGAAAGATATAGAGGATCAGCTCGATAAATTATTAATATCTCTGAATGTGTTAAATGAAGAATTCACAGGTGAAAAAAGTTCTAATGCGGTTGCGAGGACTAATGATTTTGACAGAACGCTTTTTTCTCAGATAAAAATGTTCAATATGCTGATACAGGCATGGCTTAATCCTGAACCGATGTCTGAAAAAAATCTTTCTGAAACATTTGTAAGCAGATTTAAAAGTTCCAAAGGAACATATCTAGCCTACGTTTTTCCGAATGGTCAAATCTGGGATGTGGATTTTCTTGATAAATTTGTCAGCCAGGTAAAAAATATCACTCCTGAAGTAACCGGATTTCCTGTTACACACAGGGTTTATTCAAGACAGGCTGCGTCCGCTATTTTTGAATCAATAGTTTATTCATTTATTATGGTTGTGCTGCTGCTATGGATTGAGTTCAGGAGTTTCAAAACAGTAGCAATAGCATTTATACCACTTGCTTTGGGCATAGTCTGGATGCAGAGCGTTATTTATATTATAGGTATGCCTTATAATCTTGCAAACATTGCAGGTCTACCGCTGTTGTTCGGACTCGGGGTTGTATATGGCGTGCGGATAGTTCACCGCTGGCTTGAAAATCCTGGAGAAACCGCTTTCATTGCAACAAGAACAACAGGAAAGGGTGTATTCTTTGCTGCATCAGCAACCCTTATTGCACTGTTCAGCATAATATTTGCAAGACATTACGGTATGTCTTCTTTTGGAGTTGTTCTCTTTATAGGACTGACTTTTTGTTTAATTGCAGCGCTTTTTGTGTTGCCTGTGATCATAGATTTGTTATATTTAGATAAAGATAAAAAGAAATAATGTGGAGAAAAAATAATGCTTAAAAAAATAATTTTGTCGCTGATATTAACCGCATCATTAGGTATATTCAGCAGTACAAACGCTGCAGAAATAATTCATGTTGCAATATTTGCACCTGATATGCCTTTTACGCAGGCTGAGGGTGAAAACTATATCGGGCAATTTATTACTATTCTTGCAAATTCTGTCGGCATGAAACCGGAAAATTTCAAAGGAAGATATTTCAATGACGGAAACGATGCCAAGAATTTCATTTCCCAGAATAAAAATGTTTTCGTAATGGGTTCGCTCAGCTTTTTTCTTCCGAACAGAAACTGGCTTAAACTTGTTCCGGTTGCTTCAATTGACTATGCCGGAAGCGATATGGAAAAATATTATCTTACAGTTCAGAAAGGGAAATATAAATCAATGGCCGATCTTAAAGGGAAAACAGTTGCAGGTAATGTTTTCAAAGAGGACGGAAGATTTATTAATAAATTTATTTTCAATGGAAAGATTGATGCTTATTCATATTTCAAAACAAGCTTTACAACTTCAGTACGCGGCTCTGTAAGGAATCTGCAGAAAGGAAAACTTGATGCGATTCTGCTTAACCACAGGGATTATGTGAAATTTAAAAGCAGAAAAGATTTTGAAAGCCTTGAAATTATTTATACATCAGAAAGCATCCCTGCACTCGGTCTGATGATGAACGATTCTCCATACAACAGAAGCATGAAGGATAAGTTCCTGAATGCTGTTATTAAAATGAATACCATGCAGGAAGCACAGACCATGTTCAATGCCAACGGCATGGACGGATTCAGAAAAATAAATACCGGGTTAATCGACAATGCAATTTCGAAATTTGACAGCGGTAATTAGTTTACTGATTTTATTTCCGCTTTATTCATGCGCTACGTCATCTGTTAAAAATAAAAGTGATTGTCCTGAAACAACAATAGCAATTGAAAAAGGCGACTCTAAAAAAAATGCTGAAAACGCATCTAAAGTCCCATATAATGCAAGCAGGGAAGATAAAGTAAAGGCGTTTGAAACTGCTGACTGCGCTCACAAAAAAGATGCAGAGGATAAAGAAATAGCCCTTATACTTGCCAGGGCTTCATTTATGCTTGCTGATATTGAAACCAAAAATTCCCTGATTGAAAAATTTGCTGTAATCGGCAGGGATGCTCTTGAGTCACTGAACATGGCAATGGACAGCCCCCGCGCAAGTTACTTCTACGCAACAAATCTCGGACTTATTGTAAGGATACAGGGACTTTTTGGAATAAAAAAGATTCCTATAATTATCAGTACTTTAAATAATGCGCTGAAAGATCCTTCGATAGATCAGGGAGGTCCGCTGCGTTCCCTCGGAATGCTTTATCTGAAAACTCCTCAAAGTCTCGGAGGTGATATTGACAAAGCAATTGATCTTCTTGAAAAGGCTGCCAAAACATTTCCTGATCATCCTCAGAATCATTATTTTTATGCTGAAGCTCTGATCGAGGACGGTGACGAGGATGGTGCAAAACGCGAACTCGAACAGGCGAGAAAACTGCTGTCTGTTCAGAAGTGGGGTTCCGATTATGTTAAAATCTGGCAGACTGATATTGATAAAATAGAAAAAAAATTAAAATGATCAATTCCGGATTTAAAGAAAAATACGGCCCATGGGCTCTCATAACGGGAAGCGCTATGGGTCTTGGCGCCGAGTTCGCAAGACAATGCGCACAAAGAGGATTGAACTGCATCCTTGTTGATAAAGCCGGCAAAGAGCTTGAAAAAACTGCAAAAAAAATCAGGACTGAATTTAAAGTTTCCGTGGAGACTCTTCTTCTTGATGTATCAAAAAAAGATTTTCTGAAAATTATAATTAAAAAAACTTCAAAACTTGACATAGGCCTTATTGTAAACAATGCAGGGTTAACTCCTGTGGGTTCGTTCATGTCATTTGATTCAGCATTTCTTGAAAACCAGCTTGATGTCAATGTCAGGGCACCTCTTTTATTATCACGTTATTTTATTCCGGTTTTGCAGAAAAGAAAAAGAGGAGGGCTGATATTTGTCTCCTCAGGTTCTGCAAATGCAGGGGTTCCTTACTCTGCTAATTATGCAGGAACAAAAGCCTGGAATCTTATATTTGCAGAAAGTCTCTGGTATGAGCTTAAAAAATCCGGAATAGATGTTATTGCTTTAATGCCCGGACCTACAGAATCTCCCGGATGGCACGCGAACCTGCCTGAACCTGATGCACCTCTTAAACCCATGAGCGTTGAAAAAACAATAAGGGAAACCCTTGATTCTATCGGTAAAAAGCCGAGCCTTTCAGCCGGGTTTATAAATAAAATAGGAACTGTTTTTATGAGACTTGCTCCAAGATCTTTTGGAATTAAAATTGTTGCTTTAACTATGGAAAAAACTTTTAAAAAGAAGATAGGTATAAAATAATTTCTTTTCAGGAGAACTGTATATGAAAAAAATATTTTTTATCTGCATAGCTGCAATTTTTTCACTGATGCTTTATACTTTAGATTCAAAATCACAGGAAACCTGCGATAAAATTGAAAGTTTTAAAAATATCAAACTCCGGCTGCTTTCTTCAAAATTTTCCGTATGCTACTTTACTGTTGATCAGGAATATAATCTTCTTAAATTAAATAAAAACAGGAACCGTTCCTATTCTTTTTTTCCGGATGGAAGAATTATGGCATTCATTGGAACTGATGATTATGAATATATGTCTAAATCAACAGGATCACGGTCGTTTCATCTTCTGCCTTTTAAAAATAAAACAGTACCTTCATACGAACCTCCAACAGACGATGAAATTAATGTGCTCCTTCCGTCCGGCCATAAAGCAGTTTTTTCCGCTGAGAAAGGCGATATTGTTTCAATAGAAGGTTTTAAGGTGGCGCTTCAGCCGATTGAACATTTTGATAAAATGGTGAAAAACGGAGGAGGAGTTGATATTAAATCTGAGAAAGGAAATATCGTAATAGATTACGGCTGGAGAACCGGGGGTATGAGCATCTCCCTGCTTTATATGACTTCTGTGATTAAAGACAGTTTTGGCAATGCATGTCAGGTTAAAAACAGCGAGCTTTATATGGTTGATCCTAGAGACAGTGATGAAGTTGTTTTTAAAATTAAAAATAATCCGGAACTGAACAGCTTTTTGAAAAAAAGATGTCCTTCTATCAAGATGGAGATAAAATAGAAATTTTTATGTCATTATTATTTTAAAGTCAGTTGAACCTTTATAAATTTGTCATCCTCGCGAATGCGGGGATCCATATATAGTTTTAATATAAAATAACAGGAGGGTATTCTTTTTTAAAAAAAACTGGATTCACCCGAGGGTGCAGGCCATCGCCTGCGCGGGAATGACAGGGAAAAGAATCTATAATCCCATGATTGCCAAATTTACTGCATCAGATTCCATTCTGAACACTTCTTTTTTTATTTACAAATAATCCCCAGTTTTAATCAATGCATAAACTCCTTCTTTAGTTCTCTCCCTTAGTTAAGGGGGAGTTAGTGGGGGTTGATAATAATTTTAAGATGAATGAAATAAGGGCATATGAATAAAGAAATATCGCGCAGACGGACTCTTGCAATAATATCCCATCCTGACGCAGGAAAAACAACTTTAACTGAAAAACTTTTACTGTACGGAGGCGCACTTGAGCTTGCCGGATCTGTAACTGCGAAGAAGAAACAGAGAGAAACTTCATCTGACTGGATGGAGCTTGAGAAAAAAAGAGGAATTTCTATTTCCTCAACAGTTCTGCAGTTTGATTATCAGGGTTTCAGACTGAATCTGCTCGATACCCCGGGACACAAGGATTTCTCAGAAGATACATACCGCGTTTTAACTGCAGTTGACGGTGTTATCATGGTCATTGATGCAGGAAAAGGAATAGAAAGCCAGACAATTAAACTGTTTGAAATATGCCGAAGGCGCGGAATTCCTATTTTTACATTCATGAACAAACTGGACCGCCCTGCATTATCGCCGATTGAATTAATTGACCAGCTTGAAAAGGTTTTGAAAATTCACGCATACCCTGTGAACTGGCCGCTTGAAAATGGTACCAATTTCAAAGGAGTATACGACAGACTCCATAAGCAGATGCACCTTTTCGAAAGAGTTCCCGGAGGAGCGTACAGAGCGCCTGAGACAGTCCATGAAATTTCTGATCCATTAGTAAAAAATATTTTAAGTGAAGCTGTATATAAAGAAATTGTTGAAGAGCTTGAAATGCTTGACGGAGCTCAGGGCGGATTTGACAGAGATGAGGTTCTGCAAGGCCGGACAACTCCTGTATTTTTTGGAAGCGCCGCTAACAATTTCGGAGTGGAACTTCTGCTGAACGGCTATATAGAATATTCTTCCAGTCCGGTTGCAAGACATGCCAGAAGCGGACTTGTTAATCTTGACAGTTCGGATTTTTCAGGTTTTGTGTTCAAGGTTCAGACAAATATGAACCCGATGCACAGGGATAGAATGGTTTTTGTTCGCGTGTGCTCCGGAAAGTTTGAGCGCGGCATTAAGGTTTATCATACAAGATCCGGTAAGGAAATACGTTTATCCAGCTCGCATAATGTTTTCGGACGCGACAGGGAAGTGGTGGACGTGGCTTATCCAGGCGACATTCTCGGGTTTGTCACAAATACTTCATTTAGAATAGGCGATACTATCAGCTCTAATCAGGAAATAGTTTATGATGAAATTCCGCGGTTTGCGCCTGAATGTTTTGCATACCTGCATAATATCACTGCTTCAAGTTATAAATCATTCCGCAAGGGACTTGATCATTTACTCGCTGAGGATATTGTCCAGATCTTCCGTGTTGACGGGCACTCGCAGAATCTTCCGCTTTTAGGAGCTGTAGGTCCATTGCAGTTCGAAGTTTTTCAGTACCGCCTGAAAGATGAATACGGAGCTGAGTCCAGGCTTGAGATGATGTCGTGGGAAGCTCTCAGATGGCTGGAATCTCCTGTTGATGAAACAGAACTGAAAAAATCCCTTCCGTACGGTGCTACTATCGGATTTGATGAATTGAACCGGAGGGTTCTGCTTTTTCAGAATACCTGGTCTATGCAGAACTTTGCAGAAAAAAATAAGTCGATTGTGCTTCTGGATTCGCAGAAAGAGTAGACTCCCCTTTATCCCCCCCCTTAGTAAGGGGGGGATAGTTAAATAAAAATTTCTACCCCTTGACAAGGGGGAGATGCCCGAAGGGCAGAGGGGGTTGGGTTATATATTCATTTTCCTCAAAGCTTCAATTCTATCTTCAATAGCAGGATGCGTTGAAAACATTGAAATTGCTTTTTTCTTTCCGGATATTTTCATGGTTGCAAGCGACGGTGCTCTGTCATCCATAGGAAGTTCAATAGTTATTTTGATTTTTTCAAGTGCAGCGATCATTCTCTCCCTGCCTGAAAGCTTTGCAGCTCCGGCATCGGCCTTGTATTCCCTGATCCTTGAAAAATAAGCCACAACAACTGATCCGAGAATTGAGAAAACTATATCAAGAGCAATGGTGGTAACTATTCTTACAATATATTCAAGCTTGTCGCTTACGAGTGTACTTACGCCAAAAGCGATTATTCTGGAAAGGAACATTGAAAATGCGTTTACAACTCCGGCAATTAGAGTCATGGTAACCATGTCGCCGTTTGATACGTGTGTTATCTCGTGAGCGAGAACTCCTTCGAGCTCGTCGTTATTCATTTTGTCGAGCAGGCCTGTTGAAACTGCAACGAGCGCGCGGTTTTTAGTAGGGCCGGTTGCAAAAGCGTTTACTTCAGGAGAATCATAAATTCCCACTTTAGGCATTTTGAGCCCGGCTGCTGTTGATAATTTTTTAACCAGCAGCTGAATATCCAGAGCGCGTCCGGAAGGATTTCCTTCGATCAGCTGTACCTTCATCATCCATTTTGCAAGAATGCCGGATAATGCAAGAGAAATCAATGATCCGCCCATACCCCATGCAAGGCAGAAAAATAAAAGCGATGTAAGATTCAATCCGCGTCCTTCCATATAATGACCAACGCCTAACACGGAAGTGATGATGGATATAGTTGTTATTATTAAAATATTTGTTATTATAAACAGGAATACTCTTTTAACCATTTTTAAATCCTCCATATTTTTTTTAAAATTCAGTAACTAATTAAATGATTAACCGGTTTTTGTCAACGAATTACTGCTCTCAGTTTTTTCTGATTTTCCGTTTAATTATTCTTTCTGTATATTTTTTTATTGATTTTATTTAAAACAGATTTATTTAAGATATTCGCGTTCATTGGCGAGTATTGGCGGATGAAAAAAGAATCAGTAACCGCGAATGAACGCCAATGAACGCGAATAAAAAGAAGAAGATATTTGGATTTTAGATATAGGAAATTAAAATAATAAATGAGTTTTAGTGAAGGTGAATTAATTTTTAAAGATGAGGTTTTTCTTATCATTGGTGCTGCGATGGATGTATCTAATGAATTGGGAGCCGGTTTTCTGGAAGCAGTTTATCAAGAAGCCTTAGAAATTGAGTTTGATGAAAAGCGGATTCCATATGTTTCACAAAAGCAGATTGAAATTTTATATAAAAGCAAGATATTAAAAAAAGAATATATTGCGGATTTTTTATGTTTTGAAAATATTATTGTTGAGATCAAGTCTATTAAGGGTATCACAAATATAGAAGATGCGCAGATTCTTAACTATTTGAAAGCAACTAATATGCCACTTGGATTGGTTATAAATTTTGGCAAATCTCAACTTGAATGGAAACGTTATGCAAATACAAAAAAAAGATAAGATATTCGCGTTTATTCGCGTGAATTGGCGGTTGAAAAAGATTTCTAAACCGCGAATGAACGTCAATGAACGCTAATAAAATAAGAAGATATTTAATATAAAATTTTTAAGGAATTGATTTTGAATGCTGTGAATAAAAAAACTATCCTGCTGGTTGAAGATGAAGCAGTTGCATCAATTGCTGAAACGAAAACCCTGCAGAAATTCGGCTATACGGTTATTGCTTCCGCTACCGGTGAGGAAGCTGTTGAAATTGCTTTAAAGAATAAAAAAAATATAGATCTCATACTTATGGATATCAATCTTGGAAATGGGATCGATGGTACAGATGCTGCTGAAATAATCTTAAAAAGCTGTGATATTCCTGTTGTTTTTTTATCAAGCCACACTGAGCCTGAAATTGTTGAAAAAACAGAAAAGATAACCTCTTACGGATATGTAGTAAAAAATTCTAGCAATACTGTTCTGGATGCATCAATCAAGATGGCGTTTAAACTTTTTGATGCGCATAAAAAAGCTGAAATTGAGCTGGCCGAAAGAAAAGTGACGGGACATGCTTTGCGTGAAAATGAGGTGCAGTATCGGCATATTATTGAGCGTGTCAACGATACAGTCTGGCTTATGGACATGGGTTTTAAAACAATCTGGGTTTCTCCATCTGTAATCAGATCGCGGGGATTCACTCTTGAAGAGCTGCAGCAGATACCTTTAGAGGATCATATGACAAAGGACTCTCTGAATAAAGCGATGGCGCTGTATGCTAAACATCTTACTCCTGAACGCCTGGCAGATAAAAATGATACAATTAAAATTAAAGATGAATTCGAATACTACCGGAAGGATGGCTCAACTTTATTTGGGGAAACCGAGGTTATATTACAGCGGAATGAGGACGGCATTCCTTACGGATTCCTGTGTATCGGCACAGACATCACCAGCCGCAAAAAGGTTGAGGAGAATCTTCAGAATTCGGAAGAACAGTACCGCATAATTCTCGAAGGAAGTTCACAGGGAATTTTATCTGTAGATATTGAATCTCGCAAAGTGCTCTATTCAAATCCGGCTATATGTAAAATGTTTGGATATTCAAATGAAGAATTTATTAAGTTGAGTTTGGAAAATCTTCATCCAAAGGATTCCCTGGATAGGGTTTTTTCTGATTTTAATAAAAGGGTTATCTCTGATACTCATGTCAGTTCCGCTCTTCCATGTCTCAGGAAAAACGGCACAGTTTTCTATGCTGATCTCACTGCAAGTAAAAGCAAAATTAATGGCAAGGACAGTCTTGTGGGATTCTTCATTGATATTACAGAAAGGATGCAGATAGAAGAGAATCTCCGGCAAAATGAATTAAAATACCAGCAGCTGTTTAACTATGCACCTACAGGTATATACGAGGTTGATTACGTTACAGGCCGCTTTAAAAAAGTAAATTCAGTCATGGTCGGATATACAGGCTATACTGAAACCGAGCTTCTTTCCATGAATCCGCTCGATATCATGACTGATGACAGCAAAAAGTCTTATCTTGCCCGTCTTGATAAAATATTAGCAGGTGAAAATGTTATAAAAAATCCTGAATACTGTATAAAGGAAAAAAACGGCAGGCTCAGATGGGTGGAACTGTATACCGAATTTTTAAGGCATGAAAGGCGGATTGTCGGTGCTGCAGTAGTGGCGCACGACATAACGGATCGCAAGAATACAGAGAAAATTTTACTCAATTATAATAAAACCATGCTTTCAATAAATGAATTTTCATTGGCTCTTTCATGTCTGTCATATAATGAAGTATATCCGTATATAGTGAAAAAGATAAAAAGTATTTTTAACGTTAAAGCGGCATTTATCAATATATATGATGAAAAGGCTTCGGATCTTATTTTTACTTTATCTACTCTGTCTGATGAAGAACACTCAAAAATTACAAAACTCTTCGGAACAAAGCTGATCGGGCATAAGACTCATGTGGATGAAGAACATTATAAATTATTAACAACTGAACATGCAGGAATGCTGTCATCTCTGCACGATATTTCTTTTGGTACAATTCCTGAATTTATCTGCAGAGGGCTTGAAAAATTATTCGGAATTGAATGGTTCATGCCGGTAGTTCTTATAAATAAAGGCAGGCTGACAGGCACAATTGTTATAGCAGGAAATCACTTGCAGGAAGCACCAGGCAGAGAAGAAATTCTTTTGTTTGCAAGAATTACAGCAAATGTTCTTGATCAAAAAAAGGCGGAGTTGCAAAGAGAGGAAGCTGTCAGTGCACTGCGTTATAGTGAAAACCTTTACCGTACAACTTTTAATGCTGTAAATGATATTATTCATGTTGTTGATACTGACTTGCGTATGGTTCTATATAATGAATCATTAGCTGTAAATTCTGCTATTAAAAATACGGATGATCTTAAGGGGAAGTTCCTGTTAGATATATTTCCTTTCTTACCCAAAGCGGTTTTGGAAGAATATAAAACTGTTTTAAAAACAGGAAAACCATTATTTAGCGAGGATTCTATACAATTAGAAGGAATTCTCAGATATTCCGAAACGCAGAAATTTCCAATTAAAGATAAAGACGGGAATATTTATCAGATACTTACAGTTGTGCGCGACATTTCTGAACGCAAACTCACTGAGGAAAAACTGCAGAAAAATGAAAAGCAGCTGAAAATGATTACAGATAATATTCCTGCATTCGTTAATTATGTTAATGCACAGGACTTGCATTATATATTTGTTAACAAGGTCTATGCTGATTCTTTCAATATGACTACTGAACAGATAATCGGCAGACAGGTAAAGGATATTTTAAGCGAAGAAGCATACATGCGTGCATTGCCATATATTGAACGTGCCCAATCCGGTGAAAGGATTTCATATGAAAATATTGTGCCGGTTCAGGGTGAGCCCCGTTTATTTAATGTAAATTACATTCCTGAATTTGATGAAAAGGGTAAAGTCAGGAATCTTATTGTACTGGCGTTTGATATAACTTATAGAAATAATATAGAGTCTGCATTGCTGGAAAGCGAGAAAAAATTCCGCAGTTACATTGAAAATGCGCCTGAAGGAATTTTCGTAATTAATTCTGAAGGATCTTTTGTAGATATTAATGATGCAGGCTGTAATCTTTTTGGTTATGCCAGAGATCAATTACTCATCATGAATTTCCTGCATGTAACTGAAAATAAAGATTTTAAAATGTTTATTCCTTTGATAGAAATTTTAAAAACAGGCGCAAGTTTTTCAAAGGAAACCAGATTTGTCAGAAGGGATGGATCAGTTTTTACAGGATTAACAAATTCCATAAAAATTAATGATGATAGATTCCTTGTATTTGCAAAGGATATTACCGAGAGAAAACAGGAAGCAATGCTCATTGAAGCAGAACGTGATCTCGGCATTGAATTGTCCGGTATAAATTCACTGAACGATGCTTTTATGTGCTGCCTTAAAGCAGCCATGTCTGTTTCTGAAATGGACAGCGGAGGTATTTACATTGTAGATGATTCAGAAAGTATAACACTTGTTGCGCATAAAGGGTTATCGGATGTTTTTATTGAAGCAGTGTCTCATTACAGCGCAGATATGCCAAATGCGCTCATAGTTCAAAACGGCATCCCGGTTTATGTAGACAGATCGGGAATATTATCTGATGAAAAAAATATATTAAACGATGATCATCCTATATCCTTTGCTGTAAATGAAGGTATAAAATCTCTGGCAATAGTTCCTGTTATTATGATGGATAAAGCTATTGCCTGTATGAACATATCTTCTCACACCTGGGAATCTATCCCTAAGCATGCGCGTAAGTCGCTTGAAAGAATTGCATCACGTATGGGTCTGGCTATTTTCCGTATAAAAGCTGAGGAAGAACTTAAAAAGAGTGATGGCAGATATCGCCGGCTGCACGAATCAATGATGGATGCATTTATAGAAGTGGATATGGATGGTAAAATACTCGAAACAAATAATTCATTTAATGCAATGCTTGGTTATACTTCTGAGGAATTAAGCCTTCTTACTTATAGTGATATAACCCCTGAGAAATGGCATATCTTTGAAAAAAACATAGTTGAAAAACAGATTATGCTAAAAGGATATTCAGACGTTTATGAAAAAGAATACCGCCGTAAAGACGGTTCAATTTTCCCGATAGAGCTGAGAACTTTTCTTGTTAAAGACCCTGAAGGCAGAGCTGTAAGCATGTGGGCTATTGTACGTGATATTACTGAGCGTAAACTTGCAGAAGATGAGCTGCGGAAGTATGAAGATAAGTACAGATAGCCGATTGAAAAATAAATGCATGAATCATTAAACAATGTATTGTGAAATAAAAACTTTTTTAGTGTATTTTGTTATTGCAAAATTGAACCGGATAAAATGTTATAATTAGATAGGAAAAAGTTAAAAATATTTTTACCGGTTTAATGATGAGTATAGATAAAAAAACTATCCTGCTTGTTGAAGATGAAGCTGTTACTTTAAAACTGACATCTAATACTCTGAAGAAATTCGGTTATAATGTTGTAACGGCTGATACTGGTGAGACCGCTGTTGAAATTACAGCAGGCAATAAGAGTATAAATCTTATACTTATGGATATTGATCTTGGTACTGGTATTGACGGCACCGAAGCTGCTGCATTAATCTTAAAAGACCGTGATATTCCAATAGTCTTTTTATCGAGTCACACAGAACCTGAAATTGTAGAAAAAACTGAAAAGATAACTTCATATGGATATGTTGTAAAAAATTCAGGCAATACTGTTCTTGATGCATGTATTAAGATGGCTTTTAAACTCTTTGAAACAAAAGATAAATTAAAAGCAATAAAAGATAAAATGGAAGCAACGTTGAATGCCCTTCCTGATCTTCTTTTTGAAGTCGGGCTGGATGGCATTTGTTATGACTACCATTCCCCGCGGACTGAATTGCTCTATATGCCGGCTGATGAATTAATAGGAAAAAAAGTTTATGATTTTATATCTTCTGATATAGCAGATATTGTTATGTCTGCAGTAAAGGAAGCTGATGAAAAAGGTTTTTCCACAGGCGTTCAATATGAATTAAATGTGCCTGCAGGAAAACTGTGGTTTGAAATTTCAGTAGCGCGCAAAGATGGCTCACTGCTTAATCCGCGTTTTATTGTTCTCAGCCGTGATATTACTAAACGTAAAAAAGCTCTGGAAGCGCATCGGGAGAGTGAGGAAAAACATAAATCCATTCTGAAAGCAGCTATGGACGGATTCTGGCTTACGGACCTCCAGGGTAATATTCAGGAAGTAAATGAATCATATTGCAAAATGAGCGGATATAGCGAAAAGGAACTGCTAGGTATGACTATATCTGAAATAGAGTTTAATGAATCCAAAGCAGAAATTGCAGATCACATGAAAAAAGTAATTAAGCTGGGTGGAGATCGTTTTAATACCCTGCATCGAAGAAAGGATGGAAGCATTTTTGAAGTTGAAGTCTCAGTTAATTCACGATTGAATGATGACCGCCAAGTTGTAGTATTTCTGCGTGACATTACTGTACAAAAACGAAATGAAGAGGCAATCCGTAATAGCGAGGAAAAATACCGGAATCTTGTTGATAATATCAGCGATCTTATTTATGAAATTAATTCCAGCGGTGTATTAATATATGCCAGTCCCTCGGTTGAAAAAATAACAGGCTATAATCCGGATGATGTTATAGGTAAAAACTTTATTGAATTTGTATATAAGGATGACAGGAGTTTAATAATAAGCCGTTTTTCTGATCTGAAAAACGGAATTGAACTTCCAATGGAATACAGGTTTGTAAAAAAAACCGGTGAGGTGATCTGGGTCAGGACAAGAACCAGTCCGGTTTATAAAGATGGAATTTTTGCAGGCGCAAATGGTCTGCTGATTGATATCACCGAACGTAAGGTGACTAATGAAAAACTTTTTGAAAGTGAGAAAAAGTACAGGACTATATTTGAAAATGCACCAATAGGAATATTCAGATCAACCCCGGAAGGAAGATTTATTGAAGTAAATCCGGCATTGGCAGATATGCTTGGTTATGAAAGTCCGGAAGAAGTTCTGCAGAAAATCTACAGTATCTCCGAGCAGATTTATGTGCGCAGTGAAGAACGTCAGCCTATAGTTGATGATCAGCTGAAAACATCAGGAATTACCAAACATTTTAATTTTTATAGAAGAACAGATGGAACAGAATTTCCAGCCATATTATATCTTAATACAATAAAGAGTGTGTCAGGAAAGCCTCTATATCTTGAAGGAATAGTAGAAGATATTTCTGAACAGAAGAAGGCAGATGAAATGCTTCTGAAAAGTGAAAAAACTTTCCGTCTTTTGTACGAATCAATGATGGATGCTTACGTGAGCGTTGACAATAACGGAATTATCCAGTTAAGCAATAAATCATTTAATGATATGCTCGGCTACACTCAGGATGAGCTGCGTCAGCTTTCATATAAAGATATCACCCCTGAAAAATACCATGAATTTGAGTTAAAAATTATTTCAGAGCAGATTATGGTGCGGGGTTATTCAGATTTATATGAAAAGGAATATCGAAGAAAAGACGGCACACTGATTCCTGTAGAATTAAGAACTGTTCTTCAAAAAGACGAAAATAATCACGTGGTTGGCATGTGGGCCATAGTCCGTAACATCTCTGAACGCAAACTATCTGATGAAAAACTTTTCCAGAGTGAAACAGGATTCCGTACTGTTTTTGAGAAGTCTCCTGTTGGTTTGGTTTTAGCAGGATTGGATAAAGTTATTACAGGCTGCAATTCCGCTTTTTGTAATTTTACAGGTTATTCAGATGATGAAATTTCCGGGAAAACAATTTCAGATATAACATATCCTGAAGATGCTGAAATCGGAATGAAAGAGATGAAACAGATAATTAATAATGAAATAGAATTTTCTACATTACAGAAGCGGTATCTCCGGAAAGACGGGAAAATAGTATGGGGTGAAATTACTATCAGGCTGATACGTGATACAGGTGGAAATCCATTATATTTTTTATCAGCTATTATTGATATTAATGAACGTAAGCGGGTAGAGGATGATCTGCTTAAAAGCAAGAATCAGCTGAAAATTATTACGGATAATATTCCTGCAATTATTAACTATGTCAGATCACAGGATTTGACTTATATCTATGTAAACCAGGTATATGCAGACGCATTCGATATGACTCCGGAGCAGATGATTGGCAGGCAAGTTAAAGAAATTCTTGGAGATGAAGCTTTTTCGCGCGCATTACCCTATATTAAACGCGCTCAATCCGGTGAAAGGATTAACTACGAAAATATTATTCCAATTCATGGGGAATCGCATTTTTTTGATATTGATTATATCCCTGAGCTTGATTCAGCCGGAAAAGTCAGGAATCTTTTTATTATGGCTGTTGATATAACCGAACGGAAACAGTTTGAAGAGGAACATAAAAAAATTCAGGAAAGATATAAAGCTGCATTAGACAATAGTGCAGATATATTGTATGAAGTTGATCTCCAGGGAAAATTTACTTATTTCAATGATTTATCTCCGGAATATTTTGGTTATACAGCAAACGATATAATCAATACTGATTTCCGGAATTACATGGATGAAATAAATACTGAAAAAGTTTATCAGACTTTTCATAATGTATTTGTAACAGGCAACCCTGTTTCGTCGCTTGAGTGGGAACTGATAGATATCAACAGAAAAATTTTTGCAGTTGAAGCTTCGGTAGATTTGATTAAGGATAAGAACGGCAAGCCTGCAGGTTTCCGTGGAGTTTTAAGAGATATTACAAAACGCAAACAGATTGAAAATGCGCTGAAGGAAAGCGAGGAAAAATTCCGGAAGTTAATTGATATTTCTCCTGTGCCGATGGCTATAAATGATGAACATGGGAAAATAACATTATTGAACTCGGCATTTATTCAAACCTATGGGTATACACTGGATGATATCCCGACTCTCATTTCCTGGTGGAGTAAAGCTTATCCCGATCCTGAATATCAGAAGTGGGTGTCTGAGTCATGGAAAACTGAGCTTGATAAAGTAAATCGGACAGGGGATGCGTTTTCTCCGATAGAAGTAACTTTAAAATGCAAAGATGGAACAACAAAAACTGTTTTGGCAAGTGCATCTTATTATTACAGAGCATCTGAAAATAACCACCTCGTTGTATTATATGATATAACCGAACGTAAAATGGTTGAGGAGATAAACAAGTCTCTTCTTGCGGAAAAAGATCTTATCCTGCGTGAAGTGCACCACAGAATAAAAAATAATATGAATGTAGTCTATGGGCTTCTTGTTTTACAGGCTGATTCTATAAAGGATCCTGCAGCAGTAAATGCTCTTGAAGATGCAGGTAACCGCATACAGAGCATGATGGTTTTATACGACAAGCTTTACCGTTCGCCTGATGTACAGAATATATCAGCAAAAGATTATCTTCCATCTCTGGTGGATGAAATAATATCAAACTTCCCAAACAGTAAATCGGTTATTGTGGAAAAAAATATTGATGATTTTATTTTAAATGCAAAGAAGCTCCAGCCTCTTGGTATTATAATAAATGAATTATTAAGCAATATTATGAAATATGCTTTTACAGACAGAGATGGCGGGCTGATAACAGTCGGGGCTTTTTTAACAGAATCTGATTCCGCTTGGCCGGCTTTTAATCCTGCATCTAGAATTAAAATAATTATTCAGGACAATGGAAGCGGTTTGCCGGAATCAGTTGATTTTGAAAACTCAACAGGTTTCGGTCTTCAGCTCGTGAGTATGCTTACTAAAGAGCTGAATGGAACAATACGGATTGAACGCGGAAACGGAACAAAAATTATTCTTGAGTTTGAAATTTAACTTATCCCCGGTGCTTTTTTTGAAAGAAAGAGAAGGGTGATTTTTCCAGCATTAATTGTTTGACTTTTTCCTCTAATATAGTTATTAAATATTTATTAAAATATTAGAGGGAGGGAGGAATGAAAACTGTTAAAATTTGTACGCTTTTTCTATCTATTGTAATTTTTACAATAGGCTGCATGACTCAATTTAATGTTATCAAAGAAAGTCCTTCATCTGTAAATTTAAGCGGGTATAATTCCATTTATGTAGGCTGGCTTGATCTTGGCGCGAATCTCTATGGCCATAAGCCGGGTGACTGGGCAACTGAAAACAGGCGCAATAATGTTGATGGGCTGCAGATTTATCTGAGGGATGCTCTTCCGGGAAAGAAAATTACCGGAGCAAATTCTGCAGCTGATCAGTATCCTGGAACTGCTGATCTTCAACTTCAGTTTAGACTTAATAATAAAATCAAGTATCAGATCGGCATGACAGTTACCTGCGAGCTTCCGGTTGATATTATTTATCTGGACGGGAAAACAGGAAAAGTTCTGTATACGTCGTCAGTAATGACTACATGCGCTGCTCCTTTTCCGAGAAACTGGAAAGTTAACTCATTTGACGGCGCACTGGATAACGATATACTGAATCTTGCCAATGGTATTGCAGCAAAAATAAAATCCGGAAGGTAAATTAAAAGATTATGAATTTGAATAATTTATGGAGGAAAACTATGAAAACTAATAAAACTGTTAAAATTTATACTATTCTTCTATCCATTTTGGTTTTTACAACCGGCTATTCAGCTACCCTGTATAATGTTGTCAAAGAAAGCCCTGCGTCTGTTAATTTGAGCGGGTATAATTCCATTTATGTCGGATGGCTTGATCTTGGACCGAATCTTTACGGCCATAAACCGGCAGAATGGATAACTGAAAATCGAAGGAATAATGTTGATGGGCTGCAGATTTACCTGAAAACAGCTCTACCTGGAAAAAAAATTACCGGAGCTGCATCAGCTGCTGACAGGTATGCAGGGAATGCGGATCTTCAGCTGCAGTTTAAATTGAATGATAAAATCAAGTATCAGACCGGCCTCAAACAAATCTGCGAGTTTCTTGTAGATGTTATATATCTCGATGGGAAAACAGGAAAACTTCTTTATGCTTCTACACTGATGGTTAATTGCGATGCTGAATTTTTTGGAATGCCTCCAAGAAGATGGAAAATGGGATCTTTTGACGGAGCATTGGATAATGAAATATTCAATCTTGCAAATGCTGTTGCAGCAAAAATAAAATCCGGGAAATGACAGGGAGTAAATTTTATAGGATAATTTATTTACTGGAATAAAATAAATTATCCTATATATTATTTGATTTAAGCTTGATATTAATCTGCCGGCAGAATAGTAATTATTGTTTTAGAATTATAAAAAAAATATGAGGGAAGAACTATGGATTGGATAAAGAAAAAATTAGTACCGCATCTTATTGGATTGATATTTATTTTTTTCGGATGGTTTATAACAATTGGTGTTGTGGGATGGGACAAGTTCAGCCGCACTGATCCATTTACGAAAGGAACAATGTTTGGTTTAATACTGATTCTTATAGGCGCATATCTTCCCGGAATATGGATGAAAATTTCAGATAAGAAATGAAATTTAATTATTCAATGGCGCCGAATCACAGGCAGATTTATCCTTAAGCGGCACTTTCTGCAATTGAAAATTTTATTTAAACACGAGGGGAAATGGCTGAGTTAATCTGGGATAAAAGTTTTGAAACCGGAATTGAAGTAATTGATGTTCAGCATCAGGAATTGTTCCGGAAAATCGATGCTGTTACTCTTGCGATTTATGAAGGCAAGGGAAAGATAATGATACGGGAATTAATAAGATTTCTGGATGAATATATCACGAATCATTTTGAAACAGAAGAGAAAATGCTATATGATAATTTTTATCCGGACATAACAAAGCATATTAAATATCATAAAGAATTTATCAGGGTTTTTAAAGAATACACTAATGATTTTGCAAATAAAGGTCCGGATAATTATCTCGCTATAAGAATGGAAAAGGAAATCAGGTTCTGGTGGGAAAATCATATCCTGAAAATTGATAAGCTGTATGTGCCTTATATAAAAAGTAATTAATTTTTATCTAATTTGATTTCATTGCTTCAGTTAAAAAGAAATTTACAATAGCTTCAGCTGTTTTGTCTGAAAGTCTTTTTACTGCATTTTTTGAAGCAGTTTTTTCATCTATGTGAATAGCGGCTTCTGAAATAAAAGAAGAAGCTTTCAGGGTGCCGTCTTTATGCAATATTCTGATATTACCACCTGCCCTCCGGGAGTTCATTTTAATTTCCTCAAAGGGAACTTTCTGAGATGATATTTCAAGATCAACAGTTATTAAAAGATTATAATCTGTGCTGCTGTATATAATCCTGTTTTCTTTAAGAGACAATTGAATTGAATCTGACATCAGGTTGGAAATATCCGCATCTATCTTTTTTTTATTGGAATTTATTATAATTGAAACAGGATTTGATTTAATAAATTCAATAAATATCGGATCATTTTCTGTGAAAAAAATAAAAGCTGAGCGCTTATAACTGTCAGATATTTTATATGTTTTAAAACCGTTTAAAATTTCATTTCTGGCTTCTTTGCCGTATCTTTTTTTATTGCTAATTGCTTTATTCATTAAAGATATAAGTTTTGAAAAATATTCAGCCTCCTGTGCCGCCGATTTTGCAGTTGCCAGAGCATTGTTTTCTTTTTCTTTTAAAATAGTGATCAGATCCTCAGTTTCTGAAAATGCTGCTGCAGATAAAAAAATTATCATTGATAAAGTAATTATTTTTTTCATATAATTCCTTTCTCTTTATTATTAAACAGTTGATTTAAAATATTCTAAAATTATTGTTGATGTCAAGGCTTAAATTAAAATAGGATGCTTTTTAATTTTATTGACACTGATTTACATAAGCCGAATAATAAGAATTATAGTAAATAATAATTATTTATATTTCCGGAGTTGAAAATGCTGAAAAAAATAAAAGAAAGAAAATTTCATTTTCTGCTGTTTGCTTTTTTATTGGGACTTTTTATAGGAATTAATTTTTCATTTAGTGCAAGAGCCGGGGAATCCACTCACAAATATCTCGATTATTTTCATCAGGTATATCAGATAATTTCAAGCGAGTATGTTGATGGTGCGAACAATAAGGATCTTTTCTATGGAGCAATACAGGGAATGATCAAATCTCTGAACGATCCGTTTTCAAGATTTCTTGATGAGGATTCATATAGCGAACTGAATGAAATGACCACAGGAAAATTTGTGGGAGTAGGAGTTGAAATTTCAATCAGGGACGGCGAGGTGGTTGTAATTACTCCTATTGAGGATTCACCTGCAATGAGAGCAGGCATTAAAGCCGGAGATATTATTTTCAAGGTAAACAAGCAGGTTATCAAGGATATGAAGATTGAAGAGATTATCAATCTTATCAAGGGTCTTCCCGGATCAACTGTAAAATTATATGTCAGAAGAGACGGTGTGGATGATATTTTATCTTTTGAAGTTGAACGAGCTCCTATTAAATTGAAAAGCGTTGAATATGGAATAATCAAAGAACATAATATCGGCTACATTAAAATAAAAAATTTCGGATCAGATACTGCAAAAGATGTTAATGATGGAATCAGGTTCTTTAATAAATCAGGGGTTGATAAAGTAATTGTTGATTTAAGATACAATCCCGGCGGACTTTTAACAGCTGCAGTTTCCCTTTCTGAGATTTTTTTGAAAAAAGGGCAGGTGGTTGTATCAACAAAAGGAAAAGAGGGAACCGGAAACGAGAGCTTGTTTAAAGTTGAAAATGATCCTATTTACAACGGGAAAGTTATAGTGCTTGTTAATAAAGGAAGCGCATCTGCATCAGAAATTTTTGCAGGAGCGATAAGAGATAATAAAAGAGGATTCCTGGTTGGAGAGAAAACTTTCGGTAAAGGTTCAGTTCAGAAAACTTTTAATCTGGATAAAAATATCGGAGTTGCAATTACTGTTGCGAAATACTATACTCCTTCAGGCGAGCTGATTCATAAAAAAGGCATAATGCCGGATTTCGAGGTATCTGAAGAAAAACTTCAGAAGGATGAGCTTGACAGTTTGAAAAAAATTGATACAGATAAATCTGCTGATGCTTTTATTAAAAAAGATATGCAGTTTAATGAAACAACAAGAGCTGATTTTAAAAAATATATCGCAGGTAAAAATATTAAACTTTCAGACAGAGTTGCTGATATTTTTCTGAAAAATAAAATCGGCCAGTACAGGAAAAAAGATTTATATGATCTTGAATTTGACAATCAGCTTACATTTGCTATAGGCAAATTTAAAAAATGAGCAAAGATGTTATCGGTCTTGGTCTTGAAAGCTCCTGTGATGAAACCGCAGCAGCAGTTGTAAAAAACGGAAAGGAAATTCTTTCCAATATAATTTTCAGCCAGATTGATCTGCACCGCGATTATAATGGCGTTGTTCCTGAAATTGCATCAAGGTCTCACCTTGAGGTTATTAATGGAATTATAGAAAAAGCCCTGAAGGATGCCGGCGTAAATTTCAATGATCTTGATTATACTGCTTCAGCCAACAGACCGGGTCTTATCGGATCACTGATAATTTCGCTTCAGTCTGCAAAGGCGATTTCATATTCACTTGGAATCCCTCTGATTGCAGTAAGTCATCTTGAAGCGCATCTGTATGCACCATATCTTGACGGTTTTGAAATGGTTTATCCGTGTATCGGGCTTCTTGTTTCAGGCGGAAATACTGCGCTTTTTAAAATCAAAGGCATAGGGGATTATGAATTTTTAGGAAGAACGCGCGACGATGCAGCAGGGGAAGCTCTGGATAAAGCAGCTAAATTCATGAATCTCGGCTATCCGGGCGGTCCGGCAATTGAAAAAGCTGCTTTGAAAGCTGTAAAAAAGGAATTAATTATGCCTAAGCTTCTGGCTGATTCAGAAGATTTTGATTTTTCATACAGCGGCTTAAAAACAGCTCTTGTTAATTACTGTAAAAAAAATCCGGATTTCGATATTAATGAAACTGCATACTCTTTTCAGGAAAGGGCTCTTGAGCTTCTTGTAAGAAAATCCATTCTTGCTGCGGAAAAAAACGATATTGGAAGAATTGCAGCAGCAGGCGGTGTAACAGCCAATAAAAGGCTCAGGGAAATATTTAAAGAAAAATCCCGCGGAATTGAAGTAATTATACCTTCTCCGGTTTTATGTACAGATAATGCCGCAATGACAGCCGGACTTGCATTTCATTATTATAAATCAGGGAAATTTACCAGCCTTGAAGCTGATGTTTCTCCGCGGGAATGAAATTTATTTTGCTTGATTTTATTTCTCGTTCGTATTAATAAATAGAAGGTTTTTGAATTTAAAGAATAGAACGCGGATGGTGCAGATAATTATGATGATCGCTGATTTTTTAAAGGATGAGAAATTATTTTTAAAAAGATAACGGAAAAGAAAAAAAAGATTTAAGAGAATGCGGGGATTTAAAATGATGAGGAAAGATTAATCCTAATTAATCATAAAAAATCCGCGTCATCCGCGTTCTATTAATTTTGTATAATTTTTAAAATAAACGAGTTGGATAATAAACTTAGTGGAAACATTTAATAATTTAATAGATATATGCATAAAGCTTGAAGAGGAAGGAATTTCCAAGCCGGATGAATTGTTTTCTAAAATTCTTCAGGAGTACTTTTTTAAAAAAGAAGCTGAAGGCGGGAAAAACCTTGAAGCGCTTATTGCTGAAATTGAAGTTCCAGGATTTATCAAACAGCTGAATTCCCTGCTTGAGCTTAATCCGGATGAGCTTGAAACTTTTATAAGCGGAGAGGGAACAAATGATTCTCTTTCTGGTAAAATTATGCTTTCATCACAATACCTGAAAGTGTTTTATAAAAATCATCCTCCGTCTTTTGGCAAGCTTCCTGAGAGTATACAGTTTGAGCTTTTTGAAAAAATTAAAACAAGAAATGAATCTATTATTTCATCTTTCAGAAAAATTAAAGAAGATATAGATGCAGATAAAAAAAGAACTGTTCTGAAAGTGGTAGCTCTTGCTGTAAAAAATGTCTGCAGAAGAACCGGAAGGCCATTTTCAAATGTAACTGAACCGGTTGATCAGATTATACGGAATAATTATCCCGGTTCAGATGAAGTATTTACCGCAACAAATAAGCAGGTTGCAGTTCTTAAAGATGACTCAAGAATCAAATCTATAATAAAAGCATTTTTCACTATCAGGCAGTTTAAAGAGATTACGGAAATGACTGAATTTTTAAAATCAGAAATAGACAGGTATATAAAACGCGGTAAAAAGGCAGCGTCTTTGTAGATTTTAATATATGGATTTTATAGAAGAAAAAACACCAAGAGGCCTGAGTCTCAGAATAACTTTCGCAAGCGGTCAGTTTCTCGTTTTTGACAGAAAGGGAAAATCGATTTACGCAGACAGCGAAGGAAGAAGGCTCATGCATTCAATCCCGCTTTATTTTGTAGTCGGGGAAAAAATTTTTTTAAAAAAAAATTATGATAAGCCATTCTCTATTTTAAGAATCCAAGGCGGAGAAATTATATTTCCATATTTTGATAAAGCTGAATCAATTTGGAAATATCTTTTTATTCCAACTGAAGAAACCATAGACATGATCCCTGTTCATATTATTGCTGCAAGTGATTTTCAGGACCTTGCTAAAAAAGCCGATGCTACAGTGAAGCCGACATTCGTAATTGTAGATGATACTGTTTCCCAGAATGAAGTAATTTTAATTCATAACAGATACGGCACAAGGGAGGTCATATCTGCTGATGAAAGCAATAATGATTATCTTGTTAAAAACAGACCTTTTAAGGAAGATTCAAGAAATATTAATTTAAATATGATGTCCGGCAATCCTGTTTTTCTTTCGAGTATTCATCTTCGCTCAATGGATCTTTCAAAGGTTAACCAGCTCCTGCTCGATTTTGATCTTTCAGCTCTTGATGCTGATTTTATTCTATTTATGATTCAGAAACTTATTTCCGTGTCTGAAAGTGATATAGCGGTAAAAAAGAATCTTCCAATGCTGCAGGGCCTTGAAGAAAATTTTAAATTTTATCACTATTTGATGAACAAAGACGATCCATCGGTTAGAAGCATGATCGAATCCGGTAATACTGTAAGGCAGCTGACGCCTCTGAAAACACTGGTTATGAAGGCCAAGTCAATACATCCGGGTAAAGAGGATCAGGTTTTATATAATCAATACGAAAATCTTATTGAAGCAAAAAGAAAACTGATTACAAAAAATGTTTAAGATTAAATTTTTAATTTTATTTCTGTCGTTTCTGATTTTTCCACTTTCCGCAGAAAATAATATAATATCTGTTTATTTCACAAATCCGTCGAATAACTCACATGTTCCGGCTCCAAAAAAAGCTATTATTGATCTGATTGACAATTCAAAAAAAAGTTTTTTTGCAGCCATTTATGATTTAACTGAACCTGATATTGTTAATGCAATTGTTAAAGCAAAAAACCGCGGTATTGATGTAAAGCTTGTAACAGACAGAAACAATGCTGTTAAAAAAGGCATGGAGCCTGTAATAAAAGCGGGTGTGCCTGTAGTAACAAATAACGGTAAAGGGCTCATGCATAATAAATTTGCGATCATAGACGGCACAACTCTATGGACCGGATCATATAATTTCACTCAGAACTGCACTTATAAAAATAATAACAATGCAGTGAGCATAGTTTCAGAAGATCTTTCTGATATATACCTGGCTAAATTCAATGATATGTTCGATCACGGAATTTTCAGCAGCAGTAAAAAGGCGGGCCCATTCTCGCAGCTTTCAAATAAATACTATGTTAAAGCAGGAAATATGGATATCAATGTCCATTTTTCTCCCGGTAACAATGTAGAAAGAATATTAATCGGGAGAATTGAGAAAGCTGAAAAAAGCATTCATTTTATGGCATTTAATTTTACAAGCGATCCTATAGGCGAAGCCATGATTAAAAAGTTTAAACATGGCGTTAAGGTTTTCGGAGTGTTTGAAAAAAAGGAAACTAAAAAGAAAGAATCGGAATATCATAAAATGAAACTTGAGGGAATGCCTGTAAAACTTGACAGAACAAAAGGCAATATGCATCATAAAGTTATTATCATTGATGAGGAGACAGTTATTACAGGATCGTACAATTTTTCCAGAAACGCGAATAAGGTTAATGATGAGAATACTTTAATTATTGTGAGCAGAGATATTGCAGCCCAGTATATTAAGGAATTCTACAGGCTTTACTGATTTTTTAATATGATGAATTTCAGAAGATTAAGAATACAAGACGAATAACCGGATTCATTATCATATCAGAATAAAATTCCCTCCTTTTTACTGTTTATTACTTCAGCAAATTAAAAAATTTATGTTTATTGACAGGTAAAATGTATAGAAATAGTACTTGATTTTGCAACTTATGAAAATCATTCTGACTTATACAGCAGTTTTTTTCGATGAAGCTTTTTGTTTTTTAAAGTATTTTTCTTTATAGAAAAGACATTAAAAAGAGGCCGCCTATGCCTTCAACGATTGAACACAATATCAGTCAAGATTTACAGTGTCTGACCCTGCCTGTTCAGGACAATTACGGAGCTTTGAAAAAAGTTAACATTCTTATCGAAGAAATGAATCATGAAAACATGGACTGGAAGATCATTGTTGAAGGAATCAGAACTTATTTTTTCGACTATATGTATGACATTTCACCTTATTCAGAAAAAGTTCTGCCTGTTTTATTCCATTTTTTAGAAGAGGCAACCAAGCGGAAAAAGATCTCATCATTCCGTGCGTTTGATACTTTTTTTGACCGCTATTCATATATTATCAGGACAATGAATGATGGAGGCGGACAATTTACCGCTATCAGGCATGAATTTGATACTTTTGCTGTCCGGTATATTGATTTGATTTTATCTGAGAGCAATGAAGAATTTTATTTTGATAATGCCATTTCGAAAATCATTACACTTGCAAGGTTGCTTGATAAAACGGATGAATTTCAATCAGGAATGCTGTCTCGCATTGCTGAATTTATTTATACTCAATACAGACTTTATATTAAAGCATCAATTATAACGAGCAAAAGTGAAATAATTGTTCTATCTGCTTTACTCGATGGCAATGAACATTCGAAGATTCTTCTGGATCTTCTTATATCCGAGTCTGACGATTCATACTCCGGAAAACTAAAGATCATTGAAGACTGCGTACGCCAGAGACCGGATGAGCTTTTTGACGAGGAAAACAGCATCGTCAATTTTGCGCAGAACACACGGTCATGGGAGAAAATTACTCTTATGACCCGGGATCTGATTGAGAAAGATATTATTTGCGGTGATCAGATAATAATTAATCTGCTCGGGTATCTGGTTAAAAAATCGAATGAGGGCAGCGATCGCGAGCTGAATTCGTTTATATCAAAAACTATTGCTTCATTATGTGCTTTTTTTGCAAATCGGGGCAGGTTCGAGCTGCTGAAAAGCGTTATCGGCCTGGTAATGCCGGTACTCCTCAAGGAGATTGAGAATGAGGGTAATTACACAGCATCGTTTACCGCCATTTATAATATCGGGAAAGCAATCATTGAATCAGATAATATTACGCAGATAGATTTTTTTGAAGATATTCTGGTGCAGGCGAAATTCTGTTTTCCTAAATTTTCCGGTATAGCGTCAGACTGGTCTGTAATTACCAACTCGAGCCATCTTGAGAACATCCGTACCTGGATGAAGCTTATTGAATTAAATCCTCCTATGATGAAAAAGCTCTCTGCAAGTCTCATCGTGAATCTCAAGCTTGGCGGCGTATTTCTTAAAGATACTGACGTGTTCCAGCGCGATATCTCAGCGCTTCTCAACAGCAGGTATGGCGACGTTTTTTATCTTATCATTTCACTTGCTGCAGTTTTCCCTGCCTTTTATCACGACATCGGCGCAACCGGAAATATCCGTGCATTTACTGAGAAGATCGATACGGACCACAGGATGGATAATCTGATTCATTTTATCAGAAAGCAGGTGCATGTCGAATCGTCAAGCCGTACTGTTCTGCTGATCCAGAAAGTTATGGAGTACTGGATGACCGGTGATAAGAATCTGCTTGAGGGCATGGTGCCGAAGGAGGTTTACGAAAACCTTGATCATATCTACGCTTTCATCAATCTCGATGACCTTGAATCCGTGAAAACTATTTATGAAGAAGCACGGAAATATTTTACCGGACATGAACATGACCATTTCTGGGATCTTCTGAATGAGGTTGGGAAAGACAACTTCATTAATTTTGTTGAAAGCCGCAGCTTTCCCGGTGTTGCCCAGGATGAAAAAGAACTCGTGCTTGTATTTTTACGGGAATATTTTCTGACAAAAAATCCCACTGAGATGACAAAAATTCTTTTATATATAGAGAACCTCGGCGGAATTGATATGACCAAGACAAATATTTGGAAGCTTCTTTATGAAATATCCGACGACGAATTCAGGACTATGTTTGATGTTGTGCGGCTGTGCGACATTTCGAAAGTAAATATTGAGAAGTTTATCCTTTTTCTGCACGTGTACCGCATGCTTTACGATAAGTATAATTTTTCTGAAGTGCGCGCTGTTGAGAAACTCGAGCAGTATGCAGGCCAGGATCTGTTCAGCGTGCCTGCAGGTTTTTTTGATACACTCAGAGGCAATGATGTTTTTGCCGCTCTTGAGACACTCCTTGAGGAACAGAACGCTCTCAAGACTAATATTCTGCTTTCGGATAGAAAATTTGAACCTCTAGACACAATTGAGTTTAAACGGCATATCGCATTCGGAATACCTTCAATGTACGGATCATATAAGGAAAGGAAATTTGATACATTAAAGGTTGTATTCCATATGAATATGATCAGGTCGCGCTTCTTTGAGATGATACATGAAAATATAAGGCTCAATTCCGGATCTATTGAAGAGTACGTGAAGATCAAGCGGTTTCTAAAACTTTTCTATAGAACATACCTGATAGATGGTCTGGCAAACCAGGAAATGATAAATCTTTTCAATCTGCTTGAGACTCCCAATATGAAACTTTCACAGTTCAGGGACATTGTGAATCAATTGCTGAACGTACATGGCGGCATTGCTGACAGATTTAACGAAACTTTCCGTTATGTATGCCGCGAAGCTATCAGAAACATTGGAATAGAAAAAATTTCGCCGAAATATGTGCCGCGGGGTAAAGGCGAAAAAATTGAGGCGATCATTGACAGATTTTTACGCGATCAGATTCTGCAGTCACCTCTTATTCAGTTGTTCGATAATCTGCTTATGAAATTAAAGGAAAATATCCTGGAAAATATCGGCAGTGTTGGTGATATTGTATGTCTGAACAGGAACGATGAGGCATTAGGCAGGGGGCGCAACGTTTACGATGTGATAAGACTGCCGGATGATCCGAACGATCCATACGATCCATTTGATCCATATGATAATGGAATATATGCACCTATCCATGACATTAAAAAGCTGGCTGAGAAACCTTCTGAAACAGGGCCTTATGCGCCAATCTGGGAGATAGGGAACAAGGCGCACGGACTTCTTTTCGTTGCAAATATGGAGGGTGTAAATACGCCTCCAGGCATAATTTTATCATCTGAGCTTTATAAGAGGCTGGAATCAGGAATACTTGATGATCCCATGTCGCGCAATCAGATGATATATATTCTAAAGCGTTATGTTGATACATTTTCAAAAAACCGGTTCGGCAATCCGAAAAATCCGCAGCTTTTTTCGGTTCGCAGCGGAGCGGTTTTTTCCATGCCTGGCGTTATGAGCACGATTACGAACGTTGGCCTTTCTGATGAAATACTTGAATTATATGCGGAAAAAGACGCATGGTTCGCGTACGACTGCCACAGGAGATTCTTGCAGGATATAGCCACTTCATATTATAATATCGACCGGCAGGTTTTTGAAAATCTTATGCGTGATATGAAGCGTGAGTCAACTGTGGTCCTGAAAGAAAATATGCCTGGAGAGCAGATGAAGAAGCTCGCGCTTTTATACCGGAATGAGATAGAGAAACGCGGATTTCATGTTCCTGTCGAGCCATACGAACAGCTGCTTCTTTCGATAATAGCAGTGTACCGATCATGGGATTCTTCCGCAGCGCGATCATACAGGAAATTTGTTAATATATCAGACGAATGGGGAACTGCAGTTATAATACAGAACATGGTGTTCGGGAATCTTTCTAAGGATGGAGTATCAGGTGTTGTTAACAGTCAGTATCAGGGTGATGAGAATATTTATCTCGTGGGTGAATATAAAACGCGGGCGCAGGGACACGATATCGTTAACGGTGTTGCAAAGGTATTTCCAATCAGCGAAGAACAGAAAAAACTTTACGGAAAATCGCGCGACCTACTATCCCTTGAAAAAACATACCCGGATCATTACCGGACCCTTTTCAATGCTGTTAAAAGGATGCGCGACAAGTGGGGTAACGATCTTCAGATTGAGTTTACTTTTGAAGACAGCACCCTGTATATCTTGCAAGTAAGGGGTATGACCGGTTATGCTTTTAATTGCGAGGAACCTGTTGATGGTCCATCTGAGCTGATGAAATCATTCATAGGAGAAGGTCTTGCAGCATCGGGCGGTGCGGTTTCAGGGCGGGTAGTGTTCGATATAGACCGCATTGATGAGATAAGGGAAAAATTCAGCGGAGACCGTGTGGTTCTTGTGAGACCTGAGACATGCCCTGAAGACGTTGTGGGACTTCAGAAATCTGACGGTATTCTTACCTGTCTTGGCGGCATGACGTCACATGCGGTTTTACAGATGAGAAGGTTCGGTAAGGCAGGAGTGTCTGATTTTTCAGCAATGCATATCAATGCTGCAGCGAATTGTGCAGTAGTGAAGCTTGAATCCGGCGAGGATCTTGCGGTAAATGAGGGGGATTTCATTACGATTAACGGCGCAAACGGGCACGTGTATACAGGATACCACCCGACAAAAATCAACAATATATAAGGAGGACAGTAATGGCTATAATATCTCGTAAATCTCCAATTGGAATCAACGGCATAGGACGTATAGGGAAGCTTCTGCTCTGGATGATTTCAGCAAGGAAACAGCAGTCTGAAATAGTTATATCAACAGGCCGGAATGTCGGTAAAGATATCAATGATTTCGCGACATACCTTGCATATGATTCAACATATGGCTCATATAACCGTTTTATGTACGGAGTTTCCGGAGGAAAACGCGTTGAGATTAAGGATAATTCTGTTTATCTGAACGGTATGCGCGTTGTATGGCTTAATGATCCGAAGTGCCGAATTGCAGGCAATATTCCATGGTCAGATCACGGGATTGATGTTGTTTTCGATACTACAGGCAAGGCAGTTGACCCCACGTCACAGGACGATAATTCGCTTCGCGGACATATGAAAACCGTTAAAAAGGTAATACTCACAGCACCTTTTAAAATCAAAAATAAAGGCACTGCAATGCCGGCTGATGCTGTGACTCTTGTTGGAGGCGTCAATTTTGAAAAGTACGATGCATCGCGCCATAATATTATTTCAAATGCGTCGTGTACAACAAACTGCTGTGCTCCGGCTATCAAGGCGATTGTGGATCACTTTGGCGAAAATTTTGTTTCGTATGCTCTTACCACAGTGCACTCAGCAACGAACAGCCAGAGTGTTCTTGATACTCTTCCGAAAGACGGGGACAAGGATACGAGAAAGCGCCGCAGTACTATAGGGAACATGATCCCTACATCGACAGGAGCTGCAAATGCTGTTCTCGAGGTTATTCCTGAGATCCGTGAACTCGGCATAGGATCACAGGCTTCTTCAATAAGGGTGCCTACTGCTACGGGATCAATTGTTATACTTGATGTATCAATCATAGGTGAGTATGATAATGAGTATATGCACGGTATTTTCAGAAAATACGAACAGAAGAATCCGGAAGTTATGCTGTTTTCCGACAGACAGCTTGTAAGTGCGGATATTGTAGGAAGTACATATTCAACGATCTACGATTCGCCATTTACACACCACCGCACATCAAAACGCGATGGACGTTACTATACAATGTTTGATCTGAATTTCTGGTACGATAATGAATTCGGTTATGTTAATTCGCTTATGAGACTTTACGATCTGGTGACTGGAAATCAGTAGATATTTTTAATGAGAGGTCGTTTATGAATATAAATTTAACTCAGGAAGCAAAAAAAGAACTTGATAAGAATTATAAAGAAAGCAGTTTTGCTGATTTAAGATTGTATCCTGCAGGAGCTGTCTGAACCGGAATATTTATAAAAGCAGCTCTGGAAGAGCCGCACGCGGATGATATGATATTGAATTGCAATGGACTGAAAATTGCAATTCATGAAAAACTTTGCTCAGGTAATGCAGCTGTAACTGTAGATTATTCAGATTCAGGATTCTCTGCAGTGCTGGAATATGGTGGTAATTTAGAACCGGGAAAAAATCATTCCAGCTGTAGCAATTAATTGAGTTATTAAACTCCCAGTGATTTTTTGATTGCAGAAATCAGTTTATCCAAAGGGAGAGGTTTCTGGAAAATGCCGGTAAATCCAAGCTCATCCAGTTCATATTTATATTCCGACTCTTTTGCAATGCTGCTGATAAGAAAAATAGGAACTCTCTTGTTTTCCTTACGGATATGATGTACTACTTTTAGTCCTTCATCAATACTTTCCATCATCATGTCGCAAAGCACTGCATCTGGCTTTTCTGATTTATATGTACTTATGCCTTCTTTGCCGCTCAAAGCAGTGCATACATTAAATCCATTAGCTTTAAGAGCTGCACTTACCGAGGCCAGAATATCCGGATCATCATCAATTATGAGTATGTTTTTATCAGGCATGAAATATTCTCCTTGTATTTTACAATGAATTTTCTATCTCATAAAAGAATATTAAAAAATCTCAAGATCACAAATAAACTTCCTGTTAAAATAAAATTCAGGAAACATTTTGTCAAACCTTTTAAAATCGATACGCTGTAATATTAAATTTAGTTGCAATCAGATCGCTTAATATTTCAGCAGCATCCATTGCCTGAACTGACTAAAGAATCTGTGCATTTAAACCATACAGTGCGTAATTATTTTTCAGGCTTGAAAAATAATAGCAGCTTTGAAAAAATAAATTCTGCAAGAAAGTCCTTGACTGGAATATATTTAAAAATTAAAAAATTGTAATCTATAAATATTTACAGGATGTAACAATGGAGGCATCATGCAGGATACAGAGCAGGTCAAAGAACCGGAACAAACCGCGCAGAAAACCGTAAAACCAAAAAAGAAAAGATTCATCATGTTTTCTTTTATTAATTTTATAATGTTATTTATATTACCGTTATGCGCTGTACTTGTTATTCTATTTGGTCTTATAACAACAGACAGATTCTATACAGGGATAATTAAAAATTCGAATTTTCTCAGAGTTTTTATTGAAGCAAAAAACTGGGAAATGAATAAAAAGATACAGGATGAAATTGACGATAAGGTTAAACTGAAAGATGCCCAGAAAGAAAATGATGAGAAGAAAAGAATTTTTGAAGTTGAAAAATTGAAATATGAGGATGCGTATAAAATCAGCGAGTATGATTCCCTTAAAAAACAAAGAAAGGAACTCTCTTCAAAATCGTATAATGATGTGAAAGATACCTATCCTGTAAAAGAATCATTTGATCAGTACCGCAAAAAGGAACTGGCCAGACTTGATGATCAGATGGAGCAGATAGAAAAGTACAGAAAAGAAAACAGGAAAGAAATAAATAAGACTGAAGACAGTATGGAAGAAGCTGAAAAAAACTTCAAGAAAGCGGACAGAATTTTTGAAAAGAAAAAAGATGAAGCACAGGAAATTGTTGAAAAGCATAAAACAGGTATTGGGGCACAGGCATTTGCAGATATTGAGCTTCTTGAACCGAGATTGAATAAAATTTTAAATGAGCGATTGATTGAGGGCTCTGTTAAAAAAGAAATTATTAAGCTGCTTGAATTCCTTAAAACTTATGAATCACAGAAAGCTTACGGCCGCGTTATTGTATCTTCAGCAGCGCCATCCATGGTTAAACTCCCTGATCTCAGCATAAGTTTCTGGGTTGATGACGATTCTACAGGGATAATGCAGAGACGCCATCTGCTGAGCCAGGTTTTTGTTAATGAAATCAGTAAGTCAAATCTGGTGCAGCATAAAGAATTATATACCGCCATGTTCAGAATATTCGACAGCGCTTTCGGCGAAATGATCGCAAAAAGTTATCTGGCAAAATATGGTGCAAATATCAATGAAGGTGTCATTAGCATGCACAGCGTTACTCTTACCGGAGAACAGGCGGATAATGTTATACTGTTAATGAAAATATTCTCATATGGGAAATATGTAGTTTTTGCACTTGGCGGGATTCTTTTTTTCTATATTCTGCTGCTTATTTTTTCATCAGCGGATTTTTTAAAGAAACTTAAAGCGTTGAGAAGACTTTTTATTTATCCTTCAGTTCTTGTAATAATATCCTGTGTTGCGGGTTTTATTTTAATCCGTTCATATTTTGAAAAGACTCCAGCCTCGCCATCAGACCTGATGCTGACAGGCCTGATAAATTCATTTTCAGATATGGGAACGCTTTATCTTTTCTGGCCGGTTGTGGCTCTGTTTGCTTCACTTCTTGTTGGAGGATTGATTATAGGAAAGATTATTCACAGGAAAGAAAAGGCATAGTAGAAATAATATTTATTTCACATCAATTTGAGTCTTGTCATTCCAGCTGCAGCGACCTGTCCGGCTTTATGCGCTGGAATGATCATCTGTTTAAAATAAATTTATATGTGTAATAAAGGCGATTATACTTTAGATGGAAACCTGATTGTATAATGTGTGCCATTACTTGATTCAGTTTCAATAGATCCTTTCAGCTGTTTAGGAAGCATATTTATAATAGTAAGGCCGAGAGATTTTGATGATTTATTATCAGCTGTATCCGGCATGCCTATTCCGTTATCGCCAATTTTGATTTCAATAAAATTATCCTCTTTTTTCAGTGAGATTGTAATCTCCGGTTTGCCTTCCCATTGAATAGGAAATGCATATTTAATTGCATTGCTTATTATCTCATTTAAAAGAAGACCGCATGTAATAGCCTGATTCAGATTAACCGGAATATCCTCTAAACATTTATTAATCTTTATTTTTCTTCCGGATATATTAAAAGTAATTAGTAAGTCATCTGTAATAACATTAAAATATTCACCGATATTGATATTGGTAATTTTATCTGATTTGTAAAATAATTCGTGTATCTTCGACATTGTTTTCAAAGACTGGTCTATTTCATTGAAAACAACTTTTGATTTTTCATCCATTTCTGAGCTTTTCAGATTGATTAGACTTGAGATGACAACAAAATTATTTTTTACCCTGTGATGAACTTCTTTAATCAGGATCTCCTTTTCCTCCAGAATTTTAGTGAGTTCTTCTTCAGCTTTTTTTCTATCAGCAACTTCATTCTGCAGATTTAAAGAAAATTCTTTAAGCTGAGCGGTGCGTTCATCAACTTTATTTTCCAGATTAGTCAGATAATCATTTATTGTAGATGACATTCTGTTGAAAGAAGAAGTGAGCCCGCTGAGTTCTATACCGAAAGGTTCGTCAATCATTTCATTAAGATTCAGATTCATTGCAATAAGTTCAGTTTTTTCCCGAAGTGTTTTAAGCGGAGAAAAAATCAGTTTCTGATTAAGCCATAGAAGCAGTATCAGAAGAAGAATCAGGATAACAATTAGAAAAATTGAAAAGAATAATGAGAATTGGTCAGCTTTTTTATAAGCTTCGCTAAGAGGAATTCGAACAGAAATTGCTGAAACAATTTCATTGTCCTTGCGGGCAAAACTTCGTGAATCACCATATTTTGCAACAAGACCATGGGGAGCTAAATCCGGAGTAGTATGGCATCTCAAACAATCCCGTTCCATTGCTTCTCCCTTTTTAAGAGAAACAAAAAAAGATTTCCCGTTATATTCCCGGATTCCGGAAAATTTTTCCTGTCCGGTTTTTTTATTCAGCTCGGTAATAAAATTTTTTTCAAATTCATCAGCTTCATTTTCCGGGGAGCGTGCATTTATTGCACATTCCTTATAGTAGTAGTCGAAGTCTGTTATAGATTTAAAATTTTTAAGAACTTCTCTTACTGCATAAGTTGAAGACATCCATTCAGGTCGGAAGTAATCTTTCTTTATAGAGTTTTCGAGGTCTTTAAAGAGAACCGGTTTTAATTTATGGCTGTAATAAGTATGAATTGAAAGAGCAATGTCTGATATAATTTGAACCTTGTTTTCAGCTTCGGCAAGCGAAGCTTTTTTCATACTGTAATTTACGAGTATTATAGCAATTATTGCTGATATAGCAAAGAGAATTATAAATGACAGTCTTATGAGCGACTGCAGTTTTTTTATTTTTAAAAAGTTTTTCATATAATTATTTTTTTACCTTCATTAACTATTAACACTTTTAAGGGTTGATGCTCCGCAACTCTGCTGCGGGGTATCAATTTATTATTTTTTTAAAAAGAAGATCTGTAAATAATTATAGTTTAAATAACAGATGTATGCTTGGGACATTCCCATATTGTTCCGTTAAGCTTATATAAGTGAGTCGCTTTTCCTCCGGCGGATACTTGAATAAACAGGACCATCCTGATTATCCAGATTATCATGTTTATCACTTGGCCCTGTTAAAATAGATATATCCCCGGTTTCATTTATCACTAATTTATCTCCTGCTTTGTATGTAGTCTGGCCGATTTTAACTGCATATTGCACAACCACAGGATATTTTTGATATTCAGATCCGTCTGTATAAAGTCTGTCTATGTTAAATGAAACGCCTAAATCCTTTAAAACTTTATTAAGTTTATCAAACTTGTCTTTGTGTATTTTTGTTTCTCTTCCCATATTGTAAATATTGCTTGAGTAGTTCTGATTTAAAAACACTGTAAACGGCATAACGTCAGTAACTTCTTTTGGTCCTGCATACTGACGCGGTCCTGACGAATGAAAGTAATCATCAATAGCCCATTGTTTTCTATATTTTTTAATAAAATGAAATGCAGGAGAATCCTTTTCAACAATAGCTTTCTTTATAACAGGTTTAAGTTTAGAGCCTCTGTCTTCGTAATTAATATTTCCGGTTAACGGAATTGCTATAAGTGATCCGCCTTTGTCCAGATCAGTAACTGAAGCTACGAAACCGGTATAGCCTCCTAAAGCAAGCGAACCAGCAACCCCGCCGAGGTTTATGGCAAAAGACATATCAAATTTACTTGGCGCACCGCATCTTCCTTCGTATCCGAGGAAGTGTGCTAGAGAAGAAAATTTAAATTTTTTAAATGCATCCAGTTCTGAATCTGAAAAGTTTTTAAGGCTGGCATGCTGTTCAGGATTCTGTTTCATATCAATTATTTTATCTGCGCATAATGCGATTAAAAGCTCTTCGGTTTTTATTTGTGAAACCGGAAGATTCCCGTGCTCATCTCTTTCCAGTAAAAGCATGTCACGGAATGATTCCGGAAGAGAATGCAGGGTTTTATATGAATCTTTTGATAATTTCTGTGATATTAATAGCTTTTTCGAAGTTATATCCAGCAGAGCTAACTCATCTTTATTGCGGCTGATTGTTTTATTGAGATCAGATATTAATGATTTTATTTCAGGAATAAATTCAATCAGTCCTTCAGGTACCAATACTACGCCGTGTTTTATTCCCCTGGCAGCCCTTAATGCGATTGTCTGTGCAATGCCTTCAATAATAACATCCAGAGAATAATTTTTATCGAAGATTTCTTCGGATATCAGCGTGATGGTCGGTCTTATTTTCAGAGCTACACCAAGTGCAACGTGTGATGCAGAACGTCCCATGATTTTAACAAAATGATAATACTTTCTGGAAGAAGGAGTGTCCTGTGCAATATTTCCCACCATCTCTGCATAAATTTTTACTGCAGTGTCATAACCGAAGGATATAGGCAGAAGTTTGCCTAATTGTAAATCACCATCAATTGTTTTCGGCACTCCTATTACCCTGACGCCGCTGCCGTCAGCATGAACATCTGAGAAAAGCGTTTCTGCAAGAATAGCCGCGTTGGTATTGGAGTCATCACCGCCTACAATTATTATGGCGTTTATCTTCTGTTCGCGGCAGACATTTTTTACTTTTTCAAATTGCGATAATTCTTCAATCTTTGTTCTGTCGCTTCCCAGAAAATCAAAGCCTCCCATATTGATTATATGCTGAATATTTTCTTCAGTTATAGGAAAGGTATCACCCTTTAATAAACCGCCGGGGCCTGCCTTTACGCCGAAAAGCTGATTATCTGTGCCTAATACTTTGTGTATTCCAACAATTACATTATTTCCTCCTGCAGCAGGACCGCCGGAAAAAAGAACCAGAACTTTCTGATTTTTTAAAAATTGTGCATTTTCTTTTTTAACGCCTTTGAGCACCGCATTTCCATGAAGTTTAACTGTATTTTTAAATTCCTGGTTTATTTTATCAGCATCCGGAGTGGAGAGAATTTCTCCGGTTTTTTCAAAACTGACCGGCTTAATATTCCCTTCATCGTCTAAAAAATGATGATTAACTTCAACAGGTATTTTTCTTAAGAAAATTTCAAATGCAGACATTCCTTTTTCAAGAGCGATAGCAGTAATATTATTTTTCATAAACTTGCGATACCCTCCATGGATCAAATTATAGAATTAGTAATGGCTATTTTTTTAAAAATAGAAATAATAATCAGTAATGATAATTTAAATGCCGGCAGATGCATTGTCAAGAATTATAGTTTAAGCAATTTCAAATATAGTGCTGCAAGTTGATTATAAAGTAATGTGCTATTGATTTTAATCACCTTTTCTGATTATTATCCTCTCCAGTTCCTTCCTGTTGATAAACTTAGCGAAGTCCCTGAAATTTTTATATTCTTCCGGCTGTATTTCTCTTGTGAGAATATTTACTGATGAATAAACATCAATATAACCTTTGCCCTTATCATATCTGAATGAAGCTTTAAATTTTTTCTGTGTTACAGATTCATTCTTTGGTACTGATACTGCTTCAAACCCTTTAGGAATAATAAATCTTGTTTGAATTTTTAGATCTGTTTCGCCTGAAAAAATCAGCGGCATTTTTCTTTCTATGGATGATGCAAATGAAGAGTAATAATCCGAGTTAACAAGGAATGATGAAAAAATAATTTCGTTTCCCTCTGTCTGGGCAAAATCCCTTACTGCAACTGAGTAAGAATATGAAACAGATGTGTCGTAAGCCTCGCTGATTACATTGTAATCCGAAACTGTAGACCCGGGAAATTTGTTGTTCCAGTACTCATTAAGTGATCTGATTTTTTCATCTTTGTTCTTGAAAGAATTTCTGAGCTGTGCAGCTTCTGTTCCCTGCTTGGAAAGCGTTCTTTTTATAGCAGCTCCGCCGTTTTCTGAAATAGTAATTTCTGATACAGCTGAAACTTTATCCGGCAGATTAAAATCAGAAGATGTTCCCTGAAATCTGTACCCGTTTTTCCCTACGATGAAAACAGTAATATCCCTGTCGTCTGCAGGAAGCTCTTTAAACCCGGAAACCTTTGCTGTAGGATCAAGAAAAAATCCCTTTCCTGAATTTACAAAACAGATTGCATGATTGAATTCCCCTATAATCGGGGCTGATAGATCAACTTTTCCTTTATCTTTAGTCCGTACAATTGCAATGCTTGATTCAATGCCCGCTTCGTTCAGAAGGGTTGATAAAAGCAGAGACATATCCTTGCAGTCTCCCATTTTGGAATTGTATGTGTTATCTGTTGAACGGGGCTGAATTCCTCCAACTCCGAATTCAAAACCAACATATCTCATTCTTTCAATAGTGTGATAATAAATTTTTTCAGCTGTTTCCATTTTGCTTTTTGAATTTTTTACAATTTTTTTTACTGTTTCTTTCATTTCCGGGCTCATTCTGTTTCTGCCGTCAATAAGACCCTTGTACCATATATAAAATTCATTCCAGTTTTTAAACGAAGTAAATGAAATTGACGGCAGTATTTCAGACTCCGGCGGCATTGCAGGTTCTTTTTTAAGCGGGACCGAGTTTATAATTTCAATTTTATAAATATTCAAGTCATCTTTTTTTTCAGATAATTTTTTCTGTCCGGAAATTTTATTTTCATAGATATATATTTTTTTTGAATCAGGATATGCGATAACTATATTCGTTTTTAAAACCCTGTCTTTGCCGCCGATATAAAATTTTTTCCCGAAGTAATTTTTATAATCTCCGGCGCCTCTGTTTTTTATTGTGTAGCTCCAGTCAATAACGCTCCCTTTTTTTAAAGAATAAACTGGAACTGTTAGAGCCTGGAGATTATAGTATAGGCTGCTCTCGGGATCGGACAGATTTTTTAAAAATCGTTCTGTCATTTCTATCCTGTCCGGGCCGTTAAACACCGTACATTTTAAATCCTCAATTGATTCAGTATCCGGTTCAAATACTGCAAACTGAGCCCTGCTGTTTTTAATTTCATCTTCATCATTAATGCGGTATACTTCGCGGATTCTTTTTTCATATGATCCGTCAACGTTGACCTTGACGGAAGTTTCATTAAGCAGATAAACCAGAGGCTCGTCTCTGAAGTTTTCTGATTCTTTTATAAGTAAAGAAATATCATCATCCTGCAGGTAGGGCTTTAATTCATTTTTTGTGCTGTACAGATTCTGAATCATTTTTTTCAGGCTGTAATTATCAGGATCAAGTGCTGATGATCTGTTAAGGTAATTCAGTGCAAGAGTTTCTTTCCCTGCGGATAAATATGCTTTTCCTGTCAGAAAAAGTATTTCCTTATTATACGGTGAAAGAGTCATGGCTGATGATAGAACCGGAATTGATGAAGAGCGGCCGTATGAAACTGCAATTACTTCTGCAAGAGAAACCCGCAGGGAAATCATATCCGGGAAAAGAGAGATTGCGCTTTTAAGTATATTTTCCGCCTGGAAATTTTTACCGTTTTCAATTAGAGATTTTACAAGGTCATTTATCAGATTTAAATTATATGCATTCATTGAAATCAGTTTGAAAAGATTTTTTTCTGATTCAAAATAATTTTTTTCCGAGAATTTAGTTTTATAATCAAGGTATATTCCTAAAGACGGGAAATCTGATTTTAAAAGTTTTTGCGTATTTTTATCAGCTTCAGCAGACCATTCTTTTTTTCTCATCAGCTCGGATAAATAATAGAAATAGTAATGGGAACCGGATCTGGTTTCATTTATTTTTTCTATCATTGGAAAGGCTTCATACACAAGTCCGCTTTTCAGTTTTATTCTGACAGATTCAGTAATAGCTTCAATATTCCGCGGATTTATTTCAAGAGCTGATTTTAAAAGTTTTTCTTCTTCATGCGATCCTCTAGAACTTTTAGCTGTATAAAAAAAAGATTGTTCGGCAAATGTTCCTTTGTTTTCTTCATTCTGAAAATATTTTAATTCAGATTTGTCTGTAACGTTTATCAGATTCTGGGAGTAGAAATAATAGCCTGTTAGAAATTTTTCTCTCTGGTTTGTATCTTTTTTTGAAATAATATTTTCAATAGAGGAATAGTATCCGGTTCCTGTAAAATTATCCTGATTCTGCCTGTTTATCCCGGAAGATAATAAATCATTGTTTTCCCGCTGAGCAGTTATTCTTGCTGATAGATTTATCAGGCCATTTGTATCTCCGAGCTTAATCATGAGTTTGTGTCTGCCTTTTTTCAGGCGGATATTAACATAATACTGATCCCCTGCAAAGCCGTGTTTCTTCCTGTTTGATAAAACTTTTTTTCCGTCAACGCTTACATCGATATATCCGGTCTTGCCGATTAAAAGATTATATATCCCGTCGGAGCTTATATTAAATTCAGTGAAGAAAAAATAAATTGAATCCTTTACATCACCTGCAAAGTTCTCAACGGAAATTTTTCCGATGATTCCGCTTTTAGCCTGCCACCAGCCGGTTCTTCCTGTTTTTGATTTATACAGAGCTGATTCGGAATATTCTGTTCCAGGTTCAATTTCTTTATCAAAATCATCAAGTCCCCTGTTCTGGAACGGACCGGTTATTTTAAAATTCAGATACCCGAGCGAATTTTTTATATCAAGAGCTTCTTTCGATCGTCCAAGATAAAGAAGCAGTTCCATTTTTAAATTAAGGATTTTCGTTTCAGCCTTAATATCGAGTGATGAATTTTTTTTCATGATATAGTCAAGTGATTCGAGGCCCGGGGAGAAAAGTTCAGTATAATGCATGAGTTCGCTGATTCTTGCAATATTTGTCTCGATATCAATCTTATCTGAAGTTGCGGAAGTCCATTTTTTCAGCACATCAAGAGCTATGAAATAATTGCCGGACGATTTTTCTTTAAAATAGATTTCTTCGTAATTTATTACTTCAGCATAAGAGATTTGCGGAATCTGAAATAATAAAAAAAATGCAAATAAGCAGATTTTTCTAGTTAACATTTTAATAAATTCAGCCTTCAGTTAGTATATATATATGATATGTTTTTTTAATATCTGCGCAAATTAAATAATTATCAGGATATAACTTAATGAACATTTTAAAACAGCCTTTAAAAGATGCAAATTATATTTTGCCTGCACAAAAATGCATGATGGGGGAAGATGTAAAAAATCTATCGGATGCTGAGCTTCTTGCTGTAGTTCTGGGAACAGGAATAAAAAAAATGGATGTTATGGATTTATCTTCATCTTTGCTGAAAAAATTCGGCGGGCTGGCAGGCTTAAGGCAGAGCGGACTACGGGAGATAAGCGGAATAAACGGAATAGGCATGATTAAATCAGTGAGAATCCATTCTGCTTTTGAAATGGGATCGCGTTCTTTAAAAAAGGAAGGCAAACCGGTTCTGCTTGATTCCCCGGAAGCTGTCTGGAGATATCTTCTGCCGGAAACCTGCGCTTTAAAAAAGGAGGAGTTCAGGTCCCTGATTCTTAACAATAAAAATATACTTTTAAAAAAGACTCTTGTTTCAGTAGGCACTATCAATGAGGCAATAATTCATCCGCGCGAAGTATTTGTTGATGCTATTAAAGAAGGAGGTTCCGGAATAATAGCTGTGCACAATCATCCATCCGGATTTACGAAGCCATCTAGAGATCTCTTCACCACATTCCCCACTTAAAGACCTATTTGCCAAAACCATTTGCCGAAAACATTTAGCCAGTTCTACTAAGCCGTATACTTTAATACCTTTCAATGCAGAGAATTCATCAAGATATAGCTGAGAATATTTGGGACTAATATAACTGTAATTTCTAAGGGAAGTTTTAAGCACTCGCTGATTGCCCTCGGCTACCTGTGAGTGAACACCATTACATGACCATCTGTTCTTAGCCCAGACATTTCTATTAAGATTCTTTGCACGTGCATTATGGTTGATAGTACGATGTGACTCGTTCAATCTTGATAACCAAGGGAAACCATCGTCAGTGAAGTGTGGACTATTTTTAGGAAGAAAGTTTAATAGTGGTTCTATGGTGGACTGTGTTTGATTAGGAATTGATGTGAAGATACACGCACCTTGTTTAATTGCTATTGTGTGGCAGAGTGTACCAATTTGATATTTATTTTTTTCAAGTGCTACAGAATCCGTTAAATAAATACTACTAGTCTGCCCATTGTGTTTATATCTAGAACGATATCCATTAGCTCTTTGTGATGCCGAAAACATCGCTAAAGTATCGCTATATATCACGTTTTTACCCTTTACAATGTCTGTGATATCTACTGACTTAGATGGTAGCCGATAATCACTGGCGAAGTCATGGTTAATATCATCAACCATTTGCGATTTGATGGCAGGTATTAAATCAGACATGAATAATTGTAATCTACGCTTTAACGCTGTAGCAGTTGATGAACCCACCAGTAGTTTTCGCCTAATGTGTTCGGCAGTTAGGGGTTGAGGATATAAATCAATGGCTTCTTTAATGATGTAACCTAATGTCCAGATCGGAACCTTCAAGTGGTGAGCTGGGGTATATGATGTAATACTGTAATGAGTCTTACAAGACTTGCAGACTACTTCAGTTTCCCTAGTACTTATTAGCCTATGATCTGTTGAGCCACATTTAGGACAAGTTTTTGGGTAGAATGCTTTTAGTAAGGTGATGGTTAATTCTGTATAATAGTCTATGTTGAGATTAGGGTGTTTGGAGTTGAAAGTGTTTTTGATCTGCTTAGTGGAAGAGCTTGGATCTGTGTTTTCTGGTGATTGTTGTTGTGAATCTGATTTATTATATGTTTTAACAGAGTGTGGATTCGAGTGGGTGAATATCTAGAGAGGATATAGAAACTACTAAAAGAATGGTAGAAGCAGGAAAAATATTAGGAATTCCTCTTATTGATCATATAATAGTTACTTCTGCTTCATATGAGAGCCTCAGAGATTCAGGATATATTCAATAAAATTTTCTTGCATTAATATTAAGAATGCGTATCATAATCCATTAGTAAATAAATAGAAAAACAGTATCAGGAACTGGATGGAACACGATGAAAAAAATTATAAGTTTATTTTTATTCATGTCTTTATTTGTATTTTCTGCAGATGGACTTCTGCTTGCAAGGCCTAACAGATTCAGTTATGCAGGGGAAATTTTACCCGGGAAGTGGATCAGAAATTTAAAAGTGGTATATTCGGAAGAAAAAGACGGATTCAGATATGTTCAGATTTTTTTTCCGGCTGAATATAAAAAAGGTGAAAATACAAGAGTTCTGATTGCACTTCACGGTTATGGTGCCAATCTGAGAGAATGGGAAATGAATTCATACATAGAGAAGCTTGCCAACGAATTAAATTTTGTAATTGTTTGTCCTGATATGGGCAATACTGTTTACGAATCGCGATTCTATCCGGAGACAACTGTAAAATGGGCAGGAATACCAGGCGGAAAATTTATTTCAGAAAACCTGATAAATTATCTTAATAATACTTTTGCGCTTGCTTATGATAGAGATAAAACCGGAATATTCGGTTTATCTACAGGCGGGCGCGGAGCAATGCTTTTGTCTGCTTTGCATCCTGATATTTTCGGCGCTGCTGCAGGCCTTTCAGGCGATTATGATCCTTTATCAATGCCGCGCGACAGGCTGCTAACTGCAGTATATGGAAACAGCAAACAGTTTGAGGAAAGATGGAAAACCGATGACAATATAATAAATCTTGCAGAAAAGCTGATAAATACACCTTTATATATTTCTCATGGAGAAAAGGATTCAATAGTTCCAAAGGAGCAGTCCTGGATTTTTGCATTAAAGTTGAAACACCTGCAGAAAAAAATGGGCGGATTCGATATAACATATTTTGAAAAAAAACATTCCATGCATGACTGGCATTACTGGGGTTCTATGCTTCCGGAAGTTATGAATTTTTTCAATAAAAAGCTGAAGAAGTAACTTTTTCAAGGAGTTGATTATATGCGTTCATTTAAAGGCTCATTAATCCGGTTTGAGGTTTTATCAAAAGCCGCGCTCGGTTTTATATCGCTTCTTCTTGCTCTTTTTCTGATTTTAATCGGTGAAAAATTTCTGGATGATGTTGCAAAAATTTATAAAGAGCCGCTTAAGGAGAAGTATACCAACGTTGAAGAAATAAAAAAATATGATGCGCCCCTTAAATCTTTATACAGCGAAATTGAAAAATATAATCTCGAAAAGGAAAGAATAAACAAAGCATTATATATATCGCAGAGAAACTACCAGAGCGAGAAAGATTCTTTTAACAGCTGGATAGAAGCAAGAAAAACAATTGGCTCTCCAACAGAAGACATTGAGGTTAAAACAAGAGCAAGACAGCTTGATGAATTCCGCAAAATAGAGAAGGAATGGAAAAATGAGCTGGATAAGGTTGATTCTCAAATATTGCCTTACCAGAAAAAGATAAATGAACTTACCGCCAAAAAGCTTGATGCAGAAGAAATTGCAGAAAAACAATATGAAGCTGAGCTGAAAAGCTACAAAATAAAATCATTTTTTGTCAGGCTTCTTATAGTTGCTCCATTTATCATAATATCGCTGGTTATGGTTATTAAATACAGGCGGGTTAAATATTTCCCTCTGTTTTCCGGTTTTATAATTTTTTCATTATACGCGTTTTTTTTCGGACTTGTTCCCTATCTTCCGGATTTTGGGGGGTATATAAGATATGCTGTAGGTATTGTTCTTACTGTATTTTTAGGAATATATATTATAAGACAGATCAATACTTTAGCAGCAAAAAAGAAGCAGGAACTTGAGGAATCCTCAAAAGACAGATCAAAAAAAATTAAACAGGACACTGCGCTGAAGGCTTATAAATCACACTGCTGTCCTTCATGTGAAAAGGATTTTATACTTAACAAATGGAGCTCGACAAGCGTAACTCAGACTTATTTGTCTTCTGAAACAGATGCCCCAATGTTCTGCAGGCATTGCGGAATTGAGCTTTTCATTCTATGCCCGAAATGCAGTGAGAAAAATTTTGCACATTTTCCATTCTGCTCAAAGTGCGGTTATAATTTATTATCAAAAGAATAATATTAAACATAAAATATAAAAAAAAGCCCGATCGGATTAAATGATTCTTGACATATTGATTCATTTTTTTAAAATAAAAGCGGTGATAAAATGTCAGAATCAAAGCGATATATCGACCTGGCTGGTCTATTAAATAAAAGCAGAGATGAGAAAAAAACTCATCAGGTTGAGGAGATATTAAAGACTGATATAAATATTCACGAAAAGATTGAAAAAATCAAGGAAATTGATTTATCGGTTGAAGCGGATGTATTAAATGAACAGCCGGGTGATTTCTTTTCTAATGACGGCGTTCCAGAAAAAAAAGATGAAACAGAATCTGAAAGTTTTATAAATGCAAAAAGAGCGGAAAAAAACAGGGAAACAATAAAATTACATATTAAAGAAAATGATTTTTTCAGCTTTATTTTTTCTGATTTCCGGAAAATAATTTCGTTTTCGCATAGATGGGGAAGAAAAGAAGACATTATCCGGTACAGCTATTTTCCGCCGCGCATAAGAATCAACAGAAGAATCCAGGTTGTTTTTGAACAGACTACAATTAAGTTTGCAAATGAGCTCAAGCCGGTATTGAAAAAAGTTCTCAGCATCGGCTGGATGCATCTGGATAAGTTTGAATATAATCTCCTCGTGGTTTTTGACACTCTTTGTAATGTAGTTGTAGGCTTAAATTTCAGGCGCTATGATTTAACTAACTCTGATACTGTTGATAATATTCAGCTGATTGAAAATTTATTTCTTACCTGCAGAGCTGAATCAATTTATCCTATATTGATTTCATCTTCAATATCAAATGTTATTGATAAACATCCTGAATGGATGCTTGATAAAACAAGATATTCATCTATAGCCCATAAAATTCTGGATCAGAAGCCGCTCAGGCCTTCATTATATAATATTATTTTAATATTAAACATGATAAAGTATAAAAGGTTTCTTGTTTTTGATGATATTATAAAAAGAAATAAAATGGAAATTATTGCAAATTTTGATTTTGATGCTGATCATGAAGTGCGCATGAGAATCAATTCATTTGTTGCAATTAAAAAAAATGATCTTGAAACATGTATCAGGAAAAAAAATGATTTTGAAAAAATTTCCCGTTTTCTTGAATTTAATGATAAAGCCGGTCTTAATTATTTTTTTTTGGAAAAGCAGTATTCATCTTTCGGAACTCCGGCAAGAGTTCTATCTGAAGATAAGGAATTTCCGGCTGAATACCTTAATTATTTAAGCGGAATGTTTATTAAGCATTATGAAGAAATCCTCTCCGGCCAGATTGAAGTTCAATCCGGGCGGAAAGTCAGAATTTTTGCTGCTGATTTTTTTCAGTTTGAAATATCTAAAATGCGTCTTGAAAATGTTAAACTGGCAAAATATAATTATTTATTTAAAAAAATTTCGCGCGACAGATATCATGCAATTGTAAGCACAAGAAAATCCGGAACTCAATCAGAAATCGAGCTGCTCCATATTTTATCAGAATTGCAGCTTCAGATGAAAAATATCTGCGAGAAATTAATTGCTGTAGTTACATCGCATGTCAGAAATTCTCAATCTGTTAAAAAGGAGGAAAATGCTGAAGAATTTGCTTTTTTATCGGATTCAAATGATAAAAATAAGCCGCTTACTCCGGGAGATCTGAATAAAATGGATTGTGTTATTCCTTATTCTGATGAAAAAATTGAAGGGAATTTTTTCATCAGCGGCTTGACTGTTTCCAAAGTTTTGAATAATATAGTAAGTACATGTTTATATTCCCAGGGCATAATGTCGGATAACGATTTTTTATCTGCAATCAGCTCTAGCCAGGGGGTTTATAAAGATATTTCAGCACTGGCGGAAATTTTAAAAAGGGCAACAAGTGTTTCTGAATTTAAAAAAATAGAAAAATTGCTGATATGATTTTTTAAAGGGATAATATGAGTGTTAATCACGAAACTGTGAAAATTAATTTTTCAGAAGGTGAAATTTCCCGCATATTGAATTATGCAGATAAAAAATATTCATCCGGCCATTGGGGCGGCGGTTCATTTTATACTCCGGAGGAGCAGGGGCTTGTTGATCTTTTCGGGAAGCAGGATAAAGCAATTGAGCTTTCCCTGTTTAATATAAAAATTATCTGCAACTGGATAAGGGAATTTACAAAGCAGGGGTATATGCTGTCTGCAGAAGATATTTCAGTGCTGCAGAAATTTTATAAAAAAATCAAATCCTTATATGAAAAACGTAAATTGAAATATCAGAAAATTTCAGAAGAATATGAAAAAGAAAAAAAAGGCATACTGGATACTTTAAAAGGTTTCAAAGAAGGAAAAACAATTCCGGTTAAAGTCATTTCAATCTTAAAAAAGAAAGCGGAACTTTTCGATCAGGAATATGCTGAAAATAAAAATGCAGATGCTGAATTTTTAACTGCTGAAATTACCAGATATTTTCTTCTTGAGAATAATTTATTCACAGCAAGACTCAATATGATTTCAGATGTTCTGGAATTGCTTGAAGTTATGCTGCCTGCTGCATATAGGGAATAATTTTTTTAACAGCATCCGGATTTTTCGGAAAGTGATGCTAAAGCAAGAATTTCACCTCGTTCCCGCTTCACTCAAAAGGGGTGAGCATGGTATAAAGTTCTTAGACATCAGAAATTTTATTTTTCCGGAAAATCCGGGAATAGCTGAGAATATTTTAAATTAAATAAAAAAATATAAGGCGGGAACATGAAATATAAAAAGCCTGTCATAATTATTCTGATCGTGCTTGCAGGACTTATAATTCTGCCTCCATTTATCTACTGGTCAGGCGTAAATATATTAAATAAAACAAACGGCACAATTGTTTCCGGTGGTGAAAAACGGAACTACCTCATTCATATTCCAAAAAGCTATACCGGCGAAAAGCCTGTGCCTCTGGTTTTATGTTTTCACGGATTTGCAGATTGGCCTTCACACCAGATGGAAATGTCCGGGTGGACCAGCCTTGCTGACAGGGAAGGATTTATTGCAGTTTTTCCTGAGGGAAAAGGATTTCCCCGCCGCTGGAGGTCAAAGGGAAAATATGGTAGCGGGCTTGATGATGATCCTCAGAAGGACGTGACTTTTGTTTCGGAACTTATAGATAATTTATCCTCAAAATATAGAATTGATCCCAAAAGAATTTATGCAAACGGACTGTCAAACGGCGGAGGGATGTCGCACCTGCTGGCTTGTAAACTGTCGAACCGGATTGCGGCAATTGCAGGTGTTGCCGGTGCTTATTCATTCGACTCTGGAGAGTGTAAACCTTTAAGGCCGGTTCCATTTATGATTTTCCACGGAACTGCAGATAAAATTGTTCCTTATAATGGCGGGATATCAGGCCAATTTACCTTGCCGGATATAAACGGATTTGCATCCCGCTGGGCAGAGCACAATGGCTGTTCTGAAAAAATTTCATCATCTGTATCGACAAATGTGTCGCGCATGGAATACACTTCCTGCCGCAGCAATGCTGATGTTGTAGTCTACACTATCACTGGCGGAGGACACACATGGCCTGGCGGAAAACCTATGCCGGAATTTATAGCCGGCAAAACAACAGATGAAATCAACGCTACAGAACTTATCTGGAAGTTTTTCAAATCTGTTTCTTCGCATAATTAATATTTCATGGTATTCAGTCTTCAGAAAAAAGTATTATCTTGCGGGATTTACATTTGAGATCTCCGGTGTTTCTTTGTGATTTTATTGTTGACTGAGATTCTAATAGAGTATGTCCTATTCAGCAATATAATATTATTAATAATGTCACTTCATCAGATTTGGCAATAATTATATTCCTTCTGATGAATAAAAGATTTAAACCAAAGGAGGATTAAATCTTGTCAGCTGAAAACAATAAAACAATCCTTCTTGTGGAAGATGAAGCCATATTGGCAATGTCTGAAAAGAAAGCTCTCGAAAAATACGGATATAATATCATTATTGTTAATTCCGGCGAAGAAGCAATAGAAACTGTAAAAAACACACCTGACGTAAATCTCATTCTAATGGATATTGACTTAGGAAAAGGAATAGACGGAACTGAAGCTGCAGCCCGGATTTTGAAAGACCATGACATTCCTGTGGTCTTTTGTTCAAGCCACACAGAACCTGAAATTGTTGATAAAACTGAAAAAATTACCTCATACGGTTATGTGGTCAAGAGTTCAAGCAATACTGTTCTTGATGCATCAATAAAAATGGCGTTTAAGCTTTTTAATTCCAACATTAAATTAACAAACGAACTATCCCATCGCAGGCAGATGGAAGAAGACCTCATAAAAAGTGAGGGAAAATATCGCGGCATTATAGATTCTTCTCCAATGGGCATTCACCAGTATGAACTGAAAAAAGACGGGAAACTGATATTTATTGGTGCTAATCCTGCAGCTGATAAAATTCTTGGAGTTGATAATTCTATTTTTATCGGTAAAACGATTGAAGAAGCGTTTCCGCCTCTTGCGAATACCGAGGTTCCTGCCAGGTATAAAGAGGTAGCAAAAACCGGTATTCAATGGCATACAGAACAGATTGATTATGCTGATGAAAAAATCCGGGGAGCTTTTTATGTTTCGGCATTCAGGACTGCTGAAAATACTATGGCAGCAAATTTTCTGGACATTACCGAGCTTAAGAAGGCAGAAGAATCTATAAAATCAGCCGAAGCCCTTTATCAGAATCTCGTGGAAACATCCCAGGATCTAATATGGCAGTGTGACTCAGAAGGCAGATACACATATCTGAACCCTGCATGGGAAGAAATATTCGGCTATAAGATTGAAGAAATGCTCGGCAAAAAGTTTTCCGATTTTCAAAGCCCTGTATTGGCTGATCGGGGCATGCAGGAACATGCAAAATTGCTGCAGGGGAATATTCTAAAGGGCTATGAGACAATTCATATCGGCAAAAACGGCAAAGAAATCCATCTGGTTTTTAATGCCAAGTTACTAACAGATAAACATGGTAATAAAACCGGAACATGCGGAACTGCCTATGACATCACCGAACGGAAGAATTCAGAAAAGGCATTGAAAGAAAACAATGAACTCCTTTTATTATTTATAAAAAACTCGCCCATTTATACCTATATCAAGGAAGTGACACCCGCCGAAAGCAGGATTATTATGGCCAGTGAGAACTATCAGGAGTTGATAGGCATTCCCTGGACTCATATTATCGGCAGGACGATGGAGGAGATGTTTCCGCCAGAAGTTGCCTCAAAATTTACCGCGGATGATATTGCTGTTGCATTCGGGGGTAATGTGGTCAAACTTGATGAGGATCTTAACGACCGTACCTATTCTACTATAAAATTTCCATTCACCCTTGGAGAAAAAAAACTTACAGCTGGTTACTCAATCGACATCACCGAACGCAAACAGGCCCAGGAAGCTCTGCGAGAAAGCGAGAATAAATATAAATTGCTATTCGACAAAGCCGGAGATGCGATTTTTATTCATGATGAAAATGCAAATATTCTGGCAGTTAACTATATTGCCTACGAAAAACTTGGATACACTCACGATGAATTAATTGCAAAAACCGGCGACCAGATTGACTCCCCGGAAGAAGCCACTCACATGCCGGGTCGGATTGCTCAGTTGATGGAGCACGGCAGTATCTCTTTTGAGACTATTCATCAATGCAAGGACGGATCACTGTTTCCCGTTGAGGTGCACGCACAAAGAATAGTTTGGAATAACAAACCAGCTGTAATGAGTATGTGCCGGGACATCTCAGATCGCAAAAAGGCAGAGGAAGAGATAAAGAAACAGCTATCCGAAAAAGAAACACTCCTTAGAGAAGTTCACCATCGCATAAAAAATAATATTGCTTCAATTGAAGGCCTTCTGTCATTGCAGGCTGAATCTACTTCAAGCAACGAAGTTAAAATCGCATTACAGGATGCTGTAACCCGCGTTCAGAGTATGCGAGTTCTTTATGAAAAGTTATTAATAAGCAGTGATTATTATGAAGTTTCCATTAAAGATTATATTGAAAGCCTGATTGATTCGTTTATCGAAGTATTTCCTGAAAGCAAAAAGATAATTATTGAAAAACGGATTATGGATTTTAATCTTAATTCAAAAGAAATGATTCCTGTGGGTATTATAATAAATGAGTTAATAACGAATATTATGAAATATGCCTTTATCGGCAGAGATAGCGGTCTGATAAAAATTTCACTTGATAAAAAGGAAAATCATGTGGCTTTAACTATTCAGGATAATGGTATTGGACTTCCTGAAGAATTTGATATGAATAAATCAACCGGATTCGGTCTTATGATTGTCAGGATGCTTGTTCAGCAATTAAGTGGTACTTATACTATTGAAAGCAATAAAGGTACAAGGAGCATTCTTAAATTTGATATATAATTCAGTTTGCAGATGCATTCATAATATTCAAACAATATAAAATTTCCCTGAAAGAAAATTATTGATAGACGAAACTTAGATTTATCTATAAATTGAAATAATTACAGATTTTAGATAAAATTTTTAAGGCAGGTTATACATGAAAAATAAAAAGACATTATTCGCCTTTTTTTCTGCTTTTTTAATATCTTCAACAATTCTTTTTGCGCAGGGCCAGCCTTTAGCAGATATAAAAGATCCTGATAAAAAAACAGAAAAAAAAGCAGAAAAGGTAATTGGCCTCAGCTTTATAGCTGAGATCGGTTTCCTTGCTGTTCTTGATCACAAGATTCAGTTCGGAAAAGCTAACCAGTATTTCAACTACGTGACTGAAGGCGGGCAGAATACTCTTAATTTTTTTGGACGCTTAAGCGCTGATATGTTTATTAAAAAAAATCACGTTCTCACTTTTTTATATCAGCCTCTTGAAATAAATGGTCAGGAGAAGCTGACTCGTGCTGTAACAATGGGAAGTGTAAATTTTGCAATTAATGAGGTTGTAAAAACCCGTTACAGCTTTCCTTTTTACAGATTAACATATATGTATGATTTTATTGATGATGAAAAACTTGAAGTTGCCCTTGGATTGGGTCTTCAGATCAGAAATGCTACAATTGAATTTTCATCATTAACTACCCCTGCAAATTCTTATGTTACAGCAAATATAGGCCCGGTTCCTTTAATCAGATTCAGAGTAAAATATGTATTCTCTTCAGGATTCCTGCTCGGAACTGATTTGGCAGGCTTCTACGCCCCGATCAGCGTTTTAAATGGAGGCGACAAGGAGATTGAAGGAGCTATTGCTGATCTCAGCATATTTACAGGCTATAGAATGAACAACAACTTTGACTTTTTCCTTAATGTCCGCTATCTCGGAGGTGGAGCAGCAGGTTTCGGAAGTCCTGGCACTCAGAATCCTGACGGATATACTAAAAACTGGCTGCACTTTATGTCTGTATCACTTGGAGTAAGTTTAAATCTTTAATTAAAAATATACTACCCGGCTCAATTTGCCGGGTAAGTTAATTTGATTTGCATTCTTTTCTGGCAAAAGGAAAATAAAGAATAATTTCAGATTTCAGAAAAATTGAGGTTAGATATGAATATGCCAATAGAAAAAATTTACCTGCTTATAATTAATGTTCTGGGCGGTGCAGCTGTTCTTGGAAGCTATGTTTATGGAATTAAAACACATACTGATGCAGGAATAATTTTATGGGGTAATGTGCCTTTGCAGCTGAAAACATTTTATAATATTTCAATGCTGACAGCAGCTGCAGGATATTTTCTTTTTACCTATTTCATAATGTTTGCTCTGAATCCCGGTGAAGTTAAGATCGCAGGCAGGTTTTCGTATAATTTTTTTCTATGGATATACGCAGTCATTCTGATTTTTTCAGCTTTCTGGATGCCGTTAACATTTTATATGAATGACAATCCTTCCATGTTTATATGGATATTAATCCGGATTGTTCTTTTAACTGTCGGACTTGGATCATTATTATTATTTGCAGCTTTAATATATGTTCAGCCTCAGACTCCGTTGTGGTCTCATCGTGCAGCGCTTGCTGGAGCAGCAGCATTTTGTCTTCAGACAGCAGTACTTGACGCTCTGGTCTGGACTTATTATTATCCTGTAAAAGGCTGATATTATAAAAGGAGTTTATCTATGTTACATTTTCTAAAAGTATATTTTACAATTCTTCCTATTATGGCAGTAATAGATTTTTTATGGCTTGGCGTACTCATGGCGGATTTCTACAAAATCGAATTGGGAACTCTCGCAAGAAAAAGCGGCAACAGCCTTGATCCTATCATCTGGCCGATAATTCTTATTTATATTATCATGCCTCTCGGTATTCTGCTTTTTGTTTTGCCTAAAATTTCAGCTGATAATGCCCTGCTGTCATCTCTGGGGTGGGGTTTTATTTACGGCGTGTTTCTATTTGGAATTTACGATCTCACTAATTTATCTCTTTTAAACAACTGGTCTTTTAAAATGTCCATGATTGATATGGTCTGGGGCGGCACCATAAATGCAGTAATGTCATACGTCGCTTTCAATTTTAATAAGTTTTATAATTGATGCAGAAAGTAAAAATGTTTTTATCCGACTGGAACAAAACTGCTCTGGTATTTGACGGTAAGGAAATATCATATTCTGAAACTATTGAAAAATGTGCGGCTTTTGCTTCTTTATATAAAATAAAAAAAGGCTCAAGGGTTTCTATTTTTTCCGAGAATAGACCGGAATGGATATACTCTTTTTATTCAGTATGGGTTAATAAGGGAATTGCTGTTCCAGTTGATTTTACAGGCACAGAGGAAAATACCGCATACATTTTAAAGGATTCAAAACCGGATATTATTTTTATATCAAAACAGGGTGAAGCTCATATAAAAAATGCTGTAAAAAAAGCAAAAATAAAACCGCAGATTATAATTTTTGAAAATATTAATTTAAAGCAAAGCACAATTCCATTCGGAATAAATCCTTCCAATGTGCACGATACAGCAGTAATAATGTACACATCCGGAACAACAGGCAGTCCGAAAGGCGTAATGATTACCTATGACAATCTTATTGCAAACATTGAAAGCCTTATAAACATGAAAATGCTTCTTCCCATTGACAGCATACTGGGACTTCTTCCGTTTCATCACATACTTCCGTTTCAGGGAACCATACTTGCTCCGTTTTATATCGGGTCTACAGTTGTTCTGGTAAAAACCCTTTCAGCAGAAGAAATTTTGAAAACACTTCAGTCTTTCAGGGTAACAATGTTTCTCGGAGTTCCAAAACTTTATGAGATGTTTCATAAGGGAATAATGTCAAAAATAAACGGGAATCTTTTTGCAAAGGGTATATTGTTTGCAGCAAAAAAAATAAATAACCTTAATTTCAGCAAAATAATTTTTTCCAGGGTGCATAAATCCTTTGGAGGAAATATTCATACATATCTGACTGGAGGCGCTAAGTTTGATGAGAATATTGCAGGAGATATGAAAGCTCTCGGTTTCAGATTTGTTGAAGGATACGGACTGACTGAAACCACTCCGCTTGTTGCTTTCAATCCATACACAAAAATAAAACAGGGTTCAGTTGGTATACCAATGAACTCCTGTGAAGTGAAAATTGTAAATGGAGAAATAGCTGTAAAAGGACGCAATGTGATGAAAGGATATTACAGGCGGCCTGCAGATACTGCAAAAAGGATTAGAAACGGCTGGTTTTTTACCGGAGATACAGGGCATTTTGACAATGAAGGATATCTTTATGTAACAGGAAGAACAGATGAAATGATTGTTCTCCCGAACGGTAAAAATATTTCACCGGAAGAAATTGAAAAAAAAATTATGTCTGTGTCGGAAATAATCAGGGATGCAGGCGTGTTCCAGAAGAACGGCTCGCTTTCAGTTTTAATATATCCGGACTTTTCGTATCTTGAAAAAAATAAATCAATAAACATACTTGAATCAATCAAATGGAATATAATTGATAAATATAATTCATTGGTTCCTTCGTATCAGAAGATTTTTAATATTTCAATTGTAAAAAACGAACTTCCGAGAACAAGACTCGGCAAGCTTCAGAGATACAAACTTATAGATTTAATAAACAGCGAAAAACAATCTGCGAAAAATGAAAAGGATCCGGATTCTAAAGAGTACAGATTGATTAAAAATTATCTGAAAAATTTTACCTCTGAAAATATAAATCCCGGAGATCATTTCGAGATCGATCTCGGTCTTGATTCGCTGAGCATGGTTGAATTTTCTGTTTTCATTGAAAAAACTTTCGGTACGGTAATAACAGATAATATTTTATCCGCTTATCCTACAGTTAAATCTTTTGCTGAATTCATAGGAAAAAAAGGCATCAAAATAAATAAAGAAACAGTTAACTGGCATGAAATTTTAAAGGAAAATATTGATATTAAAATAAAACCGAAAAAATCATGGGTTAAAATATTGCAAATTGCAGTAAGGCCTTTAATTATATTTTATTTCCGTATGAAGCGTACCGGTCTTGAGAATCTTCCGGATGGACCTTTTATTATTGCGCCGAATCATCAGAGTTTTATGGATGCTGTTCTTCTTTCCGCAGCTCTGCCGGAAAAAGTATTAAACAATACTTTTTTTACAGCAAAAGATTCATTAAAGAAAACCGTACTTGTAAAATTTTTTATGGATATGACAAATATTATTTATATAAATATTGAAAAAGATTTAAAAGATGCTATTTTGCAATCTGCGGCAGTGCTAAAATCAGGGAAAAACCTTGTTATATTTCCTGAAGGTCATAGAAGCAGGGACGGCAAAGTTGGTAAATTCAAAAAAGCATTTGCAATTTTAAGCAGGGAATTAAATGTTCCTGTAATTCCGCTTGCAATCAGCGGGGCATTTGAAGCTCTTTCAATAAAGCAGATTATACCAAAACCGGTTAAGATTGAGCTATCATTTTTAAAACCGCTATCTTCAGATAAAAATGACTATGAAAAAATTGCAGAAAAAGTGAGAAATTCAATTAGAAAGATTGTTGAAAAAAATAAGTAAACTCTTGAAATAAATCCATCATGCGAAAAATTCCCGTTCAGTCATATACCTGATAATCATCTGTGCAAGCTCATCAGCTGATGAGCTTATAGTATTTAAAATAATCTCCGGGTTTTCAGGAGTTTCGTAAGCGGAATTCACTCCTGTCATGTTCGGTATCTCACCGGATCTCGCCTTCTTATAAAGTCCTTTTACGTCCCTGTTTTCACACTCAGATAAAGGAGTGTCGACGTATATTTCAATAAACTCACCTCCCGGTACCAGGCTTCTTACCATATCCCGCTCTGCTTTAAATGGCGAGATGAAAGATGTAATAACTATCAGTCCGGCTTCGGTCATGAGCCTGGAGACTTCGCCTATTCTGCGGATATTTTCGACTCTGTCTGCATCAGTAAATCCGAGATCCTTGTTGAGCCCGTGGCGCACATTGTCGCCGTCAAGCAGCATTGTATGGCGTCCGTTTGCGTGCAGCATCTTCTCGAGCGCATTTGCGATTGTGGATTTTCCCGAACCTGAAAGTCCGGTAAACCATAGTATTGCAGGTTTATGGCCCATAAGAAGAGAGCGGCTCTCTTTTGAAACATCAATGCTCTGCCAGTGTACGTTCTGAGCGCGTCTCATTGAATGAAGAATAGTGCCGCAGGCTGATGTGGCGTTGGTGAGCCTGTCTATTAGTATGAATGCTCCGGTGATCCGGTTATCGCTGAAAATATCAAACGGGATATCCTTATCAAGCGCGATCTGAATTTCGCCTATCTCGTTCATTTCAAGCTTCTTCGCTGATAGCTTCTGATATCCTGTAAGGTCTATTGCATTATCAATGCTGATAATTTCCGCATTAACATACCCGTGAGGTCCTTTGAATAAATAGCGCCTTCCTGAATGAAGTGTCTGTTCATCCATCCATACTATCCTTGCCTTAAACTGGTTTGACATGGAAGGTCTTTCTGCGGGTTTAGCAATGGATTCACCTCGGCTCATATCAATTTCATCAGTTATTGATATTGCTACAGATTCTCCGGCGAATGCCTTTTCAACACGGTCGCTGCCCCTGTATATTGTGTGTACGCGGCTTTCTTTGCCTGAAGGCAGTATAAGAATTCTGTCTCCGGCGGATATTTTTCCTGAAGCAATAACGCCTCCGCATCCGCGGTAATTTTTCTGATCTTCCGGGTTGATATTCTGAAGCGCGTCCGCCTGCCATCTGTCTCTGGAAATTCCCGGTTTGATTATATACTGTATCGGAAATCTGAAGGGTTTCTCTATGAGCTCCTCTTCAGGCTGAATAGTTTCAAGCCATTCAATTACGGTCTGTCCATCATACCATGACATACTGCCGGATTTTTTTACACAATTGTCTCCCTGAAGAGCTGAAACAGGTATGCAGTAATAGTGATCTATGGCAAGATTGATGTTTTTCAGATCATCAAATATTTTAATGCAGTCAAGGCGTATCTGCTCATACTTTGCGCGGTCATAGCCTATCAGGTCCATTTTATTTATGGTGAACACAACAAATCTTATGCCCATCAGGGCGCATATCAGAAGGTGTCTTCTTGTTTGTGCTAGAACTCCCTGCCTTGCATCAACCAGGAGTATTGCAGCATCGCAGTTCGAAGCGCCTGTGGCCATATTCCGTGTGTACTGCACGTGGCCGGGAGTGTCTGCAACAATGAATTTTCTTGCAGGTGTGGAAAAGTAGCGGTATGCCACATCGATTGTTATTCCCTGTTCCCTCTCTGCTATGAGTCCGTCAAGAAGAAGTGAGAAATCGAGACTGTCGCCGGCATTGCCTATTTTTCTGCTTTCTATTTCAAGTATTTCCAGCTGGTCGTCGTAAACATTTTTTGTTTCATAAAGTATCCGGCCGATCAGCGTGGATTTTCCGTCATCAACGCTTCCGCATGTTAAAAATTTCAGCATGCCTTTCATCAGAAATAGCCCTCATATTTTTTACGTTCCATGCTTCCGCTCTGATCGAAATCAATAAGCCTTCCTGCGCGCTCGCTTACTCTTGACTGCTCCATCTCGTTAAGGAGATCGTCGATATTATCCGCCCTTGATTCAATCGCTGCTGATAGAGGGTAACAGCCGAGTGTCCTGAATCTGATCATTCTCATAACAGGTTTCTCACCGGGATTGAGCACAAAGCGGTCATCGTCAACCATTATGATCTGGCCGTCCCTCTCAACACAAGGCCTCATCTTTGAAAAGTATAACGGCACAACCGGAAGATTCTGCACCTTCACGTATCTCCATACATCGATCTCTGTCCAGTTTGATAGTGGGAAAACGCGTATGCTTTCATTATTATTTTTTCTGGTATTGTAAAGCCCCCACAGCTCAGGACGCTGATTTTTAGGGTCCCACCTGTGGTTCGAGTCGCGGAAGGAAAAGACACGTTCCTTTGCTCTGGATTTTTCCTCATCTCTGCGCGCTCCGCCGAAGACTATGTCATATCTTTTTTCATTGAGTATCTGCTTCAGCGCCTCGGTCTTCATGATGTCTGTGTACCTTGAGCTGCCGTGCGTGAACGGGTTGATGTTTTCCCTGACGCCATTATTGTTTATATGCACAAGTAACTCGAACCCGAGATTTTTAGCTGTAGTTTCCCTGAATTCAATCATGTCTTTAAACTTCCATGTTGTATCAACGTGCAGCAGCGGAAATGGAGGTTTCATGGGATAGAATGCCTTCATAGCCAGATGAAGCATTACACCGGAATCTTTTCCGATTGAATACAGCATAACCGGATTTTCCGCTTCAGCGATTGCTTCGCGGATTATATGGATGCTTTCATCTTCGAGCTCTTTAAGATAATCATACATGGGGGACTACTCACCTGTTAGATTTATTTTTTACAGGAGATTTCCTGTTTAAATAAATGTCTACAATTATTTGATAAAATGGGGATGACAAAGATAATCAATTTATTTCATCAGCTCTGAAACTCTTTTTCTGAAAGCAGTTATGTTTTTGTAAGGTATATCCGAGCCTGTTGCATTAAAAAGAGAAGGCGAAAGACTGCCTCCCGGATTTGTTCTGATATAATATGAAAGCTCAAAGCCTCCATCTTTTTTTACAAAAATCCAGTGGGCTACAGAGAAGGTCTGACGTACGGTGTTCTTTTTTTCCGGAACTATATCCTTCCTGTCAATTGCTGTATTGATGTAGGTGAAATTTCCTCCTTTATCAATCAGCACTGTAGTATAAATTCCGTCTCTGTTGGAAACCGGCCACGGTGAAAATGATTCAATATAATATGTAAAAGAGTTTCCCTGTCTTGTTAAGAGTTCTTTTGATTCAATGCAGGAGTCCATCCATTTTTTATACGATTCAGGATCATTCATAATTTTCATGCATAATTCCGGTGATGCATTTATCATCCCTGTACCAATAAATTCATGGTAATCGGATCCGCTGACCGGACGCGCCTTAACAGTAATTCCGTTTCTGGTAAATTTGAACTGCCACGGCTCCTCAGATTGTGCTGTTCCGGCAGAAATCATTATTAAAGTAAAAATTATAATCTGGTTTATTTTGAAACGCATGATTAACCCCGGTGAATTTCTTTTTTTATAAATCAGGAATGACGGATTTAACGGGGAAAAATAATATTTTTTTATAATTGTCAAATACAAATTCCATTCGAGTTTATTTTTCTCTTAAAACAGCGCGGACAGGAGCAGCTTCGATTCCCTTGAAAAAAACCGGCAGGCAGATAAGCTCGTAAATTCCGGGATTAATATCTGCAAGATTGATATTTTCAAGAATTACGATATTGTTTAAAAGGAGATTCTTGTGAACCGGGTTGCCTTTATCAGCATGAAATTTTTCAATCGACAGATAATCAATTCCTATGAGTTTAATATTTTTTTCAATTAAATATAAGGCTGCTTTTTCTGATAATGATATATAATTCTCATCAAACTTTTTTTTGTTCCTGTTATACGAATTCTTTGTCTTGAAAAGAATTCTTTCAATTCCATCCAGATTTATTTTTCCGATATAATCTCTATCTATATCATTTTCCCCGCTGTATCCGCACACAAGACAGTCCCCTATGAAAATTTCAAGAGGTATAAGATCAGATGTTTTTCCTGCTGAAATAAAATGAGAAGGAGCATCTATGTGAGTCCCTGCATGAGCTCCCATGCATATTCTTGTAAGATTACATGCATCGCCGGATAAGATTTTTAATTTTTTTCCAGGGTAATTTCCGGATCTTCAGGCCAGGTTATTGTATCAGCTGATACCGGTATCGAAATATCAAAAATTTTTTTCATTAAATAAAACTCCATCCAGGTGAAATATAAATTATTTTTCTTGATATTTTTTTATTATCAATTAGTTTTATCTTTATTGCAAAGGGTTTAATAATAACAGCATTTTTTTATATAACCCGTAAAATTTCAGGAGGCATAATGAAAACTTCATTAAAATCATTTTTGATAATAATATCCGCAAGTTTAATCCTGACCGGATGTTATCAGACAAAACAGGATTTTACTATAAATCCGGATGGATCAGGCAAAGCCATTGTTAAAATTACTTCGCAGATGCCGAATATGGATTTCGGTGAAAAAAAAGATAAAAACAAAATACTGCTTTCCAATGTGAAAAATATTATTGATAAGTCTAAAGGCGTAGAAGCCTGGAGCGACATTACTTACAGCACGAATAAAAAGGGAGAAACAGAATTTAAAGGCACAGCATATTTTCAGGATGTGAATAAGGTTTCTTTCGGCGATTTCGGCGGATGGGATATTAAATTTTCTCCGGCAGAAGAGGGCAAATATAAGCTTGAAATAGTGACTTCTAAAAAAGAAGAAAAAAAACCTGAGGTGGAAGCTGATAAACCGGCAGAAAAGCCTGTTGAATTGACAGATGCGCAGATAAAAGAAAAAATTGAACTTGAAAGACAGCAGTATCAGCAGACAAGGGCATTCATGGTTCCAATGTTTGAAACAATGAAAACAGAAATGACCTTTAAGCTTCCGGGCAAAATTGAAACTGTAACAAATCTTAAAATAGAAAAAGACGGAACAGCTGCTTTTATATTTGAATGGAAAAAAATCATGGTTGTACTGGATAAGATGATAGAAGATGACGATTGGATGAAAGAACAGATAAAATCAAAAGCAAAAGGATCAGCCGGGGCTGCATCAAAACCCGAATTTGATCAGAAATTTATGAGTCAGATTTTTCCTGATCAGGGAGGAATCACTGCACTTTCATCCGGATCAAAAAGTAATTTTTTCGATTATAAAAAAGAATCAGCTGCAGCATTAAAAAAACATCAGATTTTTATGAAGAGGTTTGATGCCGAAAAATAAATTTCTGCGGTAAGAACAATTATACAGCATTTTGAGTATAATAGCGGAAGCGGAATAATTTTTAATAGAGGTTTATCCAATGAGAAAATATTCAGTAATAATTATTGCAGCTTTTTTGCTTCTCGGGGCAGGTAAAGATTACCAGTCGCAGAAACAGAAAAATAAAGATATGCTTAATCAGCAGATAACTTCTGATAAAGAAAGAAAAGATGCATTACTGAAAAAAATGAAACTTTTTATTGGAGAGATCAACGGCAGACTCGGCGATGACAGCAAAACAAAAATCGATATTCCGATTGATCCGAATAAAATGACAGATATGAAAAAGACAGAAGATATTCACTCATCAAAAAGAATTCCTCAAAGAGTATTTGCGTATATTAATGATGATAATGTCCGGTTCAGGGCAGAGCCGAATATTTCAAGTGCTGTAATTGAAAAGCTGATTTTTTCAGAAAAAATTGAAATTCTTATGAAATCAAAAGAAATAGATACTATAGACGGGATTAAGTCTCCCTGGTTTCTTATACGAAGAGAATCAGAAAACGAAGGTTGGGTATTCGGAGCATTTCTTCAGAAGAATAAACCTGAAAAAAAGAAGCCTATTGAAGAAGTGAAACCTGACAGGGATAAACCTGATAATACGGTAATTAAAGACGGTCAATTTGCAGTTCCGGTAATCGGTACAAGATCAAGCAATTTCGGTTACAGGGTTCACCCTGTAACAAAAAAAACTCAGAATTTCCATCAGGGAATTGACATTGCCGCACCAAGAGGAACATCAGTTAAAGCCTCAGCAGATGGTATAGTCCGTATTGCAGGCTGGAACAATAATGGTTATGGAAATCTTATTGTAGTTGAGCACGAAAAGGATGTATCTACATATTACGGGCATCTTGAAACAGTATTAACCAGTCCCGGAGCAAAGGTAACAAAAGGCCAGGAAATAGGAACAGTTGATTCTACGGGCATGTCTACAGGGAATCATCTTCATTTTGAAATTAGAAAAGGCGGCACTGCGCTTGATCCTGATGGATTCCTGAGATAGATTTTATTTGACAAAAAGCCGGTTATCCGGCTTTTTATCAAAATATAAGGGCTGAAATTCTTAACTAATAATAAAAGAATAAAATTTGGGAGAAATAAAATGAAAAAAATATTGGTTTTAATGACAGTTATTCTGTTCGGAATGGTTGCGTGTAAGAAAACTCTGTATATCAATGATGCAGTAATGCAGAAAGAAAAAATAGATAAAACAGAAAATCCTGCACTTCAGGAAATTATGAAGGGCGAGCTGACAGACAGCCTGATTGAGCTTAAGGATCTTACTGTAAAGGATATAACAGCATCAACAAATATTGATTATGACTTCTGCGTGGTAGCTGATATTCAGACAGCAAAAGGCAAGGTTGAAGTTTATATGTATTCAAAAAATATAAAGGTTATATCTACTCTTGTTAAAGGAAAATCCAGGATAGATGTTACCGGTGAATTCGGCAGATTTTTTTCCATGCTGGATGATTATTACACAAAGGTTGAAATAATTTCTGCTAAAATAAGTATAAAGAAATAAAATCCGGCAGATAAAATTATAAAGAGGTTTGGAAGTGAGTTCTTTTATTCAGAAACTTTTCGCTGAAAGAATCGGCGGAGCAAAATTCGGCATTGATGAAAAAATATATAAATTTGAAAAAATTAAAAGAGCAAAAAGGCAGGCAGTAAAAGATAATCCCGGTATCCGTTTAATTGATCTTGGAGTTGGCGAGCCTGATGAAAAAGCTTTTGATATTGTAATAAAAACTCTGCAGATAGAAGCTGAAAATCCTGAAAACAGGGGATACTCAGATAACGGAATTGATGAATTCAAATTTGCAGCAGCGCAATACATGAAAAATGTTTTCAATGTCAGCGGAATAAACCCTGAAACTGAAGTTGTGCATGCAATCGGTTCCAAATCAGCCTTGTCAATGCTTCCTTCGGCATTTATAAATCCCGGAGATGTTGTTATAATGACTGTTCCGGGATATCCAGTTCTCGGAACGCACAGCGCCTGGTATGGAGGTGAGGTTTATAATCTGCCTCTGAAAAAAGAAAATAAATTCCTGCCCGATCTTAATCTGATCCCCGAAGACATTAAAAAAAGGGCAAAGATTATTCTTCTCAATTATCCGAATAATCCGACCGGAGCTGTAGCGGATTATGATTTTTTTGTCAAGGCTGTTGAGTTTGCCAGGGAAAATGAAATCATAATAATTCAGGATGCAGCTTATGCGGCATTGACCTTTAAATCCGCTCCTCTATCAATTTTGAGCGTCCCTGGTGCGAAAGATGTTGCTATTGAAATTCATTCTTTATCTAAATCATATAATATGACGGGATGGAGGATGGCTTTTGTTACTGGAAATGAACTTATAGTTAAGGCTTTTGCTAATGTTAAAGATAATTACGATTCAGGGCAGTTTAAGGCTATACAGAAAGCAGCTGCAGTTGCTTTGAAAAATCCTGATATAACAAAAAAAATAAATGCTAAATACGAAAGAAGACTCAAAGCTCTAGTTGAAACTCTTCGCGGTATAGGCTTTAATGCTGAGATACCAGGCGGAACATTTTATCTCTATGTAGAAATTCCAAAGGGAATCAAGGGCGGAAAGAAATTTGAAAGCGCAGAGGATTTTTCGCAATTTATGATAAAAGAAAAACTCATCTCAACTGTTCCGTGGGATGATATTGGCAATTTTGTGCGTTTTTCCGCTACATTTGAAGCAGAAAATGAAAAGGATGAGCTGGAAATTCTCCGCGAGGTCAGGGAAAGGTTTTCAAGCCTCAGTTTCGAATTCTGATTTAAGGGGCACTACATTATGAAAAGAAAAATTATTATTATTTCCTCTGTAATAGGCAGTATAATTGCCCTTGCAGGCATTGCTCTTGCAGTGCTGTATCTGACACAGAGGGAGTCTTATAATGATAAAATTTCCGCTGATGTAAAAGGTGAAATAGTAATTCAAAGAGGCGAAAATGGAATGCCTCATATTGAAGTGAAGAATGAAGAGGATCTATATTTTACTCTCGGATATCTGCACTCCCAGGACAGGAACAGCCTTATCGAATATTACCGTTCTATTGCAACAGGAAATGCAGAGAAGGTAATCGGGAAAAAAGGCGCATTGCTCGACAGGCTTTCGAAATCAATCGGCTTTTCCAGAGAAGCTTCTGCTTTATATAAAAATTTAAAAGATTCTCAAAAGGTTTATATTAAAGCTTATGTTAAAGGAATTAATCTAATAAGAGGCAGAGGTTTCCAGGCAAATTTTTTAAAAAACGAATGGAAAGAAGAGGATGTCGTTGCAATATTATTACTGAAAGAGTGGGCGAATGCTTTTTTAAATAATAAAGAAAATTTTTTCAGGCTGCCTATTCAAAGGAAAGACTTTAATACAAATAAATATTTTCCTGAAGACCTTTTGTATTATTATAATGATGATGAAGAAAATAATTTATCAGTAATAAAAAGACTGGAAGAGCTTGTTGAACAGTACATCGGAACTTTTAATAGAGGATTTGCTGTTTCAGTTCTGGAAAAAACAACAAAATCCGGCAAGCCTTACACTGCATACAGTTATGATGATAAACTCTCGGTATATCCGGGATGGTATCCTTTACAGATAAAAATAAACAGCAGCGTATTCAGAGCTGTAACATTTAACGGATTGCCGTTTATTTTTTCAGGAAACAGAAACGGTTTTTCTTTCTTCGGGTTTAATCTTGATATTGACACTCAGGATTATGTTATTGAAAAAGTAAAAATTGTAAATGATACACCGCAATACCTTTCACAAAACGGATGGATAAACTTTAACGCTCATGAATATGATACTGATAAAAAAGCTAATAAAGAAGTTAAACCTGAAAAAATTGAACCTATAGCTGCAGATAATAAAGACATGCTGGCTGTAAAAAAGAAAAAATATGATGATAGTTTTATTTCATCTATTTTTAATCAGTCTTTCCGTTATACTGAAAACGGTCCTGTTCTGAATGACATATTTACTGATTCTCCGCCAAAGGCCGATGTTGTTGTATTGAAATTCATAAGGCCTGATGCTGATTATATCGCATCTCTTTTTGAAATGCCGTTTGCAAAAGATATTAATGCTGCTAAGGCTTCTGTAATGAATACTTCCTCTTTACCTAAAGTTTATTTTTTTACAGAAAATAGTGAGACTGTAAAAGTTTATACCGGGAAAATTCCTTCACGTCAGCAGGGGTACACAGTCTTTAAACAGGGATTAAATACCGGCTGGAACGGTATGAATGAAATTTCTCAGTACTATACAGGCATTACTGAAGAAACAGCAATGAGCTTTTATCCGACTGAAATAATTAACCAGGTACGGGAATTTGCGATCATAGACGAAAATAGATACACTTCATTAAAAGCTGAATTTGATAATTTCAGCGTTATGAGCGAAAAGGATATAGATAGCTTTTTAACCAGCAAGAATTCTATTCTTGCTGAAAAATTTATTCCGATATTCCTTTCTATCCTGTCAACAAACCCTACAACATCTGCCAGACTCACGAGAATTTTTTTCCATGACTGGAACTATTCAATTGATTCCGATTCTGTAGCGCCGACTCTGTACCAGACAATTCTTGAACAATTTATTTATCATACTTTTAAGGATGACTATAAAGAAGATATTGAAGATATAATGAAAAAGTATTATTATATGAGCGGCATATTTTATAAGCTGGCTCATGAAAATACCACAGATGTTTTTGATGATGTAACAACAGATGCCCTTGAAAACAGGGAAACTATTTTTGATATTTCTTTTTTAAAAGCAAACAGAATTTTAAACAGGAAGCTTGGTCCGATAATGGCAGACTGGAAATGGGGAAGAGTGCATAGAGGGCATTTTCATATTCCATATGAAGATTCGAATTTTTTAAACAGAATTTTATATAAAATTGATGATCTTCCTTTTGAAGGCGGAGCATCTGCTGTTTTACTAAGTAGCCCGAATAGAGATTTAAAACCTTCCGCAGCTACTTCATTATACGGTTATTTCGGTATCGGAATATCAAATGTAAATATGAATTTTTCATATTCAGTAAATCCTATGTCCACTTTTTATTACGGGAGTAAACGCACAGTTAATAATGCGGAATTTGAAACTGTAGCAGCAAAATATTTTACTATAATCAAACCTAACAAATAGGGGGGTATAAATGTTCAGCAGAGAATATGAGTCAATTTCTGAAAAAAAGCTGAAAGAACTGCAGCTTGAGCGCATGAAATGGTCTTTAAAGCATTCATATGATAATGTTCCATTTTATAAGAACAGCTTTGACAAAGCAGGTTTTAAGCCTGAGGATTTTAAATCTCTTGATGATATGAAAAGAGTTCCTTTCCTGACAAAGAAGGATATGAGGGCATCGTACCCTTTTGGACTTTTTGCAGTTCCCCTTGATAAAGTTATCAGAGTACATTCATCTTCCGGAACAACAGGAAATGCGACAGTTGTCGGTTATACCAAAAATGATATAGAACTTTTTTCCGAGGTTGTGGCCCGCTGTCTGGTTTCTTACGGCGCTACAGAGAAAGATATTATTCAGGTAGCTTACGGCTACGGACTTTTTACAGGCGGTCTTGGTCTGCATTACGGCTCGGAAAAATTGGGCGCCATGACAGTCCCTATTTCGGGCGGAAATACAGAAAGACAGCTTATGCTGATAAAAGATTTCGGCACAACAATGATTGCATGCACACCGTCATATATGCTCAACATCGCAGATTATATTGAGAAAAAAAGGCCGGATTTTAAAATAAAAGACACAAAACTCAGAGCTGGAATATTCGGAGCTGAGCCATGGTCTGAAGCAATGCGAAATGAGATACAGACAAAACTTGGAATAGATGCCTATGATATCTACGGCTTAAGTGAAATTATCGGGCCTGGAGTTTCTGCTGAATGTTCCCAGAAATCCGGTCTTCATATTTTTGAGGATTATTTTTATGTGGAAATTATTGATCCGGAAACAGGCGAGATTCTGCCTGAAGGAAGCAAGGGGGAAATTGTATATACATCACTTACAAAAGAAGCCTGCCCTGTAATCAGATACAGATCAAGAGATATTACCAGACTGTATCACGATAACTGCAAATGCGGAAGAACTATAGTCAAGATGGAAAAAGTCACAGGCAGATCTGATGATATGCTTATTATAAGAGGGGTAAATGTATATCCTTCACAAATAGAAACTATTATCATTGAAGCGGAAGGAACTGAGCCTCATTATCAGATCATCCTCGACAGGGTCGGAGCTCTGGATGATATTGAAATCAAAGTGGAAGTCAATGAGAAGCTTTTCTCTGATGAACTGAAGGTTCTGGACGGCCTGAAAAAGAAATTAACAGACAGGATGAGAAGTGTTCTTGGTATTTCAGCGAAGGTTACACTTGTTGAGCCTATGTCCATTGCAAGAAGCGAAGGCAAGGCAGTGCGGGTTATTGACAAAAGAAAAATATAACGGAGGCGGATATGAATTTAATACAACTTTCAGTATTTATCGAAAACAAGCCGGGCCATCTTCAGAATGTTCTAAAAATTCTCTCTGAGGAAAAGATCAATATAATAACACTTACTATAGCAGAAAGTTCAGATTTCGGAATTCTCCGACTTATTGTAAATGATCCCGAGAAAGCTTCATCAAAGCTCAGGGAGCATCATATAACAAGTTCATTAACAGATGTTCTTGCCATCGAAATAGATGATAATCCGGGTTCTCTCTATAAGGCAATCGATACTTTTACCAAAAGAAATTTAAACATTGAATATATGTATGCATTTACTGAAAAAAGAAAAGGCCGTGCAGTTATGATATTCAGATTTGATGATGTTGAAACCGCCAAAAAGGCAATATCAGAAGAGAAATTTACAATCGTTGACAGGATAGAAATAATCGGAGAGTAATTAAATGGGCAGGAAAGTTATGTTGGGCAATGAAGCCATTGCCAGAGGAGCTTATGAGGCGGGCTGTCATGTAGCAGCAGGATATCCCGGGACTCCAAGTACTGAAATACTTGAAACAATTGCATATAGATATAAAGAAATAAAATCACAGTGGTCGCCGAATGAAAAGGTTGCACTGGAGGTTGCTGCAGGCGCTTCAATTGCCGGAGCGAGATCTCTTGCTGCAATGAAGCATGTGGGCCTCAATGTGGCAGCTGATCCGCTCTTTACTTTTTCCTATACTGGCGTGAATGGAGGTTTTGTAATCATCAATGCTGATGATCCCGGAGCCTGGAGCTCGCAGAATGAGCAGGATAACAGGCACATGGCAAGAGCCGCAAAGGTCCCGATGATTGAACCTTCCAGCCCTGAAGAGGCAAGAGAATTTACAAGAATAGCTTTCGATATATCAGAAGAATTTGACCGCCCTGTAATTGTGAGGATCACAACACGTATTGCACATTCCCAGGGAATTGTTTCTGAAATGGAAAGAAAAGAAGTTCCTGTAAGGGAATTTATCCGCAATCCGCAGAAATATGTAATGATTCCTGCACACGCAAGACCCAGGCATAAATTTATTGAAGAGCAGATGCTTAAACTAAAAGATTATTCAGAAAAATCCGGGTTGAACAGAATTGAATGGGCAGGAAAAAAACGCGGCATTATAACAAATGGAGTTGCTTATCAGTATGTTAAAGAAACATGCCCGGATGATTCTGTTTTGAAAATCGGCATGGTTTGGCCTTTGCCTGATGCGCTTATCAGAAAATTTGCTGCAGGTGTTGAAGAGCTTTATGTTGTTGAGGAGCTCGATCCTTTTATTGAAGATTATGTAAAAGCTCTCGGTTTTAAAGCTATCGGGAAAGATATTATTCCTCTTCTTGGCGAGCTTACTCCGGAGATTGTTAATTTTGCCATGAATGGTAAAAAAATAGAGAAAACAGTTCCTGATTATACAGAACCTGTACCTGGCAGGCCGCCGTCACTATGCAAGGGCTGCCCTCACGCCTGGGTTTTCGAGATACTGAAAAAACTTGATATGGTCGTAAATGGCGATATCGGGTGCTACACACTTGGTGTTCTTCCGCCATATTCTGCAATGCATACTCAGGGGTGCATGGGAGCAAGCATCGGCATGCATCTTGGTTTTGAAAAAGCTCACGGTCCGGAAATGGCGGCAAAAAGTGTTGCAGTTATCGGGGATTCAACCTTTATACATTCAGGCATTACAGCGCTTATTGATCTTGTATATAACAAGGGAACAGGAACAGTAATAATTCTTGATAACAGAATAACTGCAATGACAGGCCATCAGGAAAATCCCGGAACTGGAAAAACTTTAATGGGCGAGGAAACTCATGAGCTTGATCTTGAGATGGTTTGCAGAGCAGCCGGAGTTAAAAGAGTTACAGTCATAGATCCGAAAAATATCGGAGAACTTGAAAAAATTATTGTGGAAGAAACAGCAGCGCGCGAGCCGTCGGTAATTATAACACGCCGCAGGTGCATCCTTGTCAAGGGAGGAGCATAATGAAGAATGTAATATTTGCCGGAGTAGGCGGTCAGGGTGTAATACTGGTCAGTAAGATATTAATGGAAGCTGCGAAAAATGCAGGCTATGATGTAAAGGAATCTGAAGTGCACGGTATGGCTCAGCGGGGCGGAAGTGTTGACTGCCATGTCAGATACGGGAAAGAGGTATTTTCCCCAATAATTGAAAAGGGAACTGCGGATTATATTGTAAGCCTTGAACTGCTTGAGATTATGAGAAAGCTTGATTATCTTTCCCCGGATGGGATGGTAATTATTAATATGGATAAAATAAATCCTGCTCCGGTTGAAACAGGTGCAATGAAATATCCGGCTGATCTGGAATCGTGGCTTAAAGATAATGTGAAAAAAAGCCACGTAATTAATACTGAAGGCGCTTTGAAGGAAGTAAGTTCCAGAAAAGCTTTAAATGTTGTAATGCTCGGCGCTCTTTCAAAATTTCTTGAATTCAAAGAAGATGAATGGGAAAAGGCTATAAAACATTGCGTAAAAGAAAAATTTTACGATATGAATATAAAAGCATTCAATCTTGGCAGAGGGCTTGTTCAATAACTTTAATTTAATTAATTGCTGGAATTAATTATTCAAATTTTGACTTCTAAAAAATAATAAATATTTTCAATCATAAAAGCAGCTTGTCAGTTATAGCTGCTTTTTTACTTTAAATGTTCCAATGCCGGTTGTAGAGCTTGTTGTGCTCCAGCACAATTAACATTAACACTGTCTATTTTAAAGCAGGGTGCTTTTTGTGAATTTTTTCACTGGAATTTCTCAATGTTTAATATAAATTAACACAATGAATGTAGGAACGATTTTTATGGAAGGTGTTTTTATGACTATTGCAAAGATAAAAAACATTCAGCTTTATTATGAAACCCATGGAGAAGGAATTCCTTTATTGCTTGTTGCAGGTCTTGCTTCAGACTCGCAAAGCTGGGCTCCTGTTCTGAATAATTTAAAAACTCATTTTAATGTTATCCTTCATGATAACAGGGGAGTGGGAAGAACCATCCCTTCTGACATTTCATTGGATATACATCAGATGGCTGACGATTGCATTGCCCTTATTCAGCATCTTGGATTGCCCGGTGTTAATCTTCTCGGGCATTCAATGGGCGGGTTTATTGCGATGGATTGCGCAATCCGGTACCCTGAATATGTAAACAAGTTGATTCTTGCCGGCACTGCGCCTTTTAATTCAGAGCGGAATAATCTGTTATTTTCTGATTGGGCTTCATGTTTTGAATCAGGAATGGACATGGAACTGTGGTTTAGAAATATATTCTACTGGGTATTCTCAAAACGGTTTTTTAAGGATACAAAAGCAGTAAAAGATGCGATTCAATTTGAGATAAGTTACCCGTATCCTCAAGGTAAAACTGCATTTAGAAATCAGGTAAAGGCTATTGCTGATTTCAATTGCTCCCGGGATTTATCGCGCATTCGATCTAAAACACTGGTTCTCTTTGGAGAGGAGGATTTGCTGTTTCCTGAGAAAGATTTCAGAAAATTCCTCGAAAAAATTCCTGATGCAGAGTTTTCAGTGATTCAGAATGCTGCTCATTCGATACATATGGAAAATCCTGAAACATTTACTGAAAGGATTTTAGAATTTCTGCAAAGATAAATTGCTTTTTTAATGAAAAGTATGTAAATTATTTACAGCTCAGGATTTATTTTTTAATGAATATTATGTCTCATTTTCAAATTTTGGAGGAAAAAGTAATTCAGTAAATTTATTATATATCCGATTTAAAAATTAGGCCGCTTAAGTCCGTTCATGGAGGAACGGATGGTCATGGAGGTTTTTATGAAGAGTCTCATGAAAAAGGATGATCGTGAGATAACGCAGTGCAGCATTCCGAAACGGGATTCAGACAAAATCCGCGACTATCGAGAGAGAATCGCAGACGAAGCATATCTTGAACACGCTATAAGCAAGATTGCTACTGATTTATCTCATTATCTGACAAAATGAATGGTATTATTTTTTATGAGCGGCGCTGTTAAAAGGCACCGGATGTTGGCTTTTTTTTATATTTTAAGAGCACATTGAATTCATAAATGTGCTCTCAGGGGAATTACAGAATAAATAATTCAAGGATTCCCTTATAATATTTGCCTTTCTTTCCGAAAATAAGGGGAGAAAGGCAAATTTATTTTGAGGCGTGAATGAAAAAAACCATAAAAAATGAATCTTTTTTTGAGTTACATGAAAATAAAAATCTCCGAAGGCTATTTTATATATTGTTTGCAATAGTTATTTTAGGCCTGGTAGCAATTTTCAGATTTTATTTCTGGCCTCTGATTTTTGCAGCAATTGCATATGTCGGTTTAATGCCTATACAGGAAAAAATCCAGAAGAAACTTGTAAAAAACAGAAATGCCAGTGCATATATCACACTGATGCTGTTTTTTATTGTAGTAGTAATTCCATTCTCTTTTTTATTTGTTGCAATGTTTGATCAAAGTTATAATCTATATGTTTATATTCAGGATAAAATCAATTCCGGAGTTATCCAGCAGATTGAGAATCATCCGCTAGTTATCAGGGGATTGAAATATTTTGATATAACTGAAGCTGAATTATTTAAAAAAGGTATGGAATTTTTACAGACCAGAATGATCACTCTTCTTGCAAGTTTTACTGCATTGATTTCCTTTCCTCTGACTTTTGCGCTGAATTTCTTTTTTATGATTATAATTTTATTTCTGTTTTTAAAAGATGGTGTGCGTCTTGAAACTGCTATTTACAGGGCACTTCCTTTTCCGGATGATATTCAGAAAAATATAGGCAACAGACTTAAAGAAGTAATAAAGGTACTGCTGGCCGGAAATCTTGTAATTATGTTTTTTCAGGGTCTTATGATAGGAATTGGTTTTTATATAGCAGGATTCAGAACATCTCTTTTATGGGGGAGTGTGGCTGCAATTTTTTCTTTAATTCCTGTTATAGGAACAATGTTAATCTGGGTTCCGGCTGTTATTTATCTGGTTCTTGTCGGATCTTTTTCCATGGCTGTTTTTCTCAGTATCTGGTCTTTTGCATGGTATTTAATACTGGAAAATCTTATAAAGCCGAAGCTTTTCGGTGAAAAACTGAATTTTAATCCTGTTGTTTTTTTCTTTCTTCTTCTGGGTAGCATTCAGGCTTTCGGTCTGCCTGGCGTGATTTTCGGGCCGGTTTTACTGACTCTTTTTTATTCTTTATGGGAGATATATAAGCTTCTGAGCGAATATAATAAGAAACCTGTTAAATGAAATTTTATATTGGAAATTACTTTAATATTTTTACTTGACTATTTTGGTTTTATAACAATAGTTTAATAATTTGCAATAAGTATGCTTTAATTCAGCGTGGATATAATAATCAGAAGAAAATAGTTTGAAATATATCAGACTTCTGATACTATAATTTAATTGCAGCATGGCGGTTTGATGAAAGTAAATCAGATAAAAAAGTGGTCTATTGATTGCTCTAAAATATATACCCCTGAAAAAGTTTTAAAAAATTCAAATATTGTCATAAATTCAGGCAAAATTGAATCAATTAATAAAGGGGAATCTTCTGCAGATTTAACTCTATCCTGCGAAAATGGTGTTATGGTTCCGGGCCTTATCAATTCACACGACCATCTTCTCGGTACATATTTTCCAAAAGTCGGTTTCGGGCCTTATCCAAACTGGCTTCCATGGGATAATGATCTAAAAAGCGCGCCAGTTTACAGGGAACGCCAGCAGATTGAAAACCGCGACCTTTATCTGCTGGGTGCATTCAGAAACCTTGTGTCAGGAGTTACAACCGTATCTGACCATATTCCTCATTTTGTTGCAGAACCATATTATGATCTTCTGCCGCTTAAAGCAATTAGAGGTTATGCGTTGGCTCATTCAATAGCTTCTTTTGCATTGGCCTGGGGTGACGGTGTTGATATTGAATATAAAAAAGCTATGGATGGTGACCTTCCATTCATTACGCATATTGCTGAAGGTTTTGATGATGAAACAGTAAATGATCTTACTACGCTTGAAAAAAAAGGCGGTCTTGGTTCTCATTCAGTTCTGGTTCATGGAATAGCTTTTTCTGAATCAGATATGAAAAAAATAAAACAGGCCGGAGCAAGTGTTGTCTGGTGTGCAGATTCAAATTATTTCATGTTTGAGAAAACAACCAATATTAAAATGCTTCTGGATATGGGAATTAATGTCTGCATTGGAACTGATTCTCCAATGTCCGGCGGTGAAAATATTCTTTATGAAATGAAGTTTGCTAAAACCCTGTATAATAAAACATACGGGAAGGAACTGTCTGATGAAAATATAATTAAGATGGTGACAATCAACCCTCAAAAGGCATTCAGGCTTAAAAATACCGGAATCATTAAGGAAAACTGGATTGCTGATCTTGTTGTTTTTAAGGATAAAGGCGGCACTCCGGCTTCATCAGTAGTAAATGCAGAACTCCGTGATGTTCAGCTTGTTGTTATTGACGGAAAACCGGTGTACGGAGACGAAACAAATAAGTCAATTTTTGATGATTTAAAAATAGAATATCAGCATATAACCATGCAGGGCGTAAAAAAAGTTATAGCCGGAGATCTTACGGGATTGCTGAATAGGATTAATAAGGCTGTTGGATTTAAAAAAAATTTTCCATTCATGCCTGTTAAATAAAATTTATTATAAGAGGTTTTAATGCCGCCTCCAGTTTCACAGCAGATAGTTACAAGAACTTATAAATCCGGCTCCATCATTTATTTTGAGGGAGACAAGAGCGAGTATATTTATATTCTCAAAGGCGGTAGAATCATACTTACCTCGATCAAGCTTGATTCAAATGAGGAAGTCAAGGAAGATGTAAGGCCCGGTGAATTTTTTGGTGTTAAGTCTGCTGTAGGGCGCTATCCGAGAGAGGAAACAGCCCAGTCAATCGGCGATACAGTTGTTCTTGCTCTGCCCATCCCCGAATTTGAAAGGCTTATTATTAAAAATGTAAATGTAGTAAGGAAGATGCTCAGGGTTTTCAGCAACCAGCTGCGCAAGGTACATAAAATTGTAAGATCAGTTATGGGCGAGGAAGATTCAATAAATGCCGAAGCTGAACTTTTTAAAATAGGCGAATATTATTATAAAGAGGGCGTTTTTAAACACGCTCAGTATGCTTTTAAAAAGTATCTGGATTATTATCCGGATAAGCCTGATTCGGAAACTGCAAAGCTTAGACTGAAAGCCATTGCTTCAGGAAATGCTTCTGCTGATGATATTAAAAACACTCCGCCTGCATCCGCGCGCATTAATATAAATGAAAATGATCTGGATGACTTTAAGCTTGATGATGAGCCCTCACCGGCGCAAAAGGAACATAATGATTTTGGAACCGGAGATAGCAGCGGTATTGTCGGAACAAAATCTGACCTGACAAATGAAATGGATGATTTTCTTTCAGACGACAGTTCTCCCCATGAAGAATTCAATGATGATTTTTCATTTGATGCGCCTGCTCCAAAAAGTGAGAATGCAACGGATCTTTATGAAGCAGCTAATAAACTTTTTCTGAAAGAAAAGTATGCTGATGCAATTCAGAAATACGACACTATTTTAATAAATGAAGATCCGTTTAATAATGGATTAAAGACGCTGTTCGCAAAATCAAGGCTGGAGCTCGGCATATGCCAGTCGATGCTTGGTAAAAGCAAAGAAGGGTTTGAAACTCTAAGCAATCTGATAAAGAATTATCCAGATCATGAATCTGTTAAAAGCGCATATTATCATATAGGGTCGATTTACGAGAAGGCAAATCAGAGAGATAAAGCAATTGGCTTTTACAGTAAAGTTATGAATATGTCACCGAAAGACAAAATCAATGAGCAGGCCATGAATAAAATAAAACAGCTGCAAAAAGGGTAGGCGTAAACAGATGCTTGACGATAGATTGTTCGGCAGATTCGGAGTTGAATACGCTCCAGACGATATAATTTTCTGCGAATTCGAACCTGGTAATGAATTTTATTTTATTTTATCCGGCAAAGTTAAAGTAGTTAAAATAATCAATAACAGGGAAAAAACTATAGATGTTCTCGAAGAGGGTGATGTATTCGGCGAAATGTCAATTCTGGAAGAAGCTCCCAGATCTGCGAGTATTATTGCTGTTGGAAGTGTCAGGCTTTTAAAATTTCACAGGGATAATTTTGATGCGCTTTTACAGGGCAATCCTCAGCTTGCATATAAACTCCTGGTAATTTTCTCCAAAAGAATTTATGACGCCAAAAGACGGCTGATGATTCTTCTTCTCGACGAACCTCAGCTGAGAGTTATTGATGTTCTCAATATGCTTGCTGAACAGGATCCTCAGTATGAAATGATGGAATCGATTTCTCTTCAGGTTAATTCTGATCAGGTGGCGAGCTGGGCCGGTATGAAACCAGAGGATGTTCAAAAAGAATTGACACATTTAAGCAAGCTCAACAAAATTGAAATTACTGGCGATAAAATAAAAGTCCGGAATATTAAAGATTTTCAGAGAATCGTATCGTCAAGACGCAAAAGCATGTCCGGCAGATGATGCTCCCGTAGCTCAGGTGGATAGAGCAGTAGTTTCCTAAACTATGTGCCAGAGGTTCGAGTCCTCTCGGGAGCGAAAGGCGAAGCGGTGATGATTACCGCTTTTTTTTATGATATTTTTTTTCAGGAATTAAAATGGAAAACAGACTCATTGAAACAAGCCGCAGATTAAATGAAATTGAAGAGGAAATGAGCAAACCTGAAGTTGCATCAAATCAGGTCAGGTTCAGGGATCTCAACAAGGAGCGATCCAAGGTTGCTCCGATCGTTCAGAAATATGATGAGCTGAAAAAATACCGGAAAGAACTCGAAGAGTCTAAAATTATAGTAAAAGAAGAATCCGACGAAGAGATGAAAAATATGCTTCGTGCGGAAATTTCTGATCTTGAAGAAAAAATAAAACTTCTTGAAGAAAAACTACTGATAATGCTGCTTCCGAAAGATCCGAATTCCGGAAAAGATATTATTATGGAAATCCGTGCAGGCACAGGCGGCGATGAGGCTGCTTTGTTTGCTGCTGATCTTTTCAGAATGTACAGCAGATATCTGGATTCGCAGGGTTGGAAAATAGAGATAATTGAAGTAAGCCAGACAGAGATTGGCGGTTACAAGGAAGTTCTGTTTTCAGTACGGCACCCTGAAGCTTATGACAGGCTTAAGCTTGAATCAGGAGTTCACCGCGTACAGCGGGTTCCTACTACAGAATCCGGAGGCAGGATCCATACTTCTGCAGTTACTGTTGCAATACTTCCTGAAGCTGAAGAAAATGAAATTCAAATCAATCCGGAAGATCTCAGAATAGACGTTTACAGATCAACAGGACACGGCGGTCAGTCTGTTAATACAACAGATTCCGCAGTAAGAATAACTCATATACCAACAGGTATGGTAGTAACATGCCAGGATGAAAAATCACAGCTGAAAAATAAAGCTAAAGCGCTCAGGGTACTTCGTGCACGCCTTCTTGAAAAAATTCTAATGGAAAAAATGGATAAAGAATCTGAAATGAGGAAATCCCAGGTCGGGTCAGGTGATAGAAGCGAGAGAATCAGAACATACAATTTCCCACAATCAAGGGTGACGGATCACAGGGTGGGAGTGACAATATATTCTCTTGAAACTTTTCTTTCAGGCGAAATGGAAGGAATTCTTGAACCGCTCCGGAAATATGAAATTGAGCAGAAGCTGAAAGCAGTACAGTTATAAAGAATGTGAAGATAAGTGAAATAATTTCATGGTCAGTTCAGGAACTGAAAAAATCCGGAATCGAATCAGCGCGGCTTGATTCAGAAATTATGATATCGTTTTCTGAAAATATTGACCGGATAAGGCTTGTAATTGATTCTGAAAAAGAACTTCCTCCTGCATCAGTAAATAAAATAAAAAAATATATCACCAGACGGGCTAAGCGCGAACCTCTTGCCTATATTACCGGAATTAAAGAATTTTATTCGCTTGATTTCATAGTAAATGAAAATGTTTTAATTCCTAGACCGGAAACTGAATTGCTCGTTGATATGCTTATATATCATGCCCCGCTTTATTCAACAGTTCTCGATCTTGGGACCGGTTCAGGTGCTATTGCTGTTTCAGCTAAGCATAGCAGAAAAGATCTGACTGTGCACGCTTCTGATATATCTGAAAAAGCTTTGAATATTGCAAAAAAAAATTCTGTAAAGAATATCGGTCCGAAGCAGATAAAGTTTCATAAGGGAAATTTATTCGAACCTTTCTGTAAAATGAAATTCAACTGCATTGCTTCCAATCCGCCATATATTGATCCACTTCTACAAAATACTCTTCAGAAAGAATTATCATTTGAGCCTCCAATAGCGCTTTATGCTGATGATTCAGGAAAAGCTTTTATAGCTGAATTAATTCAATCTGCTGTGAATTATCTTGAGGACAAAGGCGTGCTTTTAATTGAAATCGGCCATGACCAGAAAGAATTTGTTTTAAAAACAGGATCATCTCATGGATATGAAGCCTCAGTCCTGAATGACTACGCAGGATTCCCGCGCGTTGCTGTTTTAAAAAAAATAAAAAATTAAAGATCATTTTTATAAAGTATATCCGGATTGATGACAACAACGTGATAAATTCCGTTTATATTCGCAATAGTATCCCTTATAAATTCAGTCATACCTTCAACCGAATAATCTGCTTTTTTTACATCAGAAATCTCGCGTTTAATTGCCAGTATCAATGATTCTTCCGGTGACTTGTAAAGGCTCACTCCGCCGAATACATTCCAGTGCCTGCTTTTATCCGAGCCGTCTTCCTTGTTACCCGGAAGAAGAAAATTTTCAAGTGCTATGGATTTCGGCAGCTGGTTTCTTGGTATAATATTAACCCACGCAAAAGGTATGCGTATCGCTTCATCAAGCATGCCGACTGCTCCTTTTTTATTTCCTGATTTTATTCTCAATGCTTCACGGAAAAGCAGGATCATCGGCAGATTGTGATTCTTCAGCTGGACATCCTGATGCATCGGGCTTGTTGTTGCAACAGCTCTTAAATATCTCCGGTCATGCTGCGCGAATAGAAGCAGCTGGCGTATATTTTCTTTCGTAGAAGTTGTTTTGTAATACTGCCATTCAGACCGGTCTATATAATTTTGAAGTTCAAGAAAATCTCTTGGAGGCCTGGCATCTATCATCGAAAGCGATATTTTCATATCCTCTTTAAGAAGATCCTCTATTTTCTGCAGAATTATTTTATATGAAACTTTTCCATTTGCAAAGTCCTGATAAAGTTTTGATGTCAGAAGATCCCTTAAATGATTCCGGAAATATAATATTTTATTTATGAATTCATCCTGACCCTGAACGGTCAGAGTTTCCCCGTCTTCAACAAGACTTATTACATTTAGCAGAAGATTATAATACTTCTGTTCCCTATAGAGTTTATTGCACTCTGAAATTTTTTCATCAATATAAGCTTTTTCAAATTCATTTAAAGATTTCAGCCTTGCATTATATGCAAAAGTAAACCGCAGCCCTTCATTGTAAAGCTCTGAAAAAATCTGATCATTATATGACATGCCGGTTCTAAGCAGATCTTTTTTCATATATTCAAGAGGGGATGCTGATGTGATTTCGTGTTTTATAATATATAAAGGGCGCTGTATATATTCAGTGGAAGATATATATTTAAATAGTTCCCTTGGTCTTGGAAACGGTTTTTTATTTTCAATGGCTTTCTGCTGGGCTATATACGGATTTTTTAATGCATAAAGATGAGTGAGTATTTCAATGTCTTCATCATCTATATATCCGTTTTTATTCACATCAATTTTAATTGATTGTAATCTATCGCATGAGAATGGATTTTTTAAAATCTTCTCAAGAATAATTTTATCCTGCTGGTCCCATTTTTTATCATCATTTAAATCTCCAAGCATGGTCAGTGATGATGAAATATTTATTCTTTTAACAGGGATTGTATAAAATATAATTCCTGCTGCAGTTGCTGTAATAATTATTATAAGAACTGTAATTTTAATGGTTTTATTCATAATATTCCTGCTTCATTGTTGTTTTTTGTTTAATTACAATGAATAATTTAAAATTTTGTCAATGGTTTTACAGGTTTAATCTTTTAAAAGAACTTTTAAAAATCTCTTGATTTCCATTATAACAGCTCCAGATTGGTTAAAATCGTTATATATTATTTTGAGTAATAAAAAATGACTGAAATAGAAAGTTTAAAAACAAAAATTCTGGCAGGCGAAAGAATTTCCGATGAGGATGCGCTCAGCCTGTATAGTTTTGATTTAATAGAACTTGGTTATCTAGCTGATGAAAGAAGGAAGATGATTTATCCTTTTGAACGAGCGGGATTCATTATAGACAGAATTATCAATTACACGAATGTCTGCGAGGCAATGTGCCTCTTCTGCGCTTATCATGCAAGAGCCGGACTGATCGAACCATATGAAATGTCTATGGAAGATATTTTACAGAAAGTAAAAGAGCTTGTTGAATCCGGCGGCAGGCAGGTTATGCTGCAGGGCGGGATGAACCCGCATTATTCTCTGGAAAAAATCTGTTTAATGATTAAAACAATAAAGGAAAAATTTCCGGATGTATACCTTCATTCTTTTTCCCCTGCTGAAATAATATTCTTTTCAAAAAACAGCGGCAAGACAATTTCCCAGGTAATAAAGATCCTTAAAGATGCGGGTTTGAATTCTGTTCCGGGGGCTTCTGATATGCTTGTAGACAGAATCAGATTAAAGGTAAGTCCGAGGAAAATTTTATCTGATGAATGGTGTTCTGTGCTGTATGCTCTTTGTGATAATGGAATGGAATCTTCTGCAACAATGACATATGGCCTCGGGGAAACTCTTGAAGAAAGAATAGACCATCTCAATATTGTAAGAATGGTTCAGGATAAAACCGGAATAATCCGCGCTTTTATACCCTGGTCTTTTTCATCGAAAAATACTTTAATCAATGATATACCGCCTGCAACCGGACTCGATTATCTGAGAACTGTTGCTGTTTCAAGAATCTATCTTGATAATATAAAATATATCCAGGCCGGCTGGCTCACAGAAGGCCTGAAGCTTGCCCAGACAGCTTTAGCCATGGGCGCTAATGATATGGGCGGAGTTCTTATGGAAGAAACAGTTGTTAAGGCAACAGGTGTTTCAACCTGCACAAATATAAATGAGCTTGTTGATATTATAAAAAATTCAGGCAAGGAACCTGCTCTTCGCGATTCTGAATATAATATTCTGAAGGTTTTTTAAAAGTGAGCAGAGACTTTTCTTATAAAATCGATAATGAAAATCCGTCTGAGAAAAAATTTTTTATCAGAAAGATGTTCGATTCAATTGCGCCGACATATGATTTTTTAAACAGGCTTCTTTCATTCGGCATAGACAGGTCCTGGAGAAATCATCTTGCTAGGCTTGCAGGGGATTTAAATAATAAAATTCTACTTGATGTGTGTTCAGGTACCGGCGATCTTTCTAAGGTTTTCATCAAGCTTGGCGCCCGCGTTGTGTCGCTTGATTTTTCTATTGAAATGCTTCTGATCGGTAAAAATAAAGGCTGGCTTAATAACGAGCTTACAGCCGGAGACGCATCAGTGCTGCCTGTAAAAAGTTCATCAGTCGATTTTCTTACAATCGCTTTCGGAATCAGAAATATTCCGGACATTGAAAGATTTCTTTCTGAATCTGAAAGGGTTCTGAAAAAAGACGGAAAACTGCTCATACTTGAACTTACAAGGCCTGCCAGTAAATTTTACGGGGTTTTATACAGATTTTATCTGGGGCGCCTGCTTCCTTTTATCGGAGGAATCGTGTCAAAAGATAAATCCGCATACAGATATCTTGCTAAAACAATTGAAACTTTCATTGATCCGGATACTCTTGCTAAGATGATAATAGCGAATGGGTTCAGTGAAGTTAAACTTATTAAAAAAACCTTCGGAACTGCTACAATATTTTACTGCATTAAATAATTGACTTATCATAAATTTCTGTTTAAATTATTTTACATGAGACAGATAATATTTATTCTTATAATCATTCCTGTCATACTTCTGATACCTTCTGCCTGCGGATCTAAAGGGGATAAAACTATGGAGAATCTTCGTGAACTGATGGTAAAGAACCAGATCGAGAACAGGGGCATCTCAAATAAAAGAGTTCTTGATGCTATGCGGAAAGTTGAAAGGCATAAATTTATTCCCGGATCGCATTCAGCAGATGTATATGGAGATCATCCTTATCCTATCGGGCATGGACAGACAATCTCACAGCCGTATATTGTTGCACTCATGACTGAGCTTTGTGAACTTTCAGGAAATGAAAAAGTTCTTGAGATCGGAACCGGTTCAGGGTATCAGGCTGCGATTCTTTCCCTGCTTGCATCTGAGGTTTACAGTATTGAGCTGCTTGAGCCGCTTGGAAAATCAGCAGATCAGAAACTTAAAAGCATGAATTACAAAGTTGAAGTAATAATTGGAGATGGATATAAAGGCCTGCCGGAACATTCCCCTTTCGATGTTATAATTTTAACTGCAGCTCCGGAAAAAATCCCTGTAGAATTATTTAACCAGCTTGCAGATGGAGGAATTCTTGTTGCACCTGAGGGTGATTATTTTCAGGAGCTTGTTAAAATAAAAAAAACAGGCGGAAAATATATAAGAGAGACAATTGCATCAGTAAGATTCGTTCCAATGGTGCCGGGAAAATAAATATTTAAAGGATATAAAATGCCTTTCAGGTTTTATTCAGCCATCCATCTGTCAATACTTGCTGCAACTTTTTTCTGTTCTGTAATTTCTGTTTATCTTGCAAGGAAAAGTTCAAATGAATTCCTGAAATTATATGTTGGAAAATTTTTTGCGGTAGTTCTCCTTCTGAATTATATTGCTTATCTGGTCCACAGGATCAGTTCCGGATACTGGGAATTGCGTTATGACCTGCCTATGGAATTGTGCAACTGGGCTGTATTTTCCGTAATCATTGCATTATTTACCGGAAAGAGAATATTTGCAGAGATGGCATACTTCTGGGTTATGACAGGTTCTATCAATGCTGTTCTTACTCCTGCGCTAAATGAAGGCTTTCCTCATCCATATTTTTTTATTTTTTTTATCGAACATTCCGGCGTGATAATAGCAGTCAGTTATGCTGTGTTCGGGCTGAAGCTTTATCCTGAGAAATGGGCAGTTCTGAGGGTGTTCGGAATATCCCAGATTTATTTTTTTTCAACTCTGCTTGTTGACTATTTACTGAAAGGCAATTACGGATTTTTAATGAGCAAGCCCACAACCGGGTCTGTGATGGATTACATGGGTGACTGGCCTTATTATCTTATTACCCTGCAGGCTATAGCAATTGTATCATATTCTATCTTATATATTCCTTTTTATTTTTTAAACAGGAAGAATCGGGGTCAGAGCAGGTTTTCCGGAGATAGCGGGGTCATAGCAATCTTTAGCAATCTTTGTCTTTTAATTTTTTAAAAAAAATATTGCTCTGACCCCATAAAAATCCTCAAAAAAATCCTCAATTTTTTTAAATTTTCTTTTCTTGTTCGTATTAATATATAAACAACAGGAGATGAAAAGATTATGCCGAGAAAACTACGTAATACGGCTCAGGGAGCCACCCATCATTGTTTTACAAGATGCCATGGAAAGAAAAATAAGCTTATGGGTAAGTATGGAAAAAAATATTTTGTCGAAGCAGTCAAAATGTGCCAGGAAAAGTATGATTTTGAACTGACTGCTGCTGAAATTGTTGCAAATCATATTCACATTGTAATTAGAACTGTAAATGGCAAACAAACGGTTTCACTTATAATGCAATTTATTAAGTCAAGAATTGCTGAAAAATACAATACTGCAATGAATGAAACCGGTGCTTTCTGGAATGAGCGTTTCAGATCAACAATAATTGAAGAAGCGGATAATCCTGAAGAGTATTTATTATGGCTTTTATGGTATATCGGATATAATCCAGTAAGAAAAGGACTTTCGCGTGATCCACGAAATAACGATATAGGCTTTATAAATCAATACTTGCAAAAAGATGCTGTTGTTCCGGTTAAAATTACATTACATGAATATTTTTGCAGATTAGGCAGTAATTTTGATGAATGTGTGAAGAAATTTTTGTATTTTGAAGAAGCTTATAGGAAAAGATTAAATTTTATGGTTTAAGGGGTCAGAGCTTAATAATAAATTCAGCTATTATAATTCATTTTATAAGGGCACAATTTTTTTACAGGGCAGATTTCACATAAAGGTCTTTGCGCTTTGCAGATATCACGTCCATGCCTTATAAAAAGAAGATGAGCCGCAATCCAGTCTTTTCTCGGAATAATTTTTACAAGTGCAATTTCAGTTTTATCAGGATCTTTTTTACCGGTATCTTTTAAATATCCGAGCCTGATTGAAATTCTCATCACATGCGTGTCTACAGGGAATGCAGGAATTCCATAGCCGAAAGCTAAAATTACGTTAGCAGACTTTCTGCCGATCCCGGGCAAAGTCAGCAGAGCGTCAATGTTTTCTGGAACTGAGTTTCCGAAATCGGACATAATTTTTTCTGACAGATTTATTATATGTTTTGATTTTACTCTGAAAAAACCAACCCTATTTATGATTTTTTCAATATCTGGCACAGCTGCTTTTGAAAGGCTCTTAAAGTCCGGATATTTTTTAAATAATTCCGGAGTAACCGAGTTTACCTGCTTGTCAGTTGTCTGTGCTGAGAGCACTACTGAAATTGCAAGTTCATATAGATTTTTAAAATTCAGATCAGGTCTGGTGGAACCGTAATGCTTTTTCAAAGATTTGATAATTGCAGATGATTTAGAAGCGTTCATACTATATAAGCTTTTTTAAAAGATCAGCAAGAGAATCAATAGCTTTTCCTCTGTGGCTGATTTTATTTTTTTCTTCAATAGATAATTCCGCCATTGTTCTTTTAAATTCCGGCAGGAAAAAAACCGGGTCATAACCGAAGCCGTTTTCACCTGCAGGTGAAAACGTTATAATACCGTGACATTCACCTGATACTGAATAACTTTTACCGTCAGGAAAAAATAATGTTATTGCACAGACAAATCTGGCATTTCTTTTTTCAGGCGGAATGTCTTTCATCTCCTCAAGAAGCAGAATGTTCCTTGATTTGTCATCAAGGCCAATGCCGCCGTATCTTGCAGAATAAACTCCCGGTCTTCCATTTAGTGCATCAACTGATAATCCGGAATCATCTGCAATAGATATAAGTCCAGTGAATGCGGATACTGCTTTAGCTTTAATTAAAGAATTTTCACTGAAAGTGGAACCGTCTTCAATAATTTCAGGCAAGTCAGGAAATTGGCTCAGGTTTAAAAGTTCAATTCCTGAAATATTTAAATCCCGGAATTTTTTTAAAATTTCGGAAATTTTTCCTTTGTTTTTCGTAGCTGTAACTATTTTCATAATTTTAAAAAACAGATTGAAATTTTTTACTGGTCAAATAATATAAAACCATGGCATCTCCACAAGAAAAAAAATCAATAAGAATTACAAAATGGATGTTTATTCTGTTTCTGGATGTTATATTTGCTGTAGTAATATTATTTATCTACTCATATCTGCATTCTAAAAATATAAATACAATTATTTATATCATATCTGCATTTATAATTTATATTTTAGTCAGATTTCTTCTGTTTTTTTTCAATGACAGGCAGTTTAATAAACAGATTGAACTTATTAAGGATGCTGTATCTGAATATAAAAAAGGAAGATTTGTTTTAACCAGGAAAAAAATAGATGGAAATAGTGAACTTTCAGGCCTGTATAAAGAAATTGTAGTAATGGGCAGGCATTTTGAAAATATTCTTTCTTCCCAGAAAGAGGAAATCGACAAATTTCATGATCTATATGATAATATCGTGTTTTCAATAAGCTCGTATTTTCTTGTTCTCGATGAAGAGGAAAAAATTCTTTTTGCAAATGAAGGTTTCTGCAGAAAATTTCAATTCCAGCAGAATGAGCTTTCAAGAAAAAAAATAAATGAAATTTTTTATTTTATAAATGATATGATAAAGTCCGGAATGACTACGAACATATATGAAGGCAAACCGGTTATTCTTGAAAAAATCCATCTCCTTTCCCTTACAAGAGTTTCAATCATCGCAGATATTAAAATTTCAAATGTTATTATACAGGGCAAGAGGCAGATAATAATAAATTTTGACGATGTGACAAATAAACTCCGCGAAGACTACAGATTGTCCCTTATGAGCCAGATTTCTGAATCTATACAGAGTGATGTTAAAATTGAAAAACTCCTGCATACAGTATTGACAGGAGTTACTTCAGGTTCAGGTTTAGGATTTAACAGGGCAATGCTTTTACTTCTGGATCGGAGCGGGGAATTCCTTGAAGGCAGAATGGCTGTAGGACCGGATTCATTTGAGGAAGCCATTCAGATATGGAGTTCAATATCAGCTTCCGGCCATGTAGATGATGAGAATGATTTTCTTCATAAAGAAAGAGGAAGAAAGTTCATGCAGCAGGTTGTAGATGCCAGATTCCCGTTATCTGCTGATAATGTTTTTTCCCAGGCTATTAAAACAAAAAAAAGCATACATATTTATGATGCATGGAACAAAGAATTCGTTAATGAGGATATTAAAAAGTTTATAGATGCCAGAGAATTTATAATCGTACCTCTGGTCGCAGCTAACAGGGCAGTAGGAATTATTATTGCAGATAATAAATTTAATCAGATTCCAATCGGCAATGACAGCAAGGAACTTCTTTCAATTTTTGCTTCACAGGCTGCTTTATCAATCGAAAGCTATAATAACCTTGAAGGTGTAAAAACCGAGATGCAGAAACTCGGTGAGAGGCAGGAGGCTATTGTAGAATCAGAGAAGATGGCAGCTGTCGGTCGGATTGCAGCACATATTGCTCATGAAATCCGGAATCCGCTTGTTACTATGGGCGGGTATGCTCGAAGAATCAGTCAGCTTGCTAAAGATCCTAAAAACAGTTTTAAAATATCCAATGCAGCGGAAATTATACTGAAAGAATCGGAAAGACTTGAAAAAACATTATCTAATGTTATGGATTTTACAAAACCCACTAAGCATATCATGGAATTTAATAATATCAATGATGTAATAAAGGACACTCTTGCATTATTGAAAAATGTTCTGCTTGAAAAACAGGTTGAAGTAAGATTAAATCTGAATCTTGACATTCCGCTTGTTAAATCTGATTTCAACCAGATGAAGCAGGTATTCCTTAATCTGCTTCAGAATGCTGATGATGCTTCGTCATCCGGCGGGTATATTGAAATTTCAACTTCAATATCAAATAATTTTTTAATAATAATTATCAAGGATAATGGTTCCGGGATCAGCGAATCAGATCCGGAAATTATATTTGAGCCTTTTTTTACAACTAAAGTCACAGGAGTAGGGCTTGGACTGGCAAATGTAAAAAAAATAATAAAAGATCATGGCGGTGATATTACAGCAAGGAACAGAAAAACAGGCGGAGCGGAATTTAAAATAAAACTCCCTGTTCCTGCTTGATATTAATTAAATTATTGTAAAAATATAATTATTACAATTATTAAAAAAAATATGTTTTTACAAAGTTTGCATTATAAATAATTTATTTCTGAAAAGTTGTTGAATTTATTTGTTATATATTTTATTTTAATTTAAAGGTAATACTGGAGGCAGAAAATGGCAAGACTTCTTATTGTTGAAGATGAGCAGCATCAGCGGGAGCTTTATGTAATGGAGCTTCAGGATGATGGGTATGATGTAGATCAGGCTTCAAACGGCAAGGAAGCTGTTGAAATGGTTAAAAACAATAAATATGATCTTGTTGTAATGGATATCAGGATGCCTGAAATGGACGGGATTGAAGCTCTTGGAAAAATTCTTTCAAAAGATAAGAAAATTCCAATTATTATCTACACAGCATATTCAAACTATAAAAGCAATTTTATGACCTGGACAGCTGATGCTTATGTAACAAAATCTCTTAATCTTGATGAATTAAAAGACAAGATAAAAGAAGTTCTGGCTTCCCGGGGAAATTAGATAATTTAAGCAATGTAAGTGCATCTTGAGGTATCCGATTCCCAGACTGTGACAGAATCCACTGAAATATCTTTAAAAGATTCTGTCAGTTCAGATTCAATTTTGTCTGATATGAATTTTGCGATATTTTCAGAACTGGGATTTACTTCTTCAAAAGGCGTCACTTCATTGATATTCTTATGATCAAGCAGATCAGTAACTTTTTTCAGCATACTTTTAAGATCATTAAAATCAATCAGAAGTCCGATATTATTTAAACTATTTCCCTTAACTGATAATACAACCTTCCAGTTATGTCCGTGGATATTTTCGCATTTTCCCTTATATCCTCTGAGCTGATGTGCTGATGAAAATTTATCTTCAACTGTTAAAATATACATATTGCTGTCCTTATATAAAACTTCCAATAAGTTTAGAGATTTTTTCAATTTCTTTTTTTGATAATGCCGGATAAAGCGGCAGGGCATACAGTTTTTTTGAAAGCCTGTCGCTGTTTGGATAATCCAGTCCCCTTAGTTCAAGAAAGGAGTGCAGCGGTTTTACTATAGGTTTTGTGATTTCAATTCCATTTTTTTTCCAGAATTTTTCTGTTTTTTCCGAAGCTGAATCAAAAATTACAGGAAATGTCTGGTACGCAAATTTATCGCTGAAGGAATACATTGGTTTATGAGGGGTTAATTTTATTGCTTCATGATATTTTTTTGCTATATCTCTTCTTCTTGTTAAAAAAGCTTTCAGTCTAACAAGCTGGGAAATTCCCATTGCTGCCTGGAAATCTGTCATTGCATATTCGTAATTCAGATTTTCTGATCCTCCGCGGAAATCCCTCATTATAGAATAGTTCTTTGAATTATTGGTAAGAATCATTCCCCCTCTGCCGGTTGTTATTATCATATTCGGATCGAAGGATAATACTGCAAACTGAGAGTTTCTGCCTACAGGCACTTCGTCAATTTCAGTTCCTGCAGAATGAGAAATATCTTCTATAATAGGCAATCCCAGTTCGTTCAGAGCATTAATATCAGAATGGAAACCGAATGTATGACCGGTTACAATAGCTTTTGTTTTATCAGTAATTTTTGCCTTTATAGATTCAATTGATGGAAATAGTGAATTATCCTCGCAGTCTATCAGAACCGGCTTACCGCCGCAATAAAGCAGTGAACTCAATGGAGCCTGATAAAAAAATGAAGGCATAATCACTTCTGAATCAGAATCAATCTGCAGCGATTTATAAATCAGGTGGTACGCGGCTGTTGCTGAATTAACTGCAAGAGAGTATTTTAACCCGGTTAAATTGGCAGCAGAAGATTCGAACGTTTTAACAGTTTCACCGGAAGCAAGTTCATCGTTTATAAGGCAGTCAAGAACGCCTTCCAGCTCTTTTCGAGTGATTGTAGGCCTATATGTAACTATGCTCATTTATGGAAACCTCTATAAATTAGTTAACCCCGTATTTTGTTCTGCCTTTTGTTTTGTGGCAGTTAGCGGGGGTCAAGGCTGGAATTTCAGTTATGGCGGAAAAAGGTCAAGAAGTTTTAGCGCGATATTTTTTTTATGTCTCAAGGGAGATGGAGCAAATTCCGATAAATAAATCAAAGATTTATATTTTTGGAGGTAATTTACCATGACCGGAATTTATAGAAGAGCTGCTATTATTGCACTCGGTGCAGTTATGATAATTTCAACAAGCGGATGTTTTATTGAAACAGCTCAGGCAAGGAAAACCAGCCCAAGCGATAAATACAAGCTCGATAAAAAGAGTACTGGCTCTGATGAAATAGTTTTCGAAGAAGATAATGAAGATATCGGAAGAGATTATAAGGCAAAAAAAGTAAAAACATCTAAAAAAGAAAACAGAGATGACAGATCTGCTGTTTTAGGCAGCAGCGATGATAATTTAGATGCCGATAGAGATTATGAGGAAAAAAAGCCTGTAAAATACGGCAAAAAAAGTAAATTTAAAGAAGAAGAAAAAATAGAAGAAGATGAATCAGATGATTCAATTTATCAGAAAGAGAAATTCTTTCAAACCGGAATGGCTTCATGGTATGGAAGGGAGTTCCATGGTAAAAAAACTGCATCAGGCGAAAAATTTAACATGAATGATCTTACGGCAGCTCATAAAACTCTGGCTTTCGGTACAATTCTGGAAGTAAAAAACCTTGATAACGGGAAAACCGTTAAAGTAAAAATTAATGACAGAGGCCCTTATAAAGGCGAGAGAATCATTGATCTTTCTTATGACGCAGCTAAGGAAATCGGTATGGTTTCAAAGGGAGAGGTTCTTGTCGGAATTAATATAATTGGCAAGGAATCAGCTAAGAAAAGTAAAATAAAATCTAAAATAAAACCTAAAGATGTTGAGCCTGTTTCAGAAGATCAGGAAAATGATATTGAAGACCAGAAACAGTCTAAAAAGGAATCTTTGTCAATTCAGGCAGGAGCTTTTTATTCCAAGAAAAATGCAGATAAACAAACCGGTAGAATCGAGGAACTGATAACAGGCGCGGATATACAGGTAGTTCATGAAGGTGATTTATATAGAGTGGTTATACAGGGCATTTCGAGTAAAAGGGAAGCTGAAAAATTCAGAAAAATATTATCAAAAGAGAAAATATCAACATATGTGATTAAAGAATAAACCTCCTTTATATTAGATTAAATTTAACCGCCATTTATGGCGGTTTTTTTTGTATTTTTAATCAAAATTGTTGGGAGATTATTGACACAATAGGACTCTTTGATTTATATGGAAATAATTAACTTTAACTCAATTTATTGATATTCTGGATTTCTTTATATCGTTTCTTTGGAAACTGTTCAAATTTTAATAAAAAGTTGAATTTTTTCATGTTTTTCATTGACAAAAAAAGGGGTATTTCTAACATTACTCTCTACCTTTGCCCACGTAGCTCAGTCGGTAGAGCATTTGCATGGTAAGCAAAAGGTCACCAGTTCGATTCTGGTCGTGGGCTCATTATATCAAAAATGAGCCTGTCCAATTGAACTATTTTATAATTAAAAATTTTGATTAAATTTGCTGATTATTGATAATCAGAGTATAAGTGGGGATATATATGCGTGATGTTATTCTACTTGCGTGTCAGGGCTGCAAACGCAAAAATTATTCTGTAACTAAGAATAAGAAAAATCAGTCAGGTAAGCTTGAAGTTAAGAAATATTGCAAATTTTGCGATAAACATCTCCTTCATAAGGAAACTAAAGCTTAAACCGGCTATGATAAAGAAAATAATTCAGTTCCTTCGTGAGGCCAGGGAAGAGCTGAAGAAAGTTACATGGCCAAGCAAGGATGATGTCACAAAGTTTACAATTGTTGTAGTGATAACTGTTTTCATTATATCAATGTTTTTGTGGCTTGTTGATAGGGCTCTGATGCTATTGATAGAGATGGTTGTGAAATAAACATGGCTAAAGAATGGTTTGTAATTCATACGTATTCGGGTCATGAAAATAAAGTTAAATTTTCTCTCGAAAAAAAAGATGAATCTTTAAGAAGCGAGCTTCTGAAAAAGGCCCAGGAAAAAGAATCAGCTGGAGTATCTGAAGAAGCTAATATGCTCAATGAGCTGGCTAAAGAAAGTATTTTTGAAGTTCGAATACCGACTATGGAAGAGAAAAAATCCAAAGACGGAAAACAAAGAGTAGTAACAAAAAAACTTATGCCTGGTTATGTTCTTGTTAAGATGGAAATGAACGATGAAAACTGGAGCATGGTAAGAAATATTAAAGGCGTAACAAATTTTGTAGGCGCATCTGCTTCATCGGGTTTGAAAAAACCTAAGCCTTTAACAAAAGATGAAGTTAATTCTCTGCTCTCCAGACAGGATGATGTAAAAGGAAAAGAGAAACCGCATTTTGGTATTGAATTTTCAGTTGGAGAACATATTACTGTTATTGAGGGTCCATTTAACGGTTTCAGCGGAGTTGTCGAAGAAGTACATCCTGAAAAAGGAAGGCTTCGAGTAAAAGTTGAAATTTTTGGACGTGGAACACCGGTTGAACTTGATTTTATGCAAGTAGGCAAAATATAATTTTTCATGAGGAATTAGAATGGCTCCTAAAAAAAAGAAAAAGATAGTTGTTGAAATAAAACTGCAGATACCCGGCGGACAGGCTAACCCGGCACCTCCAGTTGGCCCTGCTCTTGGACAGCATGGTCTTAATATTATGGAATTCTGCAAAGCTTTTAACGAGAAAACAAAAGATCAGCAGGGTACTATTCTTCCTATCGTAATAACTGTTTATGAAGATAGAACATATACATTTATAGTAAAAACTCCTCCGGCATCTGTACTTGTTAAGAAAATTCTTAATCTGCCGAAAGGATCCAGCGAGCCGAATAAAACAAAAGCCGGGAAAATTACCCGTGCACAGCTTAAAGAGATTGCAGCGCTTAAAATGCCAGATCTAAACGCAAATGATATTGATGCAGCAGCAAATATAATCGGCGGTACAGCAAGATCCATGGGCGTTGATGTCGTAGATTAATTTTACCTTATAGAGGGTTTTGAAGTATGAAAAGAGGAAAAAAAATAACAGCAGTTCGATCAAAAATCGACAAAACAAGATTATATAATCTTGAAGAGGCTGTCACACTTTTAAAAGAGCTTAAGTTTGCAAAATTTGATGAAACTATTGATATATCCATCAAGGTCGTTCATAAAAGCTTTCAGAATGTAAGGGGAAGCGTAAATCTTCCTGCAGGCACCGGAAAGGATAAAATCGTTGTAGTTATATGCAAAGGCGATAAACAGAAAGAAGCAACTGACGCTGGTGCTGATTTTGTCGGTGCAGAAGACATTATTGAGAAAATTAAAGGCGGCTGGGTTGATTTTCAGGCAGTTGTTGCCACACCTGATATGATGAAAGAGGTTGGAAAGCTCGGACAGGTTCTTGGAAGAAAAGGTCTGATGCCTAAACCGAAAGCCGGTACAGTAACAGAAGATGTTAAAGGTATTATCAAGGAATTAAAAGGCGGCCGTGTAGAATATAAAGCAGATAAAACCGGTGTAATCAGCATGGGTATCGGTAAAATTTCTTTTGCTTCAAATTCTATTGCAGATAATTTTAAAACTTTCTATAATCAGGTTGTTAAGGATAAACCTTCCGACGCTAAAGGAAATTTTATTAAAACCGTTTATCTAAGCTCATCCATGGGCCCTGGAATCAAGATCAATCATAAGGGGATATAAGGATCATGATAAAGCAATATAAAATTGATGAAGTGAAAAGCCTTGCAGAGAAGCTTAAAGCTAAAGGGAATATTATTTTTACTGATTATTCCGGCGTAAAAGTTAAAGGGCTTCAGGAACTGAGGAAAAAACTCAGAGCAAAAAATGTTGAGTACAAGGTTGTTAAAAATAATCTTTTTAAACTTGCATTGAAAGAAGCAGGTTACGAAGGAATGGATTCTCATGTTAAGGGTCCTGTTGCAGTGGCGTTTATAAAAAGCGAAGTTGCTGAAACAGCAAAAATTTTCAAGGACTTCAGCAAAGAGCAGGAGAAATTCAGTTTCTCTCTGGCTGTTTTTGATAAAGTTATATATAATGATGAGCAGGTTAAAAAAATTGCCGAGCTTCCATCAAAAGAAATCCTGATATCTCAGGTAATGTCACTGATAAACGGGCCTACACGAGGCGTTGCAGTAGGTATGAATCAGATTATGGCTTCTCTCGCAAGAGGAATAAAAGCTGTAGCTGAATCAAATTCAAAATAAGGTTTTATTTTTTATTAAGCAAGCAATAAGGGTTATAAAGATATAGTTCCAAAGTGTGACAAAAATTACAAAGCGGATAAATCTTTTCCCTTTATAGGTTTTTACGGCGAAGAACGTATTAACTTGAAGAAATTCACTAAGTATAAAGGAGCAAAAAAATGGCAAAACTTTCAGTACAGGAACTTCTAGAGGCAATAGGAAGTTTAACATTAATCGAAGCTGCAGAGCTCGTTAAGGCAATGGAGGATAAATTCGGCATTTCTGCCGCTGCTCCTGTTGCTGTAGCTGCTGCCGGCGGCGGTGCTGCTGTTGAAGCTGCTGAAGAGCAGACAGAATTTGATGTAATCCTCAAAAATTTCGGCGATAATAAAGTTGGAGTTATTAAAGAAGTAAGAACAATCACTTCACTCGGACTTAAAGAAGCTAAAGAACTTGTAGAGGAAGGCAATAAGACTGTTAAGGAAAAAGTTTCAAAAGACGAAGCTGCAGCACTTAAAAAGCAGCTTGAGGCGGTCGGCGCAACTGTTGAGATTAAGTAATTGTATTTTTGATAATCCCCTGCCTTATGCAGGGGATTATAGATTTATTTCTTAGGTTTGATTATTGATCAAACCTTTTGGTGTTTTAATAAATGATATCATCCTTCATTTTTTTATAATTTCATATCGGCATTATATTTTTAAATTTATTTTTTAAAACGGGTGACCATGCAAAAGAATAAAAAAGTTGTAAATTTCGGCAGAATCAAGACAAGTATTGAGCTTCCGAATTTAATTGAAATACAAATAAAATCCTACGAATGGTTTTTGCAGAAAGAAACCTTAAAGAAGAAGATGCAGGGCCTTCAGTCCGTTTTCGAGGAAATATTTCCAATCGAAAGCCCTCATGAGGATGCTGTTCTTGAATTTATTGATTATAATATAGGCGAACCCAAATATTCAGAGTATGAATGTAAGGAAAGAGATGTAACTTACGCTGCTCCGCTTAAATCAACAATCAGACTTATCAGAAAAGACAGCGGTGAGGTAAGAGAGCAGACTGTTTATATGGGTGATATTCCTTTAATGACTCCTAGAGGAACTTTTATCATAAATGGAGCTGAAAGAGTAGTTGTAAACCAGCTTCACAGATCTCCAGGTATTTTCTTTTTCTTCGAAGAAGAGGAGAGGATCTATAATTCAAGAGTCATACCTGACAGAGGGTCATGGCTTGAATTTGAAATGGATACCAAGGGATACCTTATAGCAAGAATTGACAGAAAGAAAAAATTTCCATTATCAATCATTGTTAAAGCAATGGGTTATGAAACTGATGAGGAAATTGTTAAGCTTTTTTATAATACAGAAATAATAAATCTTAAAAGCGAAGCCGATTACGAATCTCTTAACGGAAGAAGAATAGCAGGCGATGTTGCTAATCCTGAAACCGGAGAGCTGGTAATAGAAGTTGGTGAGCGGATTAATATCGACATTATTGACCGTTTAAAAGAAGAGGGTGTTAAGAAAGTTGAAGTAATTGATTTTCCTAACAAAAAAGAAGATGCATATTTAAGTTCAACTCTTCAGGCGGCAAGAGAATATATTCAGAAAGAGCTTGGGAAAAAAGTAGATCTCGAAGCTTATTCGCAGGTGGAACTTTCTTTAATGGCAATTCTTTCAACAATGAGGCCGGGCGATCCGCTTGAGAATGCAAAAGATCTTTTCCATAATATGTTTTTCAATACCAAGACATACAGTCTGGGTGATGTTGGAAGATATAAAATCAACAGTAAATTATACGGAATGGAAAAGCCTGAAAAATACGGCAAAAAAGAACTAGTTCTGAAAAATGACGATATAATTTATACAATAAAATATCTTCTTTATCTTATAGCAGAAGCAGATGGTTATTCAATCGTAAGCAGAGAAGAAGGCGGAAAAGAATTCATCTCTACAAGAACTGATGATATTGACCACCTTGGAAACAGAAGAATCAGATCTGTTGGTGAACTTATAATGAATCAGATCAAGGTCGGACTTCAGAGAATGGAGAAGGTTATCCGTGAAAGGATGAGCATCCAGGATCTTGATATTATCACACCGCAGGCTCTTATCAGCATCAAGCCGATAACTGCTGTAATAAATGAATTTTTCGGTTCAAGCCAGTTATCCCAGTTTATGGATCAGACAAATCCGCTTGCGGAACTGACTCATAAAAGAAGACTTAACGCTCTGGGACCAGGCGGACTTTCACGGGAAAGAGCAGGTTTTGAGGTTCGTGACGTACATCCATCACATTACGGACGTATGTGTCCTATCGAAACTCCTGAGGGCCCGAATATCGGACTTATTGTTTCTTTAAGTACATATGGAAGAATCAATGAGTATGGCTTTCTTGAAACTCCTTACAGGGTTGTTGAAGGCGGAGAAGTTACTGATAGAATAGAATTTTTAACTGCAAATGAAGAGGACAAACACTATATAGCACAGGCGAATGCTGAAATTGACGATAAGGGTGTTTTCCAGAAAGTTCTGATTCCATGCAGACACAGAGGGGACTTTCCATACAAAGCTCCTAAAGAGATTAAATTCATGGACGTATCACCATCGCAGATTTTCTCAGTATCAACATGTCTTATTCCTTTTCTTGAGCATGATGACGCAAACAGAGCGCTCATGGGTTCAAACATGCAAAGACAGGCAGTTCCGCTTTTAATAGAAGAAGCTCCGCTTGTTGGAACTGGAATGGAACCTTTTGCTGCAAGAGATTCCGGAGTTCTTATAGTTGCAAAAAAATCCGGTGAAGTTGTTAAGGTTGAAGCGGATAATATATTAATAAAAACTTCCGGCGGTGATTTTGATGAGTATCCGCTATTGAAGTTCAAAAGAACAAACCAGGGTACATGTTTTAATCAAAAGCCGATTGTAAGACAGGGCCAGAAAATTAAAGCAGGCGATGTGCTTGCAGACGGTCCGGCAACTGATGAGGGCAGACTTGCTCTTGGTAAAAATATTCTCGTGGCATATATGCCATGGATGGGATATAATTTTGAGGATGCGATTTTAATTTCAGAAAGACTTGTTGAGGAAGATGTTTATACATCTATCCATATAGAGCAGTTTGAGGTTGAGGCAAGGGAAACCAAACTCGGCCGTGAAACAATAACCCGTGATATACCGAATCTCAGCGAGAAAGCTTTCAGAGATCTTGATGCAGATGGAATTATCAGACCGGGTGCTTATGTTAAGCCTGATGATATTCTTGTAGGTAAAGTCACTCCTAAAGGCGAGCAGGATCTTACACCTGAGTATAAGCTGCTGCATTCAATTTTCGGAGAGAAAGCCCGTGAAGTAAGGGATACATCTTTAAGGGTTCCGAACGGTATTGAAGGTATAGTAATTGATGTAAAAAGATTTACAAGAGATAATGCGGATGAGCTTTCACCGGGAGTTGAAGAACTGGTAAAAGTTTATATTGCTGATAAAAGAAAAATTTCTGTCGGTGATAAAATGGCAGGACGCCACGGGAATAAAGGCGTTATTTCAAAAATAGTACCAAGATACGATATGCCATATCTGCCTGACGGCACACCGATTGATATAGTTTTAAATCCTCTTTCTGTACCATCGAGGATGAATCTCGGCCAGCTTCTTGAAGTTGAGCTTGGATGGGCATCTCATGAACTGGGGATCATTTCTGAAACTCCGATTTTTGATGGAGCTAAAGAAGAAAGAATAAGAGAAATGCTTAAAGAGGCAGGACTTCCTGTGAGTTCCAAGTCTGTACTTTATGACGGCAGAACAGGAAAAGCTTTTGAGCATGAAGTAATGGTTGGATATTCATACATGTTGAAACTTGCTCACATGGTTGATGATAAAATACATGCAAGATCTACCGGACCTTATTCACTTGTTACACAGCAGCCTCTCGGCGGAAAAGCGCAATTCGGCGGTCAGAGACTTGGAGAGATGGAAGTATGGGCGCTCGAAGCATACGGTGCTGCTTATACGCTTCAGGAGCTTCTTACTGTTAAATCAGATGACATGCTGGGTAGAGCAAGAATCTACGAAGCTATTGTCAAGGGCATTAATACAACAACTCCTGGTATTCCTGAGTCATTCAATGTACTTATTCAGGAACTAAGAGGACTCGCGCTTGATGTCAGGGTATATGATGAAGCGGGCGTTGAGATCAGCATTGCGGAATGGAGCGATGGCTATAACAAGTCAAAGCGTAAGATAAAAATTGATTCACTGCAAAATAACTAATTACAGGAAAATATGAGATGAGAGATTTTAATGATTTCAGCTCCATGCAGATTAAGCTCGCCTCTCCGGATCTGATCCGTGAATGGTCTTATGGCGAAGTTAAAAAGCCTGAAACTATAAATTACAGAACATTGAAACCGGAAAGGGAAGGGCTTTTCTGCGAGAAAATATTCGGTACTACAAAAGAATGGGAATGCTATTGCGGAAAATTCAAATCTATCAGATACAAAGGCGTAATATGTGATAGATGCGGAGTTGAAGTAACTCATTACAAAGTAAGAAGAGAGCGCGGCGGCCATATCGAGCTTGCTACTCCTGTTGCGCATATATGGTATTACAGATCTGTTCCATCAAGGATGGGATTGATTCTGAATATTACTGTTACTGAACTGAAACAGGTTCTCTATTATGAAAAATATATTGTTATAGATCCGGGCGAAATTGACAAATCGGATGAGTATAAGGATATATATAGAGGAAAAGTCATTGATGAAGAGCTTTACTATGAAATATATGAAAAGCATGGTGATACATTTATAGCAGCAATGGGTGCAGAAGCTATTAAACAGCTTCTCATGTCTCTTGACCTTGATGAAGAATCAAGGCTTTTGAGGGCTGAAATACACGCCAAGTCAGCTAAAGATGCTAAAATAGATAAAAAATTTATTAAGAGACTTGAAATCATTGAGTCATTCAAAGAATCGGGCAATAAACCTGAATGGATGGTACTCGATGCTGTTCCTGTTATACCGCCAGAACTCAGACCTATGGTTCAGCTTGACGGCGGAAGATTTGCCACATCTGACTTAAATGATTTATATAGAAGAGTAATAAACAGAAATAACAGGCTTAAGCGTCTGCTTATGCTTCGTGCTCCTGAAATTATTGTCAGAAATGAAAAAAGAATGCTTCAGGAGGCTGTTGATGCACTTTTTGATAACAGCAGAAGAAAGCGTGCAGTTAAAGGTAAGGGTAACAGACCTCTAAAATCATTGTCTGATATGCTTAAAGGCAAGCAGGGAAGATTCAGACAGAATCTTCTCGGAAAACGTGTTGATTATTCAGGACGTTCTGTAATTGTTGTTGGTCCTCAACTGAAACTTCATCAGTGCGGTCTGCCGAAAAAAATGGCTATCGAGCTCTTCAAACCGTTTATTATGAAAAGGCTTGTTGATCGCGATTATGTTCAGAATATAAAATCAGCTAAAAAAATGGTTGAGAATGAGCGTCCAGAGGTTTGGGAAGTTCTTGAAGAAGTAATTTCCGAACATCCGGTTCTGCTCAATCGTGCTCCGACTCTTCACAGGCTTGGAATACAGGCTTTTGAACCTGTTCTTGTTGAAGGAAAAGCTATCAGGCTGCATCCGCTTGTATGTCATGCGTACAATGCCGACTTTGACGGAGACCAGATGGCAGTTCACGTTCCACTTTCTCCGCGAGCTCAGCTTGAGTGCTGGACTTTAATGCTTTCAACAAATAATCTGCTTTCACCTGCAAACGGTCACCCTGTGGTAACTCCTTCCCAGGATATAGTTCTTGGAATTTATTATCTTACAGCAATGACAGAGCTTGTCCAGGAAACCATCAAATTTTTTGATGAGCAGGATGATGTAATGCGCGCAGTTGATTATGGTCAGATTAAAATGAGATCAAAAATCAAATTTCTTATGGATAAGGAATTTGTTGAAACTACTCCAGGCAGACTTTTATTCAATAAGCTTTTACCTGAAGATTATCCATATATCAACCATATGGTAAATGATAAAGGTCTTTCAAAAATAATTTCCGATGTTTTGAGAAAGTATGGTCCAACAATAACTGTTAAGATGCTGGATGATATTAAAACAGCCGGATTTACATATTCAACCTATTTTGCTCCGACTATTTCCATGTACGATATTGTTGTTCCTGACGAAAAGAAAGATATCATCGTAGCGGAAGATAAAAAAGTTGAAGCAATTGAGAATGAATACAGAAACGGTTTTATAACAAACGAAGAAAGATACAACAGGGTTATTAACCTCTGGACAAATGCCAATGAACAAATCGCGGAAAAAATGTTTGATCAGCTGGCAAAAAATTCAAATGGCTTTAATCCGATATATGTAATGGCTCAGTCGGGCGCAAGGGGAAGCAAGCAGCAGATCCGCCAGCTTGCAGGTATGAGGGGCCTCATGGCTAAACCGAGCGGTGAAATTATTGAGGTTCCGATCAGAACGAACTTTAAAGAAGGTCTTACAGTACTTGAATATTTCATATCAACCAACGGAGCAAGAAAAGGTCTTGCGGATACTGCTCTTAAAACAGCTGACGCAGGATATCTCACAAGACGTCTTGTTGATATTGCCCAGGATGTTGTAATATCCATGAATGACTGCGGAACAACCATGGGAATAGATCTTTATCCTATTAAAGAGGGAGATGAGGTCATTGAATCTCTCGGATCAAGAGCTGTCGGAAGAACGCTGTTGTATGATCTTGCTCACCCTGTAACAGGAGAAATTCTCGGAAATGCTGATGGAATTATTACTGAGGAAGTAGCAACGATTATCGACGAACTTAATATAGATATGATTGAAATCAGATCCGTACTGACTTGCGATGCAAGACACGGTGTGTGTGCTAAATGTTATGGAAGAAATCTTGCAACATCAAAACATGTAGATCTTGGTGAAGCAGTTGGTATCATTGCTGCTCAGTCAATCGGTCAGCCTGGAACACAGCTTACAATGAGAACTTTCCACATCGGAGGTATTGCTTCCAGAAGTGTTGAGGAAAGTGAAATCAGGCTAAACTATGATGTATTTGTAAAAGATATTACATCTAAAATAATCAAAACATCTCCTAAGGGTTCTGATGAGAAAAAAACAATCTCTGTCAGAAGGGGATACATGATCGTTCAGAGAGTAATTGATATTATAAACCTGAAAGGCGAACCTGAATTCAAGGTTAATGATGGAGATAAAGTTTATACTGGAATTACTATTGCAACTCTTGATGGAGAAGCTGTAAAAACAGAAAAACCCGGATTTGTTAAAATTGATAAAAAGAAAGTTTATATACTTGGAGAGCAGAACTCAATTCCAATCAATGTTGGTACTGAGATTAATGCAAAAGAAGGCAAATTCTACGATAAACATGAAGTTCTTGCTCTTTTTGATCCATGGTTCGAACCTATTCTTACTGAAATAGATGGTAAAGTTGAGTTTGTTGATGTTGAACTTAACAAGAGTTTAAGAGAGGAATTGGATCCTGCTACAAATGTTACCAAGAGGGTAATTGTTGAGTATAAAACTGAAAAACTTCAGCCAAGGGTAAGTATCCACGCAGGGCATGAAGAGCCTATAACTTATCTTCTTCCTAAAGGCGCGCATTTAATGGTAGTTCAGGGAGATATGGTGCAGGCTGGAACAGTACTTGCAAAAATTCCAAGAGGCGCTGAAAAGACAAAGGATATAACCGGAGGTCTTCCAAGGGTTGCTGAATTATTTGAAGCAAGAACTCCTAAGGAAGCAGCTACTCTTTCCGAAATTGAAGGAACAGTTTCAATCGGAGATACAGTTAAAAATAAAAGAAAGATTCTTGTTACTGGCGAAGATGGAACTGAAAAAGAATATTCCATCAGAGCATCAAAATTTTTACGTGTGCAGGATCGTGATATTATCAGCAAGGGCGAAAAGATTGACGATGGTCCTGTTGATCCGCATGAAATATTAAAGATTAAAGGCCCGAGAGAGCTTCAGAAATTCCTTGTTAATGAAATACAGGAAGTTTACAGGCTTCAGGGAGTTTTAATAAATGATAAGCATATTGAGACAATTGTAAGGCAGATGCTAAGAAAAGTAAGAGTAACTGATTCAGGAGATTCAAACTTTGTCATTGAGCAGATTGCAGATAAATTTGATTTCAATGATGAAAATGACCGTGTTCTTGAAGAAGGCGGAAAACCTGCAACTGCAATCCCGATTCTTATGGGCATTACAAAAGCAGCGCTTAACACTGAATCCTTTATATCAGCAGCTTCTTTCCAGGAAACAACTAAAGTTCTGACTGATGCAGCGATAAAAGGTAAAATTGATAAGCTTCGCGGATTAAAAGAAAATGTAATTATCGGTCATTTGATACCTGCCGGAACAGGTGCAAGAAGATATCAGAATGTTGAAATATACATGAATGAGCCTGGAGATCTTGATAGACTTCCGGAAACAGCAGCTTCTGAAGCAATTGAAGCTCCGCCGGTTGAAGAAATAGTGGATGCAGAATAAAAGTTCATTAATTATGTTGACAAATATCGTTAAAATTTAAGATATCACTTGAAATGTGTGAATCTAATTTAAAATGATATAAGTAAAGATAAATATAAAGATATAATATATCAGGAGTTAAAATGCCAACAATAAATCAGCTCATAAAAACAGGCAGAGATCAGAAAAGAAAGAAATCCAAATCGCCTGCTTTGAAACAATGTCCGCAAAAACGGGGAGTTTGTACAAGGGTAATGACTTTTACACCTAAAAAACCTAACTCTGCTTTAAGAAAAGTTGCAAGGGTAAGACTTACTAATGGAATAGAAGTAACTGCTTATATCCCAGGTGTTGGACATAATCTTCAGGAACACTCAGCAGTATTAATAAGAGGCGGCAGGGTAAAAGACCTTCCGGGAGTACGTTACCATATTATCAGGGGTGCGCTGGATACATTAGGCGTGGATGACAGAAGAAAAGGCAGATCCAAATATGGATCAAAAAGGCCGAAAGCTTAAAATTCAGATTAACAGGTTTTAAAATTTCTGAATTGTTAAATGCAGTGCTATCAATGAAAATTTTGAATTATTATTTTCAATTTTTCTAAAATAATATTTTGTTAAGAGGAATTTATGCGCAGGAAAAGACCAGTAAAAAGAGAAAATCTTCCGGATCCTAAATTTGGCAGTAAGCTTGTTGCGAAATTTATCAGCTGTATGATGTATTCAGGCAACAAGGGGGTTTCAGAAACAAATTTCTATAAGGCTATGGAAATTGTTGAGAAAAAAACACAGAAAAATCCTGTTGAAGTTTTTATTCAATCGCTTGAAAACGTAAAACCGGTTGTAGAAGTAAAATCAAGAAGAGTCGGTGGTGCTACATATCAGGTGCCTGTAGAAATCAGACCTGAAAGAAGACAGGCTCTCGGTATAAGATGGATTATAATACATTCAAAAAAACGCGGTGAAAAAACAATGTTTCAGAAACTTGCAGGCGAACTTTTAGATGCTTATAATAATACTGGTTCTTCAATCAAGAAAAAAGAGGATACCCATAAAATGGCTGAAGCTAACAAGGCTTTTGCTCATTATAAATGGTAGTATAATATAATCCCTTTTCTACACAGGGTAAATCATTTTGGATTGATAAAATACCAGGCATTAACCTGGTATTTTATGTTTTAATGGACTCCGATAACTCTCTCTTGAGAATAGGGGGTAATGCTTTAATACTTGAAGGTGTAATATGGGAAGAGAACTGCCTTTAAATAGAACAAGAAATATCGGCATTATGGCGCATATTGATGCCGGTAAAACAACCCTGACTGAAAGGTTTTTATTCTATACAGGTAAAACCCACAAACTTGGCGAAGTTCACGAAGGCACTGCTGAAATGGACTGGATGATTCAGGAGAAAGAAAGAGGCATAACTATTACTGCCGCTGCTACAACCTGCTTCTGGAAAAATACAAGAATAAATATCATAGATACTCCGGGCCATGTAGATTTTACAATTGAAGTTGAAAGAAGTTTAAGGGTTCTCGATTCAGCTATTGCTGTATTTGACGGTGTTTCCGGTGTTCAGTCTCAGACTGAAACTGTATGGAGGCAGGCAGATAAATATAATATCCCCCGCCTCTGTTTTATTAATAAAATGGATCGTATAGGTGCAGATTTTTATAACTGTATTGATATGATTAAATCCAAACTTTACGCAAATCCTCTTCCGCTGCAGATTCCTATTGGAGCTGAGGATACTTTTCGTGGAGTTATTGATCTTGTCACTATGAAAGCAAATTTCTGGAATGATGCCAAAGGCGAAGAAATTGAAATTGCGGAAATTCCGGCTGATCTGATTGATAAAGCTAACTTTTACAGAGAAAAACTTATTGAGGCAGTTGCAGAAACAGATGATTCATTGATGGAAAAATATCTTGAGGGCATAGAGCCTGATGAAGCTGCAATAATAGCTGCAGTAAGAAAATTAACTATTCAATCAGCTGTTTTTCCTGTGATGTGCGGTACAGCCCTGAAAAATAAAGGTGTTCAGCACGTACTTGATGCAGTTGTTGATTATCTGCCTTCACCGAAAGATATTAAGGCTGTCGAAGGCCATAATCCTAATAATCTTGAAGAGATTATTTCCAGAGAGGCTTCAGATAAAGAATCTTTTTGCGGTCTTGTATTTAAAATAATGTCTGATCCGCATGTTGGAAAATTATCATATATCAGAGTATATTCCGGTCATTTAAAATCAGGAGAAAGCATTCTGAATCTGACTACAGGTAAAAAAGATCGGGTAAACCGGTTTTTAAGAATGCACGCAAATGACAGGGAAGAAATCAGTGAGATTTTTACTGGCGATATTGTAGCCCTGATAGGTTTAAAAAACGTTAGAACCGGGGATACTCTTTGTGTGGAAAATGCCCCGATCCTGCTTGAAAAAATGGATTTTCCAGAGCCGGTTATATCAATTGCGATAGAACCAAAAACTAAATCGGATCAGGAGAAGCTTCTTATTGCATTAAGACGTCTTGAGGAAGAAGACCCGACTTTTATAGTAAATGCAGACTCGGAATCAGGACAGATGCTTATTTCGGGGATGGGCGAACTTCATCTTGAAATTATAGTGGATAGACTGTTGCGTGAATTCAACATACAGGCAAATGTCGGGAAACCGCAGGTAACATATAAAGAAACAATAACAAAAAGTGCAACTTCTGATTTTAAATATGAAAGACAGGTTGCAGGTAAAGAACAGTTTGGGCATGTAAAACTGGATATCGAGCCGGCCTTACCTGGAACAGGATTAGTTTTTGAAAATGGTCTGAAATCCGGTGAAATACCGGATAATTTAATACCATTTATTGAGTCAGGAGTTAGGGATGCAATGGGTTCCGGTGTTATTGCAGGATATAAAATGGATGATATCAAAGTTATCCTTTCCGGCGGTTCATATAATGAAGCTATTTCTGTAGATGTGGCTTATAGAATTGCAGCGGCACAGGCATTGCGTGATGGAGCAAAAAAAGCCTCCCCATCGCTTATGGAGCCTGTTATGAAGCTTGAAATTGTTGTTCCCGATGAATTTACCGGTGATGTTATAAATGATGTTAACAGCAGACGTGGACGCATTGAATCAATAGATATTAGAGGCTCTTTAAAAGTAATAGACGCATTTGTTCCTTTAAGTGAAGTTTTCGGGTACGCAACAAGCGTACGTTCAATGAGTCAGGGTAGAGCATCCCATACATTGAAATTTTTCAGATTTGAACTGGTTCCAAAGGAAGTTATGGATAAACTGGTTGCAAGAATGATGGGAACATCATATTAAATTAAAAAAAAAAATTAATCAGAAAAATTTTGATTAATTTTCTTGACAGAATAGGCATATAATTTTTTTATACTTAAACCTCGTATTCAGTTGCTTTATTATTCATATAAAAATAAGCAAATCGGGATTAGTGTTCAATAGTAGAAAAGATAGTCTTTTGGCTTGAATTATTCGATAAAAGCTATAATAGAATATTAAATTTAAGGAGATTTTAAATGGCCAAACAAAAATTTGATAGGTCCAAGACTCATGTTAACGTAGGTACTATAGGTCATATCGACCATGGTAAAACTACACTGACTTCAGCTATTACCAAGGTAATGCACGTAATGTACGGCACTGGTAAACCGGTTGAATATGATCAAATTGATAACGCTCCTGAGGAAAAGGCAAGAGGAATAACGATTGCAACATCTCATCAGGAATATGAGTCTCCAAAGAGACATTATGCTCACGTTGATTGTCCAGGTCACGCAGACTATATCAAGAACATGATAACAGGTGCAGCTCAGATGGATGCAGCTATTCTTGTTGTTGCTGCAACAGATGGAGCTATGCCTCAGACTAAAGAGCATGTTCTTCTTGCTAAGCAGGTAAACGTACCTTATATGGTTGTATTTCTAAATAAAGTTGATATGCTTGATCCGGCTGAAAGAGACGAAATGGTTGAGCTTGTTGAGATGGAAATCAGAGAGCTTTTAAGTAAATATGATTTTCCAGGGGATGCAGTTCCAATTATTCCAGGTTCAGCTGTTAAAGCTTTGGAAGAAGCTGAAGCAGGAAAAAAAGACGGCGAATGGTTTCAGGGAGTTCTAAAGCTTGTACAGGCTGTTGATGATTATGTTCCGGATCCAGTACGTCAGATAGACAAACCTTTTCTTATGCCTGTTGAGGATGTATTTTCAATCACAGGACGTGGTACTGTTGTAACAGGAAGAGTTGAGAGGGGAATTGTTAAAACCAGTGAAGAAATTGAAATCATAGGTTTTATTGAAACAAGAAAAGCTGTTGTTACCGGTGTTGAGATGTTCAGAAAGATTCTCGATGAAGGTAGAGCTGGTGATAATGTCGGTTGTCTTCTGAGAGGAATTGGAAAAGATGATGTAATGAGAGGGCAGGTTCTTGCTAAGCCGGGTTCAATTACGCCGCATAAAAAATTTACTTCAAGAATTTATGTTCTTAAAAAAGAAGAAGGCGGACGTCATACACCTTTCTTTAATAACTATAGACCTCAGTTTTATTTCAGAACAACAGATGTTACAGGTATTCTTGAACTTCCAAAGGGAGTAGAGATGGTTATGCCTGGTGATAACGTTGATATTACAGTTGAACTTATTACTCCGGTAGCAATGGAAGAGGAACTAAGATTCGCAATCCGTGAAGGCGGAAGAACTGTTGGTGCCGGCGTTGTAATTAAGGTTGTAGAATAATATAATAATAGATGAATGATGCAATCGGGCTATCTATAAGATAGTCCGATTTGTTGACAAAACAAAGATAAACGGGAATTAAAAAAAGTGGCAAAATTAACAGGACAAAAAATCAGAGTAAAGCTAAAATCTTTTGATGCAAAACTTCTTGATCAATCAGCTGCAAAAATTGTAGCAACAACGAATAGAAGCGGAGCAAAAGTAGCAGGGCCTATACCTCTTCCAACGAAGATAGAGAAATTTTGTGTTTTGAGGGCCCCACACGTTAATAAAAAGTCAAGAGAGCAATTTGAGATCAGAACACATAAAAGACTTATTGATATTCTGGAACCAAATTCAGATACTGTTGAAGCTTTAATGAAACTTGAATTACCGGCTGGCGTTTCTGTAGATATTAAGTCCTGATTTTCTTCAAAAAATCACTTAATTGAAATAATTAAAATATGTATTAAATTTGTTTTTAAAATTTGTTGGGATAACTATCATGAAAAAAGCATTGATCGGCAGAAAATTAGGAATGACTCAATTTACAGCTGAAGACGGAAAAGTTATTCCGGTAACAGTTTGTGAGCTTGGTCCATGTGTTGTTGTGCAGAAAAAGACTGTTGAAAAAGACGGTTATTCAGCCTTGAAACTCGGCTATGTTGATGTAAAAGAAACAAAATTGACATTACCAATATCAAAGGATTTAAAAAAGAAAAATCTTCCTATGAAGAGGATTTTTAAAGAAATTGAAACATTCGATGCTTCACTTGAAATTGGCGCTGAAATCAAGTGCGGGATATTTGCTGAAAATGATAACGTGAATATAATAGGTGTTTCCAAAGGAAAAGGCTTTCAGGGTGTAATTAAAAGATATGGATTTTCCGGAGGAAGAAGTACACACGGTTCGAAGTTTCATAGAGCTCCTGGTTCAATAGGTGCTCATACATACCCGGCTGAAGTATGGAAAGGTCAGAAAATGCCAGGCAGACATGGAAGCAAAACCATAACGGTAAAAAATCTTAAAATTGTTAAAATTATGGAAGAAGAAAATATAGTTTTAATTTCCGGTGCTGTACCCGGAACAAAATATTCATTGATTACCGTAAGTAAGAATTAGGCAGGATATAATGAAGGTTACAAAATATTCTATAAACGGAAAAGTTGTGGGCGAAGTGGATCTGCCTGATAGTGTTTTTGCGTCTGAGATCAATGATAATTTGATTTATGAATTAATTAAAGCCGCAAACGCAAATTTAAGGCATGGAACACACTCAACAAAAACTCGCGGTGAGGTAAGAGGCGGTGGCGCTAAACCTTGGAAGCAGAAAGGAACCGGTAGAGCAAGAGCTGGTACGAACAGATCTCCGATTTGGAAAGGCGGCGGTACAACATTCGGACCTCTTCCACGAGATTACAGAATTGAGCTTCCAAAAAATATTAGAAGAGCAGCATATAGATCTATTTTTTCTTTAAAAGCTAAAGAAGGTAAGATAAAAATAGTAGAAGACATAACAACTACCGGGAAAACAAAAGAGCTTGCTGTTATTGGAAAAGCGCTGTCAGTCACAAAAGGTGTTCTGATTACAGGTAATGAAAATAATTTACTAAAGCGTTCATTGAAAAATATTCCATGGTTTTTATATAATAATGCAAAAAGAATTTCCGGCAGAGATATATTCTATTCAAAAGAACTTATTATGACAGAAGATGCAATAGCTTTTATTGTTAAGACATATTCAAATGGTGAAGCCCGATGAATTCAAATGATATAATATTACGCCCAGTAATTTCTGAAAAAAGCACGTCGCTTATGGATCAGAGTAAATATGTTTTTCAGGTCTCTTTTAAAGCCAATAAGCTGATGATTAAGCGTGCAGTTAATGAATTATTCGGAGTTAAAGCTGATAAAATAAATATTGTACTGGTTAGAGGCAAGAAAAAAAGAGTAAGATTCAGAGCTGGCAGAACATCAGCCTGGAAGAAAGCTATTGTTACACTGCAGCCGGGCAAAAAAATTGAAATATTTGACACTAAGTAATTATTTAAGGAAAGCTTAAGATGGGTATAAAAAAATTTAAACCGGCAACGCCAACTTTAAGGTTTCAGAGTGTTCTTGATTTTGAAGAACTAACTACTGATAAGCCTCATAAAGCTCTTACAACCGGCAGATCTGAAAAGGGTGGTAGAGGCCACAACGGTCAGATAACTGTAAGAAGAAGAGGCGGCGGTCATAAAAGAAAATACAGACTTATAGATTATAAAATGAATAAATATGGAATACCAGGTAAAGTGGCATCCATAGAATATGATCCAAACAGATCCAGTAATATAGCTTTAATTAGTTATGTTGATGGTGATAAAAGATATATAATAGCTCCACTGGGAATCAAAGTCGGTGATGTTATCATGTCTGGAGAAAATGCTGAAATAAAATCAGGCAATTCTTTACCGTTAAAAAGTATTCCGCTTGGTTCTAATATATACAATATTGAGCTGCACCGCGGTAAGGGTGCCCAGCTTGTGAGATCAGCTGGAACAACTGCTGTAATCTCAGCTAAAGAAGGCGATTATTGTCTTATTAAACTCCCGTCAGGAGAAATAAGAAAAATACATAGCGAATGTTACGCATGTCTTGGTGAAGTAGGTAATAAAGATCACATTAATGTTTCACTCGGAAAAGCTGGAAAATCCAGATGGCTGAATAAAAGACCAAAAGTTAGAGGTGTTGCAATGAATCCTGTTGATCACCCTCTGGGTGGAGGAGAAGGAAAATCTTCCGGAGGAAGACATCCTGTTTCACCAACTGGTGTTCCATCAAAAGGTTACAAAACCAGGAAAAAGAAAAAATACAGTGATAAATACATTGTAGCGAGAAGAAGGAAGTAGTTACATGGCAAGATCGGTAAAAAAAGGACCTTATGTTGATGTTAATCTTTTCAAAAAAATTGAAGAGCTGAATTCATCGAATCAAAAAAAAGCGGTTAAAACCTGGTCGAGAAGATCGACAATTTTTCCAGAAATGATTGGACATACTTTAATGGTTCATAATGGGAAAAATTTTATACCGGTATATGTTTCTGAAAATATGGTTGGACATAAACTTGGCGAATTTTCGCTTACCAGAACTTACAGAGGACATACAAGTAAAGATGATAAAATAGCGGCTAAGAAGAGGAAATAGACAAAATGGAATCGGTTGCTTTTTCAAAAAATAATAGAATTTCAGCACAAAAAGTCAGACTTGTTGCTAATGAATTAAGAGGATATGCTTTTCCGGAAGCAGTTGATGTTCTTAAAAATATTCCTAGAAAGGGTGCTGATTTAATACTGAAAACCCTTTATTCAGCCGGAGCGAATGCTAAATATAAGAATCCGAATCTGAATGATCAGGATCTGTTTATAAAGAAAATTGTTGTTGAGGTTGGTCCTACCCTGAAAAGATTTAGAGCAAGAGCAAGGGGTCGAGCTAATAGAATAAAGAAAAGAACTAGTTCGATTTTTATAGTTCTTTCAGACGAATAATAGAGATAAGGATTAAACAAATGGGACAAAAGGTTAACCCTGTTGGATTAAGACTCGGCATTACCAGAACTTGGGATTCAATCTGGTATGAGGAAAAAAAGACATATTCAAAATATATCCATGAAGATATTCAGATAAAAAAATATATTGAGAAAACAAAAAAAAGTGCCGGAATTGCTAAGGTTTTAATTGAAAGATTTCCTGACAGAATAAATATAAATATTCATTCTGCAAGACCTGGAGTTTTAATAGGTAAAAAAGGTGCTGATATTGAAGATTTGAAAGCGGAGCTTCAAAAATTAGCTTCAAAAACGGTTTATTTAAATATTATTGAAATAAAAAAACCGGAAAGAAATGCAAAAATTATTGCTGAGCAGATTGCAGCTCAGGTTGAAGGAAGATTTCCATATAGAAGAGCTGTTAAGCAGGCTATAACAAATGCTATCAGAAGCGGCGGACAGGGAATTAAAATTACTGTTTCAGGCAGATTGAATAATGCTGAGATGGCAAGAACAGAATCATATAAAGATGGAAGAATACCTCTTCATACACTCAGAGCTGACATTGACCTCGGGTTTGCTGAAGCTCTTACATCATTCGGTCTTATAGGTGTTAAGGTGTGGATATATAACGGCAATATAATTTCAGGTTCTACTGAAAATGAAGAAGATAAATATACTGTGAAAAGAAAGACTAAGTAAGGGTTGCCAATATGTTGATGCCTAAAAGGACTAAATTTAGAAAAATGCAGCGCGGAAGAATGGGTGGAGTTGCCATTAAAGGTTCTACCATAACTTTCGGTGAAGTTGGTCTACAAACACTTGAGTGCGGAAAAATTACAAGCAGGCAAATAGAGGCTGCGAGGGTTGCAATATCAAGAAAAGTAAAAAGAGGCGGAAAGCTTTGGATTAGAATTTTTCCAGATTTTCCCTTTACACAAAAACCGGCTGAAACAAGAATGGGTAAAGGAAAAGGAAATCCTGAGGGTTATGTAGCAAGAGTTAAACCTGGTAGAATCCTTTTTGAAATAGCAGGTATTGATGAAGAATTAGCAAAACAGGCTTTAAAAAGTGCAGCTTTCAAATTGCCTGTTAAAACAAAAATTATAACAATAAATCAGTGATCAAGGTATTAAAATGAAAGGAAAGTTAGAAGAATTAACTCCAGCCGAACTTTTGAAAAGTCAAGAGGATGCAAAAAAGGAATTAAGGCAGGAGCGTTTTAAATCGGTTACAAGTAAAGTTGATAATCCGAAAAAAATAAGAGAATTAAAAAAACATATAGCCAGAATTCTAACTTTGAAAAAAGAAAGAGAACTTGGAATTAGAAAATAATAAAAATTGGCTTTTCGGAGCAGACGGGAAATGAAAGGAAAAAGAAAACAGGAAATCGGCAAAGTAGTAAGCAATAGTATGGATAAGACTATTGTTATTGAGATAGTTAATCTTATGAGGCATCCGCTTTATAAGAAATCAGTAAAAAGAACCAAAAGAATAAAAAGTCATGATGAGAAGAATGAATGTTCAATTGGTGATATAGTAAAAATTGAAGAAACACGTCCTTTATCGAAAGAAAAAAGATTCAGACTTGTTGAAATCATAGAAAAAGTTAAGTAGGTTCGGAAATGATACAGGTACAAACTTTACTTGAGGTAGCTGATAATAGCGGCGTTAAAAAATGCCAGTGTATAAAAATTCTCGGCGGAACAAGAAAAAGATATGCATCGGTTGGAGATATTATCGTTGTTGCGGTAAAAGATTCACAGCCATCATATGGCTTGAAAGATTCAACAGGAAAAAAAGTTCATACTAAATCAGTATTGAAAGCTGTAGTTGTTAGGACAAAGAAACCTGTAAGAAGAAAAGATGGATCATACATAAGATTTGATGATAATGCAGTAGCAATTATAGATGCAAAAAATGAGCCTAAAGGCACCAGGATTTTCGGACCGGTTGCAAGAGAGCTTCGTGATAAAAATTTCCTGAAAATTGTATCTTTAGCTCCTGAAGTTCTTTGAGGTGAATATGAAAATTGAGAAAATACAGACAAATTTAAAAGTTAATGATAGTGTTGTTATAATTAATGGTTCAGACAAAGGCAGAAGAGGGAAGATTCTCTATATAGACAGAAAAAGAGGTCGCGTTGTTGTAGAAGGCGTAAACAAAAGGAATAAATTTGTAAAGGCAACAAGCCAGGAAAGTCCAAAAGGCGGAGTTGTTAACAGGGAATTTCCAATAAGTATATCAAATGTCATGATTTTTTGTGAAAAGTGCAAAAAAGGCGTAAGAATGAGTTTTGAGATTAAAGACGATAATAAAAACCGTGTATGCAGTAAATGCGGAAAGAATATTGTTTAATAATAGGAATGGAAGATGTCAGCTAGATTAAAAGAACAATATGTTAAAACAATAAAGAAGAAGCTTAAGGAACAGTTCCGATTTTCTTCTATGATGCAGGTTCCAAAGCTGGAAAAGATTGTACTAAATGTTGGTCTTGGAGAGGCTCATTCAAATAGCAATGCTTTAAAAGCAGCTATGGATGAACTAACTTCAATAACCGGACAAAAAGCAGTAAAAACTGTAGCTCGTCTTTCCATTGCTAACTTTAAAATTCGTGAAGGTTATGATGTAGGATGCAGAGTCACTCTGAGAGGGGATATTATGTATGAATTCCTCGACAGATTGATTAATATTTCTCTGCCACGAGTTAGAGACTTTAGAGGTTTATCACCAAAAGCATTTGATAATTTTGGTAATTATAACTTTTCAGCAAGAGAACAAATTATTTTTCCTGAGATAAACTTTGATAAAGTTGATCAAATTCATGGAATAAATATTACAATTGTAATTAAAGCAAATAATAAGAGTGAATCAAAAGCACTTTTAGATGAATTTAAATTTCCTTTTAGAGATTAGGAGCAAGAATTGTGGCAAAAACATGTAAGATCGCCAAACACCTTAAGGGAAGCAAGTTTAAGGTTAGAATACATAACAGGTGCAAGATTTGCGGAAGACCCAGAGGGTATTTAAGAAGGTTCGAAATGTGCCGTATTTGTTTTAGAAAATTGGCCGGAGAAGGAAAACTTCCCGGAGTTACAAAATCATCTTGGTAAAATCTGGAGTACTATAGAAAAATGAGCAATATTACTGATCCAATTGCAGATATGCTAACAAGGGTAAGGAATGCAGTTAAAGCTGAACATCTGAAAGTTGATATTCCATCTACAAAGATGAAAATATCTATCGCAAAAATACTGAAAGATGAAGGCTTTATTAAAAATTTTAAGATTATTGATGATAATAAACAGAAAATACTCAGAGTTTATTTAAAATATAATCCAGAAAGACAGTCAGCGATTGTTGATTTAAAAAGAATCAGTTCTCCAGGTAGAAGGGTTTATATCCAGGCTATGGAGTTAAAACCTATATACAATAATATTGGAATCTGGATATTATCAACATCAAAAGGTATTATAACTAATAAAGCCGCTAAAAAGCTTAATGTGGGCGGCGAAGTTATCTGTGAAATTTCATAAAGATTAAATGGTAGCGAGATGTCACGAATAGGAAAACAACCAGTACAAATACCTGAAAAAGTAAATATAGCTATATCAGGAAATTCTCTGTCAGTAAAAGGCCCTCTTGGAGAGGAAAAACTTGAATTGATGGATGGAATCAGCATAAAAATAGAAGGCAATATCTTAAATGTTGTTCTAACAGCTGCTGAAGATGAGATGAAAGAGAAAGCTAAATATCATGGATTAACCAGATCATTGATAAATAATATGGTAATCGGTGTATCAGCCGGATTTGAAAAGGAACTTGAAATTGTTGGAGTCGGTTATAGAGCGGCTCAGCAGGGCAAAGATATTCAGTTCCAGCTTGGATTCTCTCATAATATTATTTTTAAAGCACCTGATGGAATTACACTTATAGTAATTGATCCGACCAAGCTAACCATCAAAGGTAAGAGTAAATATTTAGTTGGTCAAACAGCTGCAAATATTAGGAAACTTCGTAAGCCCGAGCCATATAAGGGGAAAGGCATAAAATACAAAGGCGAAAAAATCAGAAGAAAAGCCGGAAAGACTGGTAAATAAGGTACAGGCTATGAATAAGCTTAAGATTAAAAAAAGAAGAACTGCTAAAAGAAAAGTTAGAATTAAAAGCAGAATAAAAAGTTCAGTTGAAAGATTAAGAATGTGCATATCTAAAAGCAATAAGAATTTTTATATCCAAATAATTGATGATAAACAAGGCAAAACTCTTGTAGCACTATCAACAATGGCTAAAGATTTTCCGGAAATGAAAAACACAGGAAATATTTCTGCTGCAAAAACATTAGGAAAACTGGTAGCTGAAAAAGCTGTTAAAGCCGGTATAAAAAAAGTAGTTTTTGATAGAAACGGTTATCTATATCACGGGAAAATTAAAGCTTTTGCAGATTCTGCACGAGAAAACGGATTGGAGTTTTAGGGGTATATAATGAAGATTAAGAGAAAAAAAGCTAAAACAGAAGGCGTTGAACTCGTCGAAAAAATTGTTACAATTAACAGAGTAGCAAAAGTTGTAAAAGGCGGAAGAAGATTTTCTTTTAATGCTTTAGCTGTGGTTGGTGATGGTGCCGGGCATGTTGGAGTAGGTTTTGGAAAAGCAAATGAAGTTCCAAATGCAATTGATAAAAGTAAAGAAAGCGCCAAAAAAAATGTTTATAAAATAAATATTTCAAAGAATACTATTCCTCATGAAGTAATTGGAAGATATAAATCTGCAAAGGTTATGTTGAAACCAGCCGCACCTGGAACAGGAATAATAGCAGGCCCATCAGTAAGAGCTGTTGTTGAGAGAGTTGGAATTCATGATATCCTAACTAAAGCTCAGGGATCAAGAAATCCTGTAAACCTTGTTAAAGCAACTATTGATGGACTTATGCAGCTAAGAAGTTTAAAAGAAGCTGCTTCATTGAGAGATATACAAATAAATAAACTTTGGGAATAAACGGTTGATGATTATGGCTCGAAAGATATTAGTCAAACAGATAAAAAGCGGAATAACTGAAAAACCTAAGCAGAGACTTACGTTGAGAGCTCTCGGTTTAAGACGCATGAATGCAGAAAGGATTCACGATGATAATTTAGTTATCAGAGGAATGCTCAATAAAGTGCTGCATCTTGTTTCTATAAAAGAAATTAAAGAATAATGGAAGTTCTGGAAATGGAAGGAATGTATACAATAGTTAAACCCTCTAATATAAAAAGAAGAAAGCGTCTTGGTTGCGGACCAAGCAGCGGTAAAGGCGGAACTTGCGGTAGAGGAGATAAAGGTCAGCTGAGCAGATCCGGAAGCGGACATAGACCATGGTTTGAAGGCGGACAGATGCCTTTACAAAGACGAGTTCCTAAAAGAGGATTTAATAATATATTTAAAACTGAATTTCAGATCGTAAATTTATCTTCAATTGATAAATTGTCTGACAAAGAAATTACAGCTGAAATTTTATTAAAAAAAAGACTTATTAAGAATAAAAATAAAATGATAAAAGTTTTATCTTCAGGTGAATTAACCAAACCGGTTAAAATTTATGCTGATGCATTTTCAGACTCAGCTGTAGAAAAGATAAAAAAAGCTGGCGGAGAAGCTATTATCAGAGATTATCCATCTAAAATTGAAACAGTTAAATAAGAGAAAATAATGTCGAGTGCATTTATTAATATATTTAAAGTTCCTGAAATAAGAAATAGAATATTATTTACACTATTTATACTTATTGTATATAGAATAGGGGCTCACATCCCTGTTCCTGGAATGAATGTTGAAGCATTGAAAGAATATTTTAATGAAGTTCAAGCTGGCGGTCTGCTTGATTTTATGGATCTTTTTTCAGGTGGTGCTTTAAAAAGATTTACTATATTTGCATTGGGAATTATGCCATATATATCATCATCAATTATTGTTGATTTATTAAAAATTGTTTTCCCTACTCTTGAAAGATTATCAAAAGAAGGCCCTGAAGGCTATAAAAAGCTTAATCAATATATAAAATACGGCACAGTTTTTTTATGCCTGATCCAATCTGCTACACTTACTGTATGGATGAGATCAATGAGAACAAGAGCTGGCGGATCAGTTGTACCTGAGGATGCTGGGATAGGATTTATAATTACAGCAGTTGTAGCTGTAACTACCGGAACAATAGTTTTAATGTGGTTTGGTGAACAGATTACAGAAAGAGGAATTGGCAATGGAATATCTCTTCTGATTTTTGCAGGTATTGTTGTCAGACTTCCACAGGCTTTTGTTGCAACTCTGAAGAAGATTGGAGATACTGGAGAACCGATTGTAGGAATTATACTTCTTGGACTTTTTCTTTTAGTTATTGCAGCTTCAATTGCATTGATACTCGGGGCAAGACGAATCCCTGTTCAATATGGGAAGAAAATGTCCGGAGTTGGAATGATGCAGAGAAGTGCTCAATATATACCGTTAAAAGTAAATGCAGCAGGGGTTATACCAATTATTTTTGCTTCAGCTTTACTGACCTTTCCGTCGCAAATGATGAGTATGCTTGGCGGCGGTCACAATTCGATAATGAATAAAATTCAATATTGGCTATCTCCCGGACATCCGGTTTATATAATATTTTATAGCGGATTAATTATCTTTTTCTGTTTTTTTTACACAGCAGTAAGATTTAATCCAAATGATATTGCAGATAATTTAAAAAAATATAATGGGTTTATTCCAGGAATAAGACCAGGACAAAATACAACTGAATATCTGATGTACATATTAAACAGAATAACATTATTTGGAGCAATTTTTCTTGCTATGATAGCGGTTGTTCCTGATTTTATTTTAAAGATCTGGCCTGAACAGGTATCAGTTGAAATGGCTTATATATTCGGAGGCACATCTCTTCTTATTATTGTTGGAGTTGCTCTTGACACTTTAAAGCAGATTGAATCTCAATTACTAATGAGACATTATGACGGATTTATAAAAAATACAAAGATCCGCGGCAGAAATTCTTAAAAATATTTGCAATAGAGAGAAGTAATGGCAAAAGAGGAACCAATAGAAGTTGAAGGAGTTGTAGTAGATCCTTTACCGAATGCAATGTTCAGAGTTAAACTTGAAAACGGTCATGTTGTTTTAGCTCATATTTCCGGTAAAATGAGAATGCATTATATAAGAATTTTAGCAGGCGATAAAGTAACAGTTGAACTTTCCCCGTATGATTTAAACAGGGGAAGGATTATTTATAGGGCAAAGTAAAGTATTAAAGAGGAACAATATGAAAGTCAGAGTATCAGTTAAAAAAATATGCAGTGAATGTAAAGTAATCAAGAGACATGGTGTTGTCAGAGTTATCTGCACAAGTAATCCACGTCACAAACAAAGACAAAAAGTTCGCGTTGCGAAAAAACATTAAGATATAAGAGGAATATATGGCAAGGATTTCGGGAGTTGATTTACCGACAGTAAAAAGAATTGAGGTGGCATTAACATATATTTTTGGTATTGGTCCATCTATGTCAAAAAGAATTCTGGCAGGTGCTGGAGTTGATCCTGACAAAAGAGTTAAAGACCTTACTGATGAAGAAATAAACAATTTAAGAAAAACAATTGAAAAAACAACAAAAGTAGAAGGTGATCTCAGAACTGAGATTGCCATGAATATTAAAAGGCTTATGGATATTGGCTGCTATAGAGGATTAAGACATAGAAGAGGTCTTCCTGTTAGAGGTCAGAATACAAAAAATAATGCGCGAACCCGTAAAGGAAACAGGAAAGGCGCTCCAGGTAAAAAAAAGAAGTAAGGAGATTTTAGGTGAAGCAGAATCGTATCAAGAAAAAAGATAAAAAAAATGTGCCTGTTGGAAAAGCATTTATAAGGGCAACATACAATAATACAATAATATCCCTTACTGATATGCAGGGAAATGTCATTTCCTGGGCAAGTTCCGGTGGTGAAGGTTTCAAGGGATCAAGAAAATCAACACCATTTGCTGCTCAGATGGCGGCAAAAAGTGCTGTTCAGAAGGCAATGGATTCAGCCGGTTTGAAAACAGTTGAAGTTCTTGTAAAAGGACCCGGAATAGGCAGAGAAGCGGCAATCAGATCAATTTTTCAATCAGGACTTACAATTTCAAAAATTAAAGATATGACACCTGTGCCTCATAATGGCTGCAGACCTAAAAAGAGAAGAAGAGTTTGACGGAGAGATAAATTATGGGTAAATATACTGGACCAAGTTGTAAATTATGTAGAAGAGAAATGCAGCCTCTAATGCTGAAAGGACAGAGGTGCTTAACAGATAAATGTGTTTTGAAAGGGAAGAAAAAATATCCTCCCGGACCACCAAAAAAGAAAAGAAGTAAAATGTCTGATTATGCTGTCATGTTAAGAGAAAAACAGAAAATCAAAAGAAGCTATGGACTTCTTGAGAAGCAATTTAGATTATTATTTGATGATGCCAACAGAATGAAAGGCGTTACAGGTGATAATATGCTGTCATTACTTGAACGAAGACTTGATAATGTAATTTATAGAATGGGCTTTGCTTCTTCAAGAAGACAGGCAAGACAGCTAGTTCAGCATGGTCATGTAATGGTTAATAATGTTCTTGTTAATATTTCATCATTTAGCCTGAAAGAAAACATGACTATTGAAATTAGAGAATATCATAAAGCTAATACTTTGATGGATGATTCAATAAAATTGGCTAAAGCCACTGACTCAATTCCAGAATGGGTATCAGTTGATTTTGATAAAAAAACTGGTAAAATTGCAAGATTGCCTATACGAAGCGACATTAAAGCAGTTTTCAACGAGCAGCTTGTTGTTGAATTGTATTCAAAATAATTTTCTTTAGATTTACTTGCTTTAATAATAGACGGAGGTTCAGATGGCCCCAAAAAATTTGCTAAAGGGCTTTAAAAGACCGAATAAAATAGTATTTGAACATGATGAACTTCAAAAGGATTACGGCAGATTTATTGCAGAACCTTTTGAAAAAGGTTATGGTCTGACTATCGGTAATACATTAAGAAGGGTTATGCTTTCTTCTATAGAAGGAGCGGCTATTTCCGCAATTAAAATTGAGGGAGTATCGCACGAGTTTCAGACTATTAAAGGCGTTTATGAAGATGTTGCAAGAATTATTCTTAATCTGAAAAAGTTAAGAGTAAAATATGATGGTGAAATGTCAAAAGTACTTCATATAATCAAGAAGGGTCCCGGTGACTTTACAGGGAATGATTTTAATATTGATTCTGAAGTAGAAGTAATGAATACAGATTTAGTAATTGCTACTTTAAATGATTCAGCTGTTATTGATATGGAAGTTCAGATTGACAGGGGCCGAGGATATGTTCCTGCAGAAATGAATAAAGCAAATACTGAGAATATAGGTGTTATTCCTATTGATTCACTTTATTCGCCAATTAAAAAAGTTAATGTTAATATTGAAGACACTCGAGTTGGACAGAGAACTGACTTTGATAAATTGATACTTGAAGTTTGGACAGATGGATCGATTGCACCTGAAAATGCACTTGCATATGCTGCAAAAATTGCAAAAGATCATATGAGTATATTTATCAATTTTGAGGAAGAAGTTGAAGAAGAAATCGATCAGATTGATGAAAATGCAGAGAAACTTAAAGTTTTATTATCTAAATCAATAGATGAAATAGAATTATCTGTTAGGGCATATAATACTTTTAAAAGTCTTGATATGTCTACACTTGAACAAGTAGTTAAGAAAACTGAAGATGAATTAAGAAAATCAAAACATTTTAGTGATGTAGTATTAAAAGAAATAAAATCCAAGCTTGAGCAGCATCATTTAAATCTTGGACTTAAGGAATAGACGGAGTAAGAAATGAGACACAAAAACAGCGTAAGACAATTAGGCAGAACTTCTGAGCATAGAAAAGCAATGTTCAGTAATATGGTTACTTCTTTATTTCTACATGAAAGAATAGTAACAACAAAAACAAAAGCTAAAGAATTAAAAAGAATTTCTGAAAAGTTAATAACAAGATCAAAAAAGAATCTACTTCCTGATTCTAATGATGCAAAAAAGCTGCATAATAAAAGAGAAGTTCTAAAAACAGTAAGAGACAGAGACGTTATGGCTAAATTATTTGATGATATAGCTCACAGATTTAAAGACAGAAAAGGCGGTTATACAAGAATTTATCTTCTTGGAAATAGAGCCGGTGACGCAGCTGAAATGGCTATAATTGAACTGGTGGAAAGAAAAATTAAAGAAAAAGCAGCTCCAGCTCCAAAAGATGTTAAAGAAAAAAAAGAAAAGAAAGAGAAAATAGAGAAAAAAGATAAAAAGTAAAATACTTTATATATAAATAAAAAAGCCTCGATTCAAATCGAGGCTTTTTTATTTATATATTTAAGGTGGTTAAATTACTATTTTTTATCCTGATCCTGTTTTTGCGGCTGAATCATATTTGCTCTCTGCATTTCTATTTTATGAAAAAGTTCTATGTTGTCATTTGCGTCAACTTTATATTTTTCAGGTATCCTGGAATCGTAAATCGGTAATACCTGTTGTCCTGAAAAAAATGTTGCTGAGAGCCTGTTTTTTTGATCTTGAAGTCCTTCCTGTTTTATACCTATTTTATGAATTTCAATACCAAGTTTTTTTGATTCTCTGCAATTAAAAATTGATAGAAGATATCTATCGATAATATAATTAAGTGTTTCAGATGTAATATTTTTTTTATTTTTTATATATTCAATTTCAGGGTCGTTGTAGTAGGAAAGCGCTTCATGATATCGTTTGTAGCCTTCCTGCAAGTAAGATGCAATCCTTAATCTGTCCTGATAGAAATGGAAATTCTTCTCATTGTAGGGTTTTACATCATAAAGCGGATTAAAAGGCCTTCGGAAATATGTCATTTCTCCGCTATTTTTCCCATATTTTATAATAATATCAAACGAATCTTTTGAAGTTGAATCAAGAATATCTTTTGTTCTATCAAGGTAAACTTTTGCAAGCTGCTGCATTAATTTTATTAAATCTTCTTTTACTATTCTATATTTTATGTATGAGTCTGAAAATTTCTGTCCATAATATAATTCGCTGGCTTCCTGAAATTTTTTTTGTACATCATCATATTTGGTTTTAATGCCGTCATCAGGAAAGTTTTCGACCATTACTTTTATAGATCTTAAAGTTCCCAGGTTATATCTGTATTCTCTCTGCGTTTTTTCAATAGTAGACATTGAAAAAGATTGATTCGCAAAAATTACTAACATTATTGATATAAGTATAAAGATTTTCTTCATGGAACAATTCCTTGGCAGAGTTTTATTTTATTATCGGAATATTTATTTTTTTCTTGATTAAATTTTATCGGACATAATATATAGTAATAAGGATTATAATTATAATTTCAGATTTTTCTAAAGAAATGGCAGAAAATGGAAAATAATGCTTCATTAAAAATATCCTACAGACAAAAAAATTCAACAGTTTGCCCTGTCTGTGGGACTGAGTTTTATAAAGAAGAACTTTTTTCAGGAGGCGGCAGGCTTATAGCTGGCGCACTTTCAGAAGAACTCAGAAGATTATATGAAGATAATAAAAAATTTGGTAAAATATGTCCGCTTGCATATCAATTAACGGTTTGCCCTGCCTGTCTGTTTACTTCATACCAGAAGGATTTTGTCGAATTATCTGCTTCTGAACTGGATAAAATGAAAAGTTTAACCCCAGCCAGAAAAAATGCTATTGTAAAATATTTCGGGAATATCGATTTTAATGATGATAGGAATCTTATGTCGGGCGCTGCTTCATATATGCTGGCAATTGATTGTTATGGAATTAGAAATAAAAAAGTTGCACCGACTTTTAAAAATGCTGTAAGTGCTATCAGAGCAGCATGGCTTTTTAATGATCTTAGTCTTGAAAAACCAGATAAACCTTATAAAAAGATGTCACAGTTTTTTTATAAGAAAGCGTATAATTATTATATGCTGATTCTTGAATATGTTCAAAATGGAGCTGAGCCTGCTGATGCTGCCGGGAATATGGGCCCTGACACGGATAAAAACTGGGGTTATGATGGTATTCTTTATTTAGCTGCTGTGCTTACTGTTAAAGTGGCAGGTCTTGATCCTGATATTAATATGAGAATTGAAAATTTTGAAAAATCAAAAAAATATTTAAGCAGATTATTCGGTATGGGCAAAACAACAAAAAACAGACCAACTGAACTGCTTGATAAAACTAAAGCACTTTACGAAAAAATAAATCAAATGCTTGACGAATGGTATATAGAGACAGGGAAAAAAGCGGAGGAAGAATTGCCCTCATAGTACAGTACGATGGAACTTCATATTATGGCTGGCAGATTCAGGCAAAGGGTAATACTGTTCAATCAGAAATAGAGAGGGCTCTTAAAATTCTTACCAAGGAAGAAATTAGGATAACGGCTGCAGGTAGAACTGACTCAGGCGTTCACGCTCTTGGTCAGGTAATTCATTTCGATTTAATCAAACCAATGAAACTCGATAGGCTGTGCGGAGCTTTAAATGGAATTTTGCCTTCTGATATTTCTATTAATAATGCTTATTATGTACCGGATGATTTTCATGCCAGGTTCGATCCGGTAGAACGAAAATACAGGTATCTGATTTATAATAATGATTTAAGAAATCCATTTATCAAGAATAGGGCATTGTGGCTGAATAAAAAAATAGATGCAGAATATATTAAGCTGACAATGAATTATATAATCGGTACTCACGATTTTGCTTCTTTTTGTAAAAAGGCTTCTGCAACGGACGGAACAATTAGAAAAATCAATTCAATAAAAATTGATAGTTATAATGATTTAATTGAAATAGAAATCTCAGGAAATGCATTTCTGCATCATATGATTAGAATTATTGTTGGAACTGTTATAGAAATGTTTTTTAATGGATTGCCTCCAGAGCATATTAAAGATATACTTGAGAAAAGAGATAGAGATTCTGCAGGAAAAACAGCTCCGGCTTATGGTCTGTATCTTTATGAAATAAATTATAACCCGCAATTAAGTTCATACGTCTCAGCTTTTTGAAAAAATCGGCTAAATAAGATTAAAAAGAATATCTTATAGAAAATATGATAATTGATGTCAATAATGCTTCTCAAATGCTTTGGTTGGATAAAAGAGTTCTTCCATTTATTTTATTTGACATAAAGTGATAATAAAAAAAATATGATAATAATTGCGAATATTAACTAAATTGGTGTAACCTTATTCATATTGAAGATTCTTACATCAGTAGTTAAAAAATTTTCCATGTCTTATCAGTAAATCAAAAATAATAAAAAATGTTAAATAAACTAAAAATAATAATTCCGGTTTTAATAATAATATCTGTTTCTATGCAGGTTTCAGCGCAGGATCGTAAAAATTATTTTTTAAGCCCGCAGATAGGTGCATGGTTCGGGGTTATTGCGCCGCTTGGGCAGACTGCAAATTTAATAGATACTAATCTTGGCGGCGGCGGTTTTTTCAGATTCAATCTTCCGCCTGATTTTCTAAAGCTTGGCCTTGATGTTTCGTATCAGAATTTTAAATCAAGAGGAGTAAATGAGCTTACTTTTGTTCCAATTTACGGAACTGCTCTGTTTCTTCTCCCGTTGAATATACCATTAAAAATTCAGATAAAGCTTGGTGCAGGTTCTGCATATATGCAGATTAAGCCTGATTTGACTGAGCAGATGGAACCTATTTTTATCGGGGGTGTTGAGGTTTCGTTCCCAGCAGGTAAATATATTAATATCGGCTTAAGATTAGATTATATCTATATATTAGAGGCCGGGGTTGTTGCAAATGCACCGGGCGGTCATATCTTTAATGTAGGAATATGTCTTTATTTTAATATAATTCCATAAAAAATAAGGTAAATAAAACTAATAGATAAATGCAATTATGAGTATAATGAAAATAATAAATAAATTAAAAAAAAGTAAAAAATTTAAAGCATTAATTGTTTTTAAATTGCTTGTAAAAATTATTTTTATTTTTTCAGTATTAATTAACACTTCTTGCGGAGAAAAAGCTCTTCTCTGGGAATTAAGTACTAACAGAATGGATGTTATGTTGAAAGGTACTTATGAATCTGAACCTGGTTCTGTTTGGCCATGGCAATTATCTGGTAGTGGACGGCCTTCTGGTACTTTAAATGCTAATGATAGAGTCAATAATGTTGAAGATGATTCGGTTTCTTATGCAGGTACAACATTGCCAACAATTCCTCCTGGTCTTCCTGGGACTGGTGATATTCTTCCAACTCAGTTCATGTTAGATATTGCTGAAATGAGAATAGTTGCTTCTGATGGTACAGAACTTAAATTTGCAAATTACAGGCAGACCTATACTATAGGTTTGAATGACACAGATTCTTTTTTCACAAGCGGAATACTTCTTCAAACAGATGATCTTACTCCAGGTAAAACATATACATCTTTAAAAATTTACTTGAGAAAAGCACTTTTCAACAACGCTTCTCAATATACATCTGCTGATGGAGGAGCAAACTGGTCTTATGTCAGTTCTTCAACAGCAATATTTGCTGAAAACACGGTAAATGGTTATGATTTTGCTCCTTCGATGATGAATACCTATTGGGATACTTTACGTATGGAAGCTCCTTATGTTAATAGAATTTTTCCTTTGGAAATTCCCATATCCGGAGGGTTTGATTTCAGTCTTGCAGACAGCAGAACAGTTTTAGAAGTGAGACTTTTAATTAAAAATTTTATCAAGAAATATGAAATGATAACATATCCTGATGGAGTAATGACATTAACTCATTACTGGGGTTTATCTGATCAATTGATTCGTGTTCATGCAAATGAATTACTATATGGACGTATTCTTGGTGTTGCAAGAAGTTATGTGCCTGCAACTGCAAGAACTTTAAGAATAAATAATGCTGCTTCTGATGGGTATATAATTCTTGTACCAAGTGGAGCGAGTTCTTCAGATTATGTTGTAAATTCAGATGCGAGACTTTTAGCTATTCCTTTACCTGGAGTAGCAGCTTGTGATTTTCCTAAACCTCCTATAAATCCAGGGAATTATATTGGTCCTTTAATGGATTATTATTTAAAATCTGAAAAATATAAAAAAGATTATAATGATATTTATACATCGTGTAATATTGCAGCAGGTTTAACCGATTTTCAAGCAGTTTGGGATGCATATAATAATTCAGTTTCAAGTTTTAAAATGCCAATTGCAGCGATTTATACTATATCTGGTTCTAATCCAAATTATATAAGAAATATCAAACCTGGAGTTTATAATGTATATAAATCAACTTCAAATCCATCTTATGGTATGATTTTTAATCAGGCATTAACACCAACTACTACTGCATCTGTAGATTTAACAGGTGGCGATGGTGTTATTACTTATTAATTTTATTGACACAAAACTAATACAATTTTATTTAACACGAAGATGATTATAATATACCGGCAATAGCCGGTAATTTTGTAAAAGGGTAACGAAAATGTCTGATCTAAAAATTGTCGTTCAGAAGTACGGAGGAACTTCAGTTGGAACTCCTGAAAGGATTAAAGCTGTAGCTGAAAGAATTAAAAAATATGTTGAAAACGGTAAATCTGTTGTTGTAGTTGTTTCTGCAATGGGGCACACCACGGATGAGCTTGTTGATTTAGCATCGAAAATAACGAAAAATCCCAGTAAAAGAGAAATGGATATGCTTCTTTCTACCGGAGAACAGATTTCCATATCTCTGCTTGCCATGGCTCTGCACGAAGTGGAAGTTGATGCTGTTTCCTACACCGGTTCACAGGTCAAGGTCATGACAGATGGAAATTTTTCAAATGCAAAAATTGAAAGTATAGCAACTGAAAGAATAAGAAAAGCTCTTGAAGAGAAAAAAGTTGTTATTGTGGCCGGATTTCAGGGAATTGATGAGGATGAGAATATAACTACATTGGGACGCGGCGGATCAGATACATCAGCTGTTGCTCTTGCATCTGTTCTTGGAACCAGAGACTGTGAGATTTATACTGATGTTGATGGAGTTTACACAGCAGATCCGCGCATTGTTCAAAATACAAGAAAGCTCAAGGAAATAAGCTACGATGAAATGCTTGAGCTTGCAAGACTTGGATCAGGTGTTCTTCATTCAAGATCAGTGGAATTCGGAAAAAAATATAATGTTAAAATACATGTAAGATCGAGCTTTAATTATGAAGAAGGCACGATTGTTATGCCCAGGGAGGAAATGATGGAGAAATTTATTATCAGCGGTATTACATCTAAGACAGATGAGGCAAAAATTAATATCAGAGATATTCCTGATCAGCCTGGAATAGCTGCAAAGCTTTTCATGGCTCTCGGTGAAAGTAAAATATATGTTAATATGATAGTTCAGTCAACAGGAAAAGATAATAAAGCCACAATATCATTTACAACAAAGAAAAGCGATGTTCAAAAGGCTTTGGTCATTTGTGAAAAACTAAAAAATGAATGGAAGGCAACCGGAGTTGATTCAAAAGATAATATTGCAATTGTTTCAGCAGTTGGAGTGGGAATGCTTTCATCGTATGGGGTTGCAGGGAAAATGTTTACAGCTCTTTCTGATAAGGGGATAAATATAGAGATGATATCAACTTCAGAGATCGGTATTTCCTGTGTTATAGAAACCTCACAGGCTGAAACTGCAGTAAAACTTCTGCATGGAATTTTTGTAGAATAATTATGATCAGGGTTGCTGTTTTATACGGCGGAAGATCCGGAGAACACGATGTATCATTATGTTCTGCAGCTTCTGTTGTTTCAATGCTTGATAAAAGCAAATATGAAATAATAGTCATTGGCGTTGACAGAGAAGGCATGTGGCATGTGCAGGATTTCCCTGAAATTATAGAGGATAAGGATTTCGGGAAGAAATTAAATCTAAAAAAAAATAGCGCCTGGCTGTTGAATCATTATGATAAAAAAAATAAGCTTGTATGTTATAATTTAGAAACCGGGAAAAGAATTGAAGCAGATATTGTTTTTCCGGTTATGCATGGTACAAATTGCGAAGACGGCACTCTTCAGGGGCTTCTTCAGCTGGCAATGGTTCCATTCGTTGGAGCTGATGCTGCAGGCTCTGTTATAGGAATGGATAAGGACGTTGCTAAAAGGCTTCTTGCTGCTGCCGGGATTCCGGTTGTGGAATGGCTCACAGTAAAAAATTCAGAGTGGATAAAAAATCCTAAATCAATAATCGATTCTGTTAAAAATAAAATCGGCATCCCGCTTTTTGTTAAGCCTTCAAATACAGGATCTTCTGTAGGTGTTGTTAAAGTTAAAACAATTGAAGATCTTTCATCTGCGATAGAATTTGCTTTTAAATATGATAATTCAATTCTGATTGAAAAAGCTGTTAATGCCAGAGAGATTGAATGTGCAGTACTCGGCAATGATGAACCGGAAGCATCAACACTTGGAGAAATTATTCCAAAGCATGAATTTTATTCTTATGAAGCAAAATATATTGATGCTGATGGAGCCTCTCTTTCAATACCGGCTGATTTATCAGAGGAAGTTTCAGCTCAGATAAGAAAAAGTGCAGTATCGGCTTTTAAAATTTTAAACTGCTGCGGTATGGCCAGAGTTGATTTTTTCCTGGATAGAACAAATGGGAATTTTTATTTAAATGAGATCAATACATTGCCTGGTTTTACTTCAATCAGTATGTATCCGAAACTTTGGGAATACTCCGGTACCGGTTATTCTGAATTGCTAGATATTCTAATTGATCTTGGTTTTGATAAGCACAGACAGAGAATGAAAATCTCAACCGAGATATAGTAAATGGTTGAACTCGTAGTAAATAATATAAAATCAGCTTTGCTTGATATGGACGGAATTGTTGTTGATTCTATGAAACATCACGCTGAAGTCTGGCAGCACGTGCTTCATGCGTTTGGTCTTGATGTTGACCTGCTTGATATTTATATTAGAGAAGGGATGTCAGGTGTTGAATCAGTGAAGGATATTTACAAAGAAAAAGGCATTGCAGTTCCAGGCGATGAAGTTTTCAGCGAAATGCTTTTAAATAAACACAGCTTATTTGAGGAAAGAAAAATATTATTATTTCCTGTTGCTGTAGATATTATAAAATTTCTTAAATCAAAAAATATAAAAATCGGACTTGTGACTGGTTCGATGAAAAGAACAATAACCCATTTAATTCCGGGTGAAATTATATCAAATTTTGATATAATTGTAGCTGATGAAGATGTAAAAAAAGGCAAGCCGGATCCGGAACCTTACAGGGCAGGTTTAAAAAAAATTGGAGGAACTACTGGCGACACTCTTGTCATTGAAAATGCTCCGCTTGGAATTAAATCTGCTAAATCTGCAGGTCTTGTATGTTTTGCTGTAAAAACAACTCTCGGCGATGAATATTTATCTGAAGCTGATAAAATATTTCCGGATCATACGTCGCTTTTAAAATTTTTCAAGGAGAAGCTTTGATTGAATTTTTCAGTCGCTTATTCACCCTGCCCTAATGACGCATTTATTTTTCATGCGATGATTCATGGTCTTGTTGATTTATCCGGATTTAAGTTCCAATCACATATTATGGATATTGACGAGCTCAATAAATCAGCGTTTCAGGAAAAATTTGACATTATAAAAATTTCATATCATGCATATTTATTTTTAAAAGATAAATACACTCTTCTTGATTCAGGGTCTGCTTTAGGATTTGGATGCGGTCCTCTGCTTGTTTCAAAAGACGGCAAAAAATTAAACAATGATTCTAAAATCGCAATTCCAGGAGATTTAACAACTGCAGCGCTTCTTTTAAAATTATGGAACAGAGATTTTTTACATTTACAAGTACTCAGGTTCGATGAAATTATGCCGGCAGTTGCCTCCGGTGAGTTTGATGCAGGACTTGTCATACATGAAGGACGATTTGTATTTGAATCATACGGCTTAAAAAAAATTATTGATCTTGGAGCGTGGTGGGAGGAGGAAACGGGATCACCTATTCCTCTTGGCTGCATTGCTGTTAAAAATAGTTTATCAGATCATTCAGAAAAAATCAGTTCAATTATACTTGCTTCAATAGATTATGCATTTAATAATAATTCTGCTTCGAGATTGTATATTAAATCTCTTGCATCAGAAATGGATGATAAAGTAATTGATGAACATATCAAACTTTACGTAAATGACTTTTCCAGATCGCTTGGCTCTAATGGAATGGAAGCAGTAAAAAAACTTGAGGAAATGGCATTATGTCGGGGTCTGATAAAATAGGAATTGTGATGGCTACCATGATTGAGGCAAGACCGTTTATTGATAATATGGGTCTTGTTCAGAAATCGGCAAAACCATTTTCTGTGTATTGCAAAGATAATATATTTTTAATTATTTCCGGAATTGGAAAAGCCTGCTGCGCATCTGCTGTGACTCATATTATTAATTTGTTTGATGTTGATTCACTGTATAATTTTGGCGCTTCAGGTGATCTGAACAATAAATTTAAAATTGGAGACATACTGCATATAAACAGCATTATTGAACCTGACAGGCCTTATATTTCCGGAGGTAAAAGAATGATAACTCCGGATATTATAGATGGATTTCCTTATGCTTCGCTTTCGACTCAGGACAGGGCAATGGTAAATAATGCTGATCGAGAAATTACTGGAAAGTTTGCAGATCTTGCTGATATGGAAGGAGCATCATTTATGCAGATTTGTACACTTTATAATAAAAAAGGGTATCTGTTTAAAATTGTAACAGATGTGCCTGGACATGACTCAGATAAAGATATAATAAAAAATGTTAAGAAAACTGCAGTAATTTTATATGATTATTTATTCGAGAAATTATTCAAAAATTTACTATTTAAAATAGACTGATATATTAATAATTCTGTTTGAAATTTAAGTTGATAATTCAGTAATATGTATTATATTAAAATAGTAAATATATAATTCAGAGGAAAAAAATGGAATATATTGAATGGATCAGTGATTATAGTGTTGGTGTAAGTCAATTTGATGAAGAGCACAAACAGCTTATTAAATTTATAAATAATCTTAATTCATCAGTTCTTGCAGGCAGCGCTCATTTTACAATGAAAGAAATTTTAACAAGCCTAGTGAATTATACAAAAATTCATTTTAAACATGAAGAAGATTTCATGCTTTTATATGATTATCCGAATAGAGAAAACCATAAAAAGGAACATGATGATTTAACAAAGCAGGTAACTGAATTTTATGATGAATTTTTATCGGGTAAATCAAAAATAACCTTAGCCTTATTAAAATTTTTAAGCGACTGGCTGGTTAATCATATTCTTGGAAGTGATATGGCTTATAAAAATTTTTTCATGAGTAAAAATGTAAATTCATAGATTTCATAATAAAAAATGCTTTTAAGTTTTAATTTACATAGAAGGAAATAATATGAATGATATAATTATACTTGTTGCTTTTTTTACAGGATGGTTTATTTTAAATAAATTTATTCTTCCAAAAGCAGGTATAACCACCTGAATGTCTTCACCTTCCTGTAAGGAAGCTGAAAGCAACAAACCAATTGAAATAAAATTAAAAAGTAGGAAATGCATATGAGGAATTTTTTATTATTATTAAGTCTAAGTTTAATGGGAATAGCAGGGTGTAATGCTACTACAGGAGCTTCTTATCCTACTGGGTATAATACTCCTGCGGCTGGGGCGACGCTAAATTCATTTAAAGCATCTACTATTCCAGGTTATACCTGTGTTGCTGATCCTGCTTGTCTAGTTGTTTATACGGTTAGTGGATCAACCAAAGGTGTTGCAGTTGGAAATGCAGCTTTGACTAATACATTGAAAATTTATACAACTGATGGTGTTTCTTATACAGTAGTAAGGACAGGTGCTGGTGCTTGTTCGAGCGCTTTTAATGGAACTTTTGATGATTCAGCTGGTAAAAATGGTAATGGACTTTATCCTATTACAATAACATCTGGTGCAAATGCTTGTTCTAGCGGAATAACTGGAGTTATTACTGCACAAATATACCCATAGTAATACTCAATTATAATTTTTTTATTATTTTAAGTTAAGCTCGAGATTGGTAATTTTTAAAAATAAATATTTATAGGAAATGAAACTTTATGTGGAAAATAACTATATTTACATTCCTTATATCATCAGCATTAATTTTAACATCATGTTCAGAAGGATACATGTCCAGCGATGGATCTTCTCTTCAGAAATATTTGTCTCCGGAAAAACTTAAAGAACTTACTGTAAAACCTGATCCGAACATTATGATTATTGATGTACGTCCTGAATCATCATATAAGGCTGGACATATACCAACTGCAAAATCATATCCATCTTCTATTGTAATGAGCAAGCTAGGTGAAATATCAAAAGATAAGTATCTTATTGTTTATTGTGAAACCGGAGGACGTGCTCAGGCAGTAATTAAAAATCTTGAGAAATCCGGATACACAAAAATGATAAACTGGGGCGGTTACACACGCTGGCCTTATGAATTAGAGAAAAGTAAATAATATTAAAAGTATAAGCTTTTAAAAAATAAAAGCCCTTCTGCAAATCCGGAGGGTTTTTTTTATTAATTCATGGTTTATTTCATTATAGCAGTTTAGGATTTGATTATCAATTTATTATTCCAGCCGATGCTGCTTGTGCTGAGTATAAACTGAATATAGTGATTTGTCTGTATTATGCCATTATGTAAAAAAAATTGTTAAGTAAGTATATAAGTTTTTTAACAAGTACAACAATAATAGGAAATGTATCAAATCAATCTATAATATCTTAAGTAATAATGTAGTTGACTACAATTGGTTATTGAGATTTATATAAAAATGAATTTTTTTATATAAATAAATAATCACGGTGCGGGAATGAAAAAAATATTTTTTATATTTATATTTTTTTACAGTATTTCTTCATACCCTGCTGCGCTTTTTCCAGTTATGGAAAATGGCAAGTACGGTTTTATTAATTCAAAAGGTTCTATAGAGATAAACTTTGAATTTGAAGATGCTCTTGAATTTAACTGCGGACTTGCCCCTGTAATGAAAAATTTTAAATGGGGATTTATTGATGATAAAGGAATTTTTAAAATTGAACCATCATATGATTACGCTTCGGAGTTTTCAGATGATATTGCTTATGTGGAAAAAAACGGTAAATTTTTATATATAGATATTACAGGAAAAATTCTTTATGAGGATAATATACCTGAATATATTAAAATCAGAGACAACACCGGTTTCAGCGATGGGCTTGCTCTTATTATCAAACAGAGAAAATACGGTTATATTGATAAAGAAGGAAAAATAATTATACCTGCTATATACGACTCTGCTTTAAAATTTTCATCAGGATATGCAATTGTCAGTAAAGACAATAATAATAATAATTTTTATATTGATAAGTTCGGGAAAAAAATTTCAAAAGAATATAATTACACTTCAAAATTTCATGATGGAATTGCCGTGGTTTCAAATACTCCAAATGATTTCATTAAAAAGGAATCTGATTATTCTATAATAGATCAATCATGCAAAGAGATTTTAACCGGTTTGATATTCAATGAAATGAAGGAATTTTCTGATGGATTATCAGCGTTTAATTTAAAAGATAAATGGGGATTTATTGATAAAAACGGTAAAATAATAATAAATCCGAAATTTGATTATGCTGAGAATTTTAAAGATGGTTATGCTATTGCTGGTATAGGAACTGTTGATGCAATCGGTGTGTTTGATGGGAAATATGGTTTTATCGATAAAAATGGTAATGAGGCAATAAAATTCAGATTTGATAAAGCGTTAAATTATAAAGATGGAATTGCAAAAGTTCTGTATGATGGAGAATGGATTTATATCGACAGAAACGGAAGAGAAATATGGAAACCTAAAAAAAATTTGATCAGCAATAATACACTTCTTGTTCCTGTTGAAATGGGAACCGGTTATAGTTATATTGACAACGCAGGTAAAATTTTTATTAAACCTGTATTTTATAAAGCGGATTATTTTTCTGAAGGGTTTGCTTCAGTTGCGGTGAAAAGAAAAGAAAGTTTTAAAGATGATACAAATTTTAAAGTGAGTGTTTTTGCGGATTATGGATATATTGATAAGCTGGGTAATTTTGCAATAAAGCCTCAGTTTCAGGAAGCCGGGAAATTTTCTGATGGCAAGGCTAAAGTAAAAATTAATGGTAAAACTGCATTTATAAATAAGAGCGGAGAAATCATAGGCGGAAATATATTTGATGAGATTAGAAATTTTAAAAATGGATTTGCTGTGGTTAAAATTAATAAAAAATTCGGGGTTGTAAATAATAAATTTGAGTATATCATAAAACCTGAATACGATGGAATCGGAGATTTTTCCGGAGGATATTTCTGGTTTTTAAAAATTAAAAATAAAACTGATGATTACATGATGACATTTGAAACATCAAATGGCAAAATTATAGAATCAAGTAAAGTGGAATACAGTTACGGCTATCTGGATATTAAAGGGAAAATTATAATTAAAGCACAATTTGATGATGCAGGAGATTTTAATGAAGGAGTTGCATATTTCGGGATGAGAAAAGGCGGAATCATGAAATATGGTTATATTGATTCTAAAGGAAAATTTCTACTACAGCCTGTGTTTGATTATGCAGGAGATTTTTCAGGCGGCGCCGCTGTTATAGGAAAGGGTAAATATGAAACTGAATCATTTGAGAAAAAATTTAATGGTAAATTTGGTTTTATCAGCAGAAAATTTAGAACCATAGCTGAACCCAGGTACGAGTATATTTCAAAATTTGATAAAGGAACAGCATACTTTCAAAAAGGAAACGGTTTCGGTTTAATAAGTATGTATGGAAATATTTTAATACAGCCCCAGGCAGGAGATATTGGGGAATTTACAGAAGATTATGCTGTAATTAAGCTTGGAAATAATTATGGATATGTTGATAGAAAAGGAATTATTTTCAAGCCAATATATGAATCTGTCACTCCTTTTCTGAATGGAAAAGCAATAGTGAAAAAAAATGGTAAATTCGGAATGATTGATAAAAAATGGAATTTTATAGTTCCAACAGAATTTGATTATCTGGATTTTTTTTATGATGGCAGGGCTTTATTTAAAAATGATGCAAAATATGGATATGTTGATGAGAATGGAAATATTGTAATACAGCCTTTGTTTGATACTGCTGAAAATTTTATTAATGGTTCAGCAAAAATTAAAATTAATAATAACAGTTTCATGATAAATAAAAAAGGAAAATGCATTTCAAAAATTATTCAGATAGATTTATTTTAGGAGAGTATTAAAATGGAAATTACAGTAATTATAGCAGCAGCAATTTTTTCTTTTGCTTCAATTTATGTTTATTATTATAAAAGAGGAATGTATGTTTATATTAAACCAATTCCAATTATACTTCTTATCTTTCTTTATCTGTTCTATTTTATAAATTCTCCACAGAAAAATATTTTTCATTCAATGATTATAGGAGGCTTGTTTTTAGGATTGATTGGTGATATACTTCTGGCTTTTAAAATGCGTTTTTTCCTTCCAGGTTTAATATCATTTTTACTTGGACATGTTGCATATATAATCAGTTTCAGCGGAAAACCATTTATTATACCGAATTTATTGATTGCAGGCATTGCATCAGTACTTTCATTTTATGTAATTATTCTTTTTGGTAAGATAAGTCCTGAAACAAGAAAAAAAATGATAATTCCAATCTCTCTTTATATTATAACTCTTTTTGCTATGTTTTTATCAGCGATTAATTATGATTTAAATGATAAATTTCATTCTCCGCTTTTTGTAATTGGTTCTGCTTTATTTGTTATCTCTGATGCTACATTGGCCTGGGAAAGGTTTGTTATAGAAAATAAATTTTCCACACTAGTAATTTTATCAACTTATTATGCAGCGCAGATTCTAATTGCTGTAAAAGGAATCAGCATTTTAAATCAGGGTTTTATAAATTAAAGTGGTTACGGCACTATTTAAAATATTTTTTATACACAGGTTTCCTATATAAAAACTGTATTAAAAATATTATATAGAAAACAATATCAAATATTACATTTGGTGTTTTAAAAAAAATATCATCTATAATAATTGAACCGTTTCCATTTTTAATAATTCTGTGTTTATGAATCCAGTTTGTTAAAAAAAAAGGAAGAACTTTAGCCTCATCAATAAAATACAGCTCATTTTCTTTTCTACCTTCATCAATTATAATTGTTATCCATTTTTCTTTTTTAAAGATAAGATTAATAGTCATATGTACCTGATTGTTTTTTTTTGATCCATCAAATCTATCAAGTTTAACAGGTAAAAATGGCGGTTTGAGTGCTAAAAAAAGTTTTAGATCAAATTGCGGAAAAACTTTCCTGTAATTCTGATTAACCTTTGTTTTTAAAACTAATTTCATTGATTTACCTTTTATAATTTATTTTAAAAATAAAATATGTAAGGTAAAGTATTTTTTAATAAAAAATTAATGGAATTTTTTTCAGATGGTTATTTTATTAATTAAAGTTAATATACAATAAATAAGAGTAAGATTTATATTTTACTTGACTAAAATAATTTTAAAATATATAAGTTATTAAATTACAGTAAGATTTTTAGATGATTATTTCAATAAAGCATTTTTAACTGCGAGGTGTTTACTTTGAAGAAAATAATATTAACATTGATTGCGGTATTTTTTATAAGTATCAATGCAATGGCTTTTAATATCTATTTAGAAGGTTTTGGAACTTATGTAGGGAATTATCAGGCAGAGAATCAGTTTGGCGGTGGCGGATCGCTTTTTTTTGGAATAAATAAAAATTTCAGTATTGGCTGGAAAGGATCTCAAACGTCTTGTACGACAATTGATTATTTTAAATTAACTTATAGTTTTTCGGATATGATGCAAGTAGGCGGATTGGAATATAATTTTCAAATTGCAGATTTACCTCTTTTTTGGAGTAGTTTTTTAGGTTTTGGTTTTGAATCGATTCAAGTTAATCTTCCAAATAATGGTGGTAAATTTAATTATAATGATATGGGTTTTACTATTGCTATAAGTACAGGAATTAGATGGGATTTTCATCCTCATATGGCTCTATTCGGTAATGTGGGATTTCATTTTCCAATTTTCACTAGATTGCAATCTGATGGAGGTTTGAAAGGCTGGAATATCTATGGATTAACAGCAGAGATTGGTGTCAGATTTGCATTCTGGAATAATAAACCGATTGATGAACAGTATTGATTTAAGTTATAGTTTTAAAAAAAAGTTAGAATGATAATATAATAAAAAAGGCGTTTTAAAAAAGCGCCTTTTTTTATTTTTTAGCTGGAATTATATCCGGGTCTGATAATAGGATATTAGAAATTTTTTCTCCGATATCGACCTGATTAAATCCTTTTATGCTGGATTGAACCCAGAAGAGATTCTTGTTTTTAATATCTATTCCCCTGATCCAGGCTTTTTTTCTGCTGCTGTTAAAACCTATTATCAGTAATATGTCAGCTCCTTGAGGAAACTCATCTAAAAAGCTGTTTTTATCAAGAGTATATCTGAGATCGTATTTAACATAAATATCTTTTACAAAGCTGTGCTCGCCAAACTTTGATTCAGCACCTGCAGATGCAAAAAGCTTTTCTTCTTTTTTCTGATTCGAAACAATCCCGAAAAAGTCATTTGAAGTGTAAATATATTTAAATTTATCAATCAGATCACCTGAGCAGTTGGATGAAATAATATTATCACCGAAAGATGTAGCCTGAAAACCGGATATTTTATAACCTTTGGAGAAAAATTCCATATAAAGTGAATTTAATTCATCTGATTCAAGGTTAGTTAAAATTGCTATGCCTGTACCTTTTGGTATTGATAAATTTCTATATAAACTGTCTTTATCAATGAATTGGGCTATTTTAAGAGAAATTTTATCAACAAGCCTGAATATTTCAGTTTCAATTCTTCCTATAGTGGTAAAACGGAATAATTCATTTGTTTTTTTATAGTAAATATTAATACTGATTTTTATAAAGTTTTCATTTAGAGGAATGAATTCCCCTGTAATCAGAATATCAGTATTTATTTTTTCTGAAATTTCCTGAAGTTCTGATGGACTGTAGAATTTTTTAAGCTCCAGTTTATATTTTTTTAGAATTTCATTTATTTGAGAAGGTTTAATTGATTTGAATTTATAATCGTTTGTTATTGCATTAGCAAAAGTATTGGGAAGAATTATTTCCATATACTCATAATTCTGATCACCGGATGCATTATAAAAATATCCGACGGCTACAGTATTAGCAGATAAAAATGCAGTTTGAAATATAATTGTAAAAAATAAAATTATTATAAAACGGAATTTCATCTGATTATTTTCCTGACATTCCCTGAGCAAAATGATCTATAACAGATTCTATGTTATCTGTATATTTTGTTGTATAATTTTCAATATATACAACATTGTAATTTCCTACATCTATAACCCTTGCCCAGCTAACTGATTGCCAGTCACGAAGTTCGAGAAGCATCACATATTGTACTCCATATCGTTTTGAAAGTTCTGTTAAAACTTCAGCTTTGCTTAATTCATAATTATAAACATTCATTTTATATAAATTGCTGAAAGATTTATCCAGTGGAAAATTATAGATATTGAGTGATTTAACTGTTTTTACATCTCTGTAATCTTTCATATCGAAAAGATCGGCTGAATTAAAAGCAGAGATTCTATATCCGAGTGATAAAAATTTTGAAATTACAACATTTTTTATATTGTTATTATAATCAATAATTACAGCAATATTTGAATTTTTAGGTACTGGTCTTTCTGTATATTTTACCATTTTTTTTGGCGCGCAGGATATAAAAAAAGCTGCTGATATAATTATAACTGATAATATTATTTTATTAAACATACTGTTGCTCCGTTTTATAAATTTTAACAGTTTCTTTATATCAGAATGTCTTTTTCCTGTCAAATATAAAATGAGCAATAAAAACTGCTGCGGATTCCATTTTTTATTATGTGGAGTGCTTGTGGAAAAAGATAAAAGGCTTAGTCGCATCAATTCTTTAAAAAAGATAAAATAAAAAAACCCCGAATAATAAAATCGGGGTTTTTTTTATAAAATTTATTCAGATGACTATTTTTTTTCAGATTCTTTTGGTTTTTCTGCAGGTTTTTCTGGTTTGTTTTTATTCTCACGCTCCATATATTTTTTGAAGCCTTCTTTGTTTATTCTTACTTCAGCAAGAACATTCATAATAATTTCGTTTGATTCAAGTTTGGCTTTATCCATGAAAATCTGCTGTTTGATTTTTGCTATCAGTGCATCGTCAACTGGAACGCCTTTAAAATATTTAGGGTTTTCTTTGTAAAATTTATCTGCTTCCTGGTCAGTAACATTTATTTTTCCTTTCAGTTTTTGAGACATATAATACTGAGATACTGCCTGAAGTTTGGATATTTCCAATATTGTTTTAAGTTCATCTTTGTTAATGGAATCATCATTCATAGCTTTGTTATATATAACTTTTTGAGCAACAAGCTGATCAAGAAAACTTTTTTTAACTACCAGCTGCTGAATCTGGGGATTTAATGTTGACGGGTCTGCTGCCATTTTATCTATTTCATCTTTTTCAACATTAAGCATGATTCTGTTTTGAGTATAATAATATTTGTTAAATTCGTCTATAGATATAACATCGTTTTCTATTTTTGCAACCCAGTTATCCGACTTGAATAGACTGCAGGAAATTACTGTTGATAACATTAGTGAAAGAATAGCTGACATAAATATTGTTTTTTTCATATAACACGCATCCTTAATGAAATTTGATCTGCTGAGCAGAATAATATAAGATTTTTTAAGCTATGAAATTTGTTGCAACAATTTTTTTAATTCTGAAAGTTTTTTTTCCGTGCTGTTTTCCGACGGAGTCAGCAGAAGAATGCTGGAATTTCTCGGGTCAATTACCAGTCTTCTGTTATTTTTTATTTCCGTCAGAATTTTTTGAATGTCAATAATTGAATTTTTAGACAACGTAATTTTAATTTTACTCGAATCTTCAAGTATTTCTTCAATAAATTTTGATGATGCAATTGCTCGGATAATTTCAAGATCTATGAGAATATCCACAATCGGAGGGGAATTTCCAAATCTGTCCTGCATTTCAGCTTTAAGATTAAGTACTTCTTCTTCAGATTCGCAGGATTCAAATCTTTTATAGAACTCAATTTTCTGTCTTTCATCGCTGATATATTCATCAGGTATATAGAAATCTGTTTTAATAAAAACCGGTGTTCTAAATAGTGAAGAAGGTTTTTCTCCTTTGAGTTTCCTGACAGCGTCTTCCAGCATCTGCGTGTAAAGGTCAAATCCCACTTCCATTATATTGCCGGATTGTTCCTTGCCTATAATATTCCCAGAGCCTCTTATTTCGAGATCTTTCATGGCTATTTTAAAACCGCTGCCTAGTTCAGAATATTCTGATATTACCTGCAGCCGTTTCTGTGCTTCTTCTGTAAGTGCAGTATGTTTAGGATAAAAAAGGTATGCGTAGGCTTTTCTTGTTGAACGGCCGACTCTTCCTTTCAGCTGATAAAGCTGTGAAAGGCCGAAAGTGTCTGCCCTGTTTATTATTATTGTGTTTACATTTGGAATATCAACGCCGGATTCAATAATAGTGGTGCACACGAGGATGTCATATTTTTTATTCATAAAATCTATTATGATATCTTCAAGATGGTCTTCTTCAAGCTGGCCGTGAGCTGTGCAGAACGTGGCTTCAGGCACAAGCTTTCTCAGCATTTCAGCTTGAGCTTCTATATTCTGAACACGGTTATGTATGTAGAATGCCTGACCGTCTCTTTCAATTTCAGCAAGTATTGCACTGCGGAGTATATCCGGATTTTCCTCCATGACATAAGTATCAATTGCCTGCCTGTTCTCCGGAGGTGTTGATATGATTGTCAGGTCTCTGATGCCTGCTAGTGACATATGGAGTGTACGCGGAATCGGGGTGGCTGTGAGAGTCAGCACATCTATCAGCGTTCTGAATTTTTTTAATTGTTCCTTATGCTTTACGCCGAATTTCTGCTCTTCGTCAATGATAAGCAGACCGAGATTTTTTATTTTTATATCTTTTGATAATATCGCGTGAGTGCCAATGATTATATCGATTGAACCTTCAGCAAGATCGGATTTAATTTTTGTTACTTCAGATTGGGTTCTGAACCGTGAAATCATTTCTATTTTTATAGGATAATTTTCAAATCTTCTGGTGAATGTTCTGAAATGCTGCATGCATAAAACTGTAGTAGGAACTAGAATTGCAGCCTGACGGCCCGCCATTACAGCTTTGAATGCAGCTCGTATTGCAACCTCGGTTTTTCCAAACCCGACATCGCCGCATACAAGCCTGTCCATGGGCTTGACGTTTTCCATGTCGTCTTTAACGTCTTCAATTGCTGTTATCTGGTCAGGAGTTTCTTCATATTCGAACAGTGATTCAAATTCCTCCTGCCACAGGGTATCCGGAGGAAACTGGTATCCTTTAAGAGCTGCGCGCCTGGAATAAATTTCAACAAGTTCGCGCGCGATCTCTTCAACAGATTCCCTGACTTTATCCTTGATTCTGTTCCACGCGGATTTTTTACCAAGAACATCTATACGTGGAGCTTTACCTTCAAGTCCGATATATTTCTGGATTAAATTTATCTGGTCAAGCGGAACATAGAGTTTGTCTCCATCGGCATATTCAGAGAGAAGAAAATCCCGTTCAATGCCTGCAGCAGTCATTCTTTCAATTCCTCTGAATACTCCGATTCCGTGGTTAATGTGAACAATATAATCGCCTGTTTTCAGGTCGAGAAATGATTCTATAGGCCTTGATTTTCTGGATTTAAATGATTTTCTTTTCCTGTAGCTTTTGCCGAAAATTTCATGGTCTGTAAGCAGAATTAATTTCTCTTTAATTATTTCAAGACCTTCACTGTATGGCGTTATTACAATATTTAAATTATTTTCCGGATTCGGGTTCTCAAATGATGATGACGGGTTGAGCTCTGAGAATAAATCAAACAGCCTGCGGGCCTGTCCTTCAAATCCGGTTGAGAAGAATATTTTCCATCCGGATTCAATTTTTTCAGAAATATATTTTCTTACATCTGAAATTTTTCCATGAAAATTGGGTATGCTTCTTAATTGCCAGTTTATTGCTCCTGCATTTGAAGTAAATACCTGAAGATTTATTGATCGGCTTTCAGCTGTTTCATATTCAACCGGGTTTATAAGCTCTCCCGGCAATAAGCAGAGAGTTGTCTTTTTCTTTCTCTCATATAATTCTGAAAATATTTTTTCTATGGTTTTTTGTTTTGTTCTTAACTGAATCGGTTCGCATAAAACTGTTATTGAATCATCATTGAAATATGATGAGAGAGATGCCGGTTTAATTGCGAGATGGAAAATATCTTCTATGCCCGGGATATCTGTTATTACTCCGGAGCCAATCTGTTCTATTATTGCGTCCGGCAGATCCATTTTTTCAGCAGCGGATTTTTTAAGTTTTTCTAAAAGTTTTTTCTTTTCGCTTTGTAGAAGCACCAGTTCCTTCCGCGGGTAAATGGTGACTGTTTCAAGTTTATCTGATGATACCTGAGTTGTCATATCAAATGTTCTGATTGATTCAAGAGTATCTCCGAAAAAATCAAGCCTTACCGGATTTTCGTGTGAAGGAAGAAATATATCAAGAATACCGCCTTTAACAGAAAAGTGCCCGTATGCCTCAACTCTCATTTCTCTTGTATAACCGTATTCAACGCACATTTCAATAATTGCATCAAGAGGATATTCTTCGCCTATATTCAGAACCTGTCCTCTTTTCATTAAAAAATCTTTCGAAGGCAGATATCTTATGTATGATTCTACTGTTGTAATTATAACATAAGGCTGGCCTGATAATATTTTATATAGAGAAGTTATTCTTTCTTTTTCGGTTTTTTCTGAAGCTGAAACAAATTCATACGGCAGCGTGTCCCACGAGGGTAGAGTCAATATGCTGTTATCATCTAAAAAGCATGAAATATCCAGAGACAATTCCTGCATTTTCAGTGAATTTTCAGTTATTACAACAATCTGCCTATTTGATATTTTAAATAATGAAGAAATAATAAGGGCTATTGAAGACGGAGCTATCCCCTCGATATAAACAGGTAACTGTTTTTTTTTTAAAGCGGCATTAAGTTCTGAAAATTCTTCCGATCTGGAAAATTTTTCAGCTAAAGTTCTTAACAGCATTTAATGGCTGTCCTTGAAAATATTAATTTAAAAATTATTCGGATTAAGTATATATGCATTTAGAATTTTCAAATCGTCGAGAATATCCTCAATTTCTGAAATTGTATTGTTTAAAGAAACCTGGGCATCATTAAAAGCCTGGCGTTCTCCGGGGGTTTTATTTTTTATAATGTCCTGATCTCTGGATAATAAAAATTCTTTCAGTTTTTTTATTGCCTTGTTTAGGTTGGTGTATAAATTTTTTATGGTTTGATACATTTCATAGGTATATATAAATTTCATCATTCTTTCAGCATCCGACTTGAAAGCATCTATCATGTGAGAATAGCTTTTATCAATTTTTGATTGATAATATGTGATAGATCTTGGATAGCTAATAAGTTCCTTCTGGTAATTTTCAATTTTATCTATATTCTGTCCGCCTTCAATATCAATGCCTCTGAAGATTTCATCAAGTTCACTGTTTTCATGTTTGCTGGTTTTTAAAACAATGTTGGAATTTTTAATGTTGGATTCAATACCTTTTAGTCTGTTTTTATGCGTGATCAGAAGTTCTATGGTTTCTTTAATAAATTTATCGGAATTAAAATTCGATACGGCTTTTTCGAAACTCTCTTCATCAAGTTCATCTTCATTGGTATTATTATCTGAATCATCAGTTGAATCAGATTTATTTTTTTCGAGATTATTTTCTGAGACAGTGCTGTTCTTTTTTGATTTTAAAATATTAATCTGGTGAAGTGCAGCTTCATTTGAATCAGCTCTGATAATTTTTATAATTTCAATTTTTTTAATAATTTTATCATATCGGAGTCCGAAAATATTTCCTTTCTTATCTATAAATCTTTTATTCAGATCGTAGACGGAAATTTTTGAAGTATCAATATCAGTAATATCTGCAATTTTTATATAAATATTCTTCATAATTAATTTATAATAACTTTAATATCCTCTTCGCAGAGATCACACATCGGTTCATGTAATTCAACAGCAATATATGAATCGCCATGAGATGAAAACTGTGAGAATTTTTTGGCAAGCTCTGACGGGTTATTCACCAGCAGTCCTGTTCTTACTACTTTCCCGCTAGAGTTTGTAACAGCTTTTTTTATTTTATATTTCGCTTTTATTGTCGCTTTTACTGAAACTCTTTCATTTGATATCAGAAAAAATCCGCCTTTACTGATATCTAAAATAAATCCTTTCCCTTTAACCGGAACTGTAAGATCAATATCTGTATCATCAGGAGTTTGTTCATAGATTTCTATTTCTGCTTTTATATTACACGAATATCTTGGATATTTTCTTTTGTCGGACATATAAGCCTCTCAAATATTTTTTGGAAAATGGTTACTTCCGCAGCTTAATTAGAATAATTTATTGTGATTTTAATGTCAAGTCTTGTTTTTTTTATAGTTTATTAAATTTCTTGACTTGCCTTTTGAATATAAAAAAATAGGAAAAACTGTAAGTGAGGGTGTTTTATGAATGAAAAAACAAAATTTGTTTTTGTATCCGGCGGTGTATGTTCTTCACTCGGAAAAGGAATTTCAGTTGCTTCACTTGGGCTTTTACTTGAAGGCCACGGATTTAAAATTTCTGTAATTAAAATGGATCCATATATTAATATTGATCCGGGTACTATGAGTCCTTTTCAGCACGGCGAGGTTTATGTGACCGAAGATGGGGCTGAAACAGATCTCGATCTTGGCTATTATGAAAGATTCACAAATGCTAAACTTTCAAGAAAAAATTCTGTATCCACAGGTCAGATTTATTTTACAGTTATTGAAAGAGAAAGAAAAGGCGATTACCTCGGACGTACAGTACAGGTTATTCCTCATATTACGAACGAAATAAAGAAAAGAATTTATGATGTTGCCAATGAAGATGAGCTGGATTTTGTTCTTGTTGAAATAGGCGGTACAGTAGGTGACATCGAATCAATTCCTTTTCTTGAAGCCATCAGGCAGATAAGACAGGAACTGGGTACTAAAAGGGTGATGAATGTACATTTAACACTCGTACCTGCGATCTCTGTTGCCGGAGAAATGAAAACAAAACCTACACAGCACTCGGTAAAAGAAATGATGGAGCTTGGAATAATTCCTGATCTGCTTTTATGCAGGGTTGGAACTCCCCTTTCACCTGATATGAAAAGCAAAATTGCGCTTTTCTGCAATGTCTCTGAAAGAAATGTTATTTCTGCTGAGGATGTAACAGGTTCAATTTATGAAATTCCATATATGCTGCATAAAAATGAATATGATTCAATTGTTCTTGAGCATTTTGGTTTTGTCCCTGGTGAAATTAATTTAAGCTCCTGGGATAAATTTATGAAGGGCATTCGAAGTCCAAAAAGAAAAGTTAAAATAGCTGTCGTTGGAAAATATATTGCTCTTCAGGATGCATACAGATCAATTTATGAAGCGCTTGTTCACGGTGCTGCTGCAAATGAAGCTGAACTTGATATAATTAAAATAGATTCAGAAGAAGTTGAAACTGCCAAAAAAGGTTCTTTAAAACATTTTTTCAAGGATATAGACGGGATTCTTGTTCCGGGCGGTTTCGGCGACAGGGGGATAGAGGGAAAAATTTTAACTATTTCCTATGCAAGAAAAGAGAAAATTCCTTTTTTCGGAATTTGTCTTGGAATGCAGTGTGCAGTAATTGAATTCGGCAGAAACATGTGCGGGCTTACCAATGCGAATTCTTCTGAATTCAATCCTTCAACTGAACATCCGGTAATTTCTCTTCTTGAAGACCAGGAGCGTATTTTTAAAAAAGGCGGAACCATGAGGCTTGGGGCTTATGCCTGCAAACTGCTGGAAGGTTCAAAAATAAAGAAAATTTATAATCAGGAAAATATCATGGAAAGACACAGACACAGATTTGAGTTTACCATGAAGTATAAAGAGTTATATGAAAAAAATGGAATGTCATTCGGCGGTATTAATGAGCAGATTGATCTGATAGAAACTATTGAGCTTAAAGATCATCCATGGTTTTTCGGAACGCAATATCATCCGGAATTTAAATCAAAACCTACGAATCCCCATCCGCTGTTTAAGGATTTTATAAAAGCTGCTGCAGAAAAGAAACAGAAATGAACATGAAGACGAAAGTTTTAATTATAGGTGCAGGTCCTTCAGGTGCTATGGCTGCTTACAGGCTTATGGAACTTGGTTTTAAAGATTTTATCATTGTGGACCGGGAAAAATTTCCACGGATAAAACCCTGTGCAGGCGGCATTTCGCCTGCTGCGGAAAAGTTTATGAATAAAATCGGTATTGCTCACCTGCTGACTGAACTCAAGCCAAGCGCTTCAATGAAAAGCTTAAGATTTGTAGGTCCAAAGGGTCAGGATTCTATTGTTGAAAGCAAGATGAAAGCTCTTGCAATTCCAAGGAGAGTTTTTGATAAAGCGCTTCTTGAACTGTCTCTTTCGAGAGGCGCAAAATTTATTAAAGAATTTAATGTAATTGATTTATTAACTGATTCAACCGGAAAAATTACAGGCGCAACCAACGGGAAAAAAAACATAGAATCTGATGTAACTATTATAGCAAACGGCGGTCATAATTCCGAAATGAGGAATAAGTTTTTTCCTGATAAAAGAAAGTTGAGGCTTATGCAGTCACGGATCGGCTGGTGGAAAAATTTTGATAATCCTGAAGGCCGCCTGGAAATGATTTTCGATAAGGAACTTCTTCCGCATTATGGATGGGTTTTCCCGGAAGGAGATGGAGTAGTAAATATTGGTATATGCGTATATCAGGATAAGTTGAAGGGAAAAACAATTACTGAAACTTTTGATAATTTTATTGAAAAATATTATAAAGATAAGCTTGCATCATCTGTTGAAATAGGAAGAACATTATCTTTCCCGATAAATGTAGCATCTTCTGTAAAGGGTGTTGCAGGAAACGGAATTTTACTTTGCGGTGAAGCAGGAAGAATGTGCAATCCGGCAACAGCAGAAGGGATTTCTTTTGCAATGGAAAGCGGATATATTGCTGCTGAGACAATAGTATCAGCCTATGAAAACGGTAACCTGGATGCAGATAAACTCTATTTATATGAGAAAAAGTGCAGAAAAGCTTTTAACAAGAGGCTAATGTCTTCTTATATAGCAAGTAAAGTTATTGATTCATTTTTATTTAACTTGCTGATAAAATTGGGCTCTTTAAAATCAGTGAATAAATTAATAAACGCAATCCTGCCTGATTAAAAATTCAATCTAATTATTAATCTCCTTGATTTTATTAAGGTAATGTTGTATTATTAAATAGATTCAGATTGAATTGCAGTTTTTGGTAATTGCTTAAAATTCAGCTTTTATGGATTTGCATATTTTTTAAATTTTATTTTGAACAATTTTTTTAAAAATGATCATTTTCGGATATGGTGATAATGACACTTTCTTCTAAATTGAATCTGAATCAGAAACAGTCACTCACAATGAATCAGTCGATAAAGCAATTAATTCAGCTGATTCAGCTTTCAAATGTTGAGCTCGCAGAACTTCTTACCAACGAACTGATCGAAAATCCTATTCTAGAGGAAGCATCTGAATTTTCAGATTTTCACGAAGATGCATTATCTGATAAAGTATCGAAAAGTCTGAGCGGCGATGAATCTGTTATTGATAAATTAGAAGACGGCCCCGGCGATTCTGATGAAGGCGAATACTTTACAGGGAATGAAATAAGTTCCGGAAATCAAAAGGAAGTATTTGAAAGAGCTGTTGCGGAAAAAGAGAGTCTTTACGATCATCTGCTCTGGCAGGCCCGGATGTCCGCGAAAAGCGAAAATGAATATCTGATTTTTGAACGGCTTATTACAGAGCTCGATGAAAACGGATTTATTACTCTTGATGCTGAGAATTTAACAAAAGAGCTTAAAATTGATAATAAAGAGCTGGAAAGAATAATATCTGTCATTCAGTTTTTTGATCCTGTCGGATGCTGTGTTGCCGGAGTTAAGGAAAGTTTATCAGTGCAGGCAGATCATTATTATCCTGATGATAAGATTCTCAAAAATATTATTACTGATTTTTTTTCTGAAATTGAAAAGCTTAATTATGAGTTTGTAGCTAAAAAAATGTCTTTGAGTATAAATGAAATTATTGAGAAAAGTGCTTTAATTTACGGACTTTCGCCATACCCCGGGTCTAATTTTACAACCGACAATACCAGATATATTATTCCGGATTTAGATGTAAAGATTATTGACGGCGAAATCGTTATTACAATGAATGACGAATGGATACCGGCTCTTAAAGTAAATGAATATTATTCAGATATAATCCGTAAAAAAAATATTGAAAAAAAACAGAAAGAATTTATTCAGGATAAACTTCAGTCAGCAAGGGCCCTTATACATAATATTGAAGTAAGAAGGGATACTATTTTAAAAACTTCATCTTCTATAATGCGCCGTCAGAAGGAGTATTTATTAAAGGGGCCGGGATTTTTAAAACCTCTAACCCATACCCAGATTGCTGAAGAAATCGGAATACACGATTCAACAGTGAGCAGAGTAACATCCGGGAAATATGTGCAGACAGCCTGGGGAGTTGTCAGTTTGAAAAGTTTTTTTGTTCCAAAGATAAAATCTGGGAATGAAGATGAATCGCAGGATCAGGTTCTTAAAAGGATCAGGGAGATAATAGAAACAGAGGACCAGAAAAATCCTCTGAGCGATGATGAAATTGCATCGCTCCTGAAAAAAGAAAATTTACCGGCTGCCCGAAGGACAGTCGCAAAATATAGAGACATGATGAACATCCCGACGTCCGGGAAAAGAAAAAAAATAAATATGATAAAAATGGAGAAGGCACTATGAACATTACAATTACCGGAAAAAACATCAGGGTAAATGAAAACCAGAAGGATTATGCAGAAAAAAAATTTACCAAGCTTGAAAAATATTTCAATCAGCTTATTGACTCTCACGTAATTCTTTCTGTAGAGAAACTTGACCACATGGCTGAGATACTAGTTAACGGCGACGGTGTGCAGTTTCACGGAAAAGAAAAATCGGGTGATATTTTTTCTTCAATTGACCTGCTATTTGAAAAGATGGAGAAACAGATCCGCAGATACAAGGAAAAACATTCAGCTCACAAGGGACCTGACAAAAGTGAAATTCCAGGTTTTGATATGCCTATCGAGGGGAAAGATCTTGTTTTAAGGCAGGCAAGCAGTAAGCCTGCAGACAGAATAGAAGCTTATCTTGAGATGAAACTTAATAAATCGGATTTTATTTTATATAAAGTAGGAGAAATGCAGGTTAACAGTGAAGTTAATTATCTGAATAAAAATTATGCAGTTCTTTATAAGAACGGAAATTCTTTAAAGCTGATTGAGATTCCTTTTGATATGATTAAAGAACATAATTTTGATTGTTCAAAATTTCATGAATTTGATGTTAAAATTATTGAAGATTCTGCTGCAAATCCAAAACTTGATTTCAAATCATCCAATAAATGCAGCGTTGAGAAGATTGCTGTTGAAGAAGCATTGAAAAAAGCCCAAACATCAGGAAATTCAATATTCCCGTTTTTTAATGAGGAATCCGGATATCTGAATGTATTATATAAGAATGGTAAAGATTATGAAATCATGGTACCGGCTTACTGATCGTTACGGGAATTATTGAAAATGGGAAGAAAAATATTATTAAAAGACATTCTACATAATAAAGGAAAGATCAATCTTCAGCTTGATACAATTTCAGGCGAAGTGGGCCTTTCCGGTGAAGTCAAGGTTGGGGATATCAACAGGCCTGGTCTAACCCTTGCCGGCTTTACTGAATTTTTTGCTTATGATAGAATACAGATATTCGGTATGGGGGAATCCGCATTTCTCCGGAATTTGTCTCCGGAAAAATTAGAGGAAACGCTCAGGATGTTTTTTTCTTATGATGTCCTATGCTGCATATTCACGCACGGTGAAATGCCTTGCGATATGTTTATTAAAATTTCATCTGAGAAGAATGTCCCGATTTTAAAAACATCACTTGGAACTACAAGATTCATAAGTCTTCTTATTCATGTTATGGATGATCTGTTTGCCCCATCAGTAAATCTTCACGCGACTCTTGTTGAAGTATACGGTGTAGGAGTTCTTATTATGGGTAAAAGCGGAGCAGGCAAGAGCGAATGCGCACTTGAACTGCTTGAGAGAGGCCACAGGCTTGTTGCAGATGACGCTATTGAAATTAAAAAAATTGATGAATCTGCTTTAATCGGCGGCGCCAGTTCCCCGATTCTAAAACACCACATGGAGATCAGGGGAATTGGAATAATCAATGTTAAGGATATCTTTGGAATAAGATCTGTTCGTGACAACCAGAGCATTGATTTTATTACAAACCTTGAGGAATGGGACAGCGAAAAAGTTTACGACAGGCTCGGGCTTGATGAACAGACTTATAATATTCTCGGTATCGATGTTCCATACATGGTGGTTCCTGTAAAGCCGGGAAGAAATATTCCTATATTAATTGAAACAGCTGCATTAAATCAGAGATTAAAGTATTTTGGAATTTATTCTGCCCGGGAACTTGATAAAAATCTGCAGGAAATGATGAAAAAGGGAGATTGCAAATCAGATGGTTGAAAAAGATGTGGTCGTAACAAGTGATGCGGGTATTCATGCCCGCCCTGCTATGATGCTGGTTAAAGAGGCCATGAAATATCCCTGCAGCGTAACTCTTGTAAAGGGTGATATTGAGGCAGACTGCAAATCGATCATGTCTGTTTTAAGCCTGGCTATAGTATCCGGAACAAAACTTAAAATAAGAGCAAGCGGAGATAAAAGTGATGAAGCTGTGAATTCCGTTGTTGCCATGATTGAAAGCGGATTCAATTCTTAATGATATGTCTCCATATAATGATCTAATCTATTTATTAAAAAACAGAAGTAAATTAAATTCGTTTGTTCTTTATAGAAATGAAGAAGAACTTGATTCTTTAATAAAATGGATTGCTTCTCCAGCTGCTTCAGAAAAAAAAACCGTAAATGATTTTATCGATAAAAACATAGCAGATTTAATTCAAAAATGCGGAAAATGCGGAAATGTATCTGAAGTAATCAATGCTATAGGCTCAGGAGAAAACAGGGTAATGATTGTTTTAAACCCGCCGAGACTTTTAAACAGACTTGAACTGAGAGTTTTAAAAAAAGATTCAGAAGATCTTTTTAAGAAAATAATTTCTTCCACAGGTCTTGAATTATCCAAATGTTATACAACAAGCCTTGTAAAATGTGAATCTGAAGATTTCATGATGAAACCGAGCAGAATGGTTGAGAACTGCCTTGAGGTTTTAGCTCTCGAGCTTGAGAAGATCAAGCCATCAATGGTTATAGTTATGGGTGATATTATGCCGCTGCAGAAAATAATTCACGAAAGCATCGGCATCATATGGCATAATATTGATCATCCTATTACTCTGATAAAAACTCCTGACCTGAAACGGAAAGCATGGAATACTATTAAACTTGCCATGTCCGCGTTTAAAAAATTAAAATAAATGTACGCTGATATTTATTTAGCATATCCGCTTGATAAGGCATTCACATATTCCATTCCGGAAGGAATGGATCTTGTTTCAGGCATGCGGGTTAAGGTGAATTTTGCCGGAAGGAATGTAACAGGATTTACTTCCTTTGTTCACAATAACAAACCTGATGGATTCGAAGTAAAAAATATTATTGCTGTATTTGATAATGAACCAGTGTTTGGTGAAAAGCTTCTGGATCTTGCCCGCTATACAGCTTCGGAATATATGTCATCAGTCGGCGAAGCTCTTTCAGCAGCAATTCCATCCTCCGGGAAAAGCGGAAACAGGCAGAAGGACCGCTTTATTCTTGAAGCACCTCAGGTTATTTCTTTATCAGAAGAACAGAAGAAAATATCTGATGAAATAATAAAATCATTTGATAAAGGAAATTTACAGCACCTCATTTTCGGTGTAACCGGAAGCGGCAAAACAGAAATTTATATTGAAACAGCTCTTGAAATGATGAAAAGAGGCAGATCTGTAATTTATCTTGTGCCTGAGATTTCACTGTCTTCTCAGATTTTCAAAAGGCTGTTTAAGGTTTTCGGAAGGGAAATGATTCTGTATCATAGCGGGATTACAGCCAATCAGAAACTTGCTGCATGGAAGAAATTTTACAGCGGTGAAGTTAAGATTGCTGTTGGCGCAAGATCTGCTGTATTTCTTCAGTGTCCTGATCTGGGCTTAATTATTGTTGATGAGGAACATGACGGATCCTATAAGGAAAACAGCACACCCAGATATAATGCGCGCAGACTTGCTTTTTACCGCAGCAAAAAAGAAAACTCATTGCTGATAATGGGATCTGCAACTCCATCGATAGAATCTCTTTATGCTGCAGAGAAAGGAATTATGCAGCTTCACAAAATTGAAAAAAGATTCGGAAAAGCGGTACTTCCGAAAATTGAAATTGTAAAAACCACAGGAAGAGAGAAAGGACTGCTGTCTTCGGTATTGAAACTGCATATAAAAAGAGCCGTTGATTCAGGGAAGCAGGCCATTCTTCTTTTAAACAGAAGAGGTTTTTCACCGCTTGTTGTTTGTTCAGACTGCGGAACTACAGTTGAATGTCCTTCATGTTCTATCAGCATGAATTATCACCGGGAAGGGAATTTACTCTGTCATTACTGCGGATTTACAAAACCGTTTCCTGAGGTTTGCGGAAAATGCGGTTCGTCTGAGATGGAAAAAGTCGGTTCAGGGACACAGAAGATTGAGGATGAAATTTCAGAAGAATTTAAAGATTTCAGAATTTTCAGATTAGATCAGGATACATCGAGGAAAAAAGACGCTTCGTTTAATCTGATTGAAAATATGAGCAGCGGCAATATTGATATTCTTCTCGGCACCCAGATGGTGGCTAAAGGTTTTGATTTTGCGAATGTAACTGTCGCAGGAGTGCTTTCAGCTGATATCGGGCTGCACATTCCTGATTTCCGTGCGACTGAAAGAATTTTTTCTCTGCTGATGCAGGTGTCGGGCAGGTCGGGCAGAGGGGATTCACCGGGCAGAGTAATTATACAAACCTATGACCCTGAAAATCCTGTTTATAAATTTTTACTTGATCAGGACTATACAGGCTTCTATAAGAATGAATCTCTTGCGAGAAAAGCAATGAATTATCCTCCATTCTCGAGACTGGCAAGGCTGCTCATACGCGGGGAGGATGAAGCTGAAGTTATCAAAGCTGCTGAGAAATTAAAAACATCACTTGCGCAAAGTATTGGAAAAAATAAATTAAATATAATTCTGCTCGGGCCGTCGTCAGCTCCGATTACGAAAATTGCAAAAAATTTCAGGCATCATATTATATTAAAATCGAAAAACATTGATGATTTAAGAACAGTTATTATTGAATCAAGAGGCTCTGTGTCAGGAAAGGGACTTTATCTTGAGATTGATATGGACCCGTACGAAATGCTTTAACTTATTACCATGACCTGGGCTTCGGCTCCGCTCAGCGTAAACTTTTTTGTAAGAAATTTAAGGGCGTGTTCTATAATGAAATTTTAACATAAAGATTATATTTTATGAGGTTGTTCTATGAGTATTTTTGAAATAATGATGCTTGTATGTTTCGGATCTGCATGGCCGGTTTCAATTTATAAGAGCTGGAAATCGCGAACGAATAAAGGCAAGAGTATTTTTTTTCTTGTAATAGTTCTGATTGGATATGTTGCAGGGATTTTACATAAAATTTTTTACTATTATGATCTGGTGATTATACTGTATTTTTTAAATTTTACTATGATCACAATAGACCTGTTTATATATTACAGGAACAGCAAGCTGGATTCATCCCGCTTCATCAGTTCATGAAAGAGTTGTTATAAAGTTTTTATCGCAGCATTTTTTAAATCATTAAGGACTGATGGAGTAATTGTCCAGCTGAGCAATTTCCATCCACCATCCAGGCGCTCAAGATAAAAATGCATCGGGTAAAAATCCCCATCTGAAAGTGTTTCTATCATTCCGGAACCATATCCGTATGAAGGTTCAACTATTTTTAAATTATTATTCTCACTTAGAACAAGTTTTAATGTTTTTTCAGACAGGGTAGAGTAAGCATATCGGTATTCTTCTTCATTAATTTCATTGTTTTCAAATTTTTTTAACAATAAATCCAGCTTTTCCAGATTTTTAACATAATCATAAAAATCACCATGCTCAGCAATTAGAAGCTGGAAGTAATTTTCTCTCATATTGATAATAATTTTAAAGAAGCCGGGGCATATCTTTTTTTCCTGTTTCCGGAATACATTAGCACGCCAGATTGAATAACGGACATTCTTCAGTATTTCCGTAATAGTGGCTCGTATCTGGCCGTTATTCACTTTCAGCCAGTCAAATGTATTTAAAATTTCAGGAATAATTCTGCTGTCAAATTCCCTGGAATGTTTTTCTCCAATTCCGGTAGTATATATATATTTTATGTATTGTTCAGGTGTTGATACATGATACGTGTCATGCAGATCGAGATGGGTTTTCTGCTGATTAAATTTTTCACGTTCTTTCAGCGAGAATATATTATTGTAATCTATCTCTGATTTTATTTCAGGTATGTTGTCGTTCATTTAGAATCCCATGTAAACGGTTATTGTATTTTAAAAAAAATATAAATAAATCCGGAAATAAATCTGTCAAGGATGTTAAAGAATATTTGAAACTCTAATGCAGGCTTATTATCATAAATTGGACTCTGGAAAATTTTATATGAAAAGTTTGTACGAACCAGCTACTTTAAAACCGGTGGGACAGTTTTATTTTCCAAACAGTGTTTAGAGAATTTTTTATTTTATTAGAATAATTTCTGTAGCAGATAAAGGAGTTTAGCCCTGCGGCAATGAGCAGCGATGGCGACCCACAGGAGGTGGGAAGTGTCTCTGGAAACATGGATGTTGAGAGGAGACCTTTGGGGTGGATTCTTAAGGAGGGGCGTTTTACCCGAATTAAAACGTCCCTTCTTAAGATATTACTACACCTTGAATCCAAGGTGAAAAGTTGAAATCTTTATTTTGGTAATTTATCAAGTTCCTTCTGAATAATAACTTCCATCATTTCTTTCGGAGCAGATCCTGACATTCTTCTGCCGGAAATAAAAATTGTAGGAGTAGACTGAATACCTAATTTTTCGGCAAAAATAATATGGCTTTCCATCATGTCTGACACGGTTTGTGATTTCATTCCTTCCTGGAATTTAGTTTTGTCAATGTTTCCCGGAAGAAGTGATATAGCTTTTTCCTCGTTGTATTTATTATGAATACTTTTATAATCCCTGAAATGTTCGACAAGATACTCCTGAAAATTTCCACTGTATGCAGCTTGCGTCATAGCTTTAGATGCAGTACATGAATTCGGATAAATTGAACGGACTTTTTTATTGCAGTCGTTATCCAGAGGAAAATTAAAATAAACTATTTTTACTTTATCCTTAAATTTTGAGAGCAGATATTTTTCCACTTTGTAAAATTCATAACACGCACTGCATAGAAAATCTGTGAATGCATAAATGGTAATCTGAGCATTCGGGTTGCCAAGTACAAGATTGCTTTCTGGAAACTGAATTTCCTCAACGCGGGCAGAGTAGAACCCTAAAGTAAAATTTTTAATATCTTCCTTCGAAACAGGAGAATTATCGCTTTTTAAATTTAAAATGTAATTCATTGAAAAAACAGAAAAAAACAGGAAAAATACAAGAATTGAAAATGAAGAATATGCAGCTTTTTTATTTGAAGATTCATCATTATCAGAGAAGAAATCTTTAATGATATTGATAAAACCCGTTTTCTCTGTTTTTTTAATATCAGCGAATGCAGCGATTGAAAATCCGAGAATAAAAATATTTACTATATAAGTTGCAATGCAGAGTTTGCAGTATTCCCCAATATAAATCAGCGTGCCGAAAAGTATAATATCTAATACAAAAGCCATTGCGGACAATGGAAGAATAATTACAGTTGCAATGTTCAGATATTTTTTATTTGAGAAGTCTGCAATCAGGCTCAGGAAAAGAATAAAAAGATAAAAGAAAAGCCCATAAGCTGCAAGAGGAATTCCGATCAATGAACCGATAACAGACTGGCTTAGGGTCTGGCATGGATTTATAATTCCGTCCCCGCACGAGAGTAATCCGAAATTTGATTCAGGATTGTAATGCTGGACAAGAAGTATTCCGGATAATACTGCGCCGATTGCCGACAGTATTAAAATGAAGTTAATGAATTTTTTCATGGTTAAATTTTCTCCAATATTGTATTGTTTTTAGACTTTCACTGCAGGATCTGTAATTTTTTTATATTCTTCCACCGCATATCTGTCTGTCATGCCTGCAATATAATCAGTTACTGTCCGAAGCAGGCTGTCTCTGTTTATCATATTCTGATAATTAGGAGGAAGCGTTTCAGGGTTTCTTGAGTATGTATTAAATAGTTCCTGTACAACTTTCTGCGATTTTAAAGTCATGCGCGCAACCATGTAGTGGCTGTAAAGTTTTTCTCTTAAAAAATCTTTCAGCTCGTCATTTGCTGTTTGAATTTCCCGGCTGAAAGATGCTATTTTCGAGCTGCACATTTTAATATCCACATAAAGGTCAATAGAATTTTTTTCAATATTATTATAGGTATTCTGTATTAAATCAGTTGATAGAATATTTATTATCTCCCGGATTTTTTCTCTTGAAGCAAGTTTTCTGTCTTTTGAAATATTACTTTTTTTATTTTTCATCATAGACCATATTGAAAGTTTTTCAACATCTTCAATATGCAGAAGTCCGGATGAAAGACCGTCATCGAGGTCGTGATTGTTGTAGGCGATTTCATCAGCGTAATCAATGATCTGAGCTTCAAGTGACGGCATTTCTTCCGGATTATAATCAGAAATGTCCGGCCTGTCGTATGAAGAAGAATGCTTGATTATCCCTTCCCGTGTTTCCCAGGTCAGGTTTAATCCAGGGAAGGTGCTGTAATTATTTTCAAGGACTTCAACAACTCTAAGGCTTTGTCTGTTATGCTCAAAACCGCCAAAGTCATTTAAAAGTATATCGAGCGCTTTTTCTCCTGCGTGTCCGAATGGAGTATGGCCGAGGTCGTGAGCAAGCGCAATGCTTTCTGCAAGATCCTCATTCAGCCTGAGAGCTCTTGCTATAGTTCGCGCTATCTGGGCAACTTCAATTGTGTGGGTAAGCCTTGTTCTGTAATGATCTCCTTCATGATTAAGGAAAACCTGTGTTTTATATTCAAGTCTTCTGAATGCCCTGCAGTGAATTATTCTTTCCCTGTCTCTCTGGAATTCAGTCCTGTAGGGATGTTTATCCTCTGCATACTTTCTGCCTTTTGACATGGATGACCGGGCCGCATATGAAGCAAGAGACCGTTCTTCCATCTTTTCAAATTGACGGCGTGTTATTCTTTTAAAGCTTGTCATGGTATTACGGGAACCTCAAAAAAAAGTTTTTCACCCCCTCTTTGATTCTCCCCCTAAACTAAGGGGGAGTTAGCGGGGGTTAAAACTTATTTTAACTTATATTGTGAACCCAAGGGAATGTCATTAAAATGATTAATTGATATTCCCTTATCTGGAAAGAGCCATTTCCTGTTCGTATGCCTGCATTGCAGTCTTTCTGTTCAGGCGGATTTCCTCATTTGATGAATCTTCATCAACAGCGCGGGTGAAAGCCTGCAGCGCTTTTTTATAATTTTTTTTCTTATAATAACTTTTACCAATGTTGTTATATGACTGAGCTATAAGCGCGCTCTCTCTCGCTCCTTTTAATGCCTGATAAAAAGTATCAACAGCCTTGTCATACATTTCTTTATGAAAATACAGAAGGCCTAATGAAAAAAGCGCCTCAGGATCGTCCGGTTTAATAAGAAGAGCTTTCTGAATCATTCTGATCGATTCATTAGCTGATTCCTCATCATGCTTGGTTTTAGAAGACAGAACAGCAATGTTGATGTAAGCGCGTCTTGCCATATCATTTTTTTCATCAAGTTCAATTACCCTCTTATATGCTTTAAGAGCATATTCATACTGATCTCTCTTGTAGTAAATAGTCGCCATTTTGAAATGAGCTTCCTGCACTCTCGGCCATTTTGAAATGAGATCCTGGTATGTGCGTTCAGCAAGGTCGTAAAAGTTTTTTTCATAATAGAAATCCGCCATTGCAAGCAGAGGCTTCGGATCGTCCCTGTTCAGTGAGGATGCGTTCTTCCATGCTTCAACTGCAAGCTCGGGTTTGCCTGCATGCTTGTATGCAATTCCAAGATTGTATAGAGCAGAGTCATCCTTAGGGCTTATTGCAAGTGATGCCTTATAAGCTTCAATCGATTCATCGAACCTCTGCATATCATCAAGAATGTTTCCCATGTTTATATATGCAACGCGAGCATTTTCAGTTGCAGGCTCGATAGTTGTAATTCTCTTAAAGACCTGATACGCCTTGTCAAGTTCGCCTTTTTCGTAATATATCTCCCCCATTCTTGAAAGGATTTTAACATTGCGTGAATTTACAGCATAAAGTTTTTCATAAACATTTAAGCTTCTGTCAAAATCTTTTACCGAGAAAAAAGCTTCTGCGACATTTTCGAGCATTGCAGCGTCATTGGCGCCAAGCTCTTCAGATTTAATAAATTCTTCAAGAGCAGGTTTTTCTTTTTTCTGCCGCAGATATGCAATACCTAAATTGTATCTGTTAAGCGCATCATTCGGCCTGATGGAAATTGCCATTTTGAGATATTTTTCCGCTTCATCAAAACTTCTGCGCTCAGTAAATATCACCCCGAGCTTTGAATAAGCCTTGTGGGCAACATCACCTATCCTGTCAACTGAACCTGCTTTCTTGTAATATTCAATTGCGGAAAATTCATCGCCGTCCCTGAAATGTGCTGACCCGAGATTGTAAATGATCGCTCCGTTTTCAGGGTTTGACTTGAGAGCTTCATTATACTGCTCTATCGCATCTTTATATTTGCCTGTTTCAAAATAAATGTTGCCGAGCAGAGTGATTGTGCCCGGATCCCTGTTGTTCAGGGAAAGAGTTTCTTTTGTATATTTTATTGCATTTCCGTAATCTTTTTTATGCCTGTAGACAATGGCGAGATTTTTATAAATGTCCGGATTTTTTTTATCATAATTCTGGGCTCTGTTTAAAAAAGTAATAGCCTCATCATATTTGCTTTTTGAGTCGGATATTATCGCCAGGTATATCAGTGCGATTGCCTTATCCTTGTTGCTTGCATCCGATTCAAGTGCTTCGTTGAATTCAGCCACGGCATCGGTCATATAACCTTTTAAATAGCTTTCTTTACCGCGGATAATGTGTTTGTTGTCTGATTGGGCGTCGTAGGATTTATTGTCTGTTTCAAACGGGATGGAGTCTTTGCCCATGTCTGATCCGATCTGAGGTTTTTTGAATACAAATGTTACTAGTACAAAAACAGTAATTATAACAGCGGAAATTATTGCAGTGCCGATTATAATGGTTTTTTTCTGATGGGATTTTAAAGTTTTTTCTGTTTCGCGGTAATTCATCCCGCTGTTAAGATTTTCATTTTCTTCAGCGAGAATTTCGATTCCTTTAATTCTGCTTTTCTCCAGAATTAATTCGTCGATATTTTTTTTTTCGCCTGGAGTCATGATTATTTGATCTCCTCTTTCAGATAATTGATTCTGACATTGTCAAGAATACCGTTTATGAACTGGCCGCTGTTTTCGCCTCCGAAAATCTTGCCAAGCTCAATTGCTTCATTTATAGTTACTGCAGACGGCACGTCCCTGATATTCATTAGCGCGTAAATTGACATCCGGAGGATCGCCTTGTCAACAGCATTCAGCCTTTCTATCGACCAGTTTTTTGAGCAAGATACGATAATTTTATCAAGTTCAGCAATCTTATCAATCGTGCCTTCTATCAGTTTAACTGCGAATTTCCTGATATCTTCAGCTACTTCAACTTCAACCCAGGATAAAGATTTTGCATTTTCCAAATTTTTATCTGAAATTTCGTATATATAAAGACCCTGAAGCGCGTATTCTCTGGCTTTTCTTCTATGCCCCATCTTAAATCTGTTTGTAGAGATTTACCATCTCTATTGCTGAAAGAGAAGCATCAAAGCCTTTGTTGCCGGATTTTGTTCCGGCCCTTTCAATGGCCTGCTCAATTGAATCTGTAGTAAGAACCCCGAATATTACTGGAATTTCAGCAGACATTCCAACCTGAGCAACGCCTTTTGTAACTTCAGATGAAACATAATCAAAATGAGGCGTTGAGCCGCGGATAACAGCGCCCAGACAGATCACAGCATCGTATTTTTTAGACATTGCCATTTTTTTAGCAATAGCCGGGATTTCAAAAGCACCCGGAACCCAGACTACAGTAATATCCTTTTCGTCTGCATTATTGCGGATCAGACAATCCTGCGCTCCGCCTAATAGTTTATTAGTTATAAATTCATTAAATCGCGATACTATGATCCCGAATTTAAATCCGGATGCGTCGAGTTTGCCTTCTATAGTTTTCATTTTATATTATCCTTTATAAATCAATATTATAATAAAGTTTTTATTTGAAATTAATTACAGTCAAGCCTTTTTTAAGGAGGGATTATTAACTTTATATGAGGGAATCGGGGTCAGAGCTTATCAGGACTAGTCGGGGGACAGAGCAATTTTTTAAAGAATCGGGGTCAGAGCTTACTTGAAATGGAAAATTTTAAAATTTTCAAAAAATGCTCTGACCCTACTATTTTTTTTAAAAATTCCGCTCTCGATAGTATTAATGTATATACTCACAAGGAGATACTATGCCAAGAAAACTACGAAATACTGCCCAGGGTGCAACTCATCACTGTTTCACCCGATGTCATGGAAAGAGAAACAAGCTTATGGGGAAATACGGTAAAAAATATTTTGTCGAATCAGTTAAAATGTGCCAGGAAAAGTATGATTTTGATCTGGTAGCTGCAGAAATTGTTGCAAATCATATTCATTTGGTTATTAAAACTATTCGAGGAAAAGATACTGTGTCAATAATTATGCAGTATATCAAAGCAAGAATTGCTGAAAAATATAATACTGCAATGAATGAAACCGGAGCTTTCTGGAATGAAAGATTAGGATCAATTATCATTGAAGAATCCGAGGATCCCGAAGAATATCTCTACCGGCTTTTATGGTATATCAGTTTTAATCCAGTAAGAAAAGGCCTATCAAAAGATCCTCGTAATAATGATATCGGTTTTATAAATCAATATTTGAAAAAAGACGCTATAGTTCCAGTTGAAATAACAATTCATGAATTCTTCTTTAAATTGGGGGATAATTTTGAAGAATGCGTAAGCAGGTTTCTGCATTATGAAGAAGCTTATAGAAAAAGGTTAGCAATAATATTTTAATGGATATGGGGTCAGAGCATCTTTTAGCTACAACCGAAAACCCGTAAAAAAATAAGAAAAAAGCATTGAAATTTCAGGCATGATAAATGCATTATCTTATATATAAATAATTAGAAAAGGGAGATTTGCATTATAGTTGACAAATAAAGCCCAAGGGGATTGATGGCTTTTTATTGGGATTATTAAGTATTTTAATATATTTTAAGGATAAAAATATGGAAAATTTTCTGCTTTATAGTTACATTCTGGCCCTGGCGATAGTATCCGTATATGGTTTTCACCGCTATTATATGGTATATTTATTCAGAAAACACAAAGATAAGAAATTTTTACCGAAAGATAAATTCAGAAAACTTCCAAAAGTAACTATACAGCTTCCGATTTTTAATGAAAAATATGTTGTAGAAAGGCTTATAGACTCCATATCGAGAATAAAATATCCTAAAAATCTACTTGAAATTCAGGTTCTTGACGATTCAACAGATGACACTGTTATTCTTGCTGAAAATAAATGCATTGAGCAGCAGAAAAAAGGATTTAACATAAAATATATTCATAGAACAGATAGAACCGGTTATAAAGCCGGTGCGCTTGAAAATGGTCTTGCAACTGCTGAAGGCGAATTCATTGCAATTTTTGATGCGGATTTTCTCCCAGAACCTGATTTCCTCGAAAAAACAATTCATTATTTTACTGATAATAATATTGGAATGGTCCAGGCAAGATGGGATCATATAAATAGAGATTATTCTCTTTTAACAGAATGCCAGAGCATACTTCTGGATGGCCACTTTATGGTTGAGCAGACTGCAAGAAGCAGATCCGGCAGATTTTTTAATTTCAACGGTACTGCAGGAATGTGGAGAAAACAGGCAATTCATGAAGCAGGCGGATGGCAGCATGATACTATAACCGAAGATATGGATTTGAGCTACAGAGCACAGCTTAAAGGCTGGAAATTTGTTTATCTTCCTGATGTTACAGTTCCATCAGAACTTCCGGTAGAAATGTCAGCTTTCAAAGCACAGCAGTTCAGATGGGCTAAAGGCTCAATTGAGGTATTCTTAAAACTTATTTCTATAATAGTAAAAGCCAATATTCCTCTGAAACAGAAGGTTGAGGCTTTTTTTCATATGGGTTCAAATTTTGCGTGGCTGCTCATGGGGTATGTTGCAATAGTAATGCCGCTTAATATTGTTATAAGATATAAGGTTGGATTTATGCCTATATTCTTAATGGATATTCCGATTTTTGTTCTTGCATCTGCTTCGGTTGTTGTATTTTATCTTTTTTCCGAATATATGGTTTTAAAAGAAACTTTGAGCGTTCAGCATCGATCAATTTTAACTACGATGTTATATCTGCCAATGGCGCTTGCGATTGGTATCGGAATTGGAATAAACAATTTTAAAGCTGTAACACAGGCGGTTTTTAAAGTAGTAACTCCTTTTAATAGAACCCCTAAATATAATGTTAATGCGGATAAAACCGGAGCTTCATCTAAAATCAAAGCTAATGTTTACAGGATTAAAAAAATTGACTGGGTTATTGTAATAGAAATGGCTATGGGAATTTATTTTACTCTTGTAATCCTTTTTATGCTTGAGAAAGAGCAGTTTTTTACGGTACCATTTTTAATGCTCTTTCAGTTGGGCTTTTTATATACAGCCATTATGTCAATATACAATTTCTCTTTCAGCTTTAATTTCAAGAAAGCTGAGAAGTAATTTTATTTATTATATCTATATATAACTGCTTGATTTAATTATTAAGCAGTTTTTTTATAGGGCGATTAGCTCAGTTGGTTAGAGCGCCTGCTCGACATGCAGGAAGTCACCGGTTCGAATCCAGTATCGCCCAGTTCCTTTTAGAAAAAAATATACAACACGCCTTTTATAATAATAATAACTTTTATTGCATTCCTTATTTTATTTCAGGAGTCACGATATGAATAAGAAAAGAAATATTTTGATTTTAACTGTTCTGCTTTTTACAACTTTCATCATATCATCATTAACTGCAAAAGAAAAAACTCTTGTTGTGGTGAATTTTACGAGCATCAAGTCCGATCAGGAGCTTGGAGCTGCTATATCTGAACTTTTCAGAGGAATGGTCACTACAATAAATCAGAAAGAATATATAATAATTGAGCGTGAACAGCTTAATAAAATTATGAAAGAGCAGGAGCTTTCGTTATCCGGAGCGGTTGATGAGAAAGAATCAGAGAAAATAGGCAAGCTGCTTGCTGCAGACTATATTATTCTTGGTTCAATTTCAAAAACAGGTAATACATATACAATCAATGCACGGATTGTTGACAGCTCAACAAGTAAAATTGTCCAGGGTTCAACTATAAGTTCTAATTCAGAAAATGAACTTCCTGAGAAAGTTAAAACTCTTGCATACCTGATATTCAAACTGGAAGTTCCTGAGAATAAAGCTTCTGCAGCAAAAGATAATACAATATCAAAAAGCAGCTATTACCATGAAATTAAAAAAAGCTACACATATGATTCAGTATATTCAGACGGATCAGGGGATCATCCCGGCGGTAAAATAATTTTTAAAATTGACGGTAATAATGTTACGGGACAGTCAATAGAATCATACGGAACAGCTGAATTGAAAGGACAGATATCCGGAAATAAAATTGTGGGTTATTATAAGGCTTCATATGGATACGGCAATTTTGAGTTTAATATAGTTGATAATTTAAAAAAAATTGAGGGGACTTATTATCAGGTTTCCAATGGTGCTAACGGCAAATGGGTCGGGGAGTTGTCTGAATAGTATTTATTATTCCTTCCTCATATCTCCGAATCTTACATATTTCTTAACTTAATACCATTGCCCATCAATTGCTGAGGATAAGAAAACCACATTTATAACGAAATTCAAAGGATAATCAAATATGTCTAAAAATAATTTACCATCACATTGTGATGTTATTGTTATTGGCGCAGGTATTACAGGTCTCACAGCTTCAGCACTTCTTTCTAAAGCGGGACTCAATGTAGTTCTGCTTGAAGAGCAGTCAAGACCCGGCGGATATCTGATGGGTTTTAAAAGAAAAGGGTTTTCTTTTGACAGTTCCATTCAATGGCTGAATCAGTGTAAAGAAAATGGAATGGTAAGCAGAATTTTTAAATATATAGGTTCAGATTATCCTGAATCTTCAGCTATGAAGAATATCCGCAGATATAAAAGTGATTCTTTTGATTATCTCCTGACTGATGATCCGTTCATATTGCGTGATCAGTTAATTAATGATTTTCCTGAAGATAAAAAAAATATAACAGAATTTTTTGGATTCTGCAGGAAAATAGGTAAACATTTTGATATAGTTAACGACCGTATGCGCTCATTGGATACAATGTCATTGCCTGAAAAGGCAATTTTCGGGCTTAGGATGTTATGGTGGGTTATACCTGTGTGGAAATATCTGAGGATGTCATCTGAAGAAGGCTTGAATTTATATTTTAAAAATGAATCCATAAAAAAAATTTTTCCGAGTGAAGAGAAATTCATGGCAGTAATTATGCCAATATGCTGGGCTTTTGCAGGTGACTTCCAGTCTCCGCCAAAAGGAGGAGCCGAGGCTTTTGTAGACTGGCTGATCAGCAGAATTAAAAAAACAACATCAGGTATATTTCTGAAATCTCCTGTTGAAAAAGTTCTCGTTGAAAATAAAAGAGCCGTTGGAGTATCTCTTGCTGACGGGCAGCAGATTCATTCTGAATATATTATAGCTGCCTGCGATGTTGAAAGTCTTTATGAAAAAATGCTTCCTGCCGGAACTGTTCCGGAAAAGCTGATACGCAAAATAAAAGATGCAGATCTGTATTATTCAAGCGTAACTTTGTTTATCGGGCTTGATTGTGATTCGTCCAAACTCGGCTTTAATGAAGAAATGGCTTGTTTAACCACGGAGAATATTTCCAGAGAGGAGCAATCCGGACGCGATCCTCATAAAATTCCGCTGATTGTCCAGGTTCCAACAGCAAGAGATAGTTCTCTTGCACCAAAAGGTAAATCAACTATGACCATACATTGCGCTGCATGGATGGATTATGAAGATTACTGGAAAACAGGAAAAAATTTCAGCAGGGGCGAAGCATATAAAAAATTTAAAAAAGAATTTGCTGATATTATGATTGATAGAGTTGAAAAAATGCTGAAGATAAATATCAGAAAGCATATAAATGTTATTGAAATATCCACTCCTATATCATACTGGAGATATACAAAAAACCGTGATGGAAGCATAATGGGCGCGAGTCCCACAGATAAAAATATAAGAAGTAAACTGGCTCATAATATAACCCCTGTTAAAAATCTGTTTCTTGCAGGACACTGGGCTGAATACGGCGGCGGTGTGCCGATTGGGGTGAAATCTGCTGCAAATGTAAGCATGTTGATTTTAAAAAAAGAAAACAGCACGGAATTTAAAAAGATAAGAAATGCAATGGACGGAAAATGATATATTAATATATTGATTAAATTTGCCTGTTTTATTCTGATGCATAATTATATATATTAGAATATTTTATATTTTATGAGCACAATTTTACCAAGAGGTTATACTCATGAGCGGAATAATAAAATTAACACTTCCGGATTCAAAAGTCATAGAGGCTGAAAAAGGATCAACAGCTTTTGATATTGTCGGGAAAATCGGCAAAGGTCTTCAAAAAGCTGCTCTTGCTGTCAAGATCAATGGGGAATACCGCGATCTTTCAGCTAAAATTGATGACGATGCATTATTGAATGTTTTAACATTTGATTCCCCTGAAGGAAAAGATATATTCTGGCATTCTGCGTCTCATCTTATGGCGCAGGCTGTAAAAAGAATTTATCCGGGCGCGAAAATTGCAATCGGTCCTGCCATTGAAAACGGTTTCTATTACGATTTTGATATTGAAGAACGGATTGCAGTTGAAGACTTCGAGAAAATCGAAGCTGAAATGAAAAAAATAGCAGATGAAAATCTTGATATAATAAGAGAAGAATTGTCATCTGCAGAAGCGGTTAAGTTTTTTGATAAAATAAACGAACCGTATAAAGCAGAAATGATAAAAGATTTAGGAGCTGAAACTGTTTCATTGTATAAGCAGGGCGAATTTACGGATCTCTGCCGCGGCCCGCATCTTATAAAAACAGGAGCTTTAAAGTCTTTTAAACTTCTTTCATTGGCCGGTGCATACTGGAGAGGCGATGAAAAAAACAGAATGCTCCAGAGAATTTACGGGACTGCATTCCCTGATCCAAAAGAGCTTAAAAAGCACCTGGATTTTCTTGATGAAATAAAAAAGCGCGACCACAGAAAACTGGGAAAAGATCTTGATCTGTACAGCACGCACGAGGATGCAGGCGGGGGTTTAATTTACTGGCATCCGAAAGGTGCCAGGATCAGATCAATACTTGAAGACTGGTGGAGACAGGAGCATTTTGCAGGAGGATATGATTTATTATACACTCCGCACATTGGAAGATCAACTCTCTGGGAAACATCAGGCCATCTGGATTTTTACAGTGAGAATATGTATTCACCTATGGATGTTGACGGTAATGAATATTATATCAAGCCGATGAATTGCCCATTCCACATAAAGATATATCAGACATCACTGCATTCATACAGGGATCTGCCGCTCCGTTGGGCAGAGCTGGGTACTGTTTACAGATATGAAAAATCCGGTGTTCTTCACGGCCTTTTGAGAGTCCGGGGATTTACGCAGGATGATGCGCATATTTTCTGCACTGAAGCCCAGATTGAATCCGAGGTAGCTGAAGTTTTAAGATTCTCTTTAAGAATGTGGAAAATTTTAGGTTTTACAGATATAAAGGCATATCTCGCTACAAAGCCTGAAAAAAGTGTAGGGGAAAATGATAAATGGGAAACAGCGAAGAAATCTCTAATGAAAGCTGTTGAATCTGAAAATCTGAAAATTGAGATAGATGAAGGCGGCGGCGCTTTTTATGGTCCTAAGATTGATCTCAAGGTAAGAGATGCTTTAGGTCGTGAATGGCAGATGACAACTATCCAGTTTGATTTTAATCTTCCGGAAAGATTTGATCTTTATTATATTGGCGAAGATGGACAGAAACAGAGGCCTTATATGGTGCATAGAGCGCTGCTAGGATCTCTTGAAAGATTCTTCGGTATTTTAATAGAACATTACGCAGGAAAATTTCCTGTTTGGCTTTCTCCTGTACAGGCAGTGCTGATAAATGTAACTGAGGAGCAGGAAAATTATTTAAAAGACATAAAAAGCAGAATGCTTTCAATGAATATGCGTCCTTCTTTAGATTTAAGAAATGAATCTATTGGATATAAAATAAAGGCAGCGATTGGACAGAAGGTTCCATATATTTGCGTTGCAGGGAATAAGGAAGTGGAAAGCGGTAATCTTTCTGTAAGAAAACGCGGTGAAAATGATTCAAAAATCATGTCTGTGGATGAATTTATTAAAATTTTGAAAAATGAAGCTGATTCTAAAGAGTAAAAAGCGTTATTTTTGAAATTAATAGAAAAAAATTTGTTGATTTAAAGCCCCTACTTTATTCATTCTGGCTTTATATCTTTATTACAGGGGGAGGTTCGTCATTAGCGAAAAATTTCAGAACCATAGAATAAACGAGGAAATCAGATCTTCCAAGGTAAGACTTGTTGGAGAAGAAGGCGGTCAGGAAGTAGTTGATATTGCAGTTGCGATTGAGATGGCTAAAGCGAAAGGACAGGATTTGGTGGAAATTTCACAGGATCAGGATCCGCCAGTTGTAAAGATTGTTGATTACAGCAAATTCAAATTTGAAACTATTAAAAGAGCAAAAGAAGCCAAAAAAAAGCAGAAAATCATTCATGTTAAAGAAATCAAGGTGAGACCCGGTATTGATTCACATGATTTTGAGCACAAGGTTAAACACGCAAGAGAATTTCTTCTGAAGGGCGACAAGGTAAAAGTTACTTTGATGTTTAGAGGAAGAGAAATGGCGCATACTTCCCTTGGATTTGATGTAATGAATAAAGTTCAGGAAAGCCTTATGGATGCAGCAAATATTGAAAAGCCGGCATCTCAGGAAGGAAGAAATATTACAATGTGGCTTGTTCCGAAAATATCACAGGCCAAAATTTAAATATAAATTGAAATAATAGGGGATATTTATGCCAAAGATGAAGTCAAACAGCGGCGCTAAGAAAAGATTCAAGATTACAAAAAATGGTAAAGTGGTTAAGGCAAATGGTTATAAAAGCCATCTGCTTGAGAAAAAATCATCAAAAAGAAAAAGATCTCTCAGAGGTACAGGCTTGGCAAGCGTAGCTGAGATACATAAAGTTAAGAGAATGCTGCCATACGCATAAGCGTAATAATAATAATTTTTCTGCGAGGAATATATGCCAAGAGCGACAACAGGATTAGTCCACCATAAAAGGGCAAAAAGAGTTTTAAAAGACGTAAAAGGTTTTTACGGAGCAAGAAGCAAGCTGTTCAGAACAGCTAAAGATGCCAGAAGGAAAGCCCTTCAATATTCTTATATCCACAGAAGACTGAAGAAAAGAGATTTTAGAAGCCTCTGGATAATAAGAATTGGAGCAGCAGCCCGTCTTTGCGGAATGTCATACAGCAGATTCATTTCAGCATTGAAAAAATCCAATGTGGATTTAAACAGAAAAATGCTCGCTGAAATGGCTGTTAAGGACATGAATGCATTTAGAAAACTTGTAGAAAAGGTTCAGGTAAAAGCTGCCTGAAACCTGCTTTGAAATGAAAAAAAATGTAAAAGTTAAAGGGTGCGCCATATTTTTGGCGCTCTTTTTTTATATGGGCTTTTTTCTTTCAGAAGCTTTTCCCTTACCTCTGACTGAAACTGTTTATTCTATACCGGAAGAACAGATTGAATTTAACCTTAAAGAAGAAGTCCATCATATAAATAATTATTACACTAAGGAACAGCTCTCTCTTGGGCTTGGAGTTACACCGTCTTTATCCATATGGTTTTTGTTTGATTATCTGCATCTGCATTATCCAAATGCTTATTCCCAGAATCAGATTGGCGATGTTTATTTAAAAATTCACTCATATATTGGAGATGTTTTAAATGATTCAATCCATTTTTCATTCCTGATATTATTCCGCTTCCCGACAGGAAAAGATGCCTATTCAGATTCAACATGGAGAAATCTGAGCTTCGGAAATAATGAAATAACAATCGGTCCTATTGTTAAATTCGATATTATTGAAAAAGTATTTCTTCATTTTAATTTGTTTTATACTTTTCGGCCGGCTCCTTCTGAAGATTTTTATGGTGGAATTCACATTGATCCTTTTACTGCTGTAACCTGGGAAAATGTCTTCGGATTGAATTTTATGTCTTCTAAAGCCTTTTTATATTATGAAAGGCTGAAAAATGATTATTTGACTGTTTCTCTTGCTGTTAATACCATTGCGATTTATCCTGTTGTTCCTTTTTTTGAAACTAATATATCATTCAGGTTTTATAGAGACACAATTGATACAGGCGGCTTTATGATTAAAGGAGCAGGTGCAGATCCGGTGCTTTTTCTTTCAGTCGGTGCGAATTTTTTTATAACAAAGGAAATTTATATCGGATTATACGCAGTTTTTTCGCCAATACCGTATCAGAATTTTACAACTGAAGTTTACGGATTTAATTTCAGCATTCAGTTTTAGGAAAATGCTGTAATATTTAAATTACTTAAAGTAGAAAATTAGTCTTGACTTGCGAAATTTGTTTTTTTATTATATTTTAGATATATATTTGTGTATTTTTTTTGAATGATACACTGAAATATTTACTAGTTTATTTTTATGATATTTCAGTAATAAATAATGTTATAAGAGCCGATTATCCGATAATATAAGTAGTAATTTTATTCTTATATTAATTTAACGGAAAATTCACCCCATATACGGAGGTATTGAAATGATATCAATGCAGCAGCTTGAAGAGCTTGAAAACAGGGTTGTTAAGGCGCTTCAGTTAATTACAGATCTAAGATCCGAGAACGCTAAAATTGAAAGTGATAATGAAACTTTAAAAAGTGAAGTTGAGGAAGTTAAACTTGCTCTTGAGGAAAAAGAGCAGGAAATTGATAAAATAAAGAAAGATCTTGATTTATCAACAAAGGAACTGAAAGACCTTAAAGATAAAGAAGAGGTTCTTGAAAAGAAAATACTTGGATTGCTCGGAAAACTCGAAATTATGACCGGTTCAGGATCTGTGAAATCTGAATCAAGGCAGGATGCCCCGTCTTCACATACATTTACAAAGCTAGAAGAAAAACAGGAAGCACCTGCAGCTGTTAAGCCTGCAGAGAATAAGCCTGCATCAAAAGTATCCGGTCTGGGAGCTGCAGCAGCAGTAGGCGGAGCTGCAGCTGTTACAGCAGCAGCGGTTATGGCTGCAAAATCATCTGATAATGATATAAAGGTGGAAACTGTAAAAGCAGAAGCTCCATCTATTGAAGAAGATGACGATATTATAATAATTGATGATGAATCAGAAGCTGCAGATAATAATGTTGTTGTTGAAACAGTATCCAGTGAAGCGGATAATGATGATGATGAAATCATTCTTCTGGACGATGACGAAGATGATATAATTCTTGATGATGAAAATGATGTGATTATTGATGAATCTGCCCCTAAAAAGATTAAAGAAAAATCAGCAGCCCCGATAGATGATGATGAATTTCTTATTGTTGAAGAGGATGAAAAATAACGGCAGATAATATGGAATCAAACAGGGTAAAAGTAGATATTTTCGGCCAGACTTATACTATAAAAGGCGATGCTGAATCTGATTATATTGTTAAACTTGCCGGGTATGTTAATTCCAAAATGAATGAAGTAAGCGACAGCATTGGAAACGGAAATCCGGTTCAGGTTGCTATTCTTGCTGCTATGAATATAGCTGATGAATTCCATCAGCTTAAAAATATAAGTTCAGGTTCTGAAGTTGCAGTTGAAAGAAAGACTTCTGAGCTTATTTCAATGCTGGATGAAGGTCTTACCGGAGATATTTTCGTTAGAGAAGTAAATCCGCATAATTAATATCGAACATAAGCCGCTTTTAATGTTTTTTACCTCATTAAATATAATAATTAACGATTAAATTTATTATTTCCTGCTTTCAAGATGAATCTCAGCCTATCGAGTATCTGTTTTTTTTAAAAGAATATGAATTTGTTTGAAGATTCATTGATTAATCATTATGTAAATCAATCCGTTTTTAAAAATTTCAAAATCAAATTAAAGCATAAATAAATTTTTTTAAATTTTATTTATGCACATCAATCGAAGTAACCGGATAAAGGATTATAATAAAAAAAAAGTGATTTTTTTTAATTTTTTTTCAAAAATAAAGGCGACATAATGTAATTGCGCTTGACTTTTTTTTTCTGATTAATTATTAAAACACAGCTTGGAAATTAATTTATTTAAAATTAATTTTTTAAAAATTTTCCGCCGAAAAATAAACGGGACAACAAAAAAAAGTGGGGTTAAAAAAATTTTTATGGAAGAAAACAGGGCTGAGTTAAGCGAAGCTGGATTAATTCAGGAGGAGTCAGAGCCTCCAAGTTTTACATTATCTTCAAACAGTTTAATAATTAGAGAAAAAATCAGTTCAATTAATCCAGGAATACTGGAAGATCCCTCAATTAATTTTAAAATACCTGCCTCAATTAAAAAAAACAGCAGTTTTAAACCAATAATAGATGAAAAAACCAGAAAATTCAGGAAGAAATATTATTCAAATGTGAAAGATTCTGAATGGAACGACTGGAAATGGCAGTTGAGAAACAGAATCAGAAGCCTTTCTGATCTGGAAAGAGTGATTAATCTTTCTGAAGATGAAGTGGATGCTATTTCAAGGAATATAAACGCTTTGCCGCTCGCAATAACACCATATTATGCAAGTTTAATAAGCAAAGATGACCCGACTCATTCAATCAGACGCACTGTTATACCAACAACATCCGAATATATTAAGATGATAGGCGAGGCTGATGATCCATTATCAGAAGATCATGACAGTCCTGTGCCGGGAATAGTTCACAGATATCCGGACAGGGTACTTTTTTTGACAACCGGCTACTGTTCTGTATACTGCAGATACTGTACAAGATCAAGAATGGTTGGTGACGGCTGTAAATCTCATGTAACAATGGAGCAATGGGAAAAAGGCATAAAATATATTGAGTCAAACCCTGCCATCAGGGATGTATTGCTTTCCGGAGGAGATCCTCTTACATTATCAAATGAAAAGCTTAACTGGCTTCTTTCAAGGCTTTCCAGGATTCCTCATGTTGAGTTTATTAGAATAGGAACTAAAGTTCCTGTTGTTCTTCCGCAGAGAATAACTCCATCGCTAACGAATATTTTGAAAAAATACCATCCATTGTGGATAAGTATACATTTTACGCATCCTGAAGAAATAACTAAAGAAACTTCTGCTGCATGTAAAAAGCTTGCAGATGCCGGAATTCCTCTTGGAAGCCAGACAGTTCTCCTTCAGGGCATAAATGATGATGTTGAAACAATGAAAAAGCTGTATCACGGACTTCTCAAAATTCGCGTAAGACCGTATTATCTTTATCAGTGCGATCCGATTACAGGATCTTCACATTTCAGAACGCCTGTTGAAAAGGGAATAGAAATAATTTCCGGGCTAAGAGGCCATACATCCGGATATGCTGTACCGCATTATGTTATTGATGCACCGGACGGCGGCGGAAAAATTCCGCTTTTGCCGGATTATTTTGCAGGCAGGGATGGTCATCATGTAGTTTTGAGGAATTATGAAGGCAATATATATAAATATCCTGATAATGTAGGCGAACCGGTGATCTGCTGATATGTTTTTAATAAAAGTCGGTTTAACTTATGATCTTCGTTCGGATTATACTGCAGAAGGTTTTTCCGATGAGGAAACTGCAGAATTCGATAAAATTGAAACAGTTGAAGCTATTGAATCAGCTCTGCATGCTGCAGGATATCTTACCGATAGAATAGGAAATATAAAATCTCTTGCTAAAAGGCTCATATCCGGCGAAAAGTGGGATATTGTCTTTAATATTGCTGAAGGTATGTATGGAGTGGCAAGGGAAGGCCAGGTGCCGGCTCTGCTTGACGCATATAACATTCCATACACTTTTTCTGATACGCTGATTATGGCTCTGACCCTTCATAAAGGTTTTACTAAAAGTGTTATAAGAGATATCGGCGTACCAACAGCTGATTTTGCAATTGTGGAAAAAATTGAAGATATTGCCAAAATCAGGTTTGGTTATCCTTTATTTGCAAAACCTGCTGCAGAAGGAAATGGCAAAGGTATATCCCCGAATTCTATAATTAAGACTAAGGCTGAGCTTGTTTTTACCTGCTCATATCTGCTAAAAAAATTCAATGGTCCTGTTATAGTTGAAGAATTTCTTCCCGGCAGGGAATTTACTGTAGGTATTATCGGTACAGGAGAAAATTCAAGAGCAGTTGGAACCATAGAAGTTGTTTCAACTGAAAAGGGCGATCAGAATGTTTATACTTATGAAAACAAGCAGAACTGTCATGAGTTTTGTGAATATATTTTAATAACAGGCGAAATCGCTGAGAAATGCGAAAAAACGGCTCTCGATGCATGGAAGGGGCTGGGCTGCAGAGATGCAGGAAGAATAGATTTAAGATATGATGCGAAAGGCGTTCCGAATTTTCTTGAGGTAAATCCTGTTGCAGGGCTTAATCCTATTGATTCGGATTTGCCGATTATATGCAGCAAAATCGGAATGCCTTATAACGATCTGATAAAACAAATAATGGATTCAGCGGTACAAAGAATAAAATGAAAACTCTTATACTTCACAACAGCGTTGATGATACTGCCTCTCTCGATGAAAAAGATAATCTGGATCAGCTGAAATCAATATCTGAGGCTCTTGCAGCGCTTGGCCACGAGGTTATTCCGTTGTCTTTTTTACTGAATATTGAAGCTACTATCAGCAATATTCAAAAAATAAATCCTGATATTATTTTTAATCTTGTGGAATCTGTTGACGGCAGCGGCAGGCTTATTTACTTCGGAACAGCGGTTCTTGATTATTTAAAAATTCCATACACGGGTAATCCTACAGAAGCTATGTTTCAGACTTCAAATAAGCTGATAGCAAAGTATATCATGAGGCTTGAAGGAATACCGACTCCTGATTGGATTACATCTGATGGTGAAAAATGTTCATCGTTTGAGAAGGGCAGCAGTTACATTATTAAGGCTGTATGGGAACATGCTTCAATCGGAATGGACGATCACGCTGTGGTGTCGCCTGATAGCGCTGAAGAGCTTTATAAGATTATTATAGATAGAAGTACAGTTTTAGGCACGCCTTTTTTTGCTGAAAAATATATAGACGGACGTGAGTTTAATTTATCAGTAATATCTTCTAAAAGCGGTCCTGTTGTTCAGCCGCCTGCTGAAATGACTTTTGTTGATTATCCTGATGATAAAGTAAGAATAATAGGTTACAGCGCCAAATGGCACGAGGAATCTTTTGAGTATATAAATACTGAGCGTGTTTTTGATTTTCATGAAAATGATAAAACCATGCTTGATGAATTAGATAAAATATCCCTGAAATGCTGGAGCTCGTTTGGGCTAAACGGCTACGCGAGAGTGGATATCAGGGTTGATGATGAAAACAGGCCGTATGTTCTTGAGATAAACACAAATCCCTGCATTAATGTTTTCAGCGGCTACAGCGTTGCCTGTGACAGGGCGGGCATTGATTACAATTCTATGATTAAAAGACTCATTGACTATCCTGTTAAACCGGTTTAAATAAAATGGATGAAATAATTTTTAGAACTGAAACAGTGGAGTCTGATGCTTCAACTGTCAGAGAGCTTGTAAAGGAAACAAAGTTTTTCAACAGCGAAGAGATTGATGTCGCAGAAGAACTCATTCTGGACAGGCTGGAAAGGGGAGACTCAAGCGGATATAATTTTGTTTTTGGGGAAATCTCCGGCAGAGTAATTGCGTATTGCTGTTATGGGCCGATTCTTGGAACGCAGTCAAGCTTTGACCTTTTCTGGATTGCGGTTCATCCTGATTTTATGGGAAAAGGCATTGGTAAAAAGATTCTTTTTAAAAGCGAAGATTTGATGAAAGAAATGGGCTGTGTAAGGGTCTATGCTGAAACATCCACACAGGAACTTTATATTCCAACAAGAATTTTTTATGAAGCAACAGGGTATACCAAAGAAGCAGTTATTGAAGATTTTTATGCTGAAGGCGACAGCAAGGCTATTTATGTAAAAAAACTTCAGGGATAGATTTTTTACTTTCCATATTTTGATTTTCCCCGTATTTTGTAATCCAAATCGGAACTTCTCCCGGTACTTCGGTATAAATCGATGCTGTTTTTATTAAGAAGAATGAATCTGATTAGAAAGAATTATTATATTAGTTAAAGATTTAATTAGAGCATTTGATGTCATTCACCCGAGGGTGCAAGACCCGCGAAGGAGATGGCCTGCACCCTCGGGTGAATCCATTTCTGTAATCTGGATTCCCGTTTTCACGGGGATGACAAAAAAATAAATATTTTTAATTTATAAAGCACTAATCTATTCGTGAATTGCTAAAATAAGGAGAATATAAATGAACGTAATATATTTAATCGGTTTAGTTGCTGTACTTTCATCAATAGTAGCTGCAAGGATGATTTCTGAATCAGCTTTGAGAAAACTTTCCCGGGAGGAAGTTCTGAATCTTGAAGGAGCCTTTATAGGGTATAAAAAATATTCTCTATTTCTCCTTGTTCCTCTTGCATTTGTTGTCTGGGTTCTTTATTCCGGAAATTATGATTTTTATCTTTTTTCTGTTGTAATATTTTTTATTTTTCTTGGAATTTATTTTATCTTTGCTTACTTTGTCGCCCGTAAAAAGATAGAATCTCTTGGTATTGACAGAAATTATCTTAAAAAACTTTTCTTATCTTTTTCAATACGGTTTTTTGGCATTGCTGTTTTCTGCGGGATAATTATTTATTCAAATTTATCAGGTAAATAATATAATAACAGTTTAGGATCATGAAAAAATATTATGTTTTATTCATCATTATATCTGAAGTATTTTTATTTAATGGATCATCCCCTGCGGAAGGAGTGGAATATCTCAATGAACAGGTTCTTGCATTCGCACATGAAAAAATGGGAAAAAAAATAGGACGCGGAGAATGCTGGGATCTGGCAGCTCAGCCTCTGAAAGCTCTTGACGCGACATGGAATAATAAATTCGTTTTCGGTAAAAAAGTCGCAGCAGGTGATTCAAAAGGATTAAAACTGGAACCCGGGATGTCTCTGATACCGGGAGATATTATACATTTTTTAAAAGTTAAATCATCCTGGACTAAATCTTATCCGGATGGAAGAAAAGCCTGGGGTTCAGAAACAATCGGCATGCCGGATCATGTGGCTATTTTGAAAAAGTTTGACGGGAAAACAACACTGACGCTTCTGCACCAGAATGTAAGCGGAAAGAGATATATGGTGGAAACGACTACAGATATAGCAAATATCAAGTCCGGATCTTTTATCATTTACAGGCCATTCCGGGAAAAGAAATAACCCCCTCTGCCCTGCGGGCATCTCCCCCTTTGCAAGAGGGAGATTTTCTATAAGAAAAAATAGTTTAGTTTCCCCCTAATTCAAGGGGGAGGAAGGTGGTAGGACTAATTTTTAATTCTTGGTATAAGAATAATATCAACCCTTCTATTTAAAGCTCTGTTTTCCGGTGTATTATTCTGAACAATCGGATTGAATTCGCCATAACCTGCTGCAGCAAATCTTGATTTATCTACTTTATGACTGCCTATAATATATCTTAATACAGACAAAGCTCTTTGTGTTGATAACTGCCAGTTGTCCGGAAACAGATATGTTTTAATAGGAATATTATCTGTGTGGCCTTCTATCATTATTCTGTTTTCAGGATAATCTGAAATTATCTTGGCGATTTTATCAAATGCAGGAAGAATTTCTTTTTTAAGTTCAGCGGAACCGGAATCAAAAGAAATTTTATCGTCGATATTAATTACAAGCCTGTCATGAAATTTTTTCAGGCGTATCTGTCCGTCTTTGATCTCATTTGAAAGCTGCTTTTCAAGCTCATTCGCCTGCTCTGACATTCTCTCCAGCTCTTTTTTTTGCGATTTAGTAAGTTCCTTTAATGATGAGAGTTCATCTGTAAGAGTGTTTATTCTGTTCTGCAGCTCGATAATTTTTGAATCATAATTTTTTTTCAGATCAGAAAGTTCAGCCAGGTGGCGTTCTTTTTGATCTGAAAGTTCTTTCCTCAGCTTTTTGAGCTGTTCATCGTATGCAGCTATATTTTTTTTATTTTCTTCAATTAAATCTTTTTCTCTATCGCCGCTTTTCTGCTGTAATATTGAAATTGTTTTTTCAAGTTCAGCTGTTCTTTTTTTGCAGGCCTCGTTGTCGGACGCATTCTGCTTTTCAAGACCTGCTATAGTTTCGTTGAGCTTTGAAATGCGGCTCTCAAGATCTTTTATTTTTATTTCATAATTTGACTCGCTGTTTCTCATCTGTCTTTTCAAGCTTCCGATTTCAAGCTCAACAGCAGTTTTTTCATTGTAAAGATTGTTATATTCTTTTGCAGAATATAATTGAGCGCTGAGATAGCTGTTATAGGAAAAAGAAAATATTAAAGCAGCAGCTAAGATTGAATATTTCAAATATTTTTTATACATAGTAATTTCCCCTTTAATTGAAACATATTTTTGAACTTAAAATCCCCCCAATCCCCCGGAGGCGGGATTAAGTTAAATAAAACAACTGCTTGAACTCTTAAAAATATCCAAGTCCCCCTTTGGGTTATTTAGGGGGTTTTAAGTTATGCTGATTATTTTTTTATTTAACTACAAATTCAGGATTAATAGTAAATCCTTCATCCTTGATTTTTTTTTCAGCTTTGTTTAATTCGATCAGATAATTTTCATTTGCTGCCTTTTTATCAGCCAGAGATTTTTTTCTTTCGTCTAACTGTTTGAGATAATCTGCTACAACAACAGGATTTTTATTCTCGACTTTCGGTTTTTTCGGATCTGCTTCTGCTGCAGGGTCCGGCTGGGCGGTTTTTGAATCTATATAGGCTGCAGCTATTTTTGCTTTTTCATAACTGAGTTCTGCAATTTTTGCAGATAATTCAGCATAGTTAAGATCAAGCGATGACTGGTGGTAACTCTTCATGTTAGACACATAATCATTCATTAGAAGATTTAATTTAATATCGAGCTCAATCTTCTTTATATCGTTTGAAGTTTGAGACATTTTTGGTGCATTATTGGTAAGAATATATAGTTCCTGAGTTTCAGTGTAATAATTAAGTTTGCTTTTTTGAAACGGATATTCGCTATCATTTACTTTTTTAAGCTGTTTTGAAATATTTATTTTTTTCTCTATACCAGCTTTCTGTTTGTTGATTTCAACTATCTGGTCTTCAAGTTTAAATAAAACCTCTTCCTGCTCTTTTGTTTTACCTGCAAGAAATTCATCCTTTACCTGCGGAAGCATTGTTACGCAACCGGTAAATAAAATGGTAATTATTAAAAATAGAAATCTCATTTGACACCTTCCAGTATATTATTTTAAAAACTTTAATTGATTTTTTATTTGAATTAGAGAGTTGAACATGATTCTAAGGACAATATAGTTCTTTTATAGAATATATTCAAGAAATTAATAAGATAATATAAAAAATATAAAAAGAATTTTTTAAAAAAATGTAACTATTTTCAATTAAAGTTATATTATATTATGTAAAGATTATATTTTTTGAAATTTAAAAAGTTGAGAGGAATAAAATGAGTAATATAATAAAAGATCTTGCTGTGCTGCTTTTTTCAGCTGGAGATGAAATTGAAAAAAAAGCTGATGAATTTAAAAAAGACCGTCAGGAAAGATACGGTAAATTTGAAGAGGAAATGAAAAAAAGAAAAGAGGAATTCAAATCAAAATTTGACGAGGAATTTGGAAAGGCTAAGGAAAATATCACGGAGTTTGTTGACAAACACGGTCTTGCTACAAAAAAAGAAATTGATGAATTAAAGAAAAAGATTGAAGAGCTTACTTCAAAGCTCGACAGCCAGAATAAATAATTCTCCGCAATATTTAAGTGAAAATTAAACGGAGATTTTTCAGAGTAGCAAAGTTTTTTATTCTTATGGCTCTGGATTTTAGAAAAGAATACAGCCTTATTAGAAAGAAAGGCTATAAGACTGCTGAGATTTTAATGAAACGTCGCCATGAAAAAAGGGCGCGCCAGCTTTATAGTATTGCTATAACTTACGGCGGCGTACTTATTAAAATGTGCCAGTATTTCAGTTCGCGCAGGGATATATTTCCTGATCCTTATATCACAATACTTTCCCCATTGCAGGATGATGTTCCCCCTGTACCGTTTAAAAAAATTGATGAACAGATTAAATTGGAATTAGGTGATTACACCAGGTTTTTTACAAGTATTGATGAACAGTGCGTTTCATCAGCTTCTCTCGGGCAGGTGCACAAAGCAGTGCTTTACAATGGCGATACTGTTGCTGTAAAGGTACTTAAGCCGGAAATTGAAAAAATAATCGATCTCGATTTTTCAATCATCTATCATATATTCAAGATTATGTCCTCTTTGAGATTTTTTAAAGATATGGGTGGAGATTTTCTCCGGATTCTTGATGAATTCATCACAATCACTGGAGATGAGCTTAATTTTACAAGGGAAGGTGTAATAGCCGATAGATTCAGAAATTATTTCAGTTCTTATGAATATATAAAAATTCCTCGGATATATTTTGAATATTCCACTCAGAGAATTCTCGTTATGGAATATATTGATGGAAGTAAGATTACAGATAGATCAACCTGGGAATTAAGAAATAATAATCCGGATATTATTGCTGAAAGAATACTTGAGCTTTATGTTAAACAGTTTCTTTCATTCGGCACAGTTCATTATGATCCTCATCCTGGAAATATTCTTGTTCTCGAAAACAGCTGCATTGCACTGCTCGATTTCGGCATGTCCGGTGAAATATCTGACGCAATGATAAAGGGATTAAAGGACGCAGTAGATGCTGTAATTGCGAAAAATCCCGGGAAAATTATTGCAGCTCTTGATTCGCTCGGATTTATAAAAAAAGGCGTGAACCGGAATATACTTCTCCCTATAGTAAAATTTTTTATGGACGATGTGATAGGCAAGGCAAGCCTCGGAAGGGAGTCATTCCAGGAAATTGATGTTTCTGCAATTCAGGATGATATTATAGAAATAATAAGATCTGAACCTTTCTCAGTTCCAGTTGATTGGGCTTTTATCGGAAAAACAGTAAGCACGCTAATGGGGATCATATCAACTCTTAATCCTGATTTTCCTGTTGTCGAAACTTTAAAACCATATGCAAATGAAATAGTTCAGAAAAATCTCCGAAGCACTGCAGCAGCTTTGATTGAATCTCTTAAGAAAAATTTATCAGCTTTATATGAGCTGCCTGTTAAAGCAGGGAATTTTATCGATGGCATTGAATCCGGAAAAGTGAAAATAAAAATTGAACTGTCTGAATTTGAGGAAAACATTACTTCTATGAAATCTTTTTTTATAAAACTTGCTTTCTTTATTACGGGAGTTTTAATTTTAACCGGTGGATATCTGCTTTATTCAACCGGCAGGCAGGATTCATCATTTGCACTTTTTGTCCCGGGATCAGTTTTTATATTGATATCCCTTTTTTACAGGAAAAAATCAATTAAAGAAAAAATAAAAAGTCAATTCTGAACCTCATTTTTTACTTTCCTTTTTTTCATCATTATATTTTAATTCTTCCTGCAGCCTGTTATGTCCCAGGTTTCATTTAAAATAAACCGGAGGCTTTCTTTGAGTAAAAAGCTTTATATTATAGACGGGCACGCGCTCTGTTATCGCGCTTATTATGCTTTTATTAAAAATCCTCTGAAGAATTCAAGCGGGCAGAATACTTCTGCTATTTTCGGTTTTGTAAGGATGCTTTTTAAGCTTATTGAAGAACAGAAGCCGGATTATCTTGCAGTTGCTTTTGATCCGCCGAAAAAATCATTCAGGTTTGAACTGTACTCCGAGTATAAAGCAAACAGGCAGAAGATGCCGGATGATTTGAAATCCCAGATTGAAGAAATAAAAAACATGGTACAGGTGCTTGGCATTAAGATGCTGGTGGAACCTGATTACGAAGCTGACGATATCCTTGGCACTGTTTCTGCAAATTACGCTTCAGAAAATCTTGAGGTGGTCCTTGTAACAGGTGATAAGGATGCATATCAGCTTGTGAATGAAAATGTAAAAATTTACGCAAACAAAAAAGGTATATCAGAACACGAAATTTATGATTCAGAAGCAGTTGAAAATAAACTCGGCATACGACCTGATCAGGTGATTGATTATATGGCAATTACAGGCGATACATCGGATAATGTTCCTGGTGTAAAAGGCATAGGCGAGAAGGGCGCGCTGAAGCTCATAAATGAATACAGCTCTCTTGACAGCATATATGAAAATATCGAAAACATCAAAGGTAAGACAAAGGAGCTTCTCATTAAAGAAAAGGAGATGGCATATCTGAGCAAGGACCTTGTTTCAATCAGAAAGGATGTTGCGATTGAACTTGATGTTGATAAACTTAATGTTCCTTCTTTTAATACTCCTGAGATCCGCGAGTATTTTAAAAAACTTGAAATGAATTCTATTGTAAGGGATTTTTTCGGAGAGGAAACCAAAACAGCGGGAGTTAAACAAAAGGCGGAAGTTAAAAAATATGAAATTATCAGAGATGAAGAAAGCCTGCTAAAAGCAATAGCTGAAATTAAAAAAGCCGGGATAGTTTCTGTTGATACGGAAACAACTTCTCTTCAGCCGGTTGAATCAGAGCTTGTTGGAATATCTCTGTCGATAAAAGAAAAAACTGGCTGGTACATACCTCTATTGAGCACAAGCCTGTTCCCGGAAAATATGATTCCCCTCAAGCAGGCTCTTGCAATTTTAAAAGATATTCTGGAAGATCCATCTATAAAAAAAATCGGGCAGAATATAAAGTACGACCTTTCGGTTTTTAAAAATCAGGGCATTAAGCTTGCCGGCGTTTATTTTGATACAATGATCGCGTCATATCTAATCAACCCCAATGAGCGGCGTCACAATCTTGATGATATGGCTGAAAATTATCTTAATTATAAAACAATCACATATACAGAACTTACAGGGAAAGGTAAAAACGCAGTTTCAATTTCTGAAGTTCCGGTTGAGAAAACTGCGGAATATGCAATTGAAGATGCTGATATTGCACTCAGACTTTATATTATTTTTGAAAAGAAAATTTCTGAAAATGAACTTTCTGATTTATTTTTTAATATCGAAATGCCGCTTGTTGAAATTCTCTCTGAAATGGAAAGCTGCGGAGTGAAAGTAGACACGGAATATTTTAAAGAGCTTGCTCTGGAAAATAATAAACTTCTTGCGGATGTTGAGAAGAATATTTTTAAGGAATCCGGTTCGGAATTCAATATTAATTCCACTCAGGAACTTGCAGTTGTTTTGTTTGATAAGCTTGGAATGAAACCGGTAAAAAAAACCAAGACCGGATTTTCAACTGACATCACAGTGCTTGAAGCTCTTCAGGGAAAGCATCCTGTAATCAAGCATCTGATTTCATACAGGACTCTCAGCAAATTGAAGAACACGTATATTGATGCACTTCCTCAGATAATAATTCCTAAAACAGGAAGAATCCATACTTCCTATAATCAGACTGTAGCAGCAACAGGAAGACTCTCATCGTCTGACCCGAATCTTCAGAATATTCCGATCAGGGATGACTTCGGCAAAAAAATCCGCCGCGGATTTATTCCGGATAAAGGGTTTATGTTTTTATCTGCAGATTATTCCCAGATCGAACTTCGTCTTGCTGCGCATCTTTCCGGTGATGAAAATATGATACGCGCATTCAGGGACGGGATTGACATACACAGCATGACTGCGTCATCCGTATTTGGAGTTCCTATCATTGAAGTAAATTCGGATATGAGAAGACAGGCTAAAATAATAAATTTTGCAACAATATACGGCGTTTCTCCATACGGGCTTTCTCAGCAGGCGGATATCGGTTTTAAGGAAGCTGTGGATTTTATCAGGATTTATTTTGAAACTTATCCCGGATTCAGGAAATATATTGATGAAACAATTGATTTTGCAAAAAAAAATGGTTATGTTAAAACCATGCTTGGAAGAAAAAGGCCTGTGCCTGAAATTAATTCCAAAACTGTTTTTATGAGAGAAGGCGCTGAAAGAATAGCGATAAATACTCCGATCCAGGGGACTTCAGCTGATATGATTAAAATTGCCATGATTAAAATATTTAATGAATTGAATTCTTTGAATATGAAAAGCAGAATGATAATGCAGGTTCACGATGAGCTTGTTATTGAAGTTTTTGAAAGTGAAAAAGAAAAAGTTGAGAAAATAGTAAAGTCAAATATGGAAAACGCTGTCAGGCTGAATGTTCCGGTAATCGTTGATACCGGCTGGGGAAAAAACTGGGAAGAGGCTCACTGATTATGAATTTTTCAAAGCTGAATAGTATTTCTGATAAAATAAATTCGCGGCTTGCGCTTGCGGATCTTTTGCGGTCAATAATGGATACTGCGAAAGATGTTTTGAACTCCGAAGGCGCATCTCTACTCCTGTATGATGCAAAGACAGAGGATCTGATTTTTAATATAGTTATAGGTTCGAAAGGGGATATTATTCAGGGGGAAAGAATTCCTGAGGGGCGGGGTATTGCAGGTACAGTTGCCAAAACAGGCGAGCCTTTAATTGTGAATGACCCGGAAAATGATCCGCGGTTTTTCAAGGAAATCGACAGAAAAAGCGATTTCCGTACAAGGAATATTTTATGCATGCCGATGAAAGTTATGGGATCACTCATTGGTGTTCTGGAAATTGTTAATACAATTAACAGAGATAAATTCACTGAAGAAGATCTCGACATGGGAAGGCACTTAGCAAGTCAGGCTGCTATTGCTATTGATAACCGCAGGCTTTATGATGATTTAAATAACAGAGTGCATGAATTGACCACGCTTTACCAGGTTTCACAGGCCCTTTCTCTTACAAAAAAAGAAACAACAAAAATTTTTACAGAAGTAATTGATTTAATAAGAAAATCTCTAAAAGCTAAACGTGCTTCTTTTTTTATTGTAAATGAATCCGGAATTTTTCTCGATTTAATTGCTTCATCCGGACTCCCCGATAATATTGAAGAAGGATATGCCATACCTGCAATCGGCTCAATCTCAGCTCATGTTTTTTTATGTGCTGATCCGATGATCGTTTCAGATATAAATACCGACCTTCCCGAATCGCTTAGAGTTTCAAGCGGAGAATATCTTACAACATCTTTTATTTCAGTACCGATCATAGTTAATAACACTTCTATCGGTGTTTTAAATGTTGCTGATAAAGATAATGGAATCTGTTTTGATTCGTTTGATCTCAGGGTTCTCTCAACTGCCGCAACCCAGGTGGGGGAAGCATTTCAGAATTTAAAGCACTACAGGGAATCACTTCTTAGGCAGAGACTGCATGACGAGATTTCAATTGCAGCTGAACTCCAGCGTAAAATTATTCCTAAACTGCCGAAAGTTTATGCTGGTCATAAAATGGCGGCATTTAATATGCCTGCAAAGGTTGTGGGCGGGGACTTTTATGATTTTTTTATTCTTGAAGAAAATAAATACGGTATCCTTGTTGCTGATGTATCAGGAAAAGGCATTCCTGCTGCCATGTTTATGGGTGTAGCAAGAAATATTGTAAGATCTGAAAGCAGAATACATAAAATGCCTGCACCTCTACTTCTTCAGTCGAACAAATATATTTATTACGATTCCGAGCATGGAATGTTTGTTACAATGTTTTATGCAACTATTGATGCTCATAACCGGCTGATAACATATGGAAGCGCCGGGCATAACAATCAGTTTCTTGTCAGACATGATTCAGATGTTGTTGAACGTCTTAATGCCCTGGGAAAACCTCTTGGCATTTATGAAAATTCCGTATTCGAGGAAAGAATAGTTTTATTTAATCCCGGAGATATCCTTGTTCTGTGCACTGATGGAGTTATTGAGACATTTGACGACAATTCCGATATAAGTCTTGCAGAAGAAGTAATAATACAAAAACTTCTGAAAAATAAAGATAAAGATCCGGATGATATTATTGCAATGATGTGTGAAGCAGGGAGTGCCGGAAGCTCGGAAGAGCTGGAAGACGATTTTACAATTGTTGTTATTAAATTTTAAATCATCTCGGCTCCGCTCGATGAGCGTTTATGGGGTTGCATCTCGGCTTCGCTCTATGAGCGTTTGTGGTGTTGCATCTCGGCTCCGCTCGATGAGCATTTGTGGGATTGCATCTCGGCTTCGCTCTATGAGCGTTTGTGGAATTGCATATCGGCTTCGCTCTATGAGCCTTTGTGGGATTGCATCTCGACACCGGTCGATGAATTTTCCTGTAATCGCATACCGCTGGTCGAGCGGAGCCGAGACCAGAAATTATAAATTTCCAAATAAACAAATAAATTAATTGACAGAAGAACTCTTTAATGAGACATAATATTTTATGAGAAAAGTTTATATAGCCACGTATAAAAACAGCCTGTATTCAGAAATTATAACAAAAGCTGAATTTAATGTTAAGGAATATGCTTATCCTGTTAATGAGGTGTCGCTGAATCCGGTTTTGTCCCAGAAAAATTCCGGTTATTTTGTAATAGAACTTACAGTTAAAAATTTTATGCAGGAACTAAATCTGGCCAGAAGCGTGATTGAAAACTGCAAGGTTGTATGCATTGCTGATGAAATTAATGATCAGATGAAATGCCTTCTTCTCGAAAATGGAATTGCAGATTTACTGATGCCGTGTGATCCGAAAAGAACAGCTTTATATCTGCGCTCTCTTGAAAGAAGGGATAAAGAAATTCACGGACGTATCGCAATACTCGATGATGATACATCTTCAATCAGCATTATTAAAACAATCACCTCCCGTTTTGGTTATAAAACTCTTATTGCAGATTCAATTGATTCCCTGTTTAAGAAAATTACTGAAGAAGAAGTTCAGATGATACTTATAAATATAGGCATGGAAAATATACAAATTACCGAGCTGATAAAAAAATCATTTCTAAAAAGTGAAATGAAGCGTTCTCCTGTAATTGTTTATAAGGATATGAAAAAAGGTATGTTTGTTCATGAATTCATGTCCGGCCTGAGCAGAATTTCGAAAGTAATCCTTTCGCATGATGAGCTTTACAGCTTCCTGCTTGATATTCTTTTCAGAAAACAGACAGCTGATAAAATGGAAAAACTGAATGCTTATCCGTGTTTTTCAGATAATCCGGGATATGGGAAAGGCAATCTGAGCCAGGTTTTTTTTCAAAATGAAAAGAACGTTTTCTCTTTTGATAATATTTTTGATGAAAAAAGTTTTCACGATCTAATCAATCATATTAGTTCTCTGAAAAAGATGATGCTGATATCTGAAGGATTAAGGTGGCTGAGACTGGATTCAAAAAACAAACGATCTATCTGCGAAGCCGGTGGCTGAAATCCACATCTCTTTTTCTTAAAGTGTCAATCACCTGAATCGGATGCAGCTGGCGCTGAATTTCCTGCATATCTGTAGGGAAACACGGCCTGTCTGAATTATGGCAGTATAGACAGAGTTTCTCTCTTTTCTTTAAATGTTTTATTCCAAGAATAGGATACATTCCGTATTTTATAGCTTTATTGTAAGCTGATTCCCTGTTTGTAAAATTAACATGAATACTCATTTCGCTGTAAATGCTTCCAGGTCCATGACATGCCTCACAGCCGACTCCTTCCTCTTTCAGTTCCTGTGTTTTCCCCCCGCCTGTGGAATGGCATCTTAAGCATTTTGAATCATTTACCGGATCTTTAATTTCCCGTGTTTCTGATATTTTTAAAGCTTTTTCAGATTTTAATGTTCGATAAGCACGGGCATGAGGTGAAGAGCGCCATATTTTATTCTGATTGCCTATTGATTCCTGGCCATGACATTCACCGCATGCTGTACTGCCTGTGTATGTAATTTTCTTATCCGACTGTGAATATATATATATATAGGCAGATATCAAAACAGCAGCTATTAAAACCGGAATGAGTAATAATTTATAGATTTTATTCAATTTCATATCGGCCATGAATTATTTAAAAATTTTATGCATCAATAAGTCAAGAAAATTTAAGCTTGACATGTGAATATGATGATATGTATATTCTTATTTACATTAAATATATTTTTTAATCGTGAATTATTTCTGGAGCTTATTAATGCCCGAATATGATAAAAAACTGGATATTCAGGTGGGCGAGTTTCTCGTCCAGAATGGAATTATTACTGAAGAGCAGCTAAAAGAAGCTTTGTTGATGCAGAAAGACAACAAGGAAAGGCTCGTTGGAGAAATATTAGTAACTCAGGGCGTATTATCCAAGGAAGATATTATCATGGCTCTTGAAATGTATATAATGTACACAGATTCTAATCCAATTCACGTTGATGAATGGCTTGATCAGGAAGAAGTTGACCTGATTATGGGAAAAATTAAGTCCAAGTAGCTCTCCGGTTATTTATTTCTTGACAAAAACACTATAATCCAAGAAAAATGGCATTATGATAGAATTTGAGGATAAAATATGCTTCGGTTGCGGAGTTGAGAATCCACGCGGATTAAAGCTTAAACTGAAGTTTGATGATGATACAAAAACAGCTTACGGTGAATACACTGCAGATGAATTTCTGGAAGGGCCTCCCAACATTATTCATGCAGGGGTTGTAGCAGCTTTGCTTGATGAAACAATGATCACGGTAAATAAGTACCTTGATATTATGGCTCTTACAAGCGAAATAACAATCAGGTATCTTCAACCTGCTTATATAAAGGAAAATCTTTATATCCGCGGCTGGTATGTGAAAAAAAGCAAAAAAGTAATTGAGAACAGAGCTGAAATAGAGAATGAAATGGGCAAAATTGTTGCCAGGGCAAAAGGTAAATATATAGAGGTTGAAGAAATTCCTCAACCGGAATAATTAATTTTACTGTTTTGTTTTTTGAATTTTCAAATGAACTCTATTGATTTTTACTTTTCTTTGAATATATATCCCCGCCTTGAGCGGGGATAATTGTTGAACTTAAGCCGAAGTGGTGAAACTGGCAGACGCAGCGGACTCAAAATCCGCCGGGGGCAACCCCATGAGGGTTCGATTCCCTCCTTCGGCAAATTATTAAAATGTAAGGTAAACCAAAAAAACATAAGGGCGACCAGCTGGTCGCCCTTATGTTTTTATTATAAATAATAATGCTTAACTAAGTTAAAACACCGGTATTTTTTATATTTTTTTATAATTTTTTTCATTTTGATCGTATTAATAATTGAGAATTAAAATGAAAAAATCATTTAAAGGATATTTAAATTATGCCGGTTAAAACTCCTGATCCATTAAAAAAAATAATTATAAAAGATAATATTGAAAGCCGGATTTTATTAATTCGCGGTCACCGTGTTATTATCGATGCCGATTTAGCCGAGTTGTATGATGTTATAACCAAGCGTCTTAATGAACAGGTGAAAAGAAATATAAATCGTTTTCCTTGTGATTTTATGTTTCAAATGACGGATAAAGAAAAATCCGAGGTGGTCGCAAATTGCGACCACCTTAAAACTCTTAAATTTTCAAAATCCCTGCCATTTGCTTTTACCAAACATGGCGCTATTATGGCCGCTAATGTTTTAAATTCCAAAAAGGCTGTTGAAATGAGCGTGTTTGTAGTCCGTGCTTTTGTGAATATCAGAGAAGTTATTTCTGTTAATAAAGAATTTACAAAAAAACTTACTGAGCTTGAGCAAAAAATTGGCAATCAGGATGACGCGATAAAGTCAATAATACAGGCAATCCTTGGTCTTATGAAACAAAACGAAAAGATTAAATTGAATAAGATTGGCTTTGAGAGGGATAATAAGAGCAATACGAAATAAAAAAAATATCTTTTCTATGTTGATGCATATTGATAAAATGAAAAAAAATTTCGTAAGCCAAAAAATGTAGGGGCGACCAGTTGGTCGCCCCTACATTTTTTTATTATATCAAAGATACAGCACCATAAAGAGGGATAAATCGGGGTTAGTTGCTTTAGGGTGTTTTGGGGTAAGATGGGCTGTCCCTTTTTATACTAGTTTTATAATTTCGCCTCTGAAAATTTCAATAATGGCAGAGACTGCATTAAAATCTTTCTTACAATTTTTATATAATTCCTCCCCTGAATATGTATATGGGTTTCCTTTTGAATTTTCGGAAGACGGATCATTAAATAGGTCGAGTTGTGCATACACTGGTTTACTCCTTTAATCTTTTATTTTAAGTCCCTGGAGCTCATTTTTTTAATAAATTGAGCATATTGAAAATCCGCATGCGAAGCAGTAGAAACAGCCGGATTCAGGAATTAATTGTATTTTGCAATCAGGGCATATATTGATTTTATTATTTTTATTCATCTTATATCTCCATATCATTCAGTGTTTGATACAAATATATAGTATATTTATGTGTAGTATATGTCAAGTAAAAAAGTAAAAAAAAAGGGGAAAAAATAAAAAAAATACTATATATAATCATTATTTAAACATTTTTTTAAATTTTCAGCTTATATTTAATGAAATAAGTTATATTAAATAGACGAATTTACAAAAAATGGTCAGGTAAAATTTTTTTTACTGACTAAATTAAAAAATACATTATATTATATTAATTGAAATGAATAAAAGAGAGGATTTAACTTAATGACAAAACCAATGTTTGACCCGGAAAAAAGTCTTGAAGACTTGCTGAAAATGGAAACAAACCAGCAGCCTGATAAGCATGGCGAAAAGCCGGGTGTTTCTATAAAAGACAATACCTTTAATTTTAATATCCTTCCAGAAGAACTGGAAGAATATCTGAATACATATGTAGTCGGACAGGAAGAGACTATAGAGGTAATTGCAACAAAAGTATGCACTCACTTTAACAGAATGAAGCTTGAAAAAACTCTGCCTGAAGAAGCAAGACCTGTTGGAAATATCAAAAGCAATATGCTTTTAATCGGACCTACAGGAGTAGGTAAAACATATATAATCAAACTGATTGCTAAAAAAATCGGCGTGCCTTTTGTAAAGGCAGATGCCACAAAATTCAGCGAAACAGGTTATGTTGGCGGAGATGTAGAGGATTTAGTACGAGAGCTTGTTCATGAATCTGATGGCGATATTGCAAGGGCTGAATACGGAATTATCTATATAGATGAGATTGATAAAATCGCATCTTCCGGCGGAATGCACGGACCTGATGTTTCAAGAACCGGTGTTCAACGGAATCTCTTAAAACTGATGGAAGAATCAGATGTTGATTTAAAGACTCCTCATGATCTTGCTTCACAGGTGGAAGCTGCAATGGAAGCACAGAGAACAGGAAAGGTCAGCCACAGGAAGATCAGCACTAAAAATATTCTGTTTATAGTTTCAGGCGCTTTCGGCGGGCTCGATGAGATTGTGAATAAGAGAATGAATAAGCATGCAATAGGTTTTGAGAAAAGTGTTGCTTCATCTCCGCTTAAGCAGGATGTTTTAAAGCAGATTACAACAGAAGATCTGATTATGTTTGGTTTTGAATCCGAGTTTGTAGGCAGGCTTCCGGTTTATGTGATCCTTAACGAACTGAATGAGGATGGTTTGTATAAAATCCTGAAAAATAAATACAGCAGCGTTGTTCAGGGTAAGAAACTTGATTTTCTTGCTTACGGAATTGAACTCAGTTTCAGTGATGAATCTCTTAAAATACTTGCTTCAAGAGCGTATAAGGAAAAGACCGGAGCAAGAGGACTTCTCAGTGTTTTTGAAAAGCTTCTGGTTAAATTTGAAAAAAGCCTCCCTTCAACTGATATTGAGAAGCTGCATGTTGATGAAAATCTGATAGCTGATCCATTGAAGATTCTTGATGAAATGCTTGTTGAAGACGGTATAAAATTTTTTCAGAAAAGTTTTTTTGCTGAACACGGAATATATCTTGAATTTGAAAAAGAGGCTGTTGAAAAATTAAACGGTATTGCGAAAGGGAAAAAAGTAAAATTAAAAATTTTGTGCAATGAATTGTTTAAAGATTATTATCACGGGATCAGGCTTATGAACAGGGACAGCTTTACGATTCCTGCTGAAGCAGTTGATTCACCTGAAGAATTTTTAAACGCTTATATCAGAAAGAATTATATTAAAGAGTAGAGCTGCTGCTGCAGATTTTTTTCATTTCTGCTGAGGGATAAATTCCTCCGGGTAAATTTCTTTCAGCAGAAATGAGCATTGCGCGAGCTACAGTTTCAGATTCTATTGCCCTGTAGGCAGAAAGAGGTCCAGCCATAAAAGGCGATAGAGCTTTCATTACAATAGAACCGATATGTTCACCTGTGCGGTATTCTTTTCTATTTCCAAGAAGAAGCGACGGTCTGAATATCAGTACTTTTTTATAGGATAATTTCTGCAGCGCTTCTTCAGTAAGACCTTTGATCCTGGAATAAAATATTTTTGATCTGCTGTCAGCGCCAAGACTTGATATCAGAAAAATCCGTTGCGCCGATTTATCGGAACAGCTTTTAGCAATATTAACAGTATAGGTATAATCCACTTTGCTGAATTCTTCTCTGCTTCCGGCTTTTTTAATAGTTGTGCCCAGACAGCAGAAAACATCATCTACCTTGGGAAGTTTTTTATAAGATTTTTCGTTATTAAAATCAAATATATGCTCAAATATTTTTTTGTTTTTTAATTCAAGCGGTTTTCTGGATAAAACATGTATTTCGTTATATTCAGGACTTTTTATCAGAAATTGAAGAAGATGGCTGCCGGTTAGACCGCTTGCTCCTGCTATTAATGCAGACCGGTATTTTGCTTTAGAAGTTTTCATTTTTATTATTTTTTTTTGAAATGCTATAGCGGCAAACAGCAGAATTAAGTTTAAGCCGCTATAGAAATCATTTTAAAGCGATTATAAATATCACTCTGGAGATATTGCTTTATCAGCACAAACTGATTCGCAGGCGCCGCAATCAATACATTCGTTGGCATCAATTACTCTTTTGCCGTCTTTTTCTTTAATTGCTTCTACCGCGCATTCCGGCTCACAAGTAGCACAATTTGTACATTTTGCAGGATCAATTTTATATGCCATATTATTCCTCTCTAAATTAAATTTTAGGTTATTAAAAAAAAATTGCTATTTATGTAAAGAAAAATTTGTTTTGGATATTGTGAATCTTTTTCAAAAAAGAAGTTAATATAACTGAAATTATGGGTGGTTTTTTTAATGCAAATGGAAAATAGAATTAAACAGAATTTAAATAGAAATTGGGTTTTATTAATATTTGTTTTTATCAATCTTTTCTCAATGGAAATTATAGATTCGGGAAAGTTCAATAATCTTCAGGCGGAAGAAAAAGGCTTTAAAACCGGTAAAAGAATTATTCCAAAAGATTATAAAATCCCGAAAGCAATGAAAGCTGAAGTATTTGATGAAAATTTTTCAATGAATATTTTTTCAAGAAAATTTGCCCAGGGCGATTTTGTATATGCTGAATTGATACAGATTGTATCAGAAAAGGAAAAGAATATAAAAGATATAAAATTTTTTATTAATGGTGTAGAGCAGACTCTCACTAAAAAAGCTTGGGGTTATAGAACTTTTTTTGCAATTCCACCGGAAGAAAAGCTTACAAAATATGAAGTCTATGCAGGCTATATTATAAATGGAAAGCCGAATTTATTAAAAAAAGAAATAAATATAGTTAAAAGTGATTTTCCTGTATATGAGAAATCTCTTTATCTTGGTAAATTTTCAGATATGACTTATCAGCAAAAGCCTGAAATTATAGCTTATATTGAAGCATGCCAGAAGAAAAAAAACAGGGCTTTTGCAACTCTTGGTCCGGATTATATTGGAAGTTCTGCTGCGCATCCGAGAGATAATCATTATATTACCTCACCTTTCTGGTCAAAGCGGAAATACCAGCGTTTTCAAAAGGAGAATGGCAAAACAATAAAACTTAAAGACAGCGAAAAAATTCATTACGGCCTTGATATGAGAGGAGATTTGAATACTCCGGTTTATGCGATTATGGACGGCAAGGTTGTTCTTGCAGAGAACATGTATTATGAAGGTAATTTTCTTGTGATAGATCATGGAAACAGAATTTTTTCATATTATATGCATATGAACAGCATCACAGTGAAAGAGGGCGATATGGTTAAGGCTGGTCAGCTTTCAGGCAAGGTCGGCTCAACCGGAGTTTCTACAGGAGCTCATCTTCATGTTTCTTTAGTTGTAAGAGGAGTTCAGGCTGATCCTCTGTCAATATTGCCGCTGCCGATCCGGGATTAATCCAATTTTTTTTCTTTGTTTTTTATATATTTTTATGTATATTTTAGTAAATTAGTATTTAATAAAACAAGGAAGGTCCTTATGCAGATTTTTTTATATTTATTCGCTGCAGTAATTACGGCTTTTATTCTTTTTCAGATGATAATGATGATAAAAATGAAATTGAAAAAAGGCAAGCCGGTTCCGGAAATCGGCGGGTCTGTTGGGAAAATTTTGAAAACCGGAGGTAAATCTATATTTTACTTCTATTCTCCAAACTGCAGGCCCTGCTTATCAATGACTCCAATAGTAGAAAGATTATCAGTGAAAAATAAAAATATATATAAAATAAATATTTTAGACGATATGGACTCTGCAAGAAAATTCGGAGTGATGGGCACACCTTCTCTGGTTGTTGTAGAAGATGGGGTTATAAAAGAATTTTTAGTGGGGTATCAGTCCGAGGAAAAGATTTACGGGTTTCTTTGAATGTATATTTTTATTAAATTTGTAAGAAAATGGCCATTGCTATCGGTACTTCCTGAATGTCTGGGAATCGAAATTCAATAATCCCCCGTCCCCGGATGGGGTGAGTAGAACGAAAATATAAATGATTTATTTGAATTAAAAAATAATAGCACTCGGCTATATGGATTATCTATGAAATAATTATTTATCAAGTGCCCCCTTCGTGGGACAGGGGGCCTGGATCAAGATTATTAAAGATTGGGAAAAAATTAAAAACGCCGGTGGGAGATTCCGGCGTTTTTTGAATGGTACTACGATGTTGGCTCAGTTTTTATTTCAATAATTGTAAAACGCTTTGAGACTTCTGATTGGACTGCGCGAGCATTGCTGTTGCAGCCTGGTTGAGTATCTGGTATCTTGTGAATGATGACATTTGTTCTGCCATGTCTGTGTCTCTTATGCGGCTTTCAGATGCCTGAACGTTTTCATATGCGTTCATTAAACCTTTAGCTGCATGTTCAAGCCTGTTATAATATGCTCCAAGGTCTGCTCTTTGTTTTGATACTATTCTCAGAGCTTCATCAGCAAGGCCGATAACTGCATTGGCTTTGCCCGGAGTTGATATTGATATGAATGTAAGTACTGTCGGGTTTCTAAGTCCCAGTGCAGCTGAGGTCATTGTCTCAATAAAGACTCTTTCTCTCTGGTGCATGTTAGGTCCCATATGAAACCACATTGATGCTGTCGGATGAAGTCTTGCGAAAGATCCTGTGAGAAGCTTCATCTTGTTGAATTCAGCCTGAGAAGTAATCCTGTCAATTTCATCAACAAGTTCGGATACTTCTATCTGAATGAGCTGTCTGTCTTCAGCTGTATAGATTCCGTTTGCAGACTGTACTGCGAGTACTCTTATCCTCTGTAAAATTTGCTGGGATTCACTCAAATATCCTTCAGCTGTCTGAATCATTGACATACCGTCTTCAGTGTTTCTTTCTGCCTGTCTCAAACCCTGAATCTGTGAACGCATTTTTTCAGATACTGCAAGACCTGAAGCATCATCTCCGGCTTTGTTGATTCTCATACCGGAAGCCAGCTTCTCGATATCGTGTGTTAAGCTCCAATCATGGAATTTGAGTGTACGGTGAGCGTTTATTGCAGCCACATTGTGATTTATAATCATCTACTTCCTCCTTGAATTTGACGGCCATCATCCTTGATAGCCTTATAGATTTCGTGGTTAATGTACTTTCAGAATCGACCATAGGTAAGAATTATAGTTAAACCGTTAAGAGGCGATTATATGGAATTAAAAGCGTTTATTTTATAATATACTATTTAATCGTTGTATTTCTATTAAATAGATTTTTTTTAGGGAAATATTAAAAAAAACAGTTTTTCTGATTTTCTTTAATTTTTTTTGATAAACATAATTTTCTTTATATATTTTATCAAATTTTTAAAAATGGCAGATAGAATTGTAACTTTGAAGCTATTAATTACTTTAACAAGGTAAACGGAGTTTTTATGACACGATTTCCATTGAAAAGATATCCTATAAAAAGAATCAGCATTTCCTGGAGATTTACTGAGATTCCGTCAGCAATTGCTGATTTTATCAGAAATTTTTCTTTTAGAAATATAAAGGACCTTTTTTACGAATATAGAACAATAATTTTCGGCATTGGCGCAGGTCTTATTGTGACTTTCATTGTTATTCTTCTTCTTGATTTCAGAAATGTGCGTAACCTTTCGAGCGTAAGGCCCAATGTAACTACAAGCATTTATGATAAAAACGGTATTCTCATATCCGAGCTGTTTACACAGAAAAGAGAAGTTGTTCCATATGATAAAATGCCTAAACAGCTTGTGAATGCTGTGATTGCTATAGAAGATAATGAATTTCATGAACATTTCGGCATAAATCCTAAAGGAATAGTACGAGCTTTTTTTATAAATATTTTTTCCGGCAGGATTAAACAGGGCGGAAGCACTATAACCCAGCAGCTGTCCAAAATTATGCTTACAACAAGGCAGAGAAATATTTACAGAAAGATCAAGGAAGCATTTATTTCCATAATGATTGAAATGACTTATTCCAAAGAAGAAATTATGGGAATGTATCTTAACCAGATATTTTTAGGGCATGGAACCTATGGTGTTGAAACTGCTGCCAAGTTTTACTTCAACAAACACGTCTGGGAGCTCGATACTGCAGAGTGCGCTCTGCTTGCAACATTGCCGTCTGCACCGAACAAGCTCTCTCCTATCAGACATCCTAAAACTTCTATTCAGAGGCACAAGATAGTTCTCGCAAAAATGGTTGAGCTGGGATATATAACTGTTGAAGAAGCAGAAACTGCTTTTATTAATTTCTGGCCTAAATTTCTTCAATATATTAGCGATATGCCGCCTACAGCTACTGCATTCAGCAACAGGGTGGACAGGGCGCCGTGGTTTTCAGAATATATCAGACGTGAACTGATAAAAAAATACGGTCAGGAGATGGTTTATGAGAAAGGTCTTTCCGTTTATACTACTCTTGATATCAACAAACAGGAAGCCGGACAGAATATTCTGCGTAAAGCGCTTGTGAATCAGACAAAATCCTCTGCATCTTTATCTTTCAGAAATGAAGATTATATAACTGATAATTATGCTGATGAAATTTCTCTGCTTTCAGATCTGTTCAGCATTAATCTTTTCAGTAAAAAAGGTTCCCGCGAAAATCTGAAGGTGAATACTCAAATAAGAGATTCCGTCATGGAGGAGCTTGAAGTTATCAACTATCTCGTTGGAGCTGATAATGTGAGCAAGTTTCTTGATACTTATAAACAGACATATGCCGATGATAAGGAACTTCAGAGCGTTGAAGGCTGCATAATTTCTATAGATCACAGAACAGGTTATATTGAAGCTATGGTTGGAGGCAGCGATTTTTCGAGCTTGAATCAGCTGAACCGGACAATGCAGTCAAGAAGACAGCCGGGGTCTGCGATCAAACCTCTGCTCTATGCTGCTGCAATGGAAAGCGGTAAATTTACTCCAGCCACTGCAGTTCTTGATTCGCCTATTGTTTACCTGGATAATGAGGGCGGTGACTGGATTCCTGAAAATTATGACGGGGAGTTTTACGGTCTGGTGAGACTCCGCAAGGCTCTTGCATTATCGATCAACGTTATATCAATCAGAATCGCTGATGAAATTGGAATAGATTATGTTTCAAAACACTATCAGAAGCTTTTAAATATAGACAGGAAAAGAATTAAAAGGGACTTTTCAATTGCACTAGGATCAGTTGAGGTTTCCCCGTTCGAACTGACGCGGGCTTATGCAGTAATCGCAAACGGCGGGCAGGATGTAATTCCTTACAGCATCAGATATATAAAAGACAATGATGATAAAATTATTGAGAACAGGGAAGAGGAAGTTAATAAAATTTTAGAGAAAAGAAAGAAGGAAGGCACACTGCAGGTTATAAAGCCTGAAACTGCGCAGCTGATGATAAGCATTCTAAGGTCGGTTATCAGTGCAGGAACAGGCGGAGCTGCTAATCCGGGAAGGCCTGCAGGCGGTAAAACCGGTACTACAAATAACTGGAAGGATGCATGGTTTGTAGGATTTGTTCCGCAGCTGACTACCGGAATCTGGATCGGCTATGATAAGCTCGGGCTTTCACTTGGAATAAACATGTCCGGAGGCGGTGTTGCTGCACCGGTTTGGGGCGATTATATGCAGCGTGCAATGAACAAACAGGAGGTTCTTGATTTTCCGACATATGCCGGTTTATCAGAGAGAAAAGTCTGCGAAAGGTCGGGGATGCTTCCTTCATCATTCTGCAGGGAAACTTTATCTGAAGTATTTAATCCGAAATATCTACCTGAGAAAGAATGCGACGTTTGTGCAAGCGGTGATGTGAGAATGAACTTTTCCAAAAAAGGGCCAAGGGAAAATATTTCCTCAAAGCAGAAGAAAAATGTTATTAAAAGCATAAACAGGGACAATAGCGATAAGATTATTAATGATATAGGCCAGGAGTTATTGCGATGAAGAATTATTTTATAGATAAAAATGATACTGCGCTTCTTGTTATTGACATTCAGGAAAAACTTTTCGATACCATGAATGAAAAGATCAGATTATCTATGGTGAAAAATTCTTCAATTATAATTGAGACATGTTCTGTATTTTCTATTCCTGTAATAGTAACAGAGCAGTATAGAAAAGGTCTCGGCCCGACTATAAGTGCTATACACGATAAAACCGGATATTCTCCCATATTTGACAAAACAACTTTTGACTGCATGAAAAATGAAAATATTCATGATGCAGTAAAAGCTCTGCATAAAAAAACAATAATTCTCTGCGGAATAGAATCTCATATCTGCGTATTTCAAACGGCTTTATCTCTTTTAAATCTGCGGTATAAAGTTGTAATTGCAGCAGACGCTGTAATGTCGCGCAGGAAATCTGACTGGAGTTTTGCAATGAAAGCTCTGGAAGAGGCAGGTGCGCTTGTTTATCCAACAGAAAGCATCGCGTTTATGATTATGGAGGATTCCGCTGCACCTGAGTTTAAGAAACTTGCGCCGCTTTTTAGATAATTGACTCGGCTCCGCTCGGCAGGCGAATTACAGATTATTTGTAATCTTAGATTTCACAAAATGACATTTTTTAATTTAACTAACTTCTGGAAAATTTTACGCGAGCCGATTTCTTCAAAATCGGTGAAAGAGTGTTGTTTAACCCGGGAGGGACGATAAATTTCCTTGAAATATGGATATATTAAAAATAGAAAAAGACCTTGAGGTCTGCGCCGACTGAGCAGGCGGCTTTCGGGTGGATTCTCAAGGAGGGCTGCTTTTCCGCTTAAAAGCAGTCCTTCTTGAGAGTGTCATTACACCTTCCATTCGAAGTAGAAGAGCAAGCCCTGTGCCAGCAGAAATTAAATAAGTCCCGTAACCCACTTCCTGATTTTCTCCCAGTCCCTGAAATCTCCAAACTTTTCAATACCTAAAAACATCTTTGCCATAAATTTTTCAAATCCGTTTTTTGGCGGAGTTATCATTCCGCCGAATACTATTTTAGAAACAGGAGTGAATCCGACTGCAATCTGATCCGGATAAAGTTCCGCTTTATCTCGTGTTTTTTTCTTTTCCGATGTTATTGTTGCACACATTATAAAAACAGCAGTTTTTACTTTATTTAATGCGACCCGGTTTTTTTCTACGTATGATAAAATGTCAGGATGTGGTTTTGCGCCGTTGATTGCAGAACCAAGAATTACAAGATTATATTTTGATAAATCATCAGTTGACTGTGAAGCCTGTGATATTGTGACATTGCATTTTTTAACTTCGAGTTCTTTTTTCATGAACTCTGCGGTTTCTCTGGTTGAACCTTTAAAAGAAGCATAAACAATAAGTACATTCTTCACTTTTTCCACCTTTGCCTGCGCGCTTGTAAATATGAATAAGGCGAGAAGCGCAATCAGTATTTTTTTCATTTAAATCTCCGTTTTGTAATGAGAATTTTCTAGAATATATTTTAAGATTTGTATTTTTATGTGAAGCTGATAAATTAAAATCATATCAAATTTTAAAAAAGTTTTCTGTAAGCAGATCCTTTGTCAAGAATTATAGTTGAATTAGGAAGTGAAACATGCAGCATTATTCATATTATAAACACAGGATGGATAAAAATGACGAAACCTCTTGATGGAATAAAAGTCCTGGATCTTACAAGGTATATCCCCGGTCCGTTTGCAACTCAGCTGCTTGCGGATTTCGGTGCTGAAATTATTAAAGTCGAAGAGACAGCTGGTGAGCTGATGCGGATACTTCCACCTTTCAAAGGCGGAATGAGTACAATATTCTGTTCATTCAATAGAAATAAAAAAAGTATAGCTCTTGATTTAAAAAGTGAAAAGGGCAGAGAGATTTTCAGAAAACTTGCTTCAGGCGTTGATATCATTATCGAGCAGTACAGGCCCGGGGTTATGGATAAAATGGGTATCGGATATAATTCTTTAAAGATTGGCAATGAGAAATTGATCTACTGTTCACTAACAGGTTACGGCCTTAGCGGACCCTGGTTTGACAGGGCAGGGCATGATATTAATTATCTTAATACTGCCGGGATATCAGCTCTTACTGCAGGAAGAGATGGAGTGCCGGTAATATCTTCGGTGCAGATTGCTGATATTGCAGGAGGGAGTCTGTTTGCAGTTATAGGCATTCTTCTTGCTCTTTTTCAGAGAAGCAGAAGCGGCAAGGGGCAGATGTGTGATATTGCAATGATGGATGGGGCATTAAGCCTTCTATCATATACATTAGGTGACTGGTGCGGAAAAGGGATTGTTCCTGAATCAGGGAAGGAGTTCCTTACAGGCGGATTTGCAATGTACAATACTTACAGATGCAGTGACGGTAAATATGTCGGGCTTGGCGCAATTGAAGGAAAATTCTGGAGCGGATTTTGTAAAAAAATCGGACGGGAAGATTTAATCGGCTGCCAGTTTGATATTTCAAAACAGGATGAGATGATTGCGGATATAAGCTGTATTATGCTTGGTAAATCCAGAGATGAATGGGTAGATTATTTTTCTGATTCTGATATCTGCTTCACTCCTGTTCTTGCTCTTGATGAGGTGTCAGAGCATGAACAGGTAAAGGCGAGAGAGATGCTTCATAAAATTATTAATTTCCGGGGAAGCGGAGAAAATCTTGTTGTGACTGGGAATCCGGTTAAGCTTTCGGAAACACCATGCGAAATAAAACTGCAATTTCCTGATGCAGGCGGAGATACAATGAAAATACTCACTGAATCAGGCTATACTGAATTTGAAGTTAATGAATTTATCCGTGAAAAAATAGTTTTCCAGAAGTTATAGAGCATTAGTATGGGTTAATATAGGCTAACATCTATTTGTGATATATCTTTAAAAAACTTTTTAAATTATTAAAAATGGATGCTCTGACCCCTCGTATTATCAATATTGATGCTCTGACCCCGCAAAAATAGGATCAAAACTTTCAATTTTTACAAAATTTTTCAAAAAAAATCAATTTTTTTAAACTTTTAGTTGACTGACAGTCAGTCAGTGTGTAGATTATTATAAAAATAATGAGTGTTTCGAGGATATATGGCCAGAATATCAAAACCCCCTGAAGAAAGAAAAGAAGAGATTATAGACGCAGCAGCTAAATTATTTTCTATTAAAGGGGTAAATGAAACAGCAGTAAACGAAATAGTCAGAGAGGTCGGCGTTGCTCAGGGGCTTTTCTACTATTATTTCAAATCAAAAGACGATCTTATTGAGGCAGTTTGCGACAGATACTCGGAAAAGCTTATTGTAATGGTTGAAGAAAAAATAAGCCGTAAAGACATGAATTCTCTGGAAAAGCTTAAAATATTTTTTTCATTAACTGATGAATCAGAAGTGCAGCAGAATATTAATCTTGTAGAGTATATTCATGATAAGAACAGGATTTCACTGCATGAGAAAATTGCCAGAAAAACAACGAAAAAATTCGTTGAGATGTTTAGAAGTGTTATTGAGCAGGGGGTCAAAGAAAAAGTTTTCAATGTTGATAATGTTGAGGTAGCTGCTCAGTTCCTGGTGGTAGGATTCGGTCATCTTCATGAGTCTGTGGATATAGATCCGGATCCTGAAAAATTAAAAATCTGGGCTGAGGGTGCTCTGGATGTTTTAAAAAGAGTGCTGGGTATTAAAAAAGATTTAAAAGTTACTGATATTTTTGCAGAGCATATTCAGGAAGTTTCATTTTAGAATATCTGAATAAAAATTTATGCAATATGCAATGAGGAGGTCACTATGAAAGTCAATTCAAACACAAACTGGAAAAAGCTTATTGTTTCTGTTGTCATTAAATATCTGTCATCCATATTAATCGTCAGCTGCATTTTGTTTATTCCCGCATGGACAATAAATTACTGGAACGGATGGGTGCTGATGGCTATTATGTTTATTCCGATGCTTTTAGTAATGATTTACCTCATAATAAAAGATCCGGAACTAGTCGAAAAAAGGATCAAAACTGGGGAGAAAGAGAAGGAGCAGCAGACATTCCGTAAAATCGGTACTATTTGTTTACTGGTCGAATTTATAATTCCTGGATTTGATTACAGGTTTCAATGGTCAGCTGTTCCACTGTGGCTTGTTGCACTTTCATCAGTTGTTTTCTTGCTGGGATATTTCATGTTTTTTATGGTAATGAAACAGAATACCTATGCATCAAGGGTTGTTGAAATTCAGGACAATCAGAAAATAATTGATACCGGGCTTTACAGCGTGGTGAGGCATCCTATGTACACTGCAATTATTCTGGTATATTGCTCTGCGGCTCTTGTTCTCGGTTCCTATTTTGCGTTAATTCAATCACTTGCCTGGCCGTTAATATTTGCATTCAGGATCAGGAACGAGGAAAAAGTTATGATGAACGGTCTTGAAGGCTATTCTGATTATACAAAGAAAGTGAAATACAGAATAGTACCTTTTATCTGGTAGGCCGTGGCTCTGAAAAATAAAAACTTATAAATTTAATTAATGAAGTTGAAATCAGATAATAAGCAGGGAGGTAACGATATGCAGGCTAACACAAACATTAACATTAAAAAGCTTCTGGTTACAGTATTAACCAGGTACTTCGGATCGTTGATAGTTATCGGATGCATATTGTTCATTCCTGCAGGGACAATCTATTACCGGAATGGATGGATTTTAATTGGAGCATTTTTTATTCCAATGATATTTGTATTTTTTTATCTTGTTACGAAAAATCCGGAGCTTCTGGAAAAAAGAATGAGGATGAAAGAAAATCAAAAAGAGCAGAAGTCTATTCAGAAGATATTTTCGATTATGTTTCTTATTGAATTTATTATTCCAGGACTGGATTTCAGGTTCCAATGGTCATATGTACCAATGTGGCTGATAATAGTTTCCACATTCATGGTTGTACTGGGATATTTTCTCGTTTTTAATGTAATAAAACAGAACAGCTATGCATCAAGGGTAGTTGAAATTCAGGATAAGCAGGAAATTATTGATACCGGCTTTTACAGTGTTGTGAGACATCCTATGTATTCATTCATGCTTATTATTTTTATTTTCTCGCCGCTTGTTCTTGGATCATATTACGCCATTATCCCTGCATTAACTTTTCCATTTACTCTGGCATACAGGATCAAAAACGAGGAGGAAGTATTAATGCAGGGACTTGACGGATATAAAGACTATATAAACAGGGTCAGATACAGACTGATACCTTTTATATGGTAGACTGTTTGACTGATATATAATAGAATAAAATGCATAGCATATAAAATTATCTGGAGGACTTAATGAAAAAATTATTCTTTTCTGCAGCACTTATTTTTATTTCACAGGTTCTCTTTGCCCAGAATGCGAAGGAGATAATCAGAAAAGCTGAAGAGTCAATGAGAGGTGATACACAGGTGTCTCTTATGACAATCACAATAAAGAATCCTAAATGGACAAGGCAGATGGAGATGAAAAGCTGGGACGACAGGCTGAAGAAACGATCATTCTCTGAAATCATTGCACCGAAAAAAGATGCAGGAAACAGGTTTCTGCTGATTGATAAAAATATGACTCATTTTATACCAAAGCTTCAGCAGGAGATAAAAATATCGCCATCGATGATGCTTCAGTCGTGGATGGGGTCGGATTTCACCAATGACGATATAGTTAAGGAATCCAGCATACTTGATGACTATAACCATTCGATTTCCGGCAAAGATAAGGTTGACGGTTATGAGTGCTGGAAAATTGAGCTGAAGCCGAAACCGGACGCTGCAGTTGTGTGGGGTAAGATCGTTTATTTTGCAAGGGTCAGTGACGCTCTGCCTGTGAAGGAGGAATTTTACAATGAACACGGCGTTATGAAAAAACTTATGACCTTTACGGACTTTAAAAAAATGCACGACCGGGTTATTCCAACTGTTTATAAAATGAGAACTGTAGGCAAGGAAGAGGACAGATATACTCTGATGGAAATAAAAAATATTCAGTTTAACACTCCAATTCCGAACAGAATATTTGCACTTCAGAATTTAAAAAGGAAGTAACTATGGATAAGGAGAAAAATCTGTCTCTGGCATTAATGCTCGCCTGGAGAAACGTATGGAAGAATAAAAGGCGCACTGTGCTGACTCTTCTTACGACTTTTGTAGGCTGTATCATGATTATTTTTTTCAACGCTATGGCCAAGGGCGGCCATGACCAGATGATAGAGGATACTGTTTCCAGAAATGCCGGGCATATTCAGGTGCAGGCAAAAGGATTCTGGGAAAATAAGGGCATTGAAGACGCTTTTATTCCTGATGAGAAACTGATGAAGGCAATTGAAAATGACAAGGATATAGCAGGCTTTGCTGAGCGCATTCATGCAGGCGGGCTGATGTCATTCAAGGACACAACATCAGGTGTTATGGTTCAGGGAATTGATCCTGATAAGGATAAGTCCGTATCAAACATATATAAAAGCATTCTGCCAGGAGGCAGGTTCCTGAAATCAGATGATTCAAGGCACATTATTATAGGCGAAACTCTGGCAAAAAATATTGGAGCTAAAACAGGCGATAAGACTGCATTGATATCACAGGGTTTTGACGGTTCCATAGCAGCGGAACATCTTGTAATTGTAGGAATATTCAGGACAGGCACTCTTGAATATGACAGCGCTCTGATAATTATGCCGATAAAACAGGCTGCAGATACATTCAGCATGAATGATTTTATCAACTCTATTACCATTCGTGTAAAAAAGATTGATGATTGCTACGATGTAAGGGACAGGCTGATAAAAAATATTGATAAGTCTAAAATTGATGTTCTCGGATGGAAGGAGCTCATGCCTGACATAGTCCAATTTATAATTATGGATGATATAAGCGCTTACATTTTTGATTTTATTTTATTTATGATTGTGGCATTCGCAGTGCTCAATACAATACAGATGTCTGTTTTTGAAAGAATCAGGGAATTCGGCGTTATGCTCGCACTTGGAACAAGGCCCGGTCAGATTACTTCAATAATTCTTGTTGAGTCGCTTATTATTTCTCTGCTTGGAGTTGTCCTCGGATCAATTGGCGGGAGTCTGCTCAGCTGGTATTTTTTTATCAATCCTATAAATTACGGAGAGTATTCAAAAGAGATGGCTGCAATCGGGATGAATACAACCATTATGCCTGCAGATATGACCATGCTCAATCTTTCTGTTACGGTAATACTTACAATATTGCTGTCAGTTCTGTTTTCAATAATACCTGCCAGAAAAGCGTCGCGGTTAAATCCGGTTGAAGCCATCAGGCATCTGTAAAGGAGAATTCAATATGAATACGTTTATAATGCTCAGCTGGAGAAATATCTGGAGGCACAGGCGAAGGTCGATCGTGGTTATATCATCAATTGCAATAGGTATAGTCGGCATGCTTGTTTCCATGGCATTCATGAACAGTCTCGGAGCGCAGATGATTGATAATACAATAAGCACTTCCATCGGGCATATAGCAATACATAAAAAAGGTTTTCAGGAAAACGCAAAACTGGAATTGAATTTTAATCCGGATAAAAAAATAATAAAGGCTGTCAGTGAATCAGCTTTTTCATACGCGCCTAAGGTTAAGATACAGGGCATGGTGAGATCAAGCGAAACTGCCAGAGGTGTTATGATAATAGGGATTGATCCTGCCAGGGAAAAAACAGTTTCCAATATATATAAATACACATCCTCAGAGAACGGCAGTAAATATCTGGATAATCCTGATGAGAATTCCATTCTTATATCAAAATCCATGGCTAAAAAGCTTGATCTCATAATTGGAGATAAGCTTGTTCTAATGCTGCAGGACAAACATAATGAAATCAGCGGTGAGGGTCTTGTTGTAAAGGGAATCTTTGAATCGCCGTTTGAGACTCTGGATAAATTCGTTGTTTATGTAGGAATCAAAAAGCTTCAGAAGATAACAGGCATTGGAAATAATATATCGGAAATAACAATACTTCTTAAAGATAAAAATATTGTTGATCCGGTAAAGAATACTCTCATCTCAGGAATAGGAAATCCCGGATTGGAAATTCTCACATGGAAAGATATGGCTCCGGATGTTGTAAGCGCTGTAAAACTTTTTGATCAGATGATGTATATCTTTTTTATGATTATTTTTGTCACTGTTATATTTTCTGTGGCAAATATTCTGATCATGTCCATCATGGAAAGGTTTCATGAAATAGGAGTAATGAAATCTATAGGCACACGGCCATCCAGAATATTTTTCATGATAATGTTTGAAGCATTGAATCTGTGTCTGGCAGGTCTTGCTTTTGGTTTTTTTGTAAGCGCCATTGTAATCGGGATAATGTATTATACCGGGCTTGATCTGTCAATATTTGCCGAGTCAATGAGAGTTTACGGTTCAGGAAGCATTCTGTATCCATACGTCAAAGTCATGGATATAATAATATCATTTGTAATAGTTATAATAACTGCTGTAACAGCGGCTTTATACCCTGCCATAAAGGCTGCAAGAATAAAACCGCTCGAAGCGTTAAATTTTATTTAATAAGGAGACTGATATGTCCCTAATAGAAATAGATACACTGGTAAAAACATATAACACAAACGGACTTGCTGTTAATGCTATCAGAAAAATAAATCTTGAAGTTAAAAAGGGTGAATTTTCCGCACTGGCTGGGCCATCCGGTTCCGGGAAAACAACGCTTCTGAATTTGATCGGCGGTCTTGATAAACCTTCATCCGGTTCAATTAAAATTGACGGTTCGGAAATAACCGATCTTTCACCGAGGGCTCTGTCGGATATGCGGCTTAATAAAATAGGATTTATTTTTCAGGCATACAACCTAATCCCGGTGCTTTCTGCAGTCGAAAATGTTGAGTATATTCTTCTGCTGCAGGGTGTTGACAAAAAGGAGAGGCGCGAGAGGTCTGAAGAAATGCTTAAAGAGGTTGGACTTGGAAAAGAAATAAACCGGCTGCCTAAAGAGCTTTCAGGCGGGCAGCAGCAGAGAGTTGCTGTAGCAAGAGCAATTGTTTCTGAACCTGGTCTCATACTTGCAGACGAACCTACTGCGAATCTTGACCAGAAAACCGGAGCAGGCCTTCTTGATCTGATGCACGAGCTGAACAGAGATAAAAAAATCACATTTGTATTTTCAACACATGATCCTATGGTCATGGAAAGAGCAAACAGGCTCATCAACCTGATTGACGGTGAGGTGGTTTCTGATAAGACTAAAAAGGCAAGGAAATAGTTTTTATGAATTTTAAATCCGCCATTTTAATTTTTCTGATGATTATTTCTTTATCTGCTTATGCTCAGGAGAAAGAAGACACTCCGATTGACATCGGAAAAACTGAAACTGCCCAGTCAAAGGATTTCATTGAAGAATCGGGTGTTAAATTCAAATTCTCCGGATATTTTAAAGACCTGTTCATGTATACAAGTACTGACGGGTATTCAGGTTCTCCTGTGGAAATGCCCGGCAATTTTAAAAATCTGATATCAAATATGCAGAGGATTAGGCTTTCTCCGGAATTGCAGCTGGCGAGTTTTCTTATTATTCATGCGGACTGGGATAATGAAATGGTGATGACTTCATACAATAAAAGTATTGAATTCAATAACATGTGGATGCCGTCACAGTACAACAGTCTGTTTCATCCATCGTGGAACGTTTATGAAGATAACAGCGTTTTATACAGAACGAAACTGCACAGGGCATATATGAAGATGAATCTGCCGATGTTCACATTCTCAATAGGCCGTCAGCAGATCAGATTCGGAAGCGGCAAGCTCTGGAATCCTCTTGATATATTAAATCCTGTATCCCCGACTTATGTTGAAGGTGCTGAGGAACAGCAGGGAACCGATGCTGTTAAGATGGATGTTTTCTTTAATGAAAAAACAGAACTGACACTTGTATACGATCAGAAGAGAATGTTTGATAATATAAATGATATTCAGTATATAAACGGCAACAGTGTCGCGCGTTTTAAAACAACCTTTTCCGAAACTGATGTTGCTGTCATGGGGGGATGGGTTGCAAGAAAAGGTATTGCAGGCTTAGACGTATCTTCAGTTTTTTTTAAAGGTATCCTCAGGGGCGCACTTCTTTTTTCATATCCGGAAGATAAAAGCTGGTATTTTCAGTTAAATGCAGGTTATGAATATAATTTCCAGTTCGGACTTTCAATTACAGGTGAATATTTTTACAATGGGAACGGCATGAACGCAAACACTTCCATGAAAACAGCCTTTACGCAGAGCATGTTCACAGGTATTAATCAGGGTAACTATTACAAATTTGCCAATCAGAGTCTTACATATAACCAGCATTATCTCGGCCTTGCTGTAGGCTATGAATTTCTTCCTTTGCTTCGTGGAGATTTCTTCACAATTTACGACATACAGGGAAACGGTCTGTTCATGACGTTATCTCTTAAATATAATGTAATGGAAAATCTCGACGCAGTAATCGGAGGAATGTTCGGTTTTGTTTTCATTGGCAGCTCGTCAGATTTTCAGAATTTGAATAATCACCCTATGTTGTATGCAACACTTCAGCTGTATTTTTAAATATGATTGAATATATGATTATTGTTTTGAAAAAACAGGAGTCAGAGCATCATTATTACTCCAATAAATTAATTTCTTAAAAGCATCAAGTTTTTATATTCGGAATAATTAGATTTATAATAATTCTTGACAATAAATTATTTTGATAATTTTTTAAATGAATTAATCTTATCAATCATTTAGCAGGATGTTTATATGAAAGTTAATGAAGTGCCGCAGGACGGCAAGAGAATGCTTAAAACAACACTGCTTCAATATGCCGTCAATAATGAAGGAGCATTTGAAACAATTTCCTCTGACGGATGGGATCCGAGTTATTATGCATCATTAAATCTTCAGAAGGAATTCGGTGAACTTGCTGAGCAGGCAAAGGAGCGGGTACGGAATAATCAGTGTTCACCTCTTGAATACTTTATGTTTCGCGCTACTTTGGATCCCGATGGCCTGGCTTTATTTTTGGATATCCCAAAGCGAAAAGTAAAAAAACACCTTACAGTTAAAGGATTCGAAAAATTAAGTGACGATATGCTTAAAAAGTACGCACTTGTTTTACATACTGATGTTGAAACTATAAAAAAATTCAAGAGTACAATAAAATGAATACAATAACAACACATACTCACTACCGCGGAGGGCATTGTGAATCCGGCTCCGTGTCTTCTCTGTTAAAAAATTTTGGTTATGATTTATCAGAGCCAATGGCTTTTGGAATTTCAAGCAATATCGGTTTCGTATATCTGCCATTTGTTAAAATATGGGGAAGGCCGCTTATTGCTTTTAGAATGATGCCCCAGTCTATAATTAGAGGAGTTCAGAAACGGCTTGATATAAAATTCTGGATGAAAACATACAAATACGATCACCAAATGGAAGCAATGAAGGAGCTGGACAGCCTTTTATCGGAGGGAAGGCCTGTAGGAGTACAGCTGAATGTTTCTTTTCTTGAATATTTTATGGGTGATTTCAGGGTACCGATTAATCATCACACTGCAACAATTCACCGCAAGGAAGGTGATGAATACATTGTCAGTGATCCGTTATTTGATAATACCGAGCGTGTCAAGTCTGATGATCTGCAGAAAGCCCGTTTTGCAAAAGGTCCCAATGCTCCTCGCGGATTTATATTTTATCCGCTTCATGTTCCTGAAACAATAGATTATAAAAATGCCATAAGAAAATCAGTAAAACGTGCAGCTACAATGATGCTTCAGCCGATGTTTCCATATTATGGAATATTTGGAATCAAAACATTTTCAAGAGCAATAAAAAAGCTTCATAATCATCCGGATAAAAAATTTTTAAGAAATTTTATGGGGCATATTGTAATATTCCAGGAGGAGCAGGGAACAGGAGGGGGAGCTTTCAGGTATATGTACGCAGCTTTTCTCAAAGAGGCATATGATATGTTATTGATACCTGAACTTCTGGAAGCATCAAAAAAAATGGTAGCCGCCGGAGATAAATGGAGACTGTCTGCAGCTTCCTGCGGAAAATTTATTCAGGGCAAAACAGATACCGTTGATTTAAATAAGACAGCACAATTATATCTTGAATGCGCAAAGGAAGAAAAGGAAGCTTATCTTTTGTTAAAAAAAATTAAATGGAATAAATATTAAAATTTTTTTAATTATAAAATAGGGGTCAGAGCATCATTTTTATCCATATATTTATTGATCTTTGTTCGGTTTTTTAGCTGTTTTAATGAAGGAATACTATTGAATTTTTATTAAAATATGAAAAAGTATGCTCTGACCCTTAAAAAAACTATTGAGATAATATATACCATTATGAAAAAAGAATGCATCCGCTGCGGGAATTGCTGTCAGACTGACTTTTTTGCCTATTCGTGCAATGAGGATATTGAACGCTGGAAGAATGAAAACCGGACAGATATCTTAAATATAGTCAGCGGGGAAAACCGGATATGGGCAGGCGATAATATTATCACTTCTGACGGAAATTCAGTGATTCCCTGTTCCTGCGCAATGATTAATAAAAAAATATATACCTGCAGCATTTATGAAACACGCCCTATGGTATGCAGGGATTTTGCAGCAGGGGGGTCCAGGCTCTGTCCTTTGTATACAAATCCTTAATGCAGCTGGATTAAAATTATGGAGAAACTATATGCAGTTCAAATATTATATGCCCGTAAGTGTTTTTTTCGGAAGGAACTGTATTGAAAAAAACAGCAGTGAATTTTTATCGTTCGGGGAAAAGGCATTAATCGTAACAGGAAAAAAATCTGCTGAAAAAAACGGATCATTTGCTGATGTAAAAAAAGCTCTTGAGAGCGTAAAAATAACCTATGCGCACTATAACAAAATTGAACCTAATCCGACAGTAGAAAATGTCCGTGAAGCTGCAATCTTTGCAAGAGAATCCGGCGCAGATTTTATAATCGGCATAGGCGGAGGTTCCCCTCTTGATGCAGCAAAAGCGATTGCGATTCTTGCTGTTAATGATATAGATGACGAAGCTTTATTCGGAGGCAGATATAATATCAAACCTCTTCCGGTTGTTGCAATACCTACAACTGCCGGTACAGGAAGCGAAGTTACACCCTATTCAATTCTTACATATAAAAAAATCAGCAATAAGAGAAGTATAGGCTCTGATTCCATATTTCCGAAAGCAGCGTTTCTTGATCCGGTGTATACCAATTCTTTATCAGCAGAAATTACAGTAAATACCGCTGTTGACGCTTTATCCCACGCTATTGAAGGATACCTCTCGATCAGGGCAACAGAGGTGATTACACCTTATGCATTGGAAAGTATAAGACTAATTGGAGAATGCATCTCTGAACTTAAAGAAATTAATGTAAAAGATGAAGTGAGAGAAAAATTACTTTATGCTTCTATGCTTGCCGGGATTGTCATAGCCCATACAGGCACAACTGCAGTACATGCTATGGGGTATCCGCTGACTTACCATAGGAATATCGACCATGGCAGAGCAAATGGTCTTGTGCTAAGTCATTACCTGAAATTTCTTGAGCCATCTACAGAAAAGGTCAGACACATAATAGAAACTGCAGGCATGAAAAGTGTTGATGATTTCGGCAAAGTATTAGACAAACTATTCGGAGAAAAAGAGATACTCTCTGAATCAGAAATTGAAGAATTTACTAAAACTGCAATGTCTGCTAAAAATATAAAAAATACATTGCCTCAGCCTGAAGAAAAAGATATAAAAAAAATATTCAAAGAATCATTTAAAAGATGATTGCGCATCAATCCGGAGTAAAACTTTAGGCAAAAACAAAGTTTATTTTTTAATTTTATCAATTTTTTATTGCAAATCTTTATTCGCTCTATATAATGTTTAAAAAAAAAGGAGATAGGTATATGAAGAAAAAATTTAAAATATTCAAAAGCTGCCTGCTTGCATTTTTTATTCTATTTTCAAGCATATATCTCGTAATCAATTATGCTGAAGCTGCTGTTGGCTCAAAATGGGAGTATAAAATTGTTGATGGTAAATGTGGGATGGGAGGAGTAGATAAACAAGAAACTGTTGCTATTATGAATCAGTATGGTAATGAAGGATGGGAATTTGCCGGTTTTATCAGCACTTCATGTGTTTTTGTAATGAAAAGACAGATCAAATAAAATAGTTCCAAAATTTTATCCATCTCTTAATTTGTTTTATCAGCAATTAAGGGATGGATAAAATAAAATATTGAGCCTTAAGTTTGTCATTTTAAATACTATATTCCATCGTTTTTTCATCATATAGTCCGATCTCATGTAAATCCAGATTTCCAATTTTCTCCGCAATATGAAAAGGCAGCGGAGCTGTAATAATTATGCGCTTTTGCGATACCGGATGATTGAATCCAAGACTTAATGCATGCAGGCAGATTATTCCATCTTCAAAATTTTCGTCTGATCCGTAGAACCTGTCGCCTGCAATAGGCATGCCCTGGGAAGACATCTGCACCCGTATCTGGTGGCGTTTTCCTGTAATGAGTTTAATCAGCACAGGGCTGTATTCGCCCTGCCTCTTCAGCATCATGTACTTAAGTGAAACAGTTGCTGCCCGTGGTGTGCCTTGCTCAACAATATATGCCCTGTCTCTTTTACGAACATAGTACTGATCAAGAGTTTCCCAGCTATTATCTCCGGAATTTTCCGGAATAGTTTTAACAATAGCAAAATAATATTTATCTATCCTTCCATTTTTCATATCGGATGAGAGTATGCCTGCTGCTTCCGTTGTTTTTGCAAAAAGCATTGTTCCTGATACAGGACGGTCAAGTCTGTGAATGGGGGCATGATATATATTTTTATCATCAAATGTTTTTTTCAGATATTCTTCTACCAGTGAGCTTAAAGACTGGCGTCCGGTGCTGTCTTTCATAGAGAGAATGCCTGCCTGCTTATTTGCGATAAGAACAGCATCATCTTCATAAAGAATCTGCGGGTTTATGGAATTAGAATAAGTATAATCGTTATTGCCGTCAGGCACGGTGTTAATTTTTTCAGACATTTATTTTTTCCTTATACGTGAAAAGCATATATCTTAATAAAATCTGCAATATTTTTTTTAATTATTGTCTGGAGAATAATTTTATGAATTATAGTTGTTTTAACTTGCGATATGTTGAAATTTATCTCCTGTACAACTGTAAAAACTTTTTTTGTTTCGAATTTTTTAATAAAGTGTATTAAGAGTATTAAGAAAAAGAGGGAAATATTATTATGTTGTTATTTATGAAAAAATTTAACCACTCACTCTATTTTGAAATAATAAAAAGAATATTTGTTATTCCTGTTCTATTAACTTTAATTTGTTTAATTACTATTCATTTGAATGCTCAGGAAAATGCAGATACTTATCATAATAAAGGCTGGGAACAGGTAAATGCCGGAAATTTTATAAAGGCTGAAGAGTTATTCCGGAAAGCAGTTGATTTAAATGCTGCTATTGGAAATTTTCAAAGGAGTCTGGGCTGGATATTATACGATAAATTAAACCGGCCGTCAGAAGCAATTATCTATCTTATAAAAGCAGCAGATTTAATTCCTGATGATACAAATTCTCTTCTTGATTTAGCATTAGCTTATGATAAACTTAAGAAGTATGAACTCTCGATTTCTGCATTTGACAGGTCATTGATACTTTTCAAAAAACTTAATAAAAATCCGCCGGTCTGGGTATATCTCTCATCAGCCTCAAGCAGTATATGGGGTATTAAAACTCCAAATTATAAAAATGCAATCGGCTATCTGAAAAAAGTCATAGACAATGACTACGATGACAAATCAAAAAAAACTGCTTATGACTGGCTGTCATTTTCACTGCTTGAATTAAAGCAATATAATGAAGTATTGCTCACTATGAATAAAGCTGTAGAATTTGATAAAACATCCTCACTCTTTATTCGGAGAAAAGCCGCTGCTCTGGAAAATCTGGGAAGGCTGGATGAAAGTCTCAATGAACTTTTAAAAGCAGCTTCATTATCTGAAAATGAACCATGGGTATACGTAGAACTTGGCAATATTTACTTTAAATTAAAAAAACATAGAGACGCAATAGATTGCTATGAAAAAGCAATTCCCGTGTTTAAAAATACAAATCAGAAAATACCTTCATGGATTTATAACAATATAGCAGCGTGGTCATTATTTGATTTAAATCCTAAAGACTACAATCGCGTAATTAAATATGCCGGTTTTATAATTGAAGGTGATTCCGGGATAAAGCAGAAAGAGGATGCTTATAAATATCTTTCTCAAGCTTATTATCAGCAGAATAAATTAAAAGAAGCAATTGAGTATTCCAGGCTTGCAGGTAATAATTTCTGGCTGGCAAAAATGCTAAGCCCGCGGACAATTATTTTCAATATGACATTTAAGTTCAGCAAACTGATGAAAAAAATATACGCAAATGTTCATCCAGGGATTGTTTCATTTAACCTGCCGATGGATACTGCTTATCAGAAATTTATATCTCTTGATAGCAATATTCCTTATAAAGAAATTATCAGACATGGAAGATTCAATACAGTGTATTATGATTTTTCAAAGGGATTTCCGGATTTATTAAAATTAAAAATTACAGTGAAGAATGAAATCATCAGCCAGTTACCTGATACTGTTGCTTCCTATTCAGGTTCTGATCAGGAATTGTCCTACTTTGCTGATCTGAAGACGGATTACTACGATTTAAATAATCCGTTTTTATTGGAAAAATTAAAGGAAATAACAAATGGAATATCGAATCAAAAAGAAAAGATATTTGCAATTCATAAATGGATAGCTGAAAATATTCCGCATATAAGCACTTTAAATCCGGATATAACTCCTGACCAATGGCCGGACTATAAAACAGTAAGTGAAATAGTAAAAGGAAAAAAAGGACACTGTGCGCATATTTCTGCAGTTTTTATTGCAATGTGCCGTATTCAGAAAATTCCGGTAAGAATGATAAATGGAATTACAATCAGTCCTGATATAAATAAGACGAAGGGAAAGACTGAATGGCATTATGTTGTTGAGTTTTATGATACTGAAAAAAATACGTGGATATACGTTGAACCTCAAAGTTTATCGAACTTCGGAATCAACCAGTTCTGGCATGTTGTTTTTGATACGGAAACTAAAGATCAGAAACCGGATAATTTTCTGAGGATTAACGATTTTTTATTTGAAACGCAATACTATGATCCGGAAAATCACTGCAAATTTGAGGTTATCCAATAGATGAAATTAATGCTGAATCAATAAACCAGATTCAGCATTAAAAATTTATTTAATTTCTATTGTACCAGCAGCAACCGGCTCGCCTTTGCACAGCATGGTTTTCCATACCTGTCTATATGGATCCCACTCGTAGTTTATTACAATACTATGATATAGCTGTATGTATAATTTATACCCGGGTTTAGCATTGGCAAGCCATTCTTTCAGACTTCCTCCGGAATAATTTTCAGGATCATTGGGATTCAGGTCCTCCCATGTGCATCCATCGTCGCTCATGTTCATTATCTCAGTTGGATTATATTTCATCATGCTGAAGTCTGACCAATCGGGTGTATCCCCAAGTTTTTTCGGCCAGACAGATCTTGAGGTCATCTCAGATCGTCCCTTTACATTATGTGAAGTCCATATCTGCAAAACAAGTCTTTCAGAACCTGCAACAATTTTCTGCGGATCATAATCATTTTTCTTTAAATTTAAATAATGCCCGTAAGTTTTACCGTCTTTTAAAAATATCGCTAAGGAAATAGTTGATCCGGGACCCCCTTTAACATAGAAAATGCCGTCTTTATAATCAAACAGGGATTTATCGAATTTATTTCTATTAGGTAATCCTTTATCCGAAGCAACAACTGTTCCTGTGCCGAATGTCTGAATATACTGCTTGTCAATTGCCTGCGAATATACAGCATCTAAAATAAATAAAACAAAGACGAGTAAAAAAGAAATTTTCTTTAAAGTCATCAAATTAACTCCTTTGTTGGTTTCAAACAAGATTTATTTAACATTTACTGCTAGAAGGCAGAAAGTCAAGAATTATAGTTGATTTAGATTCTTATAATGGACTTTCATAAATAGACACTAAAGGAAAAAAAGATCAGTAAAGTTCATATTTTTTCTGAATCTTTTTGAATTTTTCTAGCTCTGGCGATATCTCATTAAAATATTCTCTATAGTCTTTTCCTGAATCAATAAAAGTCCTGAATTTATCAGTGCCTGCAAGATTATCAATTGAATAAAAGTTTTTGTGGGATTCCCATTTTATCTGCGGATAATTTTTTATAAGTTTGCTGATGATTTTATATGCGGTTTCTGTAGGGCTGAAATCACCGCCTGTGTAAAAAATCTGTGTTCCGCCGCAGAGTTCCCCTTTGTATTTGCTGAAAGTAGGACTGAAATAAACAGGCATGAATTTAAAATTTTTTAATCCGATCGATTCAAGCTCAGCAGTTAATTTTACCGGATCTATCCACGGGGCTCCTATATACTCAAATGGTTTTGCGGTTCCGCGTCCTATGGAAAAATTAATTCCTTCAAGAAGAACAATTGATGTATATACAATTGCAGATTCATAAGTAGGCAGATTGGGAGATGGAAGAACCCAGGGAAGGCCTGTCTCATTAAATTTCATTCCGCTTGAAAAGCCTTTCAGTTTTATAACATTAATTTTTAATTTTTTACCGAATTCAGTTTTGTAATAAAGAGCGGATTCACCCAATGTCATATTGTATATGAATGGAGCAGGAAATTCGGCAATGAGTCTGCTTCTGAATTTCTGATCAAGATACGCTCCATCTGTTTTTAAAAAGGAAATGGGGTTCGGTCTGTCGAGAATAACAAGCTCCTTTCCGCTTCCGTCCATTGCATCAATAATAGTTTTTAAATTGCTGATGTATGTATAGCATCTCATGCCCATATCCTGAATATCAAAAAAAACACAATCCGCATCTTCGATCAGAGTTTTAAGAGAATCAGAATTCAGTTTGTGCATGTTGTATATTTTCAGATTAAAATTTGTATCTTCAAAATATGGATTTGAATCAAAGTCATTCTGATTCCCATACAGGCCGTGTTCCGGAGCTAAGGCGTTTTCAATAATAATCCCGCTTTTCCGTAAAAGAATAATATTCTGGGTTAAATTCGAATTTACACCGGAATGATTTGTTGCTATAAGAATTTTTTTATTCTTATATTTTCCGGAACAGCATTCCAGAAAATTCTCGAGTCCGGTTTTTATCCGCGGGCTACCGGCGTTAAGGTTGTAGGTTACTTTCGTAGATGCACAGGAGACTGCAATAAATATAATCAGCGAATGCAGAACAATTTTAAAATAAATTTTTTTTCTTTTCATAGGTAAACATCTTTTATTATTTATTTTTTAGTCAAGGTTTTTCATTAATTATTGAATAAGTTTTTTTATTGACATGCCCGGTATATCAATAAACTTATCGGCATGCAAAGAGAAATAGTTTTTGATAAAATGGAAGAATTTATAAGCGAGCTGAACTCAATCGGTGTAAAAAAAATCGCTTTTGCAACAACAAATGAAAAGCGTCCTGTGAAAACAGAACCCGGGCAGATCGGTGCAATTCATGTTAAAAAGCTTGAGCTGCTTGCATATAAAAATTCTACAATTTATAAGTTTTTAATGGATGAGCCGGATTTTAATGAAATACAAAACTCTCTTGAAAGCCGTGGTTTTTTAATTAAGAAAGCCAACAGGAATATCACATGAGCTCCCCAAGCCCTATTCTTTCTGTCCGGAATTTAAAGGTAAATTTTAATCTTCCCCATGAAACTGTACGTGCAGTCCGTGGGGTTTCTTTTGATATGAATTCCGGAAAGACTCTCGGTCTGGTAGGCGAATCCGGATGCGGAAAATCTGTAACTGCTTTTTCAATTCTCAAACTCGTATCAACGCCCGGTGAAATTATTCAAGGTGAAATCTTCTATAAAGGGGCTGATATTTTAAAAGCAGACGATAATGAAATAAGAAAAATCAGGGGAAAGGAAATTGCAATGATTTTTCAGGAGCCTATGACTTCCCTGAACCCTGTATTTTCTGCCGGGTATCAGATAAGTGAAAGTCTTATGCTGCATCTCGGCATGACAAAGAAGGAAGCGCGGGAAAAATCTGTTGAACTTCTTAAGTCTGTTGGGATTCCCAATCCCGGGAAAAGATTTGATTCATATCCGCACGAATTCTCAGGCGGAATGAGGCAGCGCATTATGATTGCAATGGCTCTAGCCGCTTCTCCAAAGATGCTGATAGCTGACGAGCCCACTACTGCTCTTGATGTTACAATACAATCGCAGATACTCGATCTGTTATTGAAAATTCAGGAAGATATGGGAATGTCTCTTCTGATTATAACGCATAATCTCGGTGTTGTATCAGGCATTGCAGACGATATCGCTATCATGTATGCAGGTGAAATTATAGAGTCTGGCCCTGCAGAGGAGGTTTTTAAAAATCCTGTTCACCCCTATACAATCGGTCTTTTCAATGCAGTTCCTAAAATAGGTGATTTCAAGGAAACTCTGCAGACAATTCCAGGCACAGTGCCGTCCATAACATATGATATAACAGGATGCCCTTTTCATCCAAGATGTCCAATAGGTTCTGATGATTGTTTAAAATCAGAAATTCAATACACCGGGACTGAAACTCATAAAATAAAATGTCTCAAAGCTCAGATTTCATAAGTTCTGTTCTTATTGATTATTTTTAAAGACAATAAATTAATTTTGCTGCTGATCTCAATTTTTTAATTGAGATATTCTTTTTAATATAAAAATTTTGAATGATATCTTAAAATACCATTTAATTCAATCCATTCATTGGGATTGAATGTGCAGGGTTAAAATTGATAAACAGAACAATTGATAAACTGCTTTACAGGTATGACTCTTCAAGCTATACCGTTAAAAACAGAGCCCGCTTTTTACTTTTTTCTATAGTTTTACTGCTGTCAGTAACATCAATATTATTGGTATCACAATCATACGTTAATCTTCATAATCCGGCATATAATTACAAAATCCAATTGAAGATAGTCGGGCCTCTTGTAATTGCTTTTATATTGGATATTTTTCTTCTGATTCTTCTGGTCAAAGGTTATTTCTCAATAACAGGTAATATTCTGCTTATTATCTGCCAAACAGGAGTATGGACAGTAATGTATCTCTCAAAAGGAGAGCAAATAGTACGTATTGATACCATAGTTCTTATAGCCGCAACCCTATCTATGATGCCGATTATTATAAATAGGAGGAAAAAATTATTTATTATTTATACTGTATTAAACATTGCAGTTCTTTTTATATTTGTATGGCTTTATAAGAATGAGCTGAATCTGACAGAAGCCTCAACAACTGATTATCTGACTGACAACACTATTGCGTTTTTATTTATCGGGATAATAGCTTATACTATATATTCCATCAATTTTAAAGCACTTGAAAAAGCAGAAAGTGAAATAGTTGAAAGAGAAAAAGTGGAGGATCAGAGAAACAAGCTGCAGATGCAGCTTCTCCAATCGCAAAAACTTGAATCTATTGGACTACTGGCCGGAGGTGTAGCCCACGATTTTAATAACATGCTTGCAGCTGTTCAGGGTTTTGCTGAACTTGCAAAGACTGGTATTGAAGAAAAAAATAATGTGAAATCAGAAATTGATGAAATAATAAAAGCATCAAAAAAAGCAAGAGATCTTACGCAGCAGCTCCTAGCTTTTGCACGAATTCAGCCTCTTAATATGAAAAAAATAAATATCAATGCAATTATAAATGACTTTACCGGCATGCTCTCAAGGACGTTACGAGAAAATATTGTAATACAAAACAATCTTTGTGAAAAGTCCTGTTTAATTGAAGGTGATCCGATACAGATTGAACAGATATTATTGAATTTAGCACTCAACTCGCAGGATGCAATGCCATACGGCGGTACAATTATTATTGAAACAAAGATAGTAACTGTGGATGAAAATTTTGTGGATAAATTTGAAAATATAATTCCCGGACAGTATATTCTGATTTCTATAAGTGACAGCGGTTCAGGTGTTGATTCCGGTATTATTGATAAAATATTCGATCCTTTTTACACTACAAAAGATATCGGAAAAGGAACAGGCCTGGGACTTTCAACAGTTTACGGCATAGTAAAACAGCATAAAGGGATGATTCATCTTTACAGTGAAAAAGACAATGGTGCTATTTTCAAAATATATCTTCCCGTGATTGAGGGTTCGCCAGATGAAAATGATCTTCCTTCTGAAAAATTAAAGTCTGTAAAAGGTGACGAAACAATTCTTGCTGTGGAGGATAATCCGGAAGTTAGAAATCTTCTGGAAACAATATTAACGAAAAACGGATATAACACTTTAATTGCAGAGAATGCGAAAACAGCTCTGACTATAGCGTCAGCTTATGAAGGATTTATCCATCTGCTGATTACTGATGTGATTATACCGGATATGAATGGAATGCAGCTTTATAATAAAATCAGTGAATTAAGACCGGATATCAAGATTATTTATATTTCAGGGTATACATCTAATGTAATTGCCCATAATGGAAAACTTGACGATGGAATAAATTTTATTCAGAAACCGTTTTCTATCTCGGATTTTACAAGAAAAGTAAGAGACGTACTTGATTATTAAAAACTTTAGTTTGTCTTTTTTTTTCATCAAATAATGCTGAAATTAATCCGTTAAAGCAATTTTGGAGGAAATTTATGAAAAAATGTTTAATTATATATTATTCTCAAAGCGGCACAACTGAAAAGATTGCTGAACAGATTTCTTCGGGCTTAAAATCAAAATACAAAGTGACTTCAATAAATATTAGAGATGCTAAACCTGAAAATATTGGAGACTTTGATCTTATCGGTATCGGATCTCCGGTGTATTTTTTCAGGCCGGTCTATGTAATTTTAAATTTTATTAAAGGCTTACCGCAATTAGGGAATATTCCTTTTTTTGTTTTTTTATTGTATGGAACTCACTATTTCAATGCATATAAATATATTGAAAAAATAATAAAAAGAAAAGGAGGAAATATAATAGGGTATAATAATTTTAAAGGAGAAGATCTTTTCTTAGGTTATTTAAAAAGAGGTTTTCTTTTTTCCCCTGATAGCCCGAAGAATAATGATTTAGCAAGAGCAGAAAAATTCGGGTATGATATTATAGCCGCGGCAGAAAAAAAAATATCATATGCTCCGGAAGGCATTTCACATGCGGGTTTTATATATGCATTAGAAAGACTGATTTTAACACAGTGGCTGACGAATAATGTTTACAGCAGATTTTTCAAGGCTGATAAAAATAAATGCGATAGTTGCGGTATTTGTATAAAAGTCTGCCCATCGAATAATATTTCAAAGGATAAATCAGACAGAATATCATGGGGAAGGAATTGTCTGATCTGCCTCTCCTGTGGATTAAAATGTCCAAAAGACGCAATCACTTCACCGGCAGACTGGTTTATTATGAGGCCATTTTTATTTTATAATGTTCAAATGGGATCTCATGACCCATCTATTGAATTTGTAAAAGTAAAGATTGAAAAAGGGAAAGTAAAAAAAGTAAAAAGCTAAAGTGCTGCAAATCTCAAATTTCATAAGTCCTGTGGAGGTTTTTATACGTAAGAGCTTCCAGAATATGTTTTTTTTCAATATTTTCTTTATCATCAAGATCAGCTATACTTCTTGCTGTTTTTAATATTTTGAAAAACACCCTCGCACTGAGATTCATTTTATTTACTGCTGTTTCAAGAATTTTTTCTGAATCAGAATCAAGTGCGCAGAATTTAATAATTTCCTTCTGGGACATTCCTGAATTGAATCTGGTTTTTGATCCGGCAAATCTTTTCTTCTGAATTTCTCTTGCTAGGATAATATTCTTTTTCATGGTTTCAGAAGAGCGCGCAGAAGTGCCATCAATAAGATTTTTATAAGGAATTCTGCTGACCAGAACTTCAATATCAATTCTATCAAGAACCGGGCCTGATATTTTCTGAAAGTATGACTGAATCTTCGAAGGCGAGCAGGTGCACTGAACTTCTTCATCAAAAAGAAAACCGCACTGGCATCTCTCCACCGCATTCCCCAATTTCTGCCTTTTTTCAGCCAATTTTCCAATACC
>CAYMPH010000002.1:0-361999 GCA_964392365.1 uncultured Leptospirales bacterium
TTGATTTAATTGAAACAAGAGGAATGTGGATAGGAATAGTTGATGATATTAAAGGTATGCTGGATCTTGATTCACTCAGCATGGCTCCGGGAGACGTTATGCTTCTATACTCTGATGGTGTCACAGAGGCTTTGAAAAAAGAAACTGCGAAGAGCTCTGACCCTAAATTATTCGGAGACGTGCATCTTGCAGATCTATTTAAAAAGAGTGCATCATTGCATGTTGATGGAATCAAGGATGCAATTTTAAAAGACCTTCAGGGATATACCTGCGGTGATGATGTGACGCTGGTAATTTTAAAGAGAAAAGTTTAAACTTTCAAGCGGATTATTATAGCTGGTAAAGCAAAAAGATGTCAGGTTTTTTTCAGTACAATTATGCTGAGATCATCTTTTAATGTTTTATCAGCTATAAAATTTTGAAAGCTATTAATCAGATTTTTTAAAATTGAAGATGCATCAAGCCCTTTGCTGCTGGATAGAACGTCTATAATTCCATTTTCTCCAAATTCTTCGCCTGCCTTGTTCTGGCTTTCTGTGAGGCAATCTGTATATATCAGAAGCGAATCACCCTGATTCATTTTGAAATTGTATGAAGTAAAAGGTTCAGCCACTGCACTAATCCCGAGAAGGCTTCCCTGAATCGGACCTTCCTCCGGAATGACTTTAGATGTATTATTATCTGATTCTCTGTGCAGAAAAATATCCGGATGCGCACTGTTTGAGTATTCTACAGTATTGCCGTTAAATCTTAATAAAACAGCAGTCAGATAATTTTCTGATGCACCCATCTGTGTTATCAGCCGGCTGTTTATTTTATCAAGAATCACGTTAATCGGGAGATTATCTTTATTGTTAAATTCCCTGAAAAAAATAGGTTTCGCTAAAATTGTAAGAAGGCTTGACGCAATTCCATGCCCGGAAACGTCTGCAAGCACAACTCCTTTTAAATCGTGTGTTTCCTTGTTCTGGTAAAAATCATAGAAATCTCCAGAAACTGATGAGCATGGCTGGTAATGAAAAGCTATATCGTAATTATTTACTGCAGGTTTAGCTTCAAAAAGAAGGTTACGCTGAACATTTGCAGCCATCTTCATATCTTTTGCATGCATTTCAAAAAGATTATTAAGCTTGTCATTGAATTCTTTTAATAAAATTTTCTGGCTTTCGTTTTCCATTATGAGCGCAAGCGAATCGGAGTGCTCTTCCTCGAATTTCATCAGCTGCTCCTGGCTTTTGCAGAGTTCCCATTCATTTAAAAACAGCATATAAAGATATCTGCCGTATTCAAGGTCAATGTAATCGAGGATTTCATTGTATTGTATACTGCTTATTCCGCTTTCGTCAGATTTAATAGCAGGAAATATCTTTTCAAAACGCAGCCTGGCAGAACTATTTTTATTTTTTTTATTAGAATTATCCATCAATTATATCAATAACGGAATGTATTTAAACAGTCAAGTAAAATAGAATTAAATTAATAATTAATCAATTAAAGAATAAATCATGATTTTTACTGTTTTTTATTTAGTATTGGATTGTTTGAAAAAAAATTATCCTTATTAATGTTTATGTCTGTGATGAATGTCAGGCCAGTGCGGATGTGAATGAACTAAATTTTTGTGTAAATGTAAATGTTCATGAAAAGATATTTTTTCGTCATGTTTATGATCATGATGAAAATCATCGTGATTATGTAAATGAGTATGTTCGATTTTATCATGTTCATGGCGGTGCTCGTGCTTTTCAAAAGCTAAGAGAGTGATTGAAAATATCAGTAATATAAATGAAATAATCTGCAGAATAGTTATTCTTTCAGATAAAAAAAATACTGCAAAAAAAACTCCAAAAAACGGTGCACTTGAAAATATTATCTGGCTTCTTATAGCTCCAAGTTTCTGAGCTGAAATAATATAAAAAACAATGCTTATTCCGTATGATATACTGCCCAGAATAATTCCGTAAATAATAAATTTAAAAGAAATCGGAGAATTGAAAATGAAAAAACCTATTGTTATATTTATTATTCCTGCAAAAAAACCTTTTAAAAAAGTGCTCTGCACTGCAGAAATTCCGTCAATTAAAGCTGTAAAATGATTATCAAATCCCCAGCATATACATGCTGAAGTAACAAGTAATGCTGATATAATTCCTGAATTACCTTCATTAATTGTTAATAATACGCCTGATGTTAGTGCAATCATAACACCAATCCAACCTTTTCTGCCTAAATAATCTTTAAAGAATAAAAAACCCAGAACAGATGTAGCTACAAGTTCAAGGTTTAACCATAATGAAACTGATGAAGCAGATGCAAATTTAAGTCCGAATAATATTAAAATCGGGCCGATGATACCACCGAGAATTATGGCACCACAAAGTCTGTTGACATTCGATCTGTTTAATTTAAAAATATAAAATAATTCTTTTCTTGATAAAACTACAGGAAATAATCCAATTGATGCACCAAGATATAATAAACCGGCAAGTGAAAATGGATTCATGTCATTCAGTAATAATTTATTTATCGGAGTTGCAATACCGAATAATAATGCAGATATGATCGCAAGAATTATTGGAAAGATATTGTTTTTTATCAGGTTCATTTATTTATTCGGGAGTAATTAAATTTGTATGCTTATATGTATTCTATATTAAAAAAACTGCAACAATTTTCTGTTTGTGATTTTGTTATTTTAAAACTGAAAATATATAAAAGACTTAATATCTGCAATTGAAACATTGTAAAGTAAAATCGTAACAATTGCAGCTGCAGCGCCTTTGAAAGCCGGGTGAAGATTGATAAATATATTTGATGCGTAAGATTTAAACTTCAATGGCGAAAAATGTACTGCATAATATAGAAGTGTAACAGCTATTATTGCAATAGTTAAATTAGGTGTGCTGAATTTTAAAGCTGCAATAGAATTCAGCACATCAATAAAATTCTGCCAGGAAGCAGCACGGAATATTATCCATCCGAAAAGAACAATTGCGAGTGTTATAAAAATTCTGAATCCATTAATAATCTTATGCGAAGATTTTTTTGCAAGACCCGTTGCCCTCTCAAAAGCAAGAAATAATCCGTAGTATGTTCCCCACATAATAAAATTTACAGCAGCTCCGTGCCATAAACCGCACAGCAGCATTGTGATAATAAGATTAAAATATACACGCTTTTTGTTTCCGCCAATAGAGATATAAAGATAATCCCTGAACCATGCCCCGAGAGTGATGTGCCATCTTCTCCAGAAATCAGTAATAGAGAACGCAGTGTAAGGCCTGTTGAAGTTTTCCGGAAGTTTGAATCCAAGTAATGCTGCGCATCCTATGGCTATATCAGTATAACCCGAAAAGTCGCCATAAATCTGAGCCCCGTATGAAACAACAGCTGTGAGCATTTCCACAGACGAAAACATTCCAGGGTTCGCAAAAACACGGTCAACTAAATTAGCTCCCAGCCAATCTGCGCCTGCTTTTTTTATAAGGCCGCACAAAATTAAAAAAACTCCAGATGCATAAAGATTCATGGTTGCAGGCATCTGATATTTATTGAAAGCAGCGAAGAGTCTGCCTTCGCCTTTCGTGAATTTGAAAAAATCTGAAGACCGGGATATAGGCCCTGCAAGCAGCTGAGGAAAAAATGAAACAAATGCGATATAATCAGACAGGCTCCTCGCGGGATTGCATTTCCCCCTGTAAATATCAATCGTGTAGGAAAGAGATTTAAATATAAAAAAAGAAATTCCCGCAGGCAGGACAATATTATATACAGGAAGCGCTGCGGCCTGACCGAAAAATTGCGCTGCACTGTTCAGTGATGAAGCTGTAAAAAATGCATATTTAAAAGCAAAAAGAATTCCAAGATCAGTAATTATTGAACCTGCAAGAATTTTTTTCCCGCTGAATCCTTTTTGCCGTGAATTCCGGATAGCCTGACCAAATAAATAATCCGAAACTGAAATCAATAGAAGAACGAGTACAGGCCACACTGCAAGGCTTGCATAAAAATAGAATGAAGCCGCTGTGATGAAAATTATTCTCCATTTGAATTTTTTCAGCATAAAAAAAGATATTATCAATACGATTATGAAAAAAAATCCGAAACCTTTTGTGTTGAATAGTAATGATTTATTCCTTTCAGTCTGTGCTCTGATTTCATTTACTTTTTTTATCTCAGCAGTTTTTCCGAGGTAAGCCTTATAGGAATTTATCAATGTGTCATAGATTGCAGCTGCCATAAGGTTGCCGCCTCTGACTGAGAGATGCATGTAATCATCAAGAGCCATTCCGGACTGGACAAGGCCCTGCATATGCCCTGGACCGCCAAGGAACTCGTATGTATCGAAAAAAGCAAAACCGGATTCATCGCAGATTTCCCTTTGGAGTCTGCGTACTTCGAGCGTATCTTTCATCGGCAGGAGTGCGCCTGTTTTTTTATTGAGACGCTCCGGCGTGCCGATTACAAGTACATCTGCGTTTGGCGAATATTTTTTTAAACGTTTAACCCAGCTCCGCATCTGTTCTTTCATCAATTCAGGAGTGAGTTTTGCTACAGAGTCAAGAGAAGCAGCTTCGTTGATGCCGTACTGAAATATTATCAGATCAGGAGAAATGAATTTCATTCCCGGTTCAAAGTATTCCTCAGGGACAGCACCGAGCCATGACATGTGGGTGCCCATTCTTATCGGCGTACTGTATGCAATCCCGCCTGAAGTCTCAAGGTTTATGCCGTCAATATATGGAAGCGGAAAATTTGAGCCGCTAAAAGAAATGTCTGCTGTTCCTGTGTTGAGATTTTCGAATGATAAAATTTTAACTTCCCCGGATTTCATGCTGACGTTTTTTTCTGATTCGCCTGATGCTGATTTAAGCTTTATCGAATATTTATTTTCATCTGGAAAAATATTCCTGGGCGCTCTAATAAATAAATCAATCCTGTTCCATGGTTTAAAACCTTCGGCAGTTTTAAATTTTAATTCTGAAAATGGGGATAATACTCTGCCCGATTCTCCCGTAAAACCAAGATCGTAATTAATCGAAGGATAAAGATAGAGAGTCCCGTTCTGTATAAATTTATGTCCAAGCGAATGAAGCTGGAATCCGGCCTGTACTGTATTGTTTACATGGTCTTTAAGTTTTGTCGCGGATGTTTCTATCGATGAAACTAAGCCCCTTCCGCCGTCGCCGAAATCGCGCTGAAAATTTCTTTTCATCACGGCAGTCATATTGTCGCCCCATATAAGTGAATCCCCCCAGTGTATAATCCTCACCCTGGTTATTTTTTTTTCTTCAAGAGAATTAAGCCTTGAAAAAAACCTCGCCAGCCTTGAATTGTTTTCACCTGAATGGAAATATTTTTCTTTTTTTGCTTCAACAGGTTTCTTTTCGCGATCTTCCTGCCATTGCATGAATTCATTGACTGAATTCGGAAAAAAATCCCTTAAATCAGGAAAAATTTTAATTCCGGCTGCTGTTGCAAAATTTTGCTGGATAAATGCAGTGCATAATAGAATTCCTATATATGCTGCCAGCGCTGAGATGAAACTTTTCTTCATTGAATAAGTTCTTTCCTGAGGACTAAGTTAAAAATATTTCTTCTTTTTTTAAAGCATTTTGCAGCTTTTTATCAAATGTCCAGATTTTAGCTTTATGATGTCTGCAGCAGATAATAATAACACAATCAATAAGACCGATACCTTTGGAGATCAGTTTATGCTCTGATGAATATATACCAGCATTAATATATGAATTGGAAGCGTCAGCTTTTGGCAAATTATTCCAGTAGGATAAAATAATCTCTCTTTCCCGTTTATCTTTTGCACCTTGAAGCAATTCTGCAAATATACAATCAATCGCTAATACACTCTGGTTCTCAATAAGTTCTTGAAGCGGAGAATAGTATTCAGTATTGCCTTTTAAAAATTCAACCCAGACTGATGTGTCAGCAATAATTTTCATTTGCGATTGATTTCACGGGCTTTTGATGATGAAAACTCCGGCGAAAATTTCAACGGCTGTTTTTTTACTACAGAGTTGAGTTCTTTAATTTTTTTAAGAGCAAGCCATTCATTGAGAACAACAATAAGGGACTCTGTAATATTTTTTGCGCCGGTATATTGTTTAATTCCATGAACAATTTCATCAGGTATTAATGCAGTTACTTTCATACGATTATATATACGAATACATATCGTATTTGTCAAGAAAAAAGATGTTTTTATAAAGAAATGTAAATTCCATTATAATGATTTTTCCCACCAGTTGTTGTTCTGAAATTTTGTAATGATGTTGACAATATCTCCAATAAGAGGTGTAATAATTTCCATATTTTTTTCCTTGTTATAAAAGAATAATTTTTCCATAGGATCTTTCCACGAATGCAGCGATAACAGATACTTGCCCCAGTGTATAGGTAATAATTTACGGCCTTTTAAATCAGCTTGAGCATCTAACACCTGATTCGGCAGTTCGTGCACATAACGCCAATCGTTGTTATACTGCCCGCATTCAAGCATAGTGATATCAAACGGACCATATTTATTACCAATTGATTTATAATGCTCTCCATAGCCTGAATCACCGCTGAAGAATATTTTAAAGTTATCGATATTTATAACCCAGGATGACCATAGGGTTTTATTTGAATCAATTATTTTCCTTCCTGAAAAATGCCTTGCAGGGGTGCAGGTAAATATTTTATTTTTATCAGCAGTATAATCCTCCCACCAGTCCAACTCGATAATTTTATCTGATGATACACCCCATTTGATCAGATGCGATGATACTCCCAGCGGAACCAGAAATAATCCGGCTTTATTTTTTAATTTATTGATTGATTCATAATCCAGGTGATCGTAATGGTCATGTGAGATTATTACGATGTTAATGTCAGGTAAATCCTCAACTTTTGGAGTATCTGAATATTTGAATACTTTTGTTCCAATGAACGAAACCGGAGACGGGCTGTTGCTGAAAACAGGATCAGTTAAGATTATAAACCCATTGATATTTAAAATTACAGTTGAATGTCCAAGCCAGGAAATATAAAATCCTTTACTGCCTGCAAATTTTTCCCTGTCAAATTTTATTGTATTAATCACGTGCGATGGGTAGCGTTCTTTCTGCCCATTAAAAAATTCTATAATAGTCTTAGATATCGGACTATCTTCACTTCTGATTGGAGTTTTAACTGTATTTATAAATTTATTATTCTGATAATTTGCTGATTTTTTTATACGGTTCAATGAAATTCCATCAGGAGCTGATCCGAGCTGCGGGGCTAAAAAAAACCATATTAATAAAAAAATTATAATTGCTGAAAAAATATATAACATAAGCACCTTTATTTTTATATTCATGTTAAAAAAAATTCTCCTCCCCGGAAGACAAGGTAAGTAAATTTTATCCGGAGAATTTGTCAAATCAACTTTTAGGATCAGAGCCCTGTTTTCTGCATTTATAAAACCAGATAAAATTCTTTCTGACAGGAAGTCAGAAAGCACAAGCGAGGACGGCAGAAGGCCATCCGCAGTGGATGAATAAAATTTGTATTAGTAGAAGGCAAGCAGCCGCGGCGTTTGAGCGGTCGGCGGTGGGTGGATTCTAAAGGAGGGAGGCATGCCGAAATAATGCCTCCCTCCTTTAGATATAGTAATACCTTGCATTCTATGTGAAAGAGTATAGCTCTGCGCCAGCAGAAGAATATTTTATATATTACACGTTAAATCTGAAATGAACAATATCGCCATCTTCAACAATATAATCTTTTCCCATTACCAGAAGCTTTCCGGCTTTTTTCACAGCATCTTCACTTCCCAGTGAAATCAGGTCATTGTATTTTATAACTTCAGCGCGGATAAATCCTCTCTGGATATCCTTGTGGATGGCACCTGCAGCTATCGGAGCTGATGAGCCGCTTCTTATCTGCCACTGCCTTACCTCGTCTTCACCTACAGTAAAAAAAGATATCAGGCCCAGCGTTTTCATTGCAAGAGCAGTAAGAATATTCAGAGCCGGTTCTTTTATTCCTGCATCAGACATGAATTCCTTGCGTTCTTCTGAAGAATCAAGAACAGCAATTTCAGACTCAAGCTTTGCAGAAACAATCATAAAATCAAGGCCGAGATTTGAATATTTTTCTGTCATTTTCTGAACAAGGGAATTGTCTCCTGCTGAAGAATCATCCACATTTAAAACTATCAGCATCTTTTTAAAAGTGATGAAAGGGTAGCTGCCTATAAGTTTTTCTTCTTCCTCTGTAAGAGTAAATGTTCTCAGGTGCAGATCTGATTCAAGATGTGCCTTTAATTTTTCAAGAAGAGCTGCTTCCTCGTCACCTGATTTATCATTTTTCTTTGTTCTGTTTTTTTCTATTCTTTCAAGTCTCTTCTCGATAAAAATAAGATCATACATTGTAAGTTCTGAATTGATCGAATCTATATCTCTCTCGGAATTCACTGAGCCGTTTACATGATATATAGAATCATCGTTAAACGCTCTCACTACATGGCAGAGTGCATCCATATCTGCAATGTCCCTGAAAATAGATCCTTCTTTTATTGTGTTGGCTTCTATTTTAGGAAGAAGCTCAATCTGAATTCTCGCTGGAGCTTCTTTTTTAGGTTTGAACATCTTAACAAGCTCGTCGAACCGTTCATCCCGGACAGCAGCAACACCGGAAACAGCTTTTGCTGATTCTGTAATATTGATTTTAGATCCGGTTAACAGTTCAAAAAGTATTTTTTTGCCTGTTTGAGGCAGGCCAATAATTCCAAGTTTCATATAATCCTCTTTTGTGAATTTTTTTTTATGTCATTCCCGCAAAAGGGGAATCCGGCTTTTCTGGAACATATATTTAAATAAAATATATGCAAAATGTGAGATATCTGCACTCGCCCGGCTGGAATGACAAAATTATTTTATTAAAATCATTCAAGAGCTTTATTGGCTTCTTTGTCAAGTTCTTCAGAAATTTTACTTATAATTTTTGAAGACTCTAAAAGTTTCGAAGAAATTTCAATTATCTCAAGACTGGTTTGTGAAATATCAGCAGTAGTCTTTACGGATTTATCTGCTGAAACCAGCTGCTCGGATGTTACATTTTCAATTGATTCGCTGGATTCATTTAATGCTTCATTGAATTCAATTACGGAAAAAATAGTTTTTGCAAGATCATCTATTAAATTTTTTATCTGATTTATTGTTTCATGCATTCCGTCAACAGATGAATTCAGTTTATCTGTAATTTCATAAGATTCCATTATCATGGAATCGCTCTGATTGATCAGAGACTTGTTTTCAAGAATAATTTTACCTATCTCTTTTGAGTTTGCTGTTGTGGCATCCGCAAGTTTAGAAATTTCATTGGCAACAACAGCAAATCCCTTTCCCGCATCCCCGGCACGTGCAGCTTCGATAGAGGCATTCAGAGACAGAAGGTTTACTTTGTCAGCAATATCGTTGATGACCTGAACAAATTTTTCCATTTCCTGGCTTTTGTTTTTTAATATATCAAAACTTTCCCGCGCTTTAAGAATCTGGGAGATAGATCCTGTTGAAAATGAAGCTGCAGATCCGAGCCTTTCTGATACCTCTGCAGAGCTTTTTTTAACGCTGCCGTTTAATTCCATAAGCTTGTTCAGCAGCTTAACAGAAGAGACGAATTCTGCAAAAAGTGAAGTTGAAATATCCATCAGCTGTTCAGCATTTTTTTTCATGCTTATGAGAGAAGTGCTGATTTCTTCTATAAAATTTGATTGTGTTTTCGATATTTCATTCATTTTTAGAGATATTATTTCGTTTGAATCGGTTTCATTTTTCATTATTGCCGTGGAATTTTTTATTGCACGCGCTATATTTTTTAAATTAGAAATTGAATCCTCTGTTTTTTCATTTTTATCCAATGCAATAAACAGCAGTTTGTTTGCTGCATCTGCGCCGGCTGCAGCTCCGATTCCTGTTAAAATATAAGCTATATATTTGATAATAACATTTGATTCAGATCCGGCAGGTATAGATTCCGGTGATATATAAAAAAGAATTGTCTGTCCGGAAAGAACAAACAGCAGGGTGTATAATGTAACTTTTTTATCAAAATAAAAACCGCTGAGAGCTAAGGCGATATAATATGTAGTGAAGATTTCTGTTGTGTTTGAAAAAACAAACTGGAATATCCATAATGATATTAAAATGCCTGTAATATTTATATATTGTGAGATTTTATTTTTTTGTGTAAGCCTTGCCAGGAAAATTGTCAGCGCAAGAATCAATGAAAGTATTACAAACTCAATTCCAATTTTTAAATAGGTCAGTTCAGGAGATCCCTTGCCTGTAAATTTAATTATTAAGGTGGCTAAATTACCGAATAAAACTACAGCTGCAAAAGCAACAGCAAATCTGAGGTTGTTGTTTTTTGTAATATTGAGAAGAAGCTCATTTCTACTGTTTAATTTTTCTTTTTTGCCGGAGCCCATCTGTAATACCTTAAATGGAAATAGTTGCTATTTTTTCTAAATATTTATTCTAATATAGAAGATTTATTAGATAGAAATGTAATTTTAATAGAGCTTTCATTAACCTGTCAATGAAATATTAATTCTTGACATCGTAGAGCTTAGAAAAAAAGTAATATTTTAATTTGTTTCAAACTTTTATGCTTAAACCGGTTTTTATCCTTGCGGATACTGAAATTATTCTCGTCTTAATTGCCGGGATAAATATTTTGAATATATTCATCTGCAAGTGTAATCCATCGCCTGACCGGGAATGAAAGCAATAGAGAATTATTATAACAGGTTGTCATTATGAACAGAAAAGAGATCCCATTTACAAAAAATCAGATAGAAGATATAATAAAAAAATATCCGACTCCTTTTCATATATATGATGAGAAAGGGATAAGAGAGAATGCACGTAAACTCAAAGAAGCTTTTTCATGGAATAACGGATTCAGGGAATTTTTTGCTGTTAAGGCAGCACCGAATCCATATTTGATGAAAATTATGAAAGAGGAGGGATTCGGTTCAGACAGCAGTTCATTAGCTGAACTTGTCCTTTCCGGTAAATCCGGCATAACAGGTGAAAATATATTTTTTTCTTCTAATGATACGCCAGCTGAAGAATTTATCAAAGCCAGGGAGCTCGGAGCTGTCATCAATCTGGATGATTTTTCGCATATTGATTTTCTTGAAAAAGTATGCGGTCTTCCTGATATTCTCAGCTTCAGATACAATCCGGGTCCATTGCGCGAAGGAAATGCAATTATAGGTCACCCGGAAGAAGCGAAATACGGCTTTACCAGAGAGCAGCTTTTCAAAGGGTTTGAAATTATTAAAAGCAGGGGAGTTAAGCGATTCGGTCTGCATACAATGGTTGCATCGAACGAGCTGAGCCCGGATTATTTTATCGAGAACGCGCGTATGCTTTTTGAGCTGGCTCTTGAGATTAATTCTAAAATTGGAATAAAATTTGAATTCGTAAATATGGGAGGCGGATTCGGAATCCCGTACAAGCCGGAACAGACTGCAGTAGATATGGCATATGTCGGCAAAGGCATCCGTATGGAATATGAGAAAATGATCACAGGCACAGATCTTCATCCGCTGAAAATTTATATGGAAAGCGGAAGAATGATGACCGGGCCGTACGGTTATCTTGTCGCGAAGGTGCTTCATAAAAAGGAAATATATAAAAATTATATCGGACTTGACGCGTGCATGGCTAACTTAATGAGGCCGGGCTTGTATGGTGCATACCATCACATAACCGTTCCAGGCAAGGAAGATAAACCTAATAATACAAAATATGATGTAACAGGATCGTTATGTGAGAATAACGATAAGTTTGCCGTGGACAGAATGCTTCCGGAAATAGAGATCGGAGATATAATTGTTATTCACGACACTGGTGCGCACGGTCACTCAATGGGATTTAATTATAATGGGAAACTCCGTTCAGCAGAACTGCTTCTGAAAGAAGACGGCAGTGTGGATTTGATCAGAAGGCCGGAGACTCTTGATGATCTTTTTGCAACTCTAGATTTTTCACGTATTTGAAAAATTTTCCTGCTGCAGATATTCGCTTATTTTTTTCTTTATGTACCCTGGGATCTTAATCCCAAGAGATTTGAGTCTTGATTCATATTTATCGAAAGATTTAATATGCGTGCTCGTTGTTGCGAATATCTTGAAATATGCCCTGATGCTGCCCTCTAATTCCTTCTTCAGTTCCTGATCCTGATTGATCATATCCTCAAGAGAAGAAATTATTTTATAGTTAATAGGTCTGCATATGGATCTGTAAACAATAAACCGCTGCGTAAGTTCGCTTTCAAAATTCCTGTATCTGATGTCATGCTCTAAAGTTACAAGGTCAATGCAGTCTATAACCTCAAACTTGTACTTATCTCCAAGAGTTTCAGCCAGCAGAGTTTTGGCTTTCTCAAGTGTACCGCATCCCCGTCTTGTGTCATAGCACTCCTGGCCGCATTTGAGATATAGCACAATGTCAATATCAGAGCTTTCCAGCGACATGCCGACATTGACCGACCCGACAATGTCAATGGCGATATTGTCGAATTCCCCTTTCATAAGCTTTATTGAATTTTCCAGGCTTTCCAGCCTGTTTTCGGTTTCAACAGTCTGATACATGCGGAAATAATGCTTGATATCATTGAAAAGAACTATCTCCCTGATGGTAGTTACTTTCTCTGAATCTATGTCGTAGTTTACAAATCTTTTCCTGGCATTAAATCTGTCTTCATCAATAATTTCCTCTTCCCAGGAATTTTCATTTTTATGATATTCAGCAATATCATAAATTCTTTCGCCAACAAGTTTTCTGTGTAAAATCTTAACAGGTTCTTTTTCATCGAAATCGATCTGATAGAAAAATCCTCCTTCGGAAATTTCTCCTGTAGGTGTAAGAACCTGACCGAAATTTGACGGATTGAGGAATACGCATCCGTTTAAATATTTAAATCCCCAGTCTGAATGAATATGTCCTGAAAGGCATAGTTTAACCGGATTATTGGAAGTGTAAGTTCTCAGGGCAGGTGAGCCTGATTCACCTTTATTCATCAGCCTGTCGAGTACTCCCAGCGGCGGCTGGTGAACTGCGATAATATCCGGCTTAATTGCCTTGAAGAAAGTATAAAGATCATTTTTCTGATCATTCACATCTTTTCCTGCGCCGTACTTTATTATATATTTTTCAGGAATTCCTCCAGTCCAGATATCCGCTCCTCCATACCCTGCAATTTTCAATCCCTCATGCTGATGCCATCTGAGATGAAGATCTCTTTCATGCAGCGATGTGAATTTCATATCCATGTCGTAATTTCCCGGAAGGGTGAAAACTCTTGCAGATGATTTCATAAACATTATATTTTCAAGAACCTTGTACTTCTGCTGCATTACACGGCGTGCTCTGATTGTATACTGCTGGTATTTGCTGCCTTTATCCTGAATGTCATCCTGAGTCTCAGGCATTTCAAGCAGGTTGTCAACAAAGTCTTCAAGCACCATATGCTCCTGCTCCATGGACTTCCGGAGAGTTACGAAGAAAGACTGTATCTCGAAATAACTGATTGCAGTTTCCATATTATAAAAAGGGATGTCAATAAGGTCGCCTGAAATAATATATATATCTGCAACGGTTTCAAATAAAAGAGTGGATACATGTTCAAATGCGCCGTGTATGTCTGTGAGGTATATCAGTTTCATATGAGTGATTTAATTTGCAGGCTGAATATTACTCAAGGATTTTTTTATAACATCAGAAAAAAACGTTCTCTGAATATTTTCTCCGGGCAATTAATATATTGACTGCTAATCATTATTTTATTACTATAATATAAATACCAGTGCAGGTATAATCAAAATAATTATGGAGAATACCTATGCTGGCATTTTTACCGGGACCGATCCTTGGAGTATTTACTTTTATTCTATATATATTAAACTCCCTCTTTTTTACAATTCCTCTTATTCCGGCTGTAATTTTAAAACTGATAGTGCCATTTAAATTCTGGAAATCTTTCTGGAATAAAGTACTGAATTTTATTGCTGACAGCTGGATCCGCGTGAACAATCTCAATATGAGTCTTACCAAAAATATCAAGTGGGATATCAGCGGTCTTGATGAGGCAGGTTTAAAACTCGACGAGTGGTATCTTGTTATTGCAAATCATCAATGCTGGCTGGATGTTCTTGTGCTGCAGAAAATTTTCATAGGGAAAATTCCTTTTTTAAAATGTTTTATTAAACAGGAACTGTTCTGGCTGCCTGTTTTCGGCTTAACCTGGTGGGCAATGGATTTTCCGTTCGTTAAAAGATACACAAGACAGCATTTGCTTAAGCATCCTGAAGATATAGGCCGGGATGTTGAAATTACCAGAAAAGCCTGCGAAAAGTTTAAATATTTTCCCACTGCAGTTATAAATTTTGTAGAAGGCACGCGATTTACTGAGGAAAAAAGAGATCTGCAGAAATCCCCTTTTAAAAACCTGATTATGCCTAAAGCAGGCGGAGTTTCGCTTGTTATGGATATTATGGGGGAAAGCCTGAATAAAATAGTAGATGTTACAATTTCTTATCCGCAGGGAATCAGATCATCCTGGGGATTTTTATCCGGTAAAATTACAGATATCAGAATTAAGGTGGAATCGCTTCCGGTTCCTAAAGATATAATCAAGCTTTATACCGGAATAGATGAAGATCAGAAAAAGATTCACGACTGGTTAAACGGAATCTGGGCAAATAAAGACAAAAAACTTTCAGCTATGCTGTTAAATGCCTAATAGCAGTTTTTTTCTTCCGGAAATTTACCTGACTTTACTTCGCTGTCGTATTGATCAATAGCACTTTTCATAGTGGATGACAGCGATGCATATTTCTTCAGAAATTTCGGCTTGAATCCGTCATCCATTCCAAGCATGTCATTGACAACCAGCACCTGTCCGTTGCAGTATCTTCCGGCTCCGATTCCGATTGTAGGAATGCTTATTTTTTCTGATATTTCTTTAGCAAGAGTTTCCGGAACCATTTCCAGAACTATTGAAAAAGCACCTGCCTCTTCCAGGGCTATGGCATCTTCAATCATTGCGAGTCTTTTTTCTTCATCTCTTCCCTGCACAGTGTATCCGCCTAATTTGTGAATTGATTGAGGTGTCAGCCCGATATGTCCCATTACAGGAATTGAAGCTTTTACAAGAGCCCTGACAGTTTCTGCAAAATCTCTTCCGCCCTCAAGCTTGACAGAATTCGTGCCGGTTTCTTTTAAAATTCTACCGCACGAATTGAGAGCCTGCTCAGGAGAAACCTGATAGCTCATGAAAGGCAGATCAGTAATAATAAATTTTGATGGTGCCCCGCGTCTTACAGCCTGGGAATGATAAATCATATTATCCAGAGTAACAGGAATAGTGCTGTTATGACCGGAAAACACCATGCCAAGCGAATCGCCGACTAAAATGGCATCTATTCCGGTTTCGTTAATAATTTTTGCAGTCGAAAAATCATAGCAGGTTATAACGGATATTGAAGTATTTGATTCTTTAAAAGATTTAAAATCGTTTATATTTTTTATACTCACATTATTACTCCGTATATTTTTTCCCGGTAATCGGGTCTGTCAAATCAGGATCTAATTCAGCAAGATGGTCAAGAATAAATTTTCTGTTTTTGATTTCAGGATGAGGTATTCTTAATTTATCTTTATCAATAATATGATCATTATATAGAAGAATATCAATATCTATGATTCTTGGTCCCTTAGGAATTGTTTTTATTCTTCCAATGGAGATTTCTATAGATTTAAGATTTTCAAGAAGTTTTATTGGAGAAAGTTCAGTTTCAATAATAATTATCTGATTAAAAAATTTAGGCTGATCTAAAACAATTACCGGATCTGTTTCTAAAATGCTGCTTTCTTTTAATATTGCTGATCCGGAATCATTTAACAATTTTTTTGCTTTGGATATGTTTTCTTCGCGGTTTCCTAAATTTGATCCAAGTCCTATAAAAACGCGCGGCACTATTTATTTTCCCTGTAATCAGTCCCTGAAAGTTCCATAATTCTGCACATTTCCTTTATTCTTGACAGAATTCGTCCGCCGAACAGTTCTTTATAAGTAGCTGGATTGTTATTCGTAGTGTATATAGTGAATTTTTCAGCTTCATATCGTGCATCAACAAGATTATACAATGTTTCCTGTTCCCACTGGGAATCCCTCTGAACCCCAAAATCATCTATTACAAGTATATCAGCATTGGCAAGATCGCTTTCAATTATCGAGGATTTTCCATAGGTTTCAGAGCCTTCTACAAAAGTTGCCTTAAGTCTGCTGAAAAAGGTTCTTGAAATTTTAATAAACCTTCCTTCAGCAGAATGTCTTAAAATCAGCTCAGTTAAAATTATTGAAGATAGAAGAGTTTTACCTGTTCCGGGATTTCCCCAGAGGAAAAGCCCTTTGCTAACATCAGGAAATTTGCTTATAATATCGTAGGCTGCATTTTTAGCGTCAGCAGATAGTTTGTTTCCGGCTTCAAAATCGTTAATGAATTTCCACATGAATTTTTTTTCGATGCCTGTTCTGCCGTAAATACTGATTATTTTATCAATCTTCATTCTTGTTTCACGGCAAGAGCATTCTTTGATTTCTCCATTTTCTTCAATGAAATAGGGCTCAATGCCGCCGCATTTGCATTTTACTTCAACACATTTAGGGCAGACAGATAGGGGATTTTGTAATAATTTTTCAAAATGTCGCTCGTGTACTATGCCTGTTTTGTCACAGTAAGAGCAGTATTTTTCTTTAACAGTACTTTTTTTTATCATGCCTGTTGCCTGTATTTTGCCGCTCAATATGTTCCTCAAAAGAATTTATTTTGTTTAATTTCAGTTTATACTGTTTTTTTATCAGTTTTTTAAGAGTCCATGTCAATAAAAAAAAGATAAGGTTACGATGCTTTCTGTATTTTTCATGCGCCGCATAATAAATGCCTAAATTTTTTCACTTTTTTCCCGATAATGTATATAAGTATATGTAACTGAATTTTGTTATTTTATATTAGAATGAGTATATTGATATAAATATCTGGGATTTTATTAAAGTTGAAATTATTCCATTTTTAGATATACTCTTATTATTAATTAAAAATGCGAGGTTTTATATGAAAAAAGAAAATCCAGTTCGCGGTTTTTTTTCTGCTGTTGCACTGTTTTCATTCATAATTGTGCTATCTGCCGGACTATCAGCTCAGCAGAATCCGCCGAAAGATAATAAAGAAGCGGCTCCGAAAGAGGATAAAAAAGAAGAAAAAAAAGCTACAACTGCCAAGGAAGATGACGGCGGTTGGAAAGTTAGAGATTTCAAGCCGTATGTTACAGCATTAAAAGAGCTGGAAAAGCTGAATAAGGAGTATTCGGAAAACCTTTTAAAGCTTGCTATGGATGAATATGCTACCGGACTAGATATTCTTGAAGATATGGAAAATGATGTTGTAAAAGTAACCAATCAGACTAAAAATAAAAAATTTCTGAATGAAAGATGGTACTGGCAGGAAATTGACAGAAAAAACCAGGAACAAAGGTATATATCCAGGAAAAAATTTACAGCTAAAATGAAAGCTGTTACTTATTTTACAAAATCTATAAATTCTCTTGATGAAATACAGTCAGTTGAAGTTAAACAGAAACCTGAATATATAAATTTTCAATCAAGACTATTTCAGATTTATGTTTCAACCCAGTATGATTTAAATAATCTTAAACCGTGTATTCCTATCCTTGAAAGATATATTTCACTATCCGATAAGAATAAAAAAGATGTATGGGCATATAAGTATCTGGCAAGCTGCTATGGTTATATGGAAGCAGTACTGGCAAAATATAAACAGGCTACTGAAGATGAAATCAATGTATATAAAACAAAGAAAAATAGAAGTATGCTGCAGGCAACAGAGATGAAATATGGAGTTGAGTCCCCTCATTATAAAAAACTCCAGGATGTAGTTGAAGGTGATGAGAAAAAAAGTGAAAGGATCAATGATTTCAAATAAATATTGAAATTTTATAAAAATGATTATAAAAAAGGGCATGTTGTGAAATATGCCCTTTTTTATGCTCTTTATTAAGAATAAAAAAATAAAAATAATACAAGTCTTTTTTGTTGACAATTTAAAGTGATTTTTTGCTTATATAGATTTTGAAAATTTCAGTAAAATTATATGATTTTTATGAAGATATTATATTTAAATTGAAGATTTGGCATTTATTTAATAACTATGCTTTTATAATTATTTAAGGTATTAAAAATAATGAATAAAAGTTATAGACTTTTAATTGAGGAAGGGAAAAATGCAGGTTACTCTGGAGGAAAAATTGAGCAAGAATCATGCTAAACCGGCTTATCAGAAAAACCATACTCAGTATACTTTGCGGACTGAAACATTAACGCAAGCTCTTCTGAACAGATCATCAAAACCGGGGAAATTTTTAATTTTTTTAGACGGGAAAAATAATGAAACTCCAATAACAGGAGCAGATGCACTTGCCGGTGCTCTAGCAACTGCACAATATCTTGTTTCACGCGGGTTGAAGAAAAACGATAAAGTAGTAGTAATGCTCCCAACATCTTTTGATTTTGTTAAAACTTATTTCGGAATTCTTTTTGCAGGCGGCATTCCGGTACCTGTAACTCAGCCGGCAGGTACAAATAATATTGAAAAATATCTCGATAACTTAAAGCATATTATTACCAACAGTGATGCAAATTTTTTCATTACTTATGATAAAATAAAGATTATTGTGGCGAGTCTGCTTTCAAATTCCGGGATTAAGGAATTTATTTTCGCAAGTGAAATAAATGATAATCCTATACCAAAAGAGAATTATAAAGAACTTCCGGTTATTGATACTGATGATATAGCTTTAATTCAATATACTTCCGGTACAACCGGGAAGCCAAAAGGTGTTCTTTTATCTCATAAAAATCTTCTTCATAATGTTCACGGCATTTGTGTTGCAGGCAGAATGACAGAAAAGGATGTAGGCATAAGCTGGCTGCCTTTGTATCATGATATGGGCCTTATAGGAACTCTTTTTACAAGCCTATACTGGGATTGGTCGCTGTATCTAATGCAGCCTGAGATTTTTCTTTTAAAACCACAATGGTGGTTTGAAAATATGAGTAAATACGGCGTTACAATGGCAGTTGCTCCGAATTTCGGATATCATTACTGCACAACAAGAATTTCTGATTCTGAACTGTCTAAATTTAATTTAAAAACATGGCGGGTAGCACTGAACGGTGCTGAACCTATAGATAAAGCTACAATTAAAAAATTTATTGATAAATTCAAAGTCTGCGGTCTGAGAGAGGATGTTTTCTGGCCTGTCTATGGAATGGCTGAAAACAGTCTTGCTGCAACATTTCCTCATCCGGATATTCCTACTGTTTCAAAACGTTTTATCAGAGAAAGACTTGAAATTGACGGTATTGCAGAAGAAACTGATAGCTATGATTCAAAATATTATATTGATCTTGTTTCCGTTGGATACCCTCTTTTAGGCCAGGAAGTGAAAATTGTTGATGCATCTGATAATACTCTTAATGAAGGTATCATAGGTGAAATAATTATTAAAAGCCAAAGTTTATCACTTGGATATTATAAAAATGAAAAGGCAAGCGCTGAAGCTATTCGAGATGGATGGTTATATACCGGTGATATGGGTTTTATGGTTGATGGTCAGCTTTTTATATCAGGTAGATCAAAGGAAATGATTATTAAAAGGGGAAAGAATATTTACCCGTATGATGTAGAAAGAATCGCTTCGTCTGTTTCAGGCGTCAGGCTTGGATGCACAGCTGCTTTTGCTGTTCCAAATGAAGCTTCCGGTACTGAAGATCTTGTTCTTGTATGCGAAACCAAAACAAGAGATAAAGAAAAAATGGAGCGAATAAGAAAAGAAATAATTAAAGAGCTGCATGTAAGATTAAATATAACTCCTGATGTAATTGAACTTGTTCCAAGAGGAACTATTCCAAAAACTTCAAGCGGAAAAACACAGAGGGTTCTTGTTAAAAAAAATTATCTTGATAATAATCTTGTTCCAAGCAAAAATAGAAATTACTTAATTTTGGCGCGTACAATGGTATTGAGTTATATTCAGCTTTTCATTCTGAAGATGAGCAAATCCAGATAATAATACGGAGGATTTAATGGGGAGTCTTTCAAAAGAACAGATTCAGAATGATATTTATAAAATTATTTCAAAGCTGGCCGGAATAACTCCGGATAAACTTAATGCTGCCGACAGATTCAGGGAGGATCTTGGTTTCGACAGTTTAAAGAGCATGGAAGCTCTTTCAAGGATAACTGAATTTTATGATATTGATCCGGATCCACATGAAATATTAGAGCTTCAAACACTCGGTGACATTACAGATTATTTGTTTAATTTTATTAATCCTCATTCATAATTTTGCTGCTTGACAGATGTAACCTATTTTATTTTTTGTTCATGACAAAATTTTAACTATACGCAGTAATGGTTAATATATACCGTTATGTTTATGGAGATTTTATGGACAGTAAAACCAATCCAAATATAAAAGAAAAGATAGATATGATCAAACTCCTCAAGGAGAATGATCTGTATACATATTGTCTTGAAGTCAGTTCTGAATGCGCCAATGTAATCACTGTTAACGGCAAAAAATGCATCAATTTTATCTCGAACAATTACCTCGGCTTTTCAACACATCCAAAAGTAAAGGAAGCTGTTGCAGCAGCTTTGAGTAAATACGGTCTCGGTATCGGCGGTTCTCCTATTGCCTGCGGTACAACAGATATTCATTTGAAATTAATGGAAAGAATAGCATCTACATATAACAAAGATGCATCCGTGCTATTCGCAAGCGGATATCAGGCGATGCTCGGCTCAATTCAGGCTGCAATTGGTAAAGGCGATGTGGTTCTTCTGGATGAGCTTGTTCACAGAAGTATAGTAGACGGAGTTATTCTTTCTGGAGCTGATAAGCGCATGTGGCTTCATAATGATACAGAAGATCTGGCTGATCTTCTCGGGAAAGTTTCGAAAAAATATAAGAAGATGCTGGTTATTGTTGATTCAGTTTACAGTATGGATGGAGATATTGCAGATCTTCCGGAGCTTAGAAGATTATGTGAAAAGTTTGGAGCTCATCTGATCCTAGATGAGGCACACAGCCTTGGAGTGCTTGGAGAAAAAGGCCACGGTATACTTGAACATTACGGCCTCAAAGGCGGTGATGAGATCATAGCTGGCACGTTTTCTAAATTCGCCGGAGCTATAGGCGGTTTTACAGCCGGCAGCAGGGATTATATTGATTTTCTTCAGCATACTGCTTCTCCTTTTGTGTTTTCAGCATCCCTTTCCCCTCTTATAGTAGCAGGGGTTTATAAATCATTTGATCTTCTCAATGAAGAACCGCAATGGAAAGATAAACTATGGAAAAATGTAAAATTTTTCCAGGAAGGTTTGAAATCAATAGGATTTGATATCGGACCATCAAGAACTCCTGTTGTTCCTCTTATGATCCGGGATATGGAAAAAACTTTGAGATTTAATAAAATGATTCTTGATAATGGTGTATTTGCTTCGCCAATAATAGCACCCGGCGTTCCTCCTGCAGAATCAAGAATCAGACTTGGAGTTATTGCCACTCACACCCAGGATGATCTTGAGAAAAGTATTGAAGTATTTAAAAAAGCCGGCAAAGAACTGGGAATTATATAATTTAGAAAGTAACATTTTAAAAATAAAAAGCCATCGGAATGTCCGATGGCTTTTTTCTATCTTGCCATCACCGCGTAAGAGGGTATGACAAAAAATGTTAAAAACAGGCTCTAAGTTCAGTTACATATATTTTGGTTCAACGTATGAGTACATGTCATGAACATGACCTTCTTTTTGCGCTGAAGCAGATCGTATTTCAAATCTTAGATTTCCATTATACAGATTATCGTGAAGAGATGTTATATCCCGCACTCCCATATCCTGAAATGAATGCTTTAATCCCTGAAGCAAATACGGCACGAAATCAGATAGTGAACCCTTGTCTACAACTGAACCTGTAACTCCCTGAGCCACTTTTATTTTTGCTTCCTCTGCGAAATATCTTTTTGAACCGCCGGCTTCAAGAGCTTCCTGTGAAGCCATGCCTCTGTATATTTTAAGTCTTACTCCGTTTTCATAAAAGTATTCTCCTGGTGCCTCGTGTGTGCCTGCAAACATTGAACCCATCATAACTGTTGATGCTCCAAGCGAAAGTGCTTTTGCTATATGGCCTATTGTTGAAATGCCTCCATCTGCTATTACAGGAATTCCGCTTTTTCTTGCTGCTCTTGCTGTTCTGTAAATTGCTGTCGCCTGAGCACGCCCGACAGACATGGTTGTTTGTGTGGTGCATATTGATCCAGGACCCATCCCGATTCTTAGTGCATCTGCACCTGCATTGATTATGTTTATGCACTGTTCTTCTGTTACAACATTTCCGCCTATAATTTCAATTGCCGGGTAATTTTTTTTACAATATTTAATCATATCTATTTCATAGCTTGAATTCCCCTGTGCTGAATCAATTACAATAACATCAACACCTGCTTCTGATAAAGCATCAAGTCTTTCCTTTGAGTCATCCCTTGTTGAAATAGCAGCTCCTACACGCAGCTGTTTTTTTTCATCTTTTGATGCAAGAGGATATTCCATGTTTTTTAAAAGATCGTTTCTGCTCATCAGTGCAACAAGTTTGCCATCGGAGTCAACTATCGGAAGTTTTCCTTTTTTTGATTTTCTAAGAATAGCATTTGCTTCAGTAAGTGAAACTCCAACTTTAGCTGTTAGGGGATCCTTTGTCATTACTTCGGAAAGTTTTTTTGACCTGTCTGTTTCAAAATCGATATCCCTGTTTGTGACAATGCCCTTTAATCTGGAATTCAGGTTGCCGTTTTCAGTTATTGGTATTCCGGAAAATCCATATTTTGATTTAATTAAATCAATGTCTGCAATAGTGTGATCAGGAGACAGTACTAAGGGATCAATTATAAAGCCATTCTCAAATCTTTTAACTTTTTTAATTTCCTCAGCCTGCTTCTGAATGGAATTGTTGTAATGGATAATTCCTATTCCTCCAAAAAGAGCAAGACCGATTGCCATATCCGCTTCAGTTACGGTATCCATCGGGCTTGATATCAAAGGGCTTTTAAGTTTGATATTTCTGGTAAGATTCGATTCTAATTGAACATCATCCGGAGAAAAATCAATGAATCCCGGCAGAATAATAAAATCATTATAAGCCCATCCTGTTTTTTGTGTGAAAATTTCTTCAGCTGAATGGCCGTCCATAAATACCTCTTTAATTTACGTTCAGTATTTTAGTTTCAAAATCTGTATTATTAGTAGAAAGTCTTTAGATTGTCTTCGTTTTTCTGTCAAGCAATTGAGCGTTAATTTATTGATATATTGCTCCATTGTTCCGGACGCGACAGCAGATAAATCATCAGATATTCCTCAATTGTTTTTTTCGGTCCTTCTACGTTTGCAAGTTCCCTGAAATTCGCATTTTTCTTTCTATGTCTGAAAGACCGGAATATTTCCCGTGGATCATCAGTTTTGTATGGAGGATATATTTTGTTTTCATTTAGAATGTCATTAATTTCATATTCAGTAAGACAGGCTTTTGCGTTTCTATCCATATGTCTTGATAGCAGTTCCATTTCCTCAAAGCTCAAACCCATTAAAAATTCCTGAAGGGAATCAATTTCCTCATGCTTCATGTCGTCCCTGTGAAAAAATTCAAGCCATACGTCGCCTGAATCTTCTGAAAGCTTAAAAAGCTCGGATATTCCAAGCATTGTTCCGTATGCAGGTTTCAGTTTTTCCCGTGCTTTCCAGATATTATTGAGAATAGGAGTGAATTCCTTGACTCCATGATCAATTCTGTATTCCCATATATTTGCAAGCAGATACGCCGCATTTGATCTGATGTGGTATGAAACTCTTTTATCGGCTATAATTGAAAGGAATACTTCTTCTGCCATAATTGTAAAAACATATCTGTAAATAAAATTTTTTAATTCTAATTTTAATTTTTCACGATCCGGGAAATCATTTTCATCAATAGTGTAATTCAGTAAAAAAAAGAAATTTATTTTAGCTACGCTGAAACCCTGACCGAGGATGGCTTTTGTAGGAATGTGCAGAGCTAAATCCAGTGAGTCTTTTATACAGAGATTGTCTACAAGTGTGTTTATTGAACGCGTAGTGTTTCCAATATGCTGTTCACCCAGAATTGATGGGTAAAGAGAGATGCATCTCGCGAGTTCTGATAGAGCGGATTCGTTATTCTCGATAATCTGAATATCTTTGGTTTTTTCATTAAGTGAGAGAGTTTTTTTTATTCCGTATATTAAATTGGTTTCTTTTTCGCTTAAAGTTAGTATAGTTTTCATGATTTAAAAAAATCCAGATAAGTAATTATTTTGGTTAATTCAATATAATAATTTAAATTTATTTTTGCAAGAAATAATTAAAATTATTGCGATAAAAAAAGAAATTATTTAATGGAATTACATGGTCTTTTTTTATCAAGGCAAAAAAAATAAATTTGTAATTAGTTTAATACATTCAGGAGGATTTATGAATTATAAATATCTGATAATAGCTGTCATTTTATTGTTTTATAACCTGCTAATTTATGCTGATGAGCCTGTTGCGGTTAAAAATACAAGGAATATATATTTTCAAATAGAAGATATGATTAAAAAAAAGCATATGTATACAGTGAAAATAGCAATAAATGAAACTGATTTTTCTCTTGCCGGTTTCGGAAAATATAATAAGAAATATTCTTTTTTCTATAGAATTGAGGACGGCAGAGTACTCTCAATTGCAAAAATAAAGCTTGATTATCAGATCAGCGGATCGAAATTTTCAGAAGAATATATATTTTCTGAAGATGGAGTACTGCTGTTTGTTTTTATTGGACGGGAACATGAGAATATTGAAGAAAGATTTTATTTTAATATGGGTGAACTTTCAGTAATAATGTATGACAGGCCCGATGTTTCAGGGAAAAATTCAAGATCAGTCGTAGAAAAATTTTCAGTTAAAGATATAAAAAGAGCTGAGCAGATTTCTGCTGAAGCTGAATCGCTTCTGAAATTTATTTCAGAATTACCGGGAGGAGCTGCGTTGAAATAATTTTTCAAATTTTCGATAATTTGTATAATGCTTTAATTTATATTTGACTCTGCTTCATGAAATTATTATGTATAGCAGAATAATTTATTTTGAAATCTTTTTTTTATAAAGCTATTGAAATTAATACAAATCAGGAGGCTTGTATGTCGGCACTGGGTCTTGTTCTCGGTATAATATCTATTCTGTTATCATTGACTTTTTTTACTTTTATCGGTCCTGTGCTCGGGGTAATCGCAGGAGGAATTGGAATAATATTATCAGTAATAGCAAGAAAGAAAGAGAAAGAGCCTGATGCAATAACAACAGTTGCTCTTATTACATCAATACTCGGATCAATACTTAATATAATTATTGCATTGACGTGCATGGCCTGCTTATCCGGTGCGAAATTTGTAGGTGATAAAGTAATGAAAGAGATGCAGAAGTCTGATGTTGATGTAAATAAAGTTCAGGATAAATTTAAAAAGCAGTTTGATGAAGCTTTTAAAGAAGCAAAAAAAAGTGTAGAGAAAAAGCCGGAAACACAAAAAAAAGATTCTGACAGCTGGTGAAAAGTTAATAACATATCATGCATCCCATACTTTTTCAGACAACAATTTTCAACCGCGAACTGATTATAGGTTCTTATGGAGTAATCACTATTGCTGCTCTAGCTTCGGGTATCCTTTTATTTATTGTTTGCGGAAAAGTCCGCGGTTTTACTTGCAGCGATAGTCTGAATTATTCTCTTCTTATCGCAGCATCAGCAATGCTTGGAGCTTCTTTCACCGGATTTTTACTGTTTCTTCCGGAAAGAATTTCTTCTGGTTTTTTCAATTTCCCTCCGGTTCTAGTAAGCTGGGGAGGAATAATTGGAGGATTATCAGCCGGCCTATTGATTTCCTATAACTGGCGAATTAATTTTTTAAGCCTGGGCGATATTTCAGCTCCTGCATTTCTAACGGGAATCGGAATAGGCAGAATAGGCTGTAATTTTGGAGGTTGCTGCTATGGAATTCACGCTCATGGTTTTCCATCTATAGTATTTACTCATCCATATGCTCCAGCTTCATCAATGGTTCAACCCTTAATGCCCGTACAATTAGTCAGCGCTGTTTTTCTTATCATCAGCGGGATGATTTTTTTTATTCTGCTTAAATATATGAAAATAAATGGATTGATTTTTGCAATAATGTCAATTTATTATTCAATATTCAGATTTATAATCGAGTATTTCAGGGATGACAGCAGAAAATTTTTATTCGGGTATTCTGATGGCCAGGTTTTTTCTTTATTTTTTTTCATGTCAGGCTTTCTGATTTTATTATATATATTTATATTCAGAAAAAAATCCATAATTCATGAAATTAAATAAATATTCAAAATATATAGTACTTGACAATTATTTATTAAAAAAGAAACTTTTTTTGCCTGTAAAATTTAAAATTATTAATAGAGAAATCAAATATGAAAAATATTAGTAAAGCTCTCCTGTATTTATTGATCCCTGTATGTATTGATCTGATTATTGTTATTGTACTTGCAGCAAGCGGTACAAGAGTCCAGTTGGAAGGTTTTTCATTTGGTGCAGGTATTATTTTTATTTTTAGTCTGATCTGGTTTTCAACAATAAATCGAATCCGTATGTCAAATGTTCTAACTTTTATAAGAAGATTTATTTTTATCTTCATTATCAAGTTTGTTCTTTTGCTGATTATTCTCTTTTTTAGTCTTGATATCCTCGGTAGCGACCGCAGTTATTTTGTCTTCGGATTTATTCTTACAACATTATTGGTCCTGCCAATAGAAATATGGTTCTGTTTACAGAAGGGGAAAGCAGATGCCGGATTATGATTTACAAGAAGTAGATTTATTAAAATTAACAAAAGACGAGCTTATTGCTCATATTATGTCGATTCAGAGATCCAGGAGCAGCAAGCGTGTTCATCCTGATATTTCTTTTGCTAATCTGGTTGAAGGTTCTTCTGATGCCCTTTTTGTAATAGATTTAAATGGAAATATCGCTTATTATAATAATGCATGGAAACAGGTTCTTGGCGCTAATGCTCTGCCTCCCGGAGAGAATTATACCCGCTATATTAAAGATTTAGATAAAGAAAAATCCCAGATAATTTTTAATTCTGTTATTAATGACGGAAAATCTTTTGAAAATGAAATGATGGGAATTGTTGATGGGGTCGGTAAAAAACAGTATTTCAGTGCAAGTTTTTCGCCCATTAAAAATGCACATAATAAAATTACCGGTCTTCTCGCATCTTTTAAAAATATAACAATGCTTTATCTTGCTGAAAAGAAATTAAAGGAAAAATCCAATATTCTTGAAGAAAAGGTAATGGAGCAGATCAGGGTTCATGAAGAGCTTCAGGTGCTTCATGATTTTAATACGGAAATAATAAAAAATGCCCCCATTGGAATTTTTATGATAGATACTTCCGGTATTCAATTAAGTGAAAATCCTAAACTTAAAGAGATAATGGGACATGGTAATCAGACAAGAATCGGAGTAAATCTGCTTAATTATGAAGGCTTTCAAAAAAGCGGATTGGCTGATATTTTCGAAGAATGCATCAGAAAGAAAAAACCGATTCAGAGATCCAATGTCAGCTATATCCCGATTTCCAGGGACAGGGAACTTGTAATCACAATGAGTATGATGCCGGTTTTAAATAAGGCAGGAGCTGTAGAAAAAGTTGTCGCAATGGTTGAGGATAATACAGCTGAATTTATCCTTGTTGAAAAAGTAATTAAGGTTCAGAGAAATGCAATATTAAGTATTTTCTCTTCTGAGGTCGCATCTGATATCCGTAATAATGTTAATAGAATTTTGATGGATTTAAGTTTTGTTTCAAATAATCTTCCTGAAAATAGTCCGGCAATAGATTATATGTCTGAATTGAAGGAAAATGCAGAAAGATTAAAATTGATTTCAGATGATTTAATAAGTTTATCTATGACTGAAGAAACTGAAAAAATGCCGCGTGATCTTATCTCTATATTTGAACACCCGAAATTTCAGCTTATATTTGAAAGCCTTTCACCATATAATATTAAACTTGAAACTCAATTTCCAGATGAGAGGCCTATGATTTTTGCTTCAACCTTGCAGCTGCATAATATTTTTAAACAGCTTATACTCAATGCCCGGGACTCCATGCCGAATGGGGGATTTCTGAAATTATCTGTTAAAACCTTGAAGAATAATAATTTAAATTTTGCAATTATTGAAGTGCAGGATACAGGATTCGGTATTTCTGAAGAAAATATTAAAAAAATATTTAAACCTTTCTATTCAACCAAGGGTGAGGGCGCTACAGGACTTGGTCTTATGATAGTATGCTTTATTCTTGATAATCTTCAAGGTACACTTGGAATTAAAAGCACTCTGGGCGAAGGTACAACCATGCGAGTGGTGATACCTATGCTGGCAGATTAAGGATATTTATAAAATGCTAACAATACCTCTTATAGTAAGAGATCTTTTTACTGCTGATGGTTTTTTTATTATTGCAAATGAAAAACCGATACAGTCAATGATTGACGGGATTAAAGACGAGCAAATAGGCAGCAGCAGCGGAAGTATGCTTGCAAATGAACCCGGATTTGAAAAAGCAATAAAACCATTTATTCCATCAACTCCCGAAACAGCATATTCTGAAAAAGCAGCTCCTATAATTTACCAGGAAACAAATTATAAAGATAAAATATATGAAATTGCCCAAAACGAGTTTAAGCCTGAGCTTGTAATCCAGTCTTTAAAAAACCATATAGATCATATCAATTCATATATCATAGGCAGAAATGATATAATATTACAGTCGGTTTTTGCCCTTCTAACCGGTGAGCATATGCTGATTCTTTCAAGAACCGGAATGGCAAAATCATATCTTGCAAATGCATTATTCAGTATATTTGATTCAGCACGTTTGTTTTCATCTCAGGCAAGTAAAGATCAGACACCTGATAATTATTTTGGTCCTTATAATATGGACGATTTCAGGAAGGGCCGAATAAAGCATAATATAAAAGGATCAGTCATAGAAGCAAATTTAATATTTCTTGATGAATTTTTTGATGCAAGCGATGTTGTACTTCGTTCGCTTCTTTCAGTATTAAATGAAAGAAAATTTGTTAATGGATCTGAGCAGATAGATACCTCGGTTCATACTGCTATAGCTACAGCAAACTATATGCGTGCAAACGAAGTGACTGAAGCAATACTTGACCGTTTTACTTATAAATCAATTATTCCTGAAATGAGCAATACTTACTCTCAGCTAAAAATAGACAAATCATATGAAGGACTTAAAGGTAAAATAAGAGAACCTGAAAGAAAAATTCCATTTGATCGTCTGATAGATGTTCATAATATTATCATGAATAAAAATAAATATATTAAAATAGAAATCCCTGATTTTATTTATTTTATGAAAAATGTAATTGTGAATAAATACACAAGCGATATGAGATTATCCGACAGTAAATTTTTTGTAAGTCCCCGCAAGCAGGCAAAGCTTAGTGATTTTTTAAGGGCTTCTGCTCTTTATAATGGAAGAAGAGAAGTAAATATGGATGACCTTAGAGACCTGTATCTGGGGTTATGTACATTGAACAGTCATGTTATTATTAAAACTGTTGATAAATCGGAAAAGGAAATCTATCTCGATGTTTTTCAGAAAACAATGACTCATTTTACAACCACAGGAGCTGTTGATCAGATTCGATTCCTGCTTGAAGTTAGAAAGATTTTTGAAGATCTGAGGCAGCATCCGGAAAAAAAAGAAAATATTCTATCAGGCGGCGGACCTCTTTCTTCATTCATCAATTTATTATTGAAGCTTTTCCCGGGGCAGAGAAAAAATGAATCGGAAGGAGTTTCAATTAAAGGTCTCAAGCAAAGTGTGTCAGAAATGAATTCAACAGTTGAAGAAGTGGATGAATTAAAAATGGGAATTTTAATAGAATATCATGATTTATTATGAAAGCCAATCAGAGCAGCACTTCTATTTCGGATGATTTCCTTGCATACTGGGAATCACTCGGTTTTTTTGGATACAGCAGCTTTATCCTGCCTCAGAAATTTATGCTATTATTCGACATTGCACGTATTATTGAAACAACTGAACTAGGTGCGGAAATTAATAAAGCTATAGCAGATATGTGCGATGATAGCAAAAACAAAGATATTGAAATTCAGAAAATAAAAAATCGCATTGATAAAAGCGCTCCACTTGGAGACAGAATGGAGCTTGACCGTTTTAGGAATATTTTTGATTTAAAAAAAGCCCTTCCGCGTGAACTTGCCAGTGATGAAGATATTTTTGAAGTAAAACTTTTTACAAAAACGCTTATTGTTCAGCGTTATTTTGATACAGATGAAGATCATTTCCGTTTTATTAATACAACAAAAACAGGCGAAAGCGATTCAAACAGATTCGAACAGAAGTTCTATCTGCTTCTTGACCGTTCAAGATCTATGGATAAGAAAATGCGTTTTTTTTATGCAAAATGCATGGTAACAGAACTTCTACGAAGAAAGCTTGGTTCAGGTGCCAGATTATATTACCGTTCATTTGATTCCACAACAGGGCCGCTATTCAGAATTTCGGACAGAAATGATTTTCATGGAATAATCCGGGAAATATTATTAACTCAAACCGGCGGAAGCAGGACAGATATTCAGGGAGCAATTTTACAGGCTATTGATGATATAAATTTTGACAGCGATATGATGCATACGGAAATTTTAATGGTAACAGACGGTTTAGCTCCCATCGATAAGGATATTCTCAAATTAAAACTAGGTTCAATTAAGCTGAATATAGTCAGGATCGGTGATGAAAATGCTGATCCTCCATTGTCAGTAATAGAGAATATGTTAAGGGATGAAAAAATAGATATTAATGCATTTGATCAGGATATGGGCAAGCTGAAGGAAGTTGGAAGGAAAACAGTTGATTATGAGAAATCCGGTTTTAAAAATGAACGGTTTTCACAGAAAGATGTTATTATCAATAGATTTGTTAAGAAATATCATTCAAGATTAGATCGCGATCTTAAAGAAATTTCATATAAATATTTTGATATTAAAGATTTAGACAAATCTCTATTGTATAAACTTACCGATAAACAGCTGGAGGAACTTTCCCGCACAGTAAATGATGTTGAAGAAAGTGTAAAAAAAACTAAGGATCAGGACGATAAAGTAATTCTTTATAAGAAAGTTCATTTTTTAGCCCAGTACATTTCAATGCTTATGGAGGCAACAAATGAACAGAATTCTACATTGAAAAGATTTCTTGACCGTCTATACATCATGAAAGCTTCACTTCTTGAGGATCATGAAGTATACGCAATTATTTCTGAGGTGCCTGAATTGCAGGAAGATCCGAAATTTATGAAAAAGCTGGGAAAAGAGGCACGCGGAAAAATAAAAAATATTTCTTCTCAAAAGAAACTTTTATCATCTAAACAGAAAAAGATGATAAAGCTGACTCGTGGAGGAGGAGAAGCCGGTCAGGGTAAACCTGGAGGGCTATTAGTATTATTGATAATGATGATGATTGATGCTGTTAAAAAAGTTATTCAATCAACTCTTAAAAAAAAATAATTTAGCCCTTGGATTTCATTTTTTCTTCCATGTACCATTTAATCATTTTTTCAAAAGCTGAAATTGAATCAAATTCCGGACTCCAGCCTAAAGCTTTATTGGCAGCTGACGTATCCATTACAAGATTTTTTGAAAGCATCATCATGTGATCACCTGTTAGATGATGGGAACGAATAATGTTTAGAAAAAATGACAAGTAATTAGCTTTGATTGATGAAAAGTTCATAAGTTTTATTTGAGGTTCATATTTTTTAAATATTTCCATTATCGAAGCTGAAGAAGGTGCGCCGCCGCCGCTCAAGTTGAATATCCCGTCGATTTTTTTTTCAATAATTAGAGATACAGCTTTTGCAAGATCACTGTATTCAAGAAATTCAAAAATATTTTTACCGCCGCGGATAATATGAGCACGGCTTTCACGTCCCTGTGCAAGAGCCAGGTATAGCATTAATAATATTGCAGTGTTGTCAGTATCCGGTCCCAGAGTGAAAGCCGGTCTCAGAATTGTTATTTTCATTGGAGAAAGTTTTGGAGATGCGCAGAAAATTTCCAAAGCCCGTCGATCATCACCAAATTTTGAAAACGGACGAAGAGGTTGTTTCTCATCAATTGGGGATTTTTTTGTTTGCCCGTAAACCTGCCATGTTGATTTGACAATTGCATGTGAGACACCGCATTTAGCAGCTGTACTTAGAAGTTTTTGAGAGAGTTCAATATTAACCCGTCTCATATATTTGCGTCCGCTATCGCCGGGATCAGTGACTTCAAGGAAATGAACCAGGGTATCTACATCCGCAAGGGCTTTCTTTAATTCGCGTTCATTTGAAAGCATTCCTGATATAATCTCACACCCTTCAGGAAGTTTTTTAGGTGCATCAATATCGTGACATCTGACTTTTAGATTTTTTGAAATCAGCTCATTGACAAGAACACGTCCTGCTGTACTGTCGCAACCGGTTATTAATATCATTATTCCTCCAAAAAAATTAAATGAAGCTCCTCGCTGCAAGCAGTGAGGTAATTTAATTTTCCCAGTTGATAACAGATATAATCAACTGAAATTATTATTATGAAGATGAAATTAAATTAGTTGGAAAAAATATCCACTACTTTTTCAAAATGCTTAATTAATAAAATGCTGGTTAAGGGGATTTTATTCAGTACATTAAATTTAAAGTTTTCATTTTCATTAAAATAACCATAAAAAAAGCTCCGGTTATTACAAAAATAGGGCCGCTTATTATTAATGTATTAAATTCCTTTTTTAATACTAATTTGTTATTGTATACTCTTTTCCCGAAAAAATTCAAATGATAATTGTTTTTATCCATACTCCTTTGAATAATTTTTATTATAATTTTAATTTTAATAAAAAGCAGCATACCGGAAATAAGCCCTGATAGTATCCATCCGTATAATAAAAAATTAATTTTACTTAAAAAAGCAGGATTTTTAAATATATAAAGTAAAAGCATCATCATAGCAGCAAGATTAACTACTAGTGTTCCCAGATAAATAATAAAAGATAGCTTCGATTTATTTAAAACATAAAATATTATGGATGCCCCATGAAGCGATAATGACATAATAAATGATGTTATGACAATATTAATAAACAAAACGATAACTCCGTTAAATTAATGATGAGATTTACCAAGGGAAATTAATTTTAATATAAAAAAAATAGAAATGTCAACAAACATTTAATTTATAAAATTAAATTTCCTGTTATTTTTTGATATTTATAATATACGTAATATGCAATATAGTAATGTAAATTTGGTTATTTTTTTTTCTTAAGTAAATGCATGGAATGACGATAACTTAACTAAAGAGTGCTATACAAAATTATAGTAAATTTTTCTTGACATTTTTCTTGATATAAATTCTTTTGAATAATATATGTGACATATTGTAAATTCAAAAAAAAAAGATTTATAAATATCAATGTCTAATAGTATATATATTTACAGTGATATTTCTTGGACTGCCTTTTAATAATTAAACAGAGCAGATTTTTTAAGAGAAATATTATCTGTTAAATTTTAAAAATAATTTTAAAGAGGAGAATCATATGACAGATAAAGAACAGCAGCAGAAGAACCAGGCTCTTGAAGCAGCAATAGGCCAGATTGAAAAGCAATACGGCAAAGGTTCCATTATGAAACTTGGCGATGAATCTGCAAAAGCAGTAATTCCTGTAATATCAACAGGTTCACTGGAGCTTGATATTGCACTTGGAGTTGGCGGAGTTCCAAGAGGAAGAGTTATAGAAATATACGGACCTGAATCATCCGGAAAAACAACCCTGACGCTTCATATAGTTGCAGCTGCACAGAAACTTGGCGGTGTTGCTGCCTTTATTGACGCTGAACACGCTCTTGACCCTATATATGCATCAAAACTCGGTGTTGATTCAAAAGAACTTTTAGTTTCTCAGCCGGATACAGGTGAGGAAGCTCTTGAAATTACTGAAGCCCTTGTCCGTTCAGGAGCAGTGGATGTTATAGTTATAGATTCAGTTGCAGCGCTTGTACCGAAAGCAGAAATAGACGGCGATATGGGGGATTCCCATATGGGTCTTCAGGCGAGACTGATGAGTCAGGCATTAAGGAAACTTACAGGTGTAATTTCAAAATCAAAAACCTGCGTTATTTTTATAAACCAGATAAGAATGAAAATAGGTGTTATGTTCGGCTCTCCTGAAACAACTACAGGCGGAAATGCCCTTAAATTCTATTCATCTGTCCGTCTTGATATCAGAAAAATAGAAACTCTAAAATCCGGTGATGAGGCGATAGGAAATAAAGTAAGAGTAAAAGTTGTTAAAAATAAAGTTGCGCCGCCTTTCAAACAGGCTGAATTTGATATTATGTTCAATGAAGGAATTTCGCGCGAAGGCGGAATTCTCGATATGGGAGTAACTTATGAAATAATAAAGAAATCAGGAACCTGGTATTCTTATAACGAAGAAAGAATAGGACAGGGACGGGAAAATGCAAGAAAGTATCTTATTGAAAATAAAAAAATGACACTTGAAATTGAACAGAAAGTAAAAATAACATCCGGAATCATTAAGCCTGAAGAAACACCTAAAACTCCAGAAAAAGAAGCAGTGAAAGCAGCTGAAAAGCCGGTTCAGGAAAAAAAAGCAGCTGAAATTGAAGAAAAAATGGCAGCTGAAGCGTGATTTTTTCGATAATTAATATATGGAAAGAAGCGCCACCAGGCTGAAAAGCGGTGAAGACATAAAAAAAATTCAAGACGCCGGAAGGATAATATCAGATATATTCAAAATCCTCTCCGGCTTTTCTTTTTCAGGTATGACAACTGATGAACTTGACAGATTTGTGGAAAGTTTTATTCATAAGAATAAAGCGCGGTCCGCATTTAAAACCGTAAAAGGATATAATCATGCAACGTGCATTTCAATTAATAATGAAGTAGTGCACGGTGTTCCTTCGAAAAAAAAGATAATTCAAAACGGAGATATTGTAAAAGTCGATACAGGGGTTGTTCTGAACGGATATTTTGCAGATTCCTGTAAAACATTTCCAGTGGGTGATATTTCTGACGCTGCTTTTAAACTGATAAATATAGCAGTACTTTGTTTAAACGAAGCTATAAAGCAGATGTTGCCGGGATCAAGAACAGGCGACATCGGGAGCGTGATTCAGGATTGCGCAGAAAAAAAAGGATACAGTGTTGTAAGGGATTTTACCGGTCATGGAACTGGTTTTTCACTTCACGAATCACCTTCAATTCCTCATTATGGCACGAAGGGTACCGGAATAAAGCTTGTTGCAGGAATGGTTCTTGCTATTGAGCCGATGATAAATGAAGGTACTTATGAAGTGCTGACTTTATCCGACGGATGGACTGCAGTTACTTCAGATGGAAAGCTTTCAGCCCAGTTTGAGCATACAGTGGCAGTTACTGAAAAAGGACCGATTATTCTTACCTCATGAGGAAAATATAATGCAAAAAGAAACTTTAAGAGACCTGCAGTCCGAACCGGACAATAGAAATATTCCGATCAACAAGGTCGGCGTTAAAGATATAACATATCCTGTGGTCGTTTTAGATAGAGCTGAGGGTGAACAGCATACAGTTGCGCGCGTAAATATGTATGTTGATCTGCCTAAGGAGTTTCGCGGAACTCACATGAGCAGATTTATAGAAATTCTGAACAGGTATAGACACGGCATCAGCACTTTTAAAATCAGAGAAATATTAAATGATATGAAATCAGCGTTGAATGCTGAAACTGCTCATTTTGAAATAGAGTTCCCGTTTTTTATTACAAAAAAAGCACCTGTCTCCGGAGTTGAAGGTAAGATGGATTACACTTGCAGGCTTACAGGAAATTCAAGTGAAGATTTTTATACCCTTGAAGTTAAAGTTCCTGTATTGTCTGTATGCCCATGCTCAAAAGAAATCAGCGATTACGGTGCACACAACCAGAGATCTTATCTGTCTCTTAAAATTAAAGCAAAGGAAAAAATCTGGATTGAAGATGTTATTGATATTGCAGAAGATTCCGCAAGCTGCGGTATCTATTCAATTTTAAAAAGGGAAGACGAGAAATATATTACTGAAAAATCTTATGAAAATCCTGTATTTGTTGAAGATATTGTCAGGAATGCATCAATAAAATTAATGAAGTTAAACGGCATTTTATGGTTTTCTGTAGAATCCGAGAATTTTGAATCAATTCATAACCATTCAGCTTACGCTCAGATTGAAATGTCTCTTTAATTTGATAATGGTTATTGATTTGACTTATGATGATAATTGCATTATAGTTATAAGAGCTGATATTATATTGTAAAGATTCAATTTAGTTTTGCGAGCTATTATTCCTGCGAATACATCTGAATTACTCAGTACAAGTACGGAAAACTGTTGTAATAAGTTGCGTAATTATTTTTATATGAATTAAAAAATTTAGATATGAAAAAAATAATATTATTAACAGCAGTTGTGGGTTTAATGATTGCTCAACAACTTGGCGCTGTAACCACTATAACAGTTACTGATACATCTGGTATTGGAGCTTTTCCTTCTACAGTGAAAGGTCCAATTGAAGCATATATTCAGAAAGCATCTGACAGTCTGGGGCCGGCTATGTCTGAAGCATATGCACTTGGAAATATTTCAGGATATCCAATAGGATCTTCTCATATAAAAAAGTTTTTTATTGGGATATCGATAAATACAGGTCTTACAAATACTTACTTTTTTGATCCCACAGCATATAAAACTGATTGGACATTTCCTGGCTTCGGTGTAAATCCGGTTATTTTTTTCGGATTTAATCTTGGCGATAATATGGATCTTATAGCTAAGGTTATGGTTTATAATGATGCAATATATAAACCTCCTATTGATTTTGCTCCGGTTGCAACACTCACTAAAATTAATTTATATTCAGTCGGAGCAAAATTTAGATATACTCCTGTAAAAAATATTCCAATATTCCCGGGTCTTTTTGAATTTGGAGGAATAACACTTACTGCCGGAGTAGATGCAATTTATGGTATTATCGGAATGCAGGGAAAATATCCATATCCAATTCCAAGTGTTTCCATACCTGTACCCCCATTTTCAGTCAGTTTGTCATTTGATCCTCAATATCAAATGATGATAAGCTGGTGGCTGATATCACCAAGTGTTCAGGCAATATTTTATTTTGATTTTTTATGGATCTTTAGTATTTATACAGGATTTGGATTTGCAGTTCATTTAGGATCATTTGATCTTAATTTAACAGCAAGCGGTGATGTTGACACGAGTAACCCATTATATCTTGGACTTCACCCTATTGGGAAAATTAATGCGACTTCAAGCTCATCATATATGCCGTCAATTATAATGCCGCTATACATTCTTGGACTTGACATAAATTTATATGTTCTGCAAATATCTTTCGAAACAATGGTAAACCTGATGAATTTAAGAGATATAAATCTTCAAATCGGCATCAGATCCCAGTGGTAATTTTTTAAAATTTAGCAACTTAACAGTATTAATAAATATGAACTTATAAAAAACAAAAGGAAGATTTATTATGATTAAATTAATGAAAAAATTATTTTTTATTACTCTGCTGATGCCTCTGGTGTTATTATCATGTAAAATGTCAGGAGATAAACTTGCTTTATATGAAGGCGGTTTTATAACAAGAGGGGAATTTCATGATTGGCTTGATTTAATGCAGTTTTCAAAAGAATCTGTACTGAAAGATAAAAATCAGCAGAAAAACCGTATAAAGCAAATGGGAATGGACCGTATAACTTTAATTGAAGCTAAAAATGCAGGCTATGATAAAAATCCAGAAACTGAAGAAATATTAAAACTTGCAAAGAGAAATTTTACTGCTAATTTCTATAGGAAACAGATAAAGGAAAAAATGCAGTTTAAAGAAGAGGCATTAAAATTAAAGCTGATAAAGCTGATAGTGAAAAATTATAAAATTGAAAAAAACAACAGAGTAAATTTAACTGAGGCAGAGCTTGAAAAAGAATTCAGTATAAAAAAAGAAACAGCCGCAAAAATTATAGCTGAGCTGAATTCAGGAAAAACATTTGATGATATGGTTAAGCTCTATTCAGAGGATTCATCTAAAAAAAATGGCGGTGATACCGGTTATATAACAAAAGAAATGAGAAGCTCTGATTTCTGGAATGCAGCAGCATCATTGAAAAAAGGAGATTATACAAAATCTCCGGTGAAAGCTGATAATTCTATCTACATTATTAAATGTGACGATAAACGGGAATTAACAGAAAAAAATATTGGCGATATTATTAAAGATGAAAACCAGAGGAATTCAATAAAAAACAGACTTCAGATGGCTCTAGGAAAAAATTATGAAGAGAGTCTTATGAAAGAATCCGGAGTAAATTATTATGAAAACGCAATAAATTCACAGGACCCGGAAGCAGTTTTGTATACAGTTCAGAATATTGTATTTAAAAAGAAAGATCTAGAAAATTTATTTAATCTTATATTTAAAAAAAGAGGCGAGAGAGCTCTTCAATCAGTTAAGCTTGATGATAAAATAAGGAAAGATATTGCAGGGAAACTTTTCCGGGAGGAAGTGCTCCAGAAAGAAGCATTTGCAAAGGGTGTGGATAAAGATCCCAAATTTGCCTCTGAATGGGATTTTTTTAAGAACTATACAATTATTGGCGGATATAAAAATGAAATAATTATGGGTGATATTTCCATTCCTGCTGATGAAATTAAAAAAGAATATGAAAAAAACAGGGAAACTGCTTTTACAACAATAGAGAAAGTCAATGGAGCTGATTTTAAAAAAATTGTTCCGTTTGAAACTGTTAAAGATAGAATTGAATCTTCATTATTAAACAGGAAGCGGTCTGAAAAAAGAAGAATCTGGGAAGCGGATATTATTAAAAAATATAAATTCGCTTTAAATGAATCAAAACTTGAAGGGAAATAAGAATTTATTAAGAAATTAGAAGTATTATTTATACTTGCAGGTTGAAAATAATTCAGGAGTCGCTACTTATTATTTGATGACTCCTGAATTTTAAATTTAATTTATTGTTTCAGTTAAAGGATTTGCGCATTGCAGATTAAGCTCTTCATTTTTTTCACCGTCAATGTGTATCTCTTTCAGGTTCTCAACATCAAGTCCGAGTTCTTTTGCTGAATCGATATAAAAATTTATTACAGTTTTAATACGTCTGATAGCTTCAATTTTATCAGAACCATAGCAGTTAATATCCAGTTCCGGGCAGTTTGCAATAATTTCATTATCATGTTCGATAAGCTTTACAGATATTCTCATAATGCCTTCCAATTTTTTGATCTGGCGTTATATATAATTAATATAAGCATCTATAAAAATTATCGACATAAACCGGATTTCTTTTTTTATATAAATATAGTTTTTTTAATAAAAACAGGGTTTTTAAAGTTGATTATGATGTAGATTTTTAATATAATTTAATTTATTCTGTACAAAATAATAAAATGTATAATAATAATAAAAAAATTTAACATTTTTTGAGTGTAGATTGGATTTTAAATAAAAAATATTTGTTCATAAAATAATATATAAAAAAAATATTTTTTTTTATATTTTTTATCTTATTTTGTTGACAAAAATAACTAATCTTTTTATTGATTTGATAAATAATAAACAAATAAGATCAATTTGACTAAAAAAAATATAAGAAAGGCTGTATTAACTAATGTAACAGCCGGAATGCAATTAGGAATAACAATTTTCATATTTGTCTACGCTGGTAATGAGTTAGACGAATATTATTCAAAAAGGCCGATTTTTCTTATTGTTGGCGCGTTGATTGGTTTTATTGCAGGTTTTTATAATTTACTTAAAGATATTTCGAGACAAGATAAGATAGAAAAAGAGAATTCAGAAAAGAAACAACCTGATAAATGGTTATAGTTAATTGTTTTTTAAGGAGAGTTTTAATTGAAAAAGCTAATTCTTCCCGTAATGTTAATTTTTTATATTTTATATCTTGTATTTATGCTCGCTCCATCCGGCCATCATTATGATAATGTATATTCTATAGTTGAGTCTCATCTTGCTGATCATGCAATTGCCACAATATCTATAAATCCAGAAGACAATATAATTGTTTCAACTTCAAAAAAAATTAACAATTCTATTTCTGAAATAAACAAAAAATATCTAAGTGAAAAATTCTTTGGTATTTTTGATATGAGAATAACCAGATGGCTTATAATGCTATGGGTTAACATGCTGTTGGTTACTGTTCTTTTTGTTACACTTGCAAGCCATGTTAAAAAAGCGAAACTTGGATCAAAATCGAGGTGGGTTAATTTCTGGGAGGTTTTAATCGCTGTTCTTTATGAGGATATAATAGATCCTAGTTTCGATTATAAATACAGAAAAACTGCTGCACCATATTTTTTAACTTTATTTTTCTTCATTTTATTTTGTAATACACTTGGTTTAATTCCTGGATTTTCGTCTGCTACTGGTAATCTAGCTGTTACTGGTGGTCTTTCTATATGTACATTGCTTGTTATGGTTGGCATTGGATTTATTAAGCAGGGGCCAATGTGGATTGTAACTGGAATCGTGCCAGGAGGTCTTCCAAAACCGATTTTCCCGATTTTGTGGGCTCTTGAATTGATTGGACTTCTTATAAAACCGTTTTCTTTAATTCTTCGACTCTTTGCTAATATGACTGCAGGTCATATTGTAATAATAGTTTTTCTATATTTGGCTATAATGTTCCAGAATCATTTTGTTGCAATAGGCGGAGTGCCTATGGCTCTAATGATATATGCATTGGAATTACTGGTGGTTTTTGTTCAGGCTTATATTTTTACGACTCTTTCGGCGATGTACATAGGGTCGTCTTTGCATGCTCATTAATCTTGAATATTTAAAGATATTCAAGTATAATAGATTAGAAAAAAAAAGTAAAATTTAGGAGGATTAGATGGAAAATATTGCACTAGCTTATTTGGGCGCAGGATTGGGAGCAGGTTTATCAATTATAGGTGCTGGTATTGGTGTAGGAGTTATTGGTGCTAAAGGTGTTGAGAGTATGGCAAGGCAGCCTGAAATGTCAGGTGAAATCAGAACAGCTGTTATTATTTATGCTGCTCTTATTGAAGGTATGACATTTTTTGCTCTGGTAATTACATTCATGCTTGCAACGATGAAACCAGTTTCAGTTTCCAATCAAGCTGTTGAAAATAAAGCTAATGTTCCAGCAACAGCAGAGCATAAATAATAATTTGTAAGATAATTTATAAAACAGGAATATAAACATGCAAGCTCTAACACAAGGCTTATTAAAGGTTGATCCGGGTCTTTTAATATGGACTCTATTTACATTTACTTTATTGCTGCTGATTTTATGGAAGGCTGCATGGAAGCCTCTTATTGCTGCTCTTGATGCACGGGCTGAAAGAGTTAGAAATGATATAGAATATGCCGAGAAATCCAGGCAGGAAGCTGAAAATGTTCTTGCTCAGTATAAGGAAACTATGGCAAACGCTAAAGAGGAATCGGCAAAAATAATTGCATTATCAAAAGTCGAAGCTGAAAAAGTTAAAAATGAAATTATTGAAAAAGCGTCGATAGAATCTAAAGCGATTGTAGACAGAGCAAAAAATGAGATTAACTTAGCTAAAGAAAATGCATTGACAGACATTAAATCAGAGATCGTTGTTCTTTCAACTGACATTGCTTCTAAAATTATTAGAAAGAATATTAATGCGGATGATCAGAAAACGATTGTAAAAGAGACTCTGGATAAAATGAGGACAGTTCAGTAGTTTTGAACTGCCCTTATTGCTTTTTTGTAAAATAGGCTCTATTCTCTTTATTCACTGGAATGATAAAGATAGTGAATAAAGCTGATAGCCAGGTTGAAAATAAATTTAAGGATTTATTACTGTGTCAGAAAATGATATAGCATTTATATACGCTTCATCTCTTGTTGAAATTGGCAGAGAGAAAAATATATTAACAGATCTTGATGATGAATTAAAATCTCTTTCTTCTCTTTTAGAAGAGGATGAGGATCTGAAAAAATATCTATTCTCTCCGCAATTTACAAAGGAATCAAAAAAAGGTATTGTTAAGAAATGTTTTTCAGGAAATTTTTCTGAATATACAGTAAACCTTTTATGTGTGATGATAGAAAATGATAGACAATCTGTTTTAAATGATATGATAAAATCTTTTTCTAATATTCTTGATGAAATAAATAACAGGGCAAGGGTTACAATTACATCAATTGAAAAACTTGATAAGGCAACAATTGATTCTATCTCTGTTCAATTAAAAAGTATTTATAAAAAAGATATAATTATTAAAGAAAAAATAGATGAAAGCATTATAGGCGGCATCATAATAAATATAGGTGATATAGTAATAGATGGTTCAATTAGTAAAGATATTAAAAAGATTAGAACCAGTCTTTTAAACAGTAAGGTCAGGAGTGATATGGCTTATGAAGATTAAAACAGAAGAAATCAAATCTATAATAAAGAAAGAGATTGAGGGTTACAAATCCCAACTTGACGTTAGCGAAGTTGGAACCGTACTTCAAGTAGGAGACGGAATTGCTCGAGTTTATGGTCTGGCTAATGCCATGTCGGGAGAAATGCTTGAGTTTGAAAATGGCATTCTTGGAATGGTTCTAAATCTTGAACAGGATTCAATTGGAGCTGCAATTCTCGGGGATTATTTGAAAATTAAGGAAGGACAATCTGTTAAAAGGCTTAACAAGGTTCTTGCTGTACCAGCAGGAGAAGCGTTGTTAGGCAGGGTTGTAAATCCTCTTGGAATTCCTATTGATAATAAAGGTCCAATTGTTACTGATAAACTTAGACCTGTAGAATTTCTTGCTCCAGGTATTGCTTCAAGGCAGCCTGTAAAAGAACCTCTTCAGACTGGTATTAAAGCTATTGATGCGATGATTCCTATCGGAAGAGGCCAAAGAGAGCTGATAATCGGTGATAGAAAGACAGGAAAAACAGCAATTGCTATTGATACAATTATCAATCAGAAAGGCAAGGGTGTTATCTGTGTTTATGTTGCAATCGGTCAGAAAGCATCTACTATAGCTTCACTAGTACAGCTTCTTACAGAACATGGAGCAATGGAGTATACTATAGTTGTCAATGCAACTGCTTCAGATCCGGCACCTCTTCAGTATATAGCTCCTTATGCGGGTGCTGCTATGGCTGAATATTTTATGTATGAAAAAAAGGGTCACACGCTTTGTGTTTATGATGACCTTTCTAAACAAGCTAATGCTTACAGAGAGATGTCTCTGTTACTTAGAAGACCTCCAGGACGAGAAGCTTATCCGGGAGATATTTTTTACTGCCACTCACGATTGCTTGAAAGAGCAGCTAAACTTTCAGATGAGCTTGGTGGTGGAAGCATGACTGCTCTTCCTGTAATTGAAACACAGGAAGGTGAGGTTTCTGCTTATATCCCAACGAATGTAATTTCTATTACTGATGGTCAGATATATCTTCAGCCTAACCTTTTTGCATCAGGTATTAGACCAGCGGTTGATGTTGGAATATCTGTATCAAGGGTAGGTGGTAATGCTCAGATTAAGGCGATGAAAAAATACGCCGGTTCTTTAAAACTTGATCTTGCTCAGTTCAGATCTCTTGAAGCTTTTGCTCAAATGGGAACAGAGCTTGATCCTATTACACAAAAACAGCTGGATCGCGGTAAAAGACTTGTTGAAATTTTAAAACAGGTTCAAGTAGTACCGAAGCCAATTGAAGAACAGGTTGCTATTATTTTTGCTGGAACTGCAGGGTATCTTGATACTATTCCTGTTCCAAAAGTAAAAGATTTTGAAGAAAAATTGATTAAGCTTTTAAAAGATAAACATAGTGATATTCTAAAAGAAATATCTGGTACAGGCGTACTAAAAAGCGAAGATAAATTAAAAGAAGTGATTTCTGCTTTTGTAACTGATTATTTAGGTTAGTATTTTATTTATTTTAGCTTTATTATTTTGATACTTTATTTTATTCAGGGAGCTGATTGTGGCAACTCAAAGGGATATTAGAAACAGAATCCAGTCTATATCGAATACAAAAAAGATAACAAAGACTATGGAAATGGTTTCAACTGCTAAAATGAAGAAAGCGCAAGATAGATATGAAATGACCAAACCATATGATAACAAAATTGGCGAAATTATTTCAAATCTATTATCTTCGGGTGTTTCTGTTGGGGATAATCCTTTTTTTAAAGAATTAAAAAATCCTACAAAAGCATTGATTCTTCAATTTACCAGTAATAGAGGCTTATGCGGAAGTTTTAATACAAGCATAATAAATCAAACATTAACATTAAAGAAAAAACTAAATTCTGAAGGCAGAGAAGTTTTACTTTATATAATTGGTAAAAAAGGTATTGGTTATTTAAATTTTATTAAAGAAAAAATATTTAAATCCGCATTAAATAAAGAAACAAAATTTACTTTCAGTGATGCTGCTGATTTAGGAAGCGAAATAACATCTATGTTTCTGGAAGGTGAAGTTGATGAAGTTTATATTTCTTACAATAAAGTAAATTCTTCAGTTAATCAAAAACCAGAGATTGTAAAAATTCTTCCAATTACATCAGAAACTAAAAAAAATGATATGAAATATGGTGCACAAGCTGAATATATTTTTGATCCTGATCCTTGGAGAATTTTTTCATATATTATTCCATTGTATATTAAAGTACGAATATTGTCTTGTTTTTTCCAGACTGCATTTTCAGAACAATTTTCCCGTAGAATTGCAATGAAAAATGCGTCTGATGCGTCAACAGACATGATACGCGAGCTAACAATATCTTATAATAGGGCAAGACAGGCCAGAATAACAAAAGAAATTTCAGAAATTATCGGCGGAGCCGCAGGGCTTGAATGATTAATATTTAAAAGAGGTATATTATGAGTCAGAATTTTGGAAAAGTAGTTCAGGTTATTGGATCAACGCTAGACGCTGAATTCCCGGAAGGAAAACTTCCGAATATCTATAACGCTTTAATACTTGAAACAGAGGTTATGGGCAATAAAATAAAACTTGTAAGTGAAGTTCAGCAGCATCTTGGCGGTAATAGAATTCGTGCTGTAGCACTTTCTTCTACTGATGGAGTGAGAAGAGGTCTCCAGATATTAGACACAGGAGCGCCAATATCAGTGCCGGTTGGAGAAGAAACTATTGGTAGAATTTTTAATCTTCTTGGTGAAACTATTGATAACAGAGGCCCTATTTCAGCCAAAGAAAAAAGATCTATTCATCAGTTACCTCCTTCATTTGATAAACTTCAGCCTAAATCTGAAATATTTGAAACAGGAATTAAGGTAATCGATTTACTTGCTCCATTTATCAAAGGTGGAAAAACAGGCCTTTTTGGTGGTGCAGGTGTTGGTAAAACAGTAGTTATCATGGAACTTATAAATAATGTTGCTCAACAGCATGGTGGTTTTTCTGTATTTGCCGGAGTTGGTGAAAGAACTCGGGAAGGAAATGACCTTTGGCTTGAGATGCAGGAATCAGGAGTTATAAATAAAACCTGTTTGGTTTATGGACAGATGAATGAGCCGCCAGGAGCAAGACTTAGAGTCGCTTTAACAGCATTAACAATGTGCGAATATTTCCGTGATCAGTCTGGTAAAGATGTTCTTTTATTTATTGATAATATTTTCCGTTTCTCACAGGCTGGATCTGAAGTTTCAGCTCTTTTAGGAAGGATGCCTTCTGCAGTAGGTTATCAGCCGACTCTTGCTACTGAGATGGGAGCTTTACAGGAAAGAATCACTTCAACAAAATTCGGTTCTATTACATCTGTTCAGGCTATTTATGTTCCTGCTGATGACCTTACAGACCCGGCTCCAGCAACAGCTTTTATTCACCTGGACTCAAGTACTGTTCTTTCAAGAGCAATTTCAGAAAAAGGTATATACCCTGCAGTTGATCCGCTTGAATCATCTTCAAGGCTGTTAGCTCCTGAACTTGTTGGAGAAGAGCATTATTCAGTTGCAATGGATGTAAAAAGAATACTTCAGAGATATAAAGATCTTCAGGATATTATTGCAATTCTTGGTATGGATGAATTGTCAGAAGAAGATAAACTTCTTGTTCAAAGGGCAAGAAAAATAGAAAGATTTCTGTCTCAACCTTTCTTTGTTGCATCTCAGTTTACAGGATTTGCAGGCAAGTATGTAAAACTTGCTGATACTATAGTAAGCTTTAAGAATTTAATAAATGGGGACTATGATAATCTTCCTGAGCAGGCTTTTTATATGGTTGGTTCAATTGAGGAAGCAGTAGATAAAGCTAAGAAACTTCAAGAAGGCAATTAAACCATGAGAAAAATTAAATGCACAATTCTAACACCTGAAAAAATGTTTTATGAAGGTGAAGTAGATTTCGCTGTTGTTGAAACTCATGACGGTACAAGAGGATTTCTCGTAAATCATTGTCCGATGTTTTCAGCATTAGGAATTGGCGGTTTAAAATTGAGAAATGGTGATTCTACTGAACAAATTTATGTAGAAGGTGGTATTGTTGAGATAATAGATAACAATATGATAATTCTGGCAGAATCAGCAATGAATGTATTTGATATTAACAAAGAAGAAATTCAAAAAGAAATGGATGAACTTATTAAGGAAGCTTCTTCAGATAGAGTTTTCATGCATCCTAATTATAAAAAAATAAAATCAAAATTAAAACTTGCTACAAAATAAAACAAATTTAAATCAAAAATTATATAAAGGGCGCTTATAAAGCGCCCTTTTTTTATTAATTTTTATTACAAACGATTATGAAAAATGGTTTTAAATAAATATTTCAGTAAAAAGTATATATTTACTTCAGCAATATACCGAAAAATGTAATAAGGCTATTATGATTTTAAATAATTAACAAATAATTTACATTTATAACAAATTTTAAGTTAAAATTTTATTCTTGATGAAAAAATCAATAGGTATATAAGGGTGTTAGATTTTCATGACCGGGGATATTAAAGAGACCGGCTCCACTGTTGATTCGGAAGAGCCAATTATCAGTACAACGGGTTATGATTATGAGGTAAAACTTAAATTATCCCGTAGCGCGAGGAGTAAATTGCCGGAAAATTTTAATATTCATGAAATCGGCAGTATTGATTTAAAAGAAGCGGAAGCAATAGCTAACGAGGATATCCTATTCCTTACTGAAAATGATCTAATAGAAGGATTAGAGGATTTTGATTTAATTCCTCTCAATGAAGATGTAAAACATCACCATATTCAGGATGCTGAACTAAGAAGCATTAAAGTCAATTCTGCAGCAAGTTCTGAACCTATAAATCTATCAGTTCCTATTAAAAATGAAATGCCTGTTAAACCCGGGAAAACTTCAGAAGAAACTATTAAACATGAAAAAGAGAATCTTCCAGAATTTGTTTCATATGATGATCATAAAATAATTTCACAAAAAGATAAAGATTTAAATAGTATTAAAATTAAACCTGAAGAAATAATAAAAAACGATATTAAAGCTGATAAACATGAATTGCTGGATCTTGATACAAAAGAAACAAATATTATTGAACCAGATATTAATAATAAAAGCAGAATTGAACCAATAAAAGAATCAGATGATTTTGGCAGAATGATTTCAATATCATCTGGAGAAATCCTGCCGGATACGGGAGTTACCGATTCCTATCTGCAGATTAAACCATCACTTGAAAAAGAGAAACTGCCGGAATGGGTATATGCCCTTGAATCAACATCAGATAAAACATATTTTATTGATGACGAATCTGTTGATAATGAAAAACGCTCCATAGTATTGAACTTTGAAGAAAAAGAACTTGAAAAAATAACTTCCAGAATTATTGAAACTTTTGATGTTACCCCTAAAATTCTACTTGAAGCTGATATAGAAGATGACAAGGAAAATATTGCATATACATCGAGCAGTATTGCTCCGGTTTTTGATGACTTGCTGGTTGATTTTGAAGACGACGAACTGAAATATAGAGATGATGATCTTGATTTTATTCATAGTTCAATAATTGAAGAGGATTTCAGTAAATATCTCAGGTTGATCGATGAATATCATGGAACATCAGGGGAAATAAAAGTTACAGCAGCAGTTGAGCTGCTAGGACTTACTAATGATGAACTTGATGATATAAGTGATTCTCTTTATGCTAATGATTACAAGGGTATTAATTTAGATGAAATTTTCAGTATAATAAAAAATCAAAGTGCATTAAACTATAAAAATGCCGGAAGAAATATAACATGTACATATCTTTTATCTGATATTTCAAGTCTTTTACCTGAGGAAAAATTATCTATTGAGGCTGATATCTCATCTGAATTTGCTTTAATTTATGAAGAGGATGTTGAGCAGTTAAAGAGCCATCTTAAGAAAATATTTGTTGAAACAAAGCCTGATTCAGTGAAGGTTGTTGAGGAAATTTATGATATAACCGATCGTGTCGTTATCATTGAAGATGAAAGCGACATGAGGAGATTTGTTAAAGAAATTCCTGAGCATAAGAGAGATGATCTGGTAAGACTGATGAAATATCTTGATGGGATGTTTGAAAAACTACCTGAAAATGCAGTTAAAAATTTTGCTGATTCTGAATATTTTAATCTTTATGTTAAAATATTAAATGATCTTGGTATATGATATGGGACTTTTAGAGAAAGCTTTACAATATAAACAAAATATCAATAATAAGGGAGAGGATACTCTTATTGACAGAATAAAAGGTCCGGCTGATACAGAGTTAGTTAATTCTTTTGATGATGATGAAACAATTAAAGTTTCTGTTAGAAAAGAAGATGAAGTAAATATTGGAGATAAAAATTTATCTGCAGCAGATAAATTTGAAAAGAATAATTCTTCAGATGATGATCTATTTGAATTGCCTGAAGCGGATAATGTGTTACCTTCTGAAAAATTAAATAGTCAGAAAGTATCAAGGGAAGCTCAAACACAAAATGTCAATCCGGTAATTCAAAAAGATAAAATATCAGGGGATTCAGGTCTTTTTGGTTCTGCTGATGAGCCGGTATTATCCAAAAAAAAATCAGATGAACCTGCAACTCAAAGCAGATTTTTAAAAAATAAAACAGATAATGAATCTACTGAATCAATTTCAGCAGAGGAATCATCAATAAGCAGCTCAAGATTCAGTGATATCATTGTTCTTTATGAAATTGAAAAGGATATCATTAAAGCGGAAACAAGAGAAAATCTTTTTGAAGTTATTCTTTTTTCAATTATGGGGCAAATTGGTGTTTCATCTACATCAATAATGCTTCCATCCGGGATTGGATATAAATGGCTGATAGCTGAATCAAGGGGTGTTGAAATTGATAGAAGAGGTATTGAGTTTTCTTCAAATGACGCCATTTTAAAAAAAATAATATTTAACAACCGGATTGCAGATATAGAAGATTATAACCGTGATGAGTTCAAGGAGGAATATTTTAAATATATTTCTATTGATGCGAGAATACTTATTCCTATGGTAAAAGATGATAATGCTTTAGGTGTAATTGTTCTTGGAAATAAAATTACCGGCGATGATTACAAAGATGAAGACTTTGATTTTATAAAATCCATTGCAGATCTTTCTGCAAGAGTTTTACATAATTTATCAATCAATGAAAAGTATATTAAGCAGATTGATGATTTAAAAAAGAATACTGAAATAATTTTAGAAGCTGAAGTTCTTCAGGAAAAAATTTTATCTTTTGCAAATATAGAAGAAATACAATCCGAAATTAAAAAATATTTTTCCAGTCTGGGAATTGACAGTTATGGTATATTCAACAGGTTTGAGAATGATGCAACATATAAACCGGTTATTGTTGAAAATGAGGATTTTTTACTTCTGAAAGAACTGGATTTTAATATTAAACTGACCAGTAATTTTTCTCGATATATTTTTGGTCTTGGTCAGGTTGTTGATATTAATGATTTTAAAAAAGCTGAAATTGCAAGAGATGTATTTTCAGAAAGTCAGATAAATAAAATGTCTCATCTGCGAATTTATCCATTTTCAATAGCGAAAAAATCCTGGGGATTTATCGCTCTTTTCAGAATAAGGCATAGTGTAAATTTAGATCAAATTGATGCAAGAATGACGAGAATTTCAAAATATATATTTCCATATATTAATAGTGTACGTGATATAAATTTCAAAGAAAATAAATATATTGATAATATCGAAATTTTATATAAAAGAATAGATGATGAAATTATAAATGCTAGAAGTCTTGGAATACCTCTGACTCTTGTATTATTCTCTATAAAAAATTATAAAAGATATTTCAATCTTTATGGTTTCGAGGAAGTAAAAAAACTTTTTGAATCATTTGAAAAAATAATTAAAAGCAGGCTGGCTGATGGGGATTTTTCTGTAAGGTATGACAGGCATAAGATATTAATTATACTTCCCGGTAAAGATAAGAAGTTTGCTGTCCCTCTTGCAAATTCTATCAGGAATGAATTATTATCTGTTTATCAGCAAAAAGAAGTGCAGCTTTTACTGACATATCTGACAGCAGAATATCCCGAAGACGGCACAAATCTTTACAGCCTTATTGATACAATTGACTGATAAAAAATTTTATACAATCCAATCATCTGTTATCGAAGTCGGTATAGATATTTCGCAAATTGACACGTCTTTTCCGGAAAATAAAAAAAAATTCCTGATAAATTCATCACCACGACATTCCTGTGAAATTAATAAATTTTCAATATCGAAAAAACTTATTTCATTTCAGGAATTTAATAATTTTGCCAATGAAACAAATTATAAAACAGAAGCCGAAAAAGACGGATGGGGATGGATATGGAATAGAGGCTGGATAAAAAAAGATGGAGTGAATTTTAAAAAACCATTTTTAGATCGGGCAGATGAAATTTATAAATCTGTATCTGGTATTCCGGTATTGCAGATCAGCTGGAATGATGCATCTGCATTTTGCGAGTGGCATTCAGAAAAATTTTCAAAAGCAACGAGGCTCCCATCTGAGATTGAATGGGAGGCTGCATCAAATATATTCGGAGCATCTTCATTTATAAATATGGATGCAGGAAATAAAATAGAAGAAAACTTTTTTTCTAATTCAGTTGAATTTATAAATAAATTGGCAGAAATTTCCATCAATGATTTTACTCCTGCAGGAATAATCTGGGAATGGACCAGCGATTGGTTCGAATCATACAGTTCTGAAGTAATAAATAAAGAATTCGGTAAAGTTTATAAAGTTCTGCGAGGTGGTTCTCTTCTGAGTGAAATTTATCAAAAATGTTCTGAATATAGATTTAGACGATGCCCAACTGCAAGAAGTCCTTATTATGGTTTTAGAATTGTTGTTGATATTTAATATAAATAATATTATTGTTGCTTGTTATGGATGATAATATAAAACGATTTTCTTTTAACATATTAAAATTAAAAAATTTTTTTAGCAATATTAAAGATTCTGTTTTTATATTTGATAATAAAAATATTATTCTTTTTTTAAATTCCCCGGCAGAATTGCTTTCCGGTTATTCATCTAAAGAAATTGTAAATAGAAATATTTCAGAATTATTTGATGCTGCAGAACTAAAAAAAATAAATGAAGCCAATTCACAGGAATCTTTTATAATTAAAAAGAAAAATGGTGATAACCTAAAAGTTTCTATATCTTCAATGATTTCAGAGACCGATGATCTTAATATTTTATTGTTAAATCAACCGGGAAATGCTGATGAAATATTAACTAACGATAATCTGATTCATGTTCTTGAAAGATCTTATGATTTTTTACAGAGCGTAATGGATAATGCAAATCCGATTATTGTGATAGATCCATTGGGTTTTATTATATTAATAAATAAAAGTTTTTTATCAACTTCAGGTTATTCTTCATCTGAAATAGTAGGGAAAAAGATCAGTGAAATTTTATCCGGTGAAATTATTGATTTATTCAGCAAAAGTCAAGAAGAGGTATTGAAAGTTTTTTCCACAGCATCATATAGTGAAGCTGAAATGATAAAAAAGAATGGTTTAAAAGCAATTGTTGAATTGAATTTTAACCCGCTTATTAATGAAGGAAGCATTGTGAGCATTGTCTGCTCACTGAACGATGTAACTGAAAAGAAAAAAGATGAAGGTAAAATCAACAAACTATTGCTTGCCATTGAAAACAGTCCAGCTACTGTAGTAATTACGGATTCATCAGGAAAAATTGAATATGTAAATCCCAAATTTTCGAGAATAACAGGTTATAGTTTTGAAGAGGCAGTGGGGAAAAATCCATCTGTTTTGAAATCCGGAACCCAGGGTGTTGAATTTTATAAAGATCTGTGGGAAACAATATTATCCGGAAATGAATGGAGGGGGGAATTCCATAATAAGAGAAAAGACGGATCATTGTATTGGGAATTTGCATCTATCTCACCTATAAAAAACAAAAATAATGAAATAACAAATTTCATTGCAGTCAAAGAAGATGTAACACAAAGAAAAATTATTGAAGAAAATCTTAAAATAAGTGAAGAAAAATTAAGATTTAAAAATCAATCAATGCAGCAGGATCTGAATTATGCTCAAATGATAATTAAAGATATTCTTCCATCAAAATCGCCTGAATGGAATAGATTAAAAGTTGAATTCAGATATATTCCGCTTGATGCAATTGGCGGGGATTTTTTCTGGTTTTATAATCTTGCAGACGGTACGCCTGCTGTATATTTAGGAGATGTTTCCGGACATGGAGTTTCAGCTGCTCTTTTTCTTTCTATGGTAAAGGCAGTATCAGACGGGCTTATGCCGAAATACGGATATAATCCCGGGAAATATATGCATGCTTTGAACCGTGATCTATATAATAATATGTTTTCATATTTCCTGACTGCTCTTTATGGGGTATTTGATTTCAGTACGGATGAAGTGAAATTTGTATTCAGCAAGGGTGGTCATCAGCCACCGATTATTTACAGGGAAAAAGAAAAAAAAGTTTTAAGTATCGCTTCGAAAGGAAAACCGATTGCTTTATTTGAGGATGATTTTTTTGATGAGATAACTGTGGATTTATATAAAGGCGATAGAGTTTTTCTTTATACTGACGGCCTGGTTGAGGCCAGTAATAAATCAATGGAGCTTCTTGATCAATCAGGTCTGGAAAAAATAATCATGTCAAATTATTTTCCTGATCTAAATAAATCGCTTGAATATATATTATCAGATGTTAACAATTTTATGGGAACAGATAAAGCTCAAGATGATATAATTTTAATAGCTATTGAATTAATTTAAGTCCGGAGAACAGATAGTATGGTTAATAAAACAGTAAGAGATCTTGTAATTGATGATTGGATTGAGTTCTCAGCTATAGGTCTGTGTCATTTCGGTGTTAATGGTGAAATTTTATCAATTAATGGACCTGCTTTCAGATGTTTGAATCTTGATAAAACATTTAAAAGCATAGATGAACTTCTTGGTCAAAATATTACTGAATTGATTGCAGATTATAAATTTCTTTTTGATTTAATAAAAGATAAAAGTATAATAAGGGATTTTGAACTCCAGCTTATTTTTAAAGATGGTACTCAAAAATGGCTTCTTCACGATTGTGTCCGGGGACATGGCGGCGAATATGATACAGCAATCCATGTTATTTTCAGAGATATATCCGATTATAAAAATATTCAGATGAATCTTTGCCAGTCTGAAAAATATTTATGTTCTATTATTGATACAATACAGGATATTGTTTATAGAATTGATACTGAAGGACTTGTTACATTTATCAGCGATTCAATCAGGCAATACGGCTACGAACCGGATGAACTTGTCGGGAAAAATATTACAGAAATTATTCATCCTGAAGATAGAGAAAAGGCAAAATTTAAAATTGATGAAAGAAGATCCGGAGACAGAAGAACAAGAGAATTTGAAATAAGGCTTCTGACTAAAAATAAAAATGAGATAAAATTTGAATTTAAAGAATCTGCTATAACTTCAATTCCTTCTTTTGAAATAAGCGCAGAAGGTCTTTATGATATTGATCAAGATGGAAGAAAAAAATATATAGGAACGCAGGGAGTTGCTCGTGATATCTCTAAAAGAAAATCCGTTGAATATGCAAAATTAATGCTTGAGGAAAAATGTTCAACTGTTCTTCAAACGTTATATGATGGATATTATGAAATAACTATTGATGGAACAATTCTTTTTGTGAATAATGCTTTAGCTCAAATGCTTGGATATAATTCTGCTGATATTATCGGGAAAAATTTTATTAATTTTTTCCCCTCCGGTTCAGAAAAAGAATATGAATGTATTACAAGCGGTATAGAAAAAATTGAAAATAATCATATAAATAAATTATGGAGTCTGATTACAAGTTCCGGAAGAATAAAAAATTTTGAGGGGTCTATTTCGCAGATAAAAGATAGTTCTAATCATTTAATCGGATTAAGAGGAATTCTCAGAGATATTACAAATAAAACAAAAATTGAGCAGGAGCTCCTGAGGGCAAGAAAACTGGAGGCTATAGGTATTCTTGCAGGAGGAATTGCACATGATTACAATAATGCACTTACTGCAATTATTGGAAATATTTCTCTTGCTAAAATGGAAGCTGGTGAAAACAATCCGGATTTAATTGAAATATTAAATGATGCAGAAACTGCATCTTTAAAAGCGAAAGATCTGACTCAGCGACTCAGCGGATTTGCCAAGGGCGGAAGGCCGATTAAAAAAATTATTTCAATAATTCCTGTTTTAAAAGAAAGTGCAGAAAATGCCATTTACGGATATGCCGGAAATTATATATTAAAACAGGCAGATGATATCTGGAATGTGGATGGTGATGAGATCCAAATTGGCCAGGTGTTTGATCATATTTTAAAGAATGCACGTGAAGCCATGCCGGATGGAGGAACAATTTTTCTCAACATTGAAAATGTAGTAGTAGATATTGAAAAATCTCATCATGAAATAACATTGCAGCCCGGCAAATATGTTTTGGTAACAGTGAAGGATAGCGGCTGCGGTATTGAATCTGAAGATATCTATAAAATATTTGATCCGTATTTTACTACAAAGGATATGTCGAGCGGAATGGGGCTTGCAATCAGTTATGCGATAATAAAAAGACATAGAGGATATATTGATGTTAAAGTTATTATGGGAGAAGGCGCAGAATTTTTAATTTATTTCCCGGCAGTATTTGAAAAAGCTGTTTAAAAAAATGGAGTGATTGAAATGGCAAAAATAAATAAATTCAAGGTAGTTCCTTATCTGCCTGATACTCTTAAACCACTGATAAAAATATCAAACAATATGTGGTGGGTTTGGAATTTCGAAGCAATTGAACTTTTCAGAAGAATTGATGTAAATCTCTGGAGAGAATCTGAACATAATCCTATGAAACTTTTCGGTCTGATGTCGCAGACAGCTCTTGACGAGCTTGCAGAATCTGAAAGCTTTTTAGCCCATATGAAGAAAGTTGAGGAAGATCTTGATTTTCATATGAAAAGCAAATCATGGTATGATGAAAATAAAAATGATTTTGAAGATTCAAGAATTGCATATTTTTCTTTAGAATTTGGAATTCATGAGAGTCTGCCGATTTATTCTGGAGGTCTCGGCATACTTGCAGGAGACCATTTGAAATCTTCAAGCGAGCTTGGTTTACCGCTTTGCGGAGTCGGTCTTTTTTACAGACTTGGTTATTTCAGGCAGTATCTGAATCTTGACGGATGGCAGCAGGAGAAATTTCCTGTTACGGATTTTCATAATGTTCCGATTAAGCCTGTAAATAATGATAAGGGTGAACCTATAATTATTGGTGTTGAAATGCCGGGCAGAACTGTATACGCGCGTATATGGGATATTCAGATTGGACGAATAGTGCTTCATCTGCTTGATACAAATATTGATCAGAATAGCAGTGAAGATAAAAAAATTACTGACCAGCTTTACGGCGGAGACAGTGATATGAGGATAAGGCAGGAAAAACTTTTAGGCATTGGAGGAATAAGGGCACTTCACGCTATGCATAAAACTGTAACTGTATATCATATGAATGAAGGCCATGCCGCTTTTCTAAGTATTGAAAGAATAAAAATGGCTATGCTCAATGACAAGCTTACATTCAAAGAAGCATGCGAATTTACAACTGCAACAAATGTTTTTACAACGCATACACCTGTACCTGCAGGAAATGACAGATTTGAACCGGATATGATTGATGCATATTTTTCTGAGTTTTATCCTAAACTTGGTATAACCAAGGAACAGTTTCTAGCTTTGGGCAGGGAAAATAAGGATGATAAAAAAGAAACATTCTGCATGACCGTGCTTGCTATCCGTATGGCTTCAAAATGCAACGGTGTTTCGAGACTTCATGGAAAAGTTTCAAGAAATATGTGGAAAAATATCTGGCCGTCACTGCCGGTTCATGAAATCCCTATTGGCCATATTACTAATGGAATACAGACTCTTTCCTGGACATCGGACGAGATGATGAGGCTTTTTAACAGGTATCTCGGGCCTAGATGGATTGATAATACATCAGATGATACTATCTGGCAGAAAATTAATAGCATTCCTGATTCAGAATTATGGAGATGCAGGGAAAGAATGCGGGAGCGGCTTGTTGTTTTTGCAAGGAAAAAACTTAAAGAACAGCTGCTAAGCAGAGGTGTTCCTGCGAAGGAAGCGGAAAAAGCAAATTCGGTTCTTGATGCTGAAGCTCTTACTATTGGATTTGCGAGAAGGTTTGCGACGTATAAGCGAGCTGTACTTGTTTTGAGAGATGTTGAAAGGCTTGATAAAATTCTAAATGACAGAGAAAAACCTGTTCAGCTGATTTTTGCAGGTAAAGCCCATCCTCACGACGGCATGGGCAAGGATTTAATAAAACAGGTTATTCATCTTACCAAGAATGAAAGATTCAGGGGGAAAATTGTATTTCTTGAGGATTATGATATTAATATAGCACGTTCACTTGTTCAGGGTGTGGATGTGTGGCTGAATACTCCTATCAGGCCTAAAGAGGCTTCAGGAACCAGCGGAATGAAAGTTGCTCCAAACGGAGTTCTCAATATCAGCGTTCTTGACGGATGGTGGGACGAGGCTTATAATTCAAATAACGGCTGGGCTATAGGTAATGGAGAGGAATATTCTGATCTTGAATATCAGGATGAAGTTGAAAGTCTTTCACTTTATGATCTTCTTGAAAAAGAAGTTAAGGAAATATTCTATCATAGAGGAATAGACGGTCTTCCTATGGAATGGATTGCAAAAATAAAAGAATCAATGAAAACTCTAAACGCCGAGTTCAATACAAACAGAATGGTAAGAGATTATACTGAGAAATATTACAAGAAAGCTCACAGAAACTATAAAAAATTTACAGTAAATAATTATTCAGCAGTAAAGGAACTGTCTTCCTGGAAAAGCGGAATATCCACCAAAATTGCATCTGTTGCAGTGAAAAATCTTTACAGGACTGAAGATACAGAAATTACTGTTGGTTCAAAAGTTGCTGTGCGGGCTGAAATTGCTCTCGGACAATTGACTCCGGACAATGTTATAGTTGAATTATATTTCGGCGGACTTGACCAGTCTCAGGAAATTCACGAAGGCGCTTCTCTGCCTATGAAATTTATTGAGAGCAGGGACAGCATTCACGTTTTTGAGGGGCAGGTGCTTTGTCTGAGATCCGGGGAGTTCGGTTATACAGTCAGAATCATTCCAAGCCACCAGGATATAACAAGAAAATTTGATCCTGATCTTAAAATAATCTGGTCATCATAGTAATAATTAAAAAATCTGATTGATATGGAAGTATAATTATGGATGATGAAAAAATCAGAGGTTATAATGATCAGGAACTGCTTTTAAGGGCTCTTGTTACTTTTGCATCAAACGCAATTGATCGCTCAGAACAGATAACAACAGGAATTATGAGGCAGTGCATTACAGAATGGGTTAAGGCAAAAAATATTTCACTGAAAGAGCTTAAGCATTTGGAAGAAAGTGAAAGATTAAAAGGCGTAAATGAAATAATTGATATTTTTTTGGAAAAAATAAAGCATCTTGTTGTGAGCAAGTTTCAAAGAGATAATTTGAAGAAGGATATAATTCAGATATATATTCACTGGAAAAATACAAAAAGAGATTCATCTACTGATGATATAGTTTCTGAACTTGAGAAAATGCAGGAAGAAACATAAATAGGGAATTCAGATTATAATAAAATATGAAATAGGAAAAAAGATGGATGATATAATTAAAACAGCGGAAATTTTTACTTTTAATGCGAAAGTTGATTACTCCTCGAATGGAATAGTCAGTAAGAAAATTATTCAAAAGCCTACAGGAAACCTTTCACTATTTGCTTTTGATGCAGGACAGGAACTGAGTGAGCATTCAGCCCCATTTGATGCTGTTGTTCAGGTTCTTGAAGGGGAAGCTGAAATTATTATTAATCACGAACCCTATACTGTTAAAGCAGGTGAAACTATTATAATGCCAGCAAATAATCCTCATGCGGTTATTGCGCGTAAAAAGTTTAAAATGCTTCTTACCATGATTAAAGAATAAATTTTTGTAAAAAAGTTTTTTAATACTTTTTTTATTTAAGCTTATCTTTAATGTCTTCAAGCTTAACAAATCTGTAACCATTTTTAATCAATACAGGGATTGCAATTTCAAGAGCTTTTAAAGATTTATTTTCAGGGTGATTTATATGCATCAGGATAATTGATCCGCTGTGTGCTGATTTAAGAATTCTTGATGCAAGTAAATCGGCTGGTGCATTTTCATCAAAATCACCCGGGTTTAAGCTGAAATTCAGCGGGATATGATTTAATTCATAAGATATTTTTACTGCAACATCATCGAAAAATGCAGTTCCTGATCTGTAAAAAACAGGCCTTCTGCCTGTTATATCTTCAATCTTTCTTGCATTGATTTCCACTTCTTCAATAAATTCCGATATATTTTTTGTTCCTGTTATGCCGTATCCCTTTTGCCCATTTACAGTTGCCGGCTTGTGTTTTAAACCGTGGTTTTCAATTTCAAAAAGTTTATTTTGTGATAGTTCATATAATGAATTTAAATTTTTATCCAGCCACAATCCTGAAATAAAAAGAGTAGCAGGTAATTTTTCTGAATTCAGATAATTAATAAGAGCTATGTTTAATTTACTCCCTTCAGGAGTGCGTCCGCATGCATCGAATGTAAGTGCAATGATTTTTTCATTTGTAAATATAATATTTTTTATTCCTTTCTGTTTCTGAGAAAATAAAACAGGCATAGTTTTTGAATATTTTATTTCAATGGATTGTTTGATTGATGTTATATCAGCGCGTTTGTTTGCCGGAGAAAAATTTGAGGATAAAAATAAAATAAGAACTGCATATATAATTTTCATAAATCAGCGTGTGTTGGTTTTTTTTCTCTGATTCTCCATTTTTCGATCGCATCAGCTGCTTCTGATGATCCATTCTCGTCTTTCATCATGATAGCAAGGGAATCAGCATTTAATCTGTATTTTTTATTTTTTTTAAGATCGATAAGAACGCGAGTAAGCTTATCAACTGTGATTTTATTCGGATTGAATGATTCTGGACCGAGACCGAGCTTGCAGACTCTATGTGCCCAGTAATACTGATCTGCTATTTGAGGAAGAATAAGCTGCGGAATTCCTGCTCTTGCAGCAGTATGTGTAGTGCCGCATCCTCCATGATGAATGACTGCAGACATGTAAGGAAATAGCGCTGCGTGCGGAGTTTCCCGCACGGTTAAAACATTTTCCTTTTTGCTGTCATTTCCGAGACCTGTCCATCCCTCTTCTAAAATTACCCTTACTCCTGATTTATGTGATGCTTTATAAACTATATCAGAGAAACGGCCCGGATTTTTTATTGAAACGCTGCCGAATCCTATATACACCGGTTGTTCTCCGGATTGAATAAAAGATTTTATTTCAGGATTTATTCTGCCTTTTAAATTTCTGTAGCAGTAACCTGTATATCTGTATCTATATCTGCTTTTCCATGTCGGACATTCAGGAGAAAGTTGTTTATTGAGAATTAGAAGAGTCTGGCTGTTTTTTGTGAAATAATCAGCTATAGAGCCTATTGGCTGAAGATGAAGTTCTTTTCTTTTTTTGTCGAGTAATCTCCTGATAAAAAGACCTGCTGAATCATTTAATATTTTCCAGAAAATTCTGTTTGCAAAATCCGGAAGACCCTGAAGAGGAAGCAGAGGCGGAGGCTGGTTTCCCGGAAGTACAGGGTTGCCTGCAATTCTGTAATGGGGTATATTCCTATATTCGGCAACACTTGGTGCAGCAAGCTCATTAGCGCTGCTTACAAGAGCATCTGCATCTTTTGTTTCACTCATCATATAATCGAATTGTTCATTAATTGATTGGGAAAACCAGAAAAGAGCATTAGCAGCATGTTTCCATCCGCTGCCCATGTTTTTCATTACCTGCTCGCTGTCTTCTTTGTAAAGAACAGGCTGAATTCCTTTAATTCGCGCTTGTTCATCAAAGAAATCAGGAACGCATAATGATACATTATGGCCTCTTAATTTTAATTCAGAAGCTATTTCTATTACAGGGTTAACATTACCCCTTGAGCCTCTGCTTGATAGAACAATTTTCAATTTTATGCTCCATATGGTTTAGAAGACACAGGTGCTGATAAACTTTCATATATGTTTTTAAAAATTTATTATTGATTTTTTTATCAGTAAAATTTTATTATACTTTATTTCTATAGTAAATAAATATTTACCAGATTTTATTATAAGATAATATTTGCAATAAAAAAAAGGATTAATTTTATGGAACTTTCGAATGCAATAAAATCAAGAAGAAGCATCCGTAAATTTACGGATTATTATGTGACAGATGAAGAAATTTCAGATATACTTGAAGCTGCACGATTTGCTCCTTCCTGGGCTAATACTCAGGTATGGGAATTTATTGTAATAAGAAACAAAGAGCTGATTCAGAAAGTTACAGATACATATTCATCAACAAATCCTGCAAGAAACTGCTCATCAGGCTCGTCTGTTTTAATTGCTGTTTGTGCAAAAGTAAAAGTGTCCGGATGCAAAGATGGAGTTGAGAAAACTAAATTTTCAAACTGGTTCATGTTTGATCTGGGGCTATCTGTTCAGAATTTATGCCTTAAAGCTTTTGATCTTGGATTAGGAACTGTTATTGTTGGTTCTTTGGATCATGATGCATGCGGAAAAATCCTGAAACTTCCTGAAAATATTGAACTTACTGCAGTTATTCCTCTTGGCAGACCTGAATCTTTTCCTGAAAAAGGACCACGCAGAAAAGAACTTAAAGAATTTGTTCATCTTGATTATTTCGGTAATATATTTTAAAATTTTTTTCTTGCCTAATATCAGGGTGAGGTTATTCCTGCTCCCTTAATGAAATTAATAACAAAACAGAGGTTATATGATGAAAATTAAATCCATATCAATATTATTAACAATTTTGTTTTTATTCGGCATCTCAGACGCAAAAGCTGCTGCTTTGACAGGCGCAGATATTAAAGAAATTAATAAAGCACTTGTTTCCGCGCGGACATGGATAAAACAGGGAAATTTTGAAAAGGCAATATTTTATACTGATACTGAGGAAGTTGGTAAAATTCTCATGAAAGGCTACTGGGATAAACTTTCTCAAAATGATAAAAATGATATAACATCTTTTATGAAGGACATATTAAAAACTAAATTTCATATTATTCAGAAAAGGCTTGCAGGACTTAAATTCAATAACCCGAGGGTTGATGAAGGCAAGGTTTTGTGCAGAACTGTTGTTGTTTTTGACAGGTCAGTTGATAAAAAGGATCAGGTTGTTGATATTTACCTGGTGAAGAAATCTACAGGATGGAAACTTGTTGATATTTACATCATAGGTGAGGGTTTTATCTCAGGGCTGAATGAAGACAAGGTAAGACCGATAATGAAAAAAGGCGGAAAAATTGCAGATGTTAAAAACAGCATTAAGGTTGTTTTTGAATAAAAAATCAGGTAAAAAATAATATGAAATTTAAAATAATAATAGCTGCTTTAATTTTTGCTGCATCCTGTTCATCGGTACAGAAGGTGTACCAGATTTCAGATTATGGTAAAAATCCTTCTGAAATGATTAAACGTATTAATATTATAACAAAAAATGAAACTGCAGATGACAGTAAAAGCATGGCGTTATCTCTGATCGCGTCGGATATGGTTAAATCAAATACAAATTATATCATTAAGGGAACAGGCTCTGTAAAAAAAGATACAGCTGAAGTGCAATGTTCCGGTTTCGAAGGAACAGCTGTTTTTACTCTAGCAAATAGTGAAAAGGATGCTGCAGGAAAAATTAAAATTAAAGGCGTATTGTATAAATGTCCTGATCAGAAATTAATCTGGGAAGCAGTTGCTGAAGCGGACTTAAATGTTTCTGGAGATAAAAAACTTGAGAATATGTCTTTAATGTATGAGGATAAATTAAATAAAATTGATGGAAAGGCCGGAAAGTATGCGCCTGCAATGTTTTCTGTTCTGTATGATATTATTAAAACAATGCCTAATCCTGTATTAACAGATGATGAAGTTAATGAAAAAATTGAAGGCGAAACAACTGACTCTACATTTTTTGATTACCTGCTGAATTTGCCGGCAAGGACTTCTTCATAAAGTTTTTCAAGTTTTATTGCAGTTTTATTTGAGGTCCAGTTCATTGAGTATTTTTTTGCTTCAATGGATTTTTTTGCGTAAAGCTTTTTATCAGTTAGCAGAAGTTTAACCTTGCCTACAAATTCTTCAAGGTCATCTTTTACCATAAATCCGCCATTGTCGCCATTCATAACATCCTTTGTTCCCATAACGCCTATTGCAACTACTGGTGTGCCGCAGTACATTGATTCAATAGCAATAAGACCCTGGGTTTCTGTTTTGGATGGGTAGACAAGAACATCGGCAAGTGTGTACCAGTGTTTTATAAGATGCCTGTTAACATACCCGAGTAGGATTAAATTTTTATCCAATCCTCTTTTTACGTATAAATTTCTATATTTTTCAATTTCAGGGCCGCTGCCTGCTATAACAAGAATTGCATCCGGTATTTCTTTTATTACTTCTTCAAGAACATCCACTAAAAAATTTACATTTTTTTCTGCTGTAATTCTTCCTGCATAAAATAAAATTTTTTTACTTTTAAGAATAGGATAATCCTTGTAAAATCTTGAATTAATTTTTTCTTTTTTCTTATCAGTGCCTTTGAATTCATCTTCATCTAATCCTGTTGGAATAATAAAAACAGGATTTTTTGTTTTATAGGATTTTATAACATCAGCCATTTGCTGAGTTGGAACGATAATAATCTGAGCACGATTGTATGCTTTGAGTACTCTGTACTTAGGATATTTTCTGGTAAAGAAATATGGTAAAAAGGGATAGTAAAGGGCTAAATATTCCTCCCAGAATGTATGAGCTGTTGCTACAACAGGAATTTTTTTTACAGCAGCATATTCCCAGCATAGCCTTGCCATAGGGAATTCTGTCTGTATGTGAATTATATCAGGTTTTATTTTATCAAGTTCAGTATATACTTTTTTTCTCATCCATGGATATACCATTCGCGCTTCTGATTTAGTTCCAAGCAGAGGATAGGAAGAAAACCGGTGAATATCCGGATTTTTCATTTCCTTGTCAATATTTTCAAAACCTGGATACTCGGGAGCGAATACGTGAATTCTATGGCCGCGTCTAATGAGTTCTTTTTTAAAAGAATCTATTGAAACCGACATCCCGCTAATTTGCGGCCAGTAATTTTCTGTAGCATATACTATGTTCATTTTTTTTTTGCTCTTGAATTACATTATTTTTGAAAGCAGAGTAATAGTCAAATAATATTTTCAATAAAGAGTCAAGGTAGTACTATCAAGCATATATACTTGATTTTATATCTGAAAAAAAATAATACTGCAGGTTACATAAAAAGCAGGTTTTATTATTTGCTGAATTTACCGGAAAGAACTTCTTTATAAAGCTTTTCGAGTTTTTCTGCTGATTTTTTTGAAGTCCAGTTCATTGAATATTTTTTTGCTTCAGCGGATTTTTTTGCATAAAGCTTTTTATCAGTTAGAAGAAGTTTCACCTTGCCGGAAAATTCATTGCGGTCTTCATTTACCATAAATCCGCCATTATCCCCGCCCATAACATCTTTGGTGCCCATTACTCCAATTGCAACTACAGGTGTACTGCAATACATTGATTCAATTGTAACAAGACCCTGGGTTTCAGTTTTGGACGGAAAAACAAGAACGTCTGCAAGAGAGTACCAGTATTTTATTATAGTTCTTTCTACATAACCGAGCATAATAATGTGTTTATCTAGTCCCTTTTGGGTAAATAATTGCTTGAATAAATCAATTTTAGGGCCGCTGCCTGCTATAACAAGCATGGTATCAGGAATTTCTTTCAGCACATCTTCTAGAACATCCAGTAAGAAATTAATATTTTTTTCAGCGCCTACTCGGCCTGCATAAAACAGTATTTTTTTATTTTTAAGAACTGGATATTCCTTGTAGAATCTGGAATTTTTCTTTTCTTTCTGCTTGTCAGTTCCGCTGAATTCATTTTCGTTTATTCCTGTTGGAATGATGAAAACAGGTCTTTTGATTTTATATGATTTCAAAACATCAGCCATCTGCCGGGTAGGGGCAATGACTATCTGAGCACGGTTATATGCTTTCAGTAACCGATATGGGACATATCTTTTAATAAAGAAATCCGGAAGATAAGGGTAGTATATTTTTACATATTCTTCAAAATACGTGTGTGCTGTAGCTACTAGCGGAACATTGTTTTCGGCAGCATAATCCCAGCAGAATCGGGGCATTGGAAATTCAGTTTGAAGGTGTATAATATCAGGTTTTACTTTATCAAGTTCCATATAAATTTTTTTTCTTGACCATGGATAAACCAGCCAGTCTTCAGGTTTACCGCCTGAACTGAAAAGCATCGGATATCCAGGGAACCGGTGAACATTTTTATTTTTCATTTCTTTGTCTATATTTTCATAACCTGGATATATGGAACAGAAAACATGGAGTTCATGACCGAGTTTTTCAAATTCTTTTTTAAATGAATCAATTGAAACGGCCATTCCGCTTACGTGGGGCCAGTAATTATCTGTTGGATAAACAATTTTCATATTATTCCTCTTAAATAAGATTAATTTCTAAAGCAAACTTGTAGTCAAATATTATTTTCTATATAAAGTTAAAACTTTATCATCCAGCATTCCAGCTCTGTTGAAATCTCTTTCTGATATTACCATGTTGTAACTTTTTGGAAACCCAATATTATTTATAGTCTTTTCATTTACGAATGAAAGTATTTTTTTTGCAACAGAAAGATTGTAATCAGAATTCGTTCCTGTCCTTTCCTGATATAGTGCCGTATTTAATGCGGGATGTATTGTTTCATTCGCCGGGGATTTTAAATTTGAATGTAAATTAAAAATCTCATTGCTGATTTCTGCAAAAATATCTACCGAATCTAATAAACTGATATCATTTACATAGCCAAATATAAAACCACCATCGGTTTTAATAGCTATATTATTTTTATTCATTTCCGGTTTTGTAATTGAACGAATTATTTTCCGGGAAATTTCGATTAAAACTTTATCACCAGCTGAATGTCCTATCGATTCGTTTATTTTTTTCAGGCCGTTTATTTCACAAAGGAAAATAATTCTTAAATTGCTTAATTTATAATTTCTGTTTTCATTGTATAATTTTGGAATAATCTGATCTTCAAAATATTCATGTTTCCATAATCCTGTTAACGGATCTTTGTAAAAATTATTAATTTCATTCAGGACAGCGTTATTTGTTTCTAAATCTATCTCATCAAGAAACTCATCAAATTCTTCAGATTCTTCAGTTCCTTTTTCTTCTTCCGGGCGATTTTTAATTTTTTCAATTTTTTTATTCAGATTCTCCTTGTCTTTCAGCATCGCGTCTATACCTTCGTGATTAAGCTCTTTTGCTATATGATAGCTAAGGGAGCATATTCCTTCCAGAAAATCCTGCAGTGTTATTTCATCTTTTTTTAAAACAATACCTGTACGCGAGGATTTTATTTTCTTTAAGACTGCGTTAATATAGAAATCATAATTTTTTTTAATATCATCATGATTAATTTCTTTCTGTGAATAGTAATGGGTGATCGCTTCATTTATCCGGACAGCAAGTTCATAGCATTTGTTTGAAATGTTCTGAAGTGTTGATTTTGCCAGAAGTATAGTCGGGCTATAAGCAGATTTGGGAATTTCGAGCCTGGTTATATTGTATATAAACTGTTTTGGATTCATTTCAGGAGGAATTGAAAATTTCAGTAATTCTTTAATGTCTGTTGGTGACAATTTGAAATTATTTATATTTAAAGCTTCCGCAGCATCTATTATGTTCGGAAAATCCCTGAAGAAATCATTGTATTCTTTGCCGTCATAAATCAGTATGAAGTTATCCTGATCGTTTACCGGATCTACAAAAAGCCTGATAAAACCTTCAGCCAGCCTTATAAATTTTGCAACAGGTCTGGTCTGAAATTCAGTTATCCATTTTTTATATATGACATCTGATTCAATGCGGAATATTCTATCTTCCAACTCCGGAGATGATTTAAGAAAAATTTCAAAAATTCTATCAATGATATTGATCTTCTCAATTATAGTCTTTTCATCACTCTGTTTTTTTGTTCTGGATTCTTTATCTAAATTTTCAGCGTGGATTGTTAAATGTTTTTTCGTTGCATCAAGTTTTATATCTGTATCTAGAAGGTAAATAATCTGATTAATACTTTTGATAATTATTTTTTCTCTTGCAGTATAGTAGGATAGTAAAAGCCCTGTTACTGTTTCTGTTATAATCTGATGCTGTGATAATTTTACCGGTCTGCCATTGCTGATAGGCTGATCCAGCAGAAATTTTATATAACCTAAAAGACCATGTTCCTGAGGCTGGTTTTTTACTGCCTTTTGAATTGAAGAATCCATAAAAGCTGCATTTTTTAAAATGATAAGATAAACATCAGAAAAATTATCAAATTCTTTGGCTATATGCCTTGTATCGTAACTGCTTTCCTGTTTTATTTCCATAAGATTAACCAGGGGCTCTTTTAATCTCAATAAAACATCAAGAGCATTATATTCAAGCGTGCTCAATAAATAGTATTCTTTATTCATGACAGGTAGAATGCTCTTTTCAATGATTCCCTGCCATGGAAAAATTTTTTCTCTTAAAATCCTGAAAGATGAATCTTTCAGTTTATGTGAAAACAGAGTAATGGTTCCATTGTCAATGGCAAACATCGTTAATCTGAACCAGTCAATTATTCCGCTGGATGATTTCAGCTCTTCAATTTCTCTCATTGATTGGGCTTGTTCCTGCTGAGACCTCTTTTCAGATTCATGCCTTGATTTTATTTTATGTATCAGATCTTCCATCATTCTTTTTGTTGAGACCGGCGGAAGTTTTGATCCTGTTATTGCAGTGACTTCGTTTTTTTCATGATCTGTGAGCATAACCCCATTTGAAATCATGTAACGGTTGAATGACTGGTATGTATTTTGAAATTCTATGTAGGCTTTCTGATCAGCGGAGTTCTTCAGCGATTCCTTCATCGTCTCGAGAAATCTTTCGAATTTTTCTATGTCGGAAAAATGCTGCTGGGAATAAACTTCAACATCATTAAAATAATGGTCTAATTTGGCTGATTTTTTTTTGTTTAAATCTTCTGGCATAAAACGGGCCTTTTTATTATAAAGTATTTGATTTATATGAAAGTTTTTTTGGAAATATTATTATTTTTATATTTAATGATAATAATCAAGTCAAGCATATATTATTTATGCGATTTCAATAATTGATTTAAAAGTTTTTATTGTTTGACAAATGAGTAATTAATACGAGTTTTTATCGAGCATGAAAATATTTCAGACTGAATTTTCAGGAGGATTTTAAATGTCTATAAAATTAAGGAAGAACGATATAAAGAGCAACTATTCAGGCGGCGATAAATATGATATTATAATTATAGGTTCAGGAATCAGCGGCCTTTCAGCCGGCTGCATGATGCTTAAGAATTCATCAGATAAAAAAATTCTTATTATTGAAAAGAATTCATATACCGGAGGATATGTAACAGCCTATGAAAAAAGCGGTTATGTTTTTGAAACAACTCAGCTGTTTCCTAATGTTCCGGATATTCTTGAATATCTGGGTCTGAAGATTAAGCTGAAAAAATTTCCCGGAACATTTATGCGCAGGATAATAGTTGATAAAGGTGAAGTTAGCGAGTACAGGCTTCCTGCAGGTGCTGACAACATGGTGAAATATCTTTCGGATAAATTCCCTTCTGAAGCTTTGAAAATAAAAAAATTTATGAAATATTCACAAGAAGCTTTTGCCCAGGTAAAAAAGCTGAAAGCAAATATGACATTTAAAGACAAACTTCTCATTCCATTCAAAGCTCCCAAGGTACTTGCAAATTTAAATAAAACATACAGCCGGTATATTGACAGTTTCGGAATCACAGATATTAAACTGAGGGAGGTTCTTGAGTCATTTGCTTCTTTTTCAGGAACTCCGGCTGAACGCGGATCATCTATTCTGACATTCGGTGCAATGCTGTCCACGGGTGAGCAATGCTACAGGCCATACGGCTTTTATGATGAGTTTCCTGCTGAAATGACAGAACTGTTTCAGAAAATGGGAGGAGAGGTAAGGCTTTCTTCCGAGGTTGAAAAAATTGTAATAAAGAATAACTGTGTTGAGGGGATTCAGGTTAAGGGTGATAAAGGATTTATTAAAGCAGATATAGTTATTACAACAATTGATCCGATGCACTGTTTGAAAGATCTCGTTGGATATGAAAATCTTCCTGCTGAATATGTTGAAAAACTTGCCGGTATACTGATGTCTCCTTCATCGATAAATGTTTCTATCGGCCTTGATGATAAAATCGATATGACTAAATATGATCTTGATTATCCTTATAATGTTATTTCTACTGAATTCGGCACTACAGAAAAACTTTACAAAGCTGCTATAGATGGAGATAATGGCTTTTCAAAAGATTGTTTCCATATGGGTGTAGTATGCCCGTCACTCGTAACAGGATCAAAAAATATTTTAACTTTAAGATGTGTTCCTTTTGGAATGAACAGCTGGAATAAGTGGAGAGAAACTGACAGGAAAAAATATGATGAAGAAAAAAATAAATGGGCAGATTTTTTTATAGATATTGCTGAAAAATATTTTGTACCTGATTTAAAAAAGCATATTGTGGTAAAGGATATATCAACTCCGGCTACATACTCCAGATATTCCGGTTCTCCTACCGGAAGTATTTATGATATGGCCTCAATTGTTACGCAGTTCGGCCCGAAAAGACTGTCAATGAAAACCCCGGTAAAAAATCTTTATCAGCCGAGGTTTTCTCACGGAATATACGGCAGTCTTATGAGCGGGGTTCAGGTTGTTGATAATATACTTGATGGAAAATTCAACGGCGGAAATTCGCTTTTTAATCCGGTTAAAAGGTAATAATAACCTTATTTGGATTATAACAAACTATTCTTTACGGATGTTTTTTATGAAGACAGTGAAATATTCTGAAATTGTTGAGCGCGTTTCATTTATGTGTCAGGATGCTAATTTTGATCTTGGCGATGATGTTGTTGCTGCTTTTAACAGATTTAAAAAAACTGAAAAGTCTCCCTCCGGGAGAGAAATTCTTGATCAGCTTTTAAAGAATCAGGAGATTGCCCGCAATGAGAAAATTGCTCTTTGCCAGGATACAGGATTTGCAGTTTTTTTTGTTGAACTTGGTGATGATCTACGTGTTGAAGGAGGTACTCTGACTGATGCAATTAATGAAGGTGTACGCAAAGGATATGGAGAAGGATATTTAAGGAAATCAATATGTCATCCATTTACAAGAAAAAACACAGGAGATAATACACCTGCAATAATTCATGTTGAGCTTGCAAAAGGGGAGCACCTTAAAATTATTCTTGCTCCAAAAGGCGGAGGCAGTGAGAATATGAGCGGGGTTATGATGCTTAAGCCTTCTGATGGAAAAGAAGGTATAAAAAAAAGTATTATTCAGATTGTAAAGAATTCCGGTGCCAATCCGTGCCCGCCGGTTATTGTTGGAGTGGGTATAGGCGGAACATTTGAAAAGGCTGCACTCATATCTAAAAAAGCTCTGCTTCGTCCAATAGGATCATCCAATCCTGATCCTGAACTAGATGAGATGGAAAAGGAGCTGCTTGAGAGTATTAATAAACTTGGCATAGGACCTCTGGGCCTGGGAGGCAGCACAACTGCAATGGCAGTGCATATTGAGATGCATCCATGCCACATAGCATCGCTGCCTCTTGCTGTGAACATAAACTGTCATTCAAGCAGGCATAAGGAATATGAATTCTGATGGAGAAACAAAATGGCTGAGCATCATATAACAACTCCATTAACTGATGAGAAGGTTGCTGAGTTTAAAAGCGGCGACACGCTTTATATCTCAGGTATAATATATACAGGCCGCGACACAGCTCACAAAAGACTTGTTGAATCAATTGATAAAGGCGAAGCTCTGCCTTTTGATATACGGGGCCAGATAATTTATTATGTCGGTCCTGCTCCTGCAAGGCCGGGCAGCGTAATAGGATCAGCCGGCCCGACTACAAGCTTCCGCATGGATGCATATACTCCGAAACTTATTGAGCTTGGCCTGAAGGGTATGATAGGAAAAGGGAACAGATCGCCGGAAGTTGCGGATTCAATCAGGAAATATAAAGCAGTTTATTGTGCAGCAACTGGCGGGGCAGGGGCGTTATTATCGAAGTGCATTAAAAAATCTGAAATAGTAGCTTATGAGGATTTAGGTCCCGAAGCAATAAGAAAAATGGAAGTTGAAAATTTTCCTGTAATAGTGATCAATGACATATATGGAAATGATTTATACGAACAGGGCGTGAAAAAATACTGCCGGATCTGATCCGGTATTTATAAGGCAGGATATTTAATGAATAAAATTGATTTGCAGTTAAAAGATCTTTCATCCATATTCCCGGATTCATTCAGCGAAGAGCAGATTGCAAAGGCAAAAACCCTATTCCTGAAAGAGCTTTCTATCAAGGCTCATAAATTTTACAATGGAAAAGTAATGACAGTTCCCAAAGCGGGAATTTACGGTTTTAACTGGTTTAATGTCTGGTATACACCCGGTGTTTCAAAAGTATCAACCTCTATACGAGACAATAATGATCTCTCGTATGATCTTTCAAACAGAGGGAATCTTGTTGCAGTTGTTTCTGATTCAACAAGGGTTCTCGGAGATGGCGACTGCACGCCTGCAGGCGGTCTTGGCGTTATGGAAGGCAAGGCTTATCTGATGAAATATTTAGGCGGGGTTGATGCAGTGGCTTTATGTATGGACAGCACGAATAAAAAGGGAGAGAAGGATCCCGACAAAATAATAGACTTCGTAAAAATGTTGCAGCCGAGCTTTGGTGCAGTAAATCTCGAAGATATCTCCCAGCCGAACTGCTTTAAGGTGCTTGATGTTCTGCGGGAAGAATGCAATATTCCGGTGTGGCACGATGATGCGCAGGGTACAGCATGTGTGACAGTGGCCGGGCTTGTTAATGCTTTGAAAGTTGCAGGCAAGGAAATTGGTAAAGTCAAAATTGTTCTGCTCGGTGCAGGAGCCTCGAATACAACTATTGCCAGGCTAATTCTGAAAGCTGGAGCAGACCCGGCTTTGATGTCGGTTTTTGATTCAAAAGGAGGACTGCATACAGGCCGTGAGGATATAAAGGCTCAGACAGCATTCTACCGCAAATGGGAACTGTGCGAACAGACCAATCCTCAGAAAATAAAAGAAATTGAAATTGCGTGTAAAAATGCAGATGTGCTGATTGCGCTCTCTCAGCCCGGGCCTGATGTGGTCAAACCATCCTGGGTATCATCAATGGCTGATAAATCAATTGTATTCGCATGTTCCAATCCTGTTCCGGAAATTTATCCGTATGCTGCAAAGGCTGCAGGGGCATATATTGTTGCAACAGGAAGAGGCGATTTTCCGAACCAGGTTAACAACTCTCTTGGTTTCCCCGGGATACTAAAAGGGGCATTGCTCGCAAGAGCTCAGAAAATAACTGATGATATGGCTATTACTGCAGCTTATGCAATCGCATCTCATGCGGAAAAAAAAGGAATTACACCTGAGTCCATAATGCCGACCATGGTTGAAACAGAGCTTTTCGCAGAAGTTGCTGCAGATGTTGCAATGCAGGCAGTCAGGGATGGCGTATCCCTCCTTAAGCCGACACGTATGGCAGTATATGACAAGACGCTTGCTGATATCAAAGAGGCGCGCGGCACTATGGATCTGCTTATGAAAGAAGGATATATTAAAGAACCGCCGATTTCAATGCTTGAGGATGCTCTGAAAACTGCAATTGATGCTGTAAAATAAATTATTTTATCAGATAATTTTTAAATCCCTTAACCGATTAATTGCAAAGGCTAAATCTATACCACGGAATTGAGTGAAATGTCCTGTTATATTATCGCTTAAAATATCCAGGCCGCTTATTTCAATTTCGAGCATTAAATTTCTGATTATTTCTTTTAATGATTTCTTCTGATCAATAAATTTTGTAATATATAATATTGCTTCACCAATTGCTTTTGTCTGTGATAATTCAATCAGCTGTTCGACATCAGTTAGATCAATAATATTTTTGCCGAAATTTATTCTATTGATTTCGCTGGAAAAAATGCTTTTTTTGTTATATTCATTATATGGATTGATGCATCCGATATAAGGTATCCTGTCTTTAAGATCTATTTTATATTCATTACCTTCCGATAACCGATTTTCCGGGGATGAATCTGAAATTTCATGAGCTCTTGCTGTTGTATCGAATGGTATATAATTTTTCATCTGTATTACAGTGTCTGATACATCAAAATAATCACCAATGCCGCCCAAAACTAGAATAGTAGAAATCCCTTTGCTTGAATACAGGCTCTTAACTCTATCAATAAATGTAGTTATCGGTTCATCATTTTTCGAAACAAGCTTCTGCATTTTAAGGTCCCTTATCATGAAGTTTGTAGCGCATGTATCTTCATCCATAAGCAAAACATCAGCTCCGGCTTCAATAGCTTCTATTATATTTGCTGCCTGAGATGTACTTCCGCTTGCGTTTTCTGTAGAGAATTCAGTAGTTTCTTTTTCTAAAGGCAGATTGCTGATAAACATTGAAATATCTACTTTTTCAACATATCTTCCGCTGTAAGCTCGAATTTTAATTGATCCGATTCCTGAAATGCATCTTTCCCTGCCGTCATCAGGAATGTGATTATAAATTCCCATTTCGATTGCATTCAATAGTGTGGTCTTTCCATGATATCCGCCTCCTGCAATAAGAGTTATGCCTTTAGGGATACCCATTCCTTTAATTTTTCCTGCATTTGGTAAATTAAGTTCTACTTCTAAAGTTTCAGGTGAATAAAATGGTATTGCTTTTTTTAAAATCAAGTGGTTCATCGCTTGTACCGCTTTTACGAGGCAGAATTGAATTATTGGCAATAAACGAAGTTAAATTTAATGAATCAAGTTTGCTTCTAATATATTCAGCATCCTCAGCAGTTTTAATATGTTTTTCAAGTTTTATGGTATCAACATTTTCTGAAAATAATGATAGCCTGATTATTTCCGGAAGCTCTTCAAAAAACATTATACTGCAGATCTTAGAATTGATATTTCTTCCTTCAGCAGGCAATCCCATGAAGAATCGTATCTCAATTAATTCTTTATTTATTATAACAGAGTTTCTTTTTAATATAGCCTGGCCAGGCTTGGCAATTGTGATTAATCCGCTGTTTCCTGTTCCCCGTCTGCCATGGGATTTTAATAAGGAAACGTTATAAAAATTTCGTGCTAAAAAATCACAAAATGCCGTTTCACAGATTTTTGAATTAAGTATATTATTAAATTGAGGAATAAAATTATTTTTTATTTCTATCCGATAAATTCCGGTATGCGGAGGCGCATAAGGATCTTTTGGAATGCGTTCTATTATCAGTTTGAAATTATGAAAATCATATTCACCTTTTAGTGATTGATATGATCCATAATCTTTACCATTTAAGGATAAGATTTTGTTCTTTAATATTTCAATTGGTCCCATTTTTTTAATCTTTAAAGTCTGAATGACATTGATTCAGGGTCTTCAAATTTTTTTTTGCAGGCTTCGATTTCTTTATCAATAGCTTTCCAGATTTTTTCCAGCTGTATATCTTCCCATTCATATATCTTGCTGTTTGACAGCCCGGATAAGCTTCTGATGCTTTTAATAATATTTTCTACTCTTTTTTCGGCTACTCTCTTGAAGCGGTTGTTTTTGGTTTCTTTTTTCATATAATATTATCCATGAAATAATATAATTTTATTTTGTAAATATTATAGTAATATTACAAATATATATTAAGTAAATTGAAACGGCAAGTTTATAAATAAATTTTTTTTTGATATTTGATTTATTAAAGGAATATTCATTCTTATATAAACCGTGCAGTCCGGATTAATGCTTTCATGCATCGCGGTTTAAAGAAAAATTTAAGTTTTATTAGCATAGACGAAGGGAATTTATGAGCCTTCTAGATTAGAATATAATATTTCTAAGATATCATACAGCAGCTTGAACAGGCAATTCTTTATTTACAGTTTAAGCAGCCGGCCTTTTCTGGCTGGTAATGCCGAATCATTTGCAGGGTAATTTTCAGGAACTTAAACCCTGACCAGACTCACGGGAGTAAATAGAAATGTAACATAAGTAAAATTTTGTTAAAAAAATAAAAAGGGAATTATTAAAAAATAGCAGTTCCATTTTCTTTTGCTTGATTTTATTAAGAAAAAGATTATATTGTTAGAAAGAGAATTTTTAAAGGAGCCAATTATGGATTATAAATTAGATTTTATAGATGAAAATGGACAGAAGGATGATTGTGATGTCACAGTATATGCATTGTCGACCTGCGGTTTCTGCAAGAGAGGCCTTGAGTTTCTCAGAAAGAATTCCATAAAGTTCAGATACGTATATGTTGATAATCTTCCATACGAAATTAAAGAAAAGCTGAAGGATGATCTTGAGGCAAAATATAAAACTGGTATTGGTTTTCCATATCTGGTAAAGGACGATAAAAAAGTTCTGGTTGGATTTTCTCCTGAAGAGTGGGAGAGAGAGTTTAATGATTAAAGAAAAGACATTTAATGATGTTGATGTTTTTGCCGGTATGGTTGCACAGAAGCAGGGGTGGGTTCTTAATCCTGATAGAGAATTTATAGACCTGATTATTGACGGGTTAAAAGTAAATTATAACAGGTACGGATACTTTTCCTGCCCTTGCAGAGATGCTCGAGGTATCCGCGAAAAAGATAAGGACCTCATTTGCCCGTGTGAGTATTCAAAACCCGATATTACAGAATTCGGGCATTGTTATTGCGGACTATATTTTTCAAAAGAATTTCATTCAAGCGGCAAGTCTCCCAAATCACTGCCTGAGAGGAGGCTGAAATAATTTTATTGACAAATATTAAAACCGGAATGATTTGATATTTGTATGGTGATGGGGTTCACCAAAACCGCCTTTCATGGCTGATGACTCCTGTTTGAAAAAGCGTTATTGACAGCCGGTTTTTTTATTTTACGGTCTTCAATTACCCGGGAGGAATCTTGGAGAAAATATTTTTTGTAGCAATTGGCGGCAGTTTCGGCGCTCTTTCCCGCTTTGGAATTTCAATCCTTTCAGTAAAATTATTCGGTGAACGTTTCCCTTATGGAACATTAATTGTAAATCTTGCAGGATGTTTTCTTATAGGTCTGGTTTTTTCGCTTGGATCAGAAAGAAATATTATCAGCCCTTCGTTTCGTCTTTTTTTTATAACAGGTTTTCTCGGAGCACTCACAACATTTTCTACATATGGTATTGAAAGTATTAATTTTGCCAGAGACGGGATGATGAATACAACTCTGATCAATATTGCAGCAAATAATATCGGAGGATTTATTCTGATACTCATAGGTCTTTGGATCGGCCGTTTGATTTGAGGAGGTTAAATATGCCATTGAATTACAATTCAATAGAAATATTTACCAGTGAGGAAGCAAGGTGGAATGACCGGCCTCTGTATTCAGAGATAATTGAATATGTCAGAAAATATAAAATTGCTGCAAGATGCATCGTGACTAAAGGTGCAGCCGGATGTTATGAAAATGGAGAAACTGCAGCTGGAAATATAGAGATCCTTTCTTATAATATGCCTTTGAAAATAGAAATCATCCTGCCTTCTGCAGAATTAAATGTTATATTGCCCGGCATTGAGGAAATGGTTACTGAAGGAATTGTAGCTGTTAGGGATCTGGATATCCGTTCCCACAAAGCGGAGAAACATCTGATTCCACGGCAGCTGCTGGTGAAAGATGTTATGACGCACAATCCGGCGAGTGTTGTTTCTTCAATTCCTGCATCAGGAGTTATTGAAGTTTTATTAAAAGCAGATTATAATTCGCTTCCTGTTGTGGATAAAGAGAAACATCCGATAGGCATAATTTCACAGAGAGATCTTATTGAAAAAGCAGGTATGCCTGTACGCCTTGGCCTTTTATCGCAGATGGAAAATATCAGAACCCTGAAACACTTGAATGGTATATCCGGAAAAACGGCCGGCGAAATTATGAGCTCGCCTGTTATAACCGTTTTTCAGGATAAACGTCTCGGAGAAGCAGTTGATGTTATGCTCAGACATAAATTTAAAAGGCTGCCGGTTATTGATGATCAGGGAAAGCTTACCGGCATGCTTGCACGTTTCGATGTTTTCAGAACAATAACACAGGAATCTCATACTTGGGAAAACTTTAAAAATCAGAAAATCAGGATTTCCGGGATACTGCATGTGAGAGATATCATGCTGCCCGATACACATCTTGTGAAACCGGACACTTCAATTTCAGATATAATCCGGCATATTGATTCAAATAACATTCAGCGTATGGCTGTAGTCGATGATAGCAACCGATTTCTCGGAATGATTTTTGACAGAGATCTGCTTGGAGTTTTTGCTGAACATAAAGCCGGTATCTGGGATTACCTGATTGCAAAATTACCGGTTCAGGAAATGTCAAAGAAACACAAGGAATTAATAAATCAGACAAAAATGAAAACTGCATCAGATGTTATGATTTCTGATATAATTACTGTAATGGAAGATACCAGGATCGATGAAGCAATAAAAATTATGACAGAAAAGGGCATTAAAAGGCTTCCGGTTGTTGATGATAACGGCAAATTCAAGGGAATGGTAAGCCGTGATTCGGTTCTAAGGGCCGGAGTAAAAAATAAATTCTGAAATTTCAATTATCATCTCATTAAAGAAAAAAAACTTGATTATCTGGAAATTTATTTCAGTATATCCCGGTGTTTACTTAAAGATTAGAAATTTAAAATTTTATAACAATATTAATGATTAACGGGTGGAAAATTTAATTAAAGGAGATGAAAAAATATGATTTACTCCCACGAAGTAACCAACATGTGTACCCTCTCGAAGGGGGCCAAACACGGGCCTGCTCCAATACCTGAAGAGGGAAGATGGGTTAAGGCACGCGAGATAAAGGATATCTCGGGACTGACTCACGGTATCGGCTGGTGCGCTCCTCAGCAGGGTGCATGCAAACTTACGCTGAACGTAAAGGAAGGCATAATAGAAGAAGCCCTTATTGAAACTATCGGCTGTTCAGGCATGACGCATTCCGCTGCAATGGCTGCAGAAATACTGACAGGGAAAACGATTCTTGAAGCAATGAACAGCGATCTTGTTTGCGATGCGATCAATACTGCGATGCGGGAACTTTTTCTGCAGATAATCTACGGGAGAACACAGACTGCATTTTCAGAGGACGGACTCCCGATCGGTGCCGGACTCGAAGACCTGGGCAAGGGACTGAGAAGCCAGATAGGCACAATGTACGGAACAAAAGAGAAAGGCCCGCGTTATCTGGAAATGGCTGAAGGATACATAACCAAAATTGCTGTGGATTCAAACGATGAGATCATCGGATACAAATTTGTCAATCTTGGCAGGATGATGGAAATGATAGCCAAAGGGACATCAGCAGCTGAGGCTCTTGAAAAAGCCACAGGGCAGTATGGAAGATACGATGAGGGCGTTAAGCACATCGATCCGAGACACGAATAATAATAAGGAGGATATCAATATGCCGTTATTTGAAAGCTATGAAAGAAGAATCGGTCAGATCACTCCGGTTCTGAAAAAATATAATATTTCATCTATTGAGGACGCTCTAACAGTCTGTAAAGAAAAAAAAGTTGATGTGCACCAGCTCGTTAAATCGATTCAGCCGATCTGTTTCGACAATGCTCTTTGGGCATACACTCTCGGTGCCGCAATAGCAATAAAAAAAGGCAATAAGTCTGCAGCTGATGCTGCAGAATCGATAGGTGAGGGACTGCAGGCTTTCTGTATTCCGGGATCAGTAGCTGATCAGCGCGCAGTAGGATACGGTCACGGGAATCTTGCTGCAATGCTTCTGCGCGAGGAAACAACTTGCTTCGCTTTTCTCGCAGGCCATGAATCATTCGCTGCTGCTGAGGGAGCAATCGGGATTGCGAAGAGCGCGAACAGGGTACGCAAGGCGCCGCTGAAGGTAATATTGAACGGCCTAGGCAAAGATGCAGCTTACGTAATCTCCCGCGTTAACGGTTTTACATTCGTTGAGACAGAATTCGATTATAAAACAGGAAAACTAAAAATCGTTGAAGAAAAACCATTTTCAACAGGTGATAAGGCAAAAGTAAGATGCTACGGCGCGGATGACGTAATGGAAGGAGTTGCTATCATGCATCATGAAAAGGTCGGTGTATCTATAACCGGTAATTCAACTAATCCTACACGTTTTCAGCACCCTGTTGCAGGAACATATAAAAAAGAATGCATTGAGCAGGGAAAAAAATATTTTTCTGTTGCATCCGGAGGCGGAACAGGAAGAACACTTCACCCGGACAACATGGGTGCTGGTCCTGCATCTTATGGTATGACTGATACAATGGGGCGCATGCATTCAGATGCGCAGTTCGCAGGATCTTCATCTGTTCCGGCTCACGTTGAAATGATGGGCCTGATCGGAATGGGAAACAATCCAATGGTCGGGGCTACTGTTGCTGTTGCAGTTGCAATTGAAGAGGGAATGAAATAGATTTTTTACCATGGAGGTGGGAAAATAATTTTTTCTGCCTCCATGGTAAATTTAATTTTTTTTTATATATCCAGGTTTATCAATTCCATTTAATTTTTTTCAATAACAGGTAAACCTCTTTTTCACCCTGTGCGATTTCAAGATAAATATCAGCCGGTTTATCCAGATCAACTGTATCTGTTTTGCCCTGTAAAAATTTTGCGCAGGATGCTGATGCCAATCTCCACTTGTCCCCGATTGCAATCATTTTTTTCGAAGCTTCAAGAAGCTCAGGATATTTTAATAACTCATAGGCCTCTTTTAGAAAAGCGCCATACATGTATCTGAAGCCGCCCCCGCCTGTACCCTGTTCCTCCTGGAAAATAACAATATGTCCGATGAGATGCCTGACAGCTTTTTTATCAGGATTATTTTTTTGTTTTCTGATATATTTTGAAAATGTTTTAATTCCAAATATGCCGTAATATGGAAACATGGGCTGAAGCATCATGAATAGAACATTTTTTATTGATTTTTTTATTGCTGTCTTATAATCAATTGAATCAGGAGCTTCAATTGGATAAAATATAAATCCATGCGGAGCATTAGGACCTTTTGCAAAACGGGCTTTCTTCAGTTCATCGTATGTGGCACGTTTAGTTTCTTCAAACAGCGGGTCGCTGACAATATATTCATTGCCTTCTTTGGCATGAATGGTTGCCATGTGCCCGTTGATCGGCACCCTGAAATCGCCGAAAAAATATTGAACAAATGAAATATTCATTTGAATGCCGACCGGTTTGCCTTCTGCTAGCAGCCTGTCAAGTTCGTCCATTGCTTGTTTCTGTTCATTATCTTTGTAGGTTTTCGTCCAGAATTTAATGCCCAGATTTTTCTGAACTCCTTTAACAATAGTTTGAGGCATCTTCCTGTATGCTATAAGCGGTCTGCCCCATATTTTTATGAATGGAATAAATGCAAACCCGATATTGCTTGATACACCCAGAGCCATGTGTTCTGATAATTCGTAGCCGTAATTTTTTACGAGCGAGGAAACTGATCCTGATTCGCAGTGCGCACCGTAATAATGCTTGTATGGTTTTTCTGCTTTTAATATTTTCATTATAGTGTACTCTTAAATTTTTTTATAGTTTCAACGTCTGTATGAAGAAGATTTGCATACTTTTCAAGCATGGCATCATCCAGTTTTTCAAATCCTTTAACTGTAAGATGTTTTTTGACTTTTCGCTTCGGCATCTCCATGAACAAAGCAAGGCCGTCTATGTCAATTGTAGCCTTGTATGCGAAATATTCCAGTGGAGATGTCTGGTTGTTTTTTACTCTTTTTTTTGCCTCTTCTGCCAGCTCCTGAAACTCCAGCTCAAGATTATGTCCTGAGTAATAAGCTGTTTCCCATCCCGATGACGGAGTGGGTGAAAATTTACCATCATCATCAACTGCATAAAGGACAAGATGCGTTTTGATCATGGTTTTGCCGTATTGAGGCACTTCTTTTGTTTTCATATAAACATCCGTTATTATTATTTAATAAGAGTAATTTAATATAGAATAAAAAATATGAAATTGGGTATCATGTCAATGATTATTATTAATGAGGTTTCCGGTATGTCAGATTTAATTTTTTACATGCGTATTTAAATTTTATTATTAAGGAAATTTATTAAAAAGATAAATTTTAAAATAAAATTATTGACTATCTGCGCTCTATTATGGACTATATTTTTCATCGAAGAATTATGAAAAAGTTTCCGGGTGGATTAAATAATGCAGGAATTTCTCAATAATCTCAATATTTATCTAATCCCGCCCATAATGTTTTTAATTACAGGGGTTTCTCTTGGCGTTTTTTCACTTGTTAAAGGGAAACGTCAGTTTGAAAATGTTCTGTTCGCACTCGTATGCTTCTGGTATTCGCTTTTAATGCCGGTTTTTATTTCTCACCATATATTTAAAGACAATATAGAACTCATCATGAAAATAGAACGCAGTATTCACGTTTTATACGCGTACGGCCCTGCAATTTTAGTATTATTTTCTCACACGCTTGTAAATAAAAAAAATAAAATTATTGAGGCCGGGGCTTTTGCTGTCGGGTTTATAATTTCGCTTTTCGTCTTCACAGATTATTATTTTTCAGGAGTGTGGGTATTCCAATGGGGATACATTGCAAAAGGCGGGATTGTTTTCCAGATATTCGGCTTTTATGCTATGAGCGCTATTGTATACTCGCTTGTTTTATCTTTAAAAAAATTAAAAACAGATATTGATCAGCATACGCGACTTAAAATTAAATATATAATGTTTGCAGTTTTACTGATAGGCATTCTGACAACGGGCAATATGGCTGCTCTTAATGGAATAGATTTTTATCCTCCTGGGAATTTTGCTTTTATACCAATGATTTTTATGGCATGGGGAATATACAGGTATGATGTTATCCGAATTAATCTTTATACCAAACGCAGGATCGCAGGCATTATTGCACGGATATTCGTAGTAGCAGGACTCGCAGCAGCAATCCCTGTGTGCTGGTGGGCGCTCGGCAGTTACAATCTGAGTCATATATACAGTAAAACAATTCTGTATGGACTTCCTCCGCTCTTGTCATTTATATGTTGTGTATTTTTGTCTTTTCTTTCTCTCCGCCTGGGGGAAAACCGTAAAGACTCAATCGTCTTCAGCCTCCTGATGCTTGTATATGCGCTTTTAAGTATTGATATATATATTAACAGTATCATCAGCATACCGGAAACAGGTTTAAGAGTAAGCAGATTCAGTCATATTTTTGTTGTTTTTTTACCTGCACTCGGAATGCATCTGATACAGATCGTCACTAACCGTAACTCAGGAAAAAGGCTCCTATACGGAAATTATATCATCTGCATCATGTTGTTATTGTTTACACAATCCAGCTATTATCTTCAGGGCATGTATACTTACACGTGGGGATTATTTGCGAAAAAAGCAATCCTGTTCGATGCATTAAGTGTTCTTTCAGCAATAGCTCTTACATACAATATAGTTATTCTTATATCTGCATACAGGAATACTAAAAATAATTTTTACAGGCACAGGTTTCTTTTTCTCCTTTTAGGTTCAGCAAGCATGGCAGTTATGTCTTTGGGAAATGTTCCTGCGATGAACGGATACGACATCTATCCGATAGGGAATTTTATTTTTATACCTGCAACTTTTTTTGCAATAGCTCTTTTCAGGCAGAATATTCCGGAGATGATCAGATTTTTCGGGATGTTTCTTTATTACACCCTTATCGCTGCGTCAGTTGTTTCTATTGTTTATATTCTGACTAAAAATCATTCAGACAATTTTTTACCGGTTTATACTTTTTTATCAATAGCTGCTATTCTCGTAATTGACTATCTCCTCCGCAGAGTGCGTAATGTGATAACCGGCAGGGACGCTGTTAAATTGAAAATTTCATATGAGAATCTTAGCGATAAATTATCCAGAGTGAGAAGCTTCGATGAAATAACAAAATCCATTTCGCATTCATTCTTTAATGATTTAGCATGCGGCCAATGTGCAGTGCTGATTTATAATGATAAATTAAATAAATATACCGGATATAATTTATTTAATACTCAGCGTGAATATATTAATGGATTGTCTTCTATGGATAATTCTCAATTGATGAATATTGATGCAGGGCATCCTTTGCTCAGCTGTATTAATTCAACGCATTCATATATGAAACAGGAGGAGATCGAATTCTGCATTCTCAACAATGAGCTTGCTGTTGATTATAATGATCCTCTTCGTCAGTGCGAGATTATTCTCCCAGTTTTTTTTGAGAACCGGTTGACTGCTATTATCCTCATTGGTGCTAAAATTGATGGCTCAGCTTTTTCAAAAAATGAAACCGGATTTTTCTACCAGCTTGGAATCAATCTCGGTCCGCATATTGAAAATGCATTTATACTCCAGAAGCTTGAACAAACACTGGATGAACGCACGAGGAAACTTCGTGATTCTGAAGAAAAGTACAGTACACTCCTACAGACCAACAATGTTGGCTTTTTTGAAATTGATCTAAATGGAAATATAATTTCATGCAACGACGTTGTAGTGTTATTTACCGGTTTTACTCAGGATGAAATTATTGGTGTAAATTTTTCTAAAATTGTTGGTCCGGTGGAAATTGAAAGGATTTTTAATATTTATCATAAGGTTTTTAAAAAAGAAATTTCATTCGGATCAATTGAGCATGAGGTGATACGCAAGGATGGTACAACCGGATATATTGATACAACTGTCTCAATTATAACAGACGCAACCGGATTTATATCAGGTTTCCGTACTATTGCTATTGATGTCAGCAACAGGAAAAAAGCTGAAGAAGCTTTACTGGAAAGTGAAAGAAGATACCGTCATATGATAGAAAATGCAAATGATATAATTTACAAGACAGACTGGCATGGAAATTTTATCTACTCGAATCCGGCATTCCAGAAAAAGTTCGGATATACCGTTGAAGAAATATGTAATTTAAATTATATCGACCTAATGCCTTCCTATAATCGTGACAGCGAATTCGATTTTTACAAGGGACAGCTGGTAAATAAAATTGATGAATCGCACCGTGAACTTCCGGTTCTCGCAAAATCAGGAGAAATTTTATGGGTTGAGCAGAATGTAAAATCTATCAAGGATGAGACCGGTAACATTATTGAATTTGACTGCATTGTTCATGATATTACAGACAGAAAGGCTGCTGAGGATGCTCTGCGCGTAAGCGAAGAACGGTACCGTTACATAATAGAAAACGCAAGTGAATTGATTTACAGATGCAACTCCAGCGGATTTTTAACTTACGCAAACCAGGTAACTTTGAGAATATTCGGTTTTAAAGAAGCGGATCTGATTAAGACAAATTATACTGATGTTGTTCATCCTGATTACAGGGAGAAACTTAGGAATTTCATTATTAATGAATTTATAAATGAAAACAAACTCGAATGCTATGCGGAATATCCTTGTATTGATAAAAATGGCGAGACTATATGGCTGGGAATTAACATAAGAAATTCTTCAGGCGATCATGGGCAAGGCAGGGAATATTACTGCATAGGCCGTAATATTACGGATAGAAAAGCTGCTGAAGATGCATTGCGCGAAAGCGAAAAAAAATACCGTCACTTTATAGAAAATGCAAATGAGATAATATATAAGGCTGACTGGCGCGGTAATTTTATCTATTCAAATCCGGCCTGCGCGAAAATGGTTGAATATACCGCTGAAGAAATCAGCCATTTAAATTATCTTGATGTGATCCCGCCTGAATATAAGGAAAGGGAATTAACTTTTTATAAAAATCAGTTAAAGAACAAAATTGATGAATCACACCGGGAGTTGCCTCTTATTACCAAATCCGGAAAAATTCTATGGGTTGAGCAGGATGTGAGGTCTGTCAAGGATGAGAACGGCCGTATTATTGAATTTGACAGCATTGTTCATGATATTACGGACAGGAAAGCGGCTGAGGACGCATTGCGCAAAAGCGAAATGCACTATCAGCAATTGATGGAGAATGTCAGCGACTGCGTATTTATCTGCAAGCTGGACGGGCATTTTAAATATTTCAATATTGCTATAACCAGATTGACCGGCATTCCTCATGATGAGCTGATTGGAAAGCATTTTCTTTCGATAGTGCATCCGGATTACAGGGAACAGCAGCTGAAATTTTATCAAAAACAGGTATTCGAAAATATCGAGACAACCTACTGTGAATTTCCTGTTATGATGAAAAACAGTATGGTATTATGGGTAGGCCAGACTGTCCGAATGATGAAAAACAATGCAGGAGAAATAGATTTTTACGGTATTACGCGTGATATTTCAACAATTAAAAAAGCCGATGACGCTCGCCGTGATCTTGAGGAAGCGAAAACCCGATTTTTTGCCAACATTTCTCACGAGATACGCACACCTCTCACACTTATGCTCGGTCCGATTGAGTCTGTTCTCCAGGGGGATTACGGCAAGGAGATCGGCAATGATTTTTTTAAAAATCTTCATCGGAATACGCTGAGTCTCCTTAAGCTTGTAAACAATCTTCTCGATTTTTCTAAAATCGAAGCCGGGAAAATGATTTTACATGTGCAGGAAGGAAATATTGCTTATTTCGCCCGTCATTATCTTTCCAGCATACAGCTTGCCGGAAAAGCAAAAAATATAAATCTGGATTTAAAATCTTCTTCTGATTCGATTATGCTTTTTTTTGATCCTGAAAGGATGGATAAGGTATTCATGAATCTTCTTTCTAATGCTCTGAAGTTTACAGGCCCTGGCGGAACTATTTCAATATCTCTAATAGAGGAAGATGACCACTGCCGTATTATTTTTGACGATACGGGAGAAGGAGTTCCGGAGAAAAGTATAGAAACAATATTTGACCGTTTCAGTCAGGCGGATACTACATCCACCAGAAAGTATGAGGGTACCGGTATAGGTCTTGCGCTTGTGAAGGAACTTGTTGAACTGCACGGAGGATCAATTTCGGTCGAGAGCAGGTATAAAGATAATTATCCGGATGATCACGGATCAACTTTTACAGTGCGCATCCCTAAGGGAATAGCACACCTTGAAAACAGGCCGAATATAAAATTTTCAGAAAAAAGCAATCTTGACAATTACATAAAAGATTACCGGTTAATAGGAATCAACGAAATTGAGGAATCAAAAAATAATAATCTCTCACAGTCCGGCTGCGCTGAAAAAGACGAACCGAAATACAACGGCACTGAAAAAACCATCCTGGTTGTAGATGACAATGAGGATATGCGTAATTTCCTTAAGGTATTACTCCAGAAACATTACAGGGTAATTCTTGCCGGAAACGGCGAGGAGGGTATATGCTGTGCCAGAAGCGAAAAGCCTGATCTTATTGTTACTGATGTTATGATGCCTGTTATGAATGGTTTTGAAATGACTTCGATAATCAAGAATGATGAAGTGCTGAAAATAACACCGGTTATTATGCTTACAGCAGATACGGAGCTTATGAACAAAGTGGTAGGCTTGGAAAACGGCGCTGATGACTATCTGCATAAGCCTTTTAATTCAATGGAACTTCTTACACGCATCTCATCTCTGCTGAAAAATTATGAGTACCAGCAGATTATCAGCCGCCGGAATGCAGATATAGAAAGTGAACTTGAAGTTGCGCGTCTGCTCCAGGAGCGCCTGCTGCCTTCATCGATGCCGGAGATTTCCGGATTTCACGAACATGTGGTATATATACCCATGGACAAGGTAGGCGGTGATTTTTATGACATAGAGAAGCGGGATAATTTTATTGATATTTTCATAGCTGACGTTTCAGGGCACGGTCTTCCTGGCGCGTTTCTCGCGACAGTAACTAAAATGGCGCTCGAAAATATAACTATTCGAACGTCAACGGATAATGTTTTGAGTTTACTCAATAATGTTATTCATCAGCATACTGTCAGAAGTAATTTTGTAACTGCTTTTTACGCCATGATCGATATCAATACAAGAGAAATGCGCTATTCATGTGCAGGGCATGCTGCTCCGCTTTTGTACAGGAAAAAGACTGATGAATTTATTGAACTGAAAGCTAAAGGCAAACCTCTTGGCTGGTTCAAGGATAATAAAATTGAAGAAAAAATTATACAGCTGGAATCCTGCGACAGGGTTGTTTTCTATACTGACGGTATTACTGAATGCTCAAACCCTGAAAAGGAATTTTTCGAAGAGCTTAGATTGCAGAAAGCATTGAGGGATCACGCAGGTAAAACTGCAGAAGAATTTTCCATTGAGCTTATGAAGAGGCTGGAGGAATTTAAAAGCGGAATTGCATTCGATGATGATATTACAATGGTAGTGCTTGATGTACTGTGATATTAAAATTATATCAGCCCCAGAGATTTTAAAATAAATATTCCCCCTGCAACTGTAACAATTGCCCCGAGCGTTGTAATGAGAACTATGTGGCCTGCAAGCTCATCATCGCTGTCCATTGCTTTTGCCATAATGTAGCTTGAAACTGCAGCAGGCGTAGAAAGAGCAATAAACAGAATCCCGAGAGATTCGCCTCTTAGTCCCATATGAACTGCAATTGCAGTACCTGTAAAAGGCATAACTGCAAGTTTGATAAAAGATGAAACCATTGCCGGAATAAATTTTTCCTTCATGGCTCTGAAGTTTAATGATCCTCCAATGCATAAAAGAGCAAGCGGAATTGTTATTTCAGAAAGGAGTGTAACGCTTTGCCTGAATATAACTGGAAAATCTATTTTGAAAATTGAAAAAGGAACAGCAAGAAATAGAGCAATAATAAGAGGGTTGGTTGCAATGTTTTTTAGTATTGCAAGTTTAGAACTGCTGCTTTTTTGGACCGGAACTGTAAGTGCAAGCACTGATAGAACTGTATACAGCGGCATTAGAAATGAAATTACTATTGCAGCACGGGTTAAGCCTGACGGCCCGAATAAATTATTTGCAAGAGCCAGGCCGATAATTGCCACATTGCTCCTGTAAGACCCCTGAATGAATGCGCCTTTTGTTCTGCCGTCTTTAATTGTGAAGCCTGCAATGATCCAGGAAATTATAAAAAATAAAAAAGTTGCTGAGCAGGCAATGATGATTTCTTCAGAACTGAAAACGCTTTTAAAATCCGCAGCTGAGATTTTAATGAATATCAGACACGGAAGTGAAACATTAAAAACAATTAGATTTGCCTTATCAATAAAATTATCATTGATAAATCCTGTTTTTTTTAAAATTATTCCAAGGAAAACCAGAATAAAAACCGGAAGGGAAGTGTTTATGCTTACTATGAAATTATCCATTATCAGCCGCCGATTTTCGACATGGACCTTTTAGTGCTGATGGAATAACAACCGCCTGAGTCGGTAGAGTATTCTATGGAATGCCCTTTTGATTTGGATATTACTGCCTGGGCTATTATTTTTTTTATGTCATCATCGCTTAAATCTTTTCTTAACGCGCTTTTAAGGTCGAATTCATCATTGGAATAAAGGCATGATTTCAGGTATCCGTCGGATGTGAGCCTGAGCCTGTTGCACGATTGACAGAATTTATGTGAAACAGGCGGAATTATGCCTATTGAAATTTTATATTTATCTCTGTATTTAAGGTCGTACATCATTGCGACATTGGTGTCTATGTGCTGGTTTCTTTCGAGCCTGCCGAAGGTTTTCAGAATATCGACCAGCTGATTAGAAGCTATAAATTTAAAATTATCTTTTATTCCGTTGAATGGCATTTTTTCTATAAACCTGAGCTTTACCGGTTTATCCTTTATGAATTCAAGGAAATCCTCTATTTCATTTAATGCGCTTTCAAGAAGAACAGCGTTTATTTTTATATCAAATGATTCGTATGAGAGAGCTTTTTCTATATTATTGATTACTATGTCCATGGAATCACTTCCCGTAATTTCTGCAAAACGGGATCGTGACAATGTGTCGAGACTTATGTTGAGTTTCTTAAGCCGGAAATCTGCCAGGTCATCTAAAAAATTTCCAAGAAGTATGCCGTTGGTGGTGAGTGCAAGGTCCAGGTTCGGGGATATAGCTCTTGATTCGGAAACTATATTGATAAAACCTCTTCTGACAAGGGGCTCTCCGCCTGTGAATCGTATCTTGTCAACACCCATAACATTGAAAATTTTTATAAGCCGTGTGAACTCCTCGTTTCTCAGGACCTCGTCGTGTTCGAGATTTTCAACTCCTCCAGGAGGCATACAGTAAGCGCATCGCAGATTGCATTTGTCGGTTATTGAAACCCGGAGGTATGTGTGTTTTCTGAAATATGTATCTGTGAGCATCATGGTTTGAATGTGTCCAGAAGGAAGAGGAAATTTTTTCTATAGAATGAATTGCCGGGATCAATGCTGCAGGCTTTGTAATACATATTCATCGATGAATCAAAGTTGCCGTCAAATTCGTATAGCACTCCAAGATTATTTGCCGCACACGAATCATTAGGGTTTTCATTTAAAATATCAGTCAGTATTATTTCAGCTTCGGAATATCTTCCGTCTTTAATCAGGGATATTGCTTCAGTGTTCATGACTGAGCCGTTATCCGATAAAAACTTATTCAGTAAAAAAGTAATTTCACGCGTCTTTATTTTTAATTCAGCAGTGTTTTCTTTGTTTGTAATGTACAGACTGTCTGCTTTTTCAAAATCAGATGTTTCATCCGGGATGCTGATTTTTTTTACTGTACCTGCCTGGGTATAGCTCATGCACGAACATGCAGAAATTAAAATGAAAATGTTAAATAGTAGGCTTAATCGCATCACCTGTTTTTTCCACTGCTCCGGCAATATTTAAAATTGTTTTTTCATCAAAATGATTACCCATAATCTGCATGCCTATCGGCATACCGTTTGAATGCAGACCCACGGGGACAGAAAGAGCCGGGATTCCTGCAAGATTTACTGAGATAGTAAGTATGTCCGACATGTACATCTGCAGAGGATCGTTTATCATCTCGCCGATTTTAAAAGCTGTAGTTGTTGTAACAGGCGTGATTATAACATCCGCTTTAGTAAATGCGTTTTTAAAATCTTCAATGATAAGGGTTCTGCCTTTGAGTGCTTTTAAATAATACGCGTCGTAGTAACCTGAGCTGAGAGAAAATGTTCCGAGATGAATTCTTCTCTTAACTTCCTTGCCGAAGCCTTCGCTTCTGCTTTTAATATACAGTTCAGATAAATTTTTAATGTTCGGTGATCTGTACCCGTAGCGGACTCCGTCGTATCTGGCAAGATTGGATGATGCCTCTGCTGTGGCAATAAGATAGTAAATCGGAATTGCATACTCTGTATATTTCAGGGAAATATTTACTGTCTGCGCGCCGAGTTTAACAAGCGCATTTATTTTATCAAGGATTCTTTCCTTTATTTCCGGATCGATACCGTTGTAGTATTCTTCAGGTATTCCTATTTTAAGTCCCTTTGGATCAAAGGTGAGTTTATCAGGTGAGAAATCTATTTCTTTATCAACGGAAGTGGAATCCTTAATGTCTTTTCCGGATATTATTGAAAGAAGAGCTGCTGCATCTGTTACGCTGTTTGCGAATGTTCCTATCTGGTCAAGAGATGACGCGTATGCCACAAGGCCGTATCTGGATACTCTGCCATAAGTCGGTTTAATTCCGACAACTCCGCAGAATGATGCAGGCTGACGGATTGATCCGCCTGTGTCTGAACCGAGCGCTGCAGGTGCTGTCATTGCACTTACTGCAGCAGCAGAGCCGCCGGAGCTTCCGCCTGGAACTTTTTCCAGGTCGTATGGATTTTTTGTTGTTCCAAAAAATGACGATTCTGTTGAAGAACCCATTGCAAATTCATCGAGATTTGTTTTTCCTAAAAGAAGGAATCCCGCGTCTTTCAGTTTTGTATAAACTTCAGCGTCATACGGCGCTATAAAATTTTCGAGTATTTTAGATGCGCAGGTGGTTTTAATACCCTTTGTGCAGATATTGTCTTTTACAGCTATAGGGATTCCATCATAAATGGATTTTGTTTTTTTCGAGGCGCGCCTCTTGTCCGCTTCAGCAGCATCGGCCATTACGCTATTTTCATCAAAAGTTATATATGCATTGATTTTACCATTAAGTTTTTTTATTCTTTCAAGATAAGCTTTGCAGATTTCAACTGAAGTAATCTGATCTTTATCCAGCATTTCAGCTAATTCTGTTAGTTTTTTCTCATGCAGCATATTGCTCCTCCGTAAAAATAAACTTTCGTAAAATGGCGGGAAGTGTCAATAAAAAAAAGTTATATGGGCGACTGACCGATCGCCTATGCTGACAAATATTACAATAACGTCTTGACAGAAATAATTCTAAAATGTAAAAATAATTTTAACAATAAATTATATTTAAAAAGGGATGGAATTTATGATTTCTGAATTTGAAAAAAATAAAATTATTGAACTCGCAAAAAAATATGAAATCTCATCTGTTTTTTTATTCGGATCATCAATTGAAAAAGATGAAAATTATAATGATATAGATATTGGAATTGAAGGGATAAAACCTGGAAAATTTTTTAATTTTTATTCAGAGTTGTTTAAATATTTACCTAAACCTGTTGATCTTGTTGATCTTGGGAAACATTCAAAAATAAACGATATTATCCGGAAAAACAGTATTAAGATATATGGATGATATCAAAGAAAAAATAAATGCTGAAAAAGAATATATCGAAAAAATTCTTACTATTTTAAAAGAAACAATTGAGTTGGAAAACAAGTCAGTTGTTGAATTAACGGCAGTTGGTGCATTTTTACAGAATGCATATAATGGTATCGAAAAGATTTTAAAGATTATTTTAAAGCATCAGAATATTGAAATACCCCAATCCTCAATGTGGCATAAAGATTTATTAAATTCTTCTGTAACTAATGGTATAATCTCTGCTCTGCTATGCGATGAATTATATCGATATTTATCTTTCAGACATTTCTTTATTCATTCATATGGTTTTATGATAGAAGAGGAAGAGATCAGAAGCTTAGCAGCTGATATAAGTGATGTATGGAAGAAGTTTGTTTTAGAAATTGATGGATTTCAGTAAAACATGAAATCTACGAAGTATAATTTTATAATTAAAAATCCCGCATAATCAAGTGAAAAAAATAAACAAATTCGATTAAAAAAATACCTTTGTCATGTAGACCTGACGATCGCCCCCCTGCAAATTATCACTATTTTCAGCTATTGACAAGTAGCCATATTTAGTGATAATTAAATATATAGACAAAAAATATTAAAAAGATATGCAGATTTAGATTTTAAAATATAAAATTTTGCTGTCAAAAGATAATCCTTGATATAGATTAAATCTTCATGAAAATTCATTATAACAAGAGGAAATGTATTGGAAAGTAAAACAATATTGCTGGTTGAAGATGAGAGTGTCACTGCTGCTTTTCTCACAAATACTCTGAAAAATGAAGGCTATACTGTTATCAATGCATCCACAGGTGAAATGGCTCTCCAGATAGTTTATGCCGACGGAAGCATGATAGATATAATACTCATGGATATTGAACTTGATTCCGAGATGGACGGCATTGAGGCTACAAAAGAAATACTTAAGCTTTTTGATATACCTATTTTAATTCTATCTTCCCATTCAGAAAAAGAAATTGTAGGGAAAACTGATGAAATAAGCACCTATGGGTATGTTCATAAAAATTCCGGATCTTATGTTCTGCTTGCATCAATTAAAATGACTCTGAAGCTCCATGAAGCAAATACGAATCTGAAAAAATGGAAAAATGCAATTGAATATGCCGAGTGGGGAGTGATGGTATGCAGCCCGGATGGGGAAAGTATTGATATCATGAACCCGTGTTTTGCACAGATGCACGGCTATTCGGTTGAAGAAATGCAGGGCATGAATCTTAAAAGCATATTTTCTCAGGAATCCCGCAATGAACTGGGAAAAAATATAAAAATAGCCAATGAAAAAGGCCATTATACATTTGAATCAATTCATATTAAAAAAGACGGTACGCAATTCCCGGCTATTCTGGATATTACAGTAACAAAAGATAAATCCGGAAACTCGGTAAGCCGGATTATTAATGTAAAGGATATAACTGAACGCAAAGAAGCTGAAAAAACTATTCGTATGAGTGAAAAGCGTGCTCAGGATATACTTAACACAATTCCGGATTTAATGTTCCGCATAAACAGACAAGGTGTCTTTCTGGATTATAAGGCCGATATAAGAGATATGTATCAACACGCAGGACCATCTATTATCGGCAAATGCAGTCATGATATTCTTCCGCCTGAATTTGCTGATTTAATTGATCTGGAGATCGCTGCGACTTTAGAATCAGAAAGTCTTCAGACTTTTGAATATCAGCTTCCCATTCAGGAAAAAGGTTTACGGGATTTTGAGGCGCGAATGATTGTCAGCGGTGATGATGAAGTGATTGCAATTGTCCGTGATATCACCGAGAAGAAGGAACTTGAAAAGGAAATTATTAATATAAGCGAGAATGAAAGACGCGCAATAGGAAGCAATCTCCATGATGATCTTGGCCAGAAATTATCCTACCTGGGATTTTTAACGGAAATGATGAAACAGGGAATACAGAAAGGATCAGCTGTTGATATTAAGGATCTGGATGAAATGATTTATCTTGTAAGCAATTCCATTGATCATGTGAGGAATATTTCAAAAGGACTGCATCCTGTAAATTTTGATACAGGTGGTTTTATATATGCCATTGAGGAGCTGGGAGCTGACATAAAAAAATATTTTAATGTGGATTTAATCATGGAAAAAGATTTTGACGTAGTCATCAAAGACGAAGCTGTATCTTTAAATTTATATTATATTATTAAAGAAGCTGTCAATAATTCAATTAAGCATGAAAAACCTGATAAGATAAATCTTTTTTTTAATCATATTGGAGATAATCTGCATATATTGCTGATGAACAATAGAAAAAGTAATAAACAAAGCAAAAAAGGCGGTATGGGCCTGAAAATAATGAAATACAGGGCTGATTTAATAGGAGCTTTATTGAGAGTTTCTGAAGAAAAAGATATATTTAAGATTGAAGTTACTGTAAAAATATAGCTGATAATATGTTAAAAATCACTTAAATCCGCTATTGATTTATTTTCTGAATAGTTATAATTTCAATTAATAGTTTTAACCAAAGTCTCACTCTTCTCCCGGAGGGGGCGATTCCATTAAGATAAAATACCCTACGGGTGAACGGCGGCTAATGTGGTAAGGGAGCTGGGATTAATATTATTTTTTTACAAAAATCAGGAATGAATTTTATTATATAATAAATATTATGACTAAAGAAAAAATAAAAATAATAATTGTGGAAGATCATCCTCTGATGCGCCAGGGAATAAAGAGGATGATTGAAAATGAATCCGATCTTTCAGTAATCGGCGAGGCTGATAATATTAATGATGCAATAAAAATTCTCGCAGCTGAAGAGCATGACGTGGCAGTTGTTGATATCACGCTTGATGGCGAATTAAGCGGCATTGATCTGATTAAAAATATTACCAGGCGAAAGATAAAAACAAGAATACTGGTGCTGTCTATGCATTCGGAAATTCTTTATATTGAACGGGCAATGAAAGCCGGAGCTCACGGATATATAACGAAAAATGAAGCCCCTCAGATTCTAATAGAAGCTATCAGGTCAGTTTTCTCTGGTGATACATATATCAGCAATAAAATTTCAGGTAAAATGATAAATAAACTGATGCACAAAGAATCTGACTCTGAACGCATTGAAATTGAAAAAATGTCGAACAGGGAAATTGAAATATTTGAACTGATAGGCAAGGGATGCAAAACCGGCGAAATAGCAAAAAAACTTAATCTCAGCACCAACACAATTGAAAGCCACAGAAAAAATATTATTGAAAAACTAAATTTTGAAAGCGGCAACGATCTTGTGAAAAATGCGATTCACTGGGTTTCAATGAAAGCCTGATGTATGGAACCAAATAGTAAAAAAACCATTCTGCTGGTTGAAGATGAAATAACTACTTTAATCTATACAGCTAAAATTCTGGGAAATTTCGGTTATAATGTTGTTACTGCTTCTTCAGGAGAAGAAGCAGCTGAAATTGCATTACGAAATGAGGATATTAATCTTATCTTAATGGACATTGATCTTGGTGATGGGATTGATGGAACGGAAACTGCTGAAATAATTTTAAAAAAACGTAATATACCGGTAGTTTTTCTTTCAAGCCACACTAAACCTGAAATTGTTGAAAAAACAGAAAAAATCACCTCATATGGTTATGTGGTTAAAAGTTCAAGCACAACAGTTCTAGATGTATCAATAAAAATGGCATTCAAACTTTTCATGTCCAATCAGAAAGTAATGGAAAGCGAAGAGAGATACCGCACGCTGATTGAGTCGCAGCTGGAGGTTGTTTGTGTGTGGCTTCCTGACACAACGCTTACTTTCGTTAACGAAGCCTACTGCAGGCTTGTTGGCAAAACCAGCGATGAGCTGATAGGGAGAAAATGGATTGAGTTTATTCCGGAACACGCACGGTCAGAAGTACTTGAAAATTATAAAAATGCAGTGGCAACAAAACAGGTTTATTCGTACATCCATGAAGTGGAAGGCGTAGTTGGAATCCGCTGGTACAGATGGAATGATGTTCCGCTTTTTGATATAGAAGGGAATCTCCTTCATTTTCAGTCTGTTGGACATGATATTACCGAACGTAAAAAAATTGAAGATGCACTCGAAGAAAAAAGTCTGTTTCAGAAAACACTTATTGATTCAATTCCTGCCCCGGTTTTTTATAAGGATACAAACGGCAGATACCTCGGTTTCAATAAAGCTTATGTGGAATTTTTTGGTAAAGAAGAGAGTGAGCTGATAGGTAAAACAGTTTATGATATATCACCGAAAGATCTTGCGGATACATACAATAAGGCAGACATTGAATTGTATAATAATCCAGGAACCCAAATTTACGAATCTCAGATAAAAGATGCCAGAGGTGAGCTGCATGATGTTGTATTCCATAAGGCTGTCTTTTATGATTCAGGTGGAAACATAGCCGGCCTGATAGGTGTTATTCTCGATATCACTGAGAGCAAACAGACTAAAGAAAAATTATCCTTGTCAATGAATATAGTTGAAAATATCCAAATTGGATTGCATGTTTATAAACTTGAGGATTTAAATGATGATAGAAGCCTGAGGATGGTTTATGCAAATCCGGCTTCAGTTGAATTTACGGGTATTGCTGTTGAGGATGTAATAGGGAAAACATTAGATAAAAATTTTCCGGGATTAAGAGAAAAGAATATTCCTCAGAGATATGCGGAGGTTGCCAGAACAAAGAAACCGCTTTTTTTTGAAGATATTTATTATGGAGATGATAGAGTTTTAGAAAATGCTTTTTCCATTAAAGTGTTTCCATTGCCGGATGATAAAGTAGGGGTCTCGTTCGAAAAAATAACTGAGCGTAAAAAATTTGAGAGTGATATTATCGTAGCAATTCAAAATGCGGATATTTTTAAAGATCAGGCTGAACAGGCAACACGCGAAAAAGAAGTCCTGCTTAAAGAAGTACATCACCGGATCAAGAACAACATGAATACAATAACCGGCCTGCTTAATCTGCAGGCTGATACAATGAAAGATCATCCTGCTGCAGTAAACGCTCTGAATGATGCAGGAAACCGCGTGCAGAGCATGTCTATACTTTATGATAAGCTGTATCGATCTATTGAGTTTAAAAAAATGTCTATAAAAGAATATTTTCCAACTCTTATAGATGAAATTGTAGCGAATTTTCCAAACAGTAAATTTGTAAAAGTTGAAAAGAAAATTGATGATGTAATGATCAGCGCTAAAATTTTATCTTCTCTCGGAATTATTATCAACGAGCTTATAACAAATATTATGAAGTATGCATTTACCGGAAGAGAGGAAGGACTTATAACTGTAGTGGCTTCTTCCATTGGAGCGGGATCAAAGCCGGGCAGCACCCGTTTGCGTTTTGAAATAAAAGACAACGGTATAGGCATACCGGAATCTGTTGATGTTGAAAATTCTACCGGATTCGGATTCAAACTTGTATCAATGCTTGCAAAACAGATTGGCGGAAGCATTAAAGTTGAAAGAAATAACGGAACAAAATTTATTTTGGAATTTGAAGTGAAGTAAACTCATTCCTGTCAGGGAAATCTTCTCGTTAGATAGGGGTCAGAGCATCATTTGAAGGGGAAGTGGGGTCAGAGCCTGTATAGCTTGAAATTGAAGAACTTGTGCTGAACGAAGCCGAAGCACATTATTTACTATATATCTTTGGGCGTTTGTATATATTTTTACAGTTGGAATTACAGGGAGGATCTTTGAGCTATTTAAAACATCATACAAAAGGGGAATTTTTACTGTTTCGCTGCCGGCATCTGCTAAGTTGCTCTGACCCCGGTATTTTTTTTAAAGGCAGGGTTAATTTAAAATGACATTAGAAGGAAAAAAAGCAATTCTTCTGGTTGAAGATGAGCGCGTGACAGCTTTGATGACTTCAACTGCCATTCAGAAAGCCGGTTACAGTGTTGTGACAGCATACTCGGGTGAAAGTGCAGTGCAAATTGCAGATGCCAATAACGAAATTGATATTATTCTAATGGACATTGAGCTCGGCGACGGTATTGACGGCACTGAAGCTGCTCAGATAATATTATCTAAAAAAAATATTCCAATAGTATTTCTTTCTTCACATACAGAGAAAGAATATGTTGATAAAGTAAAAGAGATTGCCCGTTACGGATATGTTGTTAAAAATTCCGGAGATTTTGTGCTTCTGTCTTCAATAGAAATGGCGTTCGAACTTTATAATGCGAATATAAGAATAAAAGAAAGCGAAGAAAGATATAAAAGAATTACAGACGGCTTAACTGATTATCTCTATACTGTAAAAGTTAAAGATGGAAAAGCTGTTGAAACAAATCACAGTGAAGCCTGCCATACTGTAACAGGCTATACGGCGAAAGAGTTTTCAGAAAATCCCTACCTGTGGTTCAATATGATTGTTCCTGAAGAAAGGGAATGGGTTACCGCAAGATTTTTAAAAATAATAAATGGGGAAAAACTTAATCCGGTTGAGCACAGGATTATATGCAGGGATGGTAAAATAAAATGGATCAGCGATACATCAATTTCCAAATATGATTCAAACGGGAAACTTGTTTCTTACGATGGTGTAATTAAAGATATTACCGAGCGGAAAAAGACTGAAGATTTACTTGTTTTAAGAGCCAAAGCATTATCAACAACACAGGAAGCTACTATCAGCAGCATGGCTATACTTGCCGAATTCCGCGACCCTGAAACCGGCGGTCATATACAAAGGACCAAGCTGTATGTTAAGCTTATACTGGAAAAAATATCTGATAATCTTCCGTATGCTTCCGGTGATATAGAACTGATATGGCATTCAGCTCCTTTACACGATATCGGCAAAGTCGCTATACCGGACAGCATTTTATTGAAACCCGGCAAGCTGACTCCGGACGAATTTGATATAATGAAAAAACACACAACATTCGGTTTTGATGCAATCCAGCGGACTGAAACTATTCTCGGTGAAAATTCTTTTTTAAATTTTGCAAAGGAAATTTCAAAGTATCATCATGAAAAATGGGATGGAACCGGTTATCCTTTTGCATTAAAGGGTGAAGATATTCCACTGAGTGCGAGAATAATGGCGCTTGCAGATGTATATGATGCTCTTGTTTCAGAGCGCCCGTATAAAAAACCCATGTCACATGAAAGCGCGCTTGAGATAATATTGAAAGGTTCGGGGTCGCATTTCGAGCCGCATCTAGTAAAAATATTTATAGACAACAGCAGGGACTTTTATTCTATAGCAAAACAGTATGCTGACTGACTCACTCCGGACAGGGAGATGATTATACAATAAAGTTCGAGGAAGAAATGAAATTAGATAATTGCTTAAACTGTGAATTCCACAATGATTACCTGAATGGGCAGATACTCTGCAAATTCAGCAGTAATATCAATAGTGTTGCAACATATACAGATGAAAAAACTTCTGTAGTGTTTGTTGTAGGCTGTCCAAAGGAAAAATGATTTTAAATTCAATATTGCACTATTATCAATACAAAAAAACTCTTTTATAAATAAAAAGTGCTATACCTGTAATTATAAACATTTGATATAATAAAAACTTATTGCAGTTTCAAAGGAAATGGATATATAAAATTATATTAACCATTTGATAGAAACTTATTTTTTTTTATTAATATTTTAAGGAATAAAGATGGGTATTAAAACAATCCTGCTTGTTGAAGATGAAACAGTAACTTCTATAGTAACTTCTACTGTTTTGCAGAAATTCGGTTATGATGTTGTAACTGCAGATACCGGAGAACACGCTGTTACTGCAGCAGCTGCCAATAAAAATATTGATCTTATACTTATGGACATTGATCTGGGTGATGGAATTGACGGCACTGAAGCTGCAGCATTTATTTTAAAAGACCGTGATATCCCGGTAGTATTTCTTTCGAGCCACACTGAGCCTGAAATAGTTGAAAAAACAGAAAAAATTACTTCTTACGGTTACGTTGTAAAAAATTCAAGCACTACAGTTCTTGATGCTTCAATCAAGATGGCGTTTAAGCTGTTTGATGCGAATCAGAAAATAAAAAATGAACTTGCTGAGCGCATACTTGCAGAAGAAAGATTAACCCATGCAAAAACAACCTGGGATAAAACATTTAATTCAATGTCTGATATTGTCTGCATGATATCACTTGATCATACTTTTCTTGCAATAAATGAAACCGGAATAAAATCGCTTGGCCTTCCAAAAGAAAAAATAATCGGCAGAAAATGTTATGAGCTGATTCATGGGACCAATTGTCCAATTGAGACATGTCCATGCAGTATGTCATTGCAAACAGGGAAAGAAGAATTCAGCGAATTTGAACAGGATGGAAAAAACTATATTCTTCAAGCAAGTCCTATGCATGATAATTCTGGGAAGATTACCTCGTTTGTTCACAATATTAAAGAAATCACAGACCGCAGAAAATCTGATAAAACTATTGAACGCCAGAACAGCATATTCGACACTTTGCTGAATAATCTCCAGGTGGGCGTTATGATGATAGAAGCGCCGTCCGGAAAACCGATTGTAGTAAATGAACAGGCTGCAAGGCTTCTCGGCAGGGGCAATCTTCCGGATGCATCAAAGGATAATCTTGCTGAAGTATACAAGGCATATAAGCTTGATAGCAATGAGCCGTATCCGGAGAATGAGATGCCGCTTGTGCGGGGATTGCTCGGTGAGTCTGCTCATGTTGAAGATATGGTTGTTGTGCGTCCCGACGGAACCAGGACGCTGCTTGAGATTTTTGGTTCGCCTTTACTGGACAAACAGGGAAATGTGTGGGCAAGTCTTGTGAGCTTCAGGGATATCACAGAGCAAAAACGGGCAGAAGATGAAATCAAAAGAAAGAATGAAGAGCTTGAATCTGCAAATGAAGAAATGATTGCAGCAATGGAGGAAATGGAAGCATCGAACGAAGAACTTATTGCAGCCAGTGAGGAACTTAGGGAGAGCGAGGATAAATTCAAGTATTTGTTCGACCATTCTATCGTGGGGAAATCACTCACTCTTATAACTGGTGAGGTTAATGCCAACCAGGCTTTATGTGATTTGCTTGGATATACTTCGGATGAATTAAAAAATAAAAAATGGCAGGAAATTACACACCCGGATGATATTGAACAGACTCAAAAAGAAATTGACCAGCTCCTTTCAGGCAAACGGGATTCAGCACGCTTTAGTAAAAGATTTATTCATAAAAACGGATCTGTTGTATGGGTGGATTTAAGCTCATCCCTGCGCCGCAATAAAGACGGCAAACCGCTTTATCTTATTTCTTCTGCTATTGACATCACCGATCGCAGGCAGATGGAAGAAAAACTTATAATGGCAAATATTCTTCTCGAGCAGACCTTTGATCAATCACCGCTTTCAATGGTTATGGTCAGCATGCCTGGAGCTGTAATTCAGATTATCAATCCTGCATGCAGGGAATTTCTTGGAATAACAGATGAACCTTCTTATATCGGCAATTCTCTGATGAATATAAATCCTTCATATAAGGATTATGATGCAAATGAAAATCCAGGTAATATCAGTGATTTGCCTTTAGCCCGTGCGTTATCCGGCCGCAAAACAATTAATGAAGGGCGGCTGATTGTCAGAAAGGACGGTTCAAGACGATGGGCGCTTGTAAATGCGATTCCTATTTATAATTTTAATGGTGAAATTATAGCCGCTTATCTTTCAATGAGTGATATTTCCGATCGCAAAATTGCAGAAATTGAATTGCGTGAGAGCGAGAAAAGGTATGCTATGATTCTTTCTGCTGTGAATGACGGTTTCTGGGATTGGAATGTTCAAACAGGGAATGCTTTTTTCAGCACTATTTACTATGAAATACTCGGCTATGAAGATAAAGAATTTCCTGCTGTATACGCTTCCTGGCGTTTACTAGTTCATCCGGATGATATTAACAGAGTGGAACAGGATCTTCAATCAAGTATAGAAAGCGGTATTGGTTTTGCAATTGATCTGAGAATGAAAAAAAAATCAGGGGATTGGTTATGGGTTTCAACCCGCGGCAAAGCAATAGAGCTTGATTCTGACGGTAAGGCTCTCAGGATGGTAGGTACGTTGAGTGATATCACCGAGCGCAAAAAGACCGAGGATGAAAATAAACTTAATGAAGCGCGCTTAAGAAAACTTGTCGATATTCTGCAGCATCCTGCTGAAACAATTCAGGAGTTTCTTGATTATGCGCTTGAACAGGCCCTGCAGATGACAGGCAGCAAAATCGGGTACATTTACCATTATAATGAAGAACGCAGACAGCTGATTCTTAACTCATGGTCAAAAAATGTAATGCCGAATTGTTCTGTTGTTAATCCGCAAACCTGCTACGAACTTGATAAAACAGGAATCTGGGGTGAGGCCGTGCGTCAGCGCAAACCGATTTTTGTTAATGATTATCAGGCTGATCATCCATTGAAAAAAGGCTATCCCGAAGGTCATGTAAAACTTCTGAAATTTATTACAATCCCGGTATTCAAAGGTGAAACCATTGTCAGTGTGGTAGGGCTTGCAAACAAGGATACAGATTATCTTGAAACAGATGTACTGCAGATTTCTCTGCTGATGGATTCTGTATGGAAGGTAATTGACCGTAAAAAGGTTGAAGAAGCACTTCGGGAAAGTGAAGAGAAATTCCGGTTATTGCATGAATCCGCCGGCATAGGAATTGGATACTATAATATTGATGGAATCGTTATTTCTTATAATCAGATGGCAGCAAAAAATATGGGCGGTATTCCTGAGGATTTTAATGGAAAATCCATATATGATATTTTTCCGAAACAGGAAGCGGAATTTTACCACAACCGGATAAAAAATGCCGCTTTACTCAATGTGCCGGTAGAATATGAAGATCTAGTCCCGTTACCAACTGGTGATAAATATTTCTTCAGCACATTTTCGAAAATTTCTGATACAACAAACAATAATATTATAGGAGTTCAAATATTATCACAGGATATAACTGAACGTAAACGTGCAGAAGAAAAAATTAAATCGCTTCTTTCAGAAAAAGAAATTATTCTCAGGGAAGTAAATCACCGAATAAAAAACAATATGAATGTAATACACGGCCTTCTTATGCTTCAGTCTTATGCGATGAAAGATCCTTTATCCATATCTGCACTTGAAGATTCAGCTATGCGCGTGCAGAGCATGATGATTTTATATGATAAGCTGTACCGTTCTCCGGATGTTCAGAATATTTCTGTTTTAGATTATATTCCATCACTGGCAGATCAAATAGTATCAAACTTTCCAAACAGTAATACAGTGAAGATAGAAAAGAAAATTGATGATTTTATTCTGGATGCAAAAAGGCTGCAGACTATTGGAATAATTATCAATGAGCTTTTGACAAATGTTATGAAATATGCGTTTGCCGGAAGAAAAAACGGGCTTATCGAGCTCGGAGTTTTGTTAAAAGGAAAATCTGTTTCGATTACAGTAGAGGATAATGGAATCGGCATGCCTGTATCAGTTGATCTGGAAAATTCTACAGGCTTTGGACTTAAGCTTGTGTGGATGCTCTCGAAAGAACTTTATGGGAAAATACGTATAGAACGGAAAAAAGGAACAAAAATTATATTGGAATTTGATATTTAAATAATTATATTTTAAAGTGTTTCATTATCTTTGTGATGAAAAGATAAAATAATTAAAGGGATGTGAATTATTGGAAACAACATCTGCAATCAATGAAAAAGAAATAACTTTTATTATATCCGGTAAGAGCTTTATCCCTTTAATTATTATTACTATTCTTTCTTTTTTCTTGATCAATCCTGCTTTTGCGCAAACAACTAAAAATTCCAGGAATGTATTAATACTTCATGCACAGGATCAATTTCTTCCGGCAAATATTTTAATGGATAGGACATTATATTCAGTTTTAAAAAGTTCAAAATCACTGAATGTTTCAATTTATAGCGAATACCTTGAAAAAGTCAGGTTTAATTCAGTATCAGTGCAGGATGAAATTTTAAAACAGCTGCATGCAAAATATGGCAGTATAAATCTGGATTTAATTATAATTACAGATGACATATCCTGGGATTATTTTCTGGAGCATAACAGGAATCTGTTTAAAGGAATACCTGTTGTTTTGTGCGGTCTGACTAAAGAGAAACTTGATATTAAAAGCCTGGGGAGCAATGTAACCGGCAATTTTAAACATCTGGACATTGAAGCAAATATTGAAACTATTTTAAAAGTGCAGCCAGAAACAAATAAAATAGCAGTAGTAATTGGCACAGGTTTGCAGGATGCATTCTATGAGTCAATAACCAGAAAGGATTTCGCTAAATATCAAACAAGAGTTAATGTAGATTATATAATAGGTTTTAGTATAGAAGAAACGCAGCAGAAAATATCAAAACTATCCCCGTATACTGTTGTCCTTTATGTTTCCATGTATAGAGATGGTACTGGTAAAGGATTTAATCCGCGGGATGTGATTCCGCTTTTGAAAAAAACAGCAAATGTTCCAATATATGGAGTGTCTGATACGTATTTAATGCATGGAATTATTGGTGGAAATTTATTAAGCTTTGCAGACTTGAGCGCGGATGCTTCAGAAATTGCTTTAAATATATTGCACGGGAAAAACCCAAAAGAAATACCTGCCAGGGTTTTAGATAATAAAAACTATTTTGACTGGATAGAAATGAAGAGGTGGGGTATAAAAGAATCGGCTCTGCCTTCCGGCAGTATCATTGTAAATAAAAAGCCGGGTGCCTGGGATTTATATAGATGGCAGATAGTAGGCTTTCTTATGTTTCTAATTATGGAGACACTCCTGATCTTTTATCTGATGCTGCAGCTTTCATTGAAAAAGCAGGCGCAGGAAAAAATAATTAGTGACCGCAATTTTATAACAAGCATTATGGAAACAAGTCCTGTCGGCATAACAAGAGTTGATTCCAAAGGAAAAATTATCTTTGCGAACTCCAAGGCAATATCTATACTGGGACTTACTATTGATGAAATTTCTCAAACAGACTATAATGCGCCGGTCTGGCGAATTTCAGATCTGGATGGAAGACCTGTACCTGATGAAAAGCTTCCATTTTATCTGGTAATGTCCACGGGAAAAACTGTTTTTGATGTCCAGCATGCAATTCAATGGCCTGATGGAAAACGTGTATTGCTCTCGATAAACGGGGCACCAATGATTGATAAAAGCGGTCATGTTTCCGGTATGGTCGCAAGTTTTGAAGATATCACCGAGCGGAAGAAAATAGAGCAAAAGACACTCCAGTCTCTCCGTGAAAAAGAAACTCTCATCCGCGAGATTTATCACAGGACTAAAAATACAATGCAGGTAATACGGGGTATAATTTTACTTCAGGCGGTAGAGTTCCCTCAGAACGCTGAGCTGCAGAAGATTGTAAAAAACACTGAAGATAAAATACAGGCAATATCGCTTGTTCACCAGATGCTTTATAAATCGCATGATTTATCCAGAATTTCAATAAAAGAATATATACTTGAACTGACTGACCTGATTTTGCAGAGCTTCAATGTTCCGGAAGGCAGAATTTCATTGAATATTAAGATTGATGACCAGGAATTTTTACTTGATACTGCAATTCCATTCGGACTCATAATAAATGAACTGATGACAAATTCTTTAATGCACGCGTTCCCTGAAAACAGAAAAGGTATGATTAATATCAGCCTCACGTGCGATGATTCGGATAAAAATATATTGTATTATTCAGATAACGGCGTTGGTGTTATTGATGGTTTTGACTTCAGGAATCAGAATTCACTGGGTTTAAAACTGATTTATAATATAGCCGAACTTCAGATGATGGGAAAAGTAGTTATTGAAAACAATAAAGGTATAAGCTGTTTAATTGAATTTCCGGCAAAACTGTATAAAGCGAGAGTCTGATATGAAAAAAAACATAAAAATTCTTCTTGTTGAAGATGAAGTAATCACTGCCATGCTGATGCAGTCACAGCTTACAGGTCTCGGCTATGTAATTTCACAACACGTTACTACAGGTGAAAACGCAATCGTAAGTGCAAGAGAAAATCCGCCGGATATAATTTTAATGGATATCGCACTTGCAGGTGAAATTGACGGAATTGAAGCTGCAGCAGAAATCAGATCCAAATCAAATATTCCTGTAATATTTATTACAGGATATGAGGATCAGAATAATAAGGAACGCGCCGGAAATACTCATCCTCTTGAATATTTAATAAAGCCGCTTAATGTAAATAAATTAAAGATTCTTATTGATGCTTATTTTAATTAAGTGGAAATATTTATCAGTTAAATTCTAAAAAACCTCTATTTTATCAGCCACTTATTCCATATGCATTAATCACCAGATTCTGCTATTTACTTTTTTCCCTATTAATGTTTATTTCAATATATAAATCTGATCCGGAATAGCTTCATAATGCGTGAACGGGAATTTCAGGAAAATTAAATTTAAGGAGTACACGAAGTGTATGCAAAACTCGACTTATTTAATGATCCGTCTTCCGAAAGTTCAAAAGGAAATTCATGTGCATATTCACGGGAAGAATTATACAAAGACAGTAAAAAAGATTTTAACACAGTCGATGCAATTATTGAAATTTTCAAAGGCGAACTGGTGAACTGATTTTAAAAGAAACAGCTCTTCCTACACTAAACAACCTGAGTTAAGAAGTACCCGCATCCTCCTCGTAATTGGGCTGTATCTTTGAAATAAAAATTAAATACAAAAGCGACCGGAAGGCCGCTTTTGTATTTTGTTGAGTTTAACTTCAATGAGTTTTAAATGGTTTTGCAGCGGGGGTCAGAGCATCTGTGCAAGGAATCAGGGGTCAGAGCATCGTTATATAAATTGAAGACAATAATAGACGATCATTTTAAATGAACCCGGAGAATGAATGTATCTATTTTTTCATCTTGGTATGTTTTCTATATATCCAGTTCCCGTCCCTGTTGTTTATGAATCCCACAGCTTCCCAGAATCCGATTGCTGTCGGCCTTACCCTGTCGGCTATTACTACATTAAAATGCTTTCTGCAGTATTCAACAAACTGTTTTCCATAACCTGATCCTTCAAATTCAGGGTAAATGTTTATTGAATGTATAGTTATTTTCGAGTCTTCAACCATACAGCGTGCCTTTCCTATGCGCACAGTGCCTTTTGAAATATCAGCCCAGTCGTATTCAGATTTCTGGTCTTCTTTTGATCTGAATTTAATAGATACAGTCATGCATCAGCCTATGCGAAGCCCTGGCAGAATGAAAGAACATTTTTACCGAGATCCGGAAGATAATAGCCGCCTTCAAGTATCGCGAATCTGCGGTTTTCTGCAGCCCTTTTAGAAAAATTTTTCATGATATATCCGATATTATAAAAGTCATCAGTTGAAAGCTTCGCTCCAGCGTCTTTCTGATATGAATCAAAACCTGCGCAAACTCCAACTATGTCAACTTGAGGTATTTCCCTGATGAATTCTTCAATCTCCTTAATATATAATCCGCTGTTCTCAGAGTATGGATTGAGGATGTAGCATTCTTTCCAGTTCATCAGAACATCCTTTGTGCCATCGCCTGTATGAGCATCAAAGTCCAGAATAAATGCTGATTCAATTCTTTTCTGATATTTTAAACGCAGAAGGGCAATTCCCATATTGCAGAAAGCACAGTATCCCCAGGCAGATTCGCGCGAGGCGTGATGACCTGGCGGCCTTACGCAGGCAAAGGCCGGTTCACCTGCTATGCCGATATCAGATGCTGAAATAGCAGCTCCGGCTGACAGAATAGCCATATTATATAAATTTATATCTGATTTAACTGAATCTATATATGAGGAAGTGTGCGCAAGCAAAAGGTCATCGTATTCGGCAGGCACAGGGCGGATAATTTCAAAGCCGCTATTATTTTCGATAACATTCATAATGGCTTCCATTCTGCCTTTAATTGAAGCTGGATTATCCGCATAGTCAGATTTATAAAATTCATCATGAAAAATAAATTTCATGATAATGCCGGTGATTTAATTGAAGTTGTCATATATTCAAATGTACCCGGAAAGTATAAAGATATCAACATTATTATTGGATTCTGAAGGATATTAAGAACATTTGCAGCAGCATATATCGTCTTTAGGCACGGGCGGGGTCAGAGCAGGTTTGCCGGGTAAGCGGGGTCAGAGCATCGATATTAAATGTGTATTTTTCGAGAAGTGTTAATTTTTATTGTAATTAATTGAGGAAGGAAAGGGGCCCTGACCCCCTCATGGTTCGGCTCCGCTCGCCAATCGGCAACAGGGCTCTGACCCCACGGAATAATTCCTTAATTCCCCCTCAAATAGAGTAACCAGTTTCCGCTACATTAATCACCATTATCAGTTATATACATTTTATCTATAATATGTTTAATTTACATCATAAATTCACGGGATTATTCAATTTATAATATTTCATTCGTTATCATGGAGAGTGTATAATGGCTGAAGCAAATATGGCTGAAAAAGCAGTAATGAATGAGCAGAACCAGTATGTGGCTTTCACGATTGCTGAAGAATCATTCGGGATCGACGTTATGAATGCCCACGAAGTTCTTAATCTGACTGAAATAACACATATTCCAAATACGCTGAAATTCATGAAAGGCGTTACTGATCTCAGGGGCAGGGTCCTGCCTTTAATAGACATGAGAATCAAGTTTAATATCGAAGAAAAAGTTTATGATGATCAGAATGTTATAATCGTTGTGGAGCTGCTTGATAATATTGTGGGTCTGATCGTGGATGCGGTTCTTGATGTATTAACGCTGAACACGGGCGATATTCAGAACACTCCTCACTTTACTATCAGAGCTGAAACAGACGCTGTTACAGGAATTGTAAAATATAATGAAAAACTTTTTGTGCTTCTTGATGTGGAAAAAATATTCACTGAAGAGGAATTTAAAGGCATCACTGAGAGGCTCGGCTAAATGGCATTCACTTATTTTTTCAGAGATCTGCATGTTCTTGAACTTACTGTAGAAAACGTACTCCCGTTTATATACGGGAAAAGCAAAATAAAAATATGGGACGCAGGCTGCGCAATGGGACCTGAGCCGTATTCGATTGCAATTTTATTTGCTGAATGCATGGGACAGTTCCAGTTCCGCAATGTTTATATAACAGCAAGCGATTACGACGAAGGCGGCGGGTTCGACAAAATAATTGAAGAGGGCGTTTACCCTGAAGATCCTTTAAGCCGCATACCTGAAAGTTTTTTTAAAAAATATTTTTCACCTGCAGATAAGCCCGGCTATTTCAAAATAGCAGATGTTATAAAAGACAGGATACAGTTTTTGAAACACGATCTTCTATCTTACAAAGAGATTGGTAATGAATTCAGCCTTATAATATGCAAAAATGTACTGCTTCACTTCCAGCCTGATGAGCGCATTGAAGTTATGAAGATGTTTCACAGGGCGCTTGCGCCGGGCGGATTTTTTGTAACAGAACAGACGCAGAAATTGCCAGCTGAGCTTTCTCATCTTTTTGAAAAAAAAGTTTCAGACGGGCAGCTTTTCCAGAAGATCGGATAAAAATATGAAAATATTTAAACTGAAAAGAAATCCAAACGAATATACCTGCAATGCTTATCTTGTGCTGGGAAGCTGGAACAGGATTGCAGACAAAAATACTCTCATTGATGTGGGATATGATGCGTATATTACAGCTGAAATTGACAGCATCAATACCGGAGTAGGAAAGAAACCGGTCGATCAGGTCGTCATCACACATAGTCATTATGATCATACAGCTGGGCTTCCGGCAATAATTGAAAAATACAAACCTGTTGTTTATGGGAATTTAAAATCACAGTATGTTGATGTTGTTCTTAATGACGGCGACACCATAATGATGGGCGATAACGAATTTGAGGTTATCAATGTTCCCACTCATTCCGACGATTCAATACTTCTGTACTGCAGAAAAGAAGGAATTCTTTTTTCAGGCGACACAACCCTTACAGTCAGAACTTCAGAGGGAAATTATGATCAGAAGTTTATTGATACTCTTACATATTTATCCAAGTCAAATATAAAAACTATTTATCACGGGCATGATGATCCTATTATTCACGAAGCCCTGAATGTTATACATAACAGCATAAAACGGATTAATAATAAGGAATTAAAAATTAATGAATTCTTTTTCAACGAATTAAAAATGGAGGCTTGTAATGTTTAGTAACATGAAACTGGGGACGAAACTTTTAGCGGGTTTTATTGTTGTATCAATGATTACCGCAGCATTGGGAATAGTAGGTATTATCAATATCAAAAGACTGGATAGCGCTGACACGCAAATGTATGAGGATAATGTTTTAGGATTAAAAAATTCGAGCAGGGTCGTTCAAACATTTTTACGGATACGTATTAATGTAAATCAGGCTATTGTTGAAAAATTTGTTGAGAATAATATTGATGCGCAGGCAACATTAGCTAAGTTGAATAATTTTGATAATGAATTAAAGTCTGCTATGGATGATTATGACAAAACCATAAACTCAGATGATGATAGGAAACTTTTTTCAGAGGTAAAGATAAATATCGATAGATATAAAGAGAATCGTAATAAACTAATACAGAATGTCCTTGCAGGAAAAAAAGAAGAATCAATGAAGGAAATGGATCTTGTAGTTAAACAGGGTGTCATAACAAATGATGCAATTACAAAAGTTATTGAATTTAATGAAAAAGACGCTAAGAAAAGATCTGATGCAAATACTTCTTTAGCAAGCAGCGCGACATATATTTCAATTATATTCTGTGTTATCGCATTTATATTTGCTATTGGACTTGGAATTATTTTATCAAGAAATATCAGCAATATAATCGGCTCACTTCTTGCAGAAGCAAAAAATCTTACTGAAGCTGCAGTTGCAGGAAAGCTTTCTACCAGGGCTGACGCTGCGAAAATAAATTTTGAAGTCAGACCGATAGTTGTGGGTGTAAATGACTGTCTTGATGCAGTTATTGGACCTCTAAATGTTGCTGCAGAATATGTTGACCGCATTTCAAAAGGCGATATTCCACAGAAGATAACTGATAATTACAACGGCGATTTTAATGAGATCAAGAATAATCTCAACCAGTGTATTGATGCAGTTAATTATCTTGTCACTGATGCAGGAGCACTTTCAAAAGCAGCAGTAGAAGGAAAACTTGCAACAAGAGCAGATGCTTCAAAACATCAGGGCGATTTTAAAAATATTGTAACTGGTGTAAACGATTGTCTCGATGCAGTAATCGGGCCTCTGAATGTAGCTGCAGAATATGTAGACCGTATTTCAAAAGGTGATATTCCGAAAAAAATTACAGATAATTATAACGGCGATTTCAATGAAATCAAAAATAATCTCAATCAGTGTATTGATGCAGTAAATTATCTTGTAGCTGATGCTGGACTTCTATCGAAAGCTGCAGTTGAAGGAAAACTTGCAACAAGAGCGGACGCAACCAAGCATATGGGAGATTTTCAAAAGATTGTTGTAGGCGTAAATGACTGTCTCGACGCTGTTATCGGTCCTCTGAATGTTGCTGCTGAATATGTAGATAATATTTCAAAAGGAAATATTCCACAGAAAATTACAGATAATTACAACGGCGATTTTAATACTATAAAAAATAATCTCAATAACTGTATTACAGCAGTTAATTATCTTGTAGCAGATGCAAATATGCTTTCTGTTGCAGCAGTTGACGGAAAACTTGCAACAAGAGCTGATGCTTCCAAGCACCAGGGGGATTTTAAAAAGATTGTTGTTGGTGTAAATGACTGTTTGGACGCAGTAATCGGGCCTCTGAATGTAGCTGCAGAATATGTAGACCGTATTTCAAAAGGCGATATTCCGAAAAAAATTACTGATTCTTATAACGGTGATTTTAACGAAATCAAGAATAATCTTAATCAGTGTATTGATGCGGTAGATATGCTCGTTTCAGATGCAGGATTGCTTTCAACTGCAGCAGTAGAAGGAAAACTTGCAACAAGAGCAGATGCATCCAAACATCAGGGGGATTTCAGAAAGATAGTTCAGGGCGTAGATGATTGTCTCGATGCAGTAATCGGGCCTCTGAATGTAGCTGCTGAATATGTTGACCGTATTTCAAGAGGGGATATTCCACAGAAGATAACAGATTCATATAACGGCGATTTTAATGAGATCAAAAATAATCTTAATATGTGTATTGATGCAGTAAGTCTGCTCGTAACAGATGCAGGATTGCTTTCTAAAGCAGCTGTGGATGGCAAGCTTGCAACAAGAGCTGATGCATCGAAACATCAGGGAGATTATAAGGTAATAGTTGAAGGCGTTAATGACTGTCTAGATGCAGTAATCGGGCCTCTGAATGTAGCTGCTGAATATGTGGATAGGATCTCAAAAGGTGATGTGCCGAAAAAAATTACAGATTCATATAATGGCGATTTTAATGAAATTAAAAACAATCTCAACCAGTGTATAGAAGCTGTGAATCTGCTGGTTAATGATGCAAATATGCTGTCCCAGGCTGCAATAGCCGGAAAACTTGCAACAAGAGCAGACGCATCCAAACATATGGGAGATTTTAAAAAGATAGTTGAGGGCGTTAATGAAACTCTTGATGGAGTAATCGGGCCTCTGAATGTGGCAGCTGAATATGTTGACCGCATAGCTAAAGGAGACATACCTAAAAAAATCACTGATAATTATAACGGCGATTTTAACGAGATCAAGAATAATCTTAATATGCTTATAGATGCAATGGATACTGTAACTTCTATAGCTAAGGAAATTGCAGGCGGAAATTTAATGGTTAAAGCAAATAAGAGATCAGAGCAGGATGAGCTTATGATTACCCTGATCAAGATGATTGAAGATCTTACAAGCTTTGCAGTAAATGTACAGGGAGCAGCACAGCAGGTTGCAACAGGAAGCGAGCAGATGAGTTCCGCTACAGAGGAAATTTCACAGACTGCAACAGAACAGTCCGCCAATGTTGAAGAAGTCACAAGTTCTATGGAAGAGATGAACAGCTCTGTTCTGCAGAATGCAGACAATGCGCGTCAGACATCATCCATTGCTGAGAAATCTGCTAATGATGCACAGGAAGGCGGATTGGCTGTTAATGAAACTGTCAAAGCCATGAAATCCATTTCTGAGAAAATCGGCATAATCGAAGCAATAGCAGCTCAGACAAACATGCTTGCTTTGAATGCTGCTATTGAAGCAGCACGCGCAGGAGAACACGGCAAGGGATTTGCGGTTGTTGCATCTGAAGTAAGAAATCTTGCAGAGAGAAGCAAGACTGCAGCTAAAGAAATCAGTTCATTGTCGCAATCGAGCGTGGAAGTTGCCGAGAGAGCCGGAAATCTTATAAATGATATGGTTCCTCAGATCAAGAAAACTTCAGATCTGATTCAGGAAATAAATGCTTCGAGCAACGAGCAGGCAACAGGCATTGAGCAGGTAACAAAAGCAATTGAGCAGCTTGATAAGAGCATACAGCAGAATACATCTGCAACTGAGGAAATGGCTTCTACAAGCGTTGAACTGTCAAGCCAGGCTGAGGAATTGCAGAGAGTTGCAGCATTCTTCAAGGTTGACAAGACTGATTCGAAATATGCAAAAAAATCTTCAGGCGGAAGTTCGGGCTACTCAAAGCATACTCCAGAAAAGAAAGAAGTACATGCAGCAGCTCCAAAAAGCAGCAATGTCAGCAGCACTAAGCAACAGGAAAGTTCAGATAAAAAAGGCGTAACAATAGATCTTGGTTCGCACGATGATTCAAATTTTGATAGAATTTAGGGATTAACCCCCCGCCTGCCGCATCTCGGCTTCGCTCGATGAGCGGCAGGTTTTTCCCTCATTGCTTTGCAAGGAAGGGAATTCGGGAGAAAATTGCTTATCGAGCGGAGTCGAGATGATATTATGGGAAGTGTAACAATTATGGATCAGAAAATCACTAAAGGGAATACAGCAAGCGCATTCATGCTGCCTGTTATGAGTGAATCTGATTTCATGAATTTCAGTACACTCGTATATTCTGAATCCGGAATAAATATACCGAATTCAAAGAAAAGCATGATCTCAGCCAGAATTTTTAAAAGGCTCAAAGCTCTGGATATGGATTCATATTCCCTTTATTATGATTATCTTATAAATTCGAAGGATAAAAAAGTTGAGCTTGAAAATCTGATAAATGTAGTATCAACGAACAAGACAGATTTTTTCAGGGAAAACGATCATTTTGATCTTCTTCAAAGCAAGGCTATTCCTGAAATTTCGCAGAGTAAAAGATTTTTAGCTGAAAAAAAAATTTACGCATGGAGTGCAGGCTGTTCAACAGGTGAAGAACCTTATACTATTGCAAAAGTTATTTCCGAATCTTTAACAGGAATTTCTGCAGCGGATTTTTCACTGCTTGCAACAGATATTTCAACTGATGTAATTGAAAAGGCCAGAAATGCTGTTTACAGCTGCAAAGAAGTAGAAACAATACCGGATAATTATAAAAAGAAATATTTAATGAAGGGCAAGGGGCCGATGGAAGGATTTTACAAAATAGTGCCTGAACTGAGATCCAAAATAGTTTTTAAAAAACTGAATCTTCAGGATCAGCTATATAAATTGGGCTCCAAGATGGATTTTATATTCTGCAGAAATGTAGTGATATATTTTGATAAGGAAACCCAGAAGAAAGTATATACTAATTTATACAACAATCTTGTTCCAAACGGTTTTCTGTTTATAGGACATTCTGAAACTCTTGTCGGAACCGGCTTAACAATGAAAAGAGTGGCTCCGACTGTGTACCAGAAGATTTCATAATGATGAGGTGCTTTTTTTGAAAAAAATCAGAGTGCTGATTGTTGATGATTCTGCAGTTGTACGGCAGGCATTAACAGATATACTGGAATCTGATCCTGGCATTGAGGTGATGGGGGCTGCGACTGATCCTTTTGCAGCTGTGGAATATATCAAGGAAGAGATCCCTGATGTTATTACACTTGATGTTGAAATGCCGAAGATGGACGGGGTCACGTTTCTTCATAAAATTATGAGCCAGCATCCGATTCCTGTGGTGATGTGCTCGAGTCTTACTCTTGAGGGCTGTGAAACAACACTTAAAGCCCTTGAATATGGTGCTGTGGATATTATCACAAAACCAAAACTTGGAATTAAGGAATTTATAGAGGAATCGGAAATAAGAATATGCGACGCGGTCAAGGCTGCAGCTCAGTCCAAGCCGAAAACATTCAAGCATAAGCGTGTTTCTGATAAGCTAACAGCAGATGTGATGCTTGCTCCATCGAACAGAAAGTCCATGATAAGGACTACAGAGAAGATCGTAGTTGTAGGAGCGTCAACAGGCGGAACAGAAGCGCTGAGAGTCTTCCTTGAAAATCTGCCGGAAGACAGTCCTGGCATTGTAATTGTTCAGCATATGCCGGAACATTTTACTGAAGCATTTGCCAAAAGGCTGAATAGTTTATGCAGGATAGAAGTCAAGGAAGCAAGGGATGATGACACAATAACCCGCAGCAGGGCTTTGATTGCACCGGGAAACAGACATATGCTTTTAAAAAGAAGCGGAGCCAGATATTATGTTGAAGTTAAGGATGGTCCACTGGTGTGCAGGCACAGGCCGTCTGTGGATGTGCTTTTCAGATCTGCGGCTCAATATGCCGGTGTAAACTGTGTCGGGGTTATAATGACAGGCATGGGTGATGACGGTGCCAAGGGGATGCTGGAAATGAAGAATGCGGGCGCATACAACATTGCACAGGACGAAAATTCCTGCGTTGTATTCGGGATGCCGCAGGAGGCGATCAAGCTTGGCGGTGTTGATAAAATACTGCCTCTTGAACAGATCTCCGGCGAGATTATGAAATTAACAGAATAATTATTTTAATGTATTTGAAAATTGTCATTCCGGTTTTGCTCCTTTTATTTTAGCAAATACCGGAATCTCACAGATAAATTTTAAATGATTTCTATGAGATTCCTGCATTCGCAGGAATGACAGGAAAAGAGCCGAGTAATTATATTAACGAAGGGAGCGGGTATATGGAAAATTCAGCTGTAAGCGCAAATACCCTTACAAAATCATTGCAGTATCTTACATTTTTTTTAGGCAACCAGGTGTATGGTTTTCCTGTTGAAATTGTCAAAGAGGTTATTGAATACAGCAGAACATTCGTAATCCCGAAAACTCCGGATTACATTAAAGGTGTTATAAATCTTCGGGGAGAGGTTCTTCCTGTTATAGACCTCTCTGTTTTGTTTTATAAAAAACTCAGCGAGATTTCCAATTCAACAAGTATTATTTTTATTGAGATGCAGTATAAAAATGAAGTTCTTCTTGTTGGTGTGATTATTGATGCAGTTGAAGCAGTTGTTGATGTTCCTGAAGATACAATCAGCGCAGCTCCGGATTACAGCACGAAAATCAAAGCTGAATACATCAAGGGAATCGGCAAGGTGGATGAAAAATTTATCATTCTGCTTAACATTGAAAAAATTTTAGACATTGACCGTCTTTCAAGTTATAAAAAGTAATTTCAGAAGGAAGACTTATGGGAAAAAAAATTCTGGTTATTGATGATGCAGTTGCTATCAGGCAGCTTGTAAGCATGGTTCTAAAGCAGGACGGTTATGAAACTGTTGAAGCCTGTGATGGAAGTGATGCCCTTAAAAAACTTGAAGGCCATCAGTTTGATCTTGCAGTGTGTGATGTCAATATGCCTGTTATGAACGGCATTGAATTTCTGCAGGCATTAAAAAATGACGCGGCATACGGAGCGTTTAAATTTATGCCGGTAATAATGCTGACAACCGAAATCGGTTCAGATATTGCCGAAAAAGGAAAAGCTGCAGGTGCTAAAGCCTGGCTGATAAAACCTTTTCAGCCGGCAGATCTAATTGATGCAGTAAAAAAGCTGCTTAACTGAAAAATTTCAGATAAAGGATGTATAATATATGAAGCTTGATATCAGTGAAAAAAATACAGGAGCCGGATCAGTTGAATTAATTCTTAAAGGAGAACTGACCATTTACTCGGTTTCATCTTTCAATGAGAAATTGAAATCTCTAATTGCTAAAAAAAATCAGACTATTGATATTAATCTTTCCGGTGTTGATAAGATTGATACTGCGGGATTTCAGATCTTAATATCTGCACTGAAACTGGAAAAAATTTTTTCTCTTAAAAAGTGCGGTGACGAGGTAACGAAAATATTCAGCTTTTATGGTGAAAAAATTTAAAGAGGTAACATCATGAGCAGCAACGACAAATATAACATGCAGAGCGCGATGAATCTTTATTTCACTGAAAGCAGGGAGATGCTTGATACAATGGAGAGCTGCCTGCTTGATATTGAAAAAGACAATAAAGATCAGGAAACCATAAATGCACTTTTCCGGACAGCGCATACAATTAAAGGGTCATCCGGCATGTTCGGATTTTCTGAGATTGAAAAATTTACCCATAATGTTGAAAATATTCTGGACGATGTACGGCACGGAAAGATTGAAATCAATCCTGAACTGAGCAATATTTTTCTTGAAGCTAAAGATTTTATCATGACATTGCTTGATTTTTTTGAAGAAGATAATTCCGCTGTTCTTGATGCAGGGCTTATTGCAACTAAAACAAAGCTTCTGGATAAATTTAAACCCTATATCCCTGCACTTGCAAAAGAAGTTCTGCCTAAGAGCAGGCTGTGGCATATATCCCTTCAGTTTAAAAAAGACTCATTCAGAAACGGTTTTGATCCAAGGACATTTATTGCTTATCTCGAAAGTCTAGGTAAAATTATAAGCGTTGAAACAATAAAAAAAGATGTTCCCGGCTTGGCAAAAATTGATCCGGAAAGCTGTTATCTCGGTTTTGAAATTGATTTTGAAAGCGATACAACAAAGAAAAAAATTGAAGAGGTTTTTGAATTCGTTAAAGACGATTGTGATATGCATATTATATCTCCGCTTGATGCGATCAACAGCTCTATTAAATTAATAAACGAGCTGCCTGAAACCCCTGCGCGTCTGGGGGAAATTTTAACAAATACCGGAATTCTTACGGATAAGGAGCTCGACAAAGCACTTTTATTGCAGAAAAATGATATTGCAAAAGATGAAAAAAATAATACAGATAATGCTTCAAAGATCGGTGAAATTTTTCTTGAAGAAAAAATGGTTCATAAGCCGGTACTTGACGCAGCAATTGAGAAGCAGAAGGATATAGCTAAATCCGAGGAAAGGAAAAATAAATCAATCCGTATCGATGCGGATAAACTGGATGATCTTATAAATGTTGTCGGCGAGCTTGTCATTACAGGAGCCAATATCAGACAGCTTGCAGAAAGAAACGGAGATTCTGATATACTTCAGTCATCTATTACAATGTCGCGACTGATAGAGGATGTCCGCGATAAAACAATGAATATAAGAATGGTTCAGATTGGAGAAACATTCAAGCGTTTTGAAAGGGTTGTTCACGATCTGAGCAAGGAAACAGGAAAGGAAATTGATCTTGTAATAAGCGGTGGAGATGCGGAACTTGATAAGACTCTTATTGAAAGAATTTCCGATCCGCTGATGCATTTAATCAGAAACTCGGTAGATCACGGTATTGCAACACCTCAGGAAAGACTTGCAAAGGGCAAACCGAGAAAAGGAAAGATTTATCTTAATGCTTTTCATGAAACAGGAAGCATTGTAATTGAAGTCAGAGATGACGGTAACGGTTTAAACCGGGATAAAATTTTTGAAAAGGCATTGAAGCTCGGAATGGTTCAGCCGGCTCAGAATATTACTGATAATGAGCTTTTCCAATTGATATTTGAGCCTGGATTCTCAACAGCAGATAAAATAACAAATATATCCGGACGCGGTGTCGGAATGGATGTAGTCAAGAGAAACATCGAAGCTCTCAGAGGGACAACGCTGCTGGAAAGCAAGGAAGGGGAAGGAATGACCATACGCATTCACCTGCCTCTTACTCTTGCCATCATAGACGGATTTATGATAAAGGTTGACGAATATTTTTATGTCATACCTCTTGATATGGTTGTTGAAGGAACTGAAGTGACAAAGGATGAAATAACCGGAAGGGATGGCGGGAACTTTATGAATTTAAGAGGCGAGATGCTTCCATTGCTGCGGCTTCGTAATTTTTTTGAATTTGATGAAGGCGAACAGCTTTCAGAGAATGTTATAGTTGTTGAATATTCGAGGAAAAAAATCGGTCTTGTTGCAGATAAGCTGATGGGTGAATTCCAGACAGTTATAAAACCCCTCGGCAGATTTTTTACGGATTTACAGTGGATCAGCGGCGCTACAATTCTCGGCAATGGAGAGGTTGCTGTAATACTTGATATTCCGAAACTTATACAGGCTGTTTGAGTAATTTTAGTAAATAGGAGATTATTATGAAAATTCTTGTTGTTGAAGATGATTTTACAAGCCGGATTCTTTTGCAGAGATATCTATCTTCGTATGGAGATTGCCATATAGCAATTAATGGATTAGAGGCTGTAAATGCATATAAAAAATCATTAAAAGAAAATCAGCCGTATGATCTTATCTGCATGGATATAATCATGCCTGAGATGTCCGGTCAGGAAGCATTAAAGATAATTCGTGATATAGAAAAAAGTAATGGTATTTTATCAACCGAAGGTATTAAAATAATTATGGTTACAGCAGTTGAGGATGTAAAAAATATATTTACAGCTTTTAATGAACTGTGCGATACATATCTTGTTAAACCTATTGATAAAAAGAGACTGGAAGATCAGCTAAGGAATATGAAGCTGATTTAGAAATTTATAAAAAAATGAATGTGAATATCAGAAGGAATTTATAATTAGCATTTATCATTTTTTAAAATTAGTTGAAGTTTAAATTTAACAGGAGAAATTTATATGGCAAAAAAAATATTGGTAATTGATGATTCATCTGCTATCAGGCAGATTGTGAGCCTGACTTTAAGCAGTTCAGGTTATGAGACGATTGAAGCTGCGGATGGATCAGATGCATTGTCGAAACTCGATGGTATGGATATTGATCTTTTTGTATGTGATGTGAATATGCCTAAGATGAACGGGATTGAGTTTCTGCAGGCTATAAAATCCGATTCAAAATATGAATCATATAAGTTCACTCCAATAATTATGCTTACAACTGAATCCGGAGAAGATATGAAATTAAAAGGAAAAGAAGCAGGAGCAAAAGCCTGGCTCATTAAACCATTTCAGCCGGAAACATTAATAGAAGCAGTTAAAAAATTTCTGCCTTGAGTCTGAACCTGATAAAAAAATATTTAAGTGGAGTTTGATATGGATAATTTAAAAATAGCAAAAATGTCCGCAATCGCTGATGATATGTCATCAATAGCAGAAAAGGTAAATGAGTCATCAAGAAAAAGAAAACAGCATTCAATGAATACTCTGACTGCTGTTGCGGAAACTATTGAAATCGGAAAAGCCCTCGAAAGTGATTTTGATAAAATTTATAAAGCGGATAGAGATCAGTCTATTAAGGATAATGCTATTGTACTCACCTGCCGGATACTTTTGTCAAATCTTGAAAAACAGAAATCAATGATTGCCAAGCTGAAAAATATTTCAGGTTCAAATGCTGAAACAATACAGAAAATTACCACTCTGACAGAAGATTTTTATAAATCGCTGCTTGAGGCTTTTACAACTCTGGAGCTGATTATTGAAAAGGATTCCGAGATTCTTCTTTCTGATAAATTATTAAAAATGAAGAAAAAATTTCAGCTGAATTCTGTCAAGGCAATGAATAATATTACAATTATGGTTCTTGAAGATGCTGAGAAAGCCATAAATGGTTCTGCAAAAAATCTTGAAAGAGGAAAAAAAATTGCTGAAAAAATTAAAAAAACAGCAGAGCTTGTTGAAAATAAAGATATAGTTGAGCTGGAGAATCTTGCTGCTGAAATTGAAGCAGCCCATTCTACAGCTACCCAGGTTAATGCCAGTTCTAAATCGCAGTATGAATTTGCTGAACAATCAAATCAGTTTACTAAAAATCTACATGACGATTCGATTTCTATAAAAGAAGTTGTTGATAAAAAGCATTCATTGTTCGAAGAGACTCTTCAGCATGTTACAGTATTGACAGTAACAATATCCCTGAAGTTCAAGAAATATCTGGAAGTAGAAAGATTGTTTAATTCAATGGAATACTCAAATGAAAACAGGGGAATTTTAAATGAACTAAATGTTCTATCCAGTATAGCATTAGAGGATCTGAAACATCTGATTGAGCTCAATTACAATATGACAGATCTGAGCCACATGAACAATGAGGCTGAGCAGACTGCAGTTGATCTTACAGAAAAAGAACATAAAATTTATGATTCAATTAAAAATGAAGTGGAACAGATGACAAAGGCAACAGCATATCCTGTAGAGGGATCGGCAAAAAATATGCAGAATACTGAGGAACTGAAAAAAATAATAAGCGAACTGCTATGACTTATCCCTCCGGCAACTTGTTTTTGCTGAGAAAATACAGATTTGTGGAAGAAGGGCTCAGAGCTATTTTTGATTAGAGATCGGGGTCAGAGCAGTTTTTTAGGTTTGAATGGGGTATTCAATTGGAGTTGGTGTCGGGGTCAGAGCTATAGATCGAACAAATCGGAGTCAGAGCATTTTTTTTATCTTTAAGAGCTTCCATTTTAACACTATATCATATGTATGTAAATTAGCCACTTTTTTACAGATTTAATGCTTTATAATGGAGCTATTAGCTGTAATATGAAAATAACTTTGGTATTTTTAACTTTGGGGTCAGAGCAACAGGTTGAATAAGGGGTCAGAGCAAAAGGTCGAATTAAACTTTGATGACCTGCTTCTTATTTTATTTAATTCAGCCTCTACGAAAGCGGATTTCTTCTTGACGATGCCACGACTCAGCGGAATAATTCTATGAAATAAAAAGTTATTTATCATTACACAATTCCATAAAAAACCAATTATCGCGGAGGCATTCAATGGAACAAAGCAGGAGTATGCCGGTATCACCCTATCGCTGGGTAGTGCTTGGAGTTTATATGCTGATTACAGCATTATCACAGATCATGTGGATGACATTTGCACCAATAGCAAGGGACGCGGCTTCAGTATATACAGGAGGGAATGTCGATTATATCGATTACCTGGCTGTGCTTGCTATGGTCTCCTGGATACCTTTCGTTATACCTGCATCATGGTTTATTGATACATTCGGCATAAAAAAAGGTGCAGGCATAGGAGTTGTGCTGATAGGAGTGAGCGGATTTCTGCGGATTTTTGCACCAAATTACACCTGGCTGTTTGTATCTATGGCAGGCTGCGCCATTGCTCAGCCATTTATCCTGAATGCGTTTACCAAAGTATCAGGAAACTGGTTTCCTGAAAAAGAAGAAGCGCTTGCTACCGGTCTGCTTACAATGGCAATGTTTGTCGGATTTGCTACTGTTATGTTTGCAACCGATCTGTTAATGGCTCATTACAGAACTGCTGGTACAATTCATCAGGGGATTAATGTAATATTGAATATATACGGTATAGCTTCTCTTGCCGGGATGATTCTTTTTTTTCTACTATTTAAGGACAAGCCGGAATTTCCTCCTAATCCTATTGCTGCAGAAAAAAAAGTTTCAATGACTATAGGATTGAAGGCGCTTTTCAGAAATAAAGATTTCTTGATCCTAATGGCTTTATTTTTTATAGGACTTGGCGCATTTAACGGCATTTTGACTGCAATTGATACAATTTTCAAAGACAGAGTTCTTGATGTGGATTCAGCAGTTGCTCCAGGAATTGTAGGTGGACTGATGGTGGTGGGCGGCTTGATTGGAGCAGTAGTTATTTCAGCTTTATCAGACAAGTATCATAAACGGAAAATATTTCTTGTAATGTCTCTTGCAACTGCAATACCTCTTACAATTTTAATACATTTGCTGTCATCAATCGTACTGCTTGGAATCTGCGGTTTTGTATTTGGGTTTTTTCTTGTACCTGCATTACCTGTAGGCCTGACTTTTGCTGTTGAAAAGACACACCCGGTACCTGAAGCCACATCCAACGGGATGCTGATGCTTTGCGGGCAGGTTAGCGGTATTCCTATAGTTTTATTTTTTAATATGACCATGGTTACAGTGCTTTTCTGTATAGGGACACTGCTTGTGCTGTTTCTGAAAGAGGAAAAAATTAAACAGGTCGGTTAGATTGGCGGGTCAGAGCTCAAGTCTAATAAATAAAGAATTGCATGGGGTCAGAGCAGCTTTATGACAGCGCAATATTTTAATTGAATTTTGTTGGAAAGATTTGTTTTATTTGAATGAATAAGGGTCAGAGCGTAATGATATTATATTCGCGAATTAGGTATGTTTTTTATTTTATTGTTCAGTTTTTGCCGAGTAGTTTTTGTATGGGATTATTTTTGTTTCATTTCAATATCAATAAGAGGCTTAGAGTATTGATGTATTGATATAAGTAGCAGAGCAACAAGTATACATAGTTATTTTTTTGAAAAACAAGCTCTGACCCTGCATATTTTTTTTCAATTTCTCCTTCTCGATAGTATTAATACATATACATTTAGAAGGAGATACTATGCCGAGAAAACTTCGAAATACTGCTCAGGGAGCAACTCATCACTGTTTTACCAGATGCCATGGAAAGAAAAACAAGCTGATGGGAAAATACGGGAAAAAATATTTTGTTGAATCTGTAAAAATGTGCCAGGAAAAGTATGATTTTGAACTTGTAGCTGCAGAAATTGTCGCGAATCATATGCATCTTTTAATAAGAACTATTCAGGGTAAGGAAACTATATCAACAATAATGCAGTATATCAAGGCAAGGATTGCAGAGAAGTACAATTTTGATATGAATGAAACAGGTGCTTTCTGGAATGAGAGATTCGGATCAACAATTGTTGAAGAAGCTGAGAATCCTGAGGAATATTTTAACTGGCTTTTATGGTATATCAGTTTTAATCCTGTAAGAAAAGGCCTTTCAAAAGATCCGAGAAACAATCAAATAGGTTTTATAAATCAATATCTGAAAAGAGATGCAGTTCTTCCAATCAAAATTACAATACATGAATATTTCTGGAAATTAGGAAATAATTTTGAAGAATGTGTAGAAAAATTTCTGTATTACGAAGAAGCTTACAGAAAACGCTTGTCGATTATATAAAAATTAATAATTAATAATAGGTCACCGCTACTCCCTATTCTTTTGCAGAATTCCATTTAAATTATTGTTAAAAAAAGAAACTATTGATGGGATCTTTATATAGATTCAATGTACAATTTTTTTTATATCATGTAACAAAAACCCGCTTTATACAACAAATCACTGTCCCATATTTTTTACTTGAATGCTTAAGAATAATTATATTTTCTGGATATACTGATATTATATAAAAATTAAATCAATTATATCGAAGAGGGTCAGAGCTTTCTTATTAAACTGAGAATGAATTAAAGGGTCAGAGCCCCTTTGCAATGCTATAAAGCAACTCAGGGTCAGAGCAACTTTGTTTGAACTTTGTTCATTTGTAAGTGCTAATTACATAATAAAAACAATAAACCATAAAATGGAGCAGAAATATGGATTACGCGCAGATTGAAAAAATTACAGAAAGGGTCAGAGCCGAAAATCTTTTTGTCCAGGAAATTAAAACAGAGATAGAAAAAGTTGTAATCGGACAGGCGGGACTGATTGACAGGATACTCATCACCTTTATTTCAGGTGGGCATATTTTACTTGAGGGACTTCCCGGGCTTGCAAAAACTTTAGCAGTCAGGGCATTTGCCCGTGCAATAGATACCGACTTTAAGCGGGTTCAGTTTACTCCGGATTTATTGCCTGCCGACCTTCTAGGCACAAGAATTTACAATCCGAAAGATATGGACTTCTTTACCAAAAAGGGGCCTATGTTCACGAACATACTTCTTGCAGATGAGATAAACAGGTCGCCTGCCAAGGTGCAGTCTGCACTGCTTCAGGCGATGGAAGAGAAGCAGGTTACAATAGGCGATGAAACTTTTAAATTGGATGATCCGTTCATGGTACTTGCAACAGAAAACCCGATTGAGCAGGAGGGCACGTATCCGCTGCCTGAGGCCCAGCTCGACAGGTTTTTCATGAAAGTTCTTATTGATTATCCTGATATGAAAGAGGAAAAAGAGATACTCACACGTTTCAAAGATATAAACGCTGAAAACATAAAGCCTGTAATAAAACCGAAAAAGGTCAGAGAAAAATCAGCAGTAGTTGAATCTATATACATTGATGAAAAGCTTATTGAATATATTGTAGCAATCGTGAACGAAACAAGAAAGCCCGCTCGAAAGGAACTGAAAAAATATATCGATTTTGGAGCAAGCCCCAGAGCGTCAATTGCACTGATGAAAGCATCGAAGTGCGTTGCATTCATGAAGGGGCGCGGATTTGTCACTCCGGATGATATTAAGGAAATAGGAAATGATGTTTTAAGGCACAGAATAATTCTCTCATACGAAGCAGAAGCAGACGGCAAAAATTCCGATGATGTAGTTAAATTTGTATTTGATTCAGTGGAGGTTCCTTAATTGGAATCAAGAGAACATTCTTACCTGAAGAAAATAAGGTTAAAAACAAAAAGAAAGATCACGAATCTTTTTTCAGGGGAATACCATTCAGCTTTCAAGGGTCAGGGACTTGAGTTTGAAAGCGTGCGCGAATACAATTACGGCGATGAAGTGAGAAACATTGACTGGAACGTTTCTGCACGGATGAACCATCTTTATATTAAGGAATTCTCTGAAGAAAGAGAGCTTTCTATAGTTCTACTTCTTGATGTTTCTGCTTCAAATGATTTCGGTGTAGTGAAAAGCAAAAAAGAGCTGATGATGGAAACAGCATCGTTGTTTCTTTATCTCGCTCAAATGAACAATGACAGGGTTTCTGTTGTGCTCTTTACAGATAGAGTTGAAAAATATATCCGGCCGAAAAAAGGGCGTAAATTTATTTTAAAAGCTCTGGATGAAATTGAAAAATGCAAACCAGTAAGCACTAAAACTGATCTTTCAGCAGCAGTTGATTTTTTAAGCATGGTGATGAAAAAAAGATCAGTGGTGTTTTTTATTTCGGATTTTCTTGATCGCGGAGATTATCTTCTGAAGCTGAAGCATTTATCCAGAAGGCATGATATCATACCTGTTCATATTTTTGATAAAATGGAAAGAGAGATGAATTTCTCAGGACTTGTAGAGTTCGTTGATCTTGAAACTGGAAAAACATTTCTTTCTGATTCAGCTCCATCGGACAATAATTTTAAATTCGTTGAAGGCTTTGATTCAATTGTTCTGGATACCGCAGACCCGATTGAAATGCCGATCCTGAAATTTTTTGAAAAGCGGAACAGGAGCAGGCACACCCATGCGTAAAAAATTAATTTATGTTATTCACGGAAATATATCGGAATTAATCAGTTCAATCTCTGTCATTCCCGCGAAGGCGGGAATCCAGGTTTATCAAAAAACATTAAATTCTGTAAGAATTTTTTTTAATTATCTCTTTTTGAGGTTGTCCGAGAACTGCAAATGTATTTATAAAATAAAAAACTTGCTGAGTAACTATTATGTCATTCCAGCCAAAACGCGTTGGAGATCTGGAATCCACTGTTTTAGTAAAATGGATTTACCCAAGAGTGCAGGCCATCGCCTGCGCGGGAATGATGTAAAGAAAAATTTCAGTTTTTCTATTTCATACTTTTTTATTATAATTTTATTTTCCGGAATTTTCAGCGGCCTCTATTCCGAGTCAAAAAAAGAATTTCCTGATATAACTGCATCTGCAGACAGGAAGTCTGCAACTGTTGGCGATGAAATAACATATACTTTCAGCCTGAAAGGCGGTGATCTTGAATCAGCTGTTATTGCTCTGCCTGAAAAAAAAGAATTATATATTGAAAAAAAAGTAAAAGATGATGTAAAAGATAAAGACAAAGATAAAGATTCAAATGTAACTGAAGATGATCCTGAAAAAGCAATTCCTGTTTATATTATTCACAGTGCAAAAAAAGACGTGAAGAAAAATGAAGCTTCTTTATCAATAATAATGAAGCTTTCTTATTATAGAACAGGAAAGTATTCACTTCCGGTAATCGAAATATCAGACAAAAGCGGAAACAAGGTCGGTTATAAAATTCCTGAAATTGAAATCAAGGCAGTCAATGAAAAGGGGGAGTTTTCGGAAATTGAGTCGCCTCTCGATCTTGGCGGTAATTATACAAGACTGATCATTTTAATTATTTCAGCGGTAGTTCTTGGAATAGCCGGCTTTGTATTATTTAAATATATCAGAAAGAGAATTAAAGATAAAAAGAATGAAATTGCGGTAATACCTCCAATAGAAATTTTCAGGAAAGAGATGATTGAATTTAATCCCGGAACACTTATTGATGAAGGCAGGTACGATGATTATGTTTTCGGGGTTTCGATTATTTTCAGGCGCTTCCTGTCAGGTCTATTTAATATTGATGCTGAAGAGATGACAACTGATGAATTAAAGGAAGCTGTGAAGCCGTATCTTCCCGGAGGAATCCTGAAAAAATATGAAAGAGATATTGATGATATCATGAGTCTGTGGGATCTTTCAAAATTTGCGGAGTTCAGGCCGTCAAATGAATTCCTGTTTTCAAATCTGAACAATACAAAAAGTCTTGCTGAAAATTTAAACGGGGATCTGGAAAATTATGGCGCTGGAATTTAAAAATCCTCTATTTCTTCTGCTTCTTATTCCGTATGCTTTAATGCTCGCGTGGTATATTTTCGGGAAAGTTTATTCAAAGAGAGCTGCGTTTGCTGTTTCATCTGAAACAATTATAAAAAGAAAAAATTCAATCCGTGTTTTAACATATAAAGTTTTACCTGTGCTGAGATTTTTAACAATTTTTTTATTGATCATTGCTCTTGCCCGACCGGGCAGAGGCGTGAATTATACGAGCGTAAAGAATTTAGGCATTGATATAATGATAGCGCTTGATCTTTCAGGATCAATGCAGGGTGAGGACTTCCAGCCGAAAAACCGTCTTGAGGTTGCCAAGCTTGTTGTTAAGGATTTCATCTCAAAAAGAAAGTCCGACAGGATCGGCATGGTTGTGTTTGCAGGTGATGCATATCTGCAGTGCCCCCTTACATCCGAACACGACATACTCAATGATATTACAGAAGATATAGACTTCACATCTGTAGCTGAGGATGGAACAGCTATCGGCGACGCAATCGCGCTTGCCACGTCCAGGATGATTGACAGCAAGGCAAAAAGTAAAATTATACTTCTGCTTACAGATGGGATGAACAACAAAGGCACGATTGATCCTGAGACTGCTGCTGCAGCATGCGCGGAAATGGGAATGAAAATATACAGTGTTGGTATTGGTAGCGAAGGACAGGTTCCTTATCCGGGACGGGGAAGTATTTTCGAAAAGCAGTATCTGTATAATCATTTTGATGAAACATCTCTCAGGAAAATATCAGAAATAACCGGAGGGAAATTCTACAGGGCTGAATCAAGCGGCGTGCTATGGGAAAATATTAAGGATATTGACAAGCTTGAAAAAAGCGAAACCGAGCTGAAAATCTATCACGAGTTCTATGATAAATTTGAAATGCTTCTGTTTGCAGCATTCGCGCTTTTTGCAGCAGAGATAGTGCTTACTTCTGTTTTTTTCAGGAAGGTTCCATGATGGCATTCGGAAATTTTAAATTTATCATATATATCATCACCCCGGCTGTCCTTGCTGCAGTTTTTTTCACCGGATATATTATCTGGAAAAGATATGTGCTTAAAAAAGCAGGCGCATCAATGATTCTGGGAAACGGTAAAATAAGAATTGTAAAAAATATTCTGATTTTTTTAAGCCTCGCGCTTTTTGCGTTTACAGTACTTCGTCCTCAATGGGGCGAACTTATGCACGATGTAAAGAATGAGGGCTCAGATGTGCTGATCATGCTTGATGTAAGCAGAAGCATGCTTGCAAAAGACGTAACTCCTGACAGGCTTCAGAGATCAAAGGACGCAATAAAATGGATTGCAGGATCTCTCAAGGGCGACAGGATCGGGCTGATATTATTCGCAGGGGATGCATTCCTTCAGTGCCCGCTCACAAACGACATCGGAGCATTCATGATGTTTCTTGATTCAGCATCTACAGATTCTGTGCGTCTTCAGGGAACGGATTTCGGCAGGGCATTTAATGAAGCGTATCGTGTGTTCAAGAAAAAAAGGCTTACTTCAAGAATACTTATTATAGTTACAGATGGCGAGGACAACGAAGGCTCTGCCATGCAGGCAGTTTCAATGTTCAAGGAACTCGATGTTTCAGTATATACTGTCGGCATAGGAACTGAAAGCGGCGATTCCGTTCCTGACAGTTCACAGGATTCAGGGAATACCTATATGAAAGATGCATCTGGTAAAATTGTTTCGAGCAGAAAAAATACAGGCTTGCTGAAAAAGCTCGCAGGCGCAACAGGCGGGCACTATATAGATATTACAGACAGCCTTTCCGGACTCAAGTTTATACTTGAAATTATCAGCGATCAGCAGAGAAATGATTACGGCAACAGAATTATTAAAGAGAGAATGGAACGGTATCAGATCTTCGCAGGCGTTCTTATCTTTCTGCTGGCTCTTGAGATAATGCTTCCTCAACGGAGGAAACGCAAATGAATCCGAAATATATTCTGATATTAATGGCTCTGATATTTATTTCATGGCTTGATCCGTACAGGGATGAGGTGAGCAGGGGCAATTCAGAGTTTCATGAAAAAAAATTCAATGAGGCAAAGGCATCATACGACAGAGCTGAAAAATATGCGCCAGGCGAAAATGATAGAAGCAAACTTTCTTTTAACAAAGGCGATGCGAATTATATGCTGGAAAATTTTACCAGTGCTGAAGCTGATTTTCAGAAAGCTGTTCAGTCTGAAGATAAGGATGTACAGAAGAAAGCTTTTTTTAATATGGGAAACGCGTTTCTGAAAGCAGGAAGAAAAAAAGACGCAGCAGGAGCCTATATCAAGGCTCTGCAGATTGATCCGTCATATGAACCGGCAAAAAAAAATCTTGAATATCTTCTGAATAAAAAGAAAGATGATGAAAAGAAAAAAGACGGAAAGGATAAAAAAGACGGCAAAGACGGCAAAGACGGCAAAGATAAGAATAAAAAAGAAAATGAAGATAAAAATGATAAAAGTGATAAAAAAAATCAGCAGCAGAACAGTTCAGGTATGAACAGGGATCAGGTGAAGAATATTCTTGAATCAATGAAAAATAAACCTGTTAAAAGAGAGAAGGGAAGCGGTAATGATAAAAGATTTCTTGATAAAGCATGGTAGATTAATATTATTCGCGGTATTACTTATATTGTCATCAGGCGCATTCAGCATCGCATCAGCTCAGTCGCTTGAAGATTCAATTGATGATGAAAGAATTTCAGTTGGAGAGGCAACTACAATCAGGCATAAAATCAGCGGAGCTGACGGAGATATAAAACCTGTGTCCGTTCCATCTGTTCCCGGCCTGCGGATTGACTACAGCGGCATGCAGAAAAGTTTTCAGTTTGTAAACGGGAAAACCTGGAGCGGTATAATTTTTACGTTTATTGTTTCTGCGGATAAGCCCGGTAAATATAAAATTCCCCATTTTGTATATGATATAAACGGAAAACAGGTTTCTACAAAAGAACTGCAGCTTACTGTAGCAAAGGGCGGCGGTACTCGGCCCGGCATAACAGGAAGGGGGACGCCGGCGAGATTAGACACTTCAGTCGAATCTTCTAAAAGAAGAATTTACACCGGTGAGCCTGTAATTTTCAGGTATTATCTTTTATCATCAGGGCTCAGCAGAATAAAATTTGTAGGAAGGGAAAACCAGGCTGATGCAAAGGGTTTTATTGTAAAAGAATTCAAGGAAGAAATAGATGATATTTCCATGGAAGACGGTTCTACGAGATACCATCTATACACGCTTATTCTTATTCCGGCTCAGTCAGGAACGCTTGAAGCAGGAGGAGGCAGTTCTGTTATTTCATTTCTTGCTAATACGGGTTTTTTTAATATGGAAAGCAAGCAAAGGGTTTCGTTTGAAAACATACCAATTACGGTAATCCCTCTTCCGAAATCAGCAGCGGATTTCAAAGGCGCAGTCGGAGATTTTAGAATTACTGCTGAATATTCAAGAGATCCTGTAAAAACCTACGACGAAAAAAAAATAAATATTATTATTAAGGGCAAAGGAAATCTTGTGAGCCTCACAAAGCCTGATTTTGAAAATCATGCTCAGGGAATAAAAGTTTTAACTGAAGAAGCTCAGCCGGATATTTCATTGAAAGGAAATGAAATAACAGGAGAAAAGAAATTCATATTTACTGTTATTCCTGAAAAACAGGGCGAGCTGAATCTTGGTCCTGTAACATTTACTTTTTTCAATCCTGCAAGAGGCGAATACATAAAATTGAAAACAGAAGATATTTCTTTTAATGTAACTGAAGGCGGTAAAGGCAGAGCGTCATCTGAGCTTGAGGCTGAAGGTTCTGAAAAGATTGTTTTTAATTATATTTATATAATAATTATTGTTCTGCTTGCAGGCGGTATTGCTGCCGGTGTTTTCTATTATGAAAAGAAAAGATCAGTTAAAATTAAACCTGAAAAAAGAATAAAAGAACCGGAAGTAATAAATCAGGAAGATAATTTCAAACAGGATTTCGTTAAAGAAATGTCTTCTGCTCTGTTCCGGATGGATAAAAAAGCATTTATTTCTGCTTCGGATAACGCATTGTCTGAAATTTCCCGGACAAATGCAGGTGTAAGTTCAGAGGAAATTTCTAAATTTAAAGATGAAATTTATTTATACAGATTTGGAGGCGGGGAGCTGACTCAAAAGAAAATGGAAGAGATTCTGGAAAAGATGAATTCACTGAAATCATTTAAAGGGAGATCATAATGAAAAAAATCTTTACCATAATTATTCCTTCTCTGATAATTCTATTTACGCCATATCTCTATTCAGACACTGACTGGATTTTCTATAAAGAAGATGAAGGCATCACATCATATACAAGAAAGCCTGCAGATTTTCCAGTTGAGGAAGCTTACGGCGAAGGCTATGTTAATGCAAGTCTTGAGGTGGTTGCTGAATCCATGACAGATCTTGAAAAATATTTTAAATATTTTAAAATGGTTAAAAAAGCATATATTGCTGAAACATTGCCTGATGGCTCAAAGGTTGTTTATACTCATATTGGCATGCCATGGCCTGTATGGGACAGGGATACGGTTGCTCTTTACAGGGTTTTGCGTGAAAAGGATAAAATAACTATTATTACAACAGCGTTTGAATTGTATCCGAAAATTCCTCCAAATGAGAAAATTATCCGCATGACTCAGATGAAGGATGTGTATACATTGACCAGAAGCGGAGAAAAAACTCTGCTGAAAATTCAGTCAAGAGCAAATCCGGCGGGTGATATTCCTAAGGCTTTATTCAATAATCTGGTCGGCTCAGGTCCTATAAATACTATAAAAGCAATCAGAGATATGCTGAAAGATTATAAAAAAATAAAATAAATATAAATTAAGGAAGGATTATTATGATTAAAATGAATGAATACTTCGATGGAAAAGTTAAATCCCTTGCTCTGGATAACAGCGAAGGCAAGTCAACTGTTGGAGTTATGAAACAGGGAGAGTATGAATTCGGTACATCAACAGTGGAAATCATGAGTGTAGTTTCAGGAGCTCTGACTGTAAAGCTTCCAGGGTCTTCCAGTTGGAAAAAATTCTCAAAGGGAGAAAATTTTACGGTTGAAGCAAATCAGAAATTTCAGCTGAAGGTTGAAGAGGATACGGCTTATCTGTGCATTTATAAATAAAAATTGCAGATATAAGCTGATCTAATTTTTAAATGATTGTTTACTTCAGATGTGCAGTATTGGGAAATCATAAGAAGAGGTGACTTTCTTGGAAGTCCCCTCTCCTTATGGATCCACACCCCTCCGCCTGCTCATTGCCGCAGGGGCTATATGCCTTTAACCGCTACATAACTTTTTCTTGAAAATAGTAAGGGCAGATTATCATCTGCCTTACTAAATGCTGTTTGGAAACAACAACTATTCCGCCGGGTTGAGAGGCACCGGCTTGTGTGAAACTTATTTTATTTTTTTTGCTTCTTGCCATAATTCTTCCATTTCGGAAAGGCTCATTTGTGAAATTTGTTTTCCGGAATCTGCGGATTTTTTTTCTATGTATTTAAAACGTCCGGTGAATTTTTTAATTGTGCCGTTTAAAGCAGATTCGGGTTCTACTCCTGCGAATCTTAAAACATTCACAATGCTGAATAATACATCTCCTGCTTCATCGGAAATTTTTTTCTGATCACCGAGTTTGACAGCTTCCTTGAGCTCGGAAATTTCCTCGTCCAGTTTCGCTTCTGCGCCGTTAATATTCTCCCAGTCAAATCCGATCCTTGAAACTTTTTCCTGTATTCTATATGCTTTTAATAAAGCAGGCATGCCTTTGGGCACACCGTCAAGAATCGATTCTCTTCCGCTTTTCTCTTCCTTTTTAATTCTTTCCCATTTTTCTTTTACCTCGTCTGCAGTGGCCTGGCCGTCGTCTCCGAAGACATGAGGATGCCTGCGGATAAGTTTTGCCGTAATCGCTTCAGCCACATCATCCAGCGTGAATATCCCTGCTTCAGATGCTATCTGGCTGTGAGCATATATCTGATAAAGAAGATCGCCGAGTTCTTCTTTTAGATTTTCAGAATCATCCGTATCTATCGCATCATATACTTCATATGCCTCTTCTATCAGATATGGTTTTAATGTTTTAGAAGTCTGTTCTTTGTCCCAGGCACATCCGTTTTCACTGCGGAGAATCGACGCTATTTCTTTAAGGATGTATAGAGGTTTTGCTTCCTTGATTTCCATTGATATTTCCTTGTTTCATTATTGTTCTACTTTATTAAAGATTTTACCAGATATCCGGTCTTATTTGTCACTAAAAATTTAAATAACAATCTCTGTTGACAGGAAATTTGCATAGAAAAATAGTTGCCTTAGTTTATTAATAAATATATTTTGTCAGTTATACAATAGATAGCTTTTTAACTCTGTATTTGAAATGAATTTTAAAAAATGGAAAAGATAAAAAAATACTATGACATCAGATAAAGATAAAAAAGGGCTCAGTGGTGAAATCGGTCAGGTGCAGCTGGAAGTCCGTCTGATAAAGCCTGGAGACCGTTACGCTTATGATGTTTATGACGAAAACTATAATCTCATCCTTGAAGCGCACACTCCCATTTCAGATGCCATCCTCAAGCATCTTCTTTCTACAAATGTACAGCAACTATATTATGATCCGTCCCAGTCTAAGAAAACTGAGAAAACGTGCGGAACTGATTCCGGCCTGAATTGCAATAAAGGGGTCATCGATGACGAGCTCAGGGGTGAGGCTGTAGAGCATACGAGGAATCTCCTTGAAAACGTAAGAGACATGTATAAAACTTCACCCGGGTCTTCTGTATCAAAAGGGATGATTGAACAGTCACGCGGACTAGTAGACAAAATTCTTAAGCAGATAGAGAATAATAATGATGGAATATTTGATGTCGTATCCAAACTGAAAGATCTGGATGATTATTACTATCATCATTCAGCCAATGTGTCAATGCTATGCGCTATACTTGCATCAAGGCTTGACTTTAAGGGCGAAGTAAAATCAGCCATGGGTGTCGGAGGCCTTTTTCATGATATTGGCTTTTCATCCGTTTCAAAGGACATTTTACAAAAAGCTGTACTCAACGATGAAGAATTTGATGTAATCAAAGGACATACTCATGTCGGATATAAATTTATAGAAAAAAATCCCCACCTTCATGATATTGAAAAAAGAGTTCTTCTGCTTCATCATGAGCGGGCTGATGGTGAAGGATACCCCTACGGGTTTGATATGGATCATTACCAGAATAAAATTCCGCGCGAGATCAGGCTTGCAGGGCTCATCGATGTATATATCTCCCTGATACTTGTCAAGCCGGGTGAAAAAGCTTTAACAAGCAGGGACGCTCTCAGGACAATGCTTAATATGACTTTTGCTGATTATAAAAAAGAATATCATTTTCTTCCGGCAGATTTCAGGGATTTTATCCGTGCCCTGGGATTCATCTTAAATAAAGGTGATTTTTTAATGGGAAGGGGTGATCTGGTTCGGCTCAATACAGGGGAAATCGGCCTCATTGAGGAAATGAACAAGCTTTATCCCATGAATCCGAAAATTGTAATACTGAAAAATGCCCAGAACGAGAAATTAAAACGGCCTGTCACTGTGGACATGATGAAGGTCTATCAGAACTACGTAGCCAATGTTTACGAAAGGGCAGCTGTCACTGAACAGGCAGATAAAACCCCGAACATTCCCGGCGGAGCGTGAAAAAGTTCAGTTTATGTCCATCAAAAAGAATTCAGGTTTATGATTTAAAACGCAGCTTATTAAATACTGAAATCATCAGGAAATGCAATGGATAATGAAAAAATAACTGACCTGCTTGAACGGATAAAAATTTATAAAAATATTTTTATCAAGTACAATGATATAAAAAAAAATAAGCTCTATGAATCCATTCCCAGCCCCGAACTTCTGAACCTTCTTGAATTCATCCCATTTCTCTTTACGGTAAACCTTCCTGAATTTCCAGGATTTGTTGAAGGCGAAAATATTCCGGGCGGGATTTATAATTACACTCCGTCGCAAAAAGCAGTTTCATACATCAGGGCGAATCATCCTTCTTTTGTATTTACAAAGGCTCGCGCCGGTGAGCAGTTTATACAGATGTTTGCCCTTATAGGCAGCACCGGTACTATAGCATTTACTGCAGAATCAGATTTTGATTTCTGGATATGCGGAGATGTATCAACTGTAACACCTGAAGGCCTGAATGCATTCAGGGTGAAATGCCGCCTGATCGAAGACTGGATTCAGGAAAACTACAACAGGGAAGTTCATTTTTTTATTAATGATATTAATCAGATAAGAAATAATGTTTTTGATGAGGATGATGAATACGGACTCACAGGAACATCTCTAGGCCAGCTTCTGAAAGAGGAATTTTTCCGCAGTTCAATAATCCTGAACGGAAAACTGCCTTTCTGGTGGGTAGTGCCTGCAGACTGCGGAGATAAGGAATATGCCGAGTGGTTTTCAGCCATCAAGGGTACAGGCTATGAGTTCGACTATGTTGAACTTGGAAACCTTTCGAAGATCGTTAAAGAAGACTTTTTAATTGCCGCACTTTTCCAGATAATGAAATCTCTCGGCAATCCGTTCAAATCTATTATGAAACTGGGCCTTCTTGAAAGATATATCCACGATAAAACTGAAAATCCGTTTATAAGCAATTTTATAAAGAAAAATATTCAGGAAGGGAAAACCGATCTTGAGAGCATAGATGCATACCTGATTATGTTTAATCAGGTGTATGAATACTACAGTCAGAGCAACGATGATCCTACTGCTTTAAACATTATCAAGACATGCTTTTATCTGAAAGTTGACCCGAGGCTATCCGAGCCGTCCGATAAGCAGCTGAACCCGGATAAGTCTGCAAAAATGCTTGAGTACACAAATAAATGGCGCTGGGACGCAGACACAGTAAAGCATGTTGATAATTTCGATAAATGGGAAATTAAATCTGTCAATCAGCTCCTGAACAATGCAAAAAAAAATATTCTCAAGGGATATAAAAATATTCTGAACATGATTGATACCAGCGGCATAGCGAATTCGATCAACCATGAGTCCCTTCTTCATATCAACCGGAAAATCTATTCTCACTTTCAGCCTGAAGATAATAAGATCGACAATACGCTGAGCTTTAAAACATATCCGCCTGAAAAGCTTCTGCTCCTTGCTTTCATCAGGGATAAGTTCAATAATGAATCCTGGATTCTCAGCAAGAGGCTAATTGTAAATGAAAAAGCCGAGCAGATTATGATAAAGAAGCATAAAAATCTTTTTGTGCTTATAACCTGGATAAGCCTGAACGGATTGTATCAGAAAAACTATACGCGGCTCGATATTGAACAGGGATTCTACCAGATGGATGCAAATTTCATCAGGGAACTAATTCTCAAACTTTCTTCACATTTTACTATAAAGAAGCTTGATATTCATAACAGCTATTTCCTGAGAGATGTTTTTCCTGTTGTAAGTTATATTATTATTAATCCTTTTTCCAAGTATTCAAATAAAATTGATGAGATATTTTTTCTCTACCATAACAGCTGGGGCGAAACAAAGTTTGAAATATTTCATAACGAAAGCGACATCGCAGGTATTGTGCAGCGGATTATCAACGGGGCTCTTATAAGCGGAAAAGATTCAGCTTCTTCACTTTATATAACCTCTTCAGAGCCTTATCGTTTATCAAAAGATTTTACAAGGCTCAAAAATTCCATAAACGCCCTGTTTGATTTTTTTACCGGAAATGTAAAAAGCCAGAAACTCCGGTATTTAACAATGCTCGGAAATGCCTATATAATTTTTTCCAATATAATGAAACGCGGAATGGAAAGCAGCGTTTCGTTTACTGTATGCGAGACAGAGATTAAAATGCTGTACAGCATTGCATACAATAAGGGTTTAAAGAATCTTACCGGAGCTGACCCTCACATACCGGAATTAAACTACATCAGGGAAATACTGAAAAGGAATTCATACAATTCGATTCAGATTTTTTTTCAGACCGGTCATAAGTACTGCTATTATTTTGTCTTAAATGAGCGCGGGTCTCTTATGTTTTTCAGGAAAAAAACAGAGCTGCATAGCCAGTATTTAGGCAGCCTCATTTCTTTTGCGAAAAGCTCTATTAACCAGGTGTTTGAACATAATTCAAATGCAGTTTTTATTGAAGAAGAAAACAGGATAAAAGTTTATCGTCTCGAACGGGATGCTTCTTATGCCTGCACTGTTACAGAAATTAAATACGGGACAGATCAGAGCATTATGGCGGGAATGAAAAAAATAATTCCGCTTACTCTTTCTATGCACCTCCTCGAGACCGGCGATTTCGGATACCGCTTCACTCTTCCGGACGGTGGATTTTCTGAAATATTAAGCAGGCAGGATGTTGAACAGATCAGCAGCGAAATTTCAGTACTTATGGAAAGTGTAAAGGGATATTCTTATTTTGTGACAGATATCAATCTCGATAATATTGAAATTAAAATGTATATGAATTATACCTCATTTGCATTTTCAGAAAAAAACAGATTCGAAGTTCTGATAGAGAAAAATCTGCCGGGTGTAATTTCCTGATTTAAAAAAATGTACTTGTAATTAATCCATTCGCAAAGAATTATGTCACCTCTGTAAAATAGATTTAGGAACCTCTTCTATTTAAAATAATGCAATCTGAACTATACGAACTTGAACAGGATCTTTTTTCATCTGTAACTCCTATTTCTGAATCTGAGGAGGTGGATGATGCACGTCTCTTTGCTGAAATAACTGAACGTGGATTCACAGCAGACCCTTCAAGATTTCTTTTGAAAAACGAAGCTCTTCTTCTCCAGCTTGCATATTCGTATAATAAAATTTTATCTCTGTCAAATTCCAGGACCAGAATTCTCGCACACCAGGTGGAAAGCACACACAGGATCGTTAATTCGCTCAATCACAGAATCCTGCTTGCTGATGAAGTAGGGCTCGGCAAGACTGTTGAAGCAGGACTTGTTATCAAGGAGCTGATATACAGGCATAATTATAAAAGAATACTGATCGTCTGCCCTGCATCGCTTCTTTATCAGTGGCAGAATGAAATGAGAAGCAAGTTCAATGAAGAATTCATGATCATGGACCGGAATCTTTATAAAAAAACAGTTAAAGCTGTAAAAAATAAAAATCCCTGGAATGAGCACGGTAAAATTTTATGCTCAATAGATTTTATCAAAAGCAAATCTTTTTATGATGATATGATGAGAACAGACTGGGACGCTGTTATTTTTGATGAAGCCCATAGACTCAGAAGAGATTCCAAGCATTCAACCCAGGCTTATACGACTGCAGAAATAATCTGCGCGAGAACCAGGGCTTTGCTGCTTCTGTCTGCCACGCCTTTCAGGGGTAAACTTGAAGAGCTTTATTTTCTCATTCATCTGGTTGATAAAAATATTCTCGGACCTTTTAATTCATTTTATAATGAATACTGCATTGATACGTCATCTGCTTCAAATTTGAGACAGAAATTATCTTCTGTGATTATTCGAAGGACGAAGAAGGAAGTCGGCGGCTTTACTATCAGGCGCGCTAAAACAATTAAGTTCGATCTTTATTATGATGAAATGGAACTGTATACCCAGACTACAAGATACGTGGCTGAGGAATTCAACAGGGCTATTCAGTCGGAAAACAGGGCTCTCGGTTTTGTTATGACAGTTTTCCAGAAGCTGCTCGATTCATCCACTCATGCCTTGTATTCTGCATTAAAGAAAAGAACAGCACGTCTTGAGGAGATGCTTGAAAAAAACAACGCGGCCGCATCAAAAAATTTTAATGATGATGAATTTAATGAAGATGATATAGATGATATAGACGGCATGGAAGATGTAACTGTTAGGAAAACCCGTGAAGAGACTGAAGCTGAGATTAGAACTTTAAAAGGTCTGATCTCTCTTGCGTCGAATATTGATAAAGATAAAAAAGGCGAAAAACTTTTAGAGCTGATAGATATCAGAATGAAGCGTGGCGATAAAAAAATTCTTATATTTACCCAGTTTAAAACAACGCAGGATTATTTAAAAGAGCTGCTTTCGGATTATATTATTGAGGTTTTTAACGGTTCAATGTCCGGTGATGAAAAAGAGGAAGCAATTTCAAGATTTAAAAATGATTCACAGATTCTGATAGCAACAGAAGCAGGCGGCGAGGGCAGGAATCTCCAGTTCTGCAATATAGTAATCAATTATGATCTGCCGTGGTCGCCGCTCAAGATTGAACAGCGAATCGGAAGGCTGCACAGGTTTGGTCAGAAAAAAGAAGTTCATATATATAATTTTTCCACAAAAGGAACTGTAGCGGAAAGGGTGCTGGAGGTTCTGGACGGTAAAATTAAAATTTTTGAAGATTCCATTGGTACCCCCGATATTCTCCTCGGGGAAATGGAAGATGAGCTTAACCTTAACCAGCTTTTTATGGATATGGCTTCCGGAAGAAGAAAAGGTAAAGATGTTGAGCTGGAAATAGAAAGCAGGCTTGAAACAGCAAGGATAAACTATGAGAAGCTTTCTGACCTGACAGTAGCGGAGCGTCTTGATTTTAATTATGACGAGTATTATAAAATCACCATGAAAGAAAGAAATTTTTCCAACATTAGAATTGAAAACTTTATTAAAAAACTTTCCGAAGCTGATCCGTCTGCCAGAGAAATTATCTCAGAAAACGGAAAGAAAGGACTGTATAAAGTATTGATGCCGGGTCTTGCAAAACCCGTTCTCGGATCATTCAGCAGTGAAAAAGCCCTTGATGACGAGAGGCTTGAATTTCTTGCATTCGGCCACCCGGCTGTTGACAGCCTTATTTCGAGCTGCGGCATGGACGAATTCGGAGGACTTACCGGATGTGTATCCATCGATCACCCGAAAAAATTTCACGGTATGATATTTAATTACCTCGCAAGATTTGTGTCAGCGGAAGAGACGAGGGAGTTTATATCTGTATTCGTGGATGGAACCGGCGTCCTTGACAGATTTGAAATTGAAGATCTTGAATTATTTTTTTCAGATATAGATAATTTTAAAATATGCAGCGGAGTCCCATCCGGAATAATTAAGGATGTATCAGAAAATATCAGTTTGTATTTTTCAAAAGCGCAGATTATAATCAAGGGAAAAGTAAAACAGCGAATATATGATTTATCCGGCGATATTGATCTTCATATTGACCCTGAAATAGAAAAAATAAAAACATCTTACGACAGAAGCATAACAGAACTTGAGCATAAACTTGATCTGCAGCAGGGACAGATGAAATGGTACGGCAAGGATATGAAAAGTGCAATTACCCGTACAAGAAACAGTATCATTAAACAGAACAGGGAAAAGCAGAAACTTCTGGATAAATACAGGGGCTTTGCCGGAATAAAATCTTCAGTAACTCTTGTCAGTGCAGGAATAGCATCTTCAAATAAATTGCAGCAGGAATAGCATTTATCTCAATGCTAGTGTTTCTGAAATCAGCGAATCAATATCATCTGACGTGATATCTGCATTGCTCTGAACTGTGTTCCCGTTTGTCTCTATTCTATTGTTTGTGAACTGGTTTTTCTGATTTGAATTTTTATTTTTAACAGGCAGGGCTGAATCGTATGTACCTTTGATCTGGGCAGTTATAAATTCATCGTATATCAACCCTTCGTTTTTATTGTTTATAATCCCTGATAGAATAAAAGCTATAACTGCAGCTGCAGCAAGAGATGAAATTGATGCTGAATAAAGTATTTTTTTAATAGTGCTTTTTCTTTTATCCATTACAGCTGCAGCAATTTTCTGATTCCATTCGCTGCTTTTAAACCTTTTATTTATTTCTTCGTTCATTTTATTTTTGTAGAAATTATTGCTTTCCATAATTTATCTCCCTTCGTAAATTTTTTTCAGAATTTCTCTGCCTCTTGAGGCTCTTGACTTGACTGTTCCCTGCTTGATCCCGAGCTTCAATGCAATTTCTTTTTCTGAATATCCCTCTGCAACAAGCGTCATTACATCCATGTAGCCTGGCGGAAGTTTTTTTATATTTACATATAATTCTTCTATACTTTCACGTTCTTCATTTTTCCCGTTCATCTCCGGAACGTAGTGTTCCACACTTCTGCTGAATTTTTTTTCCTCCCGGTTCAGCTTTTCGTTCATCCGCAGGGATTCATTTTTTGCTATTGTGTATAACCAGGTGTTTATTGCTGAATCTCCCCTGAATCCGTTTTTGGAAATGCTTTTATATGCCCTTAAATATGTTTCCTGAACAACATCATCTATTACCATATAATAATTTTCAGAAAGATGAGCGCTTATTGCTGAAAGAACAATGCCCTTTGAAGAATTTATTATTTCAGTAAAATCTTTTTCGGTCATAAACCTTTCCTGCCCATTCTGCCTTTTCGCATCAGGTTTTTCTGATCCGGAGTCATTATATTTTCTATATCGATCCTGTGCTTAATGAACAGAATTCTTATTTCAACATCAATCTCTGAAATTTCTTTGAGCTTTGACCGGATTTTATCAAAATTTATATTTTTATCAAGAATCAGATTTCTGAGCTCTTCTTTTTTAGGTTCAATCTTTGATCTGTATTTTGTCATTTCTGTCTTGTGGTCTGAATTGATCTTCTCAATTTTTGTTATCTGCTCTTCGCTGAATTTTAGAGTGTTTCTCAGATAATCAAGATCTGAAAAAATATTTTTGCCGTGCTTGGTTCCATGCCTATGACCTTCTGTATCCATTCCGCCCATCATCCCGTCGTCCGACCTGGCATCAAGACCTGTAATTGCAATTAAACTAAAAGCTATTATAAAAGTTGTAATTAAAGTTTTCACTTGTTTCTCCATTGTCTGATATACTGCTTTTTATTCTCGAATTCTTTTTATATTATGAAATTTTGTTTTCTGCATATTGATTTTATTAAAAATTAAGAGCTCAATTGTAAGTTGAATTATCATTTCAATAATTTTTATTATATAAATTATCAGTAATCCCGCAAGTATAAAAGGTGCTATATCAATAAAAAAATCACCCTCAGACATAGTTTGTAATTTATTTAAAATGGAGCTATAAAAACTGTTTCCCGGATCAGATTGTAATGTCAATAAAATCACAGCTGCAGATATTATTAAAATTAACAATTTTTTTTTCATCTTTATACCTCCAGTGAATTACGGAGCCGCAATAACGCGGCTCCGGATTCTGATATTACCATCCGCCTCTGTGCGGGCCGTGTCCTCTTCCTCTATTTCCTCTCTCATCCTGAAGTTTTTTCAGTTTTTCAAGCTGTTCTTTCGTAAGAACTGAATCCATTTCTTTTCTTTTTTCTTCTCTTAAGGCTTTAATTTTTTCGGGATCGTTTCTGTTATCAAAAAACTTCTGTCTGTATTTGGTTCCGATATCGAACATCTGCTGTTCCTGTTTTTCGGTTATACCAAGTTCTTTTTTCATATAGGCATGTTTTCCGTAACCATGTCCCTCGCCGTAACCGGGACCTCCTTTGCAATCCCCGCATCCATAACCCTGGCCGTCGCCTTTTGCGGTCAGTTCACCTGCCGCAAATAAAGCAACAGCAGATATAATAAGTCCAAGCAGTAATTTTTTCATAAATATCTCCTTTTTTGTTGTATTGACTGTTAGACCGTAAATTATGAAAAATGGTTCCACGAATTTAGAATAATTATTTTTTTAAAATAATTATTCTTGTCATATAAAAAACAGGTGAGATAAATTGGTTTAAATTCAGATAAATTAAAAATAATCAATTTCCGCTCCAGTACTGAGCAATGCCTGCACTGAAAGAGGCTTAAGTGTCAAAGTATATGCCGGAATGACTTCATGTGAGGAAAAACAATGGCGGAAATAATAGACGGAAAAAAAATTGCAGCTGATATCAGGGCTGAAATAAAATCTGAAGCGGATTTGATTAAGGAGAAAACAGGGAAGGAAATCGGACTTGCTGTTGTTCTTGTGGGAGATGACGCTGCTTCCGCTGTTTATGTGCGCAATAAAATAAAGGCCTGTGCGGATACAGGAATAACATCATTTGAATTCAGACTGCAGAAATCAACTACCGAGCGCGAACTGCTTGATCTTATAAACAGGCTCAATTCGGACAGTACAGTGAATGGAATTCTTGTGCAGCTTCCTCTACCTTCAGGTATAAATGAAAATCTTGTTATAAATACTATTAATCCGATAAAAGATGTTGATTGTTTCCACCCGGTAAATGTCGGCAAAATGCTGATCGGCGAGGATGGATTTTATCCGTGCACTCCGGCTGGATGCCAGGAGCTGATAACCAGAACCGTTCCGGATATTAAAGGAATGCATATGGTTGTAATAGGCAGAAGCAATATTGTAGGTAAGCCAATGGCGGCACTCATGATCCAGAAAAATTCCAGGGCGAACTGCACAGTAACCATATGTCATACAGGAACAAAGGATATAGGATATTTTACAAAGCAGGCTGATATTATTGTTTCAGCTGCAGGAAGATATGGAACCCTTACAGGCAGCATGGTGAAACAGGGAGCAATTGTGATCGATGTAGGCATGAACCGAATTGATGATCCTGCAAATCCCGGGAAAACAAAACTTGCAGGAGATGTTGTTTTTGATGAAGTCTCTGAAGTCGCATCTGCCATTACGCCTGTACCAGGCGGTGTCGGTCCAATGACAATTGCCATGCTTCTGAAAAATACTTTAAAAGCTTTTAAACTTCAGAATAATTAAGACTCATTGACTGATCCCTTCTCTTATGAAAAAGAAGGGGTGAGGAAAAAAATAAACTTTTTGTTTGAATTGACTCAAGCGTTGCCGGACGTATATCGATGGATTGATATCTTTATAATCCCTCTCCCCGGTAATATATTAATCTTATAAATCAGGAAAAACTGTAATTTGATAATGGAAAATAAAAAGCGTGCAGTATTTCTCGACAGGGACGGCACTATCAATGAAGATGTTGGTGATCTTTATGAAATTGAAAAATTTGAATTTATACCGGGATCAATCGAGGCAATGAAGCTGCTGCAGAAGGAATTTCTTCTTTTTATTATAACGAACCAGACAGGAATAGGAAGAAAAAATTTTACAATGGAGCAGTATCAGGAATTCAGTAACTTTTTTTTAAAGATTCTATGCGATAATGGAATTGCTGTTCAGGAGATTTACTGCTGTCCCCATCTGATCGAAGATAAATGCATCTGCAGAAAACCATCTGCTCATTTTATATATCAGGCTGAGCAGAAATATAATTTAGACATTAAAAATTCATTTGTAATCGGAGATCATGGTTCTGATATTGAAATGGGACTCAATGCTGGTTCAGGGTCAATTTATGTTCTTACAGGCCACGGGAGTAAACATCTGAATGAGCTGGAAGTAAAACCTCAAATTGTTTGTAAAAATCTTTATGCTGCATCTGAAAAAATAATTAAAAAATATAAATAATGCAGGATTTTTTTGTCACTTTTCTGTAAAACTGCCACTTATTAGTATTACTGAAAAAAATAATAAAATTTGCTGGAAAAAATTGCACTATCTTGTAATAATACAGTAGTAATAAAGATGCCTGAATCGCATTAATTTTATTAAAAATATTCAAGTGAAACAAATAATGATCGGGGGAATTATGAAATTTCAGGAAAAAAATACAGCTGCAATCTCTGACAATCAGGTTTTTATATCATTAGATTCCTGTGTTACATGGAATGCACGCAACTTAAACAGGAAATGGACTAAAATTGTAAATTCAAGTGATGAAGCAGTTATTGACGAAAAGATATACACATCAAGAGATTCGGGTGCAACCTGGACTACATGGCATCTCAAATAACCGTAAAATTACTCAGGTTATTTGTCTAATCCAAAAGTATTGTTTATAATTTTATTCAGATCGAATGTCATTTTTTCTTTTTCTTTTTTTATAATTTTCCCTGTCATGGCAGTTGTGAAAACTGAGAAAAATTCCCTGCTTTTATACAAGCCTCCGCTTAAATATTCCGCATTATCTGAAACAGCCTGAATCCTGTATTCAGGAAATTTTATTTTTTTCAGATTTTTCGGGATGCGGCTTCCGATACCATCTATCCAGCTTTCAATCATGGCAGCAGCAACTTCGCCTCTCTGCTTTTCAGGAGTAATGTCGAATATTTTTTTTCCAACAATGGCAAGTAGAATTCCGCTGTCATGAGGACCGTGATGCCCGTATGAGTAATCAATTGCATGATGCATAATTATTCCGAGAGAGGTTCCCGGCGTTAGTCCTGTTTCCTTTGAAAGAGCATAACCTGCACTTGTTATAAATCCGGGATAAGCTGAATCGCAGGCCATTCCTGAAATCGCTCCTGCTTCCACAACTGCAGATTTAATTTTTTTATTTCCCGGCTTCACGTGCATGTTTTCGAGATTTTCGCAAATCAGATTTATTGCTTTAAACAGATATGAATTTCTTTCAGGATTTACTTTAGGCGAAAGGGCAGAGTCAATTGAAACAGCTAGTATTGAAAGCGCACTTTCAAGTATGGAATCCTTTGGAGCCAGAGCTGAGAGTTCCGGATCAGTTGCGATAATATCGGGATAAAAATAGTCTGATATATACTTAACCCCGTCAATATGTGCGATGTTCGAGGTTTCGTTTCCGCGCAATACCGGAATAGGAACCGCAGCAAAAGGTTTTAATCTGATGGGAATTTTTCCTTTTCCTGCATATTGAATTATATTTTTATTTCCTGTTGAAACAATAATATTCACTCCTCGTGCTGTGTCCATAACTGAGCTTCCGCCTGCTGCAATAATTGAATCGCATTTATAAGATTGGAATAATTCTGATAACTTTATTATATCTTTAAGACTTACAGCTGTTCCGGATTTAACGTAAACTGCACCTGCTGTGATACCTGATGCTTTTAATGATTTTAAAATTTTTTTATCAGCACCGCTTCCCCTGCAGTTTTTATCAATGAGAATCAGAGGCTTTGCTGCGCCAAGCCCTTTTAATTCAGCAGAAATTTTTTCTAATGATTTTCTTCCTGATATTATTTCCGGTATGGCTGAAAATTTTGCTTTTTTTCCCATGTACTGCAAGCTCTCTTATTTTTTTTCAATTCCAAGCTTTTTTAAAAGCGATGCTTTAGGAACGCCGTTTTTATCAAATCCTCTTTTTTTATAATACTGATCAAGCATTTTTTCAAGAGGAACAGTTCTTTTCTTATCATCGCAGTCGCGCCCCTCGTTAAGGAATCGTCCAGGGAGAGTGTCGTCTTTTCTTGAAATGCCTTCTCTTGTATTCATGTATCTTTCGAGAACATGCACCCTTTCACCTGCTTTTAAAAACATGGAAGATGTCAGTTTTTTTCCTGTAATCGATGACCATAATTCCGGAAACAGGCTTACATCCATAAATAATAATGCTATTTCTGTGAAATTCATCATGAAAAATTTCAGCATGAATTTTGGCGTGTATTTAATTAGCGGCGGTTCCAGTGTATAGGCAAATGCTGTGAAAAGGCAGGTGTGCAGAGAATTTAATCCCGCATAAAAATTTTCAAAATATCTGCAGACTGCTGCCTTGGCTTTCGCAGAGTATGGGTCGAGCAATCCAAAGTATACTTCCAGGGCAAAGATTGATGTTGAAACATGGCAGGCGCCTCTGTTCGCTGTTGCGTATGAGAGCCCCTGGCCGAATGATCCTCTCGGGTCATATCCCGGCATTTCGAGGCCTTTAACCTGAATTGCAAAATCCTCGCCTCCGTATTTTCTTGAAAGAAATCTTGAACCCATTGCCATCTCCTTGCCGAATCCTTTCATCATTGCCATGTCCTTTAATGCAGCTGAAATTCCCTTTGTGGATCCGAACTTGAGTCCGGTCTTAATCATTCCTTTTTCGCCTGCTTCCATAACCCAGGCTATCGTTCCGCCGGAAGAGATCGTGTCCATTCCCATTTCACTGCATATATCGTTCCATTCAGAAATTACAACAGGATCAAATATTCCGAGGTTCGATCCCATTATGGAAATTGTTTCAAATTCCGGTACTGTTCTTTCTCCGCGCTCTGCAAAATTACCCTTGTGTCCGCATAAAATGCTGCACGGCTTGCAGGAGTGATATTTTGTCTGGAATGCTTCAGCCATATATTCTCCTGAAATATTATAGGCATCCTTGTGGCTTCCTCCGGTGAAATTTTTTACAGGAAGAATGCCGCCTGCGTTGTTGAAATTCACATTTGCCGGTGTTCCGAACTTTCTGTAAGTAACTGATGTGATTTTATTGGTATTTATATATTTCAATGCCTTTGTTCTGGCTATATCAAATTTTTCCCTGTCTGCTGGAATGATTTTATATTCTTTTCCTTTTGCAACTATAGCTTTTAAATTTTTTGATCCGAAAACTGCTCCCATTCCCGCTCTGCCTAAGTACCTCTGCCCGGAACATAAATTTGCAAAATGTACAAGATGCTCTCCTGCAGGCCCGATTACAACTGCGCCGCTTCCTTCTGCTTTTAAAAGCTCCTGGGTTTTCTGCGTGTCTTTGCCTTTAAGCCGCGCTGCATCTTTAAAAACAGCTCCAGCTGAATCAACAACCAGGTAAACAGGCTTTTTTGATTTTCCTTTTATAATAAGACCATCCCATCCTGATGTCTTGAGGGCAATTCCGAATGGGCCCCCGCAGGATGAACTTGTCATGATTCCTGTAAGAGGTGATTTTGTTACTGCTTCGAATCGGGCAGGGTTGGGTGCATTAGTTCCTGCTAACACTCCCATCATGATTGCAATCATATTGTCTTCGCCGAGAGGATCAATTCCGGGTGCCATGCGGTCGTACAGCATTTTTAATCCGAGACCCTTGCCTCCAAGATACATAATGAGATCTTCATCGCTGACTTTCACTATAGTGTAATTCTTTTTTGTCAGGTCAATTTCAAGAACTCTGCAGGATGTTCCGATCAATTCCGTCAAAGATGCAATTTTTTCTTCCATGGGGCGTCCTCTTTTATATCTGGTTTTAGATTTTAGCCTGATCTTAATAAGCATAAAAATTTAATATATTTCAAGTCATTTTTTTTGATATATTAATTGCCGTTTATGGGATCAAGGTTGTGAAATACTTTGATTATTCCATGTATACTAAGTTGAGAAATAAATTACTTGACGAATATGCGTTCATATTATTTTTAATGTTACATAATATTGAATTTATTTCTGTTCATAATATTTTATAATTCAGGTTCAATAAGTTAAAAAATGAAAAAACAGATAAAAATAACAGTTATCCTGATAGCAATGCTGAGTTTTTTAATTACTCAGCTGGTTTCACATGATGTTTTCAATTTTATTGAAAATTCAGATAAAAAAGCTGTTGTTCTCAAGATAAATAAAAATTTATCAAAAATAAATTCTATAGTAGTTAAAAAAAGAAATAAAATATACGATGATTTTTTATACACTTTCTTTTCTTTTGATATTTATCAAAATTCAGAAAGAACTCATTCAGAAATTATTCCATCGCAAATTACTCCTCTAACAGCCGAATACCCGGTCTGGTCACGATCCACCTTCTCATAATTATACTCATCAAATAACTTCAGCATCAGTATTAAAACAAAACTATTCGTTTAAAACGTCTATAGCTGTTTTCTATTTTGAAAATAGTATTATAAAACAAAAGGAGAAATCTATGAATTGTCCGCATTGTAATGTTACGCTGCTTATGACTGATAAACAGGGAGTCGAAATTGATTATTGTCCAAAATGCCGCGGCATCTGGCTTGATAGAGGCGAACTTGAAAAAATAATAGAACGGTCCGAACCTGTCGGAAGCGCAAATGTTTATCAGGAGAAAGACCATCACTATGATAAACATAATGGCGGCCATCATTCAGGAAAGAAAAAAAGTTTATTAAGAGAACTGTTCGATTAAAGTAAATAATGGGGCATCAATTCTGATTGGCGCCCCTGTTTTTTAAAAAAAATAAATTGGAGATTTGTTATGAATAAAGCGTTACCTTCTATTATAATTGCTGCGGCAGTCTTTTTTTCAGGATGCGGTTTAAATTTAAATTCAATTGAATCTGACTATACTATAAAAATTTCCGGTACTGCCGGAACAAAATTCAAGGGTAATTACTCAATACCCGGTTCCGGGAGTATTGGTATCCCTACTAATGTTGAAGGCGTTATCCCTTTTGAATATAAAGGGCGGGGCGTTTCAGCTTTATGCATGTTCAGAAAGACAGAAACTACTATTGGAATATTGAAAGTAGAGATATTCAAAGATAAAACTGTAGTTGCTGCATCAGAGACAGCTGCTCCTCTCGGGGTTGTAACAATCGGAAAAACAATAGATCAGAATTCAATAATCAATACAGTTATCGGGAAATTACTGGAAATGATTAAATTGTAATGTTTACATCTTAAAATAAATGATTTATAAAAGTTTACGTTATTTCTCACATGATGCTCATCGAAATGATATAGAGTTAACATTATATTGAAATAATTTGAATAATTATTGGAGTGTATTCTATGTCTTTTGATATCTGGTGGATTGGTTTTGGAATATTTATAGCACTTATGCTTGTGCTCGATATTGCTGTTTTTAACCGTAAGGCGCATGAGATAAAGCTTAAGGAAGCTCTGCTGTGGTCTGCATTCTGGATTTCGCTTGCTCTTGCTTTTAATATTGTTGTGTATTTTTCAAAAGGCGGGGAAAGTGCTCTTCAGTATTTCACTGCATATATTATTGAAAAATCGCTGAGCATGGATAATCTGTTTGTGTTCCTGATGCTTTTTACTTATTTTAAGGTTCCGGTAATATACCAGCATAAAGTTCTCTTCTGGGGCATTATCGGCGCACTGGTAATGAGGTTTATTTTTATTGCAGCAGGCATTGCGCTTATCAGTAAATTTTACTGGATAATTTATATCTTCGGTGCAATTCTTATTTATTCCGGAATAAAAATGTTTAATTCACAGGATGTCGAAGTGCATCCGGAAAAAAATCCTGTTTTGAAACTTTTTCACCACATCATGCCTGTAGCAAATCAATACCATGGAGGCAGTTTTTTTATTAAGCAGGGATCAAGATGGTATGCAACTCCTCTTTTCGTTGTCCTGCTTGTAATTGAAACTTCAGATATTATATTTGCTGTGGATTCAGTTCCTGCTGTTCTTGCAATTTCACAGGATGCTTTTATTGTTTTCACCTCAAATATTATGGCTATACTGGGCTTACGGGCGCTTTATTTCGCGCTGTCAGGTGTTATGGGACTGTTCCGGCATCTTCATTACGGACTTTCTTTAATTTTAATATTTGTCGGGATCAAGATGATTGCATCTCACTGGATAAAAATTCCAATTTATATTTCACTCGGGATTATCTGCTGCATTCTGATTCTTTCTATAGCAGCATCGATTTTTTTACCTGATAAAAATGCGGAGGACAAAAAATAATTTAATTTTAAATAGCGGAGGTTGCTCATGTTTATTTTTGATAAAATGAAATCTGCACAACTTCTTGAAAAGGCGCTTGATACTGCTGCTCTAAGGCAGAAGATTATAGCAAATAATATTACTAATGTTGATGTTCCAAATTTTAAACGCAGCGAGGTTAATTTTGAAAGCGAGCTTAAAAGGGTAATTAATGAAAAGGAGTCGGATGAAAGTGCAATAAAAGCTCTTGTCACCGATTCAAGGCATATACCATTTAGTGTTCCAGGAAATATATCTTCGGTAAAACCGAAAATAAATTTCGATTACACTTCTTCATACCGCAATGACGGAAATAATGTGGATATAGAAAAAGAAGTGGTTGACGCCTCTGAAAATCAGTTGAAGTATAATCTTTTTATTCAAAGGATAAATTCAATTTTCAGCGGAATAAAAAAAGTAATAGATGGCCCTAAATAATCATATTTAGAGTTATCATGAGAATATTTTTAATAAATAAATAATTTTATTATAATGTATATTCAGCAGATTAATTAATAGGAGACGTTTATGCTTTCATCAGAAAAGAGGGCACCATTGAAATTTATCTGGATGTCTATTGCGGCTTCGGTACTAACGATTTCACTGAAATCATTAGCGTATTTTCTCACCGGATCAGTGGGCCTTCTCTCTGATGCAATTGAATCTTTTATCAATCTGGCAGCAGGTATTATGGCGCTTATTATGCTGATAATTGCTTTATCACCTCCTGACAGGAAACATCCTTTTGGACATAACAAAGCGGAATACTTTTCAAGTGTAACCGAGGGTATACTGATACTGCTTGCTGCAATAGCTATAGGGGTTACTGCAATTGAACGTATAATTAGACCTCAGCCTATTGAGCAGCTTGGAACAGGCTTGCTGATATCGGCAGCAGCTTCGATAATTAATCTTGCTGTCGGGCTAATGCTGCTTAAGGCAGGAAAAAAGTACAGATCAATAATTCTTGAATCAGATGGAAAGCACCTTCTTACTGATGTCTGGACAACTGCCGGCGTTCTTTTGGCGCTTCTGCTTGTAAAAATTACCGGCTGGATAATACTTGATTCAATTATAGCTGTAATAGTTGCTCTTAATATAATTTATACAGGCATTAAGCTTATTATCCGTTCAGTTTCAGGATTAATGGATACTGCAATATCGGATAAAGATCAGATGGAGATAAAAAAAATACTTGATGAATGTTGTGCGGGCGAAGTTAAGTATCATTCACTTCATACAAGAATTGCCGCGAGTAAACGTTTTATTTTCTTTCATCTCATCGTGCCAGGGAGCTGGAACATAAGCAACAGTCATGAAATTACAAAAGAAATAGAGCGCAGAATAAAATCAGCTCTTGAAGATTCTGAAGTGTTTATTCATATTGAACCACTCGATGATCCGGATTCTTTTGATGATTACCTGGCGTGAAGATTTAAACTGATGAGATTCATTCTTGACAAAAGCCGTTTCTCAAATACAGTTGCTTGAATATTTGAAGGCATATTTAGATGAATGATCCATTAATAAAAGAATATAAAAGGCTTAAAAAGGATATAGTCCCTCTTGCGGATCTTATTGAAAAATACCCGCAGGAATGGACTGATGTCCGAAATGCAGTAGAGAACTCCCTTTTCCGGCATGATCAGTCCGCTCTAAAAGAATATCTTGGATACTATGAGGTGTTTCGTGCGCGTTTAAAAAAAAGCGGGGAGAATCCCCAGGTAATTGCATCTGCCATGCCTTATATTATTAAAGCTCGCCTAGTGATGCATGCGATTGAGAAATATAATATTGCCATTCAAACAGGAGAAACAGGGCGCATCCGTTTTAATATGCGAAACGGGTATATTCTTCAGAAATTGCTTTTTATAGGCAAAGGGCTTTCACGAAAGCCTGTATCCCTTTTCTGGTTTGATATATGGTGGCGGTTTATTTCACAAAAAAAAATACTGATGCCGCTTGTAAATAAAAAAGGGATATACTGTTTCTATTCAGAAAAACTTATTAAATCTCTTTCTGAAATAATCGGTGCATCAAAGTGTGTAGAGATTGGCGCCGGAGATGGAACCCTTTCAAAATTTTTAATGGATAAAGGATGTGATGTTACTGCGACAGATGATTACAGCTGGAGTAAATATATCGTATATCCGGAATTTGTTGAAAAAGCAGATGCCCGGGCAGCGCTATTGAAATATAAGCCGGAGACCGTCATATGTTCCTGGCCGCCGCCTGCCAACCCGTTTGAAAAGATTATTTTCGGTGCTGATCATGTTAAGAATTATATTGTAATCGGGTCAAAGCATGAGTTTGCCAGCGGTAATTTTCAGGAATATAAAAATCAGACAGGTTTTACTATGAAGCTTGACAAGCGGTTGTCGGGAATGGTTCTTCCCCGCGAGCTTGAAAATGCTGTTTACATTTTTAAACGTAAAAAATAAATTGAGTATAAGAACTTTTAATCGAGTTTGATAATTATTTCCACCCTGCGGTTTTTTTCTCTACCTGCATTCGTTGAGTTTGAATCTCTCGGGTTGTCTGCGCCGAATCCTTTATATGAAATTTTGTCGTGACCGAGACCTTTCTTTAAATATTCCGCTGCAGATTTAGCCCTGTTTTCTGAAAGCTGTTTGTTGTAGATCTTCTCGCCGATTGAGTCAGTATGACCTTCAACAATGATTTCCCGGTCCGGGTATTTTTTCTTCAGAACATCTATCAGCGAGCTTAATTTTTCCTTTGCGTTTTCTTTAAGGCCGTATGAATCGAAATCAAAAAGAACGTCGCCCATGCGCACAACAAGCCCGCGTTTTTCAGTATCAACATCTATGCCGTCTTTTCCGATCCTGTCTTTTAAGTCATCTCGCGCGGTTTCCTTTTCATTCTTCGGAGTTGAAGGATACACAGTGTTTTCAGTGAGAATCTGCATCTGGAATTCCTCTGACATGAATTGTCCGGATGATCCGGTATATGCAAAAATCATCCTGTACTTGTCTTTCATGTCAAGCGGCCTGTTGTTTCTGATATCCCAGTAAATAATGCCTTTATTAACAGCAAGAATTTTTGTCGGGAAATCATCCGGAACTTTCTGATTCGCGAGATTTTCATTAATCTGGTATTCATATTCAATTACAGCAACATCATCACCTGCAATTCTGCTCATCTGGGAAAGTTTGTAGCTTACCTGAAAACCAATTGAAAACGGGACTGAATATTTTGTTATAACAAGTTCGCCAGGCATTGTCCATGTATCACCTGCTCTGACATTTGTTGCCGGAAACGACGGTATGTGTCTTAGGTTCGGCATATAAATATCGCGCTTAATCTGGAATTTTCCTGAATCCTCAATTATGAATTCAGATTCATATTTTTCCTTCATTAAAAATAAGTTGGTGCCTGCATCTTTCTGGTAGATAGAAAAATTGCCTTTAACGAAATTCTGCCTGTTTTCTTTTTTAAAGCAGGTAAGGTCAATGATGTTCCTTTCTTCATATAATTTGAATTTTGTATTTTTATCAGTGTTGAGAAGATATTTTACTTTGGCGGTTTTTACTATTTCTAGTCTGTCGTTAAGAGGAATGTCCCATTTCAGTATTATGCTGTTTCCTTCGCTGCGTGCGTTTTGAAAACTTAATATGAATAATATCAGAAAAAGTATTGAAGATTTTAATTTCATTGAGTCCCTCCCTGGACAGCATGATTTTCCTTATAGGCGGATCCAAAAACCTGTGTTTTCATATTTTATAACAAGAGAAATACAGGTTTTTACAATATTTTGTACACAAGGGGGCATCCTTAAATGTTATTTAGAAGTCCCCTTATCTTTATTATCGGACAAAAACTTGAATTTTAAAGAGATTTTTTTTAAAAATAATTTTTTTAGAGGGATTATTGAGTGCTGAATTATTTTCTCTGGGGTTTGCATGAATCCGGTAGCACTGTTTTTAAAATTAAAAACGGTTGTGCCGCCGGAATCTATGTATATTGTAAATTTTAATTAATGGCAGTATTTAATATTAGCAGCGCCGGAACAGGATGAATACCCTGAAATTTTGCAGCCCTTGTTTTCGCAGGCTTTTCTGTCATCCTGTGTATCTTTCCCAGAAGGAGAAGGGCACTGCTCGCATGAACTTCCGCTGCTGCATGAGAAACAAAGACCCGATGCAGCAGAAACTGTGTCTGTAGTTGATAGAATCATAAACATTGAAAAAATTAAAAAAGCACTGATCACTAAAATTTTTTTCATACCTGTTTCCTCGCTTTTTTTAATATTTTTTAAATCTGTTAATATTGAATTCAGAAACTTCAATCAATCTAACTATTAATCAAATGTAAATGTCAAGATTAATATTCCGTTACGTGAAAATGGAACAGGCATCTCTTCAGGTTTAGTGAATGTATTTTTTAATTTTTTTTTAAAATTTTCCCTACCTGATCGTATTAATAATTATGAAAAGAAAAATAGTAATTTTAAAGTCAGTTATCTTGCTGATATTAGCAGTAAGTTTTCCATCATCCGGTGAATTCAAGCTTAAATCATACGATGACTACAGAAATAATCTCGATAAGATGTACGATTCCGCGCGATACAAGCAGAAAGAAGCTGACTGGGAAAAATATGTACAAAGCGGAATCGAATCTCTGAAAGCAGTCTGGATAGCAGATGCTGAGATTGAAATAAAAGCAGAACTTGACAGTATGATCCTGTCAGCCGGAAATTCAAATACTGAAAAAATTAAATCGGAACTGGATTTTATTTTTAATGAAAATCTGAGCAGATTCAGCGCGGATTCTCAAAAAGAAAAACTCGGTCAAAAAGGCGCATGGCTTGCAGATGTAATCTCTGTTCTCATGCCTGCATTCAATAGAAAGGCTCTTGATGAAATTGTGGAATCAAAAAAAACTGAACTTAACACAAAGGCTGTCAGCGAGGCATTTGATTCGTGGCAGAATGAAATAGGCACTGTTTATAATTTACTTACAGATCAGTACGGCATAAGCACGGAAACCAGCAAACAGGCAGCACTTCAAAGTGCTCTTGCTCTTTCATGGATGAAAGATGAAGCTATTCAGGGCTTTACAGATAAAATGACGCAGAGATTTGCTGAACTGAAAATGGAAAGGCTGCGTCTTGAAGAAATATATATATTAAAGAAAAGAAATTCATATTTTTATGAAAGAACAGCAGATACGGATTCATTGAGAAGGGAAAGCGAAAGCCGCTCTGCGGATTCAATTGGATCATTAATTCTTTCTGATGCTTTGGGCAGGGCGGATGATATCATGTCCGGCGCTCTTTTTGTTTCTCAGGTTGAGGAGTCAGCAACAGGGCTTCCGATGTCTCTTGATGATAGCGAAGAGAGGATACGCAACTTTATTGACACAGGGCTTTCATCGTGGAGACAGGCTGAGGAAGCAATGCTTGGTGCTCGTCTTGACTGGGAACGTAAGGCTTTCAGAAATTTTGATTCTGCGGATGATGTATGGAAGAGCCATTACGAAAAACTGAATCAGGCAAAAAATACATGGCTTGCAAAAGCCAGGGCTCAGATTTTCGAAGGGAACCTTTTATGGAAGGCAAAGTTTGATGAAACTGATGCAGGATATGAAACAGCCATTAACAATCTGGATAAATATATAAATGCTCAGAATGAAACATGGGATGATTATTCAAGCGGCGTAAGGCAGATGATTGTAACAGGATCTTCAGCGCTGTCCGCTGCAGCAGAAAATTTAGCCTGGTTAACCGGATACAGAAATGAAATTGCAGGGCTGAATGATGAAACGAGTATACAGCTTCTTGTAAAGGCTGATGCACAGATACTGGAATGGAAAAATACGATCAGCAGTTTTAAAAAAATACTGGCTTCAAGTGAACTGCAGTACCACTCCGTTGATATGAATGATCTCCTTACTGACAGCAGTCTGAATCCTGATGGAACAGAAGCAATGCGTAATTATTATTATACAGATGGAACAAATGTTTTAATAAACGGCAGTTACGCAGTATCAAATGATCCCTATCTTATGACGTCGGATGAATTTGAACTGGAGCTTCTGAAGATAGAAAAAGCATACTGGGAAGAAAGAAAAAGCAGAACGGCTCTTGTTTATGATTACGCTGTGAATGAAACATCAAGACTCTCCAGGGATGAACAGCTCGCGAAACTTGAAAGTGCAAAAATCGAATTAGCATTTAAAAAATCTGATTATGAAAAATCTATATCATCTCTTTCGGATGTGATTTTACCGGTACTCGATACAGAAAAAAATAATATGAAAACTGCATCAAAAGTTTTTGCAGATGCCCGCAGAATTTATGATGCTGCCCGTATTAAGTATGAAGAAGCAATGAATACAGTATATATTCTGTCAAGTCCAGATGCTATGCGTATTGCAGCAGATGATATGAATGAAGCTGCGGGCATAATTTCAAGTCTTGTAAACAGAATCAATGACAGGGAATCAGAGTGGCTGCTGAGAGCTAAAGATTATTACGCTGCTTTAAGCATTCAGGAAAAAAGCGAGAGTGCAGCTGTTTACGCGCAAAGATTAAAAGCAGCAATTGATATTAGGGACGGTTTTGATTTAACTCCCGGATACAAGGAAATATATCAGAAATTCCAGGATATAGTTTTAAAAAACGGCAATTTTAAATTTTCAGGAAGTGATTTTGATTCAATGATTGCTGAAATTGATTCAGACAAAAATATTTTATTTAAAACAGTAACACCTCAAGCTATTGACAGTGAAAATTTTGTTTCATATATGAGCGAGGCATCCGGCGAAGTAGCTTCAGCTGGAGTTTTATATGAGACGGGCAGAACCGGTTATTATGATCTTCGGAATTTACTATCAGCTGATTTATATAAAGAAATTCTTTTTCAATACGCAAAAGGTTCTATAAAAACAGAATCTGATTTGCAGAATAGTTTAAGATCAATATTATCATCCTGCACGGATCAATCCTCATCGTCCTGCTCAACTGCGATTGATGTTTTTAACAAATCTATAACGCTTGATTCAACGGAAAATATTAAAACTATATTAACAGATAATTCATCTGATTCAAATAAAACAAAAGACGAACTGACTTTGCTTTTTTACAAGGGGCTTGCAAAAATTTATCCGGAATCAGATCCTAATGCTGTTTCTGCCGGCATGAGTGAAAGTGAACTTCACTATTATGTATTAAACCTTGCATCAAAAGAATTATTAAATAGAAAAACTATACTTCAATCTTCAGTAATTTCAGGACTTAATTCTGTTAAAAAATCAAAAGATATATCAGATGAAATTGTCAGATATCTGTTAACAGATTTGAGCATAGCGGGCAATTCTAGTGATACTATCGCAGAAATAAATAAACGCTTTGCAGATGGGAATAAAAATCTGCCAACAGAAAAAGCAAAAGCAAATATAGAGATAGCAGATGGAGTCAGAGATTTTCTGAACAGGTTTAATGGTGATACTGCACCGGATCTTTATGATCGGATGATTTCATCAGCTATATTTGCAATAAATAATTCATCGAGTGTAATTACTGCTTCAAAAAATATTGAAATATATAATTACATTAAGAATCTTAAAGCAAGAGTTTTAAAGATTGAAAAAACAATTGCTGCTTCGAGGGCAGAGGAGTATAATAAACTTTTAAATGAATCGGATAAAATTGCAGCTATGCTCGGGAACATTAAGAATTTTTACTCTGCTGAAATATACGGCATGACTGAAAATCAGATTAAGGATAAATTTACTGAGTATAAAAATTTAATTATAAAACCTGAAACAACAGCTGAAGAAAAAGAAAAACTTTCCGCATATATCATGGAGCTTTCAAACCCGGGGTATTTTAATAACTTTTTTAATACCCGGAATTATATTGCAGATACTTATTCCAGGCTTGGGAAAATTTCGGCTTTATCATCCTACGCAGTGAAATTTTACTATAATTCTTTTGAAAAAACCGCAACTATGAAATCAAAGGGCGCTGCAGGCATAATAGCAGACATCCTCGGTATTACTCAAGAGGATGCAATTATTTCAGAGATAAAAGCTGGCGGTATTACCTATGCCAGACTCAATGAATATGGCAGCAGGCTCGCTTCATTTGTAAAAGGTGATGAATATGGAAGCCTCCCAATTGCAATTAGAAAATCGATTGACGAAACTGTTTCAGCTTTTAAAAGCATGATCAGAGCCCGTGAGATTTATGAATCTGCATCTCGACAAGGCCAGGTGACCGTAAATGCTGCAGATTTGAAAGTACAGAAAGAAAAATTTCAGGAAATTGCAGCGTCAGCTGAAAAAATCATGAACAGCCTTTCTGATATTCTGGATGTTAAGAAGGAAATTTTAAATTCCGGTTCAGTAGAAAGTTTCAGCAATGCTGATGGTGCAGGTAAAATATTAACGAGCCTTGAAAAGTTATCTGCAGACATTGACAGTTTTACATCAAAAATAAATGAAGCTGAATTCGGAGCAGGTTTTAATTTCTCTCTTGCAGGAGATCTGGAAGATATTAGAAAACTTAAAAACGACGTCTATGTTTATTCAAAGGCGTATGAATATATTTCAGAATATGTAAACGGCAAGCCGCCTGTTCCTCTTGCGGATTTTCAGGCGGGCCTGCTCGGGATAAACATAGATTCTGCGATTGTTGATAAAATCGGTTCATTAATAACAAAATATAATATCAGGAATGATATAATTGAAGAAGTTGTTGAACTTGCTTCAAGGAAAGACAGCCAGGATCTCTCTGTTCTAGCTGCAAAATTCAGCATCAGCGTGCCTGCAGGAATGGCTGCAGATGAATATAAACAGATGTATGAAGGACTTGTAAATGAGGTGTATGCTGATTCCATAAATGCTATAATAGGTAATGACGGAAATATCAATGCAATGCTTCTTGATGCAGGGTTCAGGGATTACGGCATGTCTCTTCATTTCAGAGAGTTTATTAAAAATGAATTTATAAATAACGAGTATAAATCCTTTGAGGAAATATTCGGGAAAATTGAGCCTGATGACAGTTTTACAGGAGGAGAATTTGCAACTCTTTCCCAGTACAGTACGTCTTCAGCCTATTTGAAAACATTATCCGGAAAAATGAAAAAGATTTATTTTGCGGAACTTGCGAATTCTCTATCAGAGAGAGTTCTTCCGGATGGTTTAAGTGCAGAGTCATATCAGGCTGATAACTATTCCGGTCTTGTACTGCATTTTGAAAAGTATATAGAGAAAAATTATTCAGCAGACTTAGACTTTGAAGCGTATTTAACAGGATTTAAGGCATTATACTCTGATGATGATCCTTGTAAAATTGAAATTGCGAATAATCAGGTAAATCTTGAAGGAGTTTACAACGGGCTTCTCCGAAAAGATTTAATTCATTCTGCGGAATTTTTAAACGGGAATAAGGCCGGTGTTTATTTAATTGAAAAGGATTATTATTCAGCACTTCTTAATTCAATTACATTCAATACTGATTTTATGGAAATGGATGGTTTTATTTCCATTTATAACATGAACCTGAGTTCGTCTCCGGCACTTGCTTCGGTCAGGGATGAATTAAGTTTCTACGGGGATCTTCTAAAGATTGCGTATAATTATAATCGAAACGGTGCAGGCGACATTGAAAAATTTCTGAAAGCTAATTCGGTAATAGACATCAGACAGGAAAATTTTTTAAGACTCTTTGCCATTGACCCGGCACTTGCATCGCCGGAATATTTAATGGATAAAAACGGCGAAACTGATCTTGCTCTGTCGAGTTCGCTTTTGAAAGCTGCAATTGAATCCATGTATGAAAATATAAATACAGGAACAGGTAAAACTTTTTTTAACAGGCTTCCGGTCATCGGTTCGGAGAAAAGCGAAGCTGCATGGCTAAAGGGTGAGGCACTTGACGCGATTGAGGCCGGAGCTGAAGGGTTTAAGCATTACAGGGATTTTATTCAAACTGCAGTGAATAAATATGAAGTGTATTATAATTCCAAAGACAGATTCCGGACAACAGCAATGGATGCGCTTATATTATCAAAAGAAGGAGGTATAAGGCAGGCTGAAAATCCTGTGTCATATATATATAAAGATGCAAACAACAACGGCATTTTCGACACTGCTGAAAACCAGATCAGTTATTATAGAGATCAGCACAGGGCAGATTACAATGCAAGGATAATGCAGCAGATTATGGATCAGAATGGAGGTGTTTATCCTTATACAACATTTGATCCAAATACCTGGCAGACTGTAAATACTCCGCCTGAAAGTATACAGGTATGTGATGGGTATGGAGATTTTGGAAACTACAATTGTTCTTCTCCATATGCATATGCAGCTCCAACGGATGCTGAAATTATGAAAATATACGGCCTCAAGATATTTAATGTTTCATATTTTGTAGATACTAACAGTAACGGCATTTGGGATGTCGGTGAAAAAACCATTTCAGAATTTTATAATGATTTCAGATTGAATGGATATGGACTGCAGCCTGTTGAAAAAACAGTGCCGGCCAATGCAGATGATATAGTTTCAGATTTAATTCATTCAAACATTATGCAATACTTCGCAGACAGCCGCGCAAATGAACTTGTTGAAGAGATGACCATGTTTAACCGTTCTCTTTTAAAAATGATATCAGCAGCAGAAATTGCAGTTAAAGATATTTCACAGATTCAAATTAGAAAAGAGCTTCTGCCAAAAGCAGACGGCACATTTACTAATTACAATATAGCAGCAGGTGGTGATTTCGGTTCTGGCGGTCTGATAGATTCATTAACTCTTATTGGAAAGATAGCGAAAATTTCAGTAACACAAATTCCCGGAACTCAGGAATATCGGAATGATTTAAAAAATCTTTTAAATGAAGTGTACACAGCACAGAGAGCTCCGGGATTTTTAGTGACTAAAATTGTCGATGATACATTTGCGAATCTCCTGCAGACAGAAGGACATATATCTGAAAGCAAAGCTAAAATTAAGGAAAACGGGGCAGTATTAAAAAATCCGGATCTTGAAGCATATAAAAACAGCTCTGAATATAAAAATGCTGAAGGAGCTTATTATTCAGGCAAGGGAGCTTTTAATTCTGCAAAAACAAAGAATGAAAGTACGCTCGATGCTTATGGAAAAGCAAAAAATGCCTACTCGAATCATCTTGAAATAATCAGCATACTTTTTAAGCAGCTCGAAACTGCGAGAATAAAATTTGAAGATGAACAGGCTGTGTTTGATTATGCTTCAACTGCATATCTGTACACCACTGGAACTGGAGTTGCTAAAACAGGAGCTGATGCAATAAAATCCGATGCAGTTGAAGATTTTATCCAGGCAAAAGCCATGCACGAGGAAATCGTAAGAACATACAATGAAGCACTTGATAGAGCTGAACAATCCGTTTTGCAGAATCCCATGTCAGACGCTACTTATGCAAAACTTGCTGCGGAGCTAAAGGAAAAATCTGAACGAGCGTATAGGATTGAAAAAACAAAAGTTCTTATGGACAGGGAAATCAAGGCAAGAAGTTTCGAATATGACAAGGCGAAAGAAAGATATGAAAAAACAAGAGATTCGATTTTTCCTGTTTCAGGTGAAAGTTCTGTATCATCCAGAAATGCTCTCGCAGACAGATTTATGGAGAGCTCATATATAAATGGCGGATTAAATTCGGATATTATGGCATTAGCTTTGTATCATAATGTTAACAGCGGATTGAATATTTATAAAACAACTATAGTAAATAATCAGGCAGGGATTGATGCTAATGCAAATTTATCAGTTTTACAAAATTCCAATTCACCAATGCTTCAATATTATAACATGTCGCGTCCAGGGGACAGCATAATAAATCAGAATTCATATATTGAAAGAATGTTAACGAATTATTTAAAAGTAAAAGAGTATAAGTCTATTGCAGATATTCATTTAGGAATAGTTCTTCCTTTAACAATTATATTGACTTCAGTTCTTGTATCATTGGCTGCAACTGCATGGATCCCTTTTGTCGGGTGGTTCGGTACAGGGCCGGCCCTTGCTGCAGCAGCAGCAGCTCTAACGATTGCCTGCGGTATTGAAACAGGAATTATTGCAGATAATACTAATAAAGCAAATTCAGCCATGAGTATGTATAATAGCGATTTGAATTCATTTAAATCAAAACTGAATAATCTGCAGAGTCTAAAGATTGATATGTATAAAAAGCAGGCAAGTCTGGCGGAGTTCACTCAAATTGTCAGTCTTGAGAATGAAGCAGCAGCGGACGTTACAAAATATTATGATCCATCAAACGGTAAAATAGTTGAGAGGAAAAAATTTACATTAAAAGGTGCATTCAAAGAAATCAGCAGTATTTACGGTTATGAAGTTGATCTTACAGAAGAAGATCTGAAATATTTAACTGATAATACTAGCGGAGACAATTTCAATATAGAAAACCATAAGTCTTCATCTATGGTAATGGATGAAGAAGGTAAATGTAATGAGTCCGGGAAAATATTCTATAATGCCTCAGAAATATCCGGCTTATACTCGTATCATTTAGAGAAGAAAAGACAGGATAAACTCAAAGAATATTACGCACACACAATAACCATGGAACAGGCCGGATATGACGGATATACTCAAGGATATGATAGGGCAATTATTGGAAAAGCAAATGAAAAACTTTTCTACGAAATATTCCGAGAAACCGGAGAGGAGAAATATAAGCTGCCCGAAAAGCTGAATGTAGAGGATGAAATAAGCGCCAGAGCATTTAACGGATATACCAAAGCAGCAATAGAATATTTCGGAGCAGTGGAAGGATATAACGCAGACGCTCTGCTCGATATAGAATCGAAAACCGGCAACGCAGAGCAGATTCTCTCTACCTTTAAACAATACGACGATAGTTTTATCGGACTTGCGGAAATGGAACTTGCGCAGAAGAAAGCACTACAGGAAAAAAAATGGGGAATATCCCGGGCGCAATTATCTGACAAAAAAGAAAGGTGGGATGCTCTAACACAAAGGATACTGGCAAGGGGGGTTGACCAGTGGGGAACCATGGACGCAGCGTACAGGGAAAAATGGAAACAGTGGAGAGCCGAAAGCGGTGATGGAATACTTGAGGGGCAGAAAGACTGGGACGCTAAATGGACAGCGCTTAAGGACAAAAAATTAAAATGGTTCGAGAATGTATCAAAAGATATTTCCGGAGAAGATATGAAATCAAGGCTTGCTGAAATTACAGAAACTGCAAATTCATTCACAGCAGAAGTGAATGCGAGATACGGAAATATAATAACTAATGCGGATGTTAACGAAATACTTTCAGATGTAATGAAAGATTTCCCTTCTATATTGTCACAGGATATGCTCGATAGAATAAAAAATGAAGATATGCAGTTTGCAATGACAATATTTACAAATCTGAAATCTGACACGCTTATGTATGGAACATTCTCCGAACTTATGAATAATTATGAGAACGATATACAGAAAACAAGAAACCTGAAACTTATAGATGCACTCACGAAACTTCTCGGCACTCTTGCTGACCGGATACTCGAAGCAGACGAGGACGCAGGGAATACTGCAGACAACTACGCAGCAGGGGAAGGGTATTCCAGAAACGGAGACTCATACACAAGTCAGGAACTATTGAGTCAGCATATTGCAGCATACAGGCAGTTCAATTTTACAAGAAGTCTTTTAGTGCCTGATGCAGAAATGAATAAAGCAGTAATAGCCCTAGATAACTTTCCGGACTGGCAATACGAATCAATGCTCGGCATTTTAATGAAACAGGCGAAAATAAATTTTGAATCTGTAATGGATAAAAATGTAAGTTATAGCCTGCCGGCACACATTGGAAATTTTGCCCGGATATATCAGTCATCTAATTTTTTTGTGAGTTTCGTTGGAATGAACGATATGAGCGGAGGATCCGGAGAATACGGAAGAATAAGCCGTGAGATTGGAGCTCAGAGAAACAGCAATAATGCAATCATGGGTACAGCGAAGCTTGTTAAAAGTATTATTTCAATATTCAGCGGGGCTGGAGGAATTGCAATTGGACTAGCTGATACTGCAAGTTCGGCTGCGTCCGGAGAAATATCTCTTGATGAGGGATTGTTTAATACAGGAAAAGGCGGCCTTATGGCAACAGGTACGTCGATCCTCGGCAATTTCGGTACATGGGGTAAGGTAGGTGCAGCTGCGATTAATTTTGGCATGAAAGCTATAAAATACGACAGCGGAAGAGGTATGTACGGTGAATTAAATCAGCAGGATGCAATAACGGGCGCTATTGATTTCGGCATGTCTGCAGCTGGAGCAGGACTTGATGAGCTTGGTAAAGGAGAAAAGCCCGCGATAACACAGGGCATTAGGCGTGCTTTAAACTTCGGGCTTGATTTCACAAAAACAACTTTCATTGGAGGCATGAAATTTGACAGGAATGGAAATTATACCGGATACGGACTGACAGGACTAAATTTCCTTGACGGATTTACTACAGCTTCTACGAATTTAGCGACGAGTTTTCTGTCAGGAAAAAACGGGGAAGATAAAATTGACAGAGCCATAGCTTATTCTGACAGTTATGCTGTTGCAACTGGAAGCAAATTTATTTCCGGCTTGATGAGAGGTGCTATATACGAGGGATATGATACGATTACTGGGCAGAACACTACATCTGGAATGGGTTTGAATAATTTAGCTTTTAATTTGTCAGATACAGTAAATTTTGCCGGGTCGTATTATGGCGGTTTGCTTGCGGCAGATGCAAGGAAGCGGGCTGAAGAAAATGAGAAGAAAGCTAGACTTGCCGCAGGAGCTGCGATATTAACGAGAAGAGTTGAAATAGTCAGCAATGATGGCGGTATTGCCGGCAGTAGTGCTGGAGAGACTCCTCTTGAGTTTTTACTGCTAAGCGCATTTTCTGAGGAAACAAAAGCTCTTGAAGATAACATAGTAAAAGATTTTTTCAAGGATACGAAAGCACAAACAGAAGCTAAATTAAAACAGCTTAAAGATATGGGATATGATACGAAAAATCTTGAAAGTCAGATAGAAGCAGCAAGAATCCAGTTAGCACAGAATCAAGCAGTTGTGAATAATGCAACTTTAAAGAATAGTGAATTAGTAATTAAAAAAAGTATGCTGATGATGGTATTTGATGCTGCGAGGAATAAGTTTTTTGTTGGAAGTAATAATGATGTAATTGCAAATTATCAAAATTTCGCAGCTGATAGTAATGGAACTTTCATACCTATTCCTAAAGATTCATATTTTCATACAATTGAAGAAGGACAGGAATATGGAGTTAGATTGAATAATAAAGGTGAAAAAGAATTTCATCCTGGATTAGATGTTGGAATGTTTGAAGGCACCCCAATACTTGCATTTAAAGATGCAAGTATTGTTGCTGCTAATAATATTACTAAAGAAGGTAACGGCTATGGTCGTTTTGTTATTTTGAGATTTGATGATAATGTATATATGCTTGTTGGTCATAATAGTGAAGTGTTAGTTGAAAATGGTACACGGGTAAAAGCAGGACAAAGGGTGGCTTTGTCAGGTGATACTCAATCAAAAGGTTCATGCCATGCTCATTTTGAAATTGTACAGGGAAAATCAGGAGATAAATGGGAAGATTACTGGGGCGCAGTAAAGGGTAATAGAATTAAACCTCGTGACTACTTAAGAAATAAAAGGTAATAATTTCAGGAGATTGAATAATGAAAAAAATTTTTTATTTTATTTTATTTCTAGTTTTTTTAAATAATGGAAATGCGGAATCGAATAATCAAATTATTAATAAAACATTGATTATTATTTCAAATTTTGCTGATTTAACTGATGAAGATGGAAAAATTTTAGAGAAAATTTCATTTGGTGAAAGTGTTCATTTAAATAAAAGCATTAATGATAAACTGAATATCTTATATAAAAATAAAAATTTTTGGGTAGCTGCTGATAAGACAAATTATATTTCATCAGACTGGATTTTATCTAATCGGATTGAATTTTTAGATATTTATATACCAGAAAATATAAAATTAACTTATTATAAAGATATAGATAAAAAAAGTAATGATGTTGTTCAATATTTACATAAAGGACCGTTTATGGTTGAAATTTTTTTATCAAATATTACAGAGAAAAATAGTTTAAAAGGTTATAAGAAATCATTAGATGGTATTGAGAATGTGGAATTTAAAAGAATATTACTACATGGGCAATGGGTTAATTATTATAGTTCATATATGATGAGTAATCGTAAAAAATATTATATGGTAATATTCCCAGAAAATGAAAAACAATCTTATCAGTTAACTGTTATGATTGAAAATCCGAATCCGACTATTGAAGAAGAAATTACTGCAAAAAAGATTTTATTTTCTGTAAGAAAGGAAGAAAAATGTAATTCTATATCAAAAGCAGCTGCTAAAAAACAATCTACAATTACAGGGGATTTCATCAACATCAGAAATTCTCCATACAAACAAGCATTTGTATTATTGCAGCTTAACAATGGAAGCAAGGTTTATGTTATTGGTAAATCTAAACATCAGGATGAAATAGGCGGAGAAAAACACTACTGGTACAAAATTGAATTTCAAAAAGATGGTAAAACAAATCAAGGTTGGGTATACGGGAAGTTTATAAAAATTTTAGACGGGAAATAATTCTACGCGAGCTGATTTCTTCATCTCGGCTTCGCTCGATGACCGATCAGCGAAAGGTGGTGGTCTCGCCCAGGAGGGACAATAATTTTTCTAAAAACAGAAAAAATAAAATACAGAAAGAGACTCTGAGCCTGCGCTCTGAGCAGCCGGCTTTCGGGTGGAAGTCCAGAAGGAGGGTTGCTTTTCCGGTTAAAAGCAATCCTTCTTCTGGAATATTGTAATACAGCACATTTCCTGCGTTAAGAAAAGCCGTGTATGCCCGCAGCGTGAGAGATTGAACGGAAATGCGGAACGCTTTGCAGGTAAATCCGCTCACAAGGGGTATGAAATTTTACTTGAATTTTCACGCAATAAGAGATCTCATGTCTATTGTATCCTATTGATTTTTCAAAATAATCCATTCAGGAGAATTGCTATGACAAACAAAGAACTTCTTTCACCCTGCGGATTATACTGTGGAGTATGCGGCGTATATTACGCATCGCATCATAAGGATCAGGTGCTCAAGGAAAAACTGGCAAAAGCATATGGAGATACTCCTGATAAGATTGAATGCAATGGATGCATGTCTGATAAAGTTTACTGGTACTGTCAGGTTTGTCCTGTAAAAACCTGTGCTGCTGATAAAAAGGTTGAAGGCTGCTATCAGTGCGGTGCATTTCCATGCGCCAAGATTGATAATTTTCCAGTACCTGAAGGAAAGAAGAATATTCTTAGAGCAGTTCCAAGCTGGAGAGAGCTCGGTACAGATGCATGGATCGAAGATGAGAAAAAATTGTTTTCATGTAAAAAATGCGGGGTTACTGCATTTCGCGGAGCAAAAAAATGCAGAGATTGCGGAGAGCTTCTCTGATTTTTTGAAATTACTGAATCGGTTGACCCGTGTAATGTGATTTGATAAAAGTAAAATCTATAAAAATCTGGAGATTGAAATGAATCATCGATATAAATTAAAGCTTAAACCAATGGATGATAAAGACCCGCATTCATTAAGGATTTATGATCTAACCCGCAAGACTGTTGATGATTTTAACAACTATATTTCTGACTTCTTTGAAACAATCTCTATTTTGAAAGAAAATCTTAAAGGCATTAAAGATGACAAGGATGGACAGAAGAAAAAGGAAATAAAAGGAACAATTAAATATGTTGAGGATAAAATAGAGGAATTATCAGTTAGAATGCAGGCAATAGCTGACGAGATGTCATCGCTTGTTGAAGTAGCGCATCATCACGATCATAGTTAGGAATGCTGCATATTTTCTCTGTCATTCCTGACAAAGCGAAACGCACGCCATGAATCCATTTAAGTAAATCAATTATTTTTGCCTTCGCAGGACAAATATAAGAAATACAATAAGTTTATAAGAATTTAGATAATAATTAGAAGTGAATAATAAATACTCGCTTTATCAATTTATTCGTTATAGCATAAAAATATAAGGACTGCATTTAAAAATGAAAAAAAAGATATTTTTTTTGATAATTGTACTGGCCGGAATTTTTGTAATCTCATTGCACCTTACCCGTTACAAAATAGATGAAAAAATAAATCCTTCGAGTGTTCCGGCTTCCATTGCGGAACTGGACTCATATCTTAATAAATCAGAATCAAAATTCAAAGATATAGTTCCCGGTGCAGAGAAAAAAATTATCTGGGCAGCGCAGAATCATGAACAGACAGAGTATGCAGTAGTATATATTCACGGGTTCAGCGCGTCGCGTCAGGAAGTGGCACCTTTGCCGGAACTGGTTGCTAAAGATTTGAATGCAAATTTATATTATACGAGACTCAAAGGCCACGCGGAAAATCATGATGCCTTTGCAGAATCAAGCGCTAATGACTGGCTGAATGATGCAGTTGAAGCATTTGAGATCGGGAAAAAAATAGGAAGGAAAGTTATACTGATGGGAACATCTACAGGCAGTTCTCTAATAATTTGGCTTGTTAATCAGGAACAATACAGGAAGGATACCGCATCTGTAGTTTTAATTTCTCCTAATTTTTATCCTGCGAATAAATTGATTAAGCTCTTTTTGTATCCTGCCGGAGTTGAGTTTTCAAAATTAATTTATGGTAATGAAAGATATTGGGAACCTGAAAATGCATCTGTTGCAAGATATTGGAACCATAAATATCGCTGGGAGGCAATTACTCCAATGATTCTTCTTGTTGATAATAATAAGAATATCCCGTATGAAAAAATTAATACTCCAGCATTATTTATCTATACTTCGAATGATAAAGTTATTGATACAGATGAGATTGTAAAAAAATTTGCATTGTATGGCAGTAAAAATAAAAAGCTGCTTAATCTCATCCAATGTAAAAACCATGTAATGGCAGGAGATATTTATTCTCCTGAGTCAACGCCTTTACTTCATTCGGAAATTATCAGCTTTTTAAAGCAGACAGGTATTCGTTAAAATTATAGCCGGGTTTGTCTATCCAATGAGATGCTTACGTACTATCGGCTTCCAGATATCAGGCGACCAAACTGAAAAATAATGCACTCTGCGTCTGATTCTATTGGGCGCTTCTTCAAGAAGTGACGCCATATCCAGGAATAGACTTCTGCTGTTATCAGTTTGTATTATATTCCCGTGAGGAATCAGAATGGTTGTTGCTCCCAGCTCAGCCAGAACATTAAATGATATTCTCATTTTATTTCTGAAAATAACCGGCAGCGGCAGAAAAAAGCGGTTGTTCATTTCAATAATGCAGTCACCGCAGTATAGTATTCTTTCTTTGGAATGAAAAATTGAAATATCATGCGTGGTATGACCCGGTGTATGTATTACATGCCATTCAGGAAAAAACGGGAGAACGTCCCCTGAATCTAATAGAAAATCCGGTTTTATAATGCGCTGGCAGAAAACTTTATTTATCTTTTTCTTCTGTCTGAAAGCTAAAATTTTAGTCATAAGAAAATCCAGCATGTGCTGAATCCATCCGGAAGGTCCGCTGTACCATTTGTCTATATCCTTGAAAGCTGCAATTGGTATACCGTATTTTTTACGTAATAAAGGAGCAGCGCCTGAATGATCGGGATGCATATGTGATACAACAGATAGTTTTATATCAGTTGCAGGCCGTTTTAAAGTATCGGTACAGAATTTTTCAATTGCCGGAAGATCAGCTGGCGATGCACCATCCATTAGGAGAAGGCCATGCTCGTATTCTGCAATAAAGAGATTATTTATATATCCTTTTAGAGTATGAATCTTCATTTATCCCTCTTTTTGAACGTCGTGTATATGGCTGAACACTGTTTAATGTAATAAATTAAGTTTAAAATGTCAAATAATATTTAATAAAAAAAACAAATTTATTAAAAAAATAATTTTCACTTGCTATTTTTTCAATGAAAAGGTTAATTATTGTAAAGAAATCCAATAAATCTGCATTAATCAGATTTTAAGGAATTAACTGAAATGATTAAAATTTTGCCGAATCTTTTATGGCATAAACATTATTAATAATTACATTATGGACCGATATGATTGAAACGAATAAATTTACAGACCTTAAAGAGCAGGAAAAAGAACAGAGAAAAAATCTCATACTTAATGTTGCTGAAAAAGTTTTTTCTTCAAAGCCTTTTGATGATGTGAATATGAGAGATCTCGCCAAGGAAGTTGGAATATCTCCAGGGTCAATTTATACATATTTTCCTGATAAGGAAACACTTTACGTGGAAGTCTCTTTGCGAGGCTATCAGCGTGCTATTGATGTCATGAAAGAACTCCTTGATTCAGGTCAATATTCTCTTGATAAAGTAGCTGAGCGATATATGGAAGAGATGATAGATAATTATGACTATATGCGCATTGTTCAGCATTGCGTTATGGATGGTAAATTCAAAACACAGGAATCAATTGATCAGCTGAAAGAAATTTCCAGGGAGCTTTTTACAAAATTTGACCTGATACTGGCAAAGGAAACGAATATTAAAGATATAAGGCCGGTAACGCATCTTATATTTTCAGTTTTAAACGGAATTGTTTTTACATTCGGAAAATATCCAGGCCGGACAAGAGAGGAGGGTGTTACGCACATGAAGTATCTGGCCAGGCTCTTTATTTCCATGCTGAACAAAGATCAGGGTAAAGATGAAATTAAGGCTGAAAATACTCCTGCATTATAATTCAATCGGGTTTTCTAATAATTTTATATTAATAATACTTTTATAGAACTTCTCTGGCTCTGTTGAGGGTCAGAGCCCTCGAGCGTTTTTAGTTCACCCAAAACGGGGTCAGAGCCCCAGAACTTATCTAAACCAATAAAAAAACTCATAAAATAGTAAAAATATCTTGACATTCATAGACGACCGGTCTACTATAATTTTGTTTTGCAAGTGAAAATAAAATTATTAAGGCAATTTATAAAAAAAATGAGCAGCCAGAAAAATATTACCAGGGAAACAATCATACGCAAAGGTGCTGAGCTCATCCATCTTCACGGTTTCCATTCAACCGGGCTTCAGGATATCCTCACAAGTGCTGGAATACCCAAGGGATCATTTTATTTTTACTTTAAAAATAAGGAGGATTTCGGGCTGGCGGTTATAGATTACATCACCGTTTTCGTTAAAAGCGGATTCGAAAAATTTCTCAATGATGAAAACATTGATCCTATTGCCCGCCTTGAAAAGCTGATATCTTTTTTTGAAGCTGTTTATAAGAAAAATAACTATAGACTCGGATGCCCGTTGGGGAATTTGTCTCTGGAACTGGCTGACGATAGTGAAAAATTCCGGGAAAAGCTTAACTTCTCTATTGAAAGTATCGTCGGAGTTATAGAAAAATTTCTTAGAAATGCAAAGCAGGCAGGAAGTATAGATCAGGATATTGATACTCATGAAGCGTCGAATTTTATTTTTCATGGTTTTGAAGGTGCAGTTCTTCATATGAAGGTCATGAAAAACGGGGAGCCATTGAAATTATTCAGAAATTATTTATTTAATTACCTGCAGATATCATCTGCTGATAAAAGCAGAAATAAAGGAGCTTGATCATGGGAGAAACAAAAAAAACCAGCTGTGTTCTTTGTGCGCAGAATTGCGGGCTTGAGGTTGAAATTGAAAACAACCGTATTGTAAAGGTAAAAGGCGATAAAGATAATCCCAGAAGCAGGGGATACATATGCGTTAAAGGTTTGAATGTCTCTTTTCACCAGCATCATGCCGGAAGGCTCTCTAATCCTCTGAAGAGAACTGATAATGGATTTATTGAAATCAGCTGGGAACAGGCTATTTCTGAAATATCCGAAAAACTTAACTTAATAGTTAAAGAGCATGGCCCCCGCTCGTATGTTTACATGGGCGGCGGAGGTCAGGGGTGTCATTTCGAAGCAGCATTCGGCACCGGGCTCATGAAAGCATTCGGATCGAAATATCACTATAGCGCTCTTGCGCAGGAGCTTACCGGCTATTTCTGGGTTTGCGGCAGAATGTTCGGAAGGCAGAATCGCTTTTCTATTCCGGACGAAGAGCATTCAGACATGATACTTGCAATCGGCTGGAACGGAATGGAGAGCCACCAGATGCCGCGTGCTCCGATTACGCTTCGTGAATTTTCTGCTAATCCGGATAAATTTCTTGCTGTAATTGATCCGAGAAAATCGGAAACTGCAAAAATTGCGAATATACACCTTGCTCTCAAGCCCGGCACTGACGCTCTTCTTCTGAAATCGATGATTGCAGTAATATTAAATGAAGGCTGGGAAAAGCGTGCTTATCTTAATGAGAATGTAACGGATTTTGAAAAGGTGGAAAAATATTTTAAAAATTTTGATATAAAGGCTGCACTTGAAGTTTGCGAACTCGGCTATGATGAAGTGTTTGCTTTGTGTAAAGAACTTGCGACGCGTAAATGGTGCCTCCATGCTGATCTTGGTACATTGATGAACCGGCACAGCGCTCCGGTATCATATCTTCAGATGCTTCTTGGTGCTGTTTGCGGAAGACTTTGTGTTCCCGGAGGGAATATTATCCCGGGCTCTGTTGTTCCGCTCGGTTCGCACAGCGATGAAAGAGATCCTAAAACCTGGAAAACTGTAACAACCGGAATATCCGCGATTACAGGAGCTTTTCCGCCTAACTGCCTTCCTGAGGAGATTTTATCGGATCACCCTGAGCGACCGCGCGCTGTTTTAATATCAGGCAGCAATCCTTTACGGTCTTATGCTGATACCACTGCATATGAAAAAGCATTTAAAAAACTTGACCTGCTTGTAACTGTTGAGATCGCGATGACTGAAACTGCTAGTCTATCCCATTATGTTCTTCCTGCTCGCTCTGCTTACGAAAGCTGGGATACTAGCTTTTTTGCCTGGAACTATCCTGGAATTTTCTTTCATATGAGACCGCCTGTAGTTAAACCGGAAGGCGACAGAAAAGAATCCGGTCAGGTTATTGCGGAAATAGCGAAAGCAGCCGGTCTTGTTCCTTCAATTCCTGTATGGCTTAAAAAAGCTGCAGATAAAGATATTCTATCATTCACCATGGCTTTTTTTGCATACCTGTCAAAAAATCCCAAAGCGGCGAAATCCGCTTCGTTTGTTCTGGCTGAAACTCTCGGTAAAAAATATGATTCATCCAATCTTGCAGCGCTCTGGGGAATTCTGTTAATGATGCCTGCAAATTCGCGGCGGAATGCAGCGCGCGCTGGATTTAAAAAAGGATCTGCTCTGAGCGTGTTTTTTCATCCGGTACGAATATTAAGAGCTTTTGGAGCAGCAGTAAGATATCGGAGCATTGCGCCGCTCATGGTTCTCAGTCCGTCTATAATGCAAAGCGAAGCTATTCACAGGGAACTTATGGCTCATCCTGAAGGTATCTGGATCGGAAAACTGGATCTTGAGGCAAATATGAAAGAACTGAAAACTGCAGATAAAAAAATAAATGCTTATATCCCTGAATTTGAGGAGCTGTTACGAAGTCTTGATGCTGATTCAGAACGTAAAGCTCTGACCCCGGATCCTTCATTTCCGCTTATCCTGAATGCAGGGCGTCATACCCGCAATGTTGCAAATACTCTCATGCGCGATCCGGCCTGGTTAAAGGGAAAACGCGGCTGTGCCCTTGCAATCAATCCTCAGGATGCAGCTTCGCTTGGAATCAGCGATGGAGATACAGTGAAGGTAATTACTGAAGCAGGTGAAGCTGCTATTGAGGCAGAACTCACTGATGATGTCAGGAAAGGTTCTGTTCTTATTCCTCACGGTTTCGGGCTCGTTCATGAGGGAAAAGCATATGGAATCAATGTTAACAGACTTACTAAAAATACTCATCGCGAAGCTTTTACAGGTACTCCGCTTCATCGATATGTTCCATGCAGGGTGGAGAAGGCCGGCTGAAATAAGATAGTTCAAGAAATCATTTGAGCAGCTGAACAATTTATTAAAATTTTCAGCTGCTCATCTTTCTTTTCATATTGACCGGAATTTTGTATAAACAGAAAATAGATCATGGAGTCTTTCTTTAAAATAATATCATCGCCTGAAGCAGGTTTACTAGGTCTTTTCCTCACGGCATTTTTAGCTGCTACTTTTATACCTGTAAGTTCTGAAGCGGTTTTTGCAGCATTCCTGATATTAAATCCGCAATACCATATTCAGGCATTGGCAATTGCATCAATAGGAAATTCTCTAGGAGGAGTGCTGATGTTTTATACAGGCTTGCTTGGTTCATCTATCAAGCCTATAAATATGGAAGAAAAATATAAACTTGCTTTATCAAAATACGGTCCTCCTTTACTGATAATAACGTGGATGCCTGTCATTGGAGATCCGTTATGCATTTTAGCAGGCTGGCTTAAGTTTCCATTATTTCAATCAGTTTTCTGGATCAGTACCGGTAAGTTTTTAAGATATCTAAGTATGATAATTATTTATAGATGGGCTGTAACTTAACAGGTTCATGTTAATGTCGGGTATCAGAATCGGATAAAATTTTAAACAGCCTATTGAAATATCAATTTTATTTCTTTATTCTTTATATTTAAGTTTGTGCCGTCATAATCAAAAATTATGTAGTGATTGAATCTTTTAAATCTCTCCTCCTTGGTATAACTTCCGCATCCTGGAATAATATGAAAAACACCTTTTTCTTCAACTGATTTATACCGTGATAAACATCCTGATATTACTGCTTTTACAGGGTAGTCTTTTATTAATTCCGCAAGTTTATTTCCGTTATTTACCTGAATGCAGTCATAGCTGAGATTTGTAAAAGGGAAGTGAGAAATAATAAATATTGCCTGCGAGCTTTTGTTTTTATCAAGATCGGCTTTCAGCCAGTTTATGGATTCTTCAGCGTTTGTTTTAAATGAATAGACTGTATCAAAAACAATGAAGTGTATTTTTCCGTAATTAAACGAATAGTTTAAATTTTTTTTAAATTTAGATCTGTAGATATCCGGCTTATCGTTAAAAAGATCTTTTTCTCCGATCGTAGTATAAAAAAGAGGGGATGTAAGTGAAACTGTTTTTATTACAAAATCATACTGGCGTTCCAGATCTTTTGAATTAACCCCGTTCCAGTCGCTGCCTCCGGTTGCAATATTGCCTGTATGTATCAGAAGTACAGGATTCTCTTCTTTGATATCATTCATGACTGCAGATAGGTATTCCGGATATCCGTTAAACGGCGAATCCGGCATGGTGTTGCCTATGACTGCAAATTTTAATTTAACAGGCTCCTTTTTGATTTCAGGAGCAGCGCAGGAAATTATATTTAGTGTTGTTATTAGAATTATAATTTTTTTCATTGATAGTTATAACTGTCAGTATGTACTTTTGCCACAGAGATTCGGATGCACAGAGTTATTTTTTGTAATTTCAACATTTATTTAATTAGTTAAAATTTTTTATAAAAAATGTGTAAGTGCAGGAGATAGGGAGATTTTTGAGATGTGGGAGATAAGAAAATTCTGATATCTCCTTATCTCTTATATACCCATATCTCCAGATTTCTTTTTTATCTCCGTGCGTATGCGACTCTGTGGCTAAACAAATTAATAATTTTTTTTCAGAGATCCTATTAAGCCAGTCTAAGAAAATCTGTCGGGAATTTTGAGCAGAGCTCTTTGACTTCACCCTTGACTTTTCCCAGAGTTTTTGCATCTTCAATGTTTTCTATTATATCAGCAATAAGTGTGCCGACTTTTTTAAATTCGTCCTCTTTGAATCCTCTTGTTGTAAGGGCCGGGCTGCCAAGTCTGATGCCGCTTGTTACAAATGGCGATTTATCATCAAACGGAACTCCGTTTTTATTACAGGTTATTCCGGCTTCATCAAGTCTGTTTGCCGCATCTTTGCCGGTTATATTTTTGTTTCTTAAGTCGACCAGCATCAGGTGATTGTCTGTGCCTCCTGAAACAAGATTCATTCCTCTGCTTTTTAAGGTTTCAGCAAGAATATTTGCGTTTTTAACAACCTGCTTCTGATAGGTTTTAAATTCAGGAGTCATCGCTTCTTTAAATGCAACTGCCTTAGCTGCAACAGTATGCATGAGAGGCCCTCCCTGAATTCCTGGGAAAATATTTTTATTCATTAATGTCTCATATTCTTTTTTAGCAAGTATGACCCCGCCTCTGGGGCCTCTGAGGGTTTTATGCGTGGTCATTGTTACAAAGTCTGAAACAGAAACCGGGCTAGGATGCTCGCCAACTGCAACAAGACCTGCAATGTGTGCTATATCTACAAGCAGTTTAGCGCCGATTTCATCAGCAATTTCCTTGAATTTTGCGAAATCAATAGTTCTAGGATATGCAGAGGCTCCTGCTATAATGAGTTTCGGCTTGTGTTCAAGAGCTGTTTTTCTGACTGCATCAAAATCTATCAGCTGATTATCTTCGCGTACGCCGTATGAAACAACTTTGTAAAACAAACCTGAAAAATTTACAGGTGAACCGTGGGATAGGTGTCCGCCGTGCGCAAGATTCATTCCCATGAAAGTTTCACCATCTTTAAGCACAGACATGAGAACTGCCATGTTTGCCTGAGTTCCGCTGTGCGGCTGAACATTTGCGAGATCTGACCCGAATATTTTTTTAATTCTTTCAATAGCTAAAGATTCCACTTCATCAACCGGCGCGCATCCGTTGTAATATCTTTTTCCAGGATACCCTTCTGCGTATTTATTTGTCATTGTGCAGGAAGATGCTTCAAGGACTGATCTTGATACATAGTTTTCAGAAGCAATCAGTATAAGATTTTCCTCCTGTCTCCTGTTTTCCTTTTGAATAATATCAAAAACTTCCGAATCGGTTGATTTTATATATGACATGTTTTTTTCTCCTCTGATAATTTGAAATTGATATAAAAAATAATAGATTTTGCAATAGAGGCTTATTGTCAATATAAAAAATTCATTAATTCAGTCTATGGAAATTCCTGTTATTTATTTATTGACAGAAGTTTTCCGGATAATAGCTTAATTCCATTGTTCATCAGGTTTTTCAAATAGGAAAAAAACGAAGGTTAAATTTTGAAAAGATATATAATTCTTGTTGTATCGCTTCTTTCTCTTTCAGCGGTTATATATATAATTCAGATAAATATATTTCACAAGCAGGAGGATACTTTTTTTTATCTTCTGCAAGACCTGGCATTTGTTCCAATGCAGATTCTGATAGTAACGCTGATTGTTGACAGACTTCTCGACAGACAGGCAAAAAAATCTCTGCTTCAGAAACTGAATATGGTAATCGGCGTTTTTTTCAGCGAAATCGGCAGCGATTTAATAATAAATTTTTCCGGAAGAACTGAAAATTTCAGCGGACTTTCTTCAGAGCTTCTTGTTTCATCTGATTGGGACGATAAAAAATTCAATGAAAAAATAAAAAAACTTAAAGAATATCCATATATAATTAATCTGACTACTGCCTCTCTTGATGAATTAAAAAATTATCTGATTTCAAAAAGAGGAGACCTGATGAACCTTCTTGAGAATCCGAACCTTCTCGAGCATGAAACCTTTACAGATCTTCTCTGGGCTGTATTCCATCTAACGGACGAACTTCTGCATAGAACTGACTTCAGTATTTTGCCTGAAAGTGATCTCAATCATCTGAAAGTTGATATTGTCAGAGCCTACAGACTTATTGTGGTTGAATGGCTCGCTTATATGAAACATCTTAAAAAAGATTATCCGTATTTATTTTCAATTGCTGTCCGGACCAATACGTTTAATCCGGATTCTGATATAATTGTCCGGTAGTTATAATTTAGAAGAAACACGGAAAATAATTATTTTAAATGAATTTTAAAATCAAATAAAACCGGAGAATGCGAATTGATTTATGATGAAAAAAATCAGCCGGATAGAAATACTGATATCACTTCAAGCGGCCGGATAAACAGATTTTCCGGATTTTTGAATCCTTTTATTGGTGCTTTTGTAATTATTGGGTTTGTTGCAATTGTATATTTATTTTACTCTTCATTTTATAAAGATGAAGAAAAAAAAATATCCTATAAAGGCCTGTATGGCGACACTTTAGTTAATGGCGTGATATTTGATGAAATCCTTATCTCATCAGGAGATAAAATTAAAACAAAATCCGACAGCTCATCTGAAATTGAAATCGAGAAAATGTTTTTTATTAACATTTATCCTGATTCAGAAATTGAAGTTGAAAACAGTTTCTATTCAAAAAAATATAAGCTTAATGTTTTTAATTTTAAAATAAATTCTGGAACAATATACGCGAAATTTGAAAAATCAGCTGATTTGAATTACAGATTCATAACTAAAGATGCGAAGATAGAATCCATTGGAACAGAATTTTTAATTGAGATAACAAAAGATGGAACAATGGTTGTTGTAACTGATGGCAGCCTGTCTGTTACCTGCTTAAAAACCGGTGAAACAAAAACAGCTCTTGCGGATAAAATATTTACTGTTAAAGATAGCATTGAAGTGTCCGAGGTAGATAAATCAATCGAGGCTGAAGAGTCAAAGTGACTTGTCTTCTGCTTCAGTCTCCCATTTTCTTCATTTACCGTCTGCAATAATTAAAAATTATTTTTTTGAACAAATAGGGCAGCCCTGCAATCGAAGAGGTTTTTCAAGACGGCTTTTATTAAGTATAGCTTCATCCTGGAAAATATCAAATGATTTGCCATCTGCAGAAACAGTTCCATTGCTTATAATAATCGTTCTTTCGCAGACATCAACAGCAAGATCAAGATCGTGTGTTGCTATTATTTTTGTATGCTTAAATCCTTTAAGCAGCTCAATCAGATTTTTACGCGAATGCGGATCAAGATTTGAACTTGGCTCATCCATAACAAGAATATCCGGGTTCATTGATAGAACTGTAGCTATTGCCACGGATCTTTTTTCCCCGCCGGAAAGTTTATAAGTAGGCCTGCTGATTAAATGCGATGCTCCGACAACTTCAAGGGTTTTAATAACGCGTTCTTTGATTTCATCATGCGGCAGACCCAGATTCATCGGACCAAACGCGACATCATCAAAAACTGTGGGCATGAAAAGCTGATCATCGGAATCCTGGAATACCATGCCTACTGTTTTTCTTACAGAATTGAGATTGTCTTTTGTGACAGGATAATCTCCGATTCTGATTTCACCTTTTGATGGAACAAGAGAGCCGTTCAGATGCATAAGAAGAGTGGATTTGCCTGCGCCGTTTGCGCCGACAATCGCCACAGATTCACCATGCGTTATCCGGAAAGAGATCCCGCTTAGAGCCTCTTTCCCGTCAGGGTATGAAAAATACAGATCTTTTACTTCAACAATATGATGACTCATCAGAAAAACCTCTCAATTTGCGAACCAAGCATCTCAGGCAGATTGAAAATTCTGCTAATAATAAAATATAATACCCATGAACTAATAAATAAAATTTCTTTGTACCCGATATTCATGTTCGATGAAATTCTTATATTCCCGTCAAATCCGCGGCAGCACATTGCAAGATAAATTCTTCTTGCCCTGTCAATCGTTCGTAACAGCAGCGTTCCGATAAAAGGGCCGTAATGTATAATACCTTTGCCTTTGATGCCGAATGATCTCAGTGAACGTGCCCTGAGCATTCTTGATGCTTCTTCTGCCATTACAAAAATATATCTGTATAAAAATAAAAGCTGAACTGCAAATAATTTGGGCATGCCCATTTTTTCCGCTGCCATGCACACAGCGTTAAATCCGGTGGAAGCTATGAGCGCGATTACTGAAGTTACTGTCATGAAAAAACGGAGCATTATTGAAAAAAATGAAATCCATCCGTCGGATATTCCGATTATGCCGATATGCATGGATATATTCTGATTGAGTATGGGATTGAAAACTGCAATCATCAGAGCGAACGGTGATACAATTAATACTTTTTTCAGGATATATAAAACCGGAAGGCCGCCTGCACTTAATAAAAAAACAGGATAAAGTATTAATGGAATCATGGCTGAAATATCATGCTTGTTAAATGAAACAGTAAAAATTATATATGCTAAAGTTGTAAGAAGTTTTATGCGAGGATCAAGCTTATGAACAAAACTGTTTCCGCTGGATAGTGTATCCATGTAGCCTATAGTTAATAGAGATGTTTCAATTCGTGAAATGGCGATCTCTCCATGGTGATTCTGTAGTGAAAATTATTCCCAGCATTTTGATTTTTGCAAATGAGTCCGGTAACACGAAAATATTATTGTTAGCATTGGTCAAGTAAATAATTAAAGAAGCTGATATCTTTTTTATATGAAATAAGGCTATATTCCATCTGATATTTCTTTTTTCAATGTTTTAAAAAAAAGCTTCATGAAATCATCTCTTTCGATTGCTATTCTTTTTCCTTCTTCAGTAAACATTCTGTTTTTAATGTGTTTCAGCTTAACTTCATATTCTCTGAAAGCAGTATCTTCTTCTGAGTAGGCGCTTGAGGCTGAAATATCTTCTGAATGGTTATGAAGTTTTGCGCCGACTTCTCCTGAAAACAGAAAAGCGCGGCCGATTCCAACTGCGCCGATTGAATCGAGTTTATCTGCATCGAAAAGTATTTTTGCTTCAATGGTCGGTTCAGTATTTATTTCCTGACTGCCTGAATCATTTTTTTTTCTGAACCTGTGGAATTTAATGCACTCTGAAACATGGCTGGATTTTTTTTCATCAAGACCTATTGAAGTGAGGTAGCTGAAAGATTCCTGCGCTCCCTTTTCAGCATGACAGATTTTACCTTTGGATCTGTCTTCTTGTTCGCGGCAGATATCGTGAAGAAGCGCTGCAAGTTTTATTATAAAATTATCTGATGCGGGCTCTTTGGCTGAAATTTTATCCGCGAGGCCTGCAACGCGAAGAACATGATCCCAGCCATGACTTGGAGATACGCCTGCCATTCTTTCCTGCGCGAATTGTTTTGTTTTGGCTAATATGCGGTTTTCTTCATCAGTCATATCTAATTAATCTTGAGTATTGTAAGGAACGCTTCCTGCGGAATTTCAACTGAACCAACCAGTTTCATTCTTTTCTTTCCTTCTTTCTGTTTCTCAAGCAGTTTTCTTTTTCTTGAAATGTCCCCGCCGTAGCATTTTGCAGTAACGTTTTTTCTTAGAGCTGAAATGTTTTCCCGCGCAATAATTTTCGCGCCTACAGCAGCCTGCAGCGCAACCTTGAACTGGTGCTTTGGAATTATATCAGTCAGCTTTTCGATAATATCCTTGCCTCGCTGATGAGCTTTATCTGTATGAACTATAAATGATAATGCATCAACTGATTCGCCATTAACAAGAATATCAACCTTCACCATTTTCGATGGACGGAAATCTTTCAGTTCGTAGTCGAATGAAGCATAACCCTTTGAGCAGGATTTAAGCTTGTCGTAGAAATTAAAAACAATCTCAGCAAGAGGAAGTTCATAGTGAAGCTGAACCCTTTTGGTATCTATATATTCCATATTTTTATGAATGCCTCTGCTTTCAGTCACAAGAGCCATGATGTTCCCGACATAGTCTGTAGGTGTGACAATGTGAGCATCAACAAAAGGTTCCGATATCGTATCTATAAAAGCCGGATCAGGCAGCTTAACTGGATTGTCTATTGTTAAAACTTCCCCGGATGCCATTTTAATTTTATATATAACGCTCGGGGATGTGCTCACGAGAGCAAGATCGAATTCTCTCTCAAGCCGTTCCTGAACAATCTCCATATGAAGAAGGCCCAGATAGCCGCATCTGAAGCCGAATCCGAGAGCATATGAATTATCAGGCTCATAAAGTAAAGATGCGTCATTCAGACGTAGTTTAAGCAAAGCATCTTTTAAATTTTCGTAATCATCGCTGAACATCGGATAAAGCCCTGAGAAAACCATGGACTTGGCTTCCTTGAACCCTTTGAGCACCGGAGTGTTGGGAGCAGAGGTCGATATTATCGTGTCCCCGATCTTCGTGTCTGCAACTGATTTTATTCCGGCAATAATGTATCCGACATCACCAGGAGTGAGAGAATCTTTCTTTTCCATTGTCAGCCTGAAAATTCCAACCTCTGAAACAGTGAAATCCTTTGCAGTTGAAAAAAGCCTTATGCGGTCGTCTTTTTTAATAGTACCGTCGAATACCCTTACCTTGATGATAGCGCCTAAATATTTGTCAAAATATGAATCGAATATAAGCGCCTGCAGAGGAGCATTTGGATCTCCTTTTGGAGGAGGTATGATTTCAATAATTTTTTCCAGAAGCTCTTCAACTCCTGTGCCGACTTTTGCTGATGTTAAAACAGCGATTTCCGGATCGAGCCCGAGGCTCTGCTTGATGCTGCGTTTCGCCATATCAACATCTGCTGCAGGCATGTCGATTTTATTAATAACCGGAAGAATTTCAAGATCGTTTTCAAGCGCCAGATATAAATTGGCAATTGTCTGAGCTTCCACTCCCTGAGTCGCATCAATTATCAGAATTACACCGTCGCAGGCTGCAAGCGCCCTTGAAACTTCGTATGTGAAATCAACGTGTCCGGGAGTGTCTATGAGATTCAGAATATAATTATCGCCGCTTTTTGAAATATAGTCAAGGGTTATGCAGTTAGCCTTGATTGTTATGCCTCTTTCTCTTTCTATATCCATGTTATCGAGAATCTGAGCCATCATATCGCGCTTTGAAACAAGGTTGCATTTTTCAATGAGCCTGTCTGCAAGTGTGGATTTGCCGTGATCAATATGCGCAATAATAGAGAAATTTCTAATATGTTTGAGGTCCATTTATGTTTGTTTCCAGTTGTTTTAATTTGAATTTTGTTTAAAGAAGATTTACGCGGGCTTTAAGGCAAGTATTTTTTTATATCATTTGAAAGCTTCTGAATCAATCTTTTCATATATTTTTTCGCTTATGAACAGGTCAACAAGCGATTTGTCGAGTTTGCCTTTATCCGCTTCTTCATTGAGTATTTTAAGAACTATATTTAATGGAACGGCTTTTTTATAAGGCCGGTCTTTAGCTGATAGAGCATCGTAAATATCCGCAATTGCCATCATCCTGGATTGGAGTGATATGCTATCCAGTCCTTTTAATCCGTCCGGATAACCTGATCCATCAAGCATCTCGTGATGCCTGAGAGCAATTTCAGGGATATTTTTATATTCCGGAGGCCATGGGATTTTACTTACAAATTTATAGGTATGTACAACGTGCGTTTCAATCTCTTTCCTTTCATCAGGATTCAGGCTTCCTCTTTTTATTGTAAGATTGGTTTTATTTGAATCAGTAATGACATCTATTGTATTTCCGTTTAAATCCTTGCACTCAATATCTTCAATTTCCTTTATAATCGAATTAAGTGTGGCTACAGGATCTTCATCCATGAGTGTAGGTTCGTTAAGAAGGCTGATTTTATTTTTTATTTCAATTATCTTTTCCAGCTTGGATTTTTTTTCTTTTTTATTTTCTTCAGCTTCCATTTTCTTGATATCAATATTCTGCTCTGAATCGAACAGCTCGATTTCCCTGTTGAGATAAAAAAGCTCAACATATCTGTAAAGATAATCAAGTCTCATCAGCAGATTTTCAAGATCCTCAGGGAATAATTTTTTGGCTTTTTTAAATATATTGAGATCAATATATACCTTTCCGAAGTCGTGGAGAAGAGCTGCAAATTCAAGTTCTCTTAAACTGTTTTCAGTGAATTTTATTTTTTCAAAATTACCGCTTCCGCTTTTATCGATTGCTTTGGCCATGTATTTGCATATTTCAGAAACCCTGAATGAATGTCCGGACGTGGCCGGATCCCGCGATTCAATGGCTGTTACAGATGCCTTGACGAATTCTTCAAACTGATGCTGTATCTGTTTTATAAGTTTATTGTTTTCAATGGATACTGCAGCCTGGCCTGCAATTGCTTCAAGGAGGTTGTCGTATTTTTTATCAAAAGTCACTACGTATTTATCGAAGTCCTCTTTGTCTATGAGCTTAATCGAGAAAGCCTCATTTTCAATCTGGCCTTTGTTTGCCATGTCTTCTTTACTGTTAAGCAGCTGAATGACACCGGTTATTTCGTCCAGATGATTTTTCATCGGTACAACGAGCATGGATCTTGAAATATAGCTGTGAGTTTTATCGAAGAATGAGTTAAATGAATAAGGCGCAAATTCTGATATATGATATGCATCAGGTATATTAAGAACTTCACCTGTCACTGCAACATATCCTGCAATTGATGATTTATCAATGTCCATTACAAATTCTTCAAGAGGTATATCCCTTGAAAAAGTATGTGAGAATTTAAATCTCAGTTTCCTGCCGTTTTTTTCATCATCCTCAACAAGATAAATACTTCCTGCATCTGCCCCGGTAATTTTTTTGCTTAAAAAGAGAATAAGCCTCAAGAGCTTGTCAGGATCTTTTTCGCTTGAAAGAGATTTTCCGATATTGATCAGGTCTTCCTGATCCTGATGAGTATCGAGGAGTTTTGACATGTATCTGTTTTTTAATGATTCATTTTCGTAATATTCCTCTATTACCGAAAAAGATTTTCTTAATATAAATGCAAACTCAACGGAAGAAATCTTATTTATTTTATAATCAGAAATATGATATAGCCTTGATAGATTATTGGCTGCAATTTTTTCTTCAGATCCGAAAATTACCAGCTGGTAATATATTTTTGAATATGGGACTATATTCAGGTATTTATTTATTGTTTGATATTCATCGTGTGTTATAAAAATTACTGTTTTGAGAGGAGTTTGTTTTTTTTCAGATATGATTCTGTCTATTTCAGCAGAGATATTGTCAGTTATTATGATATGGTAATCATTTTTATCGGGAAATGTTATCAATGATTCCGTCTGTTTTGAAATAATAACTGTTTTCATATTTGTTTATCTATCACAATCATCTGCAGCAGTCAATAATTAATTTATTCTTGACTGTGAAAGTTTTATAAATAACATAACAGAATAAAATTCAAAATTATAAATACAATTAATATCAGTAATAAATGGGAAAAACCGGAGATTTGAATGAATATACCAGATGCACTTGATCAGATCGGCGAATCTTTAATATCAGCTCTTGAATATAAGCAATATCCGGTTGAAGCGCTGGAGAAATCACTTAATTATATTGATGAGATTTCTCAAAATCCTGAAATTATTTCTGAGTGTGAGAAGTATTTTAAATCAGAAGAAAGCAGTTATGTGCTCTTTTATATTTCCAATACATTGTATAATTTAAAAACAAAGAGCCAGATAACTCTAAATCCGGAAACAATGAAATGGCTTACGAGTGTATGGAAGAATTTTATCAGCAGAAATAAAAAATATCAGGAAAAATATCCTCTTATCGATGAATATAGAAAAGAATTCGAGGCATTTTTTCCTGCTGGAAGTGTTTTTGTAAATCAGATAGAAAATGTTCAGTTTATTAAAGACAGATACATTAAGGTTAAAAATTCACAGGATCTCATCAAGGGCCTTGAACAATTCCATCAATCTATTAATGAATTGAAAGGCTGGATGAAGCCAACTTACTTTTTTATGCTGGATTATTATTATGAAAGAAGACTTAAAACCGGCCAGGATAATATCAATGCGGTTCTTCTTGAAAGGGAAGGCCTGTGGGGTTTCGGTGAAACGGGATATTCTTACGGAGAGATATCTGTAATGAATACCCAGGCACTGGCATTCCTTGAAGGCATTTATCTTATTTTGAAAAAAACAGATACTTCAAAAAGAATTATCATACTGGACGGTAAACAGAAATTTTTAAGCGTTCCTGAAATATACAACCGTTATGTTGAAAGTCTCGCAGCATCAAAAAAAGAAATTGTAGGCATGAAGTCATAGGATCTTTGCTGATAATTTAATAATAAATATTTGCCATAGAGGCGCAGAATTACTGAATTTTTTATACCGTTTTTCTTAATAAAGTGAAATAGTGATTTTAAAAATTTAATAAAGGTTGTTATATACTTTGAAAATAGATCAATCAAGTCTTGACGCTTTATATGAAATCATCAAAATTAATAATGAAATAAAATCTGATGATGAAAATTTTATTTTTTTGTTAAACTCCACTGCATATAGAGAATTAAGAAATGATAAAATTGACAGATATTCTATTGATTCTATGAAAAATGTGATTAACTCATATATTCATTTCAAACTGGATAATCAATCAGAACAGGATCGCAAATTTACAAATAGCAGGCTGCAGACATTTGAGGAAAATTATAAAAAACATAATCCGGATATTGCTAAAATTATTGTTAAAAGCAAAATTTATGCTTTCAATTATCTTCCAGCTGGTTTTAATTATGTTGAACCAACAATTGCCCTGGCGGTTTTACTTCTTGATCACGAACTTGGCTGGTGTTTAGGCAATTGTATAATATTAAATTATACAAACTTTTATGATTATAACGATTTTAATCAGAATTTAATTGCTCATGAGCTGCATCATTTTTTTGCTGCACAGATCCGCAATAAAAATAAAGATCATATATTCGATGATAAAATTTCCGGGGGTATTTATATTTTCATATTACAAATGGCAAATGAAGGCATTGCTAATCTGATAACTATACCGTATGCACTGGAATTTCCTGAAAAGGTCGGTTATCACGGAGAGAAAATTATTTCGCAGTATAAGTCAGTAAATGAGAACTTCAGGAATTTTAATAATATAATAACTGCGAATATAAATGATTTTGAAACTATGTTTAAAGAATTAACAAATTTGAGAAAACGTCCTTTTGTATTTCATACTTTATCTTATTTTATAATTAATAAAATATATACTGCATTTGGAAAAGAAACTATATTCGAAATAACTGAATATCCTTTAAGGATTTTAGGATTTTATAATAAAGCAGTAGAATTTTTAAATGAAGATGATTCATTTCTGATAAATAAAGATTTCATATCTATTCTGGATAAAGTTAATTAACACAGCTAGAGAAATGATTAGAACACACTTGCTTTAAAAATGAGAGTCTATTGATTCACCCTGGGATATAAGACATCGCCTGTGCTGAAATGACATTAAATATACAATTAAAATTTTTAACTACTATAATATGTTGATTTGTTAAGTGCCAAATTACAGGATGTCCTCATGACTTCAGAAATAATAACAATAACTGTTCCGGATGATAATCAGATCGATAGACTTGATCTGTTCATTACCGCGAATCTGGATCTCGATCTGTCGAGAAGCTATATACAGAAGCTGATTAAAAAAAGTGCTGTTACTTTTAATGGGAAAATTGCCAAGGCTAATCTCTCTCTGAAACCGGGTGATGAAATCGTAATTGAAATTCCTGAGCCGGAAAAGCTTCTCCTGGAACCTGAAGATATTCCTCTGGATATTGTGTACCAGGATGAATATCTTGCCGTAATTAATAAACAGCCCGGACTCGTAGTTCATCCCGGGCTCGGTAACATGACAGGAACGCTCGTCAGCGCACTTTTGTTTCACTTAAAGGATCTGTCTTCAATCGGCGGAGTTGAGAGGCCGGGAATAGTTCACAGGCTCGACCGCGATACTTCCGGACTTATGGTGATTGCAAAAAATGATCAGGCGCACAAATTTTTAACAAATGAGTTTGCCGAGCGGAAAGTAATAAAAAGATATACTGCAATTGTCAAGGGTAAGCCTTTAAAAGAAACAGGTATAATTGATCTGCCTATTGGAAGGCATGCTAAATACGGCAGGAAAATGACTATTGCAGAAGAGGGCGGACGGAATGCTGTTACAGAATATAAAATTGTAAAAATATGGAATCACAAAAGTTCTGTTTTTTCTCTGCTGGATATAACTCTGCACACGGGTAGAACTCATCAGATCAGAGTTCATCTTTCTTCACTTGGAATGCCTGTTCTTGGAGATCCGATCTATTCTAAAAAACCGGAAAAATACAATATTCCTTATTTATTGCTTCAATCGAAATATTTATCCTTCAGACATCCATCTAATAGTGAATATATTGAATTTGCAATTCCTCTTGCAGATCACATCCAGCAATTTATTGATAAAATTGAGAAGATGAATCAGTAATTAATTCCTGTAGCATTTTTAACTTTTGCCATAGTGATGGCGGCTTCTGCTCTTGTCTTAACTGCACCTTTGTTCAGAATGTTTTTTACTTCGCCTATATCGCCTGCAAGTGCGGATCTTTTTTCCCTGAATGGCCTGAAATATTCCCAGATAAGCCCGAGCAGTTCTTTTTTTATATCCCCGTAGCCGGTCCCGCCTTTTAAATATCTGTCTCGAAGATTTTCAATTTTTTCTTTATCAGCAAAGAGCCTGTATAGAGCAAACAGATTGCATTTCTCAGGATCTTTCGGATCTTCAACAGGAGTTGAGTCTGTTACAATGCCCATAACTTTTTTCTTTAAACTTTTTTCATCTTCAAAAATGTTAATTGCATTCCCGTAACTTTTAGACATTTTCTGACCGTCAGTTCCAGGGATCACTGCAATATCATCTGCAATCATCGGCTCCGGAATCGTGAAAATTTCTCCAAACTGGTTGTTGAATCTTTCTGCTATGTCTCTGGTGATTTCAATATGCTGCTTCTGGTCTTTTCCAACCGGAACTATGTCGGCATTATAAAGCAGTATATCTGCAGCCATCAGAATCGGATATGTGTATAATCCGCAATTTGGTATAATTCCGCGCGCAACCTTATCCTTGAAGCTGTGACTTCTTTCAAGCAGGCCAAGAGATGTATGGCAGGATAATATCCAGGAAAGTTCATTAACCTCTGGAACGTCAGACTGAACCCAGAAGTGTGCTTTATCCGGATCAAGTCCGAGAGCAAGAAAATCTAGAGCAGCTCCAATTGTATTAGCTGCAAGTTCTTTCCCGTCGCTGACTGTTGTCATTGCATGGTAGTTTACAATGAAGCAGAAAAGCTCGTTGTCGTTCTGGAACTCGATCATGCGTTTCATCATTGCAAAATAATTGCCTATATGAAGCGTTCCTGACGGCTGTATGCCGGAGAGTATTCTCTTCATTTGTATTCTCCTGGAAATATATATTAAACTGCTGAAATTGATATTCTATTTATGATTTTGTCATTCCCGCGCAGGCGATGGCCTGCACCCTCGGGTGAATCCATTATTTTAATAAAATGGATATATATGTAATAATGTATTTGTATTTTGACAATTACATCTAAAATGTCTGGATCCCCGCATTCGCGAGAATGACATGCTTCCTGAAATCTTTCATATCAACAAAAATATTAATAACAATCGAGTCAATAAAAATTTTACTTGAAGAATTTTCATTGAAAATTTATTATATATTTATTAATAATAATTTGATATAATTAAAAAATGGAGGATTTATGAAAATTACACCTAATGTTGGAACTGAAGACAAACTTATCAGAATACTTGTTGGACTTTCGTTGATTGTAAATATCATTGTTTTATATCCAATAGCTATAGGATGGATTATTCTTCTTGCTGTTGCCGGAATAGCCGTGCTGCTTACAGCATATTTCAGCTTCTGTTCACTTTATCTGCCTTTTGGGATAACAACACTGAATTGTAAATGTGACGACAGTAAGGCTGAGACAAAATGAAAAAAGTATTAAAGATAACGGCAATAGTAATAGGTTCTCTTGCAGCTGTTTTTCTGGCAGTTAATGTTTATCTTTATAAGTTTTATTTAACAGCTGTTGATACAGGAAAAGTTTATAATAATCTTTATGCAGTTAAGACAACAATGGTTGATTTTTTTGTATATAGTGACGGCGAAAATTATATTGCATTTGATGCAGGACTTGATCAATCATCGGTAGAATCTGAAATGAAAAAATTGAACATTGACCCGATGAAGATTTCCCATGTTTTTTTATCCCATTCAGATTCAGATCACGTTGGCGGTATTACAGCTTTTAAAAATGCAAAGGTGTATATATCAAAAGCTGAAGAGCCTTTTATCACTGAGAAAAAACTGAGGAAAACTTTCTTTGGCGAGAAATTCAATAAGCTGAACGTTAAATATACAGCATTTAATGACAGAGACATTTTTCAGATCGGGAAAATAAAAGTAAAAGCTGTTGTAAATCCGGGGCATACTGAAGGCTCAACAACATTTATTGTAAATGATTCTATTATGATAACAGGTGATATACTGATTTTAAAAAAGGGCAGGGCTGAAGTTCTTGATATATTTAATATGGACTCGCCCCTTGCATTAAAATCAATAAAAATGCTTGGTGAAATGAGCGGGGATGTTGAAATTTTATGCACGTCACACAGCGGATGTTCAACTGATATAAAAAAAGTTTTCGGGAAGTAGCGCTTAGCCCGCCACAAAAAAAAGAGACCGCCTTTCAGCAGTCTCTTTTTTTATTTCAAGCTATATTATATCTTACCTTTTCAATCCTAGAAGTTCCTGTAACATCTGATCTGAAGTCTGAATTGTTTTTGAGTTTGCCTGGAATCCTCTTTGTGTTACAATCATATCTGTGAACTGATCTGAAAGATCCACATTCGACATCTCAAGTGCACCTGCTATAATCTTGCCTCTGCCTGCCTGGCCTGCAGGACCAAGATTTGCTGCACCGGAGTTGTTGGATACTTCATATATGTTGTCGCCTGCTGCTGTTAATCCCTGAGGGTTGGTGAAAACAGACATTGCAACTTTTCCAACTGACTGTTTTGTTCCATTTGAATATACGCCTGTAATCAATCCTGAATTGTCAATATTAAATGACTCCATATAACCCATATTGTATCCGTCCTGCTCAACGGCTTTGGTTGTTGAAGGGGAGGAGAACTGTGTTATACCTTCAAGAAGCCCTGCTTTTCCGAGATTAAAACTTATTGATCGGACATTCGGATCGCCTGCAACACGGAATTTTGCCTGAACAAGAAGTTCACCCTGATTTGCTTCATCAGGTGAAGACTCATCACCTACTGATACGAGCCTTCCATCAGGAGAAAATTTAAGATTCATTCTTGAAGTTGTGTTCGCGTTGTTGCCCTGGGTTTCAATATCAAGAATTAGGGGTGAAGCCGCATCTGATACAGCAGCAGATGCTGTCCACTGGTTAGTTCCGGTTTTCCAGAATGTGAGAGTCATTCTGTGTGTATCGCCCTTTTTATCATATACGTCAATATTTGTTGTTACTCCTGCTGAAGATCTCATCTTACCGGTTGCGTTTGGAGATACTATTGAAGTCCTTGAATCAAGATTGCATTTATATCTGACATTATTTGTTTCTTTCGCTTCAACCTTGCTGTACACAGGTATAACCAGATCCTGTGTTGCTCCGCCGTTATCTCTTACTATCATTTCGCCTTTAGCATTTTTTTCAGCCATATATCCCTGAACCTTGAGACCGCTTGCAGGATTGACAAGACTGCCGTTTTTATCCAGGCCGAAAGTTCCGGATCTTGTATAGAATTTTTTATCACCGTCAGATACAATAAAAAAACCGTCACCTGATATTGCAAGGTCTGTCTGATTTCCGGTAGTCTGGAGGCTTCCCTGTGTGAAAATTCTGTCTATAGAAGCTATAGTCATTCCGAGACCTATCTGTTTCGGGTTGACGCCTCCTTTGTTTTCTTCCGGTTTCGCAGCGCCGGCAATTGTCTGCGAGAGCATATCCTGGAAAGTGACTCTGCTTGATTTAAATCCGTAAGTGTTGACATTGGATATGTTGTTTCCGATAACATCCATTCTTGTCTGGTGATTTTTTAAGCCGGAAACGCCGGAAAAAAGTGATCGCATCATAACGGCAGAACTCCTATTGTTTTATTTACTTGCTTCAGTTTTTTTATTGAGATTTATATTTAAATTCGGCTCATTCTTTGAGCTGTTTGAATTAGTTTGTTCGGGAGCGTGCACTGCGTGAACATTGCTCAGCGGCACTTCCTCCTTGCCAACCATGAGAATAGCCTGATCATCTGAAAATTTTACAGAATTAACTGTACCGCTTGTTCTCTTGCTTGTTGCTGTATCGTATGCATCTATTCTCTTCCCGAGAAGAGAGTAGGCTTCGCTCGCCTGGGAATTTCTGGTCATGCTTTTTATTTCTTTGTTCATATTTGTCATCTGCTCTAGAGATGAGAACTGCGCCATCTGAGCAATGAATTCCTTGTCACCTTTAGGCTGAGTCGGGTCCTGATGTTTCAGCTCGGTAATAAGCAGCTTTATAAATGAATCTTTTCCCATCTGCTGTTTCTCGCCGGCTTTTTTTATGTTAAGTCTTTTATTGACGATATTCGATTCTCTTTCAGCTCTCTGAATATCGGCTGATGACATTTTCCCAAGTTCCATCAATTCCTCCGGATTAAATAATCATGTTTACTGAGCCGTTATGTTTTGGAACGGTTTCAGTATTTTCATATTCTTCTGCATTTAAAGCTGAAAGACCTGTATTAACTTTAATGTCTTTACCCTTTTCTTTATTATCGAACGGTTTGCCCTGTTCTTTAACATTTACCTGAAATTCTCCGACAGAAATTCCGGATTCTTCAAGCTGCGATTTAACAAAATCAAGATTCTGGATCAGAAGTTCTTTTGCTTCATTTGTTTCAACAAGGAACTTGCCTTTTACAATACCCTGTTCAAGTCCGATATTAACATTTACAGAGCCGAGTTCTTTTGGATTTAATTTGAAAATAAAGCTGCCATTTTTTGAATCCTGGACTGAAATTTTAGCTTTATCAATTATCTGCTGCAGCTGTTCAAAAAAAGCCTCTCTGCCTTTTGGAGTTTGTGAAGCTGTTAAAGCTTTTTTCATCGTAGAGCTGTTTCTTTCAAGCAGGGTATTCATGCTGCTCATGGCATCATCGGATGAGTTTTTCATTGTAACGGTTTTTTTAGGCAATTCAGAAATCTCCGGAGTCCTGATCAGCACATCGGATAAAGCTGACGCTTTCTCTGAATTGCGGATTTCATCTTTAATGTTTCTGCCTTTAGTTTTTTCAATAACTTCAGATACTAAAGATGTAAGATTTTTAATGAGAACTTTATCCAGCATTTTCATATCAGACATTTTTTCTGCAGCTGATTCCAGTTGAAGAAGCGCTTTTTTTATTCTTTCAGGGTCGTTTCCCCGTGAGCCGTTTTTGAAAAAATCCTGAAGATTATTTAAAGATGCTTTGACATCTTTATCTAAAATGCTGCTTGAACTGTTTTGAATTACGTTTAATAATGAATTTATTTTTTCAAATTGTAAACCCTGGTCGTTCTTTTTAGTCTCATTATTGACATCAAATTTTTCAATTTTTTTCAGAACTGACTTTTCAGTTGTAAAAATAATTTTAGTATCTTCAGGGATAATTTTATTTAAATCAATCAGATTGTCCTGTTTATTTAATTCTTTGGTGTTTATTTCAGGCGGTTGTGTTTTTTTATCCAGTCTGTTTTCGCTGTTTTTATTATTTATTGCTATTATATTTTCATCATCTGATTTAGTTATAATCTCAGTTACATTGAAAAGAGCTCCGGCATTATATGGCTTAATGCTGTCATCTGCATTTTCTTTTTCTTCATAAAAAGGCTCATCATTTTCTGAAATTGCTTTATTGTCATCAAAATCAAATTCAGATGGGCTGTTGCTGACTGCATTGAGATTCTGGTCTGCAGTGTTATTTAATGATTCAGCACCTTTTTTGAAAGAACCTTCATCATCATTTTTTGATATCCTTGAAGAGAGCATATCCATGAAACTCATTGCATAAGATGAATTAGTATCTTTAAATGTTTCAGGAAAAGATTCTGGAGCCTTAACCTGTTTTAGTGATAAAATATTCAATCCGAGCATATTCACCGTTTCTAATTAATTTTAATAAGTATCTTTATATTTATATCGATCAAATTTAAAAATAACTGAATGTAAATTGATTTCAATTGAGCATTAATTTGATTATTTTTTTACATAGAGATTCAGGATTTGATGCGACATAATGCATTTGATGAGACATAATATATTATTTCCGGGGAATTATCGATAAAATGGGGTCAGAGCCTTAAAGGGTAAACACCAACTGGGATAGGGGTCAGAGCCCAAATAATATATAATAAGTTTAATTTGATATAACCACTTAGATTTTTTGATTTATTGAATTGAACAGATATAAAGTTGCTGGAATATAAATAGAACGCGGATGATGCAGATTGTTTATCATTTTATATGATTAAAAAATTATTTTTTTTAAGTCTTATTCTTTAATATTTGATAATATTTGTCGCACGAACTTTTATACCCTTTAAAGAATATTTTAAATATATCCCATCAATAAAAAATATTTTAATCCGCGTTAATCATAATCATCCGCGTCATCCGCGTTCTATTGCTTAATTTTATTGCAGTTCAAAATTTGAAAATAGCATGGAGCCAGAGCATAATCCCGAATATCAGGAGGCAGGGCATAATGCCGTAAAAAAGGGGTCAGAGCAAAATTTATCCTAATCCCATGAGATCTGAATTAAATTTTCCCTGTTATCAATAACCGGAAAAAAATGATGGATTATTCTTATTTTTAACAGTATATTAATTAAATTCGTATTCATTATTATTGACAGGTTAATAAGATGTTTTAAAGTCAATAAAAACGATGAAACTTGTAATAAATATGGGGGATATATGTGGGATTATACGGATAAAGTAAAAGAGCTTTATATGACACCGAAAAATGTCGGAAGCATCAAAGACGCTGATGCTGTTTCTGAAGTAGGAAGTATAGTGTGCGGGGATGCGCTTAAGTTATATTTGAAAATAAATGATAAAAATATAATTACTGATGCAAAATTTGAAACATTCGGCTGCGGCAGCGCAATTGCCTCATCCTCCGCACTTACCGAGATGGTTATTGGAAAAACTGTTGAGGAAGCGGAAAAAATAACAAACCAGGACATAGCAAAATTTTTAGGCGGTTTGCCTGATGAGAAAATGCACTGTTCTGTTATGGGGAACGAAGCTCTGACTAAAGCAATCGCAAACTGGAAAGGCGTATCTGTTGATGATGACGTGCACACAGATGGAGAGATTATTTGCCATTGCTTCGGCGTTACAGACACGCTCATCAGAAAAGTAATAAAAGAAAACGGTCTGAAAACAGTTGAAGATGTTACCAATTACACAAAAGCAGGAGGCGCCTGCGGTTCATGCATTCCGAAGATTGAGGATATAATCAATGATGAACTTAAAAAAGCACATGATGAGCCGCAGGAAGTGATTCACGAGAAAAAACCTCTTACAAATATAAAAAGAATGCAGCTTGTTAATGAAACAATTGATAATGTCATACGCCCGTTTCTGAAAAAAGACGGAGGAGATATTGAGCTTGCTGATATTTCAGGCAAGGATGTTTATGTTGCTCTCAGAGGCAGCTGTTCAAACTGCAAGCTTTCAGATGTTACATTAAAAAATTTAGTTCAGGAAAAGCTCCGTGAATTTGTTGAAGAAGATATAATTGTTCATGAAGTTAAATAAGGCGGGTGATATGAATAAACTGATATATATGGATAATAATGCCACAACTATGGCAGCGCCTGAAGTTGTGGATGCAATGCTTCCATTCCTTTCTGAGAAATACGGCAATCCTTCGAGCATACACAGTTTCGGCGGAAATGTCGGCCGTGAGATTGATATTGCAAGACAGCGTGTTGCAGAATTTTTAGGTGCAGAAAATGATTATGAGATAGTTTTTACCGGGACAGGTACAGAAAGCGATAATCTCGCTATACTTGGATCAGTAGCATATTATAAAGAGAAAAAGCATATCATCACTACACGCGTGGAGCACCCGGCTGTTTTATCTCTCTGCAAAAAACTGGAACAGGACGGATACAGGGTTACATACGTTCCTGTAGACAGGGAGGGAAATCTTGATATTGAATTGCTGAAAAAATCTGTTGATGATGATACAGCTATTGTTTCAGTAATGTATGCAAATAATGAAACTGGAGTAATTTTTCCGGTTGAGGAAATCGGAGAATTTCTTCATGAGAAGGGCGTGGCTTTTCATATCGATGCTGTTCAGGCTGCAGGTAAAATCCCGATTGATGTGAAAAAAATTAACTGTGACCTGTTATCCGTATCCGGCCATAAATTCCATGCGCCAAAGGGAGTAGGGGCTCTATATGTGAGAAGAGGAACAAGAATGAGACCAGTTTTTATCGGAGGACACCAGGAAAAAGGGAGAAGACCGGGAACTCATAATGTACCTGGAATTGTTGCAATAGGTAAGGCTGCAGAGCTTGCTATGCATCACGCAGGCGATACAGATGCTATGAGAAAGCTCCGTGATAAACTTGAAAATGGCATACTGTCCCAATTTAAAAACTGCGCTCTAAACGGAAATAAAAAAAACAGAGTACCGAATACTTCCAATGTCGGTTTTGAATTTATCGAGGGAGAGGCAATTCTTTTATATATGGATTCCATGGGAATTGCAGCATCTTCCGGTTCAGCCTGTTCTTCCGGTTCACTTGAGCCTTCACATGTGCTTCGTGCAATGGGCGTTCCATTTACTTCAGCTCACGGATCAATAAGATTCAGCCTGAGCAGGTATACAACAGAAGAAGAAGTAGATTATGTTATCAAGGTTATGCCGGATGTTGTAAACAGGCTTCTTGAAATATCTCCATACTGGGATAATGATAAGAAGTGCGGTATGCCTATAAATCTTTGATATATAGTAATTCACGAATATAATCGTTATCTGCAATAAGCAAAAAAAGGCCAGGTGTAATAACCTGGCCTTTTGTGTTAAAAAGTATATTTAATTGTTATCTATTCATCTCATTAATAAGCTTGCCGAGCGTCTGATCGTGGGTTGATACGGTTTTCTGATTTGCTTCGTAGCTTCTCTGGACCTCTATTAAATCAACCATCTCCCTGATAGCATTTACGTTAGATTTTTCAAGAAATCCCTGGACGACTTTGTAATCCTGGGCAGGAAGGGCAGGGCCTGAAAATTCTGTATCCCTGTAAAGTGAATCGCCTTCTTTTTTTATTTCGCGGACGTTCTCGAAATTTACCACTTTAAGTTTATCTATTACAACCGGTTCCTCCCAGTTGTTGTTGTACTTGTTTACCATGTCTTTCGGATCGCGGGAAATGGCATTGTTTACTACAATTTCTCCTCTTTCATTCACCACGAAATTATTCGGCTGAACCCTGATCTGCCCGTTTTCGCCAATAACCGGATTGCCGTTTTTTGTAACAAGAATTCCTTCATTATTAACAGTGAATGCTCCGTCTCTTGAGTATCTTTCGCCTCTTTCAGTTAAAACAGTGAAAAAGCCTTTACCTTCGAGAGCCATATCGAAATTATTCTCTGTTCTCTGAAGCGAGCCCTGCTCAAATTGTGTATAAACCTCATTTACTTCAGCGCCGGTTCCAAGCTTTCCCACTATAGGCATTGCATCATATGAACCTGATGGAACAATACCAAGGCCGCTTTCATTTACTCTCCGGATAAGCATTTCCGGAAAAGATTTGAATATGGTTGTATCTTTTTTATATCCGGTTTTGTCAACATTGGCTAAATTGTTGGAAATTGTATCCAGTCTTGCCTGTTGAGCAATCATTCCGGATGCGCCTGTATAAATGCCTCTAATCATGGGTTTCCTCCTGCTACCCTTTTAATATCGGCACCAAGAGCATTTAACTTTTGAGATAATTTTTCATATCCGCGATCAGAATGATAAATTCTTCTGATTTCTGTTGTTCCGGCCGCTCCAAGGGCTGCAATAACAAGTGCTGCACCGGCCCTTAAATCAGACATCATAACAGGCGCTGCAGAAAGCTTTTTAACCCCCTTTACAACAGCAACATTTCCCTCTATTGTAATGTCTGCCCCCATTCTGCGGAGCTCTGGAGCATGGGTGAACCTGTTTTCGAAAATTGTTTCTATAATTACGGAAATTCCAGGAATTGTCGTAGTCAGAGACATGAGCGGAGCCTGGAGATCTGTAGGGAATCCGGGGTAAGGCATTGTTTTTATAACAGCTCCGTTTAGTTTTTTTGAGGCAGATATGGAAACCCAGTCTTTGCCTGAATCAAGTTTAAACCCAATCTCTCTAAGTGTATCAATCAAAGCTCCTATATGTTCAGGAACCATATCTGTAATCTTAAGATTTCCTCTTGTTATTGCTCCTGCAAGAAGCTGGGTGCCTGCTTCAATTCTGTCAGGCATAACAGTATAGGTTGTTGCAGAAAGTTTTTTTACGCCTTCAATTTCAATTCGCTCTGACCCCAAACCTGTAATTTCAGCACCCATTTTATTCAGAAATTGGCCTAAATCAACTATATCAGGCTCAAGAGCGCAGTTTTCCATTACGGTTTTGCCTTTTGCAAGAACAGCAGCCATCATAATATTTGCAGTGGCTCCAACTGAAATTCCGCGCATTTTATACGTACTGCCGGAAAGTTTTTCAGCTCTTGCTTTAATAAATCCGTGTTCAATCTCAATTTTAGTGCCAAGCGCTTCAAAACCAGCAAGATGAATATCGATAGGCCTTTCGCCGATTGCACATCCGCCAGGAAGTGATACATCCGCTTCACCGATTCTTGCTAAGAGCGGTCCCATTACATAAACAGAGGCTCTCATGGTTTTAACAAGGTCGTATGGAACCTCAGCGTTTTTAATATTTTTTACAGTTATTTTAAGGGTGTTATCTTCCGGAGTAAATAAAGTTTCAGCGCCTAAATATTCGATAACTTTTATTATAGTCCGGATATCTTTCAGATCCGGAACATTTTTGAGAATCGTTTCTCCATCAGCAAGAAGACTTGCTACAATTATTGGAAGAGCTGCGTTTTTTGCGCCTGATATTCTGACTTCTCCTGCGAGTTTTTTCCCGCCTTTTATTTTATATATATCCACAAGTAGAACCCCTGTTTTTTTTAAATTCGCCCTGAAAAGCGAGAATCACTTTTTGGTAATATTCTTAATGTCATCAATCTCTTTTTTTACTTTTAAAGCAGATTTGCCCGCTTCCTTTATTGCGTCCTTGAATTTCGGTCCCCCGAAAAAAATAATAATTATAACAACAATAATAATTAATTCCCATCCGCCCGGCAGATTCATATTTTCCTCCTGAATTGTTGGCTACACATAAAAATGTTTATTCTTTCTGTCAATATTTAAGTTCTTTTTCACCGGAAATAATCTGTGTAGCATTATCATAAGAAGAGACGGCTGTCTTGGCAGCCTTCTCTCCTTATGTATCTGCCGTACAGGATGTACCAATGCCGCAAAGTCCATGGATGGACGAGAGCGGCCACTCTTCAGCCGCCCGCTCATTGCCGCGGAGGCTAAAAACTTTTTTCAGCAGCGTAACTGTTTCTGTTTCAATGGAATATTTATTCCTTTCCAGGTGAAGAATGCATCCTTTCGCGCGGTTTTGAAGAAACCGGCTCGTGTTGAAGTGCATTCTATATTTTGAGTCAGAACAAGACTATTTCCTTCCATATGAATTATAGATAAACTCATCACAGTAACTTTTACACGAGCCGGTGCGGCCTTTGTCACCGGTGTGAAGGGAGAAGTTTTTGTATAGGAGGGAATAAAATTTCCGTTGAAACAAGAAAATTTATTAACCAGTATAAGACCCTTAGCCTCCGCGGCAATGAGCGGCGGCTTTCGGGTGGATTCTCAAGGAGGGCTGCTTTTCCGCAAAAGCAGTCCTTCTTGAGAGTGTTGTTATACCTTCCATCCAAGGTGCAATGTTAAAATAATAAAATTCATTCCTAAGGAATATATATTAAAGCCCCGGCCCTCAAAGATGACCTGTTTGCAATTTTATTAAAAACGAGAATATCAATCTGCCTTTTGCCGAATTTTTTTGATATAGACCATATGTTTTCTCCCTTTTTTACTCTATAGGGAATCACTTTCGCGATATTCCTGTTGTCATAGATAGATTCTTCAATTCCGGGAAATTTAGATAAAATTTCTGAAGGAATTGTAAGCCTGTATCCTTTGTAATAAGGAGGCGTAAAATCAGTATTGAGCTCAGGGTTTAATTTTCTGATCAGCTCTATCTGAATACCGGTTTTTTCGCATAATGTTCTTAAGTCTAACTGGGATTTAAATGTATACTCTGCAATTTCTCTTTTCTCTGCAATGACTTCATCATCTATGCCGAAAAGTTTTCTGTTTTTATTTATAATAAGTAAAGCTGTAAATTTCGGCACGAAATCTGATGTCTCTTCACGCAGCAGATTCCTGTTATGAAGTTCTCTCAATGTTTTTGTTCCGGATTTAAGCATTGTTCTTCGGACATATCCGGCGCCTCCATTGTATGCTGAAAGTGCAAGCTCCCAGTCATAAAATGTATTATATAATCCCCTGATATGCCGTGCCGCAGCGCGCGTGGCTTTTTCATTGTGACGCCTTTCGTCTATCCACACATCATTTTTTAAGCCTAGAGGTTTTGCAGTGCTTGACAGAAACTGCCAGAGCCCTGTTGCTCCGCTTCTTGAAACTGCAACAGGATTAAATCCGCTTTCAAGCAGGGGAAGTAAAGCTAACTCCTCTGGAAGATTTTCATCCTTGAAAATCTTTTTTGTGCTTTCGGAATAAATATCGCATCTCGCAAGAGACCTCTGTAAAAACGGGCGAGCCTTTGTAAGATAAAGGAATATGAATTTTCTTACTTTAGGGCTTCTCATTGAAGATAGATTATTTACTGAGGCAAACATATCGCCTTCAACATATGGAGGCAGATATTGAATATCCTTATATGGATCAAAGGTGTTTTTATTTAAGAATTCTTTTTCTGTCATATCCGGATTGAAATAGTCGAAGAATTCCCATGAATGGACGGTTGATGGGAATGCTGTAAAGATAATTATTACAGTTGGTATTATTAAAATCAGTCTTTTTAACATAATAAGCAGAAATTAATATATCTGTTTTTAATCAATTAAAATTTATTAGGCATAAAAAAAATAGAACACGGATGACACGGATTTTTTATGATTAATAATTCTTCATTCTTGAAATTTTTATATTTGCAATAATCTTTTTTCTTTTTTTTGTCTTGATCTTTTTAAAAAATCACTTGAATCCTTTAAATCCGTGACTATCATGAAAATCCGTGTCATCCGTGTTCCATAATTCATTTTATAAAATCCGGATTTTAGTTGACAAAGACATTTTAAAATAGATTCATTATGTAAATTATAAAATTAAAAGCGGTAGATAATATGAGTTTTGAAAAAATCCTGATAGCACTGATCCCTATACCATTCTTCTATTTAATATATTTCAGATATTTTTCATTCAGGCCGGTTTACAGCAAACATCTGGAAGCTTTTTTATCGGGCATTGCATTTGCGCTTTTTTTGCTTATAGCTGATTCATTTCTGTTGAGTCAGATTAAATTTGAAGGCGTATTCGCTACAGGATTTGTCAAAGCAGCCATGATTGAAAAAGTCGGAGTTTTTTTATTCCTGCTTTTCACTCTCAGGCATTATCCGAATTTCAGCGCAATGGAAGCAATTATGTCTGCAATGATGTTCGGGCTCGGTTTTTCTGTTGTTGAGAATGTTTTATATTCTGAAAAATTCGGCGAATCTCTTGTTCTGCTTCGAATTCTTTTTTCAGTTCCTCTACATATCACCACATGCGGAATAATGGGCTATTTCATGGGGCTTTCCAGAATGAGTGTAACATTTTCTTTTAAAGCCGGTTATATGATAAGAGCGCTTACTTACGGCATTATTCTCCACGGAATTTTCGATACGATTCTCATCTCAGGCGGTTACATGTCATACTTCGCTTCACCAATGCTGATACTGCTTGTTTTTATTCTGGAACTTCTTCTTGCAAAAACCATTACAATACTTCCTCATCAGATACTGCTTGCAATGAATCTGCGCTTTGAAGACTGGCTCATTATTGAGCGCCAGCAGAGATATGAAAGATGGATCATGCAGTCAATGGGCAAACCGGATCTGCATCCGCCTGTTTTGTTTTTATGGAAACCAGGCATTGTCAGATTCTTTTTTATGGTTGTATTCATGATTGCTGCAGTAGTTGGAGTTTCATTCAAGACAGAAATCCTTGCTTTTCTGAATCTTGTTCTTAAGCCTGAAGATGAAATTGTTCTTCTCGGGGCTTTTCCTCTATCTATGAGTCTGGTAATGATTTTAGTTGGAGCTGTTAACCCTGAGTTTTTCAGGAAAAGCAAAATTAAAATTCCTGTAATATCAGATGTGGATGTGGTGTTTAATGAAAAAGAAAGCGATGTTCTCATAACCTATGATATAACATCAATAAATTGTTTTATAAATTCTTCACAATATTCAACCGCAAATAAAGAAATTTCTCTGAAGTTTTCCTTTTCCAGATTCACATCGCCTGAAGTAAAAGGGGAGATTGTGTGGGAGAATCAGGGAAATTATCAGGAATCAATAGGTTCTGTTGTGAATTTTAAAAAACCGGGATACGGATTTTATCTTTTTCTAACCAGATATTATTTTTTCAGAATCTGGAAAGGAATTGTTTTCACATTTAAGCTCCCGGGTTTTGAAACCACAAGAAAACTTTTTGTACGTCCGGTTTCTACAATGCAGGATATAAAAGTTATGACTGCAGGTACAGTTGTATACCACGAAGGTGAAGTAGGGAAAGAATTTTATCTGCTTAAAAAAGGCAGTGTTATATTTTATAAAAAGAAAGATCTTGATCAGATTATTACAGTTGATGTTGTGGAGGAAGGACATATATTCGGTGAGCTGTCAATTAAGGCGGATAATAAAAGGCAGACAAGCGCAATTTGCGCGACTGACTGCGTTATAGCTGTTGCAAGCAGGGATAATCTAAGCGCTCTTATTGACAATAATCCAGATTTTGCACGAAGTCTTATTTTTACACTTGTTAACAGGGTGCAGATGTCTGAAGGCGTGTACGCTGAACAGATTAAAGAGCAGATTAAACAGAGAAATGAAAAGAGCGATATGTTTAAAGCCGGTTTATTCCTTATACTTTCAGGTCTTGGTTTCAAACCGAAGAAAGATAAACTTTCAGTAAAGCTTAATTTAAAAAATATTTTTGAATCTAAAGATAAAAAGAAAATATCTGCATGTTCTGAAATAATTAAAGAAGCAATTTCGGATGCCTCTAATCCTGAACTTGATCCTATTGTTAAAACAACAGCTCAGGAGATCATAAAAAAATATACTGTTGAGATAAAATAAATAGTTATTTCAAAATTTTATATTGTAAATAAAAAAAAGCCCCTGTTCTTACAGGGGCTTTTTAATTGTAGAAATTTAAAAATTGAAATTATGCGTTAAGTTTAGCCTTTTTTCTGTTCCAGATTGATATTCCTGCAATTGAAATAAGAAGAACTCCGAAGATTCCTCCAAGTAAAACTTTGTTTCCTGTTTTTGTTCCAAGAAGATAAGCTGCAAATTTAGATCTTTTTGATTCGCCGATTTTTTTAAGCTGAATTCTTCTGTATTGAATGTTTGCATCATATGTATTTTCTTTGTACATGTCATTGATCCAGGTTAATGATACGCTTGTGTCTCCGCCTGTCAGATCAAGAACAACGCTGCCTTTGTGATATTTGTTATTATCAACTTTGTCATTTTTACCGTCATTTTTGCCATGATTTTCTTTATCATCTTTTTCGCTTTTATTATTTTCGCCGTCAGCATCGATTTTTGCTATTTCACTTACTCCGTCAGCATCAACAATAACTTCAAATTCTTTGTATTTTGGAGGTAGAACACCATTGTTTTTTGCTGTAATTTCAATTTCATATTTGCCAGGTTCAAGTTTCGGGAAAAAGAATGAAATTGTCTGATTTGCCCAGAATGTATAAACGCTTTTATCATCCCAGAAAAATCTTCCGTCAACCTGTGAATACTGGAATGCATTTCTTGAAAGTTTTTTAGGTGAATTCTGCTTCTTGGCATACCATAAAGCGACCTGACCGATAAGTATGTTGGCATCATATTCTTTTTCTTTGTATGCGTCATTTGTCCATTTAAGAATAATTGAAACCTGTCCGCTGCTGTTTGGCTCAAGATATACTCTCATGCTTCCTTTTTCGAATTCAGTATCTGAAGCTTTGATTGATATTCCGCCTATGCTTCTGCCTGTATTTTCATTATATGCAGTGATTGTAAAGTATTTATAGAAATCAGGAAGAGGTCCGTAAATATTTTTTGCTGTAACTGCAATTCTATACCAGCCGGCTTTTTTTACATTCCCGATTTTTACTCTTAAAGCTTCATTTGCCCAGGCTGTGTAAATTCCGCCATTTGTGTTGAACCACCTGCCTGGAGTTGAATCAAGCTGAACTGTGATCTTATTGCTTTCTGCGTCTGCTGCTGCAAGTGCTGCTGCCTGAGCATCTGCTGCTGCATCAGCTGCAATTTTAGCTGCGTCTGCCGCTGCTGTTGCTGCTGCCTGTGCTGAAGCTGCTGCTGCGAGTGCTGCAGCATTATTGCCGGATTGTGCTGCTGAATCAGCTGCAATTTTAGCTGCGTCGGCTGCTGCTTTTGCTGCATCAGCTGCGATTTTAGCTGCGTCTGCTGCTGCTTTAGCTGCGTCTGCTGCTTTTGATGCATCTGTAGTCTGAGCTGCAGTTTGTGCTGCTGCTTTTGCATCGTTTGCTGCTTTTACAGCATCTGCCTGTGCTTTAGCTGCATCAGCTGCTGCCTGTGAAGCTGCCTGTGCTGCTGCGTCTGCTTTAGCTGCTGCTGCTGCCTGTGCGTCAGCTGCCGCTTTTGCTGCTTCCAAAGCTGCTTTAGCTGCGTCGGCTGCTGCCTGTGCTTCCGCTGCTGCCTGTGCGTCTGCTAATGCTTTTGCATCAGCCGCTGCTTTTGCATCAGCTGCTGCTTTAGCTGCGTCAGCTGCAGCTTTTGCTGCTGCATCAGCTGCTGCCTGAGCTGCTGCTGAGTCAGCTGCTGCTTTTGCGTCGGCTGCTGCCTGAGCTGCCGCATCAGCTGCAGCTTTTGCGTCTGCTAATGCTTTTGCCGCATCAGCTGCAGCTTTTGCTGCATCAGCAGCTGCTGCTGCATCTGTAGCTGATTTATCTGCAACAGTAGTAACAATAGCATTTGTATCAGAAGTTGTAGGTTTTGTAGCAGATGTTAAGAACGACAGATCAACCGGCGATTCACCAGGACCTCCGTTTTTAATTGCATCAACAGTATCCTGAGTGCAGTTAAGACTTGTAAATGCCAGTAATGAGACAATTACGATTCTTTTTAGATGTTTCATATTTTTCTCCTCAAAATATATTAAATTTGTTTTCAATGTATTGCATTTTATTATATTAAAAGTAAGATATATTAATAACAAGTTAGAGTCAATAAAAAAACCGCCCAGTAGTGTTTTTTTTCTTAAATTTATGGATTAAATTAAAAAAATGTATAACAAATTTAAACAAAATAAAGTAATTTGTTCTTTTTTTATTTAAATTTGAATAAACCTTATATTGTATAATTTTTTATAAAAGATTATACAATATAAACTATACTGTTAACCAATATATAGAGATTTTATTTGACAATTACAACATAAGAAATCATTTTCATAAATATAATTAATGTCAAAAATGTTCTTATTTCAAAATTTTTTATTAACAGATTTCAGGAGAAAAAAATGCTTACAGTTGTAACAGGTGCTTCGGGTCATGTAGGGGCAAATCTGGTAAGAGAGCTTCTTGCGCAGAAAAGAAATATAAGATGTCTTGTCAGGGATGATATTCAGGCTTTGAAAGGCTTAAAGGTTGAGATGGTAAAGGGTGATGTTCGTGACTCTGAATCAATAATGAAACTTTTCAGGGGAGCGGATACTGTTTTTCATTGTGCAGCGAAAATATCAATAGTCGGTTCTCAAAACGGTCTTGTCGAAGATACAAATATACAGGGTGTAAAAAATGTTGTTGAGGCGTGTCTTAAGAACAGGGTAAAAAAACTTGTTCATGTAAGTTCAATACATGCATTTAATACTAAACCGGATAATGAAGTAATTAATGAAAAAAGACCTCTTGTTCTTGAAGATTATCATCCGGCTTATGATAAATCCAAAGCAAATGGGCAGATGGCTGTACTGGAAGGTGTTAAACGCGGTTTGAATGCGGTTATTGTGCATCCAACTGGAGTGATCGGGCCAAACGATTTTAAAATTTCAAGAATGGGTTCAGTTATCCTGGATTTATATCATGGCCGCCTTCCTGCGCTTGTTGATGGAGGGTATAACTGGGTAGACGCAAGGGATGTGGTTTCAGGCATTCTTGCAGCAGAAAAAAAAGGCAGAAAAGGGGAGAATTATCTTTTGTCGGGTCACTGGGGGCATATGCAGGAACTTGCATCCATGATTACCAAAATTACAGGGAAAAAAACTCCAAAATTCATGACACCTGTTTGGGTGGCTTATCTTGTTTCGTATTTTTCCCTTGCTGCAGGAAAGTTAAAAAATGAAATTCCAAAATTTACTCCTGAGGCTATGATTGCTATTAAAAAGCATAAATATATATCACATCAGAAAGCTACGGATGAGCTCGGATACAATCACAGGCCTTTTGAGGAGACCTTGCGTGATACGCTGGCCTGGTTTGGTAAAATGGGGATGCTGAAAAAATAAGGGGGTTTTTATGGAAATTCAGAATATTGCAGGACCGGATGTAATGTCATCAAGTTTTTCTGTTGAAAGGCCTCAGCCTGAGAAAGTTTCTGCCGATAATGAAAGTAAGACTTCTGCTAAATCTGCGCCTGCCGAACAGGGCAGAGGAGAGTCTGTAGATACATATGCGTAAGGAGTTATTATGGCAATAACCAAGGCTCAGAAAGTCGCCTATAGTGACGAAATAAAAGATATAAAAAAAGAATTAGATCATTATACTAAATTATTGAATGAGTTGTCTTCAAAAAAGAAAAAGCATCCGAATCTGGCCGGATATTATAATATTGAATCTGTATTGTATATTCTGAAAATAATGAACTTGTATTTCAAAATGAATGATCTGTCAGTTGAAATGCTCGGAATAAAAAATAATAAATATCTGGATACAGCAAGATCTGATTTTTCTAAAATTCTGGCTTTGATGATAGAAACAGTCGGTAAGGATCTTGACCGCAGTCTAAAAGACAATGATGAATATCTTGAAAAAATAAGCCGAATAAATCCTAAACAGATTTTAGGACTATTAAAAGATATGGATAAAGCAATGCTGGGATTAAAAACACGATACGGTGAAGATTCCAAATGGAAATGGTCGTTTGTTGAATTGCAGGCAAAAATGGCTGTAATAATCAAGAATATTACGCCTTTTTCGGATATAGCAAGATACAGGGATCCAAGGGTTGATTTTTTCTATGACAGGCGGGATCTTATGCAGCTTTGTAAAGATAATTTAACTGAAGCTGCAAAACAGTACAGAGGAAAATATGAAGTAGCTGGAAAAGCCAGGGATGATATAAAATACTCAATTGAATATCTTTCAGCTTTAAGAAAAATCCACGTTTTATTTAAAGAAGAGGCTGAGGCTGCAAAATTAAAAACCACGATAGATGCAGCAAAACAGGCTCTTGAATCAGAAGATAAAGCCATAGAAGAAAAAAAATCCGCAAAAAAATAAGAAAACCGCCTTTTTTTTCATTTACCGCTTGACTATTATATTTTTTTTATTAAATTCTTATTAGCACTCTTTAATATTGAGTGCCAGATGAAAAGCGACAAAATATATATGAAAAATATAATAATAGATGATAGAGAATCCTCTGTTTTAACGGCTCTGGTTTATGAGTATATTTTGACAGGTAAACCTGTTGGATCAAGGTCGTTTGTTCAAAAATATTCATTTTCCATATCTCCTGCAACCATGAGAAATATCATGTTTGATCTGGAGGGTTCCGGTTATCTTCTGCAGCCGCATACATCTTCAGGGAGAATCCCTACAGATAAAGGCTACAGATTTTATGTGGATTCGCTGCTAGATACTTATGAGTCTGTAGTAAATGAAGATGTTAAGGTTAAAGAGGAAGCAATAAAACGCGAAGTTCAGTTAGAGAATATATTTTCTTATATAATTAAAATGCTGTCCCAGTATTCAAAATATTCGGGAATAATGCTTTCTCCAAAGACAGGTTTTTCAATTATTAAAAGAATTGAGCTTGTTCCTCTGGATGCAGGTGAGATTCTTTTTATTCTCGTTACAAGAACAGGAACAGTTGTAAACAGGAAAGTTTATATATCAGCGAACATTACTCAGGATAGTCTTTACGAATATTCAAGATATTTAACAGCAGAGCTTTCAGGGTATTCAATCAGGGAAATTAAAGACGGAATTTACGATATGCTTAAGCCGCAGAATACTTCAAGTTCTGTGGATATGAATGTTGCTCTTGATATAGTAAAGCTTGCTCTTACAGAAGATGAAGAGCCTGCTTTGCTGATGGACGGCATTGAAAATTTACTTAGAATTCCTGAAATGGTTGAAGATGAAAGGCTTAAAAGTCTTCTGAATATAATTGAAGAAAAGGATATTTTAAAAAATATCCTTGAGCAGACCCTTGATAACGATGGTGTAAGGACTATTATAGGTAAGGAAATCACAGGAGATAAGATTTCAGGATGCAGCGTGGTATCCACCAGTTATAAAATCGGGAACAAAAATGTCGGGGTAATCGGAGTAATGGGACCTACCCGGATGGATTATAAAAAAGTTGTGCCTCTTGTTGATTATGCAGGCAGAGTTGTATCAGATTTTCTAACAAAAATGTCAAAATAGCGGAGATTGGTTTATGAAAAAAGAAAATCACAAAAATGATGAAAATTTAACTGAAAATCATCAAAAGCCATCTGGAGATTCTTCTCCTCCGGCTGATGATAAACGCGGCAGTAAAAGAAGAGTTGAGGACAATCTGCTGTCAGAAATGAAAAAGGAACTTGAATCTGTAAAAGCTGAACTTACAGTAAACAGGTCTGAATCTGAGACAATGAAAGATCTCATGATGAGAAGACAGGCTGATTTTGAAAATTATAAAAAGAGAGCCTTGAAATCCCAGGAGGATTTTAAGAAATTCATTATAAAAGAATTTGCTCTGGAGATTATTAAAATAAATGACGATCTTCTCCGTGCAGTTGAGTCTTCATCATCTATTAAGCCGGATGAAACACTTGAAGCGAGCCATAAGTCATTTGTTGACGGGGTTGGAATAATATCAAAAAGAATTGAAGACACTCTGAAAAATTTCGGAGTTGAAGAAATTGACTGTCTTAATGCTGAATTCAATCCGAATTTTCATGAAGCTGTTGAAATGGAATCTTCAGCTGATGTGACTGCGGATACTGTAACAAGAGTTCATGAAAAGGGATTTAAGATAGATGATATTGTTGTACGGACTGCAAAGGTAAAGGTTACACGTCCGGAAAAATCTTCCGTTAAAACGGAAGGCGAGGGTGTAAAGGGGCAGTGCGAAGAAGGCTGCTCTTGCGGATAAAGTTTTTTTTAATAAGATAAGGGAATATCGATAAATCATTTTATGGTCATTCCCTTGGGTTCACGATATATGAAAATTATTTTTTTTATTTTTTATGAATGAAAAAACTAATTTTTGAGGTTCCCAGAATATTAGATAGAAAATAAAAAAGGAGAATTATTATGAGCAAAATTATAGGTATTGACCTTGGAACAACAAATTCGTGCGTATCTGTCATGACTGGAGGAGAGGCTGTTGTAATACAGAACTCGGAAGGTCAGAGAACAACACCTTCTATAGTAGCATATACAGACAAGGGCGAGAGACTTGTCGGACAGGTTGCAAAAAATCAGATTATAACAAATCCTGAAAATACAATCAGATCCGTTAAAAGATTTATGGGAAGGAACTTCAATGAGATAACTGAAGAATTGAAGTATGTTCCTTATAAAATATCAGGTGACGGTAAAGGCGGAGTAACAATTAAAACTGTAGGCGGGGAATTTTCTCCGCAGGAAATTTCTGCAAGAACACTTCAGAAAATGAAACAGACTGCAGAGGATTTTTTAGGCGAGACAGTTACAAAAGCCGTAATTACAGTTCCTGCATATTTTAATGACGCGCAGAGACAGGCAACAAAAGACGCAGGCCGTATTGCAGGCCTTGAAGTTGAGAGAATAATAAACGAGCCTACAGCAGCAGCTCTTGCCTACGGTATGGATAAAAAAGGCAAGAAAAATGAAAAGATTGCAGTGTATGACCTTGGCGGCGGTACATTCGACGTTTCTATACTTGAACTTGGAGACGGAGTATTTGAGGTTAAATCAACCAATGGTAATACTCACCTTGGCGGGGATGATTTTGATAATAAAATAATGGAATGGCTGATTGATGAATTCAAGAAACAGACAGGCATTGATGTATCATCGGACAAAATGGCGCTCCAGAGATTGAAGGAAGCTGCTGAAAAAGCAAAAATTGAGCTTTCAAACAAGGCTCAGGCTGATATTAATATTCCATTCTTAACAGCAGACCAGAATGGACCAAAACACCTTGTTACTACTTTGACAAAAGCTAAATTCGAGCAGCTTATTGAGAATCTTGTTGAATCAACAAAGCAGCCGTGTACTAAGGCTCTTGAAGATGCAGGCCTTACACCTGGAGATATAGATGAAGTTATTCTCGTTGGCGGATCAACAAGGATTCCGATGGTTCAGGATCTTGTTAAAAGAATTTTCGGCAAGGAACCGCATAAAGGCGTAAATCCGGATGAGGTTGTAGCAGTTGGAGCTGCAATTCAGGGCGGAGTTCTTTCCGGAGATGTTCACGATGTTCTTCTTCTTGATGTAACACCTCTTTCCCTTGGAATTGAAACTCTAGGCGGAGTTATGACTAAACTGATTGAGAGAAACACTACTATTCCAACAAGGAAAAGCCAGGTGTTCTCAACTGCTGCTGATAATCAGCCTGCAGTATCGATACATGTATTGCAGGGAGAAAGAGAGCTTGCATCCCAGAACAGAACCTTGGGAAAATTTGATCTCGTTGGTCTGCCTCCTGCACCTAGGGGTGTTCCTCAGATTGAAGTTGCCTTTGACATTGATGCAAACGGTATTGTTCACGTATCAGCCAAGGATCTTGGAACAGGCAAGGAACAGAAGATCAGAATTGAATCATCGAGCGGATTAACAGATGATGAGATCAAGAAGATGGTTAAAGATGCTGAGATGAATGCTGAAACAGATAAAAAGGCAAGGGAACTCATTGAAGCGAGAAATACTTCTGACACTTTGGCATATTCTATAGAGAAGATGCTGAAAGATAATGCTGATAAAGTTGAACCGGCTGAAAAAGCGGAAATTGAAGCAGAAATTGCGAATTTAAGAAAGGCTATGGAATCTGACAGCCCTGATGTTATAAAAACAGCTAAGGAAAAACTGGAAAAAGCTTCTCATAAATTTGCTGAAAGAATTTATCAGAATGCGCAAGCTGGAGCTGGAGCTGGAGCTGGAGCTGATGCGCACGCTCAGCCGAATGCAGGCGCGCAGGCATCACAGGGCGATGCGTCTTCCAAAGCAGGTGCTGCAGGCGGAGAAAAGGTTTATGACGCTGATTACACAGTAGTTGATGAAGAAAAAAAATAAATTTATTTAGTTAAACATCTGTAAAGTTAATTGATGGAGGGGCTGTAAAAGGCGTCTCCATCAATTACATTAAAGTATCGAAGAGAGGCTTTTGTGGGCAAAAGAGATTATTACGAAATTCTTGGTGTTTCAAAAACAGCTGCTGAAGATGAAATCAAACAGGCTTATAGAAAACTTGCTTTGAAATATCACCCGGATAGAAACAAGGGAAACAAGGAATCAGAGGATATGTTCAAAGAGGCTACTGAGGCTTATGAAATACTCAGAGATCCCAAGAAAAGGGCTTCGTATGATAAATTTGGCCATGAAGGCGTTCGCGGATTCGAAGGAATGGGGCGCGGTGCTTATTCCGATTTTTCAGATATATTCGGGGATTTCGATCTAGGTGATATCTTCGAGGGATTCTTCGGTTCAGGAATGGGCGGGGGAGCCAGATCTAAAAGACCAAAGCGCGGTTCTGATATTCAGTATGATCTGCAGATAAATCTTGAGGAAACAGCAACAGGTAAAGAAGTTCCGCTGGAAATACCTCGGCACGAAACATGCGATACCTGCAGCGGAACAGGTTCAGCAGCAGGAAGTTCGCCGACTGTCTGCCCGGTATGTAACGGTCAGGGACAGGTAAGACAGACTCAGGGGTTTTTCTCGATTACTCAGGCCTGCTATAAATGCAAGGGTGAAGGTAAAATTATTACTTCTCCATGTAAAAAATGCGGAGGCAGCGGTCTTAAAGCTGTTAAAAGAACAATAACTGTTAAAATTCCGGCAGGAGTTGAATCAGGTTCAAGACTGAAAATAACCGGTGAAGGAGAACAGGGTCCATCAGGCGGGCCGAGAGGCGATCTCTATGTGTTCATTCATGTAAAAAAACATCCTTTCTTTGAGAGACACGGCAATGACATTATCAGCGTGGTTGATCTTTCGTTTGCACTTGTCTGCCTTGGGGGCGAGATTGATGTCCCGACAATATCAGGCGGAAAAGCTAAAATGAAAATTCCTCTGGGAACGGAAAACGGTCAGGTATTCCGGCTTAAAGGCAACGGCATCCCGTATTTAGGCTCGTATGGAAGAGGAGATCAGCTTGTTAAAATTAATATAAGGGTGCCGAAAAAGCTTACAGCACGCCAGAAAGAACTGCTGAAAGAGTTTGCAAAACTTGAAGGTGAGGAAGTCGGATCATCATCAAGAGAATTTTATTGATTCAGTCTGATATGAGATTAAATCACATTTTATTTCTGTTAAACTCTCTTTCTTTTTAATCTTGACTTCTTTTTGAAATCAAATAATCCATGTATTTTTCAGCAATGACGCTGCATTAATATTAATGCAGCGCTGTTAGCCTATTTTAACCGGAGAATTTTATGATACCTGTTGTTGATTATGGAAGCATTGCCTTTGTTATTTCGGAAATTTCCGCAGTCGGCGGTGTGGAATATAACGAGGATGAAAAATCCTTTGATATGGAAGTTTATATATCCGGAGATGTTGATCCGCATGTAATATGTTCTGACACTGAAGAGGAAGCAGTAAAAGCCAGGGAAGACCTGATTGGAATGATAGCTCATTATCATTTCCTGAAAATGTTCGGTCCGGATTTTGATGTTGAAGAATACTTTAATAAAAAGAAATAAACAGATAACAAAAGCACAGATTAATACCCGGAGATTCAAATGATTAAAAACAACATAGAGCTTCTGAAACGCGGTGTGGAAGAAATAATTCCTGAAGATGAATTCAGGAAAAAAATTGAAAAGTCTGAAAAAGAAGATAAACCACTTATAGTAAAAGCCGGATTTGATCCCACGGCTCCTGACATTCATCTAGGGCATGCAGTATTACTTAGAAAAATGAAGCATTTCCAGGATATGGGGCATACTGTAGTTTTTCTGATCGGGGATTTTACAGGAATGATCGGAGATCCGTCAGGTAAATCTGAAACAAGGAAAAGGCTCACCCGGGAAGACGTTCTGGAAAATGCCGAAACATATAAAAAGCAGGTATTTAAAATTTTAGATCCTGTAAAAACTGTTGTTGAATTTAATTCAAAATGGTGTTCTTCAATGAATTTTGCAGATGTTCTTGATCTTACTGCAAAATACAATGTTGCAAGAATGCTTGAGAGGGATGATTTTTCCAACAGGTATAAAAGCGGCAAGCCGATTTCAATTCTTGAATTCATGTATCCTCTTGTTCAGGGTTATGATTCTGTTGCACTCAAGTCTGATATTGAGCTTGGAGGCACTGATCAGAAATTTAATCTGCTTGTAGGCAGGGATCTGCAGAGAGAATACGGCCAGGAACCTCAGGTTATTCTAACAATGCCTCTTCTTGTGGGTCTTGACGGAGAACAGAAAATGAGCAAGTCTCTCAACAATTATATAGGTATTAACGAGGCTCCGAGAGAAATTTTCGGAAAGGTTATGTCCATATCTGACGAACTTATGTTTTTATATTATAATCTCGCAACGGATGTACCCAAACCGGAAATTGAATCCTTCAGAAAAGGAATAGCGGACGGGTCTCTTCATCCTAAAAGTGTAAAGGTTAAGCTTGCCAAAGAAATATGCGCACAGTTTTATAATGCAGAAACTGCAGAAGCAGCTGAATCTGAATTTAATAAAATATTCGTAAGCAAGGAACTCCCGGACAATATTGAGGAGTATACAGTGCCTGAAACGGAAAAAAAGGACAACTCGATCTGGATAATAAAGCTTCTTGTTCTTGCCGGTCTTGCAAAAAGTAACGGAGAAGCCAGAAGACTTATTGATGGCGGCGGAGTGTATATTGACAGTGTTAAAGTTGAAAACGGTGAACATGAAATAAAGTTTCCTTTCGAAGGTATAATTAAAGTCGGGAAAAGGCGTTTTATTAAAATTCGCGGGTAAAAATGTAAGGGATGTAAATGTAAGGGTTGAAAATTTTCAACCCTTACATTTACATTTTTAGAAAAAAATTTGTAACATAATCTGGTGGACTATGTCTGATCAAGAAGATCTGTTAATAATAGATAAAACTCTCAAAGGCGATACAGAAGCCTTTGCGGTTATAATAAAAAAATATCAGAACATGGTTTTTAAATATGTTTATTCAAAATTTAATAGCTATGAAGAAGCTCAGGATATTTCCCAGGAAATATTTATAATGTCAATTGAGGCTTTGGCCTCTTTCAGGCGCGAATCAAAGTTTTCAACCTGGCTTTACAGCATAATGATCAATTACTGTAAAAATTACAGGAAAAAGAATTCAAGATTCAGCCTGGTTCCGCTTAATTATTCAAAGGGCGGCGAGGAAACAGAGCTTCAGATTCCGGATGAAAGGGAAAATCCTGAACAGGATGTGGTAGATGGAGATTCGATCCGGATTTTAAAAGAGGAAATAAAAAATCTCCCGGATGACTATAAAGACATTTTAATTTTAAGAGATATTGACGGTCTTTCGTATGTTGAGATATCAGAAATATTAGGCATAAATCTTTCTAATGTTAAGGTTAGAATACACAGAGGAAGGGAATTATTGAAAAACAGACTTTATTCGAGAGGGCTTGTATGAAAGAAAATCATATCACTTTTCAAACCATGTCTGAATTTATTGACGGTGAAATTACTCACCAGGATAAAAAAGATGATTTTTTTACTCATGTAAATGCCTGTGCGGATTGCGCAAAAGAATTTGAAAAGCTGAATAAAATGATGAACCTTTTTGCAGAAGCAGGCAAAAGGGATTTTTCACTTGAATCTTTTTCATACGATACAATGCGTAAAATTAAGAAACGCGCTTTTCGGAGAAAAGCTAAAAGCTTTATGCCTGCAGCTGCGGCAGCTTCAGTTATGGTTTTATTAGGGTATGGACTGTTCAATCCATTTAAAACAGCTGATGTTCAGCTCCCTGTTGCTGAAAATAAAATTGAAAATAAAGCTGAAATCGGTACAGGAATGATTCCTGCTGTATCGAATATCGCAAATTTGGGAAATATATCTAATGTAAATGTAATAAATGAAACAGAAGATGTGCTTGATATTATCAGAAAAAATAACGCTAAAATTTTAAAGATTTCTGATAATTTTATTGAAGGTGAAGTGTCTGAAAAGAGTTATTCAAAGCTAAAGAGAAATCTTGGTTTTAGAAAAGTTGTATTCAGTTCTCCATCAGCAGTTATGCCTAAGTCATCTTCAAATCAGTGGAGGAACAGCAATATTTCTCCTGTAGGTTTTGGAAATTATATGCACGGAACAGCAGAAGAGCCTCTTGATGTGGTTAAATCAACTGAGAAAAGTGTCCGGTTTAGAATTTACAAATAGATACTATTTTATCTATATTAACTTCAAATATTCTGAAAGCTGCTCTTTACTTATATAATTTAAGCTGACCAGAGTCATTCCAATCATACCGCCGTCTTTTTTCTGCTGATCCAGAGCTTTTTCAAGCTGATCATTTGAAATAATTCCATTGCCGACCAGCATCTCACCCAGTTTAAGTTTTTCCATATCCTTCCCTTAAAAAAGTTTCTGTATCGTAAATATCATTGCCGCAGACTCCTCTTGAGCTGAAAATTGAAGCATTATGGGAAATTTCTTCATAATCAGCCTGCGCATCAATAATATGTATTATATCAATTCCTGCATCGGATGCGTCCCGGGCAGTTGTTTCAACACATTGACTTGTTGCAAGACCTGTGACTATAAGTAAATCAGCGCTTTTTTCTGCAAGAAAATTTTTAAGGCCGCCTGAATTAAAGCCGCTGAATGTTTTTTTAATAAAAACAATATCATTTTCTGCCGGATAAATTTCTGCAATTATTTCAGCCATGGGGTCGGAGCTTAAAGGGTAAACATCGCTGAAGCCCGCTTTCTCAGCTTTCGAATTGCTGTTTCTGAAAAATCTGTGAAGATCGGATCGATCCTCTTTCTCGGAACAGAGCTTCAGATATATTACTTTTCTGCCGGTCTGATGAAAAAAATCTATAAGTTTTCTGATGTTTGGGATCACTTCCGTTCGGCATCTGTTGTAAATATAATCGAGGCATCCTGGATTTATTGAATTAAAATAACGGCAATAGGAGGATTCAGGCAACAGATAATACTTCTGCATATCTATAATTATAAGATAAGTATTATCTGTTAACTGCATTGAACCTTCTATTTTTTACCGGTTTTTTTCTTAACTGGTTTTTTTGCAGATGGTTTTTTGTTGAAATGATCGAGAGTAGCCCATAATTCATCATAAAAATCCTTAAGGTGATCATTTTTTCTAAGAGCTCTGTATTCAGGATTTTTGCCGGACCTTATTTTTCTCAGCTGGTTGGTCATAACGTGAATTGGTCCGGAAACTTTATGCGTATAGAATATAAACATCCCGAAAATAATAATAGTCTGTAAAATCGTCATTATAACAAGAAAATTGAATACCATGCTGGAGTTTTTTGTTACTACAACACTGTTGTCGCTTATCTTTTTCAATCTGCCGATATTCTGTTTGAAAGTGGCGTCACCGTTTTTTATCAGCGGATTTTTTGAGTTCTGCAGTGCAGGGGTTGATAGAAACATATCTATCATCTCATCCTGATTTTCAATGATATTAGTAATATGCTTGTTGTTGGTTGCGATCAGATTATTATTTTTATCTGCAAAATACAGCAGAACTGCTGAAATTGCCAGGGTTGTAATCAGCGGCAGAATGATTGCTTTTATAGATATGCTGAATTGAAATTTTTTATCCAGAACATATTTTTTTCTTGTCAATCCCATAAACATACCTCTTTTATTATATAAGGGAATCTCGATAAATCATTTTATTGACAATCCCTTGTGTTCACAACATTGGTAGAAATCAGTTTTTACCCCTCTTTAATTCTCCTCCTTGTTTGAGGGGGAGTTAGTGGGGGTTAAAAAACTAATTTTTAGAGGTTCCCATAATTAAGAGTTGAAGCACCCCTAAAGCCGATGTAATAGACAGGATAAATATTGATCCATTATTATATTAGTCAATGATTTTAAAAAAGAAAATTAAGGTGAATTGAATGTATACTTTATCCCTGATCATATCATTTATCGCTTCAATGTTTCTGCTGTTTCTTGTAATACTTATTCTTGTCAGGGATTATAAAAGCACGGTAAACCGGTATTTGTCATACTGGATGTTCTGGGGTTTTGGAATAGTATTTACAATGTTTCTTACATATCTTTTACCTGAGAGCAGGTATTTAACACAGCTAAACAGGGTTACGCAGTTATCCACAATTTTAACATTTTCCGGAACATTTGCAATGTCTTTTGTTTTTCCAAAGTCTGATAGAACTCTTCCATCTTATGTAATACCACTTTTCCTTGTTCCTGCTTATATTGTTGGAATTATTATCATATTTACTGATTTTTCAATCACCAGGGCATATTTCGAGAAAGGAATTCTTAACAGGGATTATACACTCACATTCGGAATCGTCAGATTTTATGATATATACCTGGTAATATCTCTTATTTATCTTCTTCTAGGAATTGGAAACTTTGCAAGGAAATATATCAAAACCAGGGTGGATTTTTACAAGCTGCAGATAAGATATACATTCCTCGGATCTTCTTTTGCTCTTACAGCCGGTTCTGTCGGATCATTGATCCTCCCCAGGTTCTTCAACATTTCGGAATTCTACATAAGCGGTGCCTCACTAGCAGCAACATTTATTGTTATTTCGGTTTTTTATTCAACTTCAACCTACAATTTAATGGATATCAAGACGACGCTGAAAAAAATGGCCATGTATTCTCTTATGGCTACTGCAATACTCATACCAATTGTTGGAGTTTATTATATTTACCATAATAATTATTTTTCATTAAATTTTGTTGAATCTCATATAATTGCCGGATCTGTAACCGGACTTTTTCTTCTGGTATCTATTTTTATACAACCGGTTATTGATAAAGTTTTTTTAAAAAGAACATATGAATTCGAGAGCATGGTTAAAAGTTTTATTGCTGATATTGAAAAGCTGAAAGATTTCGATTCAGTTGTAAAACGTGCTGTAGATATTCTTCATGATGACCTTCACCTGAAGAAAACTTTTTTTATGATTCTTGATGATAAGACCCGCAGATATGAAGTATATTATTCCCGGTTTTCTGAAAAAGATATCAGAGTTCAGCCGGTTGAGCGTAATGCTGATATCATCAGATGGTTTGTAAAAAATCAGGATATTCTCAGACTCGAAAGGGTTTATTCTGAAGATCATAAGCTGGATGATGAAAGAGATAATTTTTTAAAGTTTTTTTTAGAGAATGATGTAAAAATTATTATGCCTATATATCATGAGAGCAGGGTTTTCGGTATTATCTGTCTTGGGGAAAAGGAATCACTAGACGGTTATAACCCGGATGAAATGAAAGAGCTTGAATTTTTCATGAAAAACTGCAACGCGTTTATCTCGATTTCCATCACATATAAAAAATCAATTGAAGATCAGTATATTTCAAGAACAGTAGTTCTGTCTTCCGAACTTCAAACAAAGACTATTCCGCAATCATTGCCGAATTTAAGCAGTATAAAGTTTGGAGCTTTTTATATACCGAAATATTCTGACGAAAGCAATTATTTTGATTTTGTCAGACCGAGCGGGCAGGGTGTAGGGGTTATTGCAACAGATATTTCCGGAGTTGGAATAAACACTGCTCTTTATTCGGTTTTACTCCGGGCCGCTTTCCAGACATCAATAAACGAAGCACCGTCAACTTTCACTGTTATGCAGAAGCTGAACCGGGTAATTTATGAATATGCAAAAGGAAATCCCGGCCTCGTTACATCGCAGTATTTCTATTATGATATCAAGTCTATGAAATTAATGTACACAAACGCAGGCTTTCCTCCTCTGGAGGTTTTCAGAATTGATAAAAACAATTTTGATTCACTTGATACAGAAGGTGTTCCATTGGGCAATGACCCGAGAAGCAGTTACGGTATAGGGCGAACCAATCTCCTGCGGGGAGATATTGGTATTCTTTATTCTAAATCTTTCGTCAGCTCAAGGAATCAGGAAGGTAACGACTTTAGCCTTTCAAGATTAAGAAAGCTTGTGGCAGATAACAGGATGAGAAAACCTTCTGAAATATCAGAAAGAATAAAAAACTCTTTCGAAACTTTTATGGGAATGGCTGCTCCAAGCTCGGATGTGTTTGTTCTTGTTTTTAAAATAGTTTAAATTATTTTAGAAAAACATAAATGGCATGAACATAAGGAATTAATTAAAATATTTACTGTCATTCCAGCGAAGGCGATGGCATGCTCCCCAGGGTGAATCCATTTCTGTAGTCTGGATCCCCGTTTTCAAGGGGATGACAAAAAATAAAAATTATTCCCTAATCAACCCATCGTACTTTAAAGTCTGAATCTCCATTAGAAATTTCGATAGACTTTGTTTTCACAAGCCATTCTATTCTGTCATGAATTAAGCTTTTATCATCCTTGGTTTCATTATTGATAAATTCCACAAGTCTGTTCTGTGATTTTTCTTTTATATCGCTGCCTGTAAATTTTTCAAAAAGTTCTAAATCTATTATTTTTTTAATCAGCACAATTGATCTGATATTATTTACCATTAATTTTTCATCTTCAGATATTGCTGCTCCGCTTTCCTCCCTGGAGATCACACCTTTAACATATTTATCAATACCGCTGTTAAACTGATTGTAAACTGCATCAATTTCATTTTTTGAAATAGTTGCAGATTCAGTTACAGCCTGGTTGGCATCAAAAAGATCCCAGTCTTTAGTTAAAATTTTAAGCCCGTATTGCTCTGCATTTTCCAGAACCTCCGTTCCGGGAAATGGAGATAGGATATGAAAGCCGTAAAGTTTGTTTAATTTTGAAGCGAAGTCGAGAGTTTCCTTTATTGTTTCAGGAGTTTCACCAGGCAGTCCGAGTATGTACGCGGCCATTGGAGTGATTCCTGTTTTATTGCAGATATCAACAGCTTTTCTGCATAAATCCAGGCTGGTTTTTTTCTTAACGGTATCAAGAATTTTCTGATTCCCGCTTTCAATTCCGAAGCAGAGAGTTGTGCACCCGGATTTTTTCATAATTGTGAGAAGCTCTTCTGAAACTGTGTCAACTCTTGCAAATGCAGTCCAGGGATGATTTATTTTTCTTCTGATTATTTCTTCGCAAATTGAAACGCATCTTTTTTTATTTGAAGTAAAAAGATCGTCTGCAATATTTATCTGATTGAATCCCATTTTTGACAGCAGCTCAAATTCATCAACAACTCTTGCTGTATCATAATATCTTACTTTTTTCCCGACCATTTTTGATCCGACACAAAAGATGCAGTCAAATGGGCATCCTCTGGATGTAATCATATTTATTGGCATGCCGAGAGCTCTGTATTTTGACAGTTCGATAATATCTCTTGCAGGAAAAGGCAGTATGTTTATATCCTCAATAAAAGGCCTATCAGGATTATGCTTGATTGAACCTGAATTTCTATAGGAAATCCCAAGTATATTTTCAAGCGGAGTTTTCTGCTGTAATAACTCGGTAAAAGTCAGCTCTCCTTCCCTGCGGACTACGATATCAACAAATGAATTTTCTTTGAGTATAGCTTCAGCATCGAATGTTACGTGAGGCCCCCCGAGAACAATCATTGCCTTGGGATAAATTTTTCTGCACTGGCCAAGGATTGAAATGGCGGGTTTTATATTCATTGTAACGCCGGTTGAACCGATTACGTCCGGTTTAAATTCATTTATAATCGCATTTAGTTTTGATTCCGTGAAAAGATTTATAACAAAGTCTGCAATTTTAACTTCAAATCCTTCTTTTATAAGGAAACCTGCTAAATAGGAAAGACCGAGAGGCGGAGATGGCGATTCTTCAAAAGGATATGGAGGATTTATTAGTAGAATTTTTTTTATATTCATTTTAATTAATTGGAATTCTTTCTCCTGTAATGATTCCCTTGAATATTTTAAGGGTGTAAAAATATTTTCCGGAGATAGACATGTGACTGTCAATAATAAAAAAATAAGTCTCCATCCAATATGATTTTTATTATTAAATATTTTTTTTAATGGACAATGGATGTCTATGGTGATAAGTTATGAAGAAATTTAAATAAGATTAATCAGGAAAATAATGATGAAAAGAATAGCTATATCCTTAATGATATCTGTTGCAATTGTATCTTCTTTAAATGCCGCAGAAGCGGTTTCTGCTGAAGAATCTAAAAAAATTATAGACGGCCTCTATAATAAAATGGAACCGGCTTACAGAAAATATACCGGTTTTACAGGGAATAGGCTCACAAAGTTTAAAATGACTGATTCAAAAACAGGTGCGCTTATAGAGACTTCTGAATCGCTTGTTAAAATTAAAAATGATTTTAATAGCTCTCCGGAACCTCTTCAGGTAATAAAATATACTAAAAATGGACAGGAACAGCCTGCATCAAAATTTACTGAGCGGAAACAGCTGCAGTTTTATCCTGTTTTTGATGATAAGGGCCGGGAGCGGTACTCAATTGCGATTACAGGCACAAAAAAAATTAATGAAATTGATTGTTATATATTTAATATAATTCCAAAGCAGAAAACAACCCGTCATTACTCTGGAAATATGTATTTTTCTAAAAAAGAGCTGAATCTGATTGCTTTTGAGGGCGCGCCGGCTGCGTTTGAAACAGGCATCCATGCTTTTTCCATTTTCACTGAATATAAGACTATGGATGCTTTACCTGTTATGATTAAAAGCCATCTTGAAATATATATACATGTTCCTGTATTTTTTCCGAATAAAAAGATGGTTATGGATATTGAGATAAAAGGCCACGAGTTAATATTAAAATAAGGATAATTTTTTTAATAAATAATCATCTCCTGAAAATTAATACTGGATTTTTTTCGCACTGTTTTAAAAATGGTTATTACCTGATAAAAACGGTTTTTTTTGAAACATTTCTTGATATTACTTATCAGGTGATTTAAAAGAAGTGATATTTTTGACAATACTCTGGCTGATATTCTTTATTAACAATCTGTTAAATAAACATATAAGAATATAATTCAGAAATTTATAATGACAGCGCGATCCTGATACAATGTGTTGTTAATTTAATCTTTTGGCGCGGTTTTATCTTGCCACGATAATAAGATAAGGGATTTACAGAAACAATTTCGGCATTTCCCTTGTGGGTTGGATTTATAAAAGCCCAATTTAAATTAATTTTTTAAGGAGAATCAGGTGGCAGTAATTGGTGAACACATTGTAGTTGAATTGATAGGGGTTCCTCACGATATCATTGATGATATTGATATCATGAAAAAAGCTACAGAGGAAATTGTAAGCCTTACAGCAACAGAAATCCTGAACATCGCCTACCATAAATTCGATCCAAGCGGCGTTACATTTGTTGCACTGCTTTCAACAAGTCATATAAGTTATCACACCTTTCCTGAAATTAATTTCATCAGTTTTGATTATTTTACATGCGGCCCGATCAGTCCGGCTATATCAGTCGAGGTTCTCCAGAAATATTACAAGCCGGAGCAGGTTAAAACACACTCTTTGAAACGCGGTTATATCATGGAGGATATATACGAAAAAGAGGGATATTACGGCGGTTATATTGTTGATGAGGAAGTCGTTCATGTGAAAACAAAGGCCGGCCAGGATATTAAGATATTAAAAGTTCACGATCTAGGAAATTGTCTTTTCTGCAATGATGAAATGAATCTCTGCGTTAAGGATGAAAATCTTTATCACGAACCGTTTGCCCAGAAAGCTTTTGATATGCTCGGTAAAAAAGATAAAGCAAATGTGCTTATTTTAGGCGGTGGTGACGGCGGCATTGCAAGAGAAGTTTTAAAGTATAATTGTTCAGAAGCTGTAATACTTGAACTTGATGAAGAGGTAATTGAGCTTTCCAGGAAATATCTGCCTACTGTTTCAAACGGCGCTTTTGATGATCCGAGAGTTAAGATAATTTCAGGTGATGCATTTGAAACAATAAAAAAAATACCGGACAATTCACAGGATGTTGTATTTGCAGATCTTACTGATTATGCATACAGGCTTATTATCACGAACCTTCATGAGATACAAAGGGTATTAAAAAAGGGCGGTGTTATTGCAGCTCAGATAGGCGCTACAGATATAGCAAAAAACCAGGTGGAAAATTACTACGGGAAAATAAACGAACTGTTTCATGATTGTGAAACTACTTCAATATATGTTCCGTCATATATTAACAGATGGAGTTTCGGTTTTGGTATTAAATAACTGGTATAAGTCTGTATAGGATGATCAGATTAGAAAGAGAGGAAGTATTTAGTTTATATTTCATTGTTACAGCACATCCAGTACAACCATTGTAATATCATCATCGAATGTTTTTTCTCCCTTGAATGCTTCCAGTTCCTTCATTACTTCGTGTTTGAATTCCCCTGCTGTCTTACCGGCATGTTCCCTGATTGATTTCTGAAGACTGGCCTCGTCAAACATCTCACCTTCCGGGTTTGTACACTCGGTGATTCCGTCTGTATAGAAAACAACCCGGTCAGATGACTCTAGTTGTATAATTTTTTCTTCAAATTTTAAGTTCCTGAAAATTCCAAGAAGTGTTCCCTGAGCTTTAAGCTCGATGAATTCATCATTTTTTTTCCGGTATAGAAGCGGAGTAACATGTCCCGCACTCGAGTAGCGCATAACCCCGGTATTGATGTCAATGGTAGCATAAAAAGCTGTAACAAAATTACTATTTACAGTATACCGGTGAATAACATTGTTTAAAAGGCAAAGGACTTTGTCCGGAGTTGTTCGTGTGGTGATATTATCAAAAGATATTTTTGTAACTGTTGCTAAAAATGCGCCCGGGAGGCCGTGTCCGCAAACATCTGCAATGAAAATATCAAGACTGCCATCCCTCTTCTCCATGTCATAGAAGTCACCACCGACCTTATCCATGGAGACATATAAAGCATTCAAGTGATATCCGGATACTTCCGGAATGGAAACGGGGAGCAGCCTCTGCTGCAGCATGCGAGCCACATCGAGCTCGCTTTCAATATCCTGGTTGCGGCGGCTTATGATCTGCTGGTATTCATGATTTTTCATCAGAGAAGATATGCGGGTTTTAAGTTCAATCGAATTGAAAGGTTTATGAAGATAATCATCAGCGCCGTTTTCCAGCCCTGCAACTTTGTTCATAAGTTCTGTATCAGCAGTAAGCATTATCACTGGCGTTGTTTTCAGATATTCATCGTTTTTGATTATAGAAGTCATCTCGAAACCGTCCATAACAGGCATCATTACATCTGTAACAATTAAGTCAGGTCTCAATTTCCTTGCGCATTTAATCCCTTCCTGCCCATTAACTGCGGATATTATCCGATATTGCTTGTGAAGTAATTTGTATAAAAAATTTCGCATATCATCATTATCATCAATAATGAGAATGGTTTTTTCATTGCTGGATGGATCAGATTCGTTGATGTCTGAACATGAATCACTAACAGTTTTACCTGATTCGGAAGATTCAATTTCACTGATTCCAATCAGTCTGTAATCTTTGACATAATTGTCAAGATTGCTTTTTTCAGCAAATTTTACATTGGCTTTATTTTCAAAGTGAGCAATTCCTTTAGGTATTTCAACAATAAAGATTGAGCCGTGATTATCAGGATGATTTTCTATATATCTGCTTTCAACCTTTATGGAACCCCCATGAAGTTCTGTCAGCTCTTTTGCAAGTGCAAGCCCTATACCGGTGCCCTGATGCCTTCTGGTTGATGCTGTATCAGCCTGATTGAATCGTTCAAATATGCTGCTAAGGCTCTTCTCGGGAATTCCTTCACCTGTATCCGCCACGGTTATCCGGCAGTTATCATTATCCTCTGAAACATTTATCGTTATTTCTCCGCCGGTTCCGGTAAATTTGAGAGCATTCGATAGAAGATTCATTAAAACCTTGTCAAGCCTTTCAGGATCGAAGTAGAGCATGATCGATTCAGCAGAGGAGTTGAAACGCATATCTATCTTACGTGTTTTTCCGACTGACTCCATGCTGGTTATGTAGCTGCGTGCAAAGGAGACAATATCGCCTTCTATTACTCTCATGCTCATCCTTCCAGCATCAATCTTGGAAAAATCGAGTAGATTATTGACTAATGTAAGAAGGCGCAGAGTGTTCCGATGCAGATTTTCAAAGTATCCGCTGTCAAGCTCTCCATCGTAGTTGCCCTGAAGAACGGACTCAATAGGCCCGAGCATGAGAGTGAGCGGTGTTCGTATCTCGTGTGATATGTTTGCAAAAAAACGGGTTTTCGCATCCTCCAGATCACGGCGGGCATCCTCGGCTTTTTTAAGAGCGGAAATATCACGGGTGATGCCGTAAAATTCGATTTCGCCTTCGTAGTTTCGGATCATTCGAACAGTTTGACCAGCCCAGATAGTTCCACCGTTTTTCATGATTATCGGGAATTCGTAATAGGTTATTTCAATATTTTCTCTAACCTGTTTCAGATAAAAATTCTTCTGCTGTTCCCTGTAATCCGGATGCACAATGGTAAGAAAGTGCTTGCCGATTAAATCATTCTGAGAGTAACCGGCGACTCTAGTAATAGTCGGATTGAAATATTTGAAATGACCATCCTGCTTGCAGATAAAAACACAATCACTGACATTTTCCATCAGCTGCTGATAGAGCATTTCGCTTTTGCGCAGAGAATCTTCTGCGGTTTTTCGGTCTGTAATGTCATGCACTATGCTGTCGAATTCAACAATACGTCCATTCTGGTCCTTGATTGACTTTACGCTCTGTTCAATCCAGAGGATTTTTCCAGATTTCGTAAGAACAGGAAGCTCGCGGTATGATTCATCGATTTTATTTTTAAGCTGACCGCTGTAAAATGCAAATTCATTGTCGCGGTTGTCCGGCAGCATAAGATCGATGTAGTTTAATTTGCGGATCTCTTCATCAGTATATCCAAATTTTTTCTGAAAAGCCGGATTCGAATATATGAAATTTCCGCGCCAATCGGCCTTGTAAATGATCTCGTTTGCATTTTCAATTAAATGGCGGTATTTTTCTTCAGATCGTTTCAGCGCCTCTTCTGCACCCTTTCGTTCTGAAATATCCCTTAATACTCCGAAGAATTCTATCTCGTCTAAATTGTTTTTTACCATCCGCACAATCTGTCCTACCCAGATGCTTCTGCCGTTTTTTGAAATAAAAGGGTATTCATGCTCGGTAACTTCAATTTTATCCTGCACCTGTTTTATATACAAATCAAGTTCGCGTTTCCGGTAATCAGACCGGACGAAATGGAGATAATGAACATCAAGCATCTCATCCACGGTATAGCCTGCAATCCGGATCATTGACGGGCTCATGTATTTCAGGTGTCCGTCAAGTCTGCATATGAAAACAGCATCATTGATATTCTCCATAACAAGCCGGTAGAGCTCTTCGCTTTTGCGCAATGCTTCCTCGAATATTTTTCTTTTGGTTATGTCAATTCCTATAACGCGAAAACCGCTTGGATTTCCAGCTTTGTCAGTTATGAGTGATATTGTTGTTTCAAAATATCCGGTTGTGCCATCCTTGCGTAATATTTCGTGATTGGTTGATCCGTATGCGATTTCTTTCTTGAAAACCCTGTGATATGTTTTAAAAACTTCTCCTGACATTTCAGCAGACATTATTTTTGTATAATTCATGCCAATTAATTCTTCCCGTGTATAGCCGGTGAAGGACTCAAGTACGTCGTTACAGAAAGTAAAATTGCCATATAGATCCGATTCGTAGTATCCTACGTTGTTTGTCTGTAGCAGTGTGCGGTACTTTCCCTCGCTTTCGCGCAAGGCTGCCATACTGAGAGCCCGTTCTTTTATTTCCAGTTGAAGCTGAAATTTATCCCTGAGGTCAATTGCAATAATGACTATACCAATGGGATCGCCGAATTTATCAAGCAGCAGGGAGCCGGAAATTTTAACCGGTATAGATTCATTTTTAGCAGTATTAAATTCATTTATATTCTCAAACCGCAATACATTGCTTTCAGTCATGGAATGTATTTTTTTTATGAGGGTCTCTTTATTTGTGAGAATATTCTGAAAAGATGTTTTCAGAATGTTTCTTTCATCGAACCCTAAAAATTCAATAACCTGATGATTTACTTTTACTATATTCCCTTCCAGATCAAGAATAAAGAAAAGGTCATTCATTCTTGATGCAATTTCATCTGAAGAAAATGACCGGTTGAGAGATATGAATTTGTATCTTGAAATGGAGTACCATAATCCGTAACCCCAGATCAATATAAAAACTGGCGACAATGCTGGCAGAATAAAAATATTCATTGCAGGTAAAATAATATCAGATGTAAAAGCTAGAATAAGTGATATTCCTGAAGTTGTTATAAAGATGTCAGCCTGTTTTCTCTCTCTTTTTATATGTGACCGTTTTCCCCAGATGAAAAGAAGATACAGTCCTAACAGCTCACATACTGTCTGGTGTATGACAAATAACCAGAACCATATACCCGCAACATCCGGAATTTCTGAATAACCGTAATTTATTCTAATAAAATCCAAAGCATATAGATTTCCTGTAAATTCTTTTATAGTAAAAACTATTCCAGGCAGATAAATAGCAAAATAAACCCATTTTCTTTTTAATATTGATTCTCTCCCTGTCATCAGCAGAATCAGATGTATGACAAATCCGCTGAACATGCACCATCCTATAGAACTGATATTATACCAGACTTCTATTTCATTTTTTGATGATGCAGAATGCATGAAAGCGAAGGAAAATCCCCAGATGGAAAAGCATAAGCATAATATTAAAAAAAGCCTGCTTATTTTTGATTCGGGCTCATGTTTGCCGGAATTATAACAGTATATACCTAAGGAAATATAGATAGCTGAAGAAATTAAATTTAGCAGTGATATAGGGTTCATAATTCCATTTTCTCTTTTTTGAAAAATACACTCTGTAATATAGTTGTCAAGAAAGAATTGTCGGCAAAATCTTACATCTCGGTTTTGATGAAAACATCTTTGGAAAATAAAAATACTGTCAGATTCAACTGTTTTTGCTTAAATGAAAAAGTTCTTGATAAATTAACATTTCAGTTTTGCATTAGAGAATCTTCTGATAAACTGTTAAAGTAATAGGTTTTATTCTTTCCATACATCTGTTGATATTTCAATTCAGGCGGTTTAATGAAATCATACTTAAAAAAAACAATTCATATCATAATGGATAAGTGATTATTGAAAACTATAGCCAATAAAAATCTTGCAGTAATTCAGGATTCAACCGGCGGCCTGATGGTTACTCTTCTGGGCATTCCGAAAAGTATAGCATTTGGAATGATTGTTTTTGCGCCGCTTGGTTCTGCTTATGCTCCGATTGGAGCTCTCAGCGGTCTCGTTTCTCTGGCAATAACCAATCTTGTCCCGGCATTTTTCAAGGGAGGTGTAATAGTTAACAGCGGGCCGTATTCGCTTTCTTCATTGATGCTTTCTGCTGTTACAGCACAGCTTGCTAATCAGCTGGCTCCTGATATGGCTGTTCCTCTGATTTTTTTAACAGTTCTCCTGTCAGGTCTAATTCAGCTTCTGTTTGGAATCCTCCGTTTCGGAATCCTTGCAAAATATATTCCATATCCTGTTATTGCAGGTCTGATGAATGGCAGCGCACTCCTTATACTGCAATCGCAGGTTAAGCCGCTTTTTATGGTTAATCTTCAGGATTTAATTCATAATCCCCTGGCGATTCTTTCTACATCGTCAATAGTAACAGTATCTGCAGCAGCATTCTCTATTGTTATGTATCGAATTATATGCTTATTCAAATGGCGTTTCCTTGCGCCTGTTGTTTCGCTTGCAGCAGGTACCGCATTGTTTTATCTGCTTGCCGCATATACAGGCATCTCAATTGAAAAGCTGGTTATAGGCAACCTTCCTCTGACAATACCTGTGCCGGATGCTCTGAACGGGATTGGCGCTTTATTATTCCGGGAGGATATCCGGATATTGATTTTTGGAGTGATACTTCCGGCTTCTATCGGAATAGCTCTTGTAAACAGTCTCAGCTCTTTTCTTGCGCAGAACGAATCTGATTCCTTATTGCGCCATCGGAGCGATTCTGACAGCGGGCTTGCAGGGCAGGGATTTGCGAATATCGTTGCGGCATTTTTCGGAGGTATAACCGGAGCCGGATCAAATTCCAGGACTGTTGCAGCTTTTGATTACGGAGCAAGAACACGCGTATCTCAATTTGCAGGAGGCGTATTTGCTGCTGCTGCAATAATTTTTTCAGGCCCGATATTATCCCCGCTTCCTCTTTGCGTTCTTGCCGGAGTTCTGATCCTGCTTGCACTGAGTCTTTTCGACAGCTGGGTTGTAATTCATCTGAAAGAAGCCATAGCAGAAAAAGGAAACAGGAGAAAGGAGAGAATATTCACTGTTCTTGTTTCAATTGCTGTAACGCTCATAATGATTACTTTCGGTATTATCGAGGCGGTATTTGCAGGGGTTATATTTTCATTGATAATATTTGTTTCATCCATGAGCCGCGGAATTATCGGCCGGGAATATACAGGTTTAAAAATGCGGTCCAATACAGAGCGTACCGGAAGCGAGGTCAGCCTGCTTGATAAGGAAGGTTCCCGCATCAGGATACTTGAACTGGAAGGATATCTTTATTTCGGAACAGCGGATAAGCTTTCTCACAGAGTGGAACAGCTTTTAAAAGATCACCCGACAATTGTAATACTTGATCTGCACAGACTGAAAAATATTGATGCAACAGGAGTTTTTGCCATAAGGCAGATTGCCGGAATATGCCGTGATGCCGGATGTGAACTGCTGCTTTCTTCTGTTGATGAAAATTCGCCAATCCGCCGTACAGAAAAAATTGGAGCAATGCTGTTTGATCATTTTGATGACTGCCTTGCATCCGCTGAAGATTATCTGATTGACGGCTATTCGCCGGATATTTCAACAAGCCGCCTTAACCCGGAAGAGCTTGATATACTATCCGGACTTTCTGAAAAAGAGATAAAGATACTGATGAAATTTCTCGTGGAGAAATCTTTTACAAAAGGGGAAAGGATAGTTGCCCAGGGGGAGGAGGGTAATTCCGTATTTTTTATTCTGCAGGGAAGGGCTGATCTGTATATGAAAATGCCTGATGGATCAAAGCGCCGGTTTTACCGTTTATCACGCGGAGCGGTTTTTGGAGAGATGTCCATGATTGACGGCCGTCCGCGGTCTGCAGATGTCTGCGCTGAAACAGATCTTGTCTGTCTTGTATTGACCTTAGACCGCCTTGAAGGTCTGAAAAAGAATCATCCGTCTATTGCCTATGATATTCTTTCCGGAGTGGCAGCTTTACTTTCCCGCAGAATACGTATTAATATCAGCATAATTGCTCAATTGAGATAGCTGTGTGATATTCCGCTTGGTAAACCCATATTTTATTATTCGCGTGCATTAGCGTTCATTAGCGGTTAACTGTTTTTTCAAAAGATGTAATAATAAATTTGAGAACGTTTGAAAATAACAAAAACTGATTAAAATTGCTTCATCCGAACAGCTTCGAAAGAAATCCTTTTTTCTTTCTGGATTTAGCTGATGATTTGCTTTTAAGCGGCTTTTTCTTTTTCGCTACAGATTTCTTTACAGTCTTTTTAACGGTTTTTTTCTTAACTGTTTTCTTTTTAACAGCTTTTATTGTTTTTTTAACCGGCTTCTTTTTAATGGACTGTTTCTTTATCTGTGCTGGAGCTGCTTTAAAAAATGTTTTGTGGAATCCCCTCAGTTTTAAGGATTGCAGAGAGCGTGTAATGAGATCATCTTTTGAAATTGTTTTGTATGTTGATTCAATGAAGTCAAAGCTGAGGTGGGCAAGTCCGCATCGAAGATAGCTCGAAAGCTTTTCCTGAGTAGCGCCTTTTTTGTGTAAAACTATCAGCCATTCCCTGAGTTTTTCTTCGCCTTTTTTAAATGATTCTTCCGTTAGAATGCTGCCTGATTTTTTAAAATGGGTGTTGAGCAGGTGATGTACTTTTTTATAATCTGATTTGTAAAGTGCATTAATGATTCCGTCTTCCATAAGTTTTTTATCAAGTTGTGAAACCAGTTTGCCGTCAGCCATGCTTTTGCCCCTTTTAAATAATTTTATTTATAGTTCCATGTCTGTATTGATGCCTGATAATAATGCACTAGAAATATTATTTTACCGTGAAAATTTAATTTACTGTTTCTGATAGCAGGCAGATTGTCAACAATTATAGTGCCTTGTTCTTTTATGTTATCATATAGAAAATACAGAGTTTGTTTATTTTTGCTTTATTCCATCATCATGAACTGAAATATGCGTATTGCCGTATGATCCGAACACCACCGGAGTATCTGTTAATCCTGCAAGCCTTTTCAGAAATGAAAAGGCAGATGTAACGGGCTTCTGATCGTAAACAGGACGTGCCTGTTTCAGTATTTCTGTCAGCTTCATCCGGTGCTTCAAATCATGACCGGAGATTGAAGGAATTTCTATAACATCGCCGGAATCTATTGTTTTATATTTCGAACACCATCTGAGAGAGTTTCCATTGTCGAAAATATCCAGATGACTTATTAAGAGCCCTGATAATGATCCGGCATTTGATAGAGCATAGCGGAGCAGCACTTCATCAGTATGCCCGCGCCGGAAATCACCCTGCCATCCATCGCTGCTGTTATGCACTTCAGTGATATTATTCAGAATCGGATCGTGTGTGGGAAGAGGCCCGTGTCCATGACGGGTGAGATATGTCCTGATGACTCCGTAATGATTAACCGGCTCCGGCAATGAAAGATCATCAGCTAAATTATCAACAGCATCCGCATGAGTGCTGCTCCATGTTGTGTAAGGATGAAAACCCCGCCATTCATCAAGAAGCAGGCCCTGGGCTCCTTCAAAAATTACGCACCCCGGCATATGGCAGCGTGAAGCTACAGCATCTGCAGAAGCAGGCGGAACAGCATTCAGCAGGGTTGAAATCATATCAAGCCAGATGTCTGAAATGGTATTATCTTTTAATATCTTTAATTCGTAATCAGCTTGAGTGCTGCTGTACCCGGCAGTTTCATCAGAATCATCAAGCAGATGCTTACGGATAATTTCAAGCTTTGCCCGAACAGTCCGTGGATGCTTTAAATCACCATAATAAATAACTTCATCCGGATGATTAAGCGAATGGCTTACTGTTTCACCTGCACCTGTTCCGCAAGTGCCGTGTGCATCAGCACCCCGCCTGAGTTCACGCAATCTTCCTGCTGCCTGATGGTAAGGTGTGATAATACGGCATCTCCCGTCAATAATAAGACGGTCAAGCGCATCATTGACTCCTGCACGGCGTATAATATTATTTTCAATAAGCAGGGCTGTCGGATGCACTGCCACAGGACCTGCAAGCACAGTGGCAGTGCCGGGAATAAATGATCCGGAACCGAATTGTGAAAAAGTGTGGTGAATGCCGCTCGGCAGCACAACATTGTGCCCTGCCTGAGAACTGCCGTTGAATCTTACAACAGTATGAGCCTGCCAGCGCCTGCAGAGGAAGTCAGTAAATAAGCCCTTGCCGCAGTCGCCGAACCCGAGACCGAGTACAGAAGCAAAACGGGGACGCTCATCAGTTAAACTATTTTTCTTTGTCAAACAGCTTTTTCGTCCAGATTTTTTTTGAATGATCAGCTGTTACTGGCTTGCTGTGCACTTCTCCTGATGACCCGGAATTCAGCAGATTCGCGTATGATTTCAGAGCGCGTGCTACAGCTGCAGCACGTTCTTTCTTCACGCCATTGTCGCCTAAAGCATGTACAGCACTTTTAATATCCGGAAGAGCTTTTTCTGTAAGGCCAACTATTGCTGCAGCAACAGCGCATGTATCTTCAGGTGATTCCATGCAGATAACATGGTCACCGAGAAGTTCCCGCCAGCGTTTTTCACAGTTTTTTCTGCGGTGAAGATCAGGGATCAGGAAAAACAGGTGGTAATTTTCTGCAGCTGCTGCAATAACCTCTTCGATAGGAAGATCTTCATCAAGTTTATCTCCAATGAGCGATTCAATATGATGTCTGGAGATTACAGGATAAGGCAGCTCGTCACCTGTCATGAAAAGGTATCCGCGTTTTTTACGCTTTGTCCAGCAATCCATGTCTGTATGCTGGGCAAGAACATAAAAAGCCAGCTCGTAGCTCTCTTCGCCGCTTCCGCCGCCGCCGCCCTCAAGATAAGTCCGCGTGAGCCACTGATCCATAAGTTCTGCAGTTGATTCAAACTGGCCGACCTGCAATGATGCCCTGTCTGAATTTGAATCGCCTATTGCCATGAACAGAAGCTGCGGATCAGGAATGCCGCATGCTGTTAAAAGTTTCATGAAAGTAGGCAGTTCCTTGCGTGCAAGCAGTTCCGGAATGTCTCCCATCGAACCTGTAACATCAAGAGCAAAAACAACTCCCAGCGAATCCGGATGATCAGCACTGTCACGGGATTCCCTGACCTTGAGTCCCTTTGGATCCATAAGCACGTGACAGTTTTGCTGGGTAAAAACCTCTGTGGATGACCGGTTTGCGCGGTCAGCGATCAGAGCGGAATGTGCAGCATGTGAATAATTACCATAACCCATGATGATATCTCCTTGAAATTATTTTTTTGCCGGAATCGGATAAAAAGGTACGAAACTCGGCTGTCCATATATTTTTAATGCAACATCTTTCAGGGCTTCGTCAATGCCGGCAGCACCGGCAGATGAACACCACCCGTCATCTTCTGAAACTTTTTTAAGCAGTTCAGCCAGGGGCTCCGGAGTTTTTATTCCATATCCTGGTTCATCTGCATCGCCGCTTAGCATAGAGCGGATAGACCATGCTGATCCCTTTAAATCGAGTATTATGCCGTCTTTCTTTTTGCTTATTTTTTGTGCTTTGCGCCAGCTGATAATCAGAATCCCGTGATCTTCAGGATGAACCAGCAAATGCCCGGGATGAAGATCGCAATGCGACCACCCGTTGTCATGAATATATCCAAGCACCTCAAGCACACGTCTCCACATCCAGACAGCATGACGAGGATCAATTCCATGCGGATAATTTTTTGACACGTCTTCAAGGCTCCCCCAGAATCCTACAGGCTGCCGCAGAACCAGTGCTTCCTGCCTTGTATCTTCGGTGTTTCCGGAGCTGACAGCCTGGGGCAGGCGCTGGCTGAAATAAGCGGAACCGGAAGATTTTATAACCTGCAATTCCTGCAGATTTTTAAATTCATCAATGAGTCCGCCTGGCCTGGATCCCTGTTTGGCAATTTTTAAAATAACCCGTTCCGGAAAAATATTCATCCGTTCAGCCAGATATACTTCTGAAATCTCACCGCCTCCGAGCGGCATAATTATCCTGAATGGCGTTCCTGAAATTATTACACTGTATCCAATAGATTTTACAGCAGCCTGTGCATCTGCCCACGCTTTATGATAAAGTGCGGATTCGACAACAGCATCACTGCGTGTCACATTGTTGCTGCAGTAAGGACAGATGACCATTCTCCAGCGCGCCTGACGCGGAAGTAATCCTCCGCATTGCGGACATAAAAGTGCAACAAATTCCATATTCCTAGCCTTTGATAAATTTAATTGTCTTTGATTGCCGCGATCTGGTTTTAAAAAGAAGTTCATTTCTGCCGGATCTGAATCAATGAGATTAATTTTAATCAGGATTGACAACATTGTCAATATATAATTTTCTTTACTGCGTTAAATAAAAAAAAATGAGAGGGGAATCTAAATGATAAAATTTTTACTATGGATTATATTGTTTTTTCTATGCTGGCCTCTTGCATTAATAGCACTGTTTTTATATCCTATAGTGTGGTTGATTCTTATTCCATTCAGGATTCTGGGATTTGCAGTAGAAGGGATTTTAAGTTTCATCAAAGGAATACTTTTTCTGCCTGCAAGAATATTAAGCGGCAAAGGGAAAATGTAGAATAATTTTTTTTCTCATTCCGGATTTTTGTAAAAAAATACAAGTTCAACAATCCCCACCCGTCCCCCAAATGGGGCGAGTAGGTGTGAAATGCAAGTGCTTAAAACAAATCAAATAATTGTAAAACATGATTATATTGTTGAACTTGCAGGAAATATTCGAGACAATATGAAAGATACAGTAACGAATTTCATAAAATCTTAAAATAAAAACATTGCACATTGAAGTTGAAGATTTATTGATAATATTGCTGATTTATAGAAATGATAAAATATAAATTATCGGGGAATTGATTATTTACTACATGCCCCCTTCGGGGGGCAGAGGTAATGGAATAAAGAAATATTATCATTTAAACAGGTATCTATTAAGGATGAATGCTATGGATTTGCGGGGTTGGGTAGTCTGTGCTGTAATTCTGGTTCTGCTGCTGATTTATAAAAAATTTAGAATTATAAAATGGAAAACAATTTTACAAGCTTCCATTGAGTATCATAAATTTCATCTTTCATCCATTACAATGGATTCAACTGTAAATCAAACGAGCAGAGATCTGGCGCACTCCATGTTATGGGGAGTTACAAAGCAGCTCCCGCTTGATATCAAAGATGGAAAAGGAGGGCGCGCGCTTTTCAATTCATATTTAGGAATGAAAACATCGCTTTTTACAAGCAGCAGAGTATTCTATGAGTGCATCAATAATTATAAGAATATGGATGTTACAATTTTTAAACTCAGTAATACGCTAATCAGCACAATTTGCAGAATCTTTATCCTGGATTCGTTTTTTTCAATTTTGGGTTTATTATATTGTGATATTACCCTGCTCATTTATACTATAAGCGGTTATGATTTAGGTATGGGAAGATTTTATTTTAATATGAAAAGGGAAATTAGCGGGGAATAGATTTTAGAGCTCCATAGTTTAAAATAAAAAAGGTCGGGTTTTTTTTATAGTTTTATGTTAATATAATTATAGGAATTGGCAAGATCTAACGGACATTTTCTGATACGCGAAATAAAATACTGTCCGATAAATATATTTATTTTATCAGGAGTTGCTGTTATGGTTTAAGTTTTGGATGTGGTTGTAACCTGCGAAACACGCTGTTATAAGAGACTTCCTATAGTATAAAGGAACTGATTTTTTTAACTTGACAGCTATAATAAAGAGTTCTTAATCAAGATAGCTCCTATCGGAAACCTGAAGAGAATAATTGAACTTCAAGTATAAAGTATGAATGGCATTATATCCCATACATTTCCTCCAGGATAGATTGATTATTTAGAGAGAACATGGAAAATCTGCAGATTTTTTTTTATAGCCTGAAACTTTTTTTCTCCGGAATAATTGTTTATTCTGTAATTCAGTTTGCGTTTATTTATAATAAAATGCCCCAAAAGATAACCCTTGCGTCATTGATTGTAAGTTCCATTGCTCTTGTTTATATCTTGAGCGATATTTTTATTTCTGTTTTTACTACATTCATTCCGGAAAAAGATACAGCAGTCTTTTTATTATTATTTAAAGAAATCATTCCCCTGCTTTTTATATTTCTCTTTCCATATTTTGTTGGCCTGGTTTATGAACTGACGCCGAATATAAAAAAAATTAACAGAATATTTTTTTTTACAGGGATTATAGCAGTATTGGCTATAACAGCTTCCGGATTTATTATGCCGGATTTGTTTCTCAAAAATCAATATTACTATACCGGCATTCAAATTGAAAGCGAGCATATAAATAACACAAGCCTGTTGCTTATCATAAGAAACCTTCTTCTTTTTATATATCTTATATATTCAATAATAATTTTATTAAAAAAAGAGATACAGAATAAAACCAGCGTCCCTATTACAAAAATATTGATCGGTCTTCTTGTTATAAGCTATATTGCGTTTATTTATTTTTTTATAGCGATATTTTCCGGTAAGGACTTCAGCAGCTTATATAATGGTTTTCCATTTATGTCTTTCAGTATTGCTATATTGATAATATTCATGACTTTCGCAATATTTGAATTATTTATAAATTATAACACACAGCTTGTAAATATTGAGAATAAAATCAGAAAGGATTTATATTATGATCCGGAAATAGGTGTTCAGAACATTACCGGTTTCAGAAAAGAGCTGCAGATGGAACTGAATAAATCTGTTCACACAGGTAAGAATATTGCCCTTATTTTTTTTGACATTGATGATTTCAAAAATATAAATGAGTCATATGGTGAAAGCGTAGGGGATGAAATACTCAATATGCTCTCTCTGAGAATGACGAGTAATTTTAAACCGTTAGGAAGATTCTACCGTATAGGCGGTGACGATTTTGTTTTTATATCGCCCGGTATTAATACTGATGATGATGCTAAAATTTTTGCTTCAAAGATATTAACAAGCCTGAGAGTTCCTTTTCAGCTTTCAGATATGTCTTATTTGCTGACAGTAAGTATAGCCATTCTCCTCGTTCCCCGGGACGGTAATGATCTTGATTCTATCATGAATAATGCATACAGCACTATTCATATCGCGAAAAAAAATAAAAATTCCTATGAATTTTTCTCCAGAGAATTACAGGAAGGCTCCTTCCGGAAAATTCATGCGGTTAATCTTTTAAGAAATTGCATTTCAAAGGATGAATTCGTTTTGTTTTATCATCCAATGTTTAACAGCAGCGGAAAAATCGAATATGTGGAAGCTCTGTTAAGATGCACTAATGCTGATCCGAATATTGGAGGCCCTGGTAATTTTTTACCCCTGATTGAAAAAGCAGGCCTTATGAAAGAAATCGATAATTTTGTGGTACGCAACGCTTTTTACGATATGGAGATGAAAATTAAAAACCGGATCGGCATAAGCATTAACCTTTCAACTCGCCAGATTGTAGATTCGGATTATGGAGGATTTCTTGCTTCATTTGCAAAACAGCATAGAATAGATCCAAGCCGGATAATTCTGGAAATTACTGAAAGCACTCTTGTTGAAAACATTCTGCTGGCGCATAAAAGTCTTTCTGAGCTTAAGAGAAATGGATTTTTAATTGCTATAGATGATTTCGGTAAAGGCTTTTCTTCGCTGTCATATCTGGCTGACCTTCCTGTGGATATAATTAAAATTGATATGGCCTTTGTTCAGTCAATTCCCGGTGAAGAAAAAAAGGAATTACTGGCTAAATATATTATGGAACTCGGGAAATCTTTGAATCTTACGATAATTGCAGAAGGATTTGAGCTTATTGAACAGGTCGAATTTTTCAAAAAGCTTGATTGCAACTTTTACCAGGGATTTTATTTTGCTCGACCAATGCCCATACAGGACCTCCTAACAAAATATTTATTAAAATAAGGCTTCCTGAATTTATATACAGTCAAAGAATATAAAAATGAAGAAGAGTTATTTCAAAAAAATAATTCTGTTATGCTTGAAATTCAGTAAAAATAGTATTATTTTAAATTATAGATATTGAAAAATCCGTATTATTTTTAATTCAAAAGGAGTTTATATCAGGTAAAAAAGTTAGCATGAAACCTGATAATATCGAAAATGGTTCTTTTGGAAATTAAAAATAATCTCATTCAATCATCTGTAAATTTTCTTTTTTCGGGATTTTATATATTTTTATTAACTTTTCTGGTTTCCTGCAACAGTAATGAATTTGCTATTTTACTTGAAAATCCATACCAGAATCAAAAACCGGTTCCGGGCGGCAATGGATCACTAAACATAGCAGCTGGAAAGATATTATGGACAAAATCTACTGATGATTTAACTCCCGAATCAGAGCTTCAGTATATAGTTTATCGTTCTTTAGGTGAATCTGCCAGTATTTCCGGACCAGGCCTTCCTTCAAGCGGATTGTTTCTCAATTGGACAGCGAATATTTCGCAGTGCGCAATTACAACGGGTGCTGGTTATTATTATAATGTATTCGTGAAGGATACTAATGGAGCTGTAAGTGCATATATACCTGAAATTGATACAGTTCCTGCAGGAAATGTTCCAACAGCAGGTACAATAAACGATATACCTGTCGTAAGCAATAAAAAAATAACCATTACATGGACCGCATCTACTGATATTGAAACCACACAGGCGCTGCTGCTTTATGCAGTTTATTCATCAGAAAATGCAGCTGATGTGGCAACTTTTGAAAATGCTATAAACTCTGCTGTGAACAACATAGCATGGACTGCTAACATTACGCAAGGAGTGTCACATATGAGCAAAAAAAGCACGACTTACTGGTTTAATGTTTTCGTGCAGGATGAAAGTGGAAATATAATCCCTTATGAAACTGTATCTGCAACAACCGGCAATTGAAACATTCTTTTAATAAAAATATAAACGTTTATTTTTAAAAAAATTGAAAGCGGTATCCGGCTTCAACAGAAATCCCAATCCCGAATAAAGGTGCAACTCCATCATGAATATAATCAAATCTTATTTTTGGAGAAATCATCCATGAAGAGATAAAAAATTCCGGACCTGATGCAAAAGTAAAATTAAACTTCAAAGCTTCTTTTTTTTCATAAATCCCTTTTATACCATAGTAACCTGCTCCGAAAGTAGCTGAAAAGGACAGATTCAAATATTTCAAAGGAATAATCCAGATAGGGCCGGCAGCAAAACGAAAACCGTCAATGTTTTTAACAGCTTCACCGGAATGAAAATACTGCATTTCAATGCTTGCCCCTGCAGGTAAATAAATATATTTTTTCTGAAAAAGGATATTCCCTAAAATTAAAACTCCATACCCGTACGGCATTACAGCATCAAAAGGCTTGAAATTAAAATTGATAAAAGGGGAAAGCAATAAAAGAAATTCAACTGAAGGTTGTTTTGTCTTTTTAATATCCGGCCTGATTTGTTTGAAATCCATTTCTATATCTTTTGAAATTGTTTCAGTATCTTTTGAATCCTGTTCTATTTTAATTGTTTCTGCTGCCTTCTCATTATTATCAGGATCAGCTATTATTAAATCGGGTTTTATCTCTTTAGCTTCTAAATTTAGTTCTTCAAGTTTTTTAATACCTTTCTCATAATTTTGTTTTACTGCGGTTTCATCAACTGTTTGTCCTAATTTATTAAAAACTTTTATATCTTCCTGATAATTCGCAGTTCTTTGTATTTCTTTTATATTATTGAAATTGATTTTGAAGATACCATGATTATTGGCAAGTGTTACATATTCACCTTTCACTTCTTTAATTATTTTACCGTTGATAATCATATCGTCATTAGTTACTATGATATCAGCAAAACTGATCATGGGCAGGAACAGGAGCAATACTGTAAAAAAGATGACTTTAAGTTTGCTCATGAATTATTTTTCAGTAATTTTTTTGATTTTATCTTTCTTTACCTGAATTTTTCCAATAGAAGTATCAAGGGCAATATAATCTCCGACATCCTCAATCAGTGTTCCCTTAAATGTATTGCCGTCACTAGTAGATATAATAAGATATCTGTTTTTTGGCGGTGCAGGTTTTTTTTTCTCAGATGTCATAGAATTTATTTTATCAAGTAAATTTGATGGTAAACTAATATTGATAATTTCATCCTGTTTTGCAACGTCGGTAATATTAATATCTCCAGTCTCCCTGATCATTTGAGTCATTACAGGGTCATTGAGTTTCACGTTTAAGTCTTTAGAGATTTTAAGGATGCTATTATTTTTCCCGGATGATCCGATCATAAACAGCTTTCTGTTGGAATATTTGGCATATTGTGATGAAGGAGAAGATGTTATCACCTCCAGATAATTGCTTACAGCTTTTTCAGTTTCTCCAAGGCCTCCAAAACATCTTGCTTTAAAATATTTTATGCGCACAAGGTCATCCGGTTTTGCAGCATGCTCGGATGTTTCAAGAATCGTAAGGGCCTGTTTGTACGCCAGAAGATTTACAAGATTCTGGCTTCTTAATATTGGATCGTCTTTACTGTCCAGTACGTATTGCTGTGCCCGATGGAAACCGTCAAGGTATCCCAATAAAATTGTCGCGGTTATTGAGCTGTTTTCTCTAATGTATTTTTCAAGTATAACATTATAATTATACCGGGCTTTTTCATTGAAGCCGGCAAGAGCATAACAGTAGCCCTGATGCAGCAGAATGCTTGCTTTGAGATTATCTGTTAAATTTTTATTATCAAGGCTTTTTTCGTATAGCTCTATTGCCCGTTTGAATTGAAAATTTCTCTCATAAAAGTATGCCAGGTCCATATTAATATATTCCGAATCATCGGTGCGGTTATATGTTAGAGGCATTTTCCCGAGTATCATGCGGTTAAAGTTAATTATCTTAAGAGCCGGCGTAGAAATTGCATTATATAAGGAATAAAATGGAGGCTGATTATTTTTTTCAAAAATTAAGAGGGAATTGATTTCCTGTTCATAGGAGTCCGCCTTGTCCTGGGTAATAGTTTTCTCGAATAATTTTTTATGAATTTCATAGGTAGCAACAAGACTGATATGATCAATGTTTCCTTCCCGCGTGTCAATTTTCTGCAGGCTGTCTCTCAGCTCATTCAGCCTTATTGAAATGACAATATCATTGAGCATAAGCATAAATGAAGTGATAACCACGGTCACAAGTAACGCAATTACTGTTATGATGCTTCTTTTCACAAAGGATATCCTTTCAGGAAATAATTCCCACTCTGTTTTTACCTTGTTGTTTGGCCTGCATCAGAGCTGTATCTGCTGAATTTATCAGATCATTTACTTTTCCGGATTTGCTCATTAAATTAGTTAATGATATGCCGATGCTGACAGTGACTGTAAATTTTCCATCAGGTGTTATAACAGTATTTTTTTCAATTTCGGATCTTATTTTTTCAGATATTTTTTTAATATCTTTTATTGAACAATCGCATGATAAAACAGCAAATCTATCATTGATGAACCTGGAAATTATATCTGTTTCATTACAGTTTCGAATAATAATTTTCGAAATTTCCAGCAGAATTATATCACCTGATTTATTCCCGTAAATGTTAATGATCTCTTTAAAGTTGTCAACGTCAATCAAGAGTAAAGCAGAAACGCTTTTTTTAATATGAAATTTTTTTACTTCCTCTTGTATGCGCTCATTCATATATATACGGTTATAAAGATCAGTAAGATCGTCTTTTACAGTCAAATTGCTCATTCTCAGCTGATTTATTTTTGATGTGTAGGCATCATCTTTCAGTTTTTTCAGGTTTTCAAATATAGAATCAGCCATATCGTTATATGCTTCTGCAAGAGACCCGAATTCATCATTTCTCCCTGGAAATAAAATACGTTTTTCAAAATCCAGTTCAGAGAGTCTTTTTGCACCCTCATTGAGCAGTTTTATGGGGTTTATTATATATTTAAAAAGCACAAGAGCAAACATGGCATGAAAAAATAGAATCACTAGAACAATATAGATTGCCTGACGGTAAAGATTTTTTAAAGATTCATTAAGGCTGCTTATATCTTTAACTGCAAGCAGAAATGTATTTCCTAATTGAAAATCTCCGAGCGGAATATAACAATATATGTAATTTTTCTTTTCATCTATTCTGAGATAATATTCCTTGCCTGTGAATTTTTTTGAAGTTACTGACCTCAGAATATCCTCTGCCATTGTTTTCGGAGGATCAGCTTTAGCGACAGATCTATGGAGAATCTGATTTTTTTCAGTAATTATAAAATACGTTGTAATGTGCGGACTTATAAGTTTTAAAAACTGGTCAGTTGATTTTTCATTTTTATTATAGCTGAACAGTGTTCCCTGCTTCATTTCTGAAGAGAATTTTTTTATAGAATTGATCAGGTTGGAAAATTGGAGTTCGGACTCGATTTTTGTATTTTTACTTATAAGTTCAACCTGGTTTTCAAATATAATAAAAATGACAAAAGATGTATTTATCAAAGCAAGCAGTACGTAGAAGAATAATATTTTAAAACCAATCGATTGGGTAAATTTATTTTTCATTTAATTTATCTTTCTCTCATCTTTTAAAATGATTTACTAATAACACATATATTAAAAAATCAATTATTATAAATGCTATATTAAAACCAATTTATAAAAAGTCAATATCTTTGTATCTGTTTAATGCAAAATTTAATTAACATTTTCTGTTGGCATACGGAAAGTCAAGAATTATACTGATGTGTTGAGGTCCTTCTTTACATTTTTACACATCCTTTATCGGGCATAGGAATGAAAATTTAAATATCGCTTGCTGTTTGTGGAATGAAAGTTAAGAATTATAGTTGCTTCCAGCTTCTTAACAGCTGCATTCTGTCTTATATGGGATAGGAATCTTTAAAAAACTTTTTGGTATTATAATGGATTTTTCTGAGAAGAAGAAAAAGAGATTTTATTACAACGTTATATCGTGAGCTTGTGAATTTTAAAGGCAGTAAAATTTTGAAGATGATGTATGCATTATCTGTGCTGATGTTTAAAATTTAATAACGTTTCTATTTTGGAAGCTACAAAGCAAGTATAATTCTTGACTTTCCCCCTGCAAATAGTTAATATTAATTAAAATTCCCGCCAGATTGTGAAAACAGTTTATTTCTTCGGGTAAAAAACACCGGAAAAAAATACCTCGAATCTTCAGAGAAAGGTGAAAATTCCGGTCGCAGTAAAATAATTTCAATTACAAGGAGACATTTAATGATTCAATTAACAGAAGATATGAAAAACATGATTGCCGCACAGCAATGCTTTATCGCATCGGTAGATGCAAAGGGAAATCCAAATGTTGCTCCCAAACGTTCAACACGCGTACTTGATGACCACACACTCATTTTTACTGAAGGGACCGGAAGGCATACATATGAAAATCTTAAAGCAAATCATCGTGTAGCAGTGGCTGTGGTAAACAGGGAAATTCTGGATGGTTACCGTTTTGTCGGCACTGCTGAAGTAATCGAACAGGGGCCTCTATACGATGGGGCTGCTAAAATGAGTGAAGCAAATAATATGCCAAAACCTAAAGCGGTGGTAAAAATAAATATAGAAGAGATCTACACTCTCAAACCTGGAGTTGGCGGAACCAAAATAGCCTAAATAAGAAAAATATGAAATCTATCATCGAATTAATTGAGTTTACAGACCCCTATTGTACATGGTGCTGGGGATCAGAGCCAATCCTGCGGCGCATACAGGAGACATACGGCAGGCAGGTCTCTATCAGCTTTGTGATGGGCGGTCTCACTGATAATGCAGATCAGGTCAACGATCCGGCCAATGGAATAGGAGGAACTGACTGGAAGCGTCAGGTCGCAGAACATTGGCTCGATGCGTCAAGCCGTCATGGCATGCCTGTGGACATCAGCGGCTTTGTGGAAAAAGTGGCGCCGAAATCCACATACCCGGCCAACATCGCATTCGAGGCAGCCAGAATCCAGGCTCCTGAAAAGGCGGATTCCTATCTTCGCAGATTGCGCGAAGCTGCAGCGACAGAAAACAGATCAATTCACCTGCAGGAAGTACAGGCCGACATCGCTGAAGAACTTGGACTCAACCGTGCTCAATTTTTGAGTGATCTTTCCGGACCTGCAAAAGAAGCTTTTGCGGATGATCAGCGTCAGTGCCTGGCCTATGGGGCCCGGGGTTTTCCGACATTTCTGATACGGTCCGAACGCGGCGAACGCCTGCTGAGGGGCTACAACCGTTTTGTTTCGTTTGCCGCTGTGTTCGATGAACTGGCTTTTAAACCTCTTGATCGAAAAAATATTATTTTTAATGATGAGGCGGTGCTTGCATTTATTAACAAGTATGGCAGCAGTGCGACGCGTGAAGTTGCTGAAGTGTTCGGGGTCGAAGACTCCGCGGCAGATATGGTTTTACTGAAACTGGTTTCAAATGGAGAAATCGAAAAGCGCTCTGCAGGTACAGGCTCCATGTACCTGACGCTTAAATCCGGCGGGTACTGCGATACTTTAACCGGCAAATGTCTTTAGGAGAAAATTTTATTATTCCTTATCTGGAGGAGACATACTTCGGTTACTCATGATGAGATCAGCATATTGGAGTTGCCCATTCATGGCAGATGTTATAAAAAGCCGATCCTGATTTACAGAACCGGCAAAATTTAATTAACATTTGCTGTTAGCAGAATGAAAGTCAAGAATTATATTTGCTTTTAGCTTCTGATAGAATGCATTATGATTTATTGGAAACAGGGATCTGTGAAAAACTTTCTGTTTTTTCCGGACTTTCCTGTAAAAAAAAAGGACGCTTCCGATTTCCCGAAAACGTCCCTGAATGCTCGCATTGAGCGAAGCCGAAATGCAGGCGATGCAGGACTCGAACCTGCAACAGTCGGTTTTGGAGACCGATGCTCTACCAATTGAACTAATCGCCTATGCTTAATCTACGAAAGAATAAATATAATGTATTACGTCAAGTTTTTTTCAATAATATTCACTGGCATGATCTTCAAATAAATATTTCTGATTATCCTCTGTAAGTTCTTCAAGCGGGCAGGGGTAATTTCCGTCAAAACAGGCAGTGCAGAATGACATGGAAGGATCATTTACTGCAGCAAGCATTGATTCAACAGTCATGTATTCAATAGAATCAACCCTGAGATATTTTTTTATTTCATCTATAGTATGAGTTGCTGCTATGAGTTCCTGATGTGTAGGGATATCAATTCCATAGAAACATGGAAATTTTGTCGGTGGTGAGGAAATTCTAACATGGATTTCTTTGGCTCCGGCATTTCTGAACAGCTTTATGATTTTACGCATGGTTGTTCCGCGCATAATCGAATCATCAACAACTACAATTCTTTTATCTTTAACAAGTGACTTAACAACATTGAATTTGATTTTAACGCCGAAGTCCCTGATTTTCTGTGAGGGTTCAATGAATGTTCTTCCAATATAATGGCTTCGTATCATTGCCATTTCATAATCTATTCCTGATTCTCTTGAAAAACCCAATGCAGCACAAACAGATGAATCAGGTATCGGTACGACTATATCAGCTTCAACCCCTGACTGTTTTACAAGCATCCTGCCGAGAGCAACCCGCATTTCATGAACAGTCTTGCCGAAAATAATACTGTCCGGTTTTGAGAAATAAATATATTCAAATATGCATAAGGATTTTTTCTTTTTTTCGAATGGGAAGAAAGATGTAATTCCATGCTCTGATATTTCAAGAAGTTCACCCGGTTCAACTTCGCGAAGATACTCCGCGTTTATAATATCAAAAGAACAGGTTTCAGAAGCAATTACAGGACAGCCTTCAAGATCGCCGAGAACCAGCGGCCTGAATCCGTATGGATCGCGGACTGCAAATATTTTATTTCTATTCATCACAAGCAGGGAGTATGCTCCCTTAACCTGTCTCAGGGCAACTACCAGGGCTGATTTAAAATCGCTTTCGCCGGATTTAGCCATCAGATGAACGATTACTTCAGAATCGATTGTTGTCTGAAAAATGTGTCCCTGTTTTTCAAGATTATATCTTATTTCAGCAGCATTTGTTAAGTTGCCGTTATGTGCTATGACTATCGGGCCGAGTATGGAATCAGCCCTTAAAGGCTGTGCATTTCTTAAAAAGGATGAGCCTGTGGTTGAGTATCTGTTATGGCCGATTGCAATATGACCCAGGAGATTATCAATATGTTCCTTTGTGAAAACATCAATAACTTTGCCCATGCCTGCGTATCTGTAAATATGAAAACCATCGGATGAAGCCATGCCTGCAGATTCCTGGCCTCTGTGCTGAAGGGAATATAAACCGAGATATGTCAGATTTGCAGCTTTTTCGTTTCCGTATATGCCGAAAATGCCGCATTCTTCTCTCGGTTTATAGTGTGTTAAATTTGAAGAATTATTTTTATTTTTCATATTTTTAACAGAAAATGTAAGTGACCAATGTAATTAATCGATTATCTCTGTCTACTGTTTTTCAATTAAATTTAATCAATGGCGGCATATAATCTTCAGGCGGATTATATCCGAGAAAAAGCAGAATTGTAGATGCAATATTCGCAAGTCCTGGATCTTTAACATCAGAAAGGCTGTATTCATTATGAAAATTATGATTATAAAAAATTACAGGGACAGGATTCAGCGTGTGTGAAGTCTTTGGTTTCTTTATTCCTGTGGCAGTGTCAATCTGGGGCAGACCGGTTTTTTTATCGATTTCGAACATTTCTTCGAGGTTGCCGTGATCCGCTGTTATAATAGTTACTGCGCCTGCTTTATCAAGATGGTTGATAAGTCTTCCTATTGATAGATCAAGAGCTTCTGCTGCAATTATCGCAGCTTCAAGATCTCCTGTGTGTCCAACCATATCCCCATTCGGATAATTCATTCTTATGAAATCGTATTTTCCGCCATCTATAATTTCTATAACTTTATCTGTGATTTCAGCTGCTTTCATCCACGGGCGCTGGTTGAATTCAACTTTATCAGATGGAACTTCAAAATAATCCTCTGTTTTTTCGTCAAACTTTCCGCTTCTGTTTCCGTTCCAGAAATATGTTACATGACCGAATTTCTGCGTCTCTGAAATTGCAAACTGCGTAACTCCGCTTTTAGCTAAATACTCGCTTATTGTATTGTCAATAGCAGGAGGAACAACGAGATATTTCTTTGGAACCATAAGGTCTCCGTCGTACTGCATCATACCTGCGAAATAAACATCCGGCTTTTTTACTCTATCAAATTTATTGAAATTTATTTCTTCAAATGCATGGGTTATTTCAATTGCCCGGTCGCCTCTGAAGTTGAAAAACAGAACTGAATCCCCGTCATTTATTTTTCCAACAGGACCATTGCTGTCAACAATAGTAAATGACTGCATATACTGGTCAATAATTGCAGGATCTTCTTTTCTATATGTCTCTATTGCTTCAGTAGCAGATTTAAACGGCCTTGCAGTTCCCAGGACATGCGCATCCCATCCGCGTTTAACAATTGTCCAGTCAGCCTGGTACCTGTCCATGGTTGTAATCATGCGGCCGCCGCCGGATGCGATTAAATAATCAAAACCTTTTTCTCTGAAACCGGATAAAAATTTCTCGAGCTGCTCTACGTATATAAGTGCTGATGTTTGAGGAACGTCCCTGCCGTCTAATAGAATATGAATCCGTACTTTTTTTATACCCTCAAGCGCGGATTGTTCAATGAGTCTTAATAAGTGATCAATATGAGAATGTACATTGCCGTCCGATAATAGGCCAATGAAATGAAGAACTGATCCCTCAAGAGGTTTTTTAATAAGCTCTTTCCACGTACCGGAAAAAATAGTTTTATTTTCAATTGCTGATGAGACAAGTTTTGCACCCTGCTCAAATATTCTTCCGGCTCCAAGAGCGTTGTGGCCTACTTCAGAATTTCCCATGTCTTCATCGCTTGGAAGGCCTACTGCAATGCCGTGAGCTTTTATCTGTGTGTGAAGAGATTCATTCATTAGTCTGTTAAGATTGGGAGTCCGGGCGCTGAAGAATGCATCACCTTCATCGTGTTTGCCGATTCCAACTCCATCCATTATAATTAGAACAACAGGGCCTTTCCGTTGAAATTCCGTATTTTTTTCAAGAATATGCATTCTGCTACTCCTTCTGATTTAAATTGACAGGGAAATATTCTAATGAGTTCATATATCTCTCCTCATTTATGGGGGAGCCGGTAGGGGATTTTAAATTGATAATTCTGTATTATATTACTGCTCGCCTTCACCCTGTTTATACATTAAGAAACTGGAATAAATCTTTTAAAATATTCCAGACATTAGCCGAGTAAGTATGCTTCAAGGCCTGCAATTTCAATCATTCTGATAACAGCTTCATTCGGATTGATAAGATAAAGGTTTCTGTTTTTATCTGTCAGTTTCTTTTTGGATCTGATCAGAATGGCGATAAAAAGCGAATCAATTCTTGAAACGGATATCAGATCTATTACTGCATCCTTTGTTTCATTTTTAATAAATTCATTCAGCTCTGTTTCGAATACTGAAGGACTTCCGGAAATAATGTTGTCGTCCAGCATAAAGCTTCTTTCGTTATTTGTTTCAGTAAATGGTACCGGCATTATTTTTTTTCCTTTATCGATAGATTATTCAGATTTTCTATAATTGATTTAATTTTTTCAGATGTTTCAGGGGATATAATGACGTTTTTATTTGAGGATGAATCAAGCATATCTTTTGTAAGATTATTCTGGAAATCGGCCCAGTCGTTTTGAATTTTGCCGGTAATGTCAATGATCATGCTTTTTGGCAGGGAAGCGCGTTTATTATAGTATAATATTTTTTTTATAAGAGATACTGCTTTAGGGCGGAGCAATCCGAGAATCCAGATTGCAAGCAGGGGAGTAAAAAGTATTAAATTAGATTTTAGCAGACCAGGCAGAATATCTGAATATCCTCTTCCGAAGCTCATTTCCCATAAAACCCAGACTGAATCTGCAGTAAACAGGGATAGGAAAAATGCGGGTATTCCACGTGGAACCCCTATGGATGCAAATCCTGATGAAAGGAATATCACTGCAATAAAAAGCAGAAGAGTCGGCAATCCGATTATGTCGATGAAAACGCCTATTTTTTTTAGAAAAAGAGTAATTGAATTGAAAGTCTTTTTAGTATCATCAATAAAATTTTTCATTTCATCGATTGAATTTTTAACAGAATCAACTGCAGAAGAAATACCGGCATATGCTGAATTTGATTTCTCGGCATGAGGAACTGCACCGGCAAGAAGAATTATCGATGCTGCCAGGGACATTGCATATCTGAATGTTTTTCTTTTTGATATCAAGTAATTTCCTCTAATCAATATTTCTGAATATTTCCTGTTCTATTATTTCGGAGTAAACTCTTTTTTAATTTTCATTTTCAGCTCATTGCCTGCGCTGTTCCATTTGAGATCGCAAAATTTATTCATAATGAAAATCCCTCGTCCCCGAGTTTTTAATAAATTATTTTTATCCAGCTCATAATTTACCGAATTGGTGTCAAATCCTTTGCCTGAATCTGTTATTGTTATTGTAATTTCATCATTTATTCTGGAAACATCGATATAAACAAGTTTTTGTTTATCCCAGTTATTTCCGTGCTCCATTGCGTTGCTTACTGCTTCATCAATAGCTAAAAAAATTTCCTGAACAGGGAATTCATTTTCGCATTTTGAATCATATATCAGTCTGCATATTTCGTCTGCAATCAGTTCAATATTTTTTTTCTCTGACTGATATGATTTTTTTATTAGAGTTACCGGATTTAGATTCATTGGTTTTTTTTTAATTTCGGGATGGGGAGATTCGAACTCCCGACTTCTTCGTCCCGAACGAAGCGCGCTGACCGGGCTGCGCTACATCCCGAATTTTTTTTCTTGAATTTAATTGTCATATATTCATATCATTATTTAAGTTTCAATAATAATTTTTTCAATAAAAAAAATTGCTATAATAGAGTATCAAGAAATTTTAAAAAGTTCTTGCTTTATAAAGCAATTTTCAATATTTGTTTTTGTAATATATCTGACAATAATATATTATATATCAATTTAATAATCAGTTTATTTTTTTGTTTATTAAAATTAATGATAATTTATTTTTTTAAATCAATATAGCAGAAACGTACATGTTTTTAAAGCAGGTTTTCTAATAAATCATCGCTTTTTTGAATTTTATAAATGTTGAATAATTTTTAAATATGTCTATTGAGGTGAATGATGAGCGTTCCTTATCGAATAGTTAATAATAATCTGATCTTTGATATTCCTGAGGGTGATGGAACTCTTGTCGGTTTTGAGCTTGATGATTTTATAAATGATATTATGGAATTATATTCTGAAAATATAAAAGTGGTAGGTCTGAATCTATCTAAAAAAAACTATCTGAACAGTACCGGACTCGGTGAGCTTATAAAGGTTAAAGATACACTTCTTGACGAGGAGATTAAGCTCGTTTTAATTGCAGTCGGAGCAAGAATAAAATCTCTGCTCGATATGGTCGGTGTTGAAGAATTTTTTAATATTTTCGACAGGGAAGAAGACCTGTAATCTTTACGGTTGCGTTTAAATGAAAGAACTGAGAAAATCCTATTATATTTCCAAAGGACTTGTCAGCCGGAGAAGCAATGTCTTTCTGGTTACTCTTGTGAAGATATTATTTCACGGTGTTGATTTTGATCCTGAAAGCCTTGCAGTGCTTAAGTCGAACTATGCTGATAAAAAAGCTGTTTTTGTTTCATTTCAGAGTTCCAATACATCAATGCTTATACTTATCAATCTGCTTAGAAGGCATGGATTTAAAGTTCCGGATCTGGCAATGGATTTTACACCGAATCTTATACAGATTTTTTCGAATTCCTATAGAAAGATAAACAGATATTTTTACGAAATTTTTTCCAAAGAACAGTTGAAAACCATTCATACCGGCGAATATATGAAACAGCTGATTGTCGGTAATAAAACTATTGTCCTGTCGCTTTTATCCAGAAAATCATTTTTAAGAAGATTTGTCGATATAAAGGCGGACGCTCTCCAGCATCTTGTTGATATTCAGAAACAGACAGCTGATCCTATTTTTATACTGCCTCAGATAACATACTGGAACAGAAATCCTGACAGAACAAATATGCTTATGACTTTGAAAGCAACAGGCGACAGGGGATTATTCTCCGCGCTTTTTACAATGTTTAAAAGTGTGACCCCTGCATTTGTCCGTCTTACAGCTCCGATTAATCTTAAAGAAGAAATATCTTTATATGAATCAGATGATTCTGCACAGATAGCCAGGAAGCTCAGAAACAAGCTTCTTGAAATTTATGCCAATGATAAAAAAGTTGTTCTGGGGCCTGTTATAAAATCGCAGCAGGAAATGATGGAAAAAGTTCTCTATCACAGAAATGTAATGGATACCATTAATGAAATTGTAAAAGATGAAAGAAAAAAAGATAGCAAGCTCAGGAAAAAAGCATATAAATATTTCAGGGAAATCGCCGCTGATTTTTCAATTGTATACATAAAATATTTCGAGAAAGCTTGTGCTATGCTGTTTAATAAAATTTTCGATGGAATTATTTACAAGCAGGAGGATTTTCAAAAGGTGAGGGATGCGGCAAAGAAAGCGCCGATTATTATTACTCCCTGTCACAGAAGCCACATGGATTATCTGATCATATCGAGCTTATTCTACATACATAAAATTATTCCGCCTCACATTGTTGCCGGATCAAATCTTACTTTCTGGCCTATGGGGACAATTTTCAGAAGAAGCGGCGCGTTTTTCATGAGAAGGTCATTCAAGGGATTGAAGCTGTATGCATCTATTTTCCGGCAGTATATAAAATCCCTTGTTAATGAGGGATACAGTATTGAAGTTTTTATTGAAGGCGGAAGAACCAGAACAGGCAAACTCGGATTTCCAAAAATGGGAATTATGAAATATCTTCTTGATTCAGTTGATGAAGGATACTCAAAAGATTTAATGTTCCTGCCGATATCAATCAATTATGACCGTATTCTTGAGGAGAGTTCCTATCATCATGAAATAAAAGGTAAATCAAAAAAAAGTGAATCAACCGGCGAATTGGTTAAAAGCGTTGGTTTCCTGAAAAGAAATTACGGGAATGTTTATCTTGATTTTCATGAACCTTTCAGCTATCAGGAATTTAAATCGGGCCTGAAAGAAGGGGAAGATTTATTGAATAATATTGGTAATCATATTATCAGAAATATAAATGAAATTGTTGCTGTTACGCCATTTTCGCTTGTAAGTGCAGCGCTTCTTCTTTCAATGGGAAAAGGATTTACTGTTGATTCAATCAAAGAAAAAACAATATTTCTGCATTCATATTTAAAATTCTGCGGTGCAAATCTTCCTGAAAAACTTACAGACGAAAACAATATTGATAAAATTATAGACCAGGTAATCTCAGCTTATATTCTGGATCACATTATTTTCACATTAAAGCTTGATTCAGGCAAGGATGAAAATGCTCCAGCTGAACCTGATCTGCTTATTCTTAATGAGGATCAGAGATCGAAAATTAACTTTTATCAGAATAGTATTGTTCATTACTTCCTTGGAGTATCTTTTGTCTCACTGGGAATTCTTTATACATTACACGGTAAAAAAACTACTCTGGAAGAAATAACTTCTGTTTACTCGGAGCTGATGGTTCTTTTTTCAAAGGAATTCATTTTCTCGTACAATATGCTTAATACGGCTGAATCCGTGAGAAAAGAAATAGATTACCTGAAAGAGAAATCTGTAATTACTGAATCCGGCGGGAAGATCACTCTTCATGATGACAGGGATAAAGATCTGAAACAATTCGTTAGAATTATACAGGATTTTATGGAATCGTATTTTATTGTATTATCAACGGTATGCTCAGTTAAAAGAACAAATATAATGAAAAAAGAACTTATAATGGAAGTCAGAAGAAACGGAATTAAAATGTTTCATCTCGGCACTATTAAACTTCCCGAAGCATTGTCTCTTCCGAATTATAATAATGCTGTATCAATGCTTGAGGAATCCGGAATTATTGAAGAACTGAAATACGGTAAAAAAAATCAGGAATGTTCATTGAATGATATTCATAAAGCGGAAGTTCTGCTTGAAAAAATGGTTAAATACCTCGCTATTATCAGCTGATCGAATAAAATCAATCCTTCATAATCTCATAAATAATTATCCCGGCTGCGACAGAAGCATTAAGCGACGAAACCTCTCCTTTTAAAGGAATTTTTACAGTAATATCACATCTTTCACCTGTAAGTTTTCTCATTCCGGCACCTTCGCTGCCGATTACAACAAGTGCCGGCCTGAATTTTTTTAATCCGGAAAGTTCGTGTGTTCCTTTATCTGAACTGCCTATCACCCATAATCCGCTGTCTTTCGCTTTTTGAATAAATGCTGAAGCATTTATTACAGTTAAAATTTCAATATGGGCAGTAGCTCCAGCTGAAGCCTTGATAACAGTTGGATTTATACTTGAGGAGTTGTCCTTTAATGTGACAATGCCTGTGCATCCAAGAGCTTCAGCTGTGCGTATGATTGAACCGGTATTCTGCGGGTCAGTAATCTGATCGAGCAGCACCAGACATGATTTTTCTTCAAATGTTCTCTGCAGAAGAAGATCGGGATCAGAGGCTTTGCGTTCATTTCTGTATTTTAAAGCAACTCCCTGATTAGATAAGTGATCCATGTCAGAAAAAAAATCTTTTTTTACTATCCGGATGCGGATGCTTTTTTTATTAGCTTCTTTCTTTATTGAATCAATTGCCGGGCCGTGCGCTGAATCGGATATATAAAGCTCCATCCCGTTGCCGTTTTCAGAGCTTTTAATATATTCTAAAACAGGATTTCTTCCGTATATCAGGTCTTTATTTTCCATCTTGTTCCGTCTTTTGTATCTTCAAGAATTATATTTTCACTTAAAAGCTGATTCCTGATCTCGTCTGATTTTTTAAAGTCTTTATTCTTTTTAGCTTCAAGCCGCTGTGCGATAAGTTTTTCGATCCGGCTTTCATCGACATTGATTTTCTGGTTATTAAAAAAAATAACTCCAAGTGCAGAATCAATTTTTTCTAAAGATTTTATTATAAGTGAACTGTCATTTGAAGAAATTATTTCTTTATCAATATATGTGTTCACTTCCCGTATGAAATCAAAAAGAACACCGAGTGCTTTTGATATATTAAGGTCATCGTCCATTGATTCTGTAAAATCTGAAAGCAGTTTCTGTATGATGCTTTCAATCTGAATGCCGGTCTGTTCTTTCTTTATATCCTTCAGCCTTGATAATGTATTGTCAATTCTGGCTAAAGCCTGCTCAGACTGGCTGATGCCTTCGAAAGTGAAGTTTAACTGTTTTCTATAATGAGCAGATATGAGAAGATAACGGATAGATCTCGGCGAGTATCCTTTATCAATGAGATCCCGCAAAGTATAGAAATTTCCTGCGGATTTGGACATTTTTGATCCATTAACGAGAAGATGTTCAGCATGCATCCATCTTCTTGAAAACTTATCTCCATATGCAGCTTCACTCTGGGCAATTTCATTTTCATGATGAGGAAAGATCAGATCAACCCCGCCGGTGTGAATGTCTATGGTTGTTCCAAAAATTTTTCTTACCATGGCGGAACATTCTATATGCCAGCCCGGTCTGCCGTTGCCGAATGATGTTTCCCAGAATATTTCGTTTTCTTTCGGAGCTTTCCATAACGCAAAGTCTCTTGCATCATCCTTTTCGTATTCATCAGTATCGCAGCGTGCGCCGTCTCTTATTTCTCTTGCTTCTAGATTACTGAGCTTTCCATATGTATTGAATTTTGAAATGCTGTAATATATGGAGCCGTCTTTATTGTATGTAATTCCTTTTTTTTCAAGAGCTGAGATAATATCGATCATCTCTTTGATTGATTCAGTAGCTCTCGGATTATGCTCGAATTTTTCAATGTTGAGGGAATCAAGATCCTCATAAAAAATTTTTATGAATTTGTCAGTGTAATCTTTAAGAGATATTCCCTGTTCTGCAGCTCCATTAATCGTTTTATCATCAACATCTGTTATATTCATCGCGTGATTAACTTTGTATCCCCTGAATTTCAGGTATCTCCGGAGAATATCGTTGAAAATGAAAGTTCTGAAATTTCCAATATGGGCATAGCTGTATACTGTAGGTCCGCAGGAGTATATTGTTACTGGAGGATATTCTTCAATTTTAGACAATGGAGCGCCGCCAGGAATGAATTCATCAATAGTGCCGGTTAATGTATTGTGTAATTTAAGTGTCATATTATTCCCTGGTTTTTTATTTTAGAATCTCCTGAATAATTTAAATGGAAATAAGCTGTTTTAAGTCAATATTTTTTTATCAGGAAAACTTCTGTAAGACACGGGCTGATATTTTTTTATATTGACTTGAGAATATTCCAGTATTTATATTAAGCAATTACTGGAGGAGTGTATGGCATCAGATGATATGAACCATTTTAAAAAATATCTGGAAGCAAGGCTGAATGATTATTTACCCAGACCTGAGCTTCATGAGAATCTTATTAATGTGTATAAAAAACATCAGAAAATGATTAATGAAAATCCGGATAATTATTATTCAGAATCAGGAGATATGTTCGATATTATGCAGGCTGAGCAGCTGGATATTGCAGCCGGAATGATATCGCTGTATAAAAAACTCGGTTTTGATGAGAATGAAAAAGCTTATACGGAATTTCTTTCAGCAGTCAGAGCTTCTACCGGTCATGCGGACATTATGGGTAAGCTCGGTGCTGCGCGCGACAAAGCCGGTATTGTTCTCCGAAGAAATTTTTCAACCCAGAATGCGCTTCTTTCGCTGGTAACGTGTGTAATTTCACTGCTGTCGTGCATACCTGAGGAAATTCCAGGTAAAGAAAGTGTTGTATTTGAAGAGTGGAATAAATTCAGGGAAATTCATCCTGAAGCAGACTGGAAGTGGATAGTGAATTCATCCTATAGAAACTGCCTCTGGTATGATGATGAAAGACTTCAGATAATCGGTAACAGACTGAATGAAGTAATTAAAAAAAATCAATGAGAAGGGTAAATGTATGAATCCAGACATAAAAACAATGATAGACGGTTACGCCGGAACTATTAAGCTTTATGCAGATAAAGTTCCACCTGATAGTGTAAATCTCAAAAAGGTAACTGCTATCATCGATGAAATGAATTCCCTTGGAAATTCCTGCGCAGAAGTATGGGACTATATGAATATTTTAAAGGAAAAGGATTTATTGAACAGGTATACTGTTGCAATTACAGAACTTGCAACAGAATCAATTGCAAGTCAGAAAAAATCCGGGACTATGAAAATACCGACTGCGATAGACGCGGCTCTGGGTTATCACAAGGCTTATGAAGCAATTGATCCGGAGAAACAGAAAGAAACTGCAAAGATTTACGAGAGAATTTTTGAAATAGAAAATGATTCAAAAAGCGCTCCTGAATTTTTAAGCAGAATGGCGCAGGAGAAACTTTTTATTAAATTGTCAACAGTTCCCTTGAAGGAGGTTTTTACCCCGCTTGTTAAACAGGCGGAAGATCTGTCAATTCCTGTAATGGCATACCATAATTCAAAAATGATTGAACTTGCTGAAAATGCAAAAAGTTCCGTAGAGCTTGAATGCGATTCGCAGAAACTTCTGGAGTTTAACCGGATTGAAATAATTTTTGACCAGATTTTCGTTACTGATTTATTTTATACACTGGGGAATAAAGTTTCAGATTATCTGCTTGTGTCAAATGATGAAAATGCCAAAAGAGTAAAATATTGTGCAGAATTTATTACAGATTTTTTCGGAATGAATATAGACGGGATTCTTTCAAATCCGAGAATTGATAATGTTATAAAAAATGTGATTATAAAAAATCTCGGAGGAAAGTATACTCAGGAAAGCTATAAAGCCGAATTTAAGCAGGTTGTTTTAAAATGTTCAGACGGAAAAGATCCTCTCCCGGGGCCTGCTTCAAGAAAGAACTGCGTTTTCTGGGGAAAGAATATTCCGATTTCAGAATTGCAGACTGAATTAAGGAACCCTTCAAGGCCGTTTTAATTTTATTTTTGCTTTTTTTTGCTAAAGAAAGAACAGCGTCTGACGATAATGAATTGGGGAAATTCGATTATAAGGAAGGTGCAGGTATGAATGTAATGCCGGCTTCAACAGATTATCTTTCAAGCAGCATTAAACAGATGAGCGATATGCTTAAAAATGTAACTGATCAGACTATGGCAATGGATACCAAGCTTATGAAGGTGAGTGTAACAGAACAGGCTACAGACCCGAAACTCGGATCAAATATTGACGTTACTGCATAAAAAAAATAGTCTTAAAATTATTTTTCCCCCTCCCTTGATGGGAGGGGTGAGGGGAGGGTGATTCATTATACTTTATTAAATCAGTATTTGTTTCACCCCCACCTGGCCTCCCCCATCAAGGGGGAGGAATTTTTCTTCTTTCTGTGGTATCATCTTCTTCCTTTATTCAGATTGAAATTAATGAACTTTGATCTCAATCTTTCTTGGTTTTACTTCCTCACTTTTATGAAGAACTATAGTGAGTATCCCGTCTTCAAGATTCGCATCAATTTTATTCCTGTCTATGTCATTTCCTACTATAAACTTTCTGAAATAATTATCCAGATAGAATTCTGAATAATTTTTATCTTTATCAGCGAGTTCTTCTTTTTCTGTAATTCCTTTAATCTTGAGTTCATTGTTATCAATTACTATTTCAAGATTATCTTTTATTACACCCGGCATTTCAAGTTTCAGAGTGTAATCGTTTTCTGTTTCGAATATATCAGCAAGAGGAATGATATATTTTTCATTTGATGCCGGTTCAATTTTTTTAACTTCAGTTGTCATGGCGTTCCTCCTTATTTAAGTTCAATTTTTTTAGGTTTTGCTTCTTCGCTTTTTGTTAACGTCAAACTCAGAATTCCGTTTTTCAATTCCGCATTGATGCTTGACGCATCAACTCTGTATGGAAGCTTGATGGATCTTTTGAATTTACCGAAAGTTCTTTCTCTCCTAATATATGCGTTCTCAATAGAATCTTCTTTTTTTTCGCCTTCAATTATTAAACTGTCATTGATCAGCTGAAGATCAATACTGTTTTCTTTGATTCCCGGAAGCAGTGCTTTGACTTTGACTTCGTTTTCATTTTCTGTCAGAGCAATATAAGGGTATTCTCTTCTCCTGGAATCATAATCGCTGTCGCTGAAAAAAGAATCAAAAATATTTCTCAGCCTGGATGCATCATTTAAAAGTTGATAGGTTAACATGGTAATCCTCCTTTATTTTACATTAATTTTAATTTTTTTATGGTCATCAGTTTTTTCTTTCGGAATTTCAATTGTCAGAACCCCGTTGTTGAAATCCGCTTTTGCTTTATCAGCAAGCAGTCCATCCGGCAGTCTGATCTGTCTTCTGAAAGATCCGTAAAATCTTTCAGTAATATGGCTTTTTTTGTCTTTTGATTCAGTTTTTTTCTCGTCTTTTTTTTCACCGGAAATTGTCAAAAGTCCGTTTTCAAAAGTTACTGATAATTCTTTCTGATCAACTCCTGGAACTTCTGCCTTGACATAAACCATTTTATTGTCTGATTCAATATCAACAGAAGGTGACCAGTCTGTTTCAAAAAGACCGTATGGTGTTGCAAAAAAGTCATCAAACATTGTAGAGATGCCTTTTTTAAAAGTATCAACCTGGTCATCTCTTTTAGCTAATCCGAATTTCATAGCGCACCTCCAATATATGATTTTAATTTAGAATGTTAGCACTCATCAAGATAGAGTGCTAACAACTATTTAATATTAAATTACAAATATTTTGTTAAAACGTCAATAGTCGGATGAAAAAAAATGTAATTATTTAAAAAATTTTTTATTCGAGGGTGGATTTGTATGAAGTTCCGTCAAATTGAACTTTCAGCCTGATTTTTCTTCCATTTGGTATGAAAAGTTTTAAAGAAGAGGGTTGGCGGACATTGTTTGCTCTTTCATATTTGTTTTTTCCGCTGTTGAGTTCCCATAATTCAATTTTTACTGTATGATAGGCATTATTTAATAGATTTTCCCTGAAATTTTTTTCTATACCTATGTAACCTGATTCTGTTCTGCCGGATTCTGTTCCATCAATAAATATTTTGTAAAAGGCTAATCTGCTGCTGTCATTATCTTTGTCTGGAATTGATTCATCTGTTATAGAAATTTCAAAATTAAATTTATCATTACCCGGATTTACTTTAGAAATATTGGAGCTGAATAAGATTTTTTTATTGCTGATATCGATAAAATCATAAATTTCCCCGTCGGATATTATAACAATTCTGTCATTTATGGACGTTTGAAATTGCGGAGGATTATTATAAATAAGCGGAATTTCAGAATTACCTGTTTTTATCTGATAAGAGCTATTTCTTTTTTCAATTATCCACGCTGCGCCGGATATAATTGAAAAATCTTCAATATCGTTATAATTGCTTTCGCTGAAATCATCTAAATTGATTTTCAGGACAGATTTTATGTTATCCGGGTTTTTTGAAAAAATATAAGCTGAACCATTAATATAGTAAAATTTTATAATAGAAAAATTTTTACATTCGTAGGGTAATCCTTTTTCAATCAGAATTTTTTTTTCTGAAATATCAAATAATCCGAGAGTCATTTTTTCTGAATCAGCATTTTTACACTGAAGATAACATATAGTCTTTTTATCAGATGAATAAAATTTAACAGCCGGTTCAATATTAAGCTGCTCCAGTGAAGATCCTTTGAGTTCGAAAAGTTTATTATCGGAATGAATTATGCTTTCTGATGCCTGGGAATGAATTGCTGAAATTAGAAGTATAAAAAATACGTAAGGCAGCTTCATTAGAATTTATTTTGCATGTTTTTGTAGATTTTCTTTCCAAGTCTGTCCTGCTGTTCAATGATCTCTTCTAATATTTCAACAGTAGTCAGAGGATTTACCGTAACTGCTCTGAGAATGACAATATCCTGATAAAAATATTTTGGAGAATCGATAGTTGTCCTGGAAACAAAACTGTTATCTTCGGCTCTGATTTCTTTGTGAAGTTCAATGTTGAGATCGTTCAGGGCTTTGTTGATATCCTGGACTTTTTGAATCAGTTTTTCTTTGGCTTTATCTGTAGGTTCAGACCCTTCTATCTGGCGCATTATCAGATTGAGTTTTGACATTACTTCTTTAGGTGCGAATCTGTAATTGAAGATAAATATTTCAGGCTCGTTCATGCTTTCAAAATTGCAGTGTCTTTCAACAAGGCCCCTCAGGGATGACATAAGGCCGAATGCATGCTCAAATAACTGCTCGAATCCCACTTTCCCGAAAATTTTAAATGTAGCCCATGGCTTCAGAGCGGAAAAAGGCCGTGATCCCTCCAGGGTGAATCTTCCCTGGTCAACTGAATCCTGGCGGATTATATAATTGGAATAATGCTTCATGTGATTCAGGTCTTTCTCGTCCTTGAACAGAACCAGGCCCATTGCAGATGGTGAATACAGCAGTTTATGCGCATCAATTGAAATTGAGTCCGCCTCTTCAATGCCTGCAAACATATATTTGTATTTATCAGCAAGAAGAACAGCTCCGCCCCAGCAGGCATCCACGTGGTAATGTGCACCGGCCGACTTCGCGATTTTGCTGATTTCGTTTAAATAATCTATATTTCCAGTTTCAGTTGTTCCGGCAATGCCGATTATGGAAATAATTTTTGTTTTAGGTCCGCCTGTTTCGTTGTTTTTTTTAATATCCTCGCAGACTTTCTTCAGTTCACTTATATTGATTTTATTATTTTTATCAACCGGGATTTTGATTAAATTATTTGCCCCGATGCCGATTACACGTGCTACCTTTTCAAATGAGTAGTGCCCTCTTTTTGAAACTATAATTACAGCCCTTTCATAGCCATAATGCCTGAATGCGGAAAAAATTCCTTCCTCGGCTATTCCCTGAAAATTTTCAGTTGCAGGAAAAGCCTTATTTCTTGCCACAAGCATTGCTGTGAGATTTGCAATTGTTCCATCAAAGCTGACATTTCCGAGAGACACGTCTCTGCTTTGAATGAACTGTCTGTAAAAAGCAGGTTTTTTCTGATAAAATAATCTGTGCATCCATGAGATCAGTTCTCTTTCTACAAAGGTTGAGGCTTTTGCTGATTCGATTTTAACCTGGTTCTGGTTCAGTGCGGCAATTATCATTTCGAGTAGAATCATGAAATAGGGAATTGCGCTTGTCATGTGACCGATATAATAGGGGTTTCCCACCTTTACCGAGTGTGTTATAACTTTAGTTTTTATTTCAAATAGAACATTTTTCAGAAGATTCGGGTTGTCCGGAAGGTCAATTACGGAAAAAATTTTTGCAAGATCAATAAGAGTTATGGAATTGTGGATGCCGCCTTTTTCCTTGAAGAAATTATGAATCAGATCAAGCAGTTCATGGCCGAATTCGAGAAATTTGTCAGGTGAATCAGGCATGATAAAAAGCTTCCGGATCTGCTCAATATCATTTTTAATACAGCTGCTCGTTTCTTTATTTTTATCAACAAGTTTCATAGAATTTTCACAGTAAATCACTTGAAATATGATTGTCAGATAAATCAAGCAAATAATTTAAAGAAGTAAATAACGTAATATGTTAATTATTTCCATTGAAGCAAATATTTAATAAGACTCGATTTTTTCTTGATATTATTAAGTAAAAGGTGTATCTTTGTAAGAATTAAAATTTCTGGAGATTAAAATGAAAAAAATACTATTTATCTTTATAGGTGCTCTTTTATCCGTGAATGTAAACTCCCAGCAGAATCCGAATTCAATTGAAACGATTCTGCCGAAAAATGCTCTTATTATCGCTCAGACGAACGAAATTAAAAAGACTATTATTTCAGCAAATAGACTTATAAACGGATATCTGAATGATGAAAAAATGTCCTTATTGAAATCTTTAAATGAATTTAAGGAAAAAACCGGCATTGATCTCCTTGATTATGAGTCACTTTCCGATAACGGCATTGATATAAAAAGAAAAGCAGCAATAGCTTTTTACGCGGCAGACAGGAAAAGCAAAGAAAACATTATAATAATTCTTCCGGTCTATGACGAGAAGGCTTTTCCTCTGAAATTTACTGAAGTAATAAAAAAAATGAAATCTGGAGGAGATCTGGATGCTTATCCTGTTGTAACTCCATATAAATCATGGAAAATTTTTCAGATAAGAAAAGATATGTTTGCTTCAACAGCCGGAGGGTATTTTATTTTAGCACCGAAGGGTGAGCTTGTGATGAACGCTCTTGATGCATCCGTATCAATTGAGAATTCAACTGCAACAGATACAGTATATAATAACTATAAATTAAATGCGGGCCTTTCGCATGATGTCAATGTTTATATAAAGAAAGATTTTCTTGCAGATATTCTCGGACCAAAGAAAAAACCGGTTCCGGCCAGCGATGATAATGCAGGAGTTAATGATAATGCGGAACTGATAAACGCCGGTTATGTAATTGCAGCAAGGAATAAAAAGAAGAAAACTCCAGGCGGAGTAAAAGACAGCAGTGATGATATTCTGAATGCTTTTGAATATATATCAGTAGGTGCAAGTTTTGAGGACAATCTTTTTAAACTCGTGGCGGGCGCAAATTTAAACGGATCGGATGCAGGTGCAGGGACTCTTCTGAGCATGTTTACAACCGGCAAAAAAAATGATGCACTGTATATAAAAGATTATTTAACATATTCCTACCTTTCAATGGATTTAAATGCAGTTGAAAAATACTGCCAGGGCAATACTGAAATATGCAAAATTTACGATGATGCCAAAAAGGAATTCAAGAAAAATCTCGGTATAGATTTTGCAGCTGATTTTCTTCCTAATTTCAAAGGAGTTATTAATTTTATCATAACAGATATCAGCGATGAGAAGGAAGAGCTTGGCAAACTGATTGTATTTCTTCCAATGAACACCCCTGCAGCATCAAAGGTTATTCTGGATAAACTAAATGCTAATCTTTCCAAAGGGATTGGAGAAAAATTAATAAAGAAAAATATTTCGGGTGTAAACGTTTCCATTATATCAACAGGTGAAGGAAAAAATAAAAATATAATGTTTTTCTCCACTGACAAGGGTATCTTTGTGGTAAATGACGAGAAGCTGGTTGAAACAGCGCTTAAAGCTGAGGTGCTCGGCAGCGGTGCCACATCAGAACTTTCTGATAATATTTCCGGCGATATGTTTCTTTATACAGATGTCAATCCAAGTTTTGTTGATAAAGCAAAAGGCATGCTGAAGAAAATGTCCTCGAAGTATTCCGAGGTTTTAAATATGATTCACGGGCTTAATTTAATCGGCCGCAAAAAAGGATCCTTCATGACATTTGAACTTGATATTGAGCTTAAAAAGAATTTAAAGAAGTAGAATATGAAATATCTTTTCGGCCCGGTGAATTCCCGCAGGCTCGGGATTTCACTTGGTATTGATCTTTTTCAGAAAAAAATCTGCACACTTGATTGTGTCTACTGCGAATGCGGTCATACTAAAGATCTGACAGATGATATAGATGATTACTCTGCAGCAGCGGATGTTATAAGGGAGCTTGACGAGTTTCTTGCGTCAGATCCTGTTTTAGATGCTATTACTTTTTCCGGATCCGGAGAGCCTACGCTGTGCAGGTCAATAGGGGATATTATTGATCATATAAAAAATAAATATCCGAAATACAAAATTGTTGTTTTAACCAATGGAACTTTACTGTATCTGCCGGAAGTCAGAAACAGGCTGAAAAATTCCGATGTGGTGATGCCGTCACTTGATGCAGTCAGCAGTAATGTGTTTCAGAAAATATACAGGCCGGTAAAGGGATTATCATCAGAGAAACTAATTGAAGGAATTAAGCAGCTTAGAAAAGAATTCTCCGGCAAAATAATCCTTGAAATCTTTATAATACCGGATCTGAATGATTCAGATGAAGAGCTCGCACTGTTAAAGAAAGCCTGTGAAGACATAGGACCTGATGGAATACAGCTAAATACTTTAGACAGGCCTTCAGCAGAGAAATGGATAAAGAGAGCGGATTTTAATCAGCTGGAAAAGATTAGAGATTTTTTTAAACCTCTAAAGGCTGAAATAATAGGAAGACCTGCAGGAAAATCCGGTGCTGCAGGGGCAGATCATCTTCAGGAAAGAATTATTGCCACATTGAAAAGAAGGCCTTCTACATCTGAGGATCTGTTTTCAGCTCTTGGTTCTGATAAAAAAAGTATAGATATTCTTCTGGCTGATATGAAAAGAAAAGGATTGATTCACATTGAAAAAAACGCCAGGGGAGAATTTTATAAATTAAATCAGTGACCCGGCGGATTTTTTTTGTTAACTATTTTAGTTGTCTAAATGATGGAGTATTGAATGATATTTCTGGAATACCTGTTATACATCCTCATTTTTATTCTTGTCTATGAGATAATCCGCGGATTTATAGTCAGGTTTTTTAAAAAGAAGCTGCTTTCATCAGTAAATGAAAATATCCGGGAAAACAGAATCCGCGTTGATAAATACAAATTTACAAAGAAGATAGTTGTAAAAAATGATTTAATGAACGATGCGGACATAAACCGGCTTATTATTGAAACTTCAAAAGAAAAAAATATTTCAATAGCTGAAGTGAAGAAACAGGCTGAAGGTTATATTGATGAGATAGTTCCTTTTTTTAATATTCTTACTTATTATAAATTAGGTTTTATGGTCGCAAATTTTGTTCTGAATTTTATTTACGAAGTTATTATTGATAAAGAAAATGCGGAAAAACTTAAAAAAATTCCTGAAAGCTCTGTTGTCGTTTTTGTAATGAATCATAGAAGCAATATTGATTATATTCTTGTTGCATATATGCTGGCAAGGGAAATTTCTCTGAGCTATGCTGTTGGCGAGTGGGCAAGGGTTTGGCCGCTTGAATATATTTTTAAATCATTCGGGGCGTATTTTATAAGAAGAAAATGCAAGGACAGGCTTTATCATCTTGTTCTTGAAAAATATATACAGCATATCAGCTTACGAGGCGTGACTCAGGGGATTTTTTTTGAAGGCGGCCTTACGCGTGATGGAAAATTCAAGGAGCCTAAGCTCGGCATAATTGATTATATTGCAAGGATTAAGAATGATCCGAAGTTCAGGGGTGATATTGTGTTTGTACCCGCTTCAATTAATTACGACTGGATTCTTGAAGACCGGATTTTAATTGAAGAATGGAAAAACGGCAAGGAGAAAAGCGGATTCAGAGATAATATAAAATCTCTCATGAAAATTATTATTGAAACTCCTGTTATGGCTGTTATTAACCTTGTAAGGTATTTTGCCGGCAGATTGAAACATCATGGATCTGCAAGCGTGAGTTTCGGTGATCCTGTTTTTTTATCCGACTTTTTAAAAAAACGCGGGTCGAAAATATTAAATCTTGGTAGAGAAGAACGATTAAAATATATTAAGGAATTTTCCAATACTCTGCAGGAGAAAATTCAGTCTGTTATGCCGATTACTCCTGTGCCTTTAATATCAAAAGCCCTGCTGACATTAGATAAAAAAAGCTTAAAGAAAATAGAACTTGTAAAAAAAGTTGATGAATATCTGAAAATTTTATCTTTAAAAAATTCCAGGGTCGTACGGGGCAAAGCATTTATTAAAAGCATTTTAATTGAGGATAAGCTTAAAGAAGAAAAAGATGACAGGATGAAAGAGCTCGTGGAATTTGAAGAGGGTTTCATACAGTTTGAAGAAGCATATGAAATTGTCAGTGTTGCACTTGATCTTCTTAAAACAAGAAAGATAGTGAAGATTGTAAATAAAGAGATTATTATTAATGAAGAAAAGAAATCATATCTTGAATATTATGCCAATTCGCTTGAAAATCTGGTGTAGATCGTGGTTTTTTTAAAAAGGAAAAAAATGTATATTTCATATATAGCGTTATTTTTATTATTTATTTCGATTGCACTTGTTTATTTTGTAGAAACAAGGGATTTAAGACTCCAATCAGCCTGGGAAACTTCAAGCGGAGAAAATGTTGTGCTTGTTCATGGAATTTTAAGAGGAAGCAGCTCCATGAACAAAATCAAGATAGAATTTATTCGTCAGGGTTTCAGTGTAACAGGTTTTGATTATACAAAAAAAGATGGTTCCATCGAAGAAATCTCTGACAGTCTGCATAAAAAAATAAAAAAATTCCCAAAAGGTAAGATTCATTTTGTAACCCACAGCATGGGTGCAGTAATTGTCCGGAGCTATATATCAAAATATAAACCTCGAAATATCGGACGGGTTGTTATGATTGCTCCTCCAAATAATGGTTCTGTTTATGCTGCGGTTCTTCTTCACCTGCCGTTTTTTGAAAAAATTTTCGGACGATCAGGCATGGACATTGCAGAAGGTGAAAACTGCATTGTAAACTCTCTTCCTGTTCCGGAATTTGAGTTTGGTGTAATTGCAGGTGGAACAGGTTATGAGATCGGATTGAATCCTTTTTTAAAAGGAGACAATGATGGAACTGTTTTACTGAAAGAAACCATTATTGAAGGCATGGCGGATTTTATGCAGATAAAGGGACAGCATTCATTTCTTCTTTTCAATAATGAAGTGATTTCAGAATCGATAAATTTTATTAAGAATGGAAAATTTCAAAAAAAATCGTAACATGAAAAAAAATCAGCTCTTAAAGTTGACAATTCCTGAATAAATATATATTATTTATATATAACTAATATTTCGCGGGATCAATAAATATCTATGGCGGTTAAATGATGAGTAAAAAGAAGAATTGTGCTTATATTGCTGAATCTTTCGAAGAAATGTGCTTTAAAAACTCTCCTTTCGGCCAGGATTTTGTAAATGAACTTAAAGAAATGGATAAGCATGAAATAATAGTTAATATCTGCGAACAGTTGGGGCCTAATCCGTGTAATCTGACAATAGCTGAAGAAATATTTGAAAAAATAAAGTTTGATGTTGCCAGATATATTATTCATCATGAATACAGCTGTGAGAATGATTGCAAATCCAAACTTCTATTATGGCTTGATTGCAAAACCAGTCCTGAGAAAGCAGAGTGTCTTTCAGATTTTGTAAACAGGTATCTCAGGTAAATTGAACAAGCCGTCTCTACTTCTTCATTCCTGCTGCGCACCATGTTCCAGTCACGTTATTGAGTTGTTGTCGCCGCAATGGCACATTACATCTTTTTTTTATAATCCGAATATTGCCCCGATAGGCGAATACAGAACCCGTTTCGAAGAATTGAAAAAATTTTCCGTGTCAAAATCTTTTCAATTAATTGAGGGCGATTATGATAATAAAATGTGGACTGCTGCAGTCAAAAAGTACCGTCATCTCGGAGAAAAATCTCTCAGATGCCGTGAATGTTTTAATTTCAGGCTTGATAAAGTATTCTCAGCTGCAGCTGAACTTAAAATGGATGCTGTTGCCACTGTTTTATCAATCAGCCCCCATAAAGATACTTCTGTAATAAATTCAATAGGTCTGGATCTTGAAAAAAAATATGGAATAAAATTCATCGAAGCTGATTTCAAAAAAAACAATGGATTTAAACATTCCCTTGAGCTTTCAAAAGAGAATGATTTTTACAGGCAGAAATACTGCGGCTGTGCTTATTCCAGGCTTGAACGGGATCCGGATTCATCCTGGAGTATTTATTTAAAAAATCACCGTTCAAAAGCCTCTGATATAAAAAAGAATTCTTGACACCATTTAAAGCTGTATAACCTTATCCATCTTGATAAGGGAATCTCGATAAATCATTTTATGGACATTCCCTTGGGTTCACAACATAAGTAAAAATTAGTTTTTTAGATATTTATAATCTTGAAAAAACTAATTTTTAGAGGTTCCCATAATTATTCGAAACAGGTAAAATTTTTCTGAATAAAACATAAAAAAAGCAGGGGAGAAACAATATGAGCAGAATTTATTTATTATTTTTTATTACAATTATTCTTACAACTGGATGTTCCGGTTCAAGTCTGTCAACCGACAAAGCTAAATACAGCTATGCTGTGGGCAAGCAGGTGGGCATGACATTGAAAAGACAGGATCTTGATATTGATATGGATGCATTTATGCTTGGTATCAAGGATATATTGGCCGAAAAAGACAGCAGACTTACAGATGAGCAGATAAATGAGGCAGTTAAGAAAATGTCAGAAATTGCAATGGTGAAACAGAAAGAGACTGCTGAGAAAAATTCAAAAGAGGGATCTGAATTTCTTAAGAAAAATCTCGAAAAGCCCGGCATTAAGGTTACAAAAAGCGGCCTTCAGTATAAAGTAATCAAGGAAGGCAGCGGCCCGAAAGCACTTGCTACTGATACAGTTACAGTTCATTATAAAGGAACTCTTATTAATGGCAAGGAATTTGACAGTTCATATAAAAGAAATGAACCGGCTGTATTCGAGCTGGGCAGGGTGATACCTGGCTGGGTTGAAGGAATTCAGCTGATGTCAAAAGGATCTAAATATGAACTGATTATACCAAGCGAACTTGGATATGGTGAAAGATCAAATTCCGCAATTCCAGGAAATTCGGTGCTTATATTTGAAGTTGAACTTATTGACATTAATAAGAAATAAACAATACCTTGTTGTATATTCTCAAGAAGCGAGGACGGTGCTTGGCCGTCCCCGCTCCTCGAGACTCCACACCCCTCCGCCTGCTCAATCGGCGCAGACCTAAGAGCCATAAATTGGTACAAAACTTTACCTAACTCTTTGTAAAGGCAGGTGGCACCTGCCCATCCTAAATGCCATACAGAATAATTACTTTTCAGCCGGTTGGAAAAACACCGGATGTTTTCGTCTCGATGGTTCGACTATTATCACCACAAGTACGCTGCGCAACTCAACGACCGATATAGATTGTTAAAATTCTTTACACTAAACATCTGGTCACCGAGTGATTTACGATAACAAATCGTTTCGAGGTGATCGAGGAGCCAGAATAAATAAAGAGGCGACACCGGGTTGAGTGGAATTATTTTTTTCTTACAAATCCTTTATAAAAATCAGGATAACCAAATTTGTTAATTACTTCATAATTATTATTTAAAATCAGAATATCGTGTTTCTCTGAACTAATGATAAAATATTCGCCAGTAGGTGAATAAGATAAATAATCCACTCCTTTATAATTACTAATATTTTTTATTATTTTAAAATTATTATCCCAAATTTTGATTTGAGAAAATGATGAACTGATAATATTTCTATTTACAGAATTAGAAACTATATAATTTATTGATTCATTATGCGAGTCGATATCTTGAATTTCATTATTTGATAAAGAAATCTTCTGTAATTTCCCATTATCCAATCCAACTATAAGAAATTTATAATTATCATATACTGTAATTGCCCAAACAAAATCTTGTAATTGAATTAAACCAGAATAATTAAGATCGAAATCATATATTTTAATAAGATTATTTTTAAAAGAAGTTGTATATAATAATTTTTTTTGTTTATTCAATATAATGTTTCTTATTTCAGTATCAAATGCTTTAACTTTCTTAATCGATTGACCATTTTTTGAGAATAAATTTAATTTACCATCTGTATCACCTGCAATAATTATATTTTCTGATAAAAAAAATACTTGAGTTACCGTAAAATCAGATTTAATTATTTTTAAAATATCTCCATTTAAATCATGTATAATGATTTTATTTTCACTACTGTGAGAAGAAGCTACTATAATACTTGATTCATCAGGACTGAATTGAATAGAATGAATTATACCGCCATGCCAATAATACCATTGGTATTTAAATATCTTATTCAGATCCCATAAAATAATAGTACCATTCAGAGCTCCTGATACAATTAAATTGCCTTTTGAATTTATTGCAATTGATGATATTGTAGTTGAATGACCTTCAAAAATTCCGCAACCAATATGATTTAAAATCACTGTTACTAAAAGTAGAATTTGCAATTTGTTTTTAATCATATTATTTGTACTTTCCACATTCGCATATTACCTGTATGTATTCATATTTATAGTTTAATCACTTTTTATTTTAATAGTTTTATAATCTCCCCCTTGGCAAGGGGGAGATGCCCGTAGGGCAGAGGGGATTATTCCTCAAGATTCATATCAGGATAAAGTTTTTTTGCGCAATCCTTGCACACGCTGTGGCTGAATTCCGCTTCTGAATACTTGCTTATATAAGTTTCAAGAGTATGCCAGTATCCTTCATCATCTCTGATTTTTTTACATGATGAACAGATCGGAAGAAGTCCGCTTAAAACTTTGATTCTTCCCATTGCATCCTGTAATTCCTGAATAAGTTTTATTCTGTGCTGTTCAACCTGTTTCTGCTCGCTGATATCGAAAATAACCCCGTCTATCCAGTAAATTTCACCGTTATCGCCGAAAATGCCCTGTCCGTTTTCTGTTACCCAGGTGTGTTCACCTTTAGAATTGATTATTCTGTATTCAATTCTGAAAGGATCGCGTTTTTCGAGAGCAGCTTTTTTTGCATCTTCAACTCTGGCAAGATCTGCCTGAACAATTATGCTTTTAAGGGATCTGATCTGAAGTTTTACAAAATCTGTAGTAGGGTATCCGGTTATAAGTTCAAAATTTTCACTTAAATAGAAGAGTGTCCAGATATCGTCATTGGCTGATTGATACACTGCTCCCGGTATGTTTGAGACAAGATTTTTGAATTTCGCGGTATTCTGCCGAAGTGCGCTTTCCATCCACTTGACATCTTCAAGCCTTGTATTTAATGCGTCTACTGTATCTTTAATTTCTTTAGCACTATCAAGCTTTTCATTTAGCTTTTTAATTTCATCAACAAGTTCTTCTTTTGAAAGGTTATCGTAATCCATATACCCTCTTATTATATAAAACTATTAGAATATCAAGCCCATTATTTATGTTTCATTCTCATTTAAATTACCGGATCTAAAAGAAAACAAATCAATAATTGATTTTAAAAAAATAATACATCTTACTGTGTTTGTCAATTTATAAATAATTTTTTATTTTAAATATTCAGATTTCGTCAGTATTAATATTATTATCTCGCAATATATATTAGAGGTTTTATGATTTTAAATAAGGATCAGCTGAAAGCATCATTGCCTGATTTCGGCGTGAATATTGTTCTTGCAGGTGCAGGAGCAGGCAAGACAAAAACTCTTGTTGAAAAAGTTATCAATATTATCAACCATACAGATATCGCTCCGGAAAATATTTTAATACTTACTTTCAGCAGAAAAGCTGCGGAAGAGATTAAAAACAGAATAATTTTAAATGCAGAAGACAGTGCAGTAAAAATAACTTCCGGAACATTCCATTCTTTTTGTCTGAATCTGATAAGACAATACAGCAATTGTTTTCTTGAACTATCTGGATTCAGAAATTTTCCTGAGGTTATGGATGATGAAACGGGAGATCATATTATCAATGAAATAATAATACAAAACAGGGAAAGATTACACGGCCTGCCGTATAATATTGTTTTTGAATTTTTTAAAAGCCGCAGGTTTTTAAAACACAGGATAATTACAAAGCTTGAATCAACCGGCCTATTAAATGAAATTGATAATATGATTCTTGAATATTCTGATATAAAACAGGAAAAAGAAATTATTGATTTTGATGATATGATGCATTATGCAATCAGAATGCTTGAAACGAATATAGATATTAGAAGTGAAGTACAAAAAAAATTCAGATACATTTTTGTTGATGAATTTCAGGATACCTCGGCAGAAAATTTCAGTTTATTAAAACTGCTGCTTCCGGAGAAACCGAATTTATTTGCTGTAATATGTTCCTCACTTCCCTCACAAATCCCTTTATGAGTATCCATCAACCGCAGTAATCCATAAGCTCGAATAGATTTAAGGGTAGCATATTCCTTCAGGTATAGGTTTGAAAATTCAGGCTTGAAGTACGTATATCCGCCAATGAAGTTGTGCTTCATACCACGTTGAAATCCTTCTGCACTGGCATCGTTCACTCCTGTCTTTGTTGTCCACCTTTCACGAGAGAATCGATATCGAGGGTCTTTGCTTTTCGCCGAGTGGTTGGCCATTTTGTGATTAAAGTTGTAACGCATCAGAAAACTATAGCCCTCATCAGTAAACAGAGGAGCGTTGGGGTTTTCTAAAAAGCTGAACAGGGGCTGTACTGTCTTTTGAGTCAAATCCGGAATGCTATCAAGAATTACGCCTCCACCACGTAAGATAATACAATTTACTAAACTTCCGATTTGGTACTTGTTCCTTTCAATGGCTACTTTGTCATCGAGGAAAATGGAAGCTGTCATTCCCCGTGCTTTAAATCTTTTCCGGAATCCGTTCGCCCTCATACTACAGGAATAGACCACGCAGGTATCAGCGTTTAATAAGGGCTTATTGGCAATTATAGGCTTCAGGTCTGCATTTATATCAGTAGGGAAGCGGAAATCCTTGCCGTAGTGCTTGTTCAGTTCCTCATTTATAATCTTCTTAACAGCAGGCTCAAACTCCAATAGGAAGAGTTGAATTCTCCTTTTCAGAAGACTTGCTGTATTAATGCTTCCTCCAATCAATCGATGAATTGCTGAAGTGCTCAAAACCTGCGGATACATTACAATTGCCTGATGAAGAAGGTAAGAGAACATCCAGAGAGGCAATTTCAGCATATGAAGGGGCGTGTAGCTAATCCTGGATGCCATATAATTACATTTAGAGCAGCGTACAGCTTTCGGACGGTTCTTAACCGGCTTTTCCATTAATTTATTACAATGAGGGCAGTATTTGGGGTAAATGGAGTTTAAAAGGCTTATCGTAATCCTCTCAAAGACAGCGGTGTTCAGGTGAGGGAATTCAGAGTCTACGATCAATGGAATATCCGGATTTTGTTGAGCTTGAGTGGTGATTTTATGAGCACTTCCGTCAGGGGTTGGCGGATTTGCACATTGAGGTTGTGTGGGATGTGCGAATAAAATTTGCTGTAGGAGATGACTTTCAGAGTATTTACGGTTTCAGAGGGTCGCGTTTAGAATATATTGTTAAGCCGGAAATTTTTTTTTATAAACCGGGGAAACATATTCTCAAGGTTAATTACAGATCAAAAAAAGAAATTGTGAATATTGCAGGAAGATTTATTAAAAAAAATAAAAACAGAAGTTCGAAAAAACTTATATCCCATAAAGGTGCCGGAGGGGTAGTCAAAGTAAAATTTGTTTCCGGTTTTGAAGATGAAGCAGAGTATGTTAAAGAGCTGCTCAGCACTTTGGAAATTATAGATATTGCAGTTCTTTACAGAAATAATTTCCAGGGATCTTATATAAAACAAATTCTGAAAATAAATGATTCACGGGTTAAATTTATGACCATTCATGCATCCAAGGGGCTTGAATTTAATACAGTAATTCTAACAGGCTTGTCTGATAAAATCATTCCGGATAAATCTTCTGATATCGAAGAGGAAAGAAGACTCCTCTATGTTGCAATGACCAGAGCTGAAGAAAATCTATATTTAATTTTTCATATGAAAGGCAGTAATGAATATCCATGTTTTGCAAAGGAACTGGGATATTCTGATTAAAAAATAAATGAAAATAATTTTGCGAAATTTTTTTTATAAATGAGAGCATTAAACTGATAAAAAAAATTGACACTTTTCAATTGATGCTGTTAATTTATTATACTGATTAACTTATAGTTATAATATCATATGATAAAAATCAGTTTTTAATATTGATTTTTTAAATATTCTGATAGAATAACTCAAATGAAAAAAATACTTATAGTTGATGACGAATTTTATGTAAGAAATCCTCTGAAACAATTTCTTCAGATGAAAGGTTATGAAATACATGAGAAAGAAAATGGAGTTGGAGTTCTTGATCTGCATGATAAAGAAAAATTTGATTTGATAATATGCGATATCGTTATGCCGGAAAAAGAGGGTATTGAAACTATTAAAGAATTAAAAGATAGACATCCCGAGGTTAAAATTATATCTATGTCAGGCAGTGATAAAATATCACCTGAAAATTATCTCATGATGACTAAGATTCTGGGCGTTGAGATAGCCCTTGCTAAACCCTTTGGTAGTGAGTATCTTTATAAAGCTGTTGAAATGTTGATAGGCCATTAAAATAAATGCAAAAACTCATTCTGTCGATTATTGCCGCTATATTTGTAGTGATATTATATTTTTCTGTTTATGCGGGAAATTCAGTTTATTGCGGTACTGATCCTTCAACTTATCTTGCCGGTTCATATAATCCTGAAAAATTAAAATGTTTTGTCAATCCATGTGTGATCGGAATTCCCTGTGATGATAAAAAACATTATCTGCGGGAAGAGGCTGCTGCTGCTTTAAAAAAAATGCTATCTGAATTCAGGAAAGATCATCCTAATATTAAAATTACTGTGAGAAGCTCATTTAGAAGCTTTTATGACCAGAAGTATATCTGGAATAGTAAATTTGATGGAAGTACACTTGTTTCAGGGAAAAATTTAAGCAGGGAATTTAAAAATCACGAGGCCAGGTCACGTGAAATTTTAAAATATTCATCAATGCCCGGTACTTCAAGACATCACTGGGGCACGGACTTTGATATTAATTATCTTTATAATGATTATTATAATACAGGAGAAGGCCGGATTATCTACGAATGGTTAAAAAAAAATGCAGGCAGATTCGGTTATTGCCAGCCTTATACAGCTGGAAGAAGCGGCGGCTACAGCGAGGAAAAGTGGCACTGGTCCTATAGGCCGCTTTCAGAAATTTTTATAAATGATTACAACAGGTTATTTGATAAGGATATTAAAAGATTTATCAGGAAATCCGGTTTCAGCGGAATAGAATCTTCTATCAATAATGCACTTGAATATGTTAATGAAATTAATGGGGACTGCAGGTGAAGGTTCTATTTTGTTATCTCTGCGATTATAATGACAGGCACGATTATTATTTATCCCTTCTTCCATACGGACTGATATCAATAGCTGCATTTCTTGAACAGAAAGGATTATCTCCTGTCCTTGCAAATTTCTCAAAACACGGCTGGCGGGGTGCTGTAAAAATAATTGAAAATGAAAAGCCGGATATAATCGGAATATCAATTTATACACATAACAGAACAGACTCTATTAAGTTTGTGAAAGAGGTTAAATCTCAGTACCCGGAGATAATTATTATAGTTGGGGGACCTCATGTGTCCCATCTTGCGGAAGAGTTTTCCCGGAGAATTAAGGAAATTGATTTCCTTATAACAGGTGAGGGTGAAACAGCCTGCTATGATCTTATCAAACTATTACAAAATGGTGAAAAACCTCAAAGAATTACTGCTGGAGAACGGCTTGCTGAACTTGATGAAATTAAACCTGCATCAGATTTTTCAGGGAGAATGATCGGTATCAATACGAATGAGCAGTTCAAGTATTTAATATCAAGCAGGGGATGCCCGCATGAGTGCAGCTTCTGCTGCTCACCTGCTTTCTGGAAAAGAAAAACCGAATTCCGCAGCGCGGAAAATCTTTTTAATGAGGTTATGCATATTCATAAAAAATACGGAATAATATATTTTTCTATCAGAGATGATAATTTTACTTTAAGAAAAGACAGAGTAGTGAAATTTTCCAGATTACTTCGTAAAAGCGGAATATACATGATGTGGAACTGCCAGTCAAGAGCTGATACGATTGATGAAGATATGCTTGTTGAAATGAAACTTTCCGGTCTTGAGCATATACAGTACGGAGTTGAATCCGGATCAGAAAAAATTCTGGAACTTTACAGCAAGTCAATAAAAATTTCTGATATAATTAAGGCCTGTGAAATCACTCGAAAAGCAGGTGTTTATCTTTCAATATATCTGATGGCAGGAATGGCTGGAGAAAAGCATAGCGATATTCAAAAGACAAAAGCATTGATGAAAAAAATTCTTCCTGGGGATGTTATTGTATCTCCAACAGCTTATTATCCTGGAACTGTTCTTTATAATGATATGAAAAAAAAAGGGGTTATATCTGATGATATCTGGTTTAAGAACACCTCAAACGGAATTTTTGTACGAAATGACCGGGAAGTTCCGGATTGGATAAATGAGCTCGTTACATATGCTGGAGCTTTAAGAAAAAAATCATGGTATAATGATAATGATTTTAAAGATCACAGAAATTTTTTTAAGGAAAAGAGCTGGGTTACGGAAATTCTATACGGTGACTTCCTGCTCGATACTGAAAGATTCGAAGAAGCAGAAACCGCATATTCGGGTATAGCGCGTGAATATCAGAATAATGCCTGGCCGTATTTAAGACTTGGAAAACTTAAATTCATAGAGGGTGATTTTTTATCTTCCGCTTCTTTTTACAGGAAAGTAACGGATATTGTTCCGCATTATTACGGCGGATGGCTTAAGCTTGCTGAATGTCAGATCGCGGCTGATAATAAAATTGAAGCAGGAAGAAATTTTAATATTGCTTCAAAACTGAATCCGGATGATTCAAGAATTGCCTCAATGAAGAAGTTTCTGAAAGTATAGATTTAATGAGACATATTGCCCGCAGTATTTTTTTTTAATAGAGGCTGTATTTTCTTGACAAAATATTTTTTTATTGGACAAATGAATTAAAATAAAGTAACTGTTCCGATATATTTTAACATAAAAATTATATAAGCTTTCAATTAAAAAAAATATAATATTGGTGTTTTTGTTAAATTAAAATTTTTATAAATTTATTTTCGAATAGTCGCTGAAATTAAAAATTATTTTAAAAGGGGGATTTTATGTCTATTAAAGTTGCGATAAACGGTTTCGGAAGAATCGGACGAAACGTATGCAGAGCTATTTTTACTGAGGCAAAATATAGCAATCTTGAACTGGTTAGTGTTAATGATCTAACTGATGCAAAAACTCTTGCTCATCTGCTTAAATATGATTCGGTTTTCGGACATTTTAAAGGTGAAGTTTCGCATACAGATGATTCCTTGATTATCAACGGGAAAAAAATCAAGGTTCACGCAATGAAAGATCCTAAGGAGCTTCCATGGAAGGGCGAGGGAATTGATGTTGTTGTGGAATCAACAGGACGTTTTACTGAAAAGGATAAGGCAATGGCTCACGTTGAAGCCGGAGCAAAAAAAGTTATCATATCTGCACCTGCAAAAAATGAGGATATAACTATTGTTCTCGGAGTAAATGATGATAAGTATGATAAAAGCAAGCATCAGATAATTTCAAACGCCTCATGTACCACTAACTGTCTTGCTCCTGTGTGCAAGGTTCTTAATGATAAATTCGGCATTGAACGCGGGCTTATGACAACAATTCACTCTTACACCAACGACCAGAATATTCTTGATCTTCCGCATAAAGATTTAAGAAGAGCAAGAGCAGCTGCAATGTCAATGATACCTACAACAACTGGAGCAGCTAAAGCAGTTGCGCTTGTTATACCTGAACTCAAAGGTAAAATTGACGGGGGAGCCATGAGGGTTCCAACTCCGGATGTTTCAGTAGTTGATTTTGTGTGCATCACAAAGAAAAATACGACTGCTGAAGAAATCAATGCTGCTATAAAAGAAGCGTCTGAAGGGAAAATGAAAGGAATACTTCAGTATTGTGATGAGCCTCTTGTATCAGTGGATTTTACAGGAAATTCCAATTCATCAATTTTTGACGCCCTGTCAACAAAGGTTCTTGATGGAAACTTTGTAAAAATATTAAGCTGGTATGATAATGAGTGGGGATATTCAGTCCGCGTTGCAGATCTTATCGGTTTCATAATGAAATAGGATTTTTAATAATCAGGCTGCTGATTTCTGTCTGAAGTGTTTATATCAGCGGTCTGATAATATATAAAAGAGGGACAAATGGGAAGAAGGAAAATTTTTGCAGGCAACTGGAAGATGTATAAAACCCATGATGAAGCTGCAGCGCTTGTTAAAGCTTTAATGGACGGAATTGGAGGAATATCCGGCAGAGAAATTGCAGTATTTCCTCCATCTCCTTATATCAGGGACGTTTCTTTGATCTGCAAAGGTAAAATAGATACAGGGGTTCAGAATATATATTTTGAAAATGAAGGTGCTTTTACCGGCGAGGTCGCGCCTAAAATGGCAAAGGATTGCGGCTGCCGATATGCTTTGATCGGTCATTCAGAAAGAAGGCATGTTTTTAAAGAAACTGATGAAGATGTAAATAAAAAAGTTATTGCTGCGCTCGCAAACTCATTGGATCCAATGGTATGTGTTGGTGAACTTCTGGAAGAAAGAGAAAAAGGTGAAACAAATGCAGTTATAAAAAGGCAGATCGACTGCGCTTTGAAAAATATTTCTAAAGAGCAGATGAAATCTGTTGTTATTGCTTATGAGCCGGTATGGGCAATTGGAACAGGCAAGGTTGCCACGCCGGAAATGGCGGAAGAAGTGCATAAATATACAAGAGAGCTTATCAGTAATTTATATGGAAAAGAAACTGCAGAATCTGTTCCGGTTTTATACGGCGGTTCAGTTAAGCCGGATAATATCAGCGGACTTATGTTAAAGGAAAATATTGATGGTGTTCTTGTAGGCGGAGCAAGCTTAAAGGCTGATTCTTTTCTTGACATAATTAAGGTGAAATAGATTTATGCACCTAATCTTAAATTCCAGGTTTAACAGCCCGGATTTATATACTTTTACCCGAGGGGTTTTATGGCCATTTTAACAACTCTTTCTGTAGTCTTTTTTGTTATTTTGTGCGTTCTAATCGTGATTATTGTTTTATTGCAGTCTGATAAAAGCGCAGGTATGGGAGTTTTAGGCGGTTCAAGCCAGTCTGCTTTCGGTTCTTCAACGGCTGATGTGATTACTAAAATAACGGCTGTAATGGTTGCTCTTTTTCTGCTGGGATCACTGGGGCTTTCTGCTCTGCAGTCAAATAAAAGTTCTTCTCTTGAAAAAAAGATTTTTCAATCTGATAAATCTGATTCAGCAAAAGATAAAAGCATTATCGAGCAGCAGAAGACTGAAACTAAAACAAATGGAAAAAAAGAAAGCAATAAAGTAAAATAAGGGAGTTTGATATGCCTCGAGAAGTTTTTGTTGATGCAGATGCCTGTACAGGCTGCGAACTCTGTTCTGATACTTTACCGGAAGTATTTATAATGTCTGACGGCATTAGTATTGCTGACAATAGTAAGGGAGCATCAGAATCAGCTATACAGGATGTTATCGATTCCTGCCCTGCTGAATGTATACATTGGAAATAATTATTAAGGAGATATATTAATGAGTATAAAAGATTACATTTTTACTTCAGAATCAGTTTCTGAAGGACATCCGGACAAAGTATCTGATCAGATTTCAGATGCAATTCTTGATGCACACCTTAAAGGCGATAAAGATTCCAGGGTAGCTCTTGAAACTCTTGTTACAACTGATCTGATTGTTCTTGCAGGTGAAATTACTTCGAATCAGAAAGTAGATTATGAAAAGATTGCCAGAGAAGTTGCAGCTGATATAGGATATAATGATCCAAGTATCGGATTTGATGCAAAAACATGTAAAGTTGAAGTTTATGTGCATCAGCAGTCAGCAGATATTTCACAGGGCGTTACAGAGGGAGCTGGTCTTTACACAGAGCAGGGAGCAGGCGACCAGGGAATGATGTTTGGTTTTGCTGTAAATGATACAAAGGAACTCATGCCGCTTCCGATATTTCTGGCTCACAATCTTGTTAAGCATCTTGCTGCGATCAGAAAATCAGGTGAAGTAAAATTTTTACGTCCTGATTCAAAATCTCAGGTGACAGTTCAGTATGAGAATGGAAAGCCTAAGAGAATTGATGCAATTGTATTATCAACACAGCATTCTCCCGATGTTGAATTAAAAGAGATCAGGGAAGTATTGATTGATGCAGTTATTAAAAAAGTTATTCCGGCTAATTATATTGATAAAGATACTAAAATTTTTATTAACCCTACCGGAAGATTTGTTATTGGCGGACCAAACGGCGATACAGGTGTTACCGGCAGAAAAATTATTGTAGATACATACGGCGGAATGGGAAGACATGGCGGTGGAGCTTTCTCAGGAAAAGATCCATCCAAGGTTGACAGATCAGCCGCTTATATGGGCAGATATGTAGCAAAAAATGTTGTTGCTGCAGGTCTTGCAGACAGATGTGAAATACAGCTTGCTTATGCAATTGGTGTGGCTGATCCTGTTTCAGTTATGGCTGAAACTTTCGGTACAGGTAAAATTTCGGACAATGAAATTGCTGCAAGAATCATGAAAAATTTTAACATGAAACCTGCAGGCATAATATCAACTCTTGACCTCAAAACTCCAATTTATAGAAAAACTACAAATTATGGTCATTTCGGAAGAGAGGATTGCGGTTTTAAATGGGAAATAGCAGATAAAGCTTCGGCTTTAAAATAATCAAGTCATTACTATGCTTTTAAATCTGTTTTTAATTGAGGGTGTTCATAAAAGAACGCCCTCTTTATTTTTAAAACCTATGAAAATTTCTCAAATTAAAAATATTATAATTATTATTCTTTTTTATTTATTAATTGCAATGGGATTATCTGCTCAAACAGAAGATGCAAATAATTCCGGCGATAAGGCTTCTGATGAAAAAGCAGCTGTTGAAAACATTGAACAGGATAAAACTAAAGAAAAAGCTAAAAGCTTCAACATAAACGCACTTGCAGCTTACGGAATATATAATTTTTATAATGCTGATTTCAGCCTGACCCACAATGTGAAAAATTTCAGTTACCAGCTCAATGCTGATTTTCAGGGATCAAATGATTTCGGGTATATTAATTCCGGTTATTATGGCGCAAATATCGGATTTACTGCAATGGCTGATTTTACTGAAACATGGAAATTTATTCCTGAAATTCAGTTTGTCAACACTTCAAGAGGTATGTTTTCAAATAAAGTTTACAGTAGAGAAGAGAATGATGTTTTACTGATTGATTTAAAAAATGAATATAAAGCTAATCCGTCTAGATTTGATATTAATCTTGGCATGGCTCAGTATGTACATGGGCTTGATTCTTCTATAGGATCAGAAAAAAAAAGTTTACTTCTTTTTAAGCCTGAAATCGGCTGGGAATATCTCTGGTCTGCATCAAATAAAATAAAATTTGATACAAAATTTTATTATTACTATTATCAGAATGCAGATATTTCTGATGATATAAACCTTAGCTCAGAATTAATTGGAAGTTTTAAGCTTTTTGAGATTCTTAAAATAAATCTTGGGCCGCTGTTTGTCTGGAATAAAGATGCAGGGCCGTTTGTTTCTGGTAAAGTATCGTTAAATACTGAAGGATTAAAGTATTCTTCTTTTGAAGTTTCTTATTCATACGATTTATTGATGTTTAAACCTGAAGAGGTGTATTTTAAACAGAAATTCTCTGATTTGCAGTTTAATCTTCCTCCAAGCGCGGTTCATAATGCAAATTTAAAAATGGAGTTTGATGTTAAATTAAAATCAAATGAAAAATCATATCTTGAAAGAATGAAAATAAAACTTTCGGGAAGTTTTGAAAACAGCAGCAATTTTTATAATTATTATTCTGATCCAGTATCCGCACTGCTTAAAATAGATACTATACCTGTTTCAAAAATAAATGCTAAAGGTGAAGTATTATTTGATATAAGAATTGTAGTTCCAGTCTTAAAAATAGGGTTTGATTACGAATATAATTACTATATATCAGATAAATTTGTTACATTTAAACCGGCAAATCAGGCGGGCGCATTGTTAAGATTTGAATCATCCTGGATTGATTTTGAATATAAAAATATTTTTTATGATTCAGTTTATGCAAATCCGGAAGGAAGCTTGAAATTAGGGTGGTTTATAAAAGGCTCTGTTTCATTTCAGATAAAACTGGTGGAATCTTTTTATCTATATGCAAAGATTGACAACATTTATAATAATTATATCAGGTATAGGACGGAATATCCTGATCCTGGAATTACTTTTGCAGGCGGACTCAGAGTTATCTTATAAGGGAATAGCGATAAATCATTTTATAGACATTCCCTTGGTCGAAGCCTTTTTTCACATCGTGTGCGGCTTCGACATTGAAACCTCCTTTTTGGCAGGTTCACAACAGAAGAAAGAATACCCCCACTAACTCCCCTTAATTTAAGTGGGAGTTAGTGGGGTTGTAAAAACTAATTCTTTGAAGTTCCCATAATGAAATGGTAATTGACAAAAAACCATTTAAATTTTTTTGTAACTACTTAGATCGGAAACTTACTAATAAATACATTCCGCATAATTTTCATATAAAAGAAGACGAAAATCAGGCAAAAATATTAAATGAAAAATTTTATAAATTTATCAGCTCCTTTAATTTTCGTACTCCTTTTTCAGGGAGTTTTTGTTTATTCAGTTCCTGAAAAATATGACGGGAAAATAGTCCGCAGAATAGATTTTGTAGGAGTTCAGAATACGAATTCCGGAGATCTAATACATATCATGAAAACTACAGTTAATTTCCCACTGAAAGCAGAAGATGTCAGACGCGATATTAAAGAAGTTTTTAAAAAAGGAAAATTTGAAAGCGTTACAGTTGATATTGAGGAGTTTAAAGATGGTGTTGCTCTCAGATTCACCTGCAAGGAAAGGCCTATTATTAAAGAACTTCTTTTTAAAGGTTTAAAGAATATTTATGAATCAGATTTAAAAGAAGTAATAACAATAAAAGAGGGCGATGTTTTCCGTAAAGATTACCTTGAAAAAAGTATTAAGCAGATAAAAGCTAAATACGATGAAGAGGGTTATTTCGGAGCTATGATAACCTATAAAAAAGAAAATATACGGTCTGACGGCAGTCTCGTTAAACTTACATTTGTGATTGATGAGGGTGATGAAATAAAAGTCAGAAAACTGATACTGCAGGGCGCAAAAAAAATATATCCGAAAGTTTTAAGAAGTATTATGGAAACAGCTGAACGCGGTTTTTTACAGGTAGGAACTTTTAATAAAGAAAAATATGAACAGGATAAGCTGAAAATTCTACAGTATTACAAGCAGGAAGGCTATATTGACGCTCAGATAATAGAAGATGAATTAACTTACGAATGGGTTGATCCGACGAAGAAAACTGACAGAGGAATTTATATTACTATTAAAATTTCCGAGGGTGAAATATACTATTTTGACAAATATACCGTGAAAATTAATGGAGAAGCCGGTAAAACAGTATTTAAGCCGGAAGATCTTACCCAGAAATTTGAACAAACAAATAATGGCGATATTTTTAATGACACCAAGTTCCAGATGGACAGGCAGTCAATCAGTTTCAAGTATGCTACAAAAGGTTATATATTTGCAAGGGTGGTGCCTAACAAAACAATTGTAGAGAAGGAAGTTGAGGTTAAAAAAGGTGTTAAGGAAAAAAGAAAATTTGTTACTATAGATTTTGTTATAGATGAAGGTTCCCAGGCTTATGTTGAAAGTGTTATCATCAAGGGGAACAGTAAAACAAAAAGTCATGTTATAAAAAGAGAAGTAGTACTCTACGAAGGCGAGATTTTTGATGCTTCGAAAATGCAGATATCCAGGGAGAGAATTTTCAATCTCGGATTTTTTAAACAGGTAAATGTGGATGTAAGGCCCGGCAGCAGAGAAGGCTATATGAATCTTATTATTGATGTAGAGGAGCAGCCTTCAGGTACAATTTCTCTTGGTGGCGGTTACGGAACTACAACCGGATTTTCAATTTTTGCGGATCTGGCTGAGAACAACCTGTTAGGTAATGGACAGAGAGTTGGATTAAAGTTTGAGTATGGTCCAGTAAGAAGTTCAATTACTTTATCATTTGATGAAAGATGGCTCTTTGGTGTGCCTTTAAGTTTTAGTGCATCTATCTTCTATTATTATTATCAGCTGCAATCCCCGTCTTTATTCCCGAATACTTATGATATTGCTCAATATTATAAAGAAGCAGTAGGATATTCTTTGGGTTTAGGCTACAGGTTTCTGTATTTTTTCAATACCGGTATAGGTTGGTCACAAGCATGGAGAGCAATAAAAAATCCGAGCGGCAACAGTCCGGATATAGTTTTTCAGATAGGAGCTCTGGGCTATCAGGATAAAAGAACTCTATCAACTTATCTTTACTTTGATAATAAGGATAACTATTTAAATCCCACACGCGGAGTTAAAGTTGGTGTAACAATATATTCCACAGGCGGCTGGCTTGGCGGTCAAGACCATTATATGAGATATAACCCTGAATTTTTCTGGTATTTTTCTCCATTTCATATTCCTTTCCTGAAAACACATCCGCTTGTATTCGAGTTTAGAATGACAGGAACATTTCTCGGGCAGCCGCTTGGTAATGTAAATCAGGATTATGCTAAGAACGAATGGCTAGAATATGAAGACAGGCTGACCATTGGAGGTGTTGAAACTCTTAGGGCCTGGAATTATTACGATCCTGCTTTCGCAACATCATGGAGATCAGCTGGTCTTTATCATCGAATCCTCTACGGTCTGGAGTTCAGAATACCTATACTTCCTCAAATGCTCTGGATCGCATTGTTTTTTGATGCAGGATCCCTATGGTCAGATTCATTCTGGGAAAATCAGATGAAAACCATAAATCCCCTAATGTATGGTATTATTGCTGCAGATGAGGCAAACGGGAGTTTAAGACGGATTGATCAGTTCTTTCAAACAAATTTTCTTGCATATTTCAAATATTCTTACGGCATAGGAATAAGGGTTCAGATTCCTATGATGCCGCTTCGTTTCTGGTTCGGGCAGAAAATGGTTTTTCAGAATAACCAGTTTATGAATGTGCCGAATGGCTTTAATTTTCAGTTTGCTATAGGGGATATGAGATTTTAATGAGATACTTGATTGTATCAGTGTTATTAATATTTTCCATTTCCTGTGCTACTCCTAACAGGCAGAAACTTCCATCTGATTCCGAGATTCAGTCTGTCAGATATATAAATATACAGGCTGTATTTGAATTCTTATCCGGAAGAGACAGTGCCGCTTTAAAACTGAAGATTGATAAAGAGGAAGCAATAAAAGATCTGCAGTCGTATGAGGAAAGGCTATTATCAGACAGCAGCTCATCAAAACAAAAACTTGCTTCAGAATATAAAACAGCAAAAAAGAAATTAGCAGACTTTGAAAAAGAAGAATCAAATCTAAAAATAAAATTTTTAAAACAGATAAACACTGCAGTGAAAATTATTGCAAAAGATTTGAATGCGGATTTTATTTTAAATCTTGGTGATGAGGTTGTTTTCGCAAAGAAAAAATATGATATCACGGAAGATGTTCTCAGGGAAATCATCAAACTTGAAAAAAGAAGCGACCCGCCAGTTAAATAATCAAAATCGGATAATTTCTTTTTTCATTACAGCTTTATTAATGCCTGCACTGTATTCATGTGCTCCGGCTAAAGAAAATGCGATTAGAAATGCTTTTCGGGATTATTCCGGGAATTATATTATTTATATCAGCAAGAAGGATTTTACTCTTTCTGTTTATAATAAAGATTTAAAACCAGTAAAAACTTACAGAATAGCGTATGGACAAAATCCTGATCTGAGCAATAAAATTCACACAGGGGATAATAGAACTCCTGAAGGCGTATATCACATCAATGAAATCCTCAGCATGGATGCTCACAGTTCAAGCATGTCGTATCAGAAAATCAAGTCAATGAATAAGGTTTATTTCAGGGCAAAAGACGGCCATACAAAATTTAATAAAAACGATGTTGATCTGGGTGATAATGCATTCGGCCCGAGGTATTATGGAATTGATTATCCGAATGAATCAGATATAAAGCTGTATAATCAAAGAGTTGAAAAAAAAGAAATTAAGCCAATAAAAGGAAAAATTCCTGTAATCGGTTCAGGCATTGCAATTCACGGCAATACAGATGAGCTTTCAATCGGAAAAGCAGCTTCAAACGGATGTATTCGAATGTACAATAATGATATTGTTGAGCTTGAAGACTATATAAGAATAAATATGCCGGTAATAATTTCATCCTTCTGAAATATTATGTTGACATAATATTGCTGAATCCTGCATATTGAATTTGATTTTTTATTTTTTGGAGGATATATTTATGGGAATAGCTTTCGCACAACAGGCAGGAGCTGGTGCATCCGGATGGATGTCTTCAGCAATGAATTTCATACCTATCATACTGATGATAGTGGTTTTTTATTTTCTTCTTATCATGCCTCAGCAGAAAAGAGAGAAAGAAAGAAAGAAAATGATCGCAGCTATTCAGAAGGGTGACAGAGTATTAACTGCATCCGGTATGTATGGTATTGTTGATGAAGTAAAAGATGAAAATACTGTGGTATTGAAAATTTCTTCCAACACAAAAGTTGAATTTTTAAAAAGTGCTATTACAGGTAAAGCCTGATTTTTTTCAGATAAATAAAGTATGAAAAAATTAAGCGTACTTTTTCTCCTGGGTTTTCTTTCTGCAGTAATGATATCCGGATTGAATGCCCAGGAAAAACCTCAAATGCCTGCAGATAGGGGAACATCATCTGCAGAAGGTACAACTTCGTCTACTGATGATAACAAGCCTAAAGCTGATGAATTGCAGAAAGAAGAAACAAAACCAATTGTTGATGAAGAAAAAAAAGTAATTAATAAGAAGCCTGAAACTGTAAAAGAAGCAGTTAAAAACAAGCCTGCTGAATTAAAAAAAGTTGAAAGAAAAAATCCGCCAGCTGAAGAATTAAAAAAGGCTGAAAAAAAGAATTCGACTAATGAAGATAAAATTACAGAACAGGGCCTTCTTTTTATAAATGATGATTTTGTAAAATATTCAAGAATACCTGGAATTAAAATTAAAAAACCTGCTGCTTCGGACAGGGATAATATAATAAAAGTATCTGATTCGGCAATAATAAATCCTGCCGGTGCCGATTCCAATCAGCCGCGCGGTCTTTTCGGACTCAGTAAGCGTGCAACTGATGTACTTGCAGTAAGTTCAATTATTTTTCTGATAGCAGTTATATTTATATTATATAGATCAAGATCTGGATCTCCGCGAAGAAAAACGCTTCGTAATTATTCAAAAACTACAATAAGTTCGAGGAAAAAATGACAAGAGGAAATATATACAAGCTTCTCTTTATACTTTTTTTAATAGGATTTTCTATAGTGCTGATTCTTCCTACATTCGGCACAAAAAAGATGAGGGTTGATTTTACTAAAGAAGCAACTATAGAACAGAAGGAAGAGTTTAAGAAGAAATTTTCTTCAAACAGTTATAGAGTTGAAGAACAGGATGGATATTATATTATAATCGGCAGAAATATACATGATGCAATGATGAATGAAGTTAAAACATTGCCGGGAGTTCTGGATTCTAAATTTTTAAAGCATTGGGCGGAGCAGTATCTTCTTGCAAAAAAAATTACACTGGGGCTTGATCTTCAGGGCGGTATGCAGCTCGTCTTACGTGCGAATTATGAAAAGATAGAAAAGAAAACAGGTGAGAAACTTACTGATAAAGATAAAAATGAGATAACCCAGCAGGCACTTGAGCTAATAAGAAACAGGATTGATAAATTCGGCGTCTCTGAACCATCAATTCGACCCAGAGGAAATGAAGCTATAGAAATTCAGCTCCCTGGCATAAAGGATCCAAAAGGTGTTAAACAGGCTATAGGAACAACCGGCCGGGTTGAATACAGGCTTATTGATGATCAGTCTACAAAACTTGCTGCTGAATGGGTAGAGAAAAATTATAAAGATAAGAAACTGCCTGAGGATAAACTTGAGCAGGATATTTTTATTACACAGCTATCAAAAGATATAAACATAACATCAAAATCTGAACTGCTTTTTTATTATATGAGAGATAAAGGAACAAAAAAAATTCATCCTGCATATCCTGTAGCTCTTGAAAAGACGGTTGCCATCGCAGGTAATGATATTAGTAAAGCATGGGTAGGATCAGATGAATATGGCGGTCTTGCGGTTCATTTTACTACTACTTCAGATGGGGCAACAAAATTTGCAGAAGTCACATCCAAAAAGAATCACGGGAGAAAACTTGCTATTGTAATTGATGATAGAGTAAGAAGCGCTCCAAGTATAAATGTTCAGATTTCAACAGGACAGGCTTTGATAAACGGGGATTTTACCAAAGAAGAAGTGGATACTTTAGCCCGTATTATTAAAGAGGGAGCTTTGCCGGTTGATCTTTCAATTATTGAAGAAAGAACTGTCGGACCTTCACTTGGACAGGATTCGATTGATGCCGGTTTAAAGGCTTTATTTGTAAGTTTCATAACAGTCGGATTATTCATGCTGGTTTATTATAAAGGAGCCGGATTTCTTTCAATCGTAGGCCTGCTTTTAAACTTTATATTTATGGTGGCTATATTGTCCTGGCTTGGATTTACACTGACACTTCCCGGTATTGCAGGTTTTATATTAACTGTTGGTATGGCTGTTGATGCAAACGTAATTATATATGAACGGATTAAAGAAGAATTAAGGCATGGTAAATCTATAAGAATGGGCATTGTTAACGGATTTGACAGGGCATTCTGGGCGATTTTTGACTCAAACTTAACTACTATTATTACTGCCCTGATGCTGTCTCAGTTCGGTTCAGGACCTGTTAAGGGCTTTGCAGTAACACTTATGATTGGAATTTTAACAAGTATGTTCTCTGTTCTGTATATAACAAGATTTATCTATGAGATAATATCGCAGAGAAAAAATATTAAGAAGCTTAGTATATAAGGAGTTTCGTTTTGGAAAAAGTTTATAATTTTATAAAATATAAATATTATTTCTTAGCCATGTCAACAGTGCTTTATATTTGCTTCTTCGCAGGTACTTTTATTATACATGGCGGTTTTAAAATGGGTATCGATTTTGCCGGCGGAGTGAAGATAATAGCAAAATTCGAACAGGGTGTAACTGAAGCAAAGATAAGATCTGCAATTGAACAGCATGGTGCTTCAGTTCAGCATATCGGTGATGCGGATAAAAATGAATTTATTATAACTGTAAAAGCCGGTACTGATAGTAGCGGATCTATTAAACAATCAGATTTAATAAGCAAAAAACTTAATGATGTTTTTGGTGAAAAAAAGGTAGTTTTTAAAAGCGTTGAGGATGTAGGGCCGGCTGTTGGCGACATTTTAAAGACTGACGCTCTTAAGGCTCTGTTTTTTTCAACGATTCTTATGCTTGTATATCTCTCTTTCCGATTTGAGTTTAAATATGCTCTCGGAGTATTGATCGCTGTAATTCATGATATGATTCTTGCTGTGGCATTCTGCGGAATCATGGGGATTGAGATGAATATTCCGATTATCGCTGCAATTCTCACTATCTTTGGTTATTCTGTTAATGATACAATTATTATTTTTGACAGGGTCCGTGAAAATATGCATATTGTTTCAAAGAAACAGTCATTCAGGGAAGTGATAGATAAATCAATTTCACAGACATTATCCAGAACACTTCTTACTGTTCTAACAGTTTTAATCTCTCTTATGTCAATATATCTTCTTGGAGGCGAAGGTCTGAATGATTTTGCTACAGTTATGATTTTTGGACTGATATTCGGAACCTATTCTTCATATTATATAGCATCTCCTGTTGTTATAGCATGGGAAAATATTAGAGAAAAATATAATAAATAAAATTTTTTTATAATGTCTACTGCCAGTTCTTTATATTGGCAGTAGTTTTAAATTAGAATTAAATCTACGAAAAATATCTTCAGATTTATAATTAAAAACTTCTTGATAATATTCCTGCCTTTGTAATTGATAAGTTATGTTTGCTGATAATAATAAAAATATGGAACTTGCTCTTAAGCTGGCATTCTCACGAATGGGTCAGACTTCGCCAAATCCGTCAGTTGGAGCAGTAATAGTAAAAAATGGTAAAGTGGTTTCCACCGGGGTTACTTCTGAGTATGGAAAAGATCACGCTGAGATTAATGCAATAAAAAATGCATCTGGTACTGACTTAAATGGCGCGGATATTTTTGTTTCTCTTGAGCCGTGCAGTCATTTCGGTAAAACGCCGCCATGTGTGAATTCAATTATTGAATCCGGGATAGGAAAAGTATATATTCCTATTTTAGATCCTAATCCTGCTGTTGCGGGAAAAGGGGCTGCTGCTTTGAAAAGAGCAGGTGTTGAAGTTGTTTTTCTGCATGATATGACTTCATCTGCATCGGATCTTATCAGGCCTTTTAAAAAATATATTCTAAGGAAGAAACCATTTATTCTAAATAAAAGCGCTATGACGCTAGATGGAAGAATTGCTGATGGATCAGGTAATTCTAAGTGGATATCATCTGAAGTTTCAAGGTTAATTGTTCACAGGCTCAGAACTAAGGTTGATGCTGTTATAATAGGTAAAGGAACATTTGAAAAGGACAGGCCTGCTCTTACTGCCCGATTAAATGATTTCTCAAAGGAATCCTCTATTTTTTTTGAAAAACATCCTATAAATTCAATCGGTAAAGAGAATTTTTTTATTAACATGCTGATATCGCCAAATGCTGTTGAGTCATTTAATGATCTCAGGCAGCCTGTAAAAATCATTATAGGCATTCCATCAGGAATAACTGGAGATGAAGATTTTTTCAAAGGCAGCCATGTAATATATGAAAGTAAAAATAAAGCTGCAGAGTATTTTAAGAAAAACGAAGTAATTAAAAATAAATTAAATATTGTAATGACAGATTCTATTGGAGCAGAACAGATAGATGAGATCTGTCTGGATCTAGCAGCGAAAGGAATTATGTTTGCTATGCTTGAAGGGGGTGGTTCTCTTTCAGGATCTTTTTATGAATCAGGCGAAACTGATCAGATGATGTATTTTATTTCTCCTAAAATTTTCGGAAGCGGAACCGGGGTTTTAAATTTTAAATCAGATCAAAAAAAATCTATAATTTCTGAAGACGATAATTTTTCTTCAAAAGATTCTTCAATTCTGCAGGATGTAAGTACTTATCTGATAAGCGGTGATTTATTATATAACGCATATAAAGAAAAATATAATTTTGAGATGATGTGATATGTTTACAGGGCTGATAGAAGAAACAGGAATAATTAAAAAAATTAAAATCTCAGGTTCAGGGAAAATATTCTCTGTTTCAGCAGAAAGCATAATAAACGGATTAAGTGAAGGCGATTCTGTTTCAATCAATGGAGCCTGCCAGACTGTTACAGGGATTAGCGGAAAAGTTTTTGATGTATTCGCTTCAAAAATAACCTGCGAAATCAGTACGCTTGGCATGCTGAAAGAAGGCTCAAAAGTGAATCTTGAAAGGGCAATGACAGCTTCATCCCGGTTCGGCGGCCATATGGTTCAGGGGCATGTTGATGGTAAGGGCAAAGTAGGGAATCTTCTGAAGGATGAAAACGGCGTTAAAGTTTTTATATCTGTTACATCAGAAATTGCGAGATATATTGTTCCGAGAGGTTCAGTTACAGTTGACGGCATTTCGCTTACTGTTGTTTCTGCTGATGAAAAAGGCTTTCAGCTGTATATCATACCTGAAAGCCTTAAAAGGACAACCGCATTTGATTGGACGTCAGGGTGTGAAGTAAATATCGAAACGGATATTCTTGCTAAATATGTTGAAAAAATGCTGGAAAATAAAAAAAGTAATAATAATCAGGATCTTAAGCGTAAGCTATATGAAGAAGGCTTTGCCTGATATTATGGGAACCTCTAAAAATTAGTTTTTTAACCCCAACTAACTCCCTCTCAATCAAGGGGGAGAAACGAAGAGGGGGTGAAAACTAATTTTTTCAAATGCTGTGAACCCGAGGGAATGTCAATAAAATGATTTATCGAGATTCCCTTATTTAAAACGCATATCAATTATGCCTGTCCAGTTTTCAGGAAATCCTTTATCCATATATTCTTTAATCGTCTCAAGATAATAAAAAGCAGCAACATCATCTGAATTTATTTTCAGAGCCTGCTCAAACTTTTCAATGGATTCTTTATAATCTCTATTGTAATAATGATTTAAACCTTTTTCAAACATGCTTCTTGTTTTTAGAAGTTTTTCTATTATTGAATTTTCATTGCCGTCAATTACCTGATGAATACCAACAGGTAATTCTTTGCCTTTTACTTTTACTTTCCCGAGAAAGCGGGTGTTGTATTTAACCACACCTTCGCCTATTCTGGATATAACATCATCGCTTATTATTATGTTGGCTCCAAAATGCTTTGTCAGACCTTCAAGTCTGGAGGAAATATTCACTGTATCTGAAATGGCAGTTCCTTCCATACGTTTGGATTCACCTACAGTTCCTAGCATTAAAAGACCTGAATGTATTCCGACACCGATTTTTACAGGAAGCCGGTTGTCTTTTTTTCTGAATATATTATAGTCTATTAAATTTTTCTGCATTTCAATAGCGGTCTTTACAGAATCCTCTGTTTTTTCAGGGAAAATGGCCATTATGGCATCACCGATATATTTATCAATAAATCCGTTATATTGCCTGATAATTGGACTGATTATTCCAAGATATTCGTTTATGAAATTAAATGTTTCTGCAGGGGTCATTTTTTCGGAAATAGATGTGAATGACCTGATATCAGAAAATAAAACAGACATATCTTTCTGAATCTGATCACCTAATTCAACTTTTGTTATATCCTCTTTCCCGAGATAACGTAAAAATTCAGAAGGAACAAATCTCTGATAAGCAGCATTGGTGACGACAAGAAATTTTTCAACTTTTCTTCTTTTTATTATATTAGCTGTTAATATGAAAATTACACCTGAAAGAGATACAATAATCACCAGCACAACAATAATAAATTCTTTATTCTCTTCATAAATTTCTTTTAAGCTTTTTGGTTTATTGATTATAATGGAATCTGCCGGTATATCTCCAATTGATATATTAAATTTTTTCATCAGTTTGTAATCAAATATATACTGATTCGGACTGTCTTTTAATACAGGTATGGTATCAACCGGCTGGCCCTGAATTATCTGCAGGGCTTTTTTTGCAGCTTCAGCTCCCTGTGCATCTCCGCTTACTATCATGCCGCCTAATGCGCCTCTATTCATATAAAAATCCCAAAAGGTGTAAATCGGTGTTTTTACATTAAAAGAATATATATCGAAGCTTTCTTCAAAACTGTAATATTTTCCTTTATTATCCGTATTGAGATGCATCGCGAGTATTAATGTATTTTCCGGAAGTCCCTGCAGATAACGCTGATATGCAAAAACATCGGCATCTTCAAGAAATTGAAATTCTATCCCGGGGTATTTCGGCATTGCTTTGCGGACTGTTTTTCTATCCATTACGGATGTTATGGTTTTATCTCCGACAATAACAAATTTTTTTGTTTTTGGGTGCAGCTTTAATGCAAGATCAATGGTGGATGGTACATCAGCTTCTTCAACAACACCTGTATAACCGTAATTATTTTTAATAATATCATCAGAAAAGAAATTAATTCCTGTAAATACAACCGGAATTTTTCCGAATATTTCATCTCTGTATTTAATGAGAAAATTTAAAGCAGCATCATCAGCTGCAAGAATTACTTCAAAATTATTGTCTCTGTATTTATATTTGTATAATTTATGAAGTATTTTAATGTTTTCTTCATCAGAAAATCTTTTTGTATCCATGAATTCATAAGTAATATCAAACTGAATACCTTTGGCTTCAGCTTCATTAAAAACTTTTTTCATGCCGTTTATTACGCCATCAGCCCAGTTCATTCCATGGTGATAGGAATGAAGAATGAGAATATTTTTTTTAATATTCGCATCAGCGTTTGGAATCACAAAAAAGAAAAGAAAAGCAGCAGCAAGTATTTTTTTCATCTTGTTATTTATCCTTTTTTGTTTATTCCATCATTCATAATAATTGTTCGTGGCTTTTGCAAAAGCCTCGAGCATTTTAGGCATAACGAAATTTCTTTTTTTAACGCTTTTTTCTCTGATATAAACTATATACTGATTGCTGGTAAGTACAGGTATTGACTTTGGAGAAACATGACCTTCAATTATCTTAACCGCCATTTTTGCAGCAAGCTCTCCCTGTTCAAACGGGGAAACTGCAATCGCCATCATTCCGCCGTCTTCAACAAAAAATCCCCAGCAGCCAATATCCGGAATTTTAAGCCTCGGTTCTGTCCATTCAATAATTTTTCTTGGAGCAATGACAGAACCGTTTTTATCTTTGATTGTATGGTAATGTGTTATAAGAATAATATCAGCGGTATTGTTTGCTATTTCAATTGCATTTTTCCAGTCATCAAATGTTTCGCATTGAATTGATCTTATCAGCTGTAACCTGCCCCAGTTGACAGGCTTAAGTTCATCGTGAATAAAATTTGATGTTGTAGATGCATCTGAAATATGAATGATTCTGTTCTTATCTAGCGGCAGTATTGATGAAAAGACTTCCCGGAATTCCTGAAATGGAATTCTTTCAAGAATACCGGTTACATTGTCTGCTGTATCGTAATTATATTCTTTTGTTTCCGCATTCATTCCCGTAAAAATTATTTTTACAGATGGATTATTGATGTAATACATTGCTGCATGTTTCTGGGCGTCATCATCAACTGCAATGATGATATCAGGCTTCCAGTCATCAATCATTCTTCTTGCAGATTGTCCGGATTTTATTTTGTACTCAAGATTCGGTTTTCTTTTTGTATCCATATAGTAATAACGTATACTGTAAGGTTTCCCTCCGAGAATACGCAGAATACCTTTATTGATGTCATTTACCCATGAATAGTCGGTGTAATAGCTCTGTAGAACCAGGATTCTCGGTTTTTCAAGGTTGGTGTATATAAGAAAAATTACAAGGCCTATAATAAAAACAGATATCAGTGCAGAAAGTATTTTCTTTTTCATAATATTCCAATCATCCTCCAGTATGGTATTGAAACAAAAATTGCCGCGAGTCTGAAAAATACAGAGAATGCGTTTATTCCTATTATCTGATTCATGTTTACAAGTTTCTTCGATTGCATCATTTCATCAAAGAGCACATAGTAAGTTGACTGATACGGTAAAAACCATGCATCGCTCATCATAAGTATTATGTAAGCTACAATCCAGGTATTTAAGCCTGAAAGCTCGGCAATCGGGAAAAGAATAGAAGCTAAAATTACAACAGTTGCATTGTTTGGGATGAACATTCTAAGTACAAGTATAACCCCTGAAAGCATCAGTATAAAAATGTAGATATTTGATTTAATATATACACCTATCCATAGAAGGTGAGATCCAAGCATTGAATCAAGACCTGTAAAGGAAATAGTTTTCACAAGGCCGATAAGGGCTGCCTGATAAAGCAGAAAGGTCCAGTCGATATGCTTCTGAAAATCGTTTTTACTTAAAATTCCTAAAATCAGAACAACATAGAGAACTGTCAGGCCGACCCACGACATTTCTATCTTGTGAATGCTCGATGTTGCAATACCTATCCCGAAAAGAAGTATTCCTCCGAGTGCTGCCCATTCCCTGGTTGTCATGGGCCCCAGTATGCTTTTTTGAACTTCAATTATTTCTTTTGATAATTTTGGATTTTCATTTTTTCTGTAAACAAACTTGAGAAGCGCCATCAGCAGAACAAGCATTAATAAAAACGAAGGTATTGATGCATAGAACCAGTATATCCAGGTAAATTGCTCCTGAACCTGAGTCGGGAAAAGTCCGAATACAACAAAATGTATTGCTTTACTGCTTAAAAAAGCAGATGAAAAGAATGTAAATCCCATAAAGGCTGTAGCAGCAAGTAAATTTGCTGCAGATCCTTTTTTCTCATATCCAAGAGATTCGATCATATCATTTAAAATTGGAACAGCCATGACTATTCTTCCATTCGCAGAAGGGAGAAGGGGAGTCATGATGATACCTGTAAAGAGAAGTGTTCTTGCATGCCAGTATTGTGACATGGGGAAATATTTCAGCATGTTGATAACAAGGCGGAAAGTGAGACCGGATGAAACCAGAACCGAACTTATTCCAAAAATGCTCATAGCCATAAAGAAACTGTCATTTGTGAATCCGGATAAAGCGACTCTGGCTGGAGCAATCTGAAGAATAATAATGACTATAATTGCGAGCAGGCTGGGAACAAATTCATTAGCAAGCCTGAAAATCCACATAAGAACTGTAGCTGATGCAACAGTGAGAAATATAACCTGTTCCCATTTAAAACCCGTGTTGTTGAGTGCAAGATAAACTACCGGAGGAATAATAAGAGTTGCAATCCATCCGATAATTTTTATTGTAGAATCATCGTCTTTTATTATTTTTTTGGCTTTTGTAACTTTATCCAGTTTTTCAAAAGAATAATGGTTTATAAGAGATCCATAAGCACTGTCTTTAAAATGTTTATTATTTATTAAAATATCATCAAAAGTATCTCTTGGAATTGAAATTATTTCTGAAGATTCAGCAGCAACAGCATTCAGGAGAAATTTTGTATCTTTTCTTATTGATTCTTCTCCAAAAGATCCTGAATCAATAATTTTTATACTTCTTCTTTCAGATTTCAGCTCTATTTTTCCGGAAATGATAAAAAATATTTTATTTGCCTGATCTCCGGTTTTATAAATTTCCTCGCCTGCTTTAAATGTTTTATTCTCAATGAACGGCAGAAGACGTACTATGTCTTTTCTTGTGCAGGTCGAAAATAGATCAGCTTTTAATAATAGTTCTCCAATATGCTTCTGATTGTTATTCATTTTTTTTTCCAGATTGAAATTTAATTATGCGCTATTATAACGCATTACTGAAAGAATTTTATAATGCTGAAATTATATTAAAAGTTTAAATATGTATATATTATTAAAAAGTATAATATAAAAATCAAGTATTAATCAATTTTAATGATTATAAATTTATAATAAAAGTGTATTTGTTATATTTTAAAGATTTTTGAAATGTTGATATCGGATGGTTTAACCGGGATTGAAATAATTTTTCTATTTTTATATGATGATAGATATATAGAATGGATTATTTCTAGAGATCTGTAGCCATCTGATCCTGATGAATGGATTGATGTTTTCTTTGATTTAAGAATATCATATGCTTCTTTATATAATTCTGTAAAACAATTATTCGGGCTGAATGCTGGAAATTTAACTTCCTTTAAATCAAAAAATCCTTTATACAGACTGGATTTTTTATTAAGAAAGAGCCTATTGTAGCCGTTTCCGATGATTATTGATCCTTTTGTGCCTGACAGTTCAAGTTCGAATACAAAATATTTTCTATTTCCTCCTGCTTCAATAAAAATATCAATTCCTGTTTCGCTTTTCAGCCAGGCGCAGGCTCTGTCTTCAAATCCGTAATTTCTGTTAATTCTCGTGAATTCCCCTGAAACATTTGAAATTTCTCCAAAGAGAAAACGTATTATATCAATTAAATGTGTTCCATCATGAAGGAGAGGGCCGCCACCCTGTTTTATAAATGAATCACCTCTGAAACCGCCCGTCAGCATGAGGCCTCTTGCGCTTTTTATTTCGCCGATTATTCCATCATCGATAATTTTTTTAACTTTTCTGTATCTGGCGTCATATCTTCTTTCGTGATTAATTATTAATTGAGTTCCATTCAAAGCGCAGGCATCCAGAATCTTTTTTGCAGATTTTAAATCATACGATATCGGTTTTTCAAGGATAATCAGCCTGGTTCCATTTTCAGCTGCGCATATTGCAATGTCTGAGTGGGTTTCTGTCCATGTGGCAATTACTGCAAGATCGGGCTTTTTTTCTTTTAATAGAATTCTGTAATCGTTGAATAGAAATTCATTTTTTATTAATGCTTTTTTTCCGAAATATTCAAGTCTTTCTTTATTTAAATCACAGGCGCAGGTGAATTTTATTCCGGCTTTATCAGCCCCGCCTGAATGAGTGCATGGTTTTCGTCTTAGTTTGTCTTCTTCAAGAAGGAATCCGATTCTTCCGCATCCTATTAGAGATGCTTCAAATTCCTGTGGCTTTGTCATAAAATTGGTAGGTATTCGTTAATTTCGTAGTCAGTGATTGTGCTGTTGAATTTGCTGATTTCATGTTTTTTGTTTTCGATAAAAGAATTAAATACAGTTTCACCGAGTGTTTCAAACATGAGCTCGCTCTTTTCAAATTCTGCAAGTGCCTCATTCAGCTGTTTCGGCAAAGGACGTATTCCTTTTTTCTCAAAATCAGCCACGTCAAAATTTTTATCAGTTTCAACTTGAGAAGGCAGTTCGTATTTATTATCAATTCCTTTTAATCCGGCTGATAAAATAACAGATAAAGCCAGATACGGATTGCATGACGGATCCGGTATGCGAAGTTCAACTCTCATGGAATTGGGTTTATCCGGTTTGCACTGCGGTACGCGTATGAGGGCAGACTGGCTTGTGGTGCTCCAGGTAATATGAGTGGGTGATTCGAAACCGAATATCAGCCTCTTATATGAGTTGATCCACTGGTTTGTAACAGCGCAGAATTCGCTGGAATGTTTCATGAGGCCTGCAATATATTGTTTACCCTTCTCAGATATTAAGTTTGAATTTCTGGTGTCGAAAAAAATATTTTCATCTTCTTTAAATAGCGATTGGTGAATATGCATTCCAGATCCATTCTGGGTTGCGTGAGGTTTCGGCATAAAAGAAGCATATATATTGTTGAGCTGGGCTATTTCTTTTACTATAAGCCTGAAGGACATAATATTGTCTGCAGTTGAAAGCGCATCAGTATGTCTTAAGTCAATTTCATGCTGGCTGTATGCTGCTTCATGATGTGATGTGAGCACATCTATTCCCATGTTTTCAAGTGTTAGTACTGTCTGTCTTCTGTAATCTGAAGCAATATCGAGCGGGGTAAGGTCAAAGTATCCGCCCTTGTCAAGGAATTCAGGTTTTTCTGAATTTTTAAAAAGAAAGAATTCAATTTCAGGACCAGTATAAAAAGTAAACCCTTTATCAGCCGCTTTTTTTAAATTCTTTTTTAATATCCATCTTGAATCGCCTTCATACGGTACCATGTCGCTTGTATAAATATCGCAGAACATCCGTGCAACTGAATCCTCCTGCGGTCTCCATGGGAGAATTTTAAATGTTGAAGGATCCGGAATTGCAAACATTTCCCTTTCATCTTTTCTGATGAAACCCTGAAGAGTTGAACCGTCAAATCTTACTCCTTCTTCAAGCGCGTCTTCTAACTCTTCAATTGTAATTGCAAAGCTTTTTAGAAATCCCAGTATATCCGTGAACCAGAGTCTGATGAATTTTACTTTGCTGTCATGAGCAAGTTTTAATATATAATCTTTATTATTGTCCATTTGTAATTCCTAATTTAATCAGAATAGGAAAACCAGCATGAGAAAAAGTCCAACGATAGCAAGGAACAGAGCGATCATTAAAAAAATACCTTTCATTGAGCTTTTTTCTTCAGGCACACCTGCAGCTCCTGCAGCATTTTTTTGCGGCTGTAATTTGTTTTTTGTTATCACTCCATCAACTTCCGGATCGTATAAGCGGAGTTTTACCTGATTCTGTTCTTCAGTAATTTTGCCGTAAACTCCTGATCCGATTTCTGTCAGAATTTCAATGGGATCGTTTTTTCCCGGACCGGATTTAATATCAATTACTGTCATAGGAGTCGGAAGGACTTTTTTATTGTTTTCCTCCCATAGGCCAAGAAGGTCGATGAAATATTTTGCTCTGTCTGTTTTTGGTTCAATTCTTGCCATAATTTTATCGCCGATTTTAAGCTGATATATCGGCTTGCCGTTTACCGGCGAAAGTATTGCTTTTACAGGTATTACAACAGTACCGTCGGGAGTGTTAAAGGTGTCAGCCTGCTTTTCTACTTCAGCTACTTTCGGCTTGTTTCTGTTTTCACGCACTTCTTTTATTTCAAGAGGAGTTATTTCCTGAATGCCTGTTTCAAGAATCATATTCTTATCGTGAATTATTCTATTGATAATATCATATAGGGTTATATCAAGATTTTTATAATCATAATTGTATGTGCTTTCAAATATAAGATTTGTCAGTGCAGCATCATTTGCAACTTTAGTAAATTCACCCATGATTGCATTTGTAAGGTTCATGTTGAAATTACCTTTCCATTTTAAATCTGCAATCGATTCTTCAAATTTATCCCAGTTCGTATGGGGCTCAAGGTCAAAAACTGATGAATAGGTGGAAATAACAGAAGAGCACAGGTCAATTTTTCTGTAGTTGGTAAAAAAAATTATAAACTGGCCGAATAGATTCTGTTCAGGCGCCTTTAATCGGCCTTTTACTATAAGTATATTTTCAATTACTGTTTGGTTATCATCAGGCATGTTTTTTCCAGATATTTTTATTTTTACAAAAAATTAAATTATTGACTAATTAACAATGTGATAGAAAAAAATAATGAACAATATAATTGTTTACATAATGCACTAATAATTAATTTTAGGAATAGATACGGGATAATTATAATATTGTCAATACTAATTTATGTATTTCCTGTTTATTCATGGAGGGACTAAATGTCTGCAAGAAAATATACTGATAATGAACTTGAATCAAATGATTCTTCTGAGGGGAAATCAGCTCATTCACATAATAAAAAAACATTTTTAAATACTTTCCCGAGAATACTGGCATTTGTTCTTATCGCGGGAACAGCGGTCTATCTTATTTATAAAGGGATAGGCGTTGGCAATGGGGAATTTTATATCTCAGATAAAGAAATAACATCCAGCAGCGATGCAAATCCTATTAAGGAACTTAAATCCGGATCCAGGCTGTATTTTTTAGTTTCAAAAAAATTTACTGATCTGAATGCTAATAAAGTTGTAATTAAAATTGAAACCCAATCAGGCTCTGATTATAAAACCTTCAAGCATATAACATATGAAATTTCAGATGATTTTAACAGGATCGCTGCATATGTCCCTGAACAGTATTTTAAAAGCAGAGGAAAATTCCGAATTTCAGCATTGATAGATAATAATACGGTAACTTCCTATGAATTTACTGTAAATTAGCCTGATTCAAATCTTCTGATTTTAAAAATCTTCTGATTTTTTAGATATTTTCTGCCGATATAAAATGATAAGAATTTATTTTAAATATCTGTTGTTTTATTGCGCTTTAATACTGTTTCTTCTTTCTTTTCAAAGAAGATATGAATATTCTAATTTTTTATCGGGGAATTTAATATGAAAAAAATAGTTCTGTTTATCAGTCTTTTTATATTCAGCTTCGGTCTGTCTCCTCTTTTTTCATCTGCTGATCAGTCTTCAACCGAAAGGATATTAACTGAGAATAAAAATTTCATTGAATTTATAAATATATGCATCACAAATTTTGCCGGAAATAAAACAGAAGATTACAGAAAAATTTTCACAAAGCATTTTAATGCTGATATTGCTTATCTTCAGGGAGACTACAAAAGGTCTTTCAAGAATGTATATTCTTCACAGGGGGATATGGCAAAAGTCTTTGATGAAATTGTGAAAAATATTTACCTTGAGGATTCAAAAAATATTCTTGATGAGCTTGCTCCGGGTGTAATTAAATCTAAAAATGCTAAAGCAAGACTTTATCTTTCTCTCGGATACAGGGACAGAACAGTAAGCTGGACATATTATATAGTTGGTGAAGCATCAAATCCGAAACTTTTTTCATACAAATTATATAAATATCTTGATGCAATTGATATGGCAAGACGGGCTAAAAGATATGGTTTCCTTGCGTTATATGAAAGTCAGAATATAGAATCCAAAAAGAAAATTTATCAGCATATGCTGAAGCTGGAAAATGATAAAGGAAATCTTTTTTATAAAAGATTTATCGGAAAAACTGATCAGGCCTTACTTGATGAGCTCGCTAAAACTTACGAAGATATAGAAAAAAATGAAACTGCCGCAGATCAGCCTGCTGCTGATAAAAAAGATGAAAAGGTTTCCGATAAAGATAAAGATAAAAATATATCATTTGAAAAGAAAGTTGAAAAAAGAATCCGCTTTAAGCAGGAGAAAAGAACAGCTGAGTACATGCAAAATGGCGAATTTGAAAAAGCATCTGATATTATCCATCAGTATGTTGATGATTATAATTATAAGCTGATTCTATCTACATTTAAGGCGCTTTCCACTGAAACCCCGCCTGCTAATGAAGCAGATAAAACAGCAGCAGCTGCTGCTGCAAAATTGGATTTTAATAAATTTGCAGTTCATCTTGATGATAATTATTTGAGAATGGTAAAACCTTCTGTGCTTGATTCTCTACTCGGGACTGTTAAAGTTGAAGATAAGGTCGAAGCCAAAAAAGACGAAAAAACTGAAAAGCCTGCCGAACCCGGAAAAGATGCAGTTAAAGACGTAAAAGATTCTGATAAAAAAGAAACTCTTGAAAAAAAAGAAAATGTGCAGCCGGTTGATAAGAAAGAACCGGTAAAGGAGAATGTTAAATAGATATGAGCGCAGAAGATAAAAAATTTGAACTAATAAAAGCAATTGATAAACAGCTGAGAAGCAATATAGCTGATCTTTATATGGCTCTAAATGATATAAACGACCCTGCTAAATCAATTGAAATGCTTTCTATACATGCTGCAATGCTTGTTGATATGATCAATGAGTTTAAAAAGAAATAAAAGTATTTTTTAAAGATTATTCAGTTAAATTTGAATTATATAATCGATTCAGATCATATTTACAGCAAAAAAAGATATCATCCCTGTTCTTAAATAATATTAAAAATCTTTTTCTTTTATTCTCCATTTCCGCTCATGGGGAATAAAAGAGATTTAATCCTGATTGACATTAAAAAATTCTTGCAATAATAAATTCGCGCAGGATATATAGCAGTAAATCATATTTTGCGGAGGCTGAAATGAAAAGCCGGATCGTTTTGAATATTTCAATTATACTGTCATTTTTTCTGATTTTAACTGCAGCTTCCTGCCGGAATCCTGATACTTCGGTTCCTGTTAAAAATGGAATTCTTGGAATAGAAGTTCCTATCGGATCGGGCAGAGTGACGAAAGATGCTCCTTATGTGGTAGTCGGTGTATACGAAGATAGTCCTGCTTACAAGGCCGGTATCAGGCCGGATGATATAATACTTCAGATCGATGGAATTGATATAACCGGAATGGAGCATGAAAGTATTTTTAAAAATCTTCTGCAGGGAAAGTCCGGATCAAAAGTATCTTTCCTTATTAAAAGAAAAGATCAGACGCTTATAATCGAAGCTATAAGAGCAAGAAGGGCAAAAGATTAATTTTTTATAATGTTAAAAAATATTTTTTTTAAAATACTCGCGGCACTGATTGCGCTTATTCTGATAATATCTTTATTCGATATCATATACTGGATATTTTATTGAAATATGGAAAAAAATTTAATAGCTAAAGTAAAAGCATCCATAGATAAAATGCCTCCTCTTTCCCCTGTTGTAAATAAAATAATTCAGGTAGCCAACAACGTCACTTCAACAGCTCAGGAACTGACTGATGTAATTCAGATGGATCCTGTATTAATGGCTAAAATGCTTAAAATGGTTAACAGCGCTTATTTCGGTCTTTCAAATGATATCAGGTCTCTTAAGCAGGCAGTAGTTATGCTTGGAATCAATACAATAAAAAATGCAGCTCTTTCTTCCGTTGTTCTCGGCAATATCAGCATTAATAAAAATTCTTCAATTGATGGGGAATCTTTCTGGACTCATTCTTTCGGAGTAGGCATTGCATCCAAAATTATTGCAAAGAAGATCGGGATTGATTCTAAATTGCTCGAGGAGTATTTTGCTGCAGGACTCATGCATGATATCGGCAGGATAGTTATTAATAATTTTTTTCCTGAAGAAATGAAAAAAATACAGGAAATCCTTTCTGACAGAAAATATCCTATACTTGAAGTGGAGAAAAATGTTCTGGGGTTAACTCACGAGGAAATCGGCATTGCAATCGGAAAAAAATGGCAGTTTGAAAATAATTTTTTATATGCCGTTGGAAAACACCATAATCCGGTTACAACAGGAAGTTCATCCATTTATTCAATGATAGTTTCAGTTGCTGAAACCTCAGTGCGCATTCTTGATCTGGGTAATTTTAATGAAGGGAGCATAGAACCTGTTTCAAATGATGTATGGCGTGTTCTGGGTCTTGACCAGGATATAGTCCTGAATGAAATATCTTCACTGGAATCGGAAATTCAGAAGGCAAGGTCCTTTCTGCAGTAAAATGAGTGGAATATATTTTAAATGCTGGGGAGTCAGGGGATCAATTCCAGTTCCGGGTCCTACAACCCTGCGTTACGGCGGCAATACCTCCTGTTTCGAACTGTACACGGATGATGGAGATCATCTGATTTTTGATGCAGGTTCAGGAATAAGACCACTTGGCAGTTCAATTGACTTTTCTAAAAGAAAAAAATTTCATATTTTTTTATCACATACCCATTGGGATCACATCAATGGGCTTCCTTTGTCGCCGCTGATTTTTATTCCTGGGAATGAAATAACAATTTATGGCCCCAGGACACACGAGCTTTCTCTTGAGGAAATTATTAATGGACAGATGAAATACACTTATTTTCCAATAAGAATAGCTGAGTTAAAAGCGACATTTAAATTTGTTGAACTTTCCGACGGTAAAAAAATCGATATTGATAATTTAAACATTGAAGTCGGCAAAATAAATCACCCGGTTGAATGCTTCGGTTATAAAGTCGGATATAAAGATAAAAAATTTATTTATCTTGGAGATAACGAACCATATTATAATATGTTTGGAAGCGATGACTCTGAAGTTGAAACCACAATTGCTGAAATGAATAATAAGCTTTCCAGGTTTGTAAATGGAGCAGATGTTCTGATTACAGACGCCCAATATACTCCGGATGAATACAGGACAAAAGTCGGATGGGGACACAGCTCAACCCATCATGCTATTAATCTTGCATTGAAATCAGGTGTAAAAAATTTATTTTATAACCACCATGATCCGATGAGAACTGATGACGAACTCGATCAGATCGTAAGCCATTATAGAAAGCTTGTTATGGAAAAGGGGCTTGATATTAAAGTTGGCGCTACAGCAGAAGGTCTTGAAATTACAGATTGAGGATATAAAGTTTAATTTATAAATTCAACTGAATAAGATGGTTTTTTAATCTCTTTCAGGTCTGCTTCTCCTTTGTTTGCGGAGGCGAATTTTATTAATAAAAAATTATTGACAATTGTTCAGTGTTTTAGTAAAAGTTAAAATACTTTAGAACTCAATAGAATTTGTAATAATTAATAATATAAAAAACAGGGGGGATTTTATGAAGAAAATATTTTTTATTTTATCAGCAGCTGCTTTCATTTCGCTTTCAGCCTGCGGGCCGAAGCCGGTGGCTGATCTTGTTGACGGGAATTGCGGTGTAGGATTAAAAGATGATGAAAAAAAGCCTAACAGGTACATTGCTGCTTATGATGGTCATTTCAATAAAACTAAAATGATTATGTTTAAAGTTAAAGGCCAGCCATATAGAGTACTTTTTAATGATGAAACAAAATGGGAATTTAACAATACTCAGATAAAAGATAAAGAAGAACTTATGACAAAAAAGGGTTCCTGCATAGCAGTTGATTTTGTTGAAAAAGACGGCAATGTAACTGCAACTGAAATTAAGGTTCTTCCTGAATTTAAATTAGATAAGAAATACATTATAAAACAGAATGAAGTTAAAGAGCTTGTAGCTAAAGGCGCTGTTTTAATAGACAGCCGCCCGGTTGAAGCATTTATTACCGGAACTATTCCGGACTCAATTAACATTCCTCTTGCAAAAATTAAAACTGATGAAGGCATGAAGATGCTGCCAGCTGATAAAAACAGCGTATTGGTTTTTTATTGCGGAGGAATTCATTGTAAACTTTCCCCGGCAAGTGCAATGATTGCTTTGAAAGCCGGATATAATAATTTAAAAGTATATCATGAGGGAACTCCTGATTGGGATAAAAATAATTCAATGGAAGTTCAGCCTGCATTTGTAAAATCAAATATAGAAAACAAGAATCCTATGATTCTTGTTGATATCAGAAAAAATGCTGCATCGGATCATATTCCAGGCGCAATAGCAATCGCTCCATCAGATATTGAAAAATTTAAAACTCAGTTTCCTGCTAGTCCAATTGATAAGAAGAAAGCCCCTGTTATAATTTACGGTGCAGATGGCAAGGATGTGAAAGAAGCTCTGGCTATTGCCGATAAAATTACAGCATGGGGTTATGCATCAGTATCATACATGAATGGCGGATTTGCTGCTTATAAAAAAGCAGGCGGAGAAACAGCAAGCGCCAAGCTTGCTAAAGAAATAAAATATGCAGCAAAACCAACAGGTGAAATTGCACCGGCAGATTTTATTTCAAAATATACAAAAGGCGAGTATAAAAATTTTGTTTTTATTGATGTCAGAGAGAAATCTGAAATTGATGAAGATAAAGGAATTACTCTCGTTGGTACGCAATCAAAAAATATTCCACTTGGAGAACTTGAAAAAAATCTTCCTTCAAAAGATGGGAAATATATCGTGTTTTGTGCATCCGGTTTGAGAGCTGCTACTGCAAGAGATATATTGGCAGGTAAAGGTTTTAAGGATGCTTTTTATTTGGCAGGCAGTGTCGAATCAGACGGAAAAGGCGGATTGAAATTAGGCGATAAAGTTCTTGCTGCTGATCAGATTAAAAAATAATTTTTTATTGATGTTGAAATTAAAAAGGCTGTCCAACGGGCAGCCTTTTTTTTAAAATTTTTCACGCACATTGTATTCCCAAAGCTCAACAAGCTTATCAAATTCAAGATCGCGCGGCTGGTCTCTATAAGCGGCATTTTTTCTTTTTATGAGAAAAAAAACAGTGGAATCTTCAAGCAGAAAAACCTGATCAAGGCTGTATAGTTTTGTAACAAGATAATTCAGATTATATGTCTGGAACTCTCCGATGAATTTTGTAGCAGCAACAGTTGGTTCGTATTTTAATAAAAGTTCTGTGAAATACAGGGCGCTTCTCCATGAGTCTGTACTTCCCGACATGCCCTCCTTGAATTTCAGGGATAGCTTTTCAAAAAGTTCCATGTTCTGGTAGTATGAATCATAGATGATTTTAATCAGTTCGGGAAATTCGTTCTGAACCTCCATCAGATCAATCGGATCGTTTCTTGATATGAAATGATCAAAAATTTCCTTGCTTTTAGCATTTATGGGAACTACATCAATAAGTTCAATTTTCAGATCACGGATTACCGTGCGTACCTTTCCTGCTTTTTTTAAATATATTTCAATTTCAACAGGCTCTATGTAATATTTTTTATTGCTGTTTTCCATCTGCTTTCTTGATTGAAGAAATATATTCTGCAATTGCTTCTTTGCTTTTTGATGTTATTGCGTATTTGTTTAATTCAGCAAGTTCAGTTTCAAGTGCATTGCCGCGTTTGTTTTTTAATCCGGCTAATATTTTATTGAAATTTATTTCAGATTCAATAAGCTTGCGTCTTGATATGGCCCAGAGTGTATCTCCTTTTCTTACGGTTATCTTTTCGTCATCATGGAGAAGGAAAACATTACCCGGATAAATCCAGTCCGGATTTTTGTCTCTGTGGATTAATCCTGTAATTATCTTCCTGAAGCCGTTTTTTACAGCGATCAGATTGGCATAAGCATATATGTCGGTATCGTCAATTATTATGCCATGTTCATCTGCCAGGGAGTTTATTTCTTTTACCGGAGTGTTTCTTTCAATTTTAATAATAGCTGATAAATCCGGTCTGGTTTTATAATAAAAAACAGCAGCTGCAGATAATATAATAATCAGTATTGCAATTAAGGAAATTTTTTTAAAGTTTTGCCTTATTATTGAAGTTCCGGATTTATTTTCAGCATCACCATCAATTGATGCTGATGCTGTTCCGTTCATGAATTCTTTTTTTCTTTCAGAAATAATTCGGGATAAATCATAGCTGATTCCGGATTTTACTCCTGACCCGTTCAGAAAAATATTGAGAAGCATTTTAAGTCTGATTCTGTCGTTTAAAACCAGGGAATGAAATTCTTTCAGGCCGGGGTTCGATTCGTTTGAGAATTCTTCCGGAGCTTTTATGTCATCATAATAGATGGAGTCCGGCTTGAACCGTTCATCTGTTATAAATTCGTAAAGCTGCCCGTTGAAATAAACAATTACTGTTTTTAATGCACTGCTTATTTTCTGGATTTCTTTTTCATGGATTCGCGATCTTATTTCAGAATATACTGTTTTCAGCTTTGATGAAAATTTTCTGCTGGTTGTTTTATCAATAATAATCCTGATGAGATTTGATGTATTGAACAGGTTTATATTTTTATTTTCATGATTGGAATTATTTATATTTTTTAATATTTCATCTGCTTTTTCGGAATCTTCGGTCAGCAGTATTGAGAGTATTGACTCGTCGAAAGTGCAGACAGGAAAAACCGTATCCAGGTCTGCGTGGTATTGAATTTCATACTGCATTCCATCCTGTATAATTATTTCACCGGTTTTTTTAATTTTGGAAATATTTTTTGATCCGTCATCTATTATGATAACCGGTTTTCCGCAGTTTCTGAAAAGCATGGCAGAAGATTCATATATTGAATAGCCGGTTATTATAAAATCGCATTTCTCCTTCAATATTTTTGATAATGATGAATTTACTTTTATTAGAATTGCTGTCAGTTCCTTATTAACAGGAGCAGGGCTTGTGAAATGCAGCCTGAAACATCCTTTGTGCGTCAATGTTTGTATTTTCATTCCGCTGCCTAAAGAAAAACTGCCTGCTGAAATTTTGTCTCCTGAAATGTAAGATGATGAATATAACTTTTTTATTGTTTCAACAGACTTAATGTCATCGGATAGAATTTTAATTCTGCTCAGAATAGAAGCCTTCCATTTTATAAAAGGGATTACATTTGTCAGAGATTTGCTTAATAGAAAAATATCGTGAATTTTTGCAGGATTTATCGAAAGTCTTGAAAAATTATAGAAATTTTTTTCAGGGTAATCGATAAGAAAATAGTTCCCGCTGCTGTGCAGTAAAAGGCTTCCATCAATGTTTATAAAACCGGTGCCGCTATACCTTGATTGCGCTGATGAACTCTGTGAAATCGCAGAAAATATCCTGTTATAGCTGTATGATGTCTTCTCTGATTCATTAAGATCAAAAATAGTTTTTCCCTGGTGTACGGTCTTGAAGTTTCCATTTTTATAAAACACGCCGATATAATCATTTGTAGCAGAAAGATTTTTCTCTTTTGACAGTTCAGGTATGTCGCTTTCAATATCAACAACTGATGCATTAGTCAGATCAAGGTCAAAATTTTTCTGATATTCAAAAAATTTCTTAACAATGTTTCTGCTGCCTATAAACCTGTTGGTGAAAAGCTCACTTATATTGAGATTAAACTGTTCGTGTTGAGGATTGCCAGGAAGGCTGTCAGGGATTATTATATTTTCGATGTATGGTATTAATTCAGAGGGGAGGTTGATCCAGTTTCCTATCCTTATAAAGGGTTTTTGATCAGTTTCAGAATCTCCGGTAAAAATAATAAAACATTCACTGTCAACAGTGAATATTCTATCCGCATCGCTTTTTATTATATCGCTAATTTGCATTTATATATTCTTTAAATAATTATATATTTTGTTCCGATATGTCATATAAGGATATGTTTTCGCATTTCGCAATTACATTTCTGTATTTTTTTAACTTTTTCAATATTTGTTGACAATTTTCAAAAAGGACATTTGATATTTTTATGAACATGCTTTCCGGAATAATCAGGATATATTTGAGATTCCCGCATTTCGGCCGGTTTTTGTGGTCGATAATTGCTGTTATTATAATCGGAATTGTTTCAGCTGTTATTATGAAAACAGATGATATTTCAACAATGCCGACAGGCTGGGAGAAATCCGAGTATATGTCCGCATATAATATCAGGGCAAAAGATGCGCGTTCCGCTTCAAGGGGAAATTATATTATAGTTGTATATGAAGGCGTTGAAGAAGGGAGAACAGGAATTTACGCTTCAATTTCTTTTAATGGCGGATATAAATATCTGCCTCCAGTGAAAATTGCAGATATTAAAAGTGATATTGGAAGCAACCCGCATCCTGCTGTTTCCTCAACAGGAATCATCACTGTAGCCTGGCAGAATATGGATGAAAAATCTTCAGCAAGTAAAATATATTATTCTGTTTCAAAGGATTTCGGCGCCAACTGGAGCGTTCCCGTAAAACCGAATTCAGATTTCGACATGGAGGTAATTCCCCGTGTTTATTATGACAGCAGAAATGTTCTCCATCTCTTTTTTCAGGCTTTTAAAGGCGGCGAATTCAATATATATCATACTGTAAGCCCGGACGGGTTGAAATTTGAAAAACCGGAATCTTTAATTGATTTAAAGAGTAAATTAAAGGGTGCGTTTTTCCCTGCAATTTATTTTAATGAAAATGTAATCGGAGTTGTGTGGCAGGGTAAAGCAGATAATTTCAACGATGATCTGTTTTTTATTAAATCCGGAAACTATGGAAGAAGCTGGTCTGATTCAGTGAAAATTACAAACAGCAAGGGAAGCAATTCATCTCCGGATATTGTCATAAATGACGGGATCGTTTACATGGTATACCAGAACAATGATTCCAAGAGCTGGTCTGTGAAATTAACACGCGGAATAAATGACGGATCAAAATGGGATGTTGAACCCATACTTGTATCGCAGACAGATTCAAACTGCTATAACCCGAAAATATCAATTTATAATGCTGATTCAAGAAGCGATTTAAAAGGAGATCTCATTATATCTTGGCATGATGCAAGGGATAAGGTCTCCGGAGTTTTTTACAGAAGGTATGCGCTCCGGGATAATACCTTTACCGGTGAGCTGAAGCTTTCTCCTGCCGGAAGGCCTTCAAGAAACGTTTCCCAGGTTGTATCAGCCGGCAGGGTGTCTCTATTCTGGGAGGAGGCGGAAAGAATTGTCGGTAAGTCAAATGATATTCATGTCGACCCGCCGGTAGTGTATTCATATACTCATCCTGAAGGCACATGGTCGAGAAACGGCAAAGCGGATATTCAGTGGACGAGGCCTGAAGATGAATCCGGCATAGTGGGTTTTGCCACTATCATAAATAAGCTTCCGGATTTTAATCCTACAATCCAGAATCAGAATGCCAATGTTACAAGATTTATTGTGCCCGGACTCGAAGACGGCGTAACATATTTTCATATTAGGGCAATTGACGGAGCGGGTAATCTGAGCCGTACGGTTCATTATAAAATTCAAACCAGCATTAATCCTCTGCCGATGCCTGTGATAGTTTCCCCTACCCATAATGAAGGCGAGCCGAATGCGAATCCTAAAGCCGAATTCCGCTGGGCAGTTGATGATGTTGAACGTTTAAAAGGATTCGTGTATCATCTGTCTAAAGACAGGAAAATAAAGGCTGATAAATTTACAACAGATTTTCAAATGATTTTTGATTCTCTTGAAAGCGGCGGATATTTTCTGACTCTTGCAGCTATTGATAAAACAAATCTTGTGAGCAGTGAAGCTACATATAATTTTATTGTTGGAACAAAGGATGACATCAGCGAAGATTATAAGAACACTATAGACAAGGGAGATCAGCCGGAAGATATAGAAGTTCCGGATGAAGATTTAACCCCTATGGTTGAACTAATGTTTAAATTTGATACATCCAGAGAATATTTAAGCGGTGATATAGATGCAATAATTTCCGTGAAAAATTTACAGCCCGAAAACATTGCAGGCTTTTCAGCTGTTGCGGATACGGAAAAAACCGCACTGCCGGATAGAATTAATATCAGGCCCGGGACTTCAATTTTATCTATCCGGGATTTGAAACAGGGCGATTATCACATTGCAATAAAATGCAGGTATTTTACCTTTGAAAACGGTATTAAAGTTTATAAGTGGACAAGGCCTTACACTGCAGATGTAAAAATCCGTATACCATATCAGCCTTCGCCCGTTGGATTTTTTGCTGATACAGCATTAAAAAAGCTCTCCGGAAAAAATGAAGCTGTTTCAATGTTTATAATTATTCTGATTATATTGGTTCTTTCTGCCGGATACGGAAGGAAACTTGTTTATTACTTTAAAATGCTTTCTTTCAGGTCGGGGATTTTATTCAGACAATTAAGTTCTAATTTTATTCAGGCTAAGGCAGAAGCATAAACTGCAGATTTTTGTATCCTTCATTATGGCATTTCACGAAATGATTAGTGCATAAAAAAACGGGGATTGATGTCCCCGTTTTTTTATTTATAAAATATTTTGTAATAATTTTTTATGTCTGATGCAGCTTAAGCTGCTTTAGCTTTTTTCTGCTGACCGTAATATCTGAATCCGAAAAATGCTCCGGCACCTGCAAGTAAAAGGATTACTGCAACAATCGGTCGTGCAACTATCCAAGCTATAGCAATCGTAACAAGTGAAAGAACGAGAGCTACAATGAAAGAAACAAGGCCGAATCCGAATGATGCGATGCTTCCCAGAAAAGGCACTACATCAAGCAGAGTTGAGATCGGTTTAAATACCATTGAAAGTCCTGCTCCCATCATTATAAAACCAACAAGTCGAAGAATCCAGGTTCTCATTCCTACATCTTCTGCAGCCTGTTTGAACATCGAATCTGCAGCAACAGTTCCGGATTGAAGCATAAGGATTTTTTCGCCTTTTTCAGGAACATATGAAGTCAGAGTATTATTAAGCTGCTGAGCAATAATTGAAACCGGCTGAGGCTTGACAAATTCAAATTTAATTTTCAGATCACCTACCTGAGGTTTTGAAGGATCAGCTCCTATAAAAAGGCCGCCTTCTGTTTTTTTAACTTTTAATTTAAGAGCTGCAGGAATTGCCTGCATCTGTTCTGCTTCAAATGCAAGAGGCTCAGAACCGGTAATTTTTGCAATCAGTTCGTCAGGTAAAGGATAAGCTCCGACCTTTACATCTTTTGAACTGATTTTTTTATCAGCAAATTCCATTACACCCGGATTCTCGTGACCTTGTTTTTTCTTGAATGCAGAGGAATCGATAACTTTTGCAGCCCATACTTTGCTGTAGCTTGTAGTCTTTGTGGTTACTTCTTTTCCGCCGACTTTCTTTTCTTTCTTTTCAGTTACTTTTTCTTCCCACTGATACATTTCAGCTTTTCTGTTAAGACTGATTGCTTTTATGCTTATGCCGAAATCATTATCCTTGAGAGTTTCATCTGTAGCGGCCTGTCCTGTAAGATGGATTAATTTGCTGTTATTTGAAGGATCAATTTTTGAGGCATCAACAGAAATAACTTTGCCCTTGCCTTCTGTTAGGCCCTTGTAGGAAGCTACTGCGCATCCTTCGTTTTTCCATAATAATGGAAATGCAGCTATGAAAAGCAAAAGACCGATACCTACACTTGCAATGGAATCCTTTAATCTGGAACCAAAGCCCTGTTCAGATGTCTCGGTTGTGGAATCACCTGAATCGCCCGAGGAGGAAGAATCACTGCTTTCCTCTACAACCTTATCTTCATCATCACCCAAAATAACCCTCCTTCTAAGATTTTATTTTAATATAAAGATAGTTATTCATTAAAATCATAATGTCAATAAAAAAACAGAATGTTTTTAACGGTATTCTATCAATACATATATCTTAAATTTTGTAAATAGCTGAAATTAGTGATTAATATTTAATAAAATGAGTGATTTTTGATTATAATTGCATAAATATTAAATATTTTTTATATTTTTTTTAAAAAAAACATTAATGCTATTGACAATTTTTATATATACTACCAAATAGACCTGTTTGGTAGTATATATAATATTTTATTATTCGAGTCAGGAGGTTGAACGGATGAAATTGCAAATCAAAAGAAACAACCCTGTTCTTTATTGTTGTAGCTATATAATAAGATAACAGTGTAATTTTGCAGTAAAATCAAACTGTAAATAAAAAGTAATTAATCTGGATATAATTTGAAATTAAAGGAGATAAAAATGAAAGTTGCAGGAAATGTTATAGATTTAATAGGGAATACACCGCTTGTGCGCATAAACGCTTTGAACAGTGGCGGATATGCTGATGTTGTTGCAAAGCTTGAATGGTTTAATCCTCTTTCAAGCGTTAAGGATAGAATCGGCGCAGCTATGATAGATGCAGCTGAAAAATCCGGCCTGCTTAAAAAAGGTATGGTTATTGTTGAACCCACAAGCGGAAATACAGGGATTGCTCTTGCTTTTGTTGCTGCTGCAAAAGGGTATAAACTCATTCTAACCATGCCGGAAACAATGAGCATTGAAAGACGCAAGCTTCTAAAGGCGCTTGGAGCGGAGCTGGTTCTTACCGAAGGCGCAAAAGGCATGAAAGGAGCTATAGCGAAAGCTGAAGAGATTGTAAGTGGAAATTCTAATGCTTTTCTGCCTCAGCAGTTTAAAAATATTGCAAACCCTGAAATTCACCGTAAAACAACAGCTGAAGAAATCTGGCGTGATACAGACGGAAAAATTGATTTTCTTGTGAGCGGAGTGGGGACGGGAGGAACTATTACAGGAATCGGCGAGGTAATTAAAAGCAGAAAGCCGGATTTTAAAGTAGTTGCTGTAGAACCAGCAGGTTCACCGGTACTTTCCGGCGGGCAGCCGGGCCCTCATAAAATTCAGGGTATAGGAGCCGGATTTGTTCCTGAAATATTAAACTCAAGTATTATTGATGAGATTATCAAGGTTCAGGAGTCGGATGCTGGAATTACAGCAAGAAGACTTGCAAAAGAGGAAGGACTGCTTGTTGGTATTTCTTCCGGTGCAGCTATATGGGCCGCACTGCAGCTTTCTAAACGCGAGGAAAACAAGGGGAAACTTATTGTAGCAATAAGCCCGAGTGCAGGAGAGCGATATTTAAGCACATGGCTTTTTGATGAGCCGGATTCACCGGCAGTATGAAGATATAAATTATAAAATAAAATAATAAAATGGAGAAATAAAATGTCTGAAAAAAAATATCGTTTTGAAACACTATCATTGCATGCAGGACAGACTCCTGATCAGGAAACTTTATCGCGAGGTGTTCCTGTATACAGAACAAGCTCTTATCTGTTTAAAAACACGGAACATGCGGCTAATCTATTTGCACTTAAGGAGCTGGGAAATATATACACCCGCCTTATGAATCCGACGCATGCTGTTCTTGAAGAGCGAATAAGCGCTCTTGAGGGAGGGGCTGCATCAGTTGCTCTTGCTTCAGGTACGAGCGCTATTCACTATGCGATTATAAACCTTGTAAAGCAGGGTGACGAGATTGTTGCCGCCAACAATCTTTATGGGGGAACATACACAATGTTTGATGCGATCCTGCCTCAATTCGGGATCACAACAAAATTTGTTGATGCGAAAGATCCTAAAAATTTTGAAAAGGCGATTACATCAAAATCGAAACTTATTTTTATTGAGACTATCGGCAACCCTGCGCTTGATTTTACTGATGTAAGCGAAGTTGCAAAGATCGCACACGCACACGGCATTCCGCTCATAGTTGATGCTACATTCACAACGCCGTATCTTCTAAGAACTATTGAGCATGGTGCTGATATTGTAATAAATTCTCTTACCAAGTGGATCGGAGGACATGGTTCGGCTATTGGCGGAATTGTAACTGATTCCGGAAAGTTTAACTGGAAAAGCGATAAATTTCCTTTATTCAATGAACCTGATTCAAATTATCACGGACTCAGGTGGGCGCATGATCTTCCTGAGCCTCTTGCTCCGATTGCATACGCGCTCAGGCTCAGAACAGTTCCACTTCGAAATCTGGGTGCAGCTATATCACCGGATAATGCCTGGATATTTATTCAGGGAGTTGAGTCGCTTTCTCTCAGGATGCAGAAGCATTCAGAAAACGCTCTTAAAGTTGCAGAGTTTCTGAAAAAGGACAAGAGAGTTGAGTGGGTGAGATACCCGGGACTTGCTGATGATCCGTCAAATGCGGTTGCAAAAAAATATCTGAAAAACGGATTCGGCGGAATGGCAGTGTTCGGTATTAAAGGCGGATTTGATGCAGCTGTTAAACTTATAAATAATATTTCTCTTTTCTCGCACGTTGCAAATGTTGGAGATGCAAAAAGTCTTATTCTGCATCCTGCATCAACTTCGCATTCACAGCTTACTGAGATTCAGCAGCGTGAAGGCGGATTGACTCCGGAACTGATTCGTCTTTCAATCGGCCTTGAGCATCCGGATGATATTATTGAAGCGCTCGATGAGGCATTGGCAATTTCACAAAAGTAGGAATGATCTGCAGGGCTGGCTGCAGGTATAGTCAGCCCTGTATAAAAAACAGGAATTGGTTGCAATTTATGAAAACAGAAATAAAATTATCACAGATAAAAATAATTGATGAGGAGGCAGCTGGAGCGATAAATTCACTGCTGTACCATACCTCTGATTTTTTCAGCACCCCGATGGTTGAAAATCTACCCGCTGAATATTCCCGTTCTGCAAATCCTTTCAGAGAGAACATTGTTTCTTTAATATCGGATATTGAAAATTTAATGGGTGCTTCAGCATTCGGTTCAGTTCAGCTGGAAAAAAATTCTGAAATTTAATAGTGAACTGATAATCATATCTGCCTGTAAATAATTGATTCTAAGGCACAAGCCGGGAATTTTGATAAAAAAGAAATTTTTATAAATAATGAAACGGGTGTTCATCTTGAATTTGCATATTAAATTCAGATTTCATTCTGCTGCTGAAATGCTTGACGGGGGTTAAATAATATTACTTTAGTTCCATTTGAATTGTCCGGTTTTTTGATGAAAGGCTCCTGTTTGAAATTAATGGTATTGGCGGTGTTAAATGAATATTAATACAAAACTGGCTCAGGCAGGTATAGTTGCCGATGAAGCTTCCGGGGCTATAAGCACGCCGATTTATCAGACTGCTACCTTCATAAGCAGAAAGGGTGTTGCAAAACAGTTTGAATATACAAGAACAAGCAATCCCACAAGGGATGTACTTGAAAAAATAATGGCAGATATTGAATGCGGCGCAGGCGGCTGTGCATTCGCATCGGGCATGGCGGCTATTACTGCGGTCATGTCGCTTTTCAGCAGCGGCGACCGTATAATCGCTTCTGAGGATCTTTATGGAGGAACATTCCGTTTATTCGGAAGCATTTTAAACAAGTTCGGAATCACTGTAACCTATGCTGATACCACAAGCATTGATAAAATAGAAAAAGAAATAGACGGGACTGTAAAGGCATTATTTATCGAAACCCCATCCAATCCTACAATGAAAATTGCAGATATTAAGGCTGTTGCAGATTTTGCACGGGCTAAAGGGCTGAAATGCATTGTGGATAACACATTCATGACCCCGTATTTTCAAAGACCGATCGAGCTCGGGGCTGATATAGTAGTTCACAGCGGAACAAAATTTCTTGGAGGGCATAATGACACACTTTGCGGAATTGTTGTGTGCGCTGATGAAGCTGACTTTGAGCAGATCCGTTTTATCCAGAACACAACGGGCGGAGTTCTTTCGCCTCATGACAGCTGGCTTATACTCCGCGGCTTAAAAACTTTAAGCGTGAGACTGGACAGGGCGCAGTCAAATGCAGAAAAAATTGCAGAATGGATGCTTTCGAGAAATGAAATTTCAGAAGTTTATTATCCTGGAATAGATGGTTTTAATGGGAAAAATATTCATGATAAGCAGTCTTCGGGAAACGGTGCTATGCTTTCTTTCAGAACAAAGGATGCTGCAACAGCTGAACAGCTGATTTACGGATGCAGGGTTATCCGGTTTGCAGAGAGCCTCGGCGGTGTGGAAACATTAGTTACGCGTCCATCCACCCAGACTCATTCCTTTATGCCTGAAGATCTCAGGGAGCGGCTCGGCATTACGGATACTCTTTTAAGACTTTCAGTCGGGATTGAAGATTCCGGAGATCTTATCAGCGATCTTGAAAATTCGCTGGAGGCATAATATGAAATATGATACTAAAATTCTTCACGGAGCAGCAGACAGGGACCCTTATACAGGCGCGCTCAGCATTCCGATATATCCTGCCTCAACTTATCATCAGAAAGACGTTGATTCAGTTCAGGAATTTGAATATTCGAGGGCAGGAAACCCGACGCGCGGCGCGCTTGAGGAAACTCTCGGCATGCTTGAAGGCGGGACAGGTTTTGCATTTGCCTCAGGGGTTGCTGCTATAACTGCTGCTCTCACAGCGGTACTGAATGCAGGAGATCATGTTGTTGTTACTAAAGATCTATATGGCGGAACATACCGTCTGCTTACTAAATATCTTAACCGCCTGGGAATAACCCATACTTTTGTAGACACTACAGATGTAAAAAAAACAGAGCAGGCTATTTTAAAAAACACAAAAGCATTATTTCTGGAAAGTCCTTCCAATCCGCTTTTGAAAATTATTGATTTTGAGGCAATGGCTGCTCTTGCAGGCAGGCTGGGTCTGATTTCAATGGTTGATAATACGTTTCTGTCTCCATATTTTTTCCGGCCGATTGAATTTGGAATTGATCTTTCAATTCACAGTGCAACAAAATTTCTCGGAGGACACAGCGATCTTATTGCTGGAGCAGTAATTGCGCGGACAGAAGAGCTTGCTGAGAAAATCGGTTTTGTGCAGAAAACTACAGGTTCGGTTCTTTCACCTGAAAATTCATGGCTTTTACTGCGGGGTATCAAGACATTGAGACCGCGTATGACTATGCAGTCTGAAGGAGCCATGAGGATTGCAAGGTGGCTTTCTGATCAGACATGGGTTGAACAGGTTTATTATCCGGGACTTCCGGATCATCCAGGGCACGAAATTATTAGCAGGCAGGCTTCGGGATATGGTGCTGTTGTTTCATTTTCAGCCGATACCCGTGAACGCGCCTACGCTATAATGAAAGGTGTGAAACACTGGACTGTTGCCGTATCACTCGGAGGAGTTGAGTCTATTCTTTCATATCCGGCTAAAATGTCTCATGCCTCCATACCTGAAAAAGAACGCGAAGAGCTTGGTATAACGGATAGACTTATCAGATTATCTATTGGTCTTGAGGACGTTGATGATCTGATTGATGATATTAAACAGGCATGTGTATAAAATCAGATGCTGCGTATTGCAATAAACGGTTACGGCAGAATAGGCAGGTGTGTACTCCGGGCTCTTTATGAATTGGGATACAGGGATAGAGCTGAAGTGGTGGCAGTGAATGATATTTCTGATTTTGATGCCCGCATAAGATTGACTAAATATGATTCAGCACAAGGCAGATTCGGCCTTCCTGTGGAACGAAGCGGCGATCATATGATAGTGGGAAATGACAGGATTAAGCTGATTTCAGAACCGGATTGCAGCTGTCTTCCATGGAAGGAAACCGGCGTTGATATTGTACTGGACTGCACCGGAATTTTACATAGCAGAGCTGATATTGAAAATCATTTGAAATCCGGCGCAGGAAAAGTTCTTTTATCTTATCCCGGTCCATCAGATGTAGATATAACGGTTGTTTACGGTGTCAATCACCATCTGCTAGAGTCTTCACACCGGGTTGTATCAAATGCATCATGCACTTCGAATTGCGCTATCCCGATACTTAATGTTATTGATTCTGAATTCGGAATTGATTTCGGAAATCTTGCTGTTGTTCATTCAATAATGAACGATCAGCCTGCAATGGACTCGTATCATAATTCTGAATCAAGGAAAAACCGCAGCGGTGTCCATTCAATTGTACCTGTGGAAACAAAGCTTGCTATGGGTATTGCACGGGTTATGCCGCAGCTTAAAGATATTATTACAGCATCAGCAGTTCGCGTTCCAACTATTAATGTTTCTGCAATGGATCTTACAATTATTTTAAAGAAGAAAACAGATGCGGAACAGATAAATGAGATTATAAGCAGGGCGTCAAAAACTTATCTTTCAGGAATCATCGGAGTTGAACTGGAAAAGCTTGTTTCTGTAGATTTTACTCACAATCAATTGTCATGCATTTTAGATGCTTCTATGACCCAGGTTGCAGGAGGAAAGCTTATTAAGCTTTTTGCCTGGTTTGATAATGAATGGGCTTATGCAGCACGAATGCTGGATACTGCACTGGCTATGAACAGAATATAGATTTTATTTATTTTATTGACAAAAAGATTAAATGCATCCAATTGGACTAAATTGGTAGTATATCGGGAGTTCAGCAATGAAATTATCTACAAGAAGCAGATACGGTGTAAGAATGATGTATGAGCTGGCTGTTCATTACGGAAAGGAATCTGTAATCATCAGGGACATAGCTGAACGTCAGGATATATCTGAAAAATATCTTTCAAAACTTATAATGCCTCTCAAAGGTGCAAAGCTTGTTAATTCAGCCCGCGGATCACACGGAGGTTATATTCTTGCCCGCGATCCGTCAAAAATAACCCTTAGGGAGATCGTTGAAATTATGGAGGGCGGAATAACAGTTGTTGAATGCATTAAAAACAGCGATGTTTGTGATAGATCAAATGAATGTCCTACCAGAGATATATGGTGCGGTCTTGATAAAGCTATATCCGGATATCTTGACAGTATCACACTTGAAGAAATAGTAAAAAGAGGCAGCGGTTTTGATACTAATTCGAGCTATTGCATTTAAGCCAATGGGAAAAATCCGGAGCTGGAAAAGTTTATGAAAATTGCAGTAGGTCTTAGCGGTGGCGTTGATTCTGCTGTAGCTGCCTTTTTATTAAAAGAGCAGAAATATGATTTATTCGGCGTTACAATGAAAATTTGGTCAGGTAAAGACATCCCTGAATCTACGAAGCATGCATGCTACGGTCCGGGAGAAGAGAATGAAATCCGCCGTGCAGCTGAAATATGTAAAGCCATAGGAATCCCGCATCACGTTTATGATTTATCTGCAGAATATGAAAAAACAATACTCGGCAATTTTAAAAATGAATATCTCAAGGGAAGAACCCCTAATCCGTGCGTATTATGCAATCAGAGCATGAAGTTCGGATTGCTGCCTGCTGCTGCTAAAGATATCCTCGGTGCTGAATTTTTTGCAACAGGCCATTATGCAATAACTGAAACAGATAATACAAGCGGACGCGCAATACTCAGGAAAGCCCGTGATTTATCAAAGGATCAGTCTTATTTTATTCACCGTCTGACGCAGGATCAGCTGCATGGAGCAATATTTCCTCTTGGCAATTTAATGAAAGAGGAAGTTCGTAAAATTGCCAGAGAAAAAGGAATACCTTCATGGAATGACCCTGAAAGCCAGGATTTTTATGAAGGTGATTATAAAGAATTGATCGGTCATGATGACGAGCCGGGAGATATTGTAGATGCCAGGGGATCAGTGATAGGCAGGCATCAGGGAATCTGGAATTATACAATAGGACAAAGGCGGGGTCTGGGCATTGCAGCGCCGGAGCCGTTATATGTTACAGAAATAGATGCTTCTATGAAAAGGGTTATTGTTGCCCCTAAACTGGAATCTCTTAGAGGATCATTTCTTGCTACGCGATTCAACTGGGTGTCAGAAAATTGTGTAGTTGCATCGAAGCAGTATACTGTGAAAACACGTTCATCACAATCAGGTTCAGAATGCACAGTGGAAACTGCTGATAATCTGACTTTGCAAATTCAATTGAAAAAACCGGATATCGGAATTGCTGCAGGCCAATCTGCAGTGCTGTATGACGGTGACCTGCTGATCGGCGGCGGAATAATTGAATATAAATAAAATTGAAAAAGAAATTAATTGATGAAAGATCTGCATAGATACCGTAAACAGATACTGCTGAAAGAAATAGGTGAATTCGGCCAGAGAAGGCTTATGGAATCCAGGGCTGTCGTGATCGGGTGCGGCGCGCTTGGTTCAATGATATCGAATACACTTGTTCGAATGGGTGTCGGTTCTATTGTAATTGCAGATCGGGATTACATCGAACTGGATAATCTTCACAGACAGATACTTTTTGATGAAGATGATATAAGAGCCAATCTTCCAAAAGCGGCAGCAGCTGCTGCTAAGCTGCGTAAAATTAATCCTGACGTTGAAATTGAACCGGTAATAGCTGATATTAATGCAGGAAATATTGAGAATCTGATCCGCGGTGCGGACTGCATTATTGACGGTACAGATAATTTTGAAACACGCCTGCTTATAAATGACGCAAGTTATAAAATGAATATTCCATGGATATATGGCGGTGTTGTAGGCACGTACGGAATGACTTATACAATTATTCCCGGTGAAACTGCCTGTTTCCGCTGCTTTATGCATGATGCTCCAAAACCAGGGGAAACTGAAACCTGCGATACAGTAGGAGTTCTTGCAACTTCAGTTTCGGTTATTGCATCAATCGAGACGACAGAAGCAGTTAAAATACTCAGCAGAAGGCGCAACGATCTCAGCGGCAACCTTGTTACAATTGATTTGTGGAGCGGAATGTGGAAATCGTTTCAGCTCAATAAAGAGAAAGACTGCCCTCTTTGCGGACAAGGAAGATATGATTTTCTTGATGGGAAAAATTCCAGTAAAACAGTTTCCCTGTGCGGCAGAAATTCCATACAGATAACTCCCGCTGAGAAAACCATTATAGGCTTCGAGGATATTGCCGGCAGATTGAAGTCTGCAGGATCAGTAACATATAACGAGCATTTACTGAAATTTTCTGCAGATGGGGCGGAGATTACTCTTTTTAAAGATGGAAGGGCTATCATTAAAGGAACGAAAGACGAATCTGCAGCCCGCACGATATTTTCAAAATATATCGGATTATAAAATATGCTGCCTAAAGGTATAAAAAACGATTTTCCCTGGTTCTCATCTTCAAGAAATAGAAATACCGTATACCTTGACAGCGCAGCAACAACCCACAAACCTGAAACAGTTATGAATGCACTGAAGCTTCTTTATGAGGAGTATAATTCTGTAATAAACCGGTCGTCATATGAAAGCAGTGATATTTTTAAAGAAATGTATATCGGTGCGCATAAATCGATAGCTGAATTCATCGGAGGTAAAGACTTCCGTGAAATTATTTTTACAAAAAACTGTACTGATTCCATTAATCTTGTTGCTGCATCACTTCTCAGGTCCCGAGATAAATCGTTATCTATAAAACCCGGTGACCGGATTATAACTACACTAATGGAGCACCATTCAAATTTAATTCCTTGGCAGGAGCTTGCAGGTGCAACCGGAGCTGAATTGGTTTATGCCGGGATCAATAGTAATGGTGCAGTTGATCTTGATCATTTAAAATCTCTTCTTAATAAACGTACAATCATCGCAGCTTTTACACACGCTTCAAATGTTCTGGGAACAATAAATCCGGTTAACGAAATTGTTCATTTATGCAGGGAGGCGGGCGCTCTTACGCTTATAGACGGCACTCAGGCTGTGCCTCATATGCCGGTAGATATTAATGAAATCGGATGTGATTTTTATGCTTTTTCCGGGCACAAGATGCTTGCGCCGGCAGGCACAGGTGTTCTTTACGGAAAAAGCGAACTGCTTGAAAAAATGCATCCTCATATTTTCGGCGGCGGCATGATACGTGATGTAAATCTAGAGCAGGCAAAATGGAGCGAACTTCCATGGAAATTTGAAGCAGGTACTCCTGACGTTTGCGGAGCAATTACTCTCGCAGGTGCAGACGATCCATCAACCGGGCAGCATATTAAAAGTGCAGTCGATTATCTGAATGGAATTGGAATGGAAAAAATTCAAAAGCATGAACAGGAATTTGCGGATATTGCATTGAATTCGCTCCGTGAAACAGACTGTATCAAAATAATCGGACCGTCTGATATGACAGCAAAGACAGGCATCATTTCTTTTATAATCTCAGATAAAGGAAATACTGCTGATTGCCACACTGCAGGAGTAATGTTCGAAAAAGAAGGTATTGCATTACGTACAGGCAGTCATTGTGCATATCCGCTTGTAAGACATCTTGGTCTTGAAGGAACAATCCGTATTAGTTTTTATTTATATAATGACGTGAGTGATGTTGAAAAATTTATAAATGCTCTAAAAAAGATTGTCAGGTATATTTTGTAGTATTGGGGACGTTGCTGTCTTTGGCAATCACTACTGCCTGTGTAATATTTTTTTTAACAGTTCTATTGTTAAAGTTTGAAATAAAACTGTCACATTGAAGCTGTGTAAGTTTATAAAAATTCTATTAACATAATATTCAATTTTTCACAGGTTTAATTTTCCATAGCTCAATTGCGGTTTTCGATTTTTTTTATAATTGATATCCAGTCAGTCTGCAGTGATGCCGTTTATTCTCTCTGTTTTATCTTCCGGCAGTTTTTTGTTTTTTAAACTTATTAAATTTCTTGACTTCTTAAATAAATTGTATTAGATTTAGCAACCATAGGGATTGCTTTTTTTTAAATTCTAGAATTGCATAAAATTAAATTAACATTTGCATGTATTAAAAAGAAAGTTAAAAATTTAAGTTGCTATTGGTTAAGTTCAAAATTCTTTATGTCTTACTTTAAACAAGTGATTTAAAAAAAAATTTCAAATATAAAATTTCTAAAGCGTAAAAGAAAAAAAATTCTAGTTTCGGGGGCTTTTTTTGAAAAAAATATTATCGAATTTATCAATTAAACAGAAAATTTTATTTCAGTCATTGATTACATTTTTATTTCTTTTACTCCTTGGATCATTTGCCACATTTGGTCTTCAATCTCAAAAAAAGACAATAAATGATATTGTTTCAATCCGATATACATTAACCCTTGAATGTGCGACTATTATCGATAATCTGACTTCTGTTCATGCCAATATTTATAAGGGATTTATGCTGACGCGTGCTGATTACGATAAAGAGGCAGTTGCCGCGTTATTTAAAGAGCAATGGCCTGTACTTGATAAAACTATTGAAAAGATAAAATCAATTATTGATTCAAAAAAACTTACTGAAGAGGAAAATGCATTATTTGCTGAATCATTAAAAAATGCAATCGAATACAGAAGTAAAGCAGTTGATTCAGTAAGCACGGCTGAGTATGATATCAACACCGGCACTATAATGCTGGGAATGTGCGATGATCAGTTTAAAGAGCTGAAACAGAATCTTAACAACTTTAAAAACATGCAGGCAAATGTTAGCATGGTAAAATTAAAAAAAACAGAAAGTGATTTTACATTTTTTACTTCGTTCACTTTGATTATTTTCATAGTTGCAATATTGCTATCAATTTTAATAAGCATAATAAATTCAATATTTATAACAACCCCGTTAATTAAAACTATAAACGCAATGAAAAATATTGCTGAAGGAGATGGTGATCTAACCTTAAGGCTGAATAGTGATTCAAAGGATGAAATAGGACAATTATCATCATATTTTAATAAATTCGTTTCAAAAATAATGAATATTATTGTTGAAGTCAAAAAAACCAGTGAGAACCTGATTGCCGTTTCCCGTCAGCTTAATGAAACTTCTATAATTCTCAGCCAGGATGCTGGAAATCAGGCGGCAAATGTTGAAGAAATAACTGCCTCATTGGAGGAGGTAGGCGCAGGTATAGCAAGTAATTCTCAAAACTCCAAAGATACCGATAAAATTGCATCTGAACTTTCAACTGAATCTGAGAATGGAGGCAGAGCTGTTAATGAAACAGTTGAGGCTATGAGACAGATCGCTCACAGAATAAATGTTATTGAGGATATTGCATATCAGACAAACCTTCTTGCATTAAACGCAGCAATTGAAGCAGCCAGAGCAGGGGATCACGGTAAAGGTTTTGCGGTTGTTGCAGGTGAAGTAAGAAAGCTGGCAGAAAAGAGCCAGTCAGCAGCTCAGGAAATAAGTTTAGTCGCTGTTAAGGGGCTTTCTATTGCTGAGAATACAGGAAAACTGTTTTACAATATTGTACCTAAAATAAAAACCACAGCAGAGCTTATTGAAAATATAACAATAGCTACGGAAGAGCAGAACATCGGAGTATCGCAGATATATACCGGGATGAACCAGCTGGGTGAAATAACTCAGAAAAATGCTGCTGCTTCAGAGATGATTGCTTCAACATCAACTCATATACATCAGAATCTGACAGATCTTTACAAAATAATTCAATCATTCAAAGTTGATGAAAATGAAATTGAGAAAACACTGGTTTCTTACAAAGAGTGAGCCTTATAAGAATATCATGCTGAAATTTCTTTGACAAAAATTAACCTTTTTAAAATATATTTCTTAAAGAATCTTTATTGGTTTTTTTAATCCGGGGTTTTTAAAATTAAAATAATAAAAAATGGAGTGTCGAATGAAAAAAGTAACAATCAAAAAAATTGTATCTATCGCAATCATGTTATTTCTAACATGTGTGCTTTTTGCTGCAACAAGGCAGGATGCACTGAATACAGCTGAACGCGGAAAAGCATTTTTAATTGCAAACGGCAAAGATAAATTAATTGCAGAAACAAACAAGACTAACGGGATGTTTGTAAATGGTGATCTCTATATTTATACACTTGATATGAATGGAATATGTCTATCCCATCCAATGCTTCCCAGCTTTAGAGGTAAATCTTTTATGAACCTGAAAGATGCAGACGGAAAGTATTTTATAAAAGAAGCTATTACTTTATTGAAAAATCAGGATTCCTGCTGGTTATCCTACAAATGGAATAATCCAGTTACTAAGAAAGTCGGCCTGAAGCATTCATATTTTTTAAAATCTAACGGTGTAATAATCAGTGCCGGAGTCTGGGATTGATTAACAAAACGGGTACGGATTATAAAAATAATATTAACAAAGATTTTGCATTTAAAACCTGTTCAAGACTTTCACAAAAAAGATGAATTAGGTTATAACTTTTTTTGATTTTATTCAAAAATTTTAATTTCTTCTAAACAGCAGGTATATTTAAAAATACCTGCTGTTTTTATTTTTAATCAATATCGTTTAAAACGTTACTGTTGCCGGCTGAGGCGGTATTTATTAACTTTATCTGGAGGGTGTCTATGATAAACGGGGCAAAAATTTTCAAGAATATAACGCTTAGAAATGAATTATATACAAACATTCTCCTTGTCCCGCTTGTTTTAGGTTATGTAATATTTGCAGGCAATCTTGAAAATGATAAAATTTTCAGATTTGTTTTAACTTCAACTTTTGTAACACTGGCAGTAGTCGTGATTTCAATTGTAATACGCTACAAGGTATATGTTCCTGTCTTTAATGCAGTTGATGACTCTAAATCTGATTTAAAACTGATTAAGCAAAAACTGCTTTCGATACCGAAATATGAGGCTATTCTGTCAGGATTGCGCTGGGCTACAGGTGTAACTTTATCCTTTATTCTTGTACTGTTGCAAATTGAATTAACAGATTATCAGAAAGTATGTATTTTTCTTATTTATCCGCTTATAATACCAATAAGTACAATCGTTGGTTTTCTTGCAACAGAGAATCAAATCGTTCCTCTGCTTTCACTGGAACATGTATCAGTGCCAAGGATTGACCTGAATAAGATTTATAAATTCACACTGCTCAACAGAACATTATTTACATTCATATCCATTTTTCTGATTCCAACAATTATTTTAGGTTTCATGTTTTATATCAGCAATAGTGGAATTAATTCATATAAAAATATCGGATTGGTTTTTGCCTATATTGGTGTAATGAGCGCAATTGCTATTGGAATAACACTTTATGAATTTTTCAGTAATATTCAGATAAGTTTAAAAAGTATTTCAACTGCTCTTTCATCCATACGCAATGGTGATCTTACAAAAGCATCAATTCCAATGCTCTCCAACAGTGAAATCGGATTCATGTCTGAAGATGTTACTGTTTTACTTGGTTCTCTACGTGAAATTATTTTAAATATACAAAGAATTTCCTCGGAAGTAATTACTGGCAGCAGCGAGATTAAATCTTCTGCTGTAAATCTTTCAGATTCTGCAAACAGTGAAGCTGCAAGCGTTGAGCAGATGGCTGCTTCAATTGAAAAGATGTCGTCTTCAGTTGAGGAAAATGCACGTAACTCCAGCATAACCAATAAAAATGCCCTGGAAATATCAACGCAATCCATGGAAGGAAAAGAGGCAATAGAAAAAACAGTAATATCCATGAATAAAATTGCATCTAAAATAAATGTAATCGAGGATATTGCTTATCAGACAAATCTTCTTGCATTAAACGCTGCAATTGAAGCTGCAAGAGCCGGTGATTTCGGAAAAGGCTTTTCCGTTGTTGCAGGCGAAGTAAGAAAACTTGCTGAGAAGAGTCAGCAGGCGTCAAAAGAAATTGTTGAACTGGTTCAGGAAAGCGCCGGAGTGGCCAATCATGCAGGTGTAATTTTTTCTTCCATCCTGCCTAAAATCAAAGAGATGGCTGTAATGGTAGGCCAGATCAATAACGCTTCCAATGAACAATCCGCAGGAATTTCAGAAATCAATAACGGGATGAGTCAGTTGAGCGAAATTTCGCAGCAGAATGCGGCTGTCTCAGAAGAACTTTCTGGAACATCTGAAATGCTCAATACCAATATTGAATCTCTGAACAGCAGGATTGACTTTTTTAAAATTGAAGTAAAGTAATTAAGATAATATTATATTGAAGAAACTAAATGATCCTGATATAATTAGTTGTTTTAATAAGATCATTTGATAAAATTCATCCTGTCTGCAAAACAGCAGATTTTTTTATGAAGCTTTCTGCAGTTATAAAAAAATCAAAAAAAATCTTGTAATGAATATCATTTAACCCGTATTATAATATATATTGATGGGCATGTGATGATGTTAATGAACTATATTATGAATAATTTTATCTGAATGTCATACAGGAAAGGAGAACACATCTTGAAAAAAAATGAAATTGTCTCTTTGTTCAGCAGCCAGAAGGCTTTTTTTATTTCAGGAGGAACTCTTGATGCAGATTATCGTATCAGGATGCTGCAAAAACTAAAAAAGGTAATCAATGAAAACCAGAAGTCTATACTTGCCGCACTCTATACTGACATGCGCAAACCGGAGACTGAGGCATATATCAGTGAAATTTATCTGGTTCAGATGGAAATCGATATAGCCCTGAAAAATATTAAGAAATGGACTGCACCTCGAAAAGTTTCAACACCGGCAGTTCTTTTCAAATCTACGAGCTGGCTTTATCCTGAGCCGTATGGAGTAGCACTGATCATATCACCATGGAACTACCCGTTCCAGCTGCTCATTGATCCTCTGGTAGGGGCTATTGCAGCAGGCAATTGCGCTATTCTGAAACCGTCAGAGCTTGCACCTGCAACATCGTCAATCATATCTCAAATTATATCTGATACTTTTGATCCTTCCTACATTGCAGTTGTTGAAGGCGGTATAGAAGAAAGCACTGCACTCCTTTCATTAGAGTTCGATTATTTTTTTTATACAGGGAGCACTTCAGTTGGCAGGGTGATAATGAAAGCTGCAGCAGAAAATCTGATCCCGGTAACACTCGAGCTGGGCGGTAAAAGCCCGTGTATTGTTGATAAAGACGCGGATCTAATTGTAGCGGCAAGACGTATCGTTAAGGGTAAATTTTTTAATGCAGGGCAGACATGTATAGCCCCGGATTACCTGTATGTGCATAGAGATGTAAGGGCTGATCTTACTGATATAATGAAAAATATGATTAATGAATTTTACGGAAGTGATCCATCTGTTTCTCCAGCATATGCCAGAATCATTAATGACCGTCACTTTGCAAGACTTTCAGGCTTAATGAAAGGCGATTATATTACAGGAGGGATAACTAAAAAGGAAGAACGCTACATAGCACCTACCATAATCGGCGGTGCTGCATGGAGTGATCCTATAATGCATGAAGAAATATTCGGGCCGCTTCTTCCTGTGCTTGTTTTCGAAAACATCGATGATGTTATCAGGGAAATTAATGCAAGGCCCAAACCCCTTGCTCTGTATTATTTTTCCCGTGATAAAAAGCAGCAGGAGAAAATTCTCACACGCACCTCATCGGGTGGCGTGTGCATCAATGACACAATCGAGCATATCGTTTCTGAATATCTGCCGTTCGGTGGTGTGGGAGCAAGCGGTATGGGAAGCTACCACGGCAGAGCGAGTTTCGATACTTTTACTCACACAAAAGGCGTGCTTAAAAAATCATTTTACTTCGATGTTAAAATGAAGTATGCTCCCTACAGGCTTGCATTCAAAACCTTAAAAAAGCTGCTTGCGCTTATTTCGTAGGGTTGCAGATAAAAAGCTCATCCGGAAACTGCCTGTTTTTCCAGTTGATATTACAAAAAAAATCCGGATGAGAAGGTTTAGATAATTGAATTTACATTCCGGATTTCATTAAATCTAATTATACTGAAGCTTTAGCGATTCATAAAGTCTGATATATTTTTCATGAATCATTTTTTTATCGAACTCATAAAATTCAGTAAGCATGTCATCTAATTCATCATTTGAAAAATATTTTTCTGTTTGCGGGAAAAATATTTTATCTTCTTTTATTATATGTTCTGGATAAAAATTGATTAAAAAAGATAGATTATCAGTAATTATTTCAATTCCTGATAAATCTCCAGCAGCATACCTATTATTTGCTTCAACAATTTCAGCTACTGCTTTTCGGGCTGTTAAATGCTCATTAAACAGCTCATGCATTATTTTTATATCATCATTATCTAATTTTTTATTTTCCAGTTTTTTAAAAAGAATGTCTTCCTCTTTCCCGTGATGGGTGCGGTCTGCATATACTTTTATAAAATCAACAACTGTATTGATGAAAACGGGATTAACTTTCTTGTTTTTAATAAATAGATCCAGTTCCTTACCGGTAATATTAAGCATTTTTTCTATTAACCGGTGTTCAATCATTAAAAGTCCTCTTGGTTTCATACCTTTCCCACCTGAATTTTTTTTAGCAACATTTTACTTCCAGCAAAAAATACCTTAAAATTTACAGTATTTTTTCAAGATTTTTTATTTGGCTGATTCCCTGCAGGTTTTTCTGACATAATCTATTGCTGATTTTCCTGCTATTGCTCCTTCTCCAACTGCAACGCTGATCTGCAGAAAACCTCCTGTGCAGTCTCCTGCAGCAAATATCCCCGGTGCATTTGTCTTCATTTCTCTATCAACCTGAATGAAATTTCCTTCAGTTATAATGCCAAGGCTTTTTGCAAAATCAACAGAGGATGCATTACCGATAGCAATAAATAAACCCGATACATCCGTTTCAGATTTATCTTCAAAAGTTACTCTCTCCAGAATTACTTCTCCATGGAGAGATGTAATCTTTTTTTCTATTACCTGAATCCCTGCAGCTGAGAGCTTTTTTGCAAAATCATCGGAGAATGAATTTCTCAATCCGAGAGTGCAGATAGATACATCCGGAGTGTAATTTAAAAGCTCCAGAGCCTGATTAGCCGCGTATAATCCTTCTCCGGCTACAATTACTTTTTTATTTTTGAAAAAGAAGCCATCACAGCTGACGCAGTAAGATATGCCCTTTCCTTCATATTTATCAATTCCGGGAATGTTCGGCTTATTCCGTGATACGCCTGTAGCCAGAATAACAGAGCATGTTCTGTATTCATCATTTTCAGTTTTAACAATATATTTTCCTGAATCATCATAATGAATTCCGATAACTCTGTCGCAATTTATTAATGATCCGAATCTGGAAAGCTGTTTCATCCCGTTTTCTATAAGTTCTTTTCCTGAAATTGAATCAGGAAATCCGAAGTAATTATCAATATCATAATCACCTGAAATTTTCGGTTCACACCCGAGTATGACAGTCTTTATCCCTGCACGGGATGAATATATTCCCGCTGATAATCCTGCCGGACCCTGGCCAATTATTAATATTTCTGTTTCTTTCATTATTCCGCCTTTTCTCAATATAAAATTTAATTAGAATGTTTTTTTAATATACTGTACATGAAATTAATTCCGGATTTTAAATAATATTTTTTAATTCAGAAGTTATATTTTTTACTATGTAAATAGTCAGGGGTTCTTTTCTTCCTCTGACAACAGCTTTAACTTTTTTAATATGGCTGAAGTCTAATTTTGTTTTTTCTGCAACAATATTTGAAAAAATCATCTGGCTTGCTGCTTTTTTATTTAATGATTCTAAACGGCTCGTTGTATTTACAGTATCTCCGACTATTGTTATTGAGGATTTGTTTTTATAACCAAGTTCTCCAAGAATAACTTCTCCATAATGAATTCCTATTCCAAGTTCAAGCGGTTCAGTTAAATGATTTTTTAACTGATCATTTATTTCAATAAGTTTTTCAGCCATCTGTTTTGCAGCAATTAATGCCTGTTTACATGCTGTTTCAGGATCTGAATCGTAGCCGAAATATGCCAATATCCCGTCTCCGAGAAATTTATCAATTATACCATTATTGTTTTCAATAACCTCTCCCATATAATTAAAATATCTATTCAGAATAAAAACAACATCATATGGAAATTTTTCTTCAGACAGCTGTGTGAATCCGCGCAGATCAGCGAAAACTACAACGAGTTCAATGTCTTTTCCAATTGTCAGCTTGGTTTCTTTTCTTGCTTTAAATGATTTAACATCCGGAGGCAAGAGAAGAGTTACGGATATTTCTTCTTTCATGCATTCAGCCTGGCACGCAAGGCGTATATCTTTTTCCGCTCCGATTCTGTTTAATGCTTTCTGCTCTCTTTCTCCGATTTCTGAAAGATTCTCCATGCCTTTCTCGATTTTTACACGGCATGTTGTGCATCTTCCCCTGCCGCCGCAGATTGATGCGTGCGGAATTTTTCCAATTCTGCTTGCTTCCAGAATTGTAGTATCAAGAAAAACATTTACTGATTTTCCGGAAGAATAATTAACAACTATGTTTCTGTTTTTTAACATTATTTTAATTCTTATTGCCCGGGAAGATAATACTGCAGCATATAAAACCGGAAAAATAATATAAACTGCATAAACTAATGATTTTAAAAAATCAATCTGCTGCTGACTGGGAATTTGTATGCTTTCGGTCTGCTTCGCAACAAGATTATTTATTTCTATACCGGCTTTAAAATATCCGCCGATTCCGATAAGAGGCATGGTAGTAAAAATAATAATAATCAGCAGCTTTATTTTAGGGTAAAAGTTTCTCATCCTGAGAACCACATGAACTCCAATCTGCGCATGAAGCCAGATCGCCAGCGCCATTCCTATAAACTGCCAGTTGAATTGAGGAAAAGAGCGTAGAATAATATCTGCATAACTTTCTTTTATACCAAAAAACAGGAATTGTCCGTATGTGAAAATAATATGAGGAATAAGAAAAAACGGGATTGCAATACCAATAGCAATCTGCGTCATTTCCCATAAAGGCATTTTTAAAGTATTTCTTTTAAACAGCTTCCACAAGCCAAGACTTACATGAGTTAGAATTACAAATGGAATTACCCAGAACAGCGGCCATAAATTATAAACTAAATTCTGGTAAATTCCAATCCATTCAGCAGATATCAATCCAAGCGCATAATATATTGTATACCCTATAGCATACACAGCCATTATTAATGCTGCCCATAAACGGATTCTTGTCTGCCAATCTCTTGCATTGCCTTTCATAGAAGCTCCATTCTCTTTTAAATAGTATACATCAATCTGCTGTATATTATACATAGATATATTTTATAAAGCTAAAACTATTTAAGGAATAAGCAAGTAATATTATTTTTTTATACTTACAAAAACACCATCTCTGACAGATAGTATTGAACTCATATAATCTGGATCATCAGTAAATATTTTTGTAGCCTTGCGGACTGCCAATGCGGATTTATCTTCAGTGCTTTCGTCAGCGACAAGCCCATGCCAGAGTATATTGTCTGAAATAAAAATTCCGCCAGGAGCGAGATATTTTTTGGAAAGGGAAAATGCTTCAGGGTAATCTGTCTTGTCTATATCGCAGAAAATTATATCATAAAATGATCCTGCCCGGGTTTTCTTTAATGCCTGCAGTGCGCCGTCTATATGAAATATTACTTTCCCTGCAACCCCTGCTTTTGATAGAAAATGACCAGCCATATCAGAGTATTCTTTTTCTGTGTCTGTATGATGAATTTGACATCTGTCGGGTGATGCAAGTGCAAACCAGAGTGTTGAATATCCGAATCCCGATCCGAGTTCAAAGATTGTTTCCGGCTGTTTAAGTTTAGTAATCTGGTATATCAGTCTTCCAACCTGAGGGCCTATAATAGGAAAATTTTTTGAATATCCGTATTCTTCCATCTCATTCAAAACCGGATTAAATCCCATACTTAATTTCTGGATGTAGTCGTCTAATTTTGAATTGAGCAGCATATCCCTCATGTAATCTCCATAGGATTCCAAATATATAAATTTATTTAACATTGTCTGTCGGCATACGGAAAGTCAAGAATTATAGTTGCTTTTAACTTTCGGGAAACTGCAGGATATCAACTGCAGGGTAGTGTGTTGTTGTTAACTTTTTGCTTATAGAAATGATTTTATAAAAAAAACATATTCATGCTGAGTGAATTATTTCTGTGAGTTATCTAAATATTTTTTTAACGGTTCCCAGTAATTATCGATCCAGCCCTGAGCAAATTCATCAGCTGTCCCATCCGGTAAATCCGTATGAATGAAAACCATGCGTGTTCCCTCCCTGACTGCACTAAATTCAAAAGTCACCAATGAATAAAATCCTTCATCCCAGTCCACTGCGCGCCATTTCTGAACAATTTTTTTATCAGGAATCAATTCTATATTTTTACCTGATATATAATCATCATATGCTGTAATAATTCCGCCAACTTTCCGGCTGATAGAGGCTTTTCCTCCAGTAAATGAGGAATGTTTCTTTGAGTCCATGAGGGCTTCATAAACATCATTCGGGGATGCTTTAAATATTACAGTTTGTTTTATTGTTTTCTTCATTCTGACATCTCCTGCATTCACCATTAAGATCATTCTTTTTTATATTAAGAAAAAAATCTGTTAAAGAAGAAATTTTTTTTATTGTTTCCTGTTTTCAATCGGAAAGTCAAGAATAATAGTTGCTTTCAGCTGCTTATAACTTGCTGTACGTCTTTTATATAGAATGGATTTGTAAAAATCTTTTTGCTGAATAGAAATAATTATTCTTGACATATGGGATTATCTAAACTTAATATTTTGAACTTAATATTATATACATTGATGTATTATAATAAAATTTCAATTAGAGGAGAAAATAATGAAAAAATTTCTAATTTTATCAACAACGCTTTTTGCTTTTTTATTCGTAGGGATGAATGTATATTCATCTCCTGATACTGTTGCAGTTAAAGAATGCAAGTCAATCAAAGATAAATGCCTGCAAAGGGGTGCTTGTACTAAAGAACAAAAAATTGAGAACGATAAAAAATATGATGAATGTTATAATAATGTAAAAGAAAGAGAAAAGAAAAAAGTTAAGAAGTAATTATGATATCTGCATTATTTAGAAAGGATGGGTTGTTTTCAAGAAGCCCATCCTTTTTTATTATCAGGGAATCTGCAATAATGCAGGTGGAAATTTTCTTAAAAGAAATACATTATTAATTAAATATTCAGCTTAACTGATAATCTTCAATATAGAAGGAGATTCCCTGCGCGGCGCCTGCGGGATTGATACAGGATAACCGGTTATTATAGGTGCAACTATTTTAAGTTCATCAGTTAATCCGAGCTCCTCACGAAGACCGGGATTGCGGACATCAGAACCGAGATTTACCCAGCATGTGCCGAGACCCCTGGCAGCTGCTCCAAACATCAGATATGCTGCGCAGAGAGAACAATCTACCAGAAGATTTCTATAATCAGCAGGGCCTGAAATTATTATAAGAGCAGGCGCATTATAAAATACATTATAATCCGGATTGCGCAGCGCAATTTCGTATTTTTTTGCATGATCTGCAGGGTTATCTTCAATTCTTTTCAGTATATTACTTTTGCTTTCATCAGAAATGCGTTTAATAAAACCTCTGTCATTTACTATAGTGAATTTCCACTTCTGAGAATGACTTGCATTAGGAGCCAGTGTACTTTCCTTGATAATTTCCTGTAAAATTTCTTCTGAAACGGATTCATCTTTATAATTCCGTATAGATCTGCGTTTTATTAAAAGTTCATTATAATCCATAATAGACCTCTATAAGTTCCAATGTAATTTCTGAGAAAATAAATCAGTTGAAAATATCTGACGAATCAATTCTGTCAAGATATATGGATCTATTTTAAATACTTTTTTTTAAATTCATTCAGTTTGTCGCGAAGTTCAGCAAGATTCTCTCTGCCCATTACATTTATATCGAAATTTTCAAATGATTCTGAAAGTTCCTTCTGTTTTGTTTCAGAAAGAAATTTATCACCCATCGGATAGAGAATATTATTCTCCTTTTCAATATGCCATTTCAATGTTGCGATATAGCCATGAGCCAGTTTTATAAATTCAGATTTATTTAGCGGAGTTTTATTCAAATCTTCAAGCATCTGATTTACAAAACCCCTGCCCATATCATGATCAGTTAGCATTACTGCAATAGGGCTTCTTTCAATTGATATTCCGGCTTTCTCAAGAGCAGGATAAAAAATTCCTTCCTCCTTTCCATGATGATTTCTGTCTGCGAAAACTTTCTGGAAATTTATAAGCCATATTATATCTTCAACCGGAGCATCAATTCCGGCCATAATACGGTTGCAGATTTCATCAAGTATATTCAATGAAATCAGGATAGCAGCATGTTCATTTATAAGAATTTCAATTGCAGATTTCAAAAAAACCTCTCTATAAAATATTAAAATTAATTACTAGTGTATTTATACAGTAAATAAAAAAATATAACAATGACTTAAGTCAATTTCATAAGATTTTTTTTATGCATTTACAGAATCGTTTTAGGGTGTAGTTTCCAGTAAGCAGCCTGGAAGTTTCATCAATAGTCTATTTTGTTTACAGAAATTTATATAATGTAAATATAAGGGAATCTCGATAAATCATTTTATGGTCATTCCCTTGGGTTCACAATATAGGTAAAAATCAGTTTTTTTCATATTTTTAAGTTGAAAAAACTAATTTTTAGAGGTTCCCATAATAGACATAAATATGAGCGAGTGACCGGAGTTGAACCGGCGACGTTCAGCTTGGGAAGCTGACATTCTGCCACTGAATTACACTCGCGTTTTCGTCCGGCGTCGTTTCCAGATGTTTAATGCAGTTTGGCATTTTTATTTAAAATAAAGGATAAAGTCAAATATTTTTTAAAGTTTATGTTCGTATATAAAAGTTGATGACAGTTTGTTATGGAAAAAAAACATTAAACTAAATTCAGCATGACTATTGACAAACTGACTGAAATTAGCTATTATTAATAAAAATTTTTAAAATAAATTCAGAAATGGAAAATAATCCTCAGCAGTAAGAATTTAATCAGATATTGTAATGTTTAATTAAGTATACCTTATTTTAAATTTTACATGAACTTTATTATGGAGGCTATCATTTTGGAATATGGAATGATTTTATCGTTCCTTTTCTTCGCTTTTTTATTTGTCGCCGGCGGAGTTGCAGTGAACAGGATATTGATGCCATACAGACCCAACAGGATCAAAGAGTCCTCATATGAGTGCGGCATAGAGCCCACTGATAATGCTATAATAAAATATAATATCCGTTTTTATGTGTTTGCGCTTATGTATGTTGTTTTTTCTGTGGAAGCTGTGTTCCTTTTTCCGTGGGCAGTTGTTTATAAATCTATCCCCGGCATCATGCCTCTTTTTGAAGCTCTTGTATTTATATTTATTCTTATTCTCGCTCTTGCTTTCGCGTGGAAGAAGGGAGCGCTTAAATGGGATTAGTAAACGGAATAAAAGACAGCAATATTATATATAAAATTCCAGGCGGACAGATACTCATTACCTCTTTTGAGTGGGCTATAAACTCTGCAAGAGCCAACTCTATCTGGACTTTAACTTTCGGTCTGGCCTGCTGCGCAATGGAAATGCTCGGTACTGGAGCTTCATCCTATGACTGGGCCCGCTTCGGTTTTGAGGTGCCTTCAGCCTCGCCGAGAAGGTCCGATCTAATGGTAGTAGCAGGAACAGTCACAGAAAAAATGGTGCCTGCAATCATGACGCTTTACGAACAGATGCCGGATACTAAATATGTTCTTGCAATGGGCTCGTGCGCCATATCCGGCGGCCCTTATGTTTATGATTCGTATACAATAGTTAAAGGCGTGGATACCATTATACCTGTTGATGTTTATGTTCCAGGATGCCCTCCGAGGCCTGAGGCGCTACTACATGGCCTGATTCAGCTTCAGGAAAAGATTAAAACACAGAAATTGAAAATCACCACAGGAGCTAAGGCATAATGACTTCTCAGGAGATGCTGGATAAAATTTCAGACAGGTTTAAGGTTTTGTCTTCAAAAGATGACCTTGGAGTATTGAATGTTGAAGTGGAAAAAGACACTGTCCATGATGTGATTAAATATCTGTGCGACAATATGAAATTTGACCATATGAATTTTATGACTGCACTTGACTGGCCGGAAATAAATATTATAGAAGTGATATACAGATTGTTCTCATATACATCACATGACATCATTGTAATCAGAGTAAAGCTAGAACGGAACAATCCGGAAATACCAACTGTATCGGACATATATAAAACTGCTGACTGGCATGAGAGGGAAGCAGGAGAAATGTTCGGCATAACATTTTTAAATCATCCGGATCCGCGCGGCATACTTTTACCAGACGGATTCAAGGGCAACCCTTTAAGAAAGGATTTCTCTCATCCAAATATGATAAGATTACCGGAAGTGAAATAATGCCTGAAAATCTGCCATATACACTTGAAAAGCTGACCACTGAAGAATTTATTCTAAACATGGGTCCTCAGCATCCCAGCACTCACGGAGTGCTCAGGATAGTGCTTAAGCTTGACGGCGAGGTAATAAAAGACATTGTGCCTGTTTGCGGCTATATTCACCGCGGTATGGAAAAAATGTTCGAGAACAGAAAGTACGATCAGATAATACCATTCACTGACAGGACCGATTATCTATCTGCTATAAATAATAATTTTGCTTATGTTATAACTGTTGAAAAACTTATGGGCGTTACTCCTCCGCCACGGGCAGAATATATGCGCATTATACTTGCTGAGCTCAACAGGATCATGAGCCACATTTTATGGCTTTCTGCTTTCGGCATGGATATGGGAGCCTTCACTCCGCTATTGTACCTCTTTCGTGAAAGGGAGGAGGTTATTGGAATGATTGAAATGATGACAGGCAATCGTCTGACCCACAATGCCCTGCGTATAGGCGGATTTAAATACGACATGCCTGCGGAATTTTTTAAAAAGCTGAAGGCATTCACCGGCCATTTTAACAGCAAAATACAGGAATATGAAACCCTGCTTATCAATAATGTTATTTTTAAAAGCAGGACTGCTGGAGTCGGTGCAATCAGCAGAGAAAAAGCCATATCATTCGGATTTACAGGCCCGTCTTTAAGAGGCTCTGATGTAAAGATTGACTTAAGACGCGATGTTCCATATTCAATCTACCAGCAGTTTGATTTTGAAATTCCTTCCGGCAGAAATGGTGATACCTGGGACAGGTGCAAGGTCAGGATGGATGAAATGCGCCAGTCGGTAATTATTTTAAACCAGGCTATGGAGAATATTCATGGCGGGGATATAATGACAAAAGTACCAAAGATTATTAAGCCTGCTCCAGGAGAGTATTACGGGGCAGTTGAAGGTCCGCGCGGCGAAGTCGGTTTTTATATAGTCAGCGACGGTTCAGACAAGCCTTACAGAATAAAAATGAGAGTGCCTTCATTTTCAAATTTAAGCGGGTTAAGAGATATGATAATCGGCCTCAAGATTGCAGATATAGTTGCTATTATGGGAAGCCTTGATCTCGTTATACCTGAAATTGACCGGTGATAAAATGACTTTTTTTGAATTTATAAATAATCTGTTTTACGACAGCGGAAAAGCTTTTGACTTCATATTCACTGAAGGACATAGGAAATGGTCCGCATTGAATATGCACCCTGTATTGTTTGATATCTTTTTTCTGCTCGCTGCAGGTGCTGCTGTTGCAGTGTTTATCGCTATTAACGCGCTTTTTATTATCTGGTTTGAGCGTAAAGTTGCAGCGCGCATGCAGCTCAGGCGCGGTCCCAACAGAGTAGGCCCGTTTGGTATTTTTCAGACAATAGCTGATATGATAAAACTCCTGATCAAAGAGGACATAAACCCCATTGCAGCTGACAAGATTGTTTTTTTTCTAGCCCCGCTTATCGTGCTGTCATCGACATTCCTTGCTTTTGTTGTAATGCCTTTCGGCCGTGGCCTTATACCGGCTGATCTGAACATCGGTATTCTGTATTTTCTTGCAGTAACCGGTCTGGCGGTTATAGGTATACTTGCAGCAGGCTGGTCTTCAAATAACAAATATTCACTTATAGGCGGAATGCGTTCCGCAGCTCAGATAGTAAGTTATGAAATACCGAACATGCTTGTGATACTTACATTGGTTTTGATGACCGGATCAATGAAAATGGGGGACATCATCGCAGCTCAGCCTTTTATCGGCTACATCTGGATGCAGCCCGTTGGATTTATAATTTTTCTGATAGCCTCCAATGCTGAGATAAACCGTTCGCCATTTGATCTTCCTGAGGCGGAGTCCGAGCTTGTCTCAGGTTTTCTGACTGAGTACAGCGCAATGAAATTTGCTTTTTTCTTCCTGGCGGAGTTTACAAACCTGTTTATAGCCGGGGCCATGGGCGCCACGCTGTTCCTTGGCGGCTGGAGAGGCCCGGTACTTCCTCCATTTGTGTGGTTTATGATAAAATCATATGGAGTGGTAATGATTCTGATGCTGATCCGCTGGACATTTCCGAGGATAAGGGTGGATCATCTGATGGAGTTTTCGTGGAAAGTTCTGGTGCCTATAGCACTGCTGAATCTGATAATTACTGCTTTTGTAATAAAATTAGTTTAAGATATATTACCTGGAATTTAAAGAAAGGGATCAGATGATTAAATATATAAAAGATATCATTGCAGGCTCAGTAACTCTTATTAAAGGCATGGCTATAGTTTTTAAATACATGTTTTATAAGCCTATTACTATTCAATACCCAGAGCAGAAAATGGAAATGAACACACGTTTTCACGGCCGCCTGGTTATGCCTGTTGATCCTGAACTGGGCATGCACAGGTGTACGGCATGTAAAATCTGTATTAAAATCTGCCCCAACAGATCAATCGAAGTGGAAAAAGCAGCTGATGAGACCGGGAGCCTTAAACCCAGGGCAGCCACCTATACCTATAATATGGGTACATGCATGTTCTGTAATTTATGCGTGGAAGTCTGTCCTTTCTCTGCAATTATTCTTTCACAGGAGTACGAGCTTGCCACGTACGACAGGTCAACGCTTATAATTGACCTCGTTGCTGAGAAGTACAAATTAGATGGAAGAAAAGGCAGATGGTGGGCGAGAAAATTTAAAGATGAAGAACAGCTGCAGATATAAATGAGATATTTTTTAAGAAAAATTGTAATCAGAATATACGAAATCAGGAGTAATATATGATCGAAGCAGTTTTATTTTACGCTTTCTCTGCTGCTGTAATTATCAGCGCTTTGCTTATGGTATTCTCCAGAAATATCTTTCATTGCGCGTTATATCTGGCTTCAGTACTTTTTGGGGTGGCAGCAATATATATACTGCTTAATGCCTATTTTATCGCAGCAATACAGGTGCTATTGTATATCGGAGCAGTTGTTGTTCTTACTATATTTGTCATAAACCTTACAAAAGAAATAACAGGTGAAAAACCGGCGCTTGTAAACAGGCAGATACTGCCTGCAATATGCGTATCAGCTTTAACTGCAGTTCTGATAATTCTTGCACTTCTTAAAACACAAACAGGTGCAGTTTTGGTAAAAAGCCCAATCACAGTAGATTTTACCCGGGAGATAGGCACTCAGCTGCTTGGTAATTTTGTCCTTGCCTTTGAAGTTGTTTCAGTTCTCCTTCTTGCAGCTCTGATAGCTGCTATAGTAATAGTTGCTAAAGATGATGAGGCTGCAAAATGACAATAACTCTGACGCATTACTTAATATTAAGTGCAATTCTTTTTGCAATAGGCATGATCGGCGTAATGACAAGAAAAAATGCAATAGGCATTTTAATGTCGCTTGAGCTGCTCTTTAACGCGGTAAATATAAACATGGTGGCGATTTCCCGCTATAATGCTGATCCTGCGATATCAGGCCAGATATTCACAATATTTATTATAGCTGTTGCTGCAGCTGAAAGCGTAATAGGGCTCGCGATAATACTCGCTATTTATAAAAAGAGGCAGACAGTCAATGCAGATGAAATGGATTTAATGAAGTTTTAATTTCACTCTGGTCGAATTCCCGGCCGCCTGCGGCGGGATAGTTCATTATATTAGGTTTTTAATTTTTACAGGAGGACTGCTTTTGGAAACAACAATTATGTTAGGTTTAATAATACCCGCACTGCCTTTGCTGGCTTTTGTGGTTATTGCTTTCCTGACTAAGAAACATAATACAGCAAGCATGCTTGTTTCCATATTCGCAATGGCAGGTTCGTTTGCGCTTTCTGCAGTTCTGCTGTGGACTCAGCTTTATTCACCGCAGAGCATAGAGATAAGCATACCGTGGATGTATCTCGGCAGCATTAAAATGCATATTGGCGTGCTGATAAATCAGCTTACTGTTATTATGCTCATGGTTGTCACGACAGTCAGTCTGCTTGTTCAGATTTATTCAATAGGTTATATGCACGGAGACGACGGTTTCACGAAATTTTATTCATATCTGTCTATATTTTCTTTTTCAATGCTGATGCTCGTTATTTCAAATAATTTTATACAGATATACATGTTCTGGGAGCTTGTGGGGCTTTGTTCCTATCTGCTGATAGGATTCTGGTACAATAAGTCAGAGGCTGCTTCTGCCAGCAAAAAGGCATTTATAGTAACACGTTTCGGGGATTTCGGATTCCTGCTCGGCATAATCATATTAACGGCAATTACAAATACATATAACTTCGGCGAAGTTATGGAGATCGTTAAATCCGGATCTATATCTCCTGCTATGCTTACTTTAATAGCTCTTCTTCTTTTCAGCGGAGCAGCAGGAAAGAGCGGCCAGTTCCCGCTGCACGTGTGGCTGCCGGATGCTATGGCAGGACCGACTCCTGTATCTGCACTTATTCACGCGGCAACAATGGTTGCAGCAGGCGTATTCATGGTGGCAAGGCTCTTTCCGATATTTTCATCGAGCCATGAAGCTATGCTCGTTATCGCATACCTTGGCGGTTTTACAGCAATATTCTCAGCTTCTATTGCTCTTGTTCAGGATGATATTAAACGCGTGCTTGCATACTCCACGCTCAGCCAGCTCGGTTACATGATGCTTGCACTCGGTCTGGGCGGATATACTGCAGGCGTATTTCATCTGACAACGCATTCAGCTTTCAAGGCTCTTCTGTTTCTCGGAGCAGGAAACGTGATACACGCGGCAAATACAAATATCATATGGCAAATGGGCGGACTCGGTAAAAAGATGCCTGTTACTATGATAACATTTGCAATCGGGATTCTTGCCATATCCGGAATATTTCCGTTTGCAGGTTTCTGGAGCAAGGACGAGATCCTCGTTACAGCTCTCCACAGCGGGCATGACATACTTTTTTATGCTGCGCTTGCAACAGCATTCATGACAGCGTTCTACATGGCCCGAATATTTTTTGTGACTTTCATGGGCTCTCCAAGAACGGACGAATCGGATCACTCTCACGAGATGCCTCTGACAATGACAGTGCCGCTTATGATACTGGCGCTAGTATCAATATTTATCGGGTTAATAGGAATTCCTGGAACTGAAAATAACATCGGTACATTTCTTTCAGCAGGGCATGGTGCTGCACATGAATCCGGCATTAACTGGTCAGTGGCTGTTTCATCTACAGTAATAGCTGTAAGCGGTTTCGGCCTGGCGTTCCTGATATATATAGCCGGTGCGGTAAAACCGGAAACACTAAGAATAAAATCAGGATTTATTTATACAGTTCTCAAGAACAAATATTATATAGATGAGATTTATCTTTTTCTGATAAATAAAGGCTTTTTTGCAGTTTCCGCTTCAATAGCATGGTTTGACAGACACGTGGTTGACGGCACTGTAGACCTTGCCGCTTATATTGTCAGGGAAAGCGGCAGCAGGCTTCGCATAACAATATCAGGCAGGGTAGAGCAGTATGCGCTGTTTATATTCATGGGAATGATTGCGGTCCTGGCAGGGTTGGTTATTTATAATCCTGATGTGCTCAAGCTCTTTGGAGGCAGATAATGAACTTTCCTATATTGACTGCCATATATTTTATGCCTCTGCTTGCAGTAATAACATTGTTTTTTATTCCCGGAAATAAGCATAAAGCTATAAAGTTTGTATCACTCGGATTTAACCTTATTGCCCTGTTTATGACTATATGGCTATTCTTCAATTACGATTACACCAAGGGAGGTCTTCAGTTCGTTGAAAGAATGCCCTGGCTCGAGTCTTTAGGTGTAAATTATTTTATGGGAGTAAATGGAATAAACGTAACTCTCCTGCTTTTAACAGGCATCATAATCGTTGCAGGAATACTTGCTTCATGGAACGTGGATCACAGACCCAAGGAGTTTTTCATATTTCTTCTTACTCTTACCACTGGCGTGTTCGGCGTGTTCATGGCATACAACCTTTTTCTATTCTTTTTTTTCTATGAGATTGCAGTGCTTCCAATGTATTTACTGATAGGGATATGGGGAACGAGCAAGGGGAAGTATACAAAGGAATACTCAGCAATGAAACTGACCCTGTATCTTATGGCAGGCTCTGCGCTTATTATAGCGGGCATACTCGGGCTTTATTTCGGTTCAGGCCTGCGGACATTTGATTATGACCTGCTTGCAGCTGCAAAATACAGTATAGGCTTCCAGAAGGTATTTTTTCCGATATTATTTGTAGGTTTCGGCGTTCTCGCAGCCCTGTGGCCGTTTCATACCTGGTCTCCGGACGGCCACGCTTCAGCTCCGACAGCTGTATCGATGCTTCATGCAGGTGTACTCATGAAACTGGGAGCATACGGATGCCTGATAGTGCCGGTGTTTCTTCTGCCTGAGGGCGCAAAATTCTGGCTGCCGGTTGTGGCTGTTATGTGCACAGTAAATATAGTATACGGTTCTATCGCTGCAGTTCATCAGAAGGACCTGAAATATATAGTTGCATATTCCTCTGTGAGCCACATGGGAATAGTAATGCTCGGCATTACATCCATGAACTCAACCGGATTTTCAGGCGCGGTTCTGCAGATGTTCTCACACGGCATCATGACAGGACTTTTCTTTGCGCTAATTGGCATGACTTACGGGAGAACTCACACAAGAATGATAAATGAAATGAACGGACTTGCAATGAAGATACCTGTGCTTGCAGGCTTCTTTGTCCTGACCGGCCTTTGCTCTCTCGGGCTTCCAGGCATGAGCGGATTTGTTGCAGAGCTGACTGTTTTTGTCGGAGCATACAAAACATTTCCGGCAATAACACTTTTAACAGTGGTCGGCATTGTATTTACAGCCTTTTATGTTCTCAGGGCGCTGCAGATAATGTTTTTCGGTCCATTCAGGATGGATCACGAAGTGCCGCTTGCGGATGCAAACAAAATAGAAATAACGGCACTGGTTCTTCTCATGTCGGTTATATTGATAATCGGTATATACCCTTTCTATATAATGAATGTAATTTATTCCGCAGTCCTGCCAATCGCGCAGAAATTGGGAGGTATGTAGCATTATGATAATAATGGCACCGGAGCTTCTGACAGCGGGATTTATTGTTGTAATTATTTCGCTTGATCTGCTGATAAATTCAAAAAACAGGAATTTTTTAGGGTATGTTTATATAGCCATGACAGCAGCTGTTGCAGGCGCTGTATATTTTGTGAATTGGGATGGATCTTTGTTCAATGGCGCATATGTTTCTGACGGGATTTCACAATTTTCAAAAATTGCAATTCTTATAGCCTCGATTGCCACAGGCCTGCTGTCTATAAATACAATCAAAGTAAAAGAAAAATATATTGGAGCATACTACGCTCTGCTGCTCTCAGCCACACTCGGAATGATGCTGCTTGTATCATCAAAAGAACTTATTACGCTTTACGTGGCTCTTGAAACAACCACAATAAGTTTATACGGCCTGACCGCCATATACAAAAATGACGACCTATCGCTTGAGGCAGGCATAAAGTATATGATACTTGGCGCAATATCATCTGCCATACTTCTTTACGGCATAAGCATTATTTATTTTTCAACAGGTACAACTTACCTTCAGGGCATACTGTCGAAAATTACAGGTTTTGAAGCTTTAACTCCTTATATGGCATTAGGCATGATTTTGATATTACTCGGAGTTGGCTTCAAGCTGTCAATGGTCCCGATGCACGTATGGACACCTGATGTATACCAGGGCGCACCTATTCCTGTAACAGCCTTTATCTCGGTTGCATCAAAAGCTGCGGGCTTTGTCTTTGCAATAAGGCTCTTTGAGTTTACCTTTATAAAGTACTCATACATCTGGGTCCCGGTAATGGCTGTACTTGCAGTGCTGACCATGACGATAGGTAATCTCATGGCAATCCCGCAGAAAAATATTAAAAGACTTCTCGCATATTCCACCATTTCACAGGCCGGCTATATACTCGTAGGTTTTGTAAGTGCATCAGAAACAGGCGTAAGCTCTGTTCTGTTCTATCTGCTTGTGTACATTTTAACAAATATTGCAGCCTTTGCAGTCGTAGCAGCATTTTCAAATGCTGCCGGCTCGGACAATCTTGAAGACTATGCAGGTCTTGCGCAAAAAGAGCCGCTCCTGGCAATGGCATTTCTGATATCGCTTCTCTCGCTGGCAGGCATTCCTCCAATGGCTGGCTTTGCAGGAAAATTTTATCTTTTCTACGCTGCGATGCAGAAAGGATATACATGGCTTGTGGTCATTGCGGCGCTCAACAGCACAGTATCCCTGTACTATTATCTGCTGGTTATAAAACAGGTGTATCTTTTTGACAGAACAAAAGAAATTAAAAAGATAATAGTTCCAATGGGAGTAAAATTTACACTGGCGGTACTGATAGTATCTATAATCCTCTTAGGTATATTCCCGACAGCAGTTATTGACTGGACAATAAGCATATCACAGAAACTGTTTATGTAACAGGGCTGTAATCTTTCCTGTTTATTCCGGTAACTCGACTCATTCCGGCTTCACTCTCACGGCCATCCGATTTTCATACGAATACCCAACCCGGCAAGAAAAGATGGGGTGGGCCTGTTGAGGATTTCCTCAGTATCGGGAGTTCCTGATAATTCAAGGTAAATGTCAAGAGCCGGCGGTCCGGCGCCGATCCTCAAGCCGATTTCGGCTCGCCCGGCAACATCAACTGTGGACAGACGTGTGATGTTCAGATCAAGCGATGCATTAATGAAAAGTTTCATCCATGGAAGCAGGCGATAGGAGGACTCTGTGCCTGCGGTTATTATGCCTGACAGACGAGGTTTTGGTATTTTGCTTTGCCAGAAATCAAAGAGGTCGACATATCCTCCCCGGAGGAAAAATCTGCCATCAAAATCCCCCATATGTAAAAGAGGCAATACCAGACCCAATTTAACAACATCTGTTGAAACTTCAGAAAAACCAGGAGTCAGGGGATGCTGGCTGGTTCTGGAATACTCAAAAGTAATGTGGAGAGGACCAGCCTTGGCCGCCATGGTAATACCGTAGTCAAATTCAACTGCAGACATCCAGAAACGCATAACATTGACAACCTGGTCGCCAGGTTTAAATGGAGCAGTCAGCAGCCATGCCCCATAGTAGATGGAAATTCCGAAATCATCTTTCCAGCGGAAAGGGGTGAAGGCAGTCGTGACATGCAGATTCCAGATATCCTCTGCTGTGGAAGATATGCAGTGGTAATTCCATGCAAACTCACCATATCCGCCTGTCATGAACGGAAAGTCAGGTACTTTGGTTCCAAACGATTCATATAGAGGATCATCGATAGCCAGGGGTTCGGGAAAATCATTTGCTGATAGATTTATGGTCCCCATTAAAAGCGTGAACAGAAGTAGTATTTTCATCAGGCAATGGAAATGTAGGTACTTGAACATTTTTCCGGAATTACCCGACAGGATGCCAGGAATCCCTTTGTTCAAGTCATGTGAGAAAACTGAAAAATTGAGTTTCATACTTCACCCTATCTTTAAGCATCTCTTAATTGCAAAATACTATAATAAATCAGAAATATCAACCTGAACAATCCATTTTCAACGGTTCATACTGCTATATATTTAAAATAAAATCAATAAATATTTTATGGTATAAATCTGTTTGTTAATAATTTCAGCTGCATTTAGCTTTGATTGAAAACTCCGCTTGGAAACCAGCCCATATAATCTGGTTTTTAAATGTGATTCTCCTTATGTTTTATCCAATGTCTTATCATATGTAAAAAAAATCTTGACCTGCATACTCTTTATAGGTATCATTCTTTTTAGTAACAATATGTTTAGCTTTTACTTCAAACATAGATAAAACATTGACACTAAACCATTTATGGAAGATTAGCGAACCTGACGATAATAAATTAAGCTCTCATTTCTATAATATTGAGATAAGGCAATAGATCAGATTTTATACAAATATGAAAAACAAAACAAAAATACTTATATTGATTTTTTCACTGATAATATCCGGTTCTTTCGGGCTGAGATCTGAAAGCATTGAGGAAATGGACAAAAGAGCCCAGGATTCATTTGAAAAAAAAGAATTCAACCAGGCAATCGCGCTCTGGCTTTCAATTCTTGATATTGATCCTGAAAATGATAAAATCCAGAAAAAAATAGAAATGATATATGAACTGAAACAGAAAAAAGATCTCGCTTTACAGAAATCCAAACTCAATTACAGTTTTGCACGAGGAGTTTTAAAAACAGATTTTTTGAGCGCAAAAGCATTGGCCCTTTCATCTTTTGATAATTATATAACAGCCTATAGAATTGACCCTAAAGATGAAGAGCTTCAAAATATGAAAGAAGCTATGAAACGTCTCGAAGATGAGATAAAAGTTGAAGAAGAAAAAGACCGGCTTTCGCGTGCAAACAAGGCAAGACGGGAAAGACTTATGGCTGAAGCATTAAAGCTAATGGATGATAAGAAATATCCCGAGGCTTTGAAAAACTGGGAGGAGATTTTATCTTTTTTTGCTAATGATAAGGAAGCTGATGAAGGCAGAAGAAGATGCCAGATGGCTATTGATAATAAAATCAAGTTTGAAAAAATCAATAATTTCATGGCCAAAGGAAAAGAATTATTCATTAAAAAAGATTTAAACGCATCAAGGCTTGAATTTGTTCAGGTGCTTGGGCTTGATCCGCGAAACAGGGAAGCAAAAGATTTTATTGAACAGATAGATGAAAAATTTGAAGCTGCGAGAATGGGTGAGCAGCGGAAACAACAGGCTGAAAATCTATATCAGTCCGGTCTTGAAAATATAAGGAGAAGCAGGTTTGATGAGGCACAGGATGATTTTGAGAACAGCCTGGCTTTTATAAAAGATTACAAGGATGCAAAAGAGAGAATTAAAACCATTCCTGCCTTGAAAAAGCAGTTTCAGGAAATGGAGAATACAAAAAAATTTGAACGGATCAACAGGGAATTTCAGGACGGCCTTATTGCTCTTTCCGAAGGAAGATACAAGGATGCGATTGCAGCCTTTGATACAACACTTGCACTCGATCCGAAAAACGATCGTGCAAGAGGATATTTAAAACAGGCCAAGGAAGCTCAGAGCCTTGCTGAAGAAGAGGTCGTTGATGAAAATTCTCCATATTATAATATTGTAAATACTATAATTTTATCAGGTAAAAGGCATTATGGCAGCGGACAATATGATGAATCTAGAAAAAACTGGAACAATATTCTAAAGCTGTTTCCTAAAAATAAAATTGCAACAGAATATCTTTTAAGATGCGAACTGAAATTAAATCCGGAAGCTTTTAAAACCTTCTCAAAAAGGCTTATAGAGGAAGGAAATGATTTTTTAAATAAAAAGCAGCCGAAACAGGCTCTTAAAAAATTTGAACTTATTAAATCAATATCACCCGATTTTCCCGGTATTGATAAACTTATTGCTCAAACAGGTATTGAAAATGTAAATATTGGTGTAGGCGGAGGCGGAGCTGCGCCTGTTACACCTGCTGAGAGAGCTGATCTGGAAAGAAGATACAGAATAGCTATTAATTTATACCAGCAGGGCGGAAAGGAGAATTCGCAGAAAGCTCTTAATGAACTGCAGATTATTGCAAAAAGAGACCCGGATAATATAAAAGCTGTAATAAGCGCAAATAAAATAGAAGCCGAGCTGAGATTTGGAACAGGAAACGTTGGAGAAGCCGGGGGCAGGCAGCAGCTTACCGCTGATCAGAAAGAGCTGGTCAAAAAATATTATTACAGCGGGATAAGTTATTACTCAAATAATAATTTTAATAGAGCAGTGGATGAATGGAGAAAAGTTCTTGCAATAGAGCCGGATAATATTAAAGCTAAAAATAATATAAGGAAAACATTGATTTTGTTAGGTAAGCAGTAAATGGCGAAAGCAGATAAAGAAAAAAAAGATACGGCTGATATAAAAGATAAAAAAGCAGATATTAAGCCTGTAAAAAGCGGAGTAAAATTCAGCCTGAGATGGAAATTTTCTCTTGCGATTATAGGTCTTACGGTAACTGTAATTGTAACACTTGCCGGTTTTATATTTTTCAGGGAGAGTAATCTTTTACGGACTCAGGTTATGGATTCTGTTAACCGTGAAGTGATTCACCTGAGTAATACAACATCACAGCTTATTGTTACTGACGAGCTTGCAATCCTTGCTGCTATCAGCGATCTGCAGAAAATAAATTATATAAAATACGCCTATGTTCTGAATCCTGATGGTTCAGTTTTTCAGTTTTTCGACAGGCGGGAAAAAAAGTTCAATGTCGGAGATAAATTTGATGATGGAGTTGCAAGAGCAACCGGTGCAGCAGATGATAAAGGCATTACTGTTTTTCAATATCCTGACCCGGTTGATAAGGCCGGTGTAATATATGATTTTTCCAAACCGGTTTTAAATAAGGTCGGTGCAAAGGTTGCAGTTGTTATGATAGGCCTTTCAGATATTATCATACGTCAGGAACTGCAGAATCTTATTAAAGTAATTGTGCCTTTATCTCTGGTATTTATCGCAATATCCATACTCGGCGCTGTTGTTCTTGCAAGCGTTACAATCAAGCCTATCAGGATTCTTTCTCATGGCGCAAGCATTATCGGGCAGGGGGATCTTGATTACAGGATTGAAATAAAATCCAGGGACGAGCTCGGAGCTCTTGCACGGGAATTTAACGAGATGACATCCCAGATAAAAGATTCCAAGGAAAATGAAATAGAACAGAGATTGCTGCAGGAACAGCTCGATGTGGCCCGGGATATTCAGGAGGGACTTAATCCAATGGGCTTCTATAATAAAGGAGGAGTTCAGATAAAGGGATTCACCCGTGCAGCAAAGGGTGTCGGCGGAGATTATTTCGATTATAGGGAAATCGGTGATCATAAAATCGGTGCATTACTGAGTGATGTGGCGGGAAAAGGCGTTCCTGCATCGCTGGTAATGGTAATGATCAGAACTGTATTTACTGCGTTGATATCAAGGGGGGATGTTGACTGCGGTAGGCTAGTGCGGTCAATAAACGATTCCATGAGCGGTGACTTTGCCATAGATAAATTTGCTACTTTGTTTTTCTTCGTTTATGATAAATTAACAAATGAAGTTTCTTTTGCAAATGCCGGTCACGGCCCTTTATTTTTATACAGGGCGTCTTTAAACGCCTGTACTGTTACAAAAGTTGACGGCGTTCCGATCGGAATTATGGATGATATTGATTACGCACAGGCTAAAGTTAAGCTTAATCCAGGCGATATTATTTTAGTAAACAGCGATGGAATTACTGAAATGAGAAATGTGAATAAGGATGAATACGGTCATCAGCGCCTTCAGAAGATGTTTATAGAAAACAGCGGAAAAAACGCTAATGATATAGTTGAAACTATTGTTAATGATGTTGAAACATTTAGAGGGGAGGCCTCCCCTCATGATGATATGACAATACTTGTATTTAAAAGAGAATCTTAAACCAGGTCTTCCTCAGTATCATAGATTTTAAAGAATCTATCCAGTGTTGCAAGTTTTAAAATATTTAAAACATCTTCATGAAGATTCATAATTGCAAAATTTCCGGCATGAGCTTTCATCTTTTTCTGACCTGCGACTAAAGCGCCTATGCCTGAGGAATCCATATAGTTGACATTTTTCATATCAACAACAACGCTTTTATAATTTCCATCTGTTATGCTGAACAGGGCTTTTTTCAATTCGCTGACATTATAGAGGTCAACTTCGCCGGTTACCTCAATTATCTTATATCCGCCAGCTTCTCTGAAGGAGATTTCCATAAGTCCTCCGTAATTTTATTACGCACTAATTTATATACAGGTGTAATTTATACAAATGATTTGTAAAGCATTATTTTTTCTGTATATATGGTATCATTGTTTGAATAAAGTTTCAATAAAATCTGAAAGATCATTTATACTATTAATTTCTCTCATTTCAACACAATGAGGAATATATACAGATGCTATACTGTCGCTCCAGTCCCAGAGATGTTTTTTTTCTGGATTTAGCCAGATAATATTTTTACATCTTTCTTGTATTTCAATAAATGCATCAATACCCGGATCCTGATGATTATTTCTCGCATCGCCCAGAACGATTACAGTTGTTTTTTTATTTAAGCTGTCCCCGTATTCATTTATAAGTTTTTTAAATGAAATACCGTAATTTGTACCCCAGCCGTATTTAAAATCTGTATCTGCAAAAATTGAATTTACAGCTCTTTCAGGATCCATTTCCCTGAAAAGAGGCGTAATTTCCACAAGATTGCTTACAAAAGCAAAAGTTCTTACTTTGGAAAAAAGGCTCTGTATAGTATGTGTAAGCAGCAGCATAAATCTTGTATATTGATTTACTGAGCCTGAAATATCACAAATAACTGCAATCTGCGGACGGTCTATTTTTTTATTTTTAAAATATACTGTAAACGGGATGTTGTCTGTAGCAGCGCTTTTTTTTATGGTTTTCGGCGCATTAAGCCTGCCTTTTCTTGTTTTTTTCAGTTTTATTCCGACCCTGCTTTTTAATTTATGCCCGAGTCTGTTAATAACAGAGCGCATTTCCTTTATTTCTACAGGAGTTAGCTGATATATTTTTTTATTTAAAAGATAGTCTTCCTTGACTGTGATTTCTTTTCCAATGTAGCGCGATTTTATTCTCTGCCGGATAAGTTTTGTAATCATTTCTGTTCTTATTTTTTCATTCGCAGCTTCAGATTCTGATGGAGCGCCTCCTGATAAAACCGGAAACAGTGATTCTCCAAATCCCTCGCCGGAAGATCCGGATAGAATAAAATTTTTGAACTCCCCGGCAAGAACAGAATCCTTTTTTGAAATAAAAGTGGAAGGATCAGCTCCATTAAGAAATTCATCAACCTTATCTGTGAGTTTTTCAAGATCCGGTTCAGATATTTTATCTGATTCAAAAGTTTTGCCTGAAAAGAAATTATCGAAACATTTTAGGAATGCCGGAATATCTTCAGAATCTTTTATAAGTGTTGTCTGGAGTGTCTGCTTGAAAATTGAAGAATCAGAAAAAGATATCAACGGAAGAGCATTGAATAAGGTAATTGACTCATCCTGGCTGATTCTGATGCCGGCTTCTCTGAGGATTTTCAGAAATCCAAGAAGCTTGACTGTTATTTCATTATTTGTAGATGATTTCATTCAGCCTGCTTTTTACAAGCTCTATATCTTTTTCGTATTTTATAATTATGCCGATTGTTTCCAGAAAAGTTTCTTTATCAATTGTATCTTTTCCGAGAATCGCAAGAGCTCTTGCCCAGTCTATGGTTTCACTTATGCTCGGCTCTTTTTTAAGAGGAAGATCCCGGATTCTGTATATAGCATTTACAACCTGTTTCCGTATACTGGCTTCACATTCTGTAACTTTCAGCTCAATAATTCTTTCTTCAAGTTCAGGAGGCGGATAGTCAATATATAGATGAAGGCATCGTCTTTTTAAAGCGTCCGACATTTCCCTTGCACTGTTGGAAGTTAAAAATACCGCAGGTTTAACTTTTGCAGCTATTGTTCCAATTTCAGGAATTGATATCTGGAAATCAGACAGAACTTCAAGGAGAAATGCTTCAAATTCTCCGTCGGATTTATCTATCTCATCAATCAGAAGAACTGATTTATGCTCGGATTTTAAGACCTGTAAAATAGGCCGGGCTATTATAAATTTTTCTGAAAATAGAGATGATTCCTGTTTCGCTAGTTTCTCTATTGCTCCGGCTAATGTTTTTTCACCGCTTACTATTTCGTTGAATCTTTCTTTAAGTATCTGGGTGTATAAAAGCTGCTTTGAATATTCCCATTCATAAAGCGCTTTTGATTCGTCAAGGCCTTCATAGCACTGAAGTCGCACAAGCGGATAATTCAGTCCTGCTGCAAGACATTTTGCGAGATCGGTTTTTCCGACACCTGCAGGTCCCTCAATAAGAACAGGTTTTTCAAGTTTAAGCGCCAGGAAAATTGTAACTGCAATTTCTCTTGAAGCGATATACTTCTGCTTTGCGAGTATTTCGATAATATCATCAATGGTTTCCATGCTGACCGGCCTTTATTAAATTTATTCTGTCATTCCTGCGAATGCAGGAATCTCATAAATAATATTTTCTATTAGATTCCGGCATTCCCCTTCGTTCCAGCCGGAATGACAAATTAAAATATACTTTTATCTATTATAAATTAAATCTACAATAAAATCACTTTTCATAGAACCTTTTTCAGGTCAATAAAAACTTTTTTAAAAAAGAAATTTCTGAAAGGAATTCCGGGAATTTCTGCAATAAGTCTTTATTAAGGAATAATGCTTCTAATTCTGAAAACAACAAAGAGGTTTCTTTTTTTAATTCAGGATTCTCGAAGATTTTTTCATCTTTTTTGAAATTTTCAAATGATGAATCAGTTTCTGTTTTTATTTTTTCAGCAAGAGCTTTTACTTTTCCGGATAATCCGGTTATATTCATCTGATCGATAATATGCCGGGCAAAATAAATATACATTTCAAGTATCATTATTCTTTCCATGATATTTCCGGATTTTATTATTCTACGTATGCGATTCGGATTGCTGCTGTCAATAATGGCATTTTCAATAAATGCATCAGTTAATTTAAGAGATGCGTGGCTTATTTTATTGAATGCCTGAAGTTTTAAATCTGTTAATGAATCTTTAATTATACCTTCATTTTTAACTGCAATAATGCTCGAAATTTTTTCTTCTCCTGGTTTTCTTGCAGATAGGAATATCCAGTCCGAATCAAACGCGCCTGTAATAAATCCTTTTTCTCCATTTAATAATACGCCGGTTTCTTTTTTCTCATATGTTAAAGTTTTTCCGGGAGGCTCAAATCCGCCAAAAGAAGCTTTGATATTTTCCGGAAGATTATGGCCAAGATCAGATAAATATTTTTTAAGGGATTTAATGAAAACGTTCTGAATAATCCAGTATATTGAAATTCCCGGAATGCCCGCGAACCCGGAGTCCGCGAGCCAGGGCCTTACATTTTGAAAATCTCCGCTCATGCGGAATTATTTCCCTTCTCTTTTTCTTTTTAATAAAGCTTCAACCTTAATTGGCAGTCCGAAGATGTTTAAAAACCCGGTTGCATCTTTTTGATCATAAAGATGGCTTTCATCGAAAGTTGCGATATCCGGCTCATACAGAGTTAGATCGGATTTTCTGCCGGCAACTGAGCAGCTGCCTTTGTAAAGTTTCATTCTTACTGTGCCTGTAACATTTTCCTGAGTTTTGTTGATGAATGCATCAAGAGCTTCTCTTTTTCTTGTGAACCATAGCCCGTTGTAAACAATTGTTGCATATTCTGAAGCAAGCTTGTCTTTTAAATGCTGAGTGTCTTTATCGAGGGTGATTGATTCAAGATCACGGTGCGCCATGATGAGAACTGTTCCGGCAGGTGTTTCATAAACTCCGCGCGATTTAATTCCAACGAGTCTGTTTTCAACAATATCAATTCTTCCGACGCCGTTTTCACCGGCAATTTTATTCAGCTTTTTCATTAGAGAAGCAGGGGAGAGCTTTTCATTGTTTATTGTAACAGGGATGCCTTTTTCAAAACCTATTTCCAGATATGTCGGCTTATCCGGAGCTTTCTCAGGAGACTTTGTCAGGAGAAACATGCTTTCGTCAGGTTCCCTGAAAGGATCTTCAAGTATTCCGCCTTCATAGGAAATGTGAAGTATATTTCTATCCATGCTGTATGGTTTATCTTTTGTTATTGGAAGAGGGATGCCGCGCTTTTCAGCATAATCGAAGCATTTCGAACGTGAATCCAGATCCCAGAAACGCCATGGAGCAATAATGTTCAGATCCGGAGCAAGAGATTTGAAAGCCATTTCAAATCGAACCTGGTCATTGCCTTTTCCTGTTGCACCATGGCAAACTGCATCAGCTCCTTCTCTTAGAGCAATCTCAACCTGTTTTTTTGCTATTATAGGTCTTGCAAGGGATGTCCCGAGCAGGTACCTGTCTTCGTAAATAGCATTTGCTTTAATTGCCTGGAATACATAATCTTTAACAAATTCCTCTGTTAAATCTTCGATATAACATTTGCTCGCGCCGGTTTTTTTTGCTTTTTCTTCCAGGCCGTTGAGTTCTTCCTCCTGTCCAACGTTTGCAGCAAAAGCTATAACTTCGCAGTTATAAGTTTCAATGAGCCATTTTAAAATTATTGATGTATCAACGCCGCCTGAATATGCAAGAACAACTTTTTTTACTTTCATAGATGTAATCCTTTTTATTAAAAAATTATTTCATTAAAGCGCACATAACAGCTTTCTGAATATGAAGCCGGTTTTCAGCCTGTTCAAAAATTATTGAATTTTTAGAATCCATAACTTCTGAATCAATTTCCTCGCCTCTGTGTGCAGGCAGGCAATGCATAATTCTGCATGAAGGAGCGCATTTTTCAAGAAGGCTCATGCTGATTTTATATTTTGCCAGCTCCTTCTTTTTGCGGACTGATTCTTTTTCCTGGCCCATGCTGACCCAGACATCTGTATAAATATAATTTGCACCTGAAACTGCCCTGTCTACATCTTTTGTAATTTCAATTTTAGAGCCTGAAATTGCAGCAAGAGCTTTTGTCTGTTCAGTAATTTCTTTATCCGGATTATATTTAGCCGGGCATGCAATTGAAATATCCATTCCGAGAATGGCTGCTCCAAGCATCAGGGAGTTCGCAACATTGTTGCCGTCACCTATATAAGTCATTTTAATATTTGTGAATTTTCGCTCAATTTCATATATAGTGAAAAAATCAGCAAGGGCCTGGCATGGATGATGTTTGTCTGTAAGACCATTTATAACAGGAATATCCGAATTTTGCGCGAGCTCTGCAATTTTTTCATCAGAAAATGTTCTTATCATAATCCCGTTAACGTATCTTGACAGAACTTTTGCAGTATCAGACAGTGTTTCTCCCCTGCCGATCTGTATGTCGCTTCCGCTTAAAAAGAGAGGCTGTCCGCCAAGCTGGTAAATTCCAGTTTCAAAAGATACCCGGGTCCTTGTAGAACTTTTTTCAAAAATCATGGCAAGGGATCTATTGCTTAAATATTTATGGCTTTTCCTTTTTTTCAGATCTTTTTTCAGCTGCTCTGAAAATTTAAAAAGCGCAATCATTTCCTCTTTGCTGAGATCGGCCATTGAAAGCAGATGAGAAGTTTTTAATATTGGAGGCTTCACGATTTTTTACCCGCTTCTATTAAAATTTTTTCAAATAAATCAAGACCTTTTTTTACTGAATCAAGCTTGATATTCAGAGGAGGCATGATCCGGATTACATTGTCAGCAGTGCAATTAATTACAAGACCGTTCTCAAGCGCTTTTTTTACTATATCCATTCCCGGCTTTTTCAATTCAATTCCTATATGCAGGCCTATACCACGAACTTCATTGATTAAAGAAGTCTTTTCTTTCAGTATTTCAAGTCTGTTGAGAATGTATTTTTCAAGGCTCGCTACATTTTTTAAAAGTGCCGGTTTTTTTAATTCATTCAGAACTGCGCAGGCAGCAGCGCACGCAAGATGATTGCCGCCGAAAGTGGTGCCGTGAACCCCTCTCGGGAAAAATTCTGAAAGAAAAGTTTTGGTGTGCAGTGCGCCAACAGGAACGCCGCCCCCAAGACCCTTGGCGAGTGTTATAATATCCGGCGTAATGCCGTATTTCTGATATGCAAAAATGTTCCCTGTTCTGCCGATACCTGTCTGGACTTCATCTACTATGAATAAAACGTGATTTTTTACACATAGATCGTATGCATCTCGTACAAAACGCCCGTCAGCAATTTTAATTCCGGCTTCACCCTGAACAAGTTCTATCATAACAGCGCATAAATTTTTATTTTTCTTTATTTCTTTTTCAAGAGGTTTAATATCATTGAAAGGCAGATATTTAAAACCTTCAGGTAAAGGGCCGAATCCTTCATGAATTTTTTTCTGAGCTGTAGCAGTCATGCTGCCGAATGTTCTGCCGTGAAATGAATTTGTAAAGGTGGCAATCTGAAACTTTTTTTTATGAATTGAAAGCCCGTATCTTCTTGCGAGCTTGATCGCTGCTTCGTTTGCTTCTGTTCCGCTGTTAACAAAAAGAGTTTTACCCGGAAAGGACATTTCGGATATCAAAACTGCAGCATCAATCTGTTCCTTATTGAAAAACCAGTTGGAAGAATGTATGATTTTATTAATCTGACCATGCAGTGCTGTATTCAGGGCTTTATTATTATAGCCTAAATTGCTTACAGCTATCCCTGAAAAAAAATCTATATATTTTTTGCCGTCCTGATCGTAAAGGAATTCTCTGTCGCCTTTTATGAAACAAACTGGAAGCCTGTCTCCATAATTCTGATAAAGATATTCTTTATCTTTTTTAATCAGGGATGTGATTGTTCCGGTTTTTTTTACAGCTTTTGTTTTCACTTTATTCCTTCCATATAAAAAATAAA
>CAYMPH010000003.1:0-80947 GCA_964392365.1 uncultured Leptospirales bacterium
TGTTTTCATGTTTTTCCGATATATTATAGAAGGGAAACTCTGTAATATATCGGGTCTCCTGTAATATCATATATTTAAATTATTTTATGTTTTGAAAGAAACATATAGAAAACAAGTGCATATAAATTAAAAAAACGGTAACTGGAATGCTTCAGTCAAAAAAATCACAGCTTACAGGCAGACAAAAGGCGGCAGTGTTTCTTGTTTCTCTTGGCGCTGAGTCTTCTTCAGAAGTTTTCAAGCATCTGAGGGAAGATGAAATTGAACAGCTGACTTTTGAGATAGCTAGAATAGATAAAATTGAACCGGATGACAGAGACCGGGTTCTGCAAGAGTTTCAGGAAATGATGATGGCCCAGGATTTTATTCAGAACGGGGGCATCGAATACGCCAGAGATGTACTGGAAAAGGCTCTTGGCACTCAAAAAGCAATAGATATAGTAAACAGGCTGACATCTTCTTTACAGGTAAGGCCATTTGACTTTATACGGCGTACAGATCCTTCGCATCTCTTGAACTTTATACAGGGCGAGCATCCTCAGACAATTGCGCTTATTCTTGCATATCTTGATCCGCAGAAAGCTGCATCCATTTTATCAGGATTAAACCATCAGATACAAGCGGATGTTGCAAGAAGGATAGCCCAGATGGACAGAACTTCACCGGATGTATTGCGGGAAGTTGAAAGGGTTCTTGAAAGAAAACTATCCACACTTGCAAGCGAGGATTTTACTTCTGCCGGTGGTGTTGATGCAATAGTTGAAGTTCTAAACCAGGTTGACCGGGGAACTGAGAAAATTATTATTGAGGCTCTTGAGGAAGAGGATCCTGAACTTGCTGAAGAAATCAAGAAGAGAATGTTTGTATTTGAAGATATCGTTCTTCTCGATGACAGATCAATCCAGAAAGTACTTAGAGAAGTTGACGGCCAGGATCTGGCCAAAGCTCTTAAGGGTGTTGATAATGAGGTTCAGGAGAAAATTTTCAGAAATATGTCTAAGCGTGCTTCTGCATTACTAAAAGAGGATATGGATTTTATGGGACCTATCAGACTCAGGGATGTTGAGGAATCACAGCAGAAGATTGTAAATATAATCAGGAAGCTCGAGGAAAGCGGAGATATCATTGTCGCAAGAGCTGGAGAGGAGGAATTAGTTGTCTAAACTTGTATTTAAACCCGGACAGGTCAAGCAGAGCAATGTTGTAAAACAGATTGAACTGCCTCATAAATATCAGAAGAACCTGATTGAGCCTGAGGAATATAAAGAATTTGAAATTGATGAACAGGGAAATCCAATTGATGTTTATCATGGTCCGTCCATCGAGGATATGGAAGCAGAGCTTGAGAGGTACAGACGCGAAACTGAAGAAGAAGTAAATGAAATGCTCGAAAGAGCGAAGCAGAAAGCTGTAAGCATTGAAGAAGGCGGAAAGTCTGCTGCATTTAATGAACTTCAGACCGCCCGCGAGCAGATCAGGATTGAAATTGATAGACTTAAAGTTGATTCCGAGCACGAGATTGAAAGAGGAAAGTTTGAAGCTGAAAAAATGATCAAGGAAGCGGAACTCAAGGTTTCCGAGATTGAGCATGAGGCATATAAAAAAGGTTATGAAGCTGGAAGAGAGGAAGGCTACAAGGACGGCCAGGCTGAGGTTATGCGTCTGATTGACAGACTCGGCACAGTTGTTTCAACTGCAGTTGACATCCGCGACCAGATAATAAATTCATCTGAAAAAATGATGGCTGAGATGATACTCATGATAGCCAGAAAAGTTATCAAAGATGAGATAGTTGAAAGAAGGGAAGTAGTTATAAATAATATTAAAGAAGCAATTAAGCGTGTTAAAGACAGGGATAGGATTGATATCAGGGTTAACTTCGCTGATCTTGATATGACAACTGCTCATAAAGATGAGCTTATAAAAATGATGGAATCACTGAAAAAAGTTAATATATATGAAGATTCGAGAGTTGAACGCGGGGGCTGCATTATTGAAACAGACGTCGGCGCTATTGATGCGAGAATTTCAACGCAGCTTGATTCAATTGAAGAAGCTATCAGGAATACTTCAACACTTTAGGCATGAAAAAATAAATGATAAAAATACTCCCTCACGAAAAGGTTGATGTTCTAAGTAAGTACCGCCAGGTTCTGGAGGAAGTCGATACAGTTAAGATTATCGGCAAGGTTGAAAGGATCGATGGTCTTACAATTCAATCTCACGGACCGGCTGTAAGATTCGGCGAGCTGTGCAAAATAAGACTTTCAAAAGGCGAATATCTTCATGCTGAGGTTGTAGGTTTTAATAAAAACAGGGTAATTCTGATGCCGATCGGCGATATGAAGGGCGTGGTTCCAGGTGCTGAGGTGGTTGCTGAAGGATCAGCTTTAATGGTTCCTGTCGGCGATGAACTTTTAGGACGTGTTTTATCCGGAATTGGAAAACCGATTGACGGGAAAAGAGACATAATCAGTAAATTAAAATATCCTATATCAGGCGTAAGAATGAATCCCCTTGAAAGAGACAGGGTTACAAAACCCCTTTCAGTAGGTATAAGAGCAATAGATGGTTTAAATACTTTAGGCCGCGGCCAGAGGATCGGGATTTTTTCCGGTTCCGGAGTAGGCAAGTCTACTGTTCTTGGAATGATTGCACGATATACGGATGCAGACGTAAACGTAATCGCACTTATAGGTGAGCGCGGAAGGGAAGTAAAGGATTTTGTAGAGAAGGAGCTTGGCCCTGAAGGATTAAAACATTCGGTGCTGATAGTTGCCACATCAGATCAGCCGCCAATGATCAGGCTCAGGGGAGCTTACTATGCACATTCTATTGCTGAATATTTCAGGGACCAGGGGAAAAGCGTAAATCTTCTGATGGACTCTGTAACCCGATTTGCAATGGCCCAGAGGGAAGTTGGTCTTGCTGCAGGTGAGCCTTCTGCCCAGCGGGGATATCCGCCATCTGTATTCGGAATGATGGCACAGCTGATGGAAAGATCCGGTGCGGGTGTTTCCGGAGGAAGCATTACGGGATTTTACACTGTTCTTGTTGAGGGAGATGATATGAATGAACCTATTGCTGATGCAGCAAGAGGAATTCTTGACGGTCACTTTGTTCTTGATAGAAAGATTGCGCATAAGGGGCACTATCCTGCGATAGATATACTGTCTTCAATCTCAAGATGCATGACGGATGTTGTAACACCTGAACATCAGGCTGCAGCAAATAAATTCAGGGAACTGATGGCTGCTTATAGTGAAGTTGAGGACCTGATAAATTTAAATGCTTATGCAAGGGGATCAAACCCTGTTGCTGATAGGGCAATTGCAATGATAGGTGAAATCAATTCTTTTTTAAGGCAGGGAGTTGAAGAACGTGACACTTATGATTCAATAGTAAATAAACTGACAGGTATGTTTCTGGAAAAGAAAAAAGAAGTAAGGGATATAGTAAGGCCTGCTCCTTCATTTGCGCAGGTTATCAGGCGATAGTGAGGTGTAATTGTAATGAAGAAATTTCAATTCAGACTTCAGAAGCTTTTAGATATACGTGAGAAAAAAGAATTAGATATAAAGAATGAGCTGGCAGCAATTATAAGCAGGCAGAATCTTGAGAAGATGCGTCAGGAACAGCTTAGAAGAAATATAGCAAATCAGGAAAAAATAATTCACGCAAAATTACGGGCAGGCGGTTATACGGCTTTTGAAGCTTTGACATTTGAACGTTTTATAGATATTTCTCACAGAGCAATAGAACTTGCAGAACAGAAAATTCAGGGAATGGAACCTGAAATACAGCAGGTGAGAGGAAGACTAATTGAGGCTTCCAGGGAAAAGAAGGTTGTAGAGAAGCTTAAGGAAAGAAAACTCGAAGACTATACTTATCATTTAAACTGGGAGATATCAAAAGAGAATGATGATATTAATCAGAAAATTTACATAAATAAGCAGATTCAGGCTAAAGAAGAAGCTTATAATTTAAATAATAATTAGAAAGATTTTGTAAACAAAGAGGTGTAAAATGGCAATTTCAAATAAAGCTAAGACTATATATCTTGTTATACTTATTTTATTTATAAGTGCAGCAGGACTTTTCTGGATGGATTTTATAGGTCTTGTTGATATTCAGTCAAGAATAAACAGATTCAAAGGAACTCCTGAGTCAGTTGTCAATGCAAAAGATGATGAGCCGTCTCTTGTTGAAAGAGAGGAATTTGAAAAGGAAAAGCAGAAACTTCAGGAAAGAATTGAAGAAATTGATAAAAGAGAAGCGAAGATAGTTGAAAAGGAAAAAACTATCGATTCTGAATCAGATAAAATAGATGAAATCAAAAAAGGAATTGATCTCGAGAAGAAAAAATTAAGCGACGATAAGCTTAAATATTCAGGTTATCAGAAAAATATTAAAAAGCTTTCAGAGAAGATTTCCAATATGCCGCCTGACGAGTCAGTTAAAATCATGATCAACTGGGAGGATCCGCTGATTATTGATGTGCTTCGCCAGATGGATCGTGATGCTGAGGAGCTTGGGCGTCAGAGTATTACTTCTTATCTGATAACTCTTATGCCCAAGGATAAGGCAAGCAGGATTATGTATCTGATGACTCAGCTTTAATGAAAATTATGAAAATTCATCAATCAGGGAAAGTATTTCTTTTTTGCCTTCACCGTTTTTAGCTGATGAAAAAAATATGGAATCTTCCGGCAGTTCGAGTTCAGCTGCAATTTTCTTAATACTTGCAGCTTTCTGTGTTTTAGATAATTTATCGCATTTTGTTAAAACAATTGCAGCGTGTATCTCATTGTCATAAAGTTTTTCAAGAATATCAAATTCGAAATCTCCCGGTATTCTCCTTACATCAATTAAAAGAAAAGCAAGTTTAAGATTATTTCTTCCGGCAATGTATTCATGTATTAAAGGCAGAAATTTATTTTTTAATTCAGCAGGGAGTTTTGCATAACCGAAGCCCGGCAGATCTGCAATTGAAATACTTTCATTTAGAATGAAAAAATTTACAGTTTTGGTGACTCCGGGCATTTTACCTGTTTTTACCAGATCTTTTTTGTTCATCAGCATGTTTATGAGCGAAGATTTTCCTGTGTTTGATCTTCCGAAAAAAGCAAATTCCGGATAACTGTAATCAGGAAAACTTGAAAGACCTGGCGAAGATTTTAAAAATCTGACAGATTGAATTTTCATAATACAAGCTCCATCAATATTGCAGAGTCCTCACCGTAGTATTTATTGCGGATGCCGATTCTGGTAAAACCATTTTTTTCATAAAACATCAGAGCCTGTATGTTATTTTCATTTACTTCAATAGATATTTTTTTCATATTGTTTTTTTTCATGCCGGATATATAATTTATGAGAGCTTTCCCGATTCCGGATCTCCGAAATTTTTTTCTTACTGAAATATTATGCAGTTGAATTTCATCAGTTACAAACCAGATTACAGCGAAACCGGAAATAATTCCGTTTGTTTCCGCAGCTATTGTATCTGAAAAGCTGATATCGAGCTCATCCTGAAACTGCTTTTTTTTCCAGAGAGAAAGACCTTCGCATTCAATTGAAAAAATTTCATCTATATCATCTTCGCCTGCTTTGCGAATCAATATATCCTGCATGAAATTATTTATCTATAGTCCGGGCTTCTCTTTTTTCAAGAAAAGCTGAAATTCCCTCTTTACCGTTTTCAGTTTCAATTAAAGTGCCAAACAGATTTCTTTCAAGAAGCAGAGCATCTGCCATATTCATGGATAAGCCTTCATTAACTGCTTTTAATGCTGCCTGCAAAGCCGGCCTGCCTTTGTTTATTATTGAAGAAGCAAATTCAAGTGCTGTTTCAATTGCAGCTCCTTTCGGAGAAACTTTATTGATAAGGCCTATTGTTAAAGCCTCCTGGGCTGAAATAAAATTTCCAGTGAGTATAAGTTCAAGAGCTCTGGATTTTCCAAGCAGCCTGGTAGTTCTCTGCGTTCCGCCGTATCCCGGAATCAGGCCGAGTTTAATTTCTGGAAGTCCAAGTTTTGCGCTTTCATCTGCTATTCTGAAATGGCATGCAAGAGCAAGCTCCATTCCGCCCCCGAGAGCAAAGCCGTTGATTGCAGCTATAAATGGCTTTGAGGCATTTTCTATTATATTATATGCATCCTGTCCGGGTTTAAGATAATCTGCACCTGCTTGTCTACTGGTTAAGGTTGAAAGTTCTTTTATATCAGCACCTGCTACGAATGCTTTGCCGTTTCCTGTTATTACTGCAACTTTTGCTGAATCGTCTGAAATTATTTTTTGAACTGTAGTGTGGATCTGCTCGATCATAAATGAGTTTACCGCATTTAAAGGCGGATTATCGACAATCATAATCGCGATTCCTTTTTCATTAACTGAATATGTACATCCCGGCATATTACCTCCTGTTGTATTTGAATATTTTTCTAATTAATACTGCTGCAATTAAAATAATAAATCCTAAAGCATAATCATATAAATGGTCATCAGAGCAATTTACACAGGTATTACCTGAAATGTCATTAAAATTTTTTTGTAATTCATATGAATAATCCGGCATACTTTAACCTATAATTTTTGATAAGAATATTATTTTTTTATATGAGTTTCATTCCAGATTTAAATATGGCCTTCAGATATGCAAGAAAAAGAACAATGTAAACCAATAAGTATTAAACTGTTGATGATATTAAGATATAAAAAAAGAGGCTGTCTTTTTGGACAGCCTCTTTTTTTTATAAAGGTTAATTTAAAATTTTACTTCTGTTACAAGTTTAAGAGTGCTTGCACTGTTATTCCAGCCGCCGTTTATTGTATTTGTTACTTTAGCAAGTGCCATTGCATCAGTATTATATGGATTAAATCCCATTGCCATATAAATTTCAGCATCGCTGTAAGTATACATCTCAAACAGCAATACAAGTCTTATATTTTTATTAAACTGCCATCCAATGCCTATATTCCAGTAAACTGTATCATATACAACCCCGTTGCCGGTACCTGTAGCAGCATTCCCGTATGATGTGTAATTATCATTGAACATACCATAAGAGAATCTTCCAACAACAAGCATAGGGAAGCCGGCTATTTCATTCAGGTTCCAGTTTAACCAAGCATTAATCTCGAAAAAGTTTTTTGCCCTGTCACCACCATTAGCTGTAGTATATTTATCAATAACCTGACCTAATTCAAAATCTGCTCCAACTCTGATTCCGAGCATATTGATTCCGACTCCGCCGCCTGAAAACCAGGCATCTTTTCCTGCTGACGTGCGGTAAGCTGCATCATCTCCAGCTGCATTTAAGAATTGAACATTCTCAAATCTCATATAAGCATGAACGTAAAGTCCTTTTAGCGGCTCAACAAACAAGTCGCCATACCAGGCTTTGCCTGCGTAGTTAGGCTGAAGATCTTTTGATATATTTGTCCAGCCTTCACCTACAGTTGCAGCAACTGTCAGAGTAAACATTCTTAATATCTGAATCTCAAGAGATAATCCCAGATCAGCTGCCTTATCATAATCTCCTAAAGATCCATCAATACCTTTTGATATAGCTCCTGGAGCTGTGGTAACCATTCCAATTACTTTACTTTGTCCGCCTGTATGCATAACACTTTCAAACCATCTTGTATCTGCCATTTTATTTCTGTTTAAAATAACCGGGGTATTAAGCAGACCTACATCAAATGTAAAAAACGCAATGTCATCAAATCCGCCTTTTGTTCTTAAATAAGCATTTTTAACAAAAGCTACATATGAATTAGTAGCAGTTGATAATTTTGTATTATCTGAAAAAAATACATCCGGACCTACATCAAAAATTACATGATAGCTGAAAACTTTTCCAAGCTCGTGATCAAATTTTAGATAAACTCTATCTATCCCAAAATTAACCATTGGCAGGAGATTATTTGCAAAAGTATTTTTTGGAACAGCGCCGGTAGCCATATTTATAGATGTAAAATTCTGGCCGCTGATCCTGATCGGGCTTTCTTCCGGTTTTGGCGCATCCTGAGCAAAAGCAAGAGCTCCTGTAAGAACTAAAGACAGAGTTAAAAACAACCCTAATTTTTTGGATTTCATTTGAAAATCCTCCTTCGTTTTAAACTTTTATATATTTTTATTAAATCTCTGAAATATCATTTTTAGAAAATAAATTATTAATATAATTGTCAATATAAATAACAAATTCAGACAATTATTTACAAAAAATAACAATTTGTCGCATATTCCAACAATTATTTACAAATTACAACTATTGTGTTTCTTTATTTTAAAACTAACAATAATTTAAAATTAAAAAGTGTTTTTGTTAAAATATGCATTGTAAAATAAAGAATTATGGTGATATATAATAATTTTATTTAAAGATCAATTATTGAAATAAATAAAAAGAAAAATTATTTTATTTTTAAAATACCTGCAGGCAGACATTTAAAATATCCTTGATATTTCCTAAAGAACAATATAAATTATTAATATACTGAAGTGATCAACCGATTAAATTTATAAGGTGATATTTGTAGTCTGCTCACTCAAAATATTTTACAGATAGAATTAAGAGAATTGATATGCTTCATGAAAAAATAAAAATATTAGCTGTTGAAGATGAAAATATTCTTCGAATAAATATAGCCACATATCTTGAAGACAGCGGTTTCGAAGTTTATCAGGCTGAAAATGGGCTTGAAGGATTGAATCAATTTCATAAACATATTCCTGATTTAGTTCTCATCGATTTAAAGATGCCAATTATGACCGGGATCGAACTTCTTGAAAAAATTAATAGTGAAAGTCCTGAAACTCCAATAATTATTATTTCCGGTACCGGTTCTATCAAAGATGCAATTTCTTCATTAAAAGCAGGTGCATGGGATTATTTAACAAAACCGATACAGGATATGGAGGTGCTTGAACATTCAATTAGCAAGGCTCTGGAAAGAGCGCGCCTTTTAAAAGAAAACCAGATGTACAGTAAAAATCTTGAGTCTCTTATTGAACAGAGAACCTTTGAATTAAGAGAAAGAACAAAAGATCTCGAACAGCTCAATGAACTTTATAAAAATGAAATTAGAGAAAGAATTTTTGCAGAGGATAAATTAGTTAAAAGTTTTGCCGAGCTTGAGAAAACCATCGATGGAACAATCCGTATAATTTCATACATCGGAGAACTCCGTGATTCATATACAGCCGGTCATCAGCAGAGAGTTGCCATACTTGCACAGGAGATAGCCAGGGAGCTTAAATTGTCCCCTGAACAGATTAAGGGAGTGTTTGTAACCGGTATGCTTCATGATATCGGGAAAATTGCTATTCCACTTGATATTCTTGGCAAGACAAGTAATCTCAATGATCTTGATTTGCAGTATATCCGTCTGCATCCGCAGGCAGGTTATGATATTCTTGAAAAGATTGAATTTCCGTGGCCTGTTGCGCAGATAGTTCTTCAGCATCATGAAAGACTGGACGGCTCAGGATATCCTAACGGTCAGATCGGAAAATATATTCTGCTTGAATCGAAAATAATTGCTGTTGCGGATGTTGTGGAGTCGATATCAAGTCACAGGCCATACAGGGGATCTCTTGGAATCGAGGCAGCCTTGAATGAAATTAAATCAAAAAGCGGAGTTGAATTTGATGATAGGGTTGTTAACGCTTGCGTAGATTTATTTACTAAAAAAGGCTTTTTATTATGAGCGGATTAATTCAATCAGTGTATTTTGATTTCTTTACGATCGGCGCTTTAATACCTGCTATATTTATGGGGCTTCTTGCATATTTTTTCTTTGCAATTAAGAATGGATCAAGAGCCTCATTTCATTTTGGAGTTGCTTTCTTTTTAAGTATTATATTTTTTCTGTCTTATTTTGTATCAGCTGCCGTATATCACCCTCTTGCCGCTTATCATAGATGGGTTACTGTTGCTATAATTAACTTCCAGATATTCCATTTTTCATTTTCCGTTTTTTCATTTCCGGATGTCAAATTCCCTCTCTTCAGAAAAATTTATACTTCAATAGTATATCTGATTATATTTATAATTATATGTATATTTTTCTATGAATCATATCATGCCGGTAAGGTTTTTCTGTTTGCGGGTCACTACTGGGATTTTGATGCTGATAAATACAGCAAACTGGTTGCTTCATCGATGATTGTTCTTCTGGTTACAATACTGATAATGGGCATATGGAGAACAATAATAAATCGCGGGATAGAGCGATGGGCTGTTTTGTCTATGACTCTTGTTTTGTTTACTTCTTTTATGCTGTCCGGTATTACAAATATTCTCAGCCGCGACGGACTTTTTGATCGTGGAATACATCAGCTTCTGTTAAATACGGCATATATTATAGGATCTTTTATTGCTACAATTATATACCTCAACACAACAAAAGACCGCTCTACATTTATGTCAAAGATACTTATTGTTACAGTCACAACACTTCTTCTCATGGTTCAGGGTTTTACATACTTCTCTTTACAGGATCAGGAAAAATCTTTTGATTTATTGTTGAAGTCAGAAACCCATCTTTCAATAAAAACAGATACATATCCGGCGGATATGAAATATATGGCATCATATTCCCTGAAAGATGGAATTGTTTCTATGAAATATACAAAAGAAAACACTTTAATGAGCGTGAATTTGTCAGAAATTGATCAGGAGTTCTATAATACGCTGATTTATGAAAAGATTAAGCGTATAGATAAAAATAAATTCAAAAATGATCTTGAAATTCTTTTTTCAGATACTGATAAATACTTTGCCGGATATAAAACTGCAATTCTAGAATTTGCAGATAAAATTGATCACAATGAAAAAAATCCTGTAGAAAAAATTCTCGGTTATATTGATTCTATTGAGCGTCCAATTCTATTTACAAAAAATAAGATCACTGAGATTCCTGATAAGAATTTTGCAGATCAACTTAAAATTTTTCTTCCTGGAGCCCGTTCAAAAATATTCAATAGTGTTTTACTAAGTCATGTCGCAACTATAGGAACTGATAAAAAGAATCTCAAGAATGAGATTCTTAAATATCTGACACCAATGAGAAAACCCGGATCGCGCATATACAGAAAAGACTCTTCTGATGCAAATCATTTCGTAGCCATCATGGAGGCCGATCCGGTAAAAAACACAGTAACTGAAGCAGGGTTCCCGTATCTTAATTACAGAATATATGTTCACGAAACATCGAAAAAATATATTATTTTATTGCTCGTGATGTTTAGCGTAATTATTATCGGGTTCCCGTTTTTCTTCTGGGGGTCGCTGGTTAAACCGATCAGGAATATTCTTTCTGGATTAAGCGAAATTCGTCAGGGAAATCTTAAGATTCAGATTCCAATTAAGGTTGAGGATGAATTCGGATATATGTCAGAGCAGTTCAACAAGATGGTCAGGTTTATGGAGGAATCTACAGCCACTATCGAGGCTATGAAGTCCGATTTGCAGAATATTATTGACTCGATTCATTCTGTTTTAATAAGCGTGGATAAATATCAGAAAATAACATTCTGCAATGCAGCCGCTGCCTCCATCATCAACATTCCTGCAGACGAACTACGGATGAAATATGTTTATGACCTGGTGCCGTACATTAATGATTACAGGTCATTTATAGAGCGGACAATAAAAGAAAATATTCATCTTAAAATTGAAAAGATTCATGTTGATATAAATGAAGAAGACCATATTTTTGATATAAAGCTTTTTCCACTTGCAAAAGGCATCTCAAACGGTGTCGTAATTATTATCGATGATATAAGCGCTCAGGTGAGGATGGAGGAGGCTGTAATCCAGTCAGAGAAGATGATGTCGCTTGGAGGTCTCGCAGCCGGAATGGCGCATGAGATAAATAATCCGTTAAGCGGAATTTTAATGGCATCACAGAATATCATCAGACGGTTATCTCCAGATATGCTTAAAAACAGAGAAACGTCGGATAAGCTCGGGATCGATCTTGTTACTATGAGAAAATATCTTGAAGAACGGCAGATTATTGGAATGCTGGAAGACATCCGCGAAATGGGTGAACGGGCTTCGAAGATTGTATCTAACATGCTCAGCTTCAGCAGAAAAAGCGGATCGCAGATGCTTCAGACAGACATCCGTAAAATACTAGATAATACAATTGAACTTGCTGAAAATGATTACGATCTGAAGAAAAAATATGATTTCAGACATATACATATTGTCAGAGATTTTGCCGACAACATATCTCCTGTTGAGTGTGTATCGATAGAGATTCAGCAGGTTATTTTGAATCTATTAAAAAACGCTGCACAGGCCTTACAGAAGAATAAACCGTTTAATGATGATCCGGAGATAAAAATCAGATTATACAATCAGGATAAATTTGTTATTATAGAAATAATCGATAACGGACACGGGATGTCGGATTCAGTATGCAAAAGAATTTTTGAGCCGTTTTTTACAACAAAAGAGGTAGGCATGGGAACCGGACTTGGATTATCGGTGTCATATTTTATCATTAAAAATAAGCATAATGGAGATATGTATGCTGATTCAATTGAAGGCAAGGGAACAACATTTACAATAAAACTTCCAATCTTTCACGACTATAATTGATGTAGAAAAGGATTGCTATGAAAAATAAAACTATACTTATTGTTGATGATGAAGATTCCGTTTTAAAAAATTTAACTGCTTTTTTTGAAGATGATGGATACAGGGTTATAACTTTTTTTTCAGCAGAGGATGCTCTGGCTGTTCTTCCTGACACACCAGTTGATATCAGCATAGTTGATATGCGTCTTCCCGGAATTGACGGCAACTCGTTTATCAGGGCAGCACACTCGATTAATCCTGATATAAAATTTATCATTCATACCGGATCATCCGATTATACACTTCCCGAAGATTTGAAACGGATTGGAATATCCAGAAATCATATTCACTATAAACCTGTTGCAAATCTTGGTGATATGCTGAAGGTTCTGGACCTGCCTGCGGATGAAGTATAATGTAATGGTAAATACTGAATATAATTTTTTTAAAAAAATAAAGAACTATATCTTATCAGGATATATGAATACATCATATATTACCTGGCAGAAGGCTAAGGCATTGATGTGGATATATTTAGTATTAATTCCTGTAACAGTTTTTTATTTTATCATTAATATAATCAGAAGTAATTTTCATGAGTTAACCGGTATAATTGCCATTGATATTGTTTTTATTCTATCAATTATATCAGTACTGTATTTATTAAAATCAGGACGATATATTATTTCTGTTAATCTATCTATAATTATGATTACAATACTGACCATAGCAGGGCATTTTGTTAAAATTTCATCACAGATTGAAACCGGAATAAATTCCTTTTCACCTCTGATTTTTGCAGCAATTGTTTTTGCTGTTTTATTCGGAACTAGACGGATATTTATTGGTGTTACAATAATTTTTTTATTATTAACAGCAGGTTTGCATATTTATTCTGTTTATTCAATCACAGGTGTAGCAAATATTACGCTTTTATCAGGATCGTTAAATATAACTGTTGCAGTTATATTTATTTTTTTTATTACAATGTTTGTTGTTAATATTACAAATCACGCTCTTGCTCTTACCCAGAAAGAGCTGGATAAAAATCTTGAGCTTAATCAGACCCTTGAGCTTAAGGTTGAAGAAAGAACCAAAGAGCTGAAGCAAAGCATGGAACATATTAAAGTTTTAAAAGGCATGTTTCCTATTTGCGCAGTCTGCAAAAAAATCAGGGATGACAGCGGATTCTGGAACCAGATTGAAACCTATATAAAAGATCATTCAGAAGCCGATTTCACTCACGGCATTTGCCCTGATTGTGCGAAAAAAATGTATCCTGACTTCGCAGATGGGAAATAAAAAAATATCAGATCAGTGATTTGCGTTCTTCAATTGAACTTATTGTTACTTCGCTTTCTCTGCTGATGGACTGAACAGTTGTTGTGATTTCCTCTATGCTTGCAGTAAGCTCCTCGGAAACTGCCGCAATATTTTCAACCTCGCTTGATGCAAAGTCGACTGCTGTTTTAATTTCCTCAGGAAGCTTTTTAATCTCATCATTGATGGCATCGAGAAGTCCGGAAACCTCAATATTTATTTTTTTCAGAAGATTTACAGAACCGATATTAGTCTGATAAACAGTGTCGATTCCTCTCTGAAAATTTACGTTGATGGCGTTGATGTCTTTCACTCCCTGCTGTGATTTATCTGCAAGTTTTGAAACTTCTTCAGCTACGACTGCAAAGCCGCGTCCGTGTTCGCCTGCACGTGCAGCCTCGATCGATGCATTCAGGGAAAGAAGGTTTATCTGGTCTGCAATATCTGTAAGCATTGCCTGGGATTCAGCGATCTTCCGTGTATCCTCGTAGAGATTTTTTGTAAGAGTGTTATTCTCCTCAACTGATCTGGAAATATCCGAGAACGAAGAATTTATATGACCGATAAGTTTTTCAAGCAGGGAGTCTAGCTTAATATTCATCCCGCTTACCATCCCGACAATTTTCATAATAATGTGCTGAAGTTTTTCCTGTGCTTCAACATTGGTCTGGTTAGAACGTGAGAACTCCTCGAGACCCTTGAGTATCTCGGCTGTTGATACACCTGTATTTTTCATTGCAGTAATTGTTTCATTAAACACACCAAGTGTTGATGATGCGCGCTTTTCAGCCAGGTGGCGTTCCTGGGCGAGCTTATCGTTTATACTTTGCTCCCGTTCAATACGGTCAGCGGAGTCTTCCGATCTGAGATTCTCCACCCTGCGCACAAATGCTGCATAGATATCACGGGAGATGCCGCCGATAAAACCTCCTCCGCATATTGATGCTGCTGCAATAAGCAGAATTTCATTTAGAAAGCCCGGATTGGTAAAAACTGAAATTGCTGCAGTAAGTCCGAATATAAATGAAACAAAGGCCATTTTTTTCCCGCGACGCCTTCTTATCTTCGCTGTTTTAAGCTGACGCGGATAATTTTTTTTAATAAAGGACTTCATGTCCCTGTATTCCATTTTAAGTATTTCAACTTTATGCTCGTCTGAAATTCTCTTGTTTAAATCGGATGCAACTGATACATAGAATTTCTGTCTCGGGGAAAGTGCATCATAGTATATCTGGAAACGTGTTGATTCTGAATTATATATAATTATCTGCTCAACATCCGGATTGCTTTTTATTTTATCTTCAGTCAGCCCGTAAACTATTTCGTGTTTTTTATTAAAAGCAAAGCGCGCCTTTTCAGAGTAGTGAACAGGCTTTCCGAAAGAATCAGCCATTATACCTCCGGATAAATCATCGGTATCATTGAAATATCCTTCTGAATTCATGCGGTAAACTTTTCCATCATAGAAACGCGGAACCTGGTCAGGCAGGAGCGGCAGTTCAAGGTTGAGATATCCTGAATTAAGGAGAAGTCCTTTCAGCACAGCAAATCCGAATGTTGTCGGTGCATGGGACATTATTGAATAGTAGTCGGATATACCTGAACCGTAAAATGTTTCATGTGACGGATTGTATGTTTTGCCTTTATATGTGATAGAATCAGGGCGGCCGAGTTCCGGATGCAGCCTCCTGGGAGTCCGGTTGTATACAAACACCAGTTCAAATCTTTTCTTTACCTTCCAGAAAGGAGACTGAGATGTCATTCTGCTCTGCGAGACAGTTGTAAACTGTCCGGCAAATTTTCCTGTTAGTTTTGCGATTATATGGAAAGGCACTGCAATCATCTGCAGAGATCCTTTGCGGTCGAATGAAAGCTGAAACGAGGCTGCGCGGATTACATATCGTTCAATAAGTTTTTTTACATGTTTGAAATCAAGGTCTTCATAGTATGAAAGCATGAAATTCTGAATTGCGAAAAAAAGCACCTCAGAACATTTGTTGTATGGATGAGCCTCGATTTGACGCATGTCGTCGCGGGTGAATCCGGTTTTTTGTATAACAGCATTATAAGCATCAACAGTCTGATCATTCGAGAGATAGCGAAGCATGTTGAATATGTACATCCACGCAAGTCCGTTAACTTCTTTTCCTCCGCTGTTTTTTTCAAGGTACAGGTGTTTCTGTACACCTCCAGTTTCATTCACCACTTTGAGGAGATATTCACCGACTTCGTTGTATTGAGCAACTTTCATTTGATTTACCTTGTATTCAATAGGATTGAGTAATTTGAAATATTTGCCATGCAGTTTTTTTATAGGAATTATGGCTGAAGGTCAAGAATTAATTCTATGCGTATTCAATCATGATTTTACATTCAGAATCTGATTTTTTAATTGAAAGAATGTCAGATAATAAGTATACTGTAACCATGAAAAATATAAGGAAAATTAAAAAAATAATAAAAGCGCAGCCGACAATGGAAGGTGCGGGAGTAAAACTTAAAAGAGTATTCGGTTTCGGCGATACTGAGCTTTTTGATCCGTTCCTCCTTATGGATCATTTCGGATCGGATAATCCGGACGATTATATGGCTGGTTTTCCCTGGCATCCTCACAGGGGAATAGAAACTGTAACTTATATGCTTGAAGGATCGGTGAAACACGGAGACAGTCTCGGGAATTCCGGAATAATCAGCGGAGGGGATGTTCAGTGGATGACTGCAGGCAGCGGAATTATTCATCAGGAAATGCCGGAGGAATATAACGGTTTAATGGCCGGATTTCAGCTCTGGGTGAATCTGCCTGCATCATCCAAAATGATGGATCCGCGCTACCGTGAAGTTAAATCCGGTGAAATTCCTTCAGTGACTCTGGAAAACGGTGCAGTCGTTAAAATTATTTCAGGCAGTTTCCGGAATGCTGAAGGGCCGGTAAAAGAAATTATACGCAATCCGGTTTATTTCGATATTACAATCCCGGCAAATACGGAATATTTTCATCCGGTGGATTTATCCTATACAGCTGCAGCATATGTTTTCTCCGGTGAGGGATATTTTGATGAAGCAAAAAATAATATTATAAGCCAGGGGAATCTTGCAGTTCTTGTTGAGGGGGATGAAGTTAAAATAACCACCATGAAAAAACCGGTCAGGTTTATATTTTTTGGGGGTGTTCCGCTCAGAGAACCGGTTTCGTGGCGCGGGCCGATTGTCATGAATACTGAAGAGGAACTTGATGCAGCATTTGAAGAATATTATAACGGAACATTCATTAAAAAGAAAACCGGATAAATAATAAAAAATAATTTCTTACGCAAAATTGATTCAAACTGCCGTTTTAAAATGCTGATATATACTCAAACTGTATTATCGTGAAACTCGAGTTTGACAAACAATGGACTACGTCCGCGGAAACGGTTATTCAGTCAGAAGATGTTATATTTAAAACTGTCCGCCTTATTCATTTGCAATGTGTTGTCTATGAATGAAGTAAAAAATTATATAAATAAAAAAAATATTTGAAAAGGAGGATGTTATGACAGAAGCAACTCTCAATGCATTATCCGGATTGCGTGATTTATCCATGTTGAAGTGGTATGTTATTCCTCTGCTTGCGATTATAATTTATATCTATACGAAAGAAATAAAAGATGCGAAAAAAAACGGAAACTGGAATGCGGTATTTTCAGGTCTTGCAATTTTCGGGGTGGATTTTTTTAATGAAACCTGGAACGGCTGGTTTATGGTGCTCTCAGGGAGATCAGCTGTATGGACTGCTCCTGGAGATACTGCTTTAAGAACTATGGTCGGATGGAATATAGAGATTATGTTTATGTTTGCAATTGCCGGAATAATATTTTATCATACACTTACAGAGGATAAAGATATCCGCATACTCGGGATCCCGGAAAAATGGTTATGGGCTATAGGTTTTTCAGCATTCTGCGTATTTGTTGAATGTCTTCTTAACAAAGGCGGGCATCTTGTCTGGGAATATGAATTGTGGTCCCGTTCATTTTCAGGTATATGGCTTATATTTCTGTTCGGATATTTTCATTTTTTCTGTGCTTCAATCCTGGTTATCTCTTTAAAAAAGTTCAGTCATAAAATTATTACACTGGTAATTATTTATTCTATTCCGGTATTAATGAATTTTATTGGATTCGGAATTTTCGGCTGGAACTATTAGTTTTATAATTGACTATTTTCCATTATTGTTTTCAGGCTAATATTAATTATTTTAATTCTTTTAAAAGATTCTTTTTCATCGTTTGTTTTTCTTACAAATGGAAAGTTCCGGTCAGTGTCAATTACTGATGCTTATGATCCGATTCTTATTACTCCTTATCTTGCATTTCTGACTCTGGGTGCTGAAATGAAGCAATCGGAACAGGCAGATAATGAAAACAACAGGATACCGCAAGCTAGATGATAATAAATAAAGTAAATAATAATAGCCGGGCTGAGAAGTTTAAAAGGGATGTTTTATCGGTTTTTTTCGGGATTTTTATATCCGTTTTTCTTATATCTTTAACGCTTATTATAAATCATTTCTACAATAAAAGCAGGGAGATTGAAGAGCGTCTCCATGTTCTGAGCGGTTTGAGTGTTATCCGCGCAAAGCTTGAAGGATCTCTTATTTCACGATTATTGCTGGTCAAGGGACTCGTCTCATATGTTTCAATTAATCCGGATATAAACCCGGATGAGTTTAATAAATATTCCGGGTCACTTATCGGAAATGATTCTATAATAAAAAATATTTCGCTTCTGAAAAATACAACTATCATTTATGCATATCCATACAAGGGAAATGAAAAGGCAATTGGTATTGATCTGTCAAAAATTCCAGGCCAGGCGGAAACAGTAAATAAAGCAATTGAAACCAGAGAAACTGTAATTGCAGGACCTGTAAAACTTGTTCAGGGCGGCATGGGAATTATAAGCCGTATTCCGATTTTTATTAAATCACCAAATGCGGAAAATAAGGATTCTTACTGGGGGCAGGCAAGTACTGTAATTATGGAAGACGCCTTATTGAAAGAGGCCGGTTTAACTGATTCGGATCAGAATTTCAAATTTGCCATTCGGGGTGAAAACGGTTCAGGAAAAAAAGGCAGAGTTTTCTGGGGTGACCATAATGTTTTTACAGATAATCCGGTTACTCTTGATGTTTATTTTCCAAACGGTACCTGGCAGCTTGCTGCAGTTCCGGTAAAAGGCTGGGGCGGACGTGATTTTTTTTCTTATCTTTTCCTTTCAGCCGGTTTTTTTATCTCTCTTGTTATTGGAGTTTTATTATGGTCATTACTCAGAACCAGATACGCGCTGAAAGATCTGGCATATCATGATGCACTTACAGGTCTTCCGAACAGATCTCTTTTTGCTGACAGGTTTTCACTTGCTGTTGTCCAGGCAAAACGTACTGGCAAATCAATTGCAATCATGATGCTTGATCTCAATAAATTCAAACAGGTAAATGATGAAATGGGTCACTCTGTTGGAGACATTCTTCTCGGAGAGATTGCAGTCCGTCTTACTGTAACTCTCAGGGAAAGCGATACAGTTGTACGGTTCGGAGGTGATGAATTCATTATTATGCTTCAGGATATAAGTGAACCGTACGTAATAACTGAAATTGAATCTAAAATAATAAAAGTTTTCTCTGATCCGTTTCAATGCGCCGGAAAAAAAATTTCTATAGGTACGAGCATTGGAACTGCTGTCTATCCGGTTGATGGAAATGATATGGAAACTTTACTTAAAAAAGCTGATACGCTCATGTATGCTTCTAAAAAAGGCAGGAATTACAGCGTTTAAATATTTCCCATCATCCCCCAAAGGTGGCGAGTAGAAGTGAAATGCGAGTGATTTATGCAAAATAAATAATATTGCTAACATTCTGGAAATGATAAAATACGAATTATCAAGGAAGTGATTATTTATTACATGCCCCCTTAGTGAGAAAGGGGGCTTAGACTAAAGAAATATTTTTTTCCAGAGAATCCGGAATGAATCAAAGCCTCTAATTGATTAAAAATTGGATTTCTGTTATATACTTTTCCGGGTTTCCCCTGAATATCATGCCAGGGCCTTTAATGTATATTTCCCTTGATGGTGATTTCGCAGTATAGCCTTTTACGCTAATATAGTCGAGTATCCGCTGATATGATTTTCCAAGGCTATCGTATGATCCGCAGTGAACGAGTGTGACAGCTCTGCCTCCGGAAAGACTGCGGATATTTATATTTTTATCAGCAAGATTTTTTTTCGCGCATTCAGGCTTGACCTGGAATCCTCCCTCAATGTCAGCATCCTTTTCTTTATATTCAGGATCATAGTAGAGACCTTCAGGTTTGCCTGCAATAAATCTGCCGCAGTATTTCCATACAGCCGAGAAAGCTTTTCCCATCTGATTATAGCTGCCTTTGAATCTGTATCCTGCAAAGATAATATCCTCAATTGTTTTTTCTTCTATATTTAAACTCATGTTTTCTTTCATTTCATTGCTCCTTATTGTTTTAATTGCAATGTCAAGATCACGGCTCAGATTTTTATATCTCTCTGCAATCGCTGTGATTTTATTTTTTTGCGATTCGAGATAACCGAGTATCTCAGAGTCGTCTTTTTTGTTCAGCAGAATCTCTTTAATATCCGGAATAGAAAATTCCATGCAGCGGAGCATCGCAATCACGTCTGCACGTTCGACAGATGATTCCCGGTAGTATCTGTATCCGGAATCTTCATCAATATAGTCCGGAATAAGAATGCCTTCGTCGTGATAGTGCCTGAGCGTTTTTACTGTAAGTCTTGTGATAAGCGAGAACTCCCCGATTGAGTACATTTTTATCTCCTGCCGGATTTAATCTTTTCTTCGAATACAGGATCGCCGAGCTTTTTAATCAGATCCGGCCTGTTTCGGATATAATCCTGATGCACCGGTATAAAAATTGCAAACAGAATTATTCCTGCAATAAGACCTGCAGCGGACGCGCGTAAATTTTTATGATCAGTAATTGCAGTGAATATTGTGTAGATTATTGCTGCAGTCATTAAAATATGTCCTGCCTGAGCAATCAATGCAGTGCCGTTCCATCCGAAAAAAAACAATCCGCCGAATCCGAAAAATCCCATGAACGGGATAGCCGCTGCCATAAGCCATGTTTTTCTAAAGAAAAATCCCGTGAGAAAAATGGCTGTTGATGGAGCGCAGATATTGAAAAAGAACCATTCTGTGATTGTGAAACCGGCCATTCCGAAAAAGTAGAACATTCCGTTGATTATAGCCAGTACGTTCAGAATGGCTATTACCAGGCCAATGTAAAATTGTTTTTTATTGTTCATGTGAAACCTCCTTGAATTAGTTTTAATAATTTGAAGGTCAGGTCTCCGGTTAGGGGAGAGTCAAATATTTTTATTGAATTTTAAAATAAAATTAATGAAAGAATTTTCGAATTTATATTAAATTGTATCATGCAGAGTCTTGAAATCTAATTTATTATAATTCACAAGGAGATAAATTTATGTATTTCACGGTTAATATATGGGCAGTTTTAGTTAGTGCTGTAGCAAGTATGCTGATAGGCAGTATCTGGTATGGTCCGCTTTTCGGAAAAAAATTCATGGATGCAATGGAAATGGACAAATGGAGTCCTGAACAACAGGAGAAGATGAAAAAGGCCATGATTGCAACTTATATTGCTCAATTTATTGCCAGTCTGGTTATGTTTTATGTTGTCGGGTGGATTATGGGAGGTCTTGGATTATTATCAGTAAAAGGAGGCCTGATGGCTGCACTTCTTGTCTGGATTGGTTTTGTTGTTCCTTTGAAGCTTGGAGATTCCCTGTGGGGCGGTAAAATGATTTTATTCTGGCTTGGAATCGGAAATATGCTTATAACTTTACTTGCTGCCGGAGCAATTATTGGCGTGTGGAACTAATATACATTAGTACAGACGTTTATGATCTAATGTATAAGCGTCCGTACTATTTTTTTTTCAGTCATTTTTTATTTTTTTGCATTATGTTTAAAAGCGGAGGCGTTATTGCAACAGCACCAATGTATGAATAGATTATTCCAAGCAATAGCGCAATCCCTGCATGCCTAAGCATTGAATGCTCCGCAATGCTCATTACGCCAAACCCGATTAAGGTTGATGCAGCAGATAAAAAAACTGTAAGCCTGATTAGACCGTATTCTTCATCATCTTCATTGCCGTATTTCTGGTATGCGCGCACCAGGTAGAGTGCGTAATCGCTTCCCATTCCGATTATAATGATTGTAACAACAACTGCTGCAATTCCGATAGTTTCGCCGATCAGGTTTAATGTGCCGAACGTGGCAATTAGAGCGAAAACTGTAGGAACAAGAGATGCCAATACAAGTTTAATGTTTCTCAGGTAAATAAATGCTACAACAAATGTAGCAGCACCTACAATAAGAGCCATCTTGATAAATGCTGATAGAATGGATTGGCCTATCCTTTCGCTGAAGTATGCAGGATCAAGAATTTTTATAAATCCTGATGCCCTGTATTTATCATGAAATTTTTCTGATTTATAGTTGTCTCCTCTTGTAAGAGTTGAGAACTCCGACCATTGATTGCTGTTGGGATTTTTTGTTATGTTTAAAAATTTATAAAACTTTTCAGGAATTTTTTCAAAAACCGGATTGTTTATATTTACAGTATTATAGAAAAAATCGAAAGCATCAGCGGAGAATCCTGTTTCGATTGATGCATTATATATATTGTTTCTCATTTCATGAATTCTTTTCTGCGAAAAGAATTTTTTCCATGCTGTGAAGTTCTTCTTTGATAAATCTTTTCCAGGGAAAACCATAGATGAGGTAAAACCGGATGAAATATTATCTTCTGATATATCATTGCCTATCATCGTTGTTATTGTGTCTGAATTTTTCTGAAGCTCTTCAAGGGAAGATGCACTGTTCATCAGGTATAATCTGCTCAGGATGTCGCCCCATGTGTTTTTTACAAGGTTCTCAGCAGCAATTGTTTCATTGCTTACGCTGTTCATGGAATTGAGATCAACCTTGAATTCAGGTTTTGCAAAAAAAAGCAGCACAATGCCAATGGCACAGGCAGCGTAGAATTTTTTTCTATCTTTTCCGGAGCTGATAATATTAACAAATTTCTGCAGCGGGAAAAAACTTCTTTTCTTTGCAGGAAGCATTTCAGTGAAGATGAACGGATAAACGAGATGTACAAAAGCAAAGGTGAAAACAACGCCGAGAGCCGCAAAGTAACCGATTTCTGATAATGCTTTAAATCCGCTGATAAATAATAAGGCAAAACTTATTGATGTTGTAAGCATTGCAAGAATCCCAAGAGACCAGACTTTTTTAGTTGCTTCAAATCCTGTGGTTTTTATCGGGCGATCAAGGAATAGAAGGTACGCAATGCCGTAGTCGACAGTAAAAGAAATTATCGTTCCGCCGAATCCTATTGCTAAAACTGAAATTGATTTGTTGAACAGGGAATAAACAAATAACGATATTGCTGTGCCTGCCAGAGCAGGTACAAGTGCAAGAAGACCAAGCCATGGCCTTGGAAATCCTGCAATTAAAAGCAGTGCAATGCCTATTGTTGCAAACAGTACCGCCTTTTCCGTATCGGATTTCGCCTTGGTTTCATTATCAAGAGCAGCGCGGTATGAACCAACAGGAGTAAGAGTATATTTAATTTTTAAAGGAGAAAATTTCTTATCAAGCTCTGACTCGATTTTTTTTACAAGATTTGTCATCTTCAGAGCAAAGCCTGTATCAGTGCCGGAACTTAGCGGCTCAAGAATAATCAGCAGATGTCTGCTGTCAGTTGATATAATCTGCTGTTTGTATATTTTTGCATTTTTTGACGGAGAGAGATTGGATAATTTCGCGAGAATAATATTTCTAAAACCAAGAGGATCCTTCTCGATCAGATTGGACTGCCCTATGCTGTCAAGAGAAGTCAGTTCCAGAAATCTCTGTTTCAATTCAGATGTTATTTTTTCCTGTGTTAGAAGCGGTTTTATTTTTTCTTCAAGTTCCTTTTCTGAAAATAAATAGGGCAGTGTGTCTGTAATCCGTGTAATAAGTTCCGGGAAAAGTGCTTCATTATCACCAAGCCCGACTGTTTTAAACAGACCGCTCCCGGATAAATATTTTTCAATGAAAACAGATCCCTCTGTAAGATCTTCAATATTGCCTGTAGTCTGCAGATCTATTACAATTCTGTCTTTGGACGGAAGGTTGTTTATAACATATGCTGCTTCATTTACTATAGGATCATTTTTAGGAAGGGATTCCACTATGTCCATGTCAATCACAAGTCTCGACATTGCTATTTTAAACATAGTTATAACTGAAGCTGTAATTATAATTACTAAAATAATTTTACTGATTTTATTTTTCATTCTTGACCATGTTGTTTCATTTTATTGTATTATTTTAAACTGTCAGGATTTCTTGATTCTGATTTTTGGAGATTTTTTTAATAATGGTCAAGCACATATTTTTTATTCATAATAAATTAATATAATAATATTATTAATTATTATTAAAAATATTGAAATATTTATGCAGAATTAAAAAATATCTTTATTGAATAATAATTTTAAAATCAAATCCATTCTAGTAATAGGAATATAAATGAAAAATAATCCCTTTTTGTTTTTTTCAGTTTTAATTGCTTTAGTTTTAATCAACCTGGATGTTTCAGCTGCTTCACAAGTCCCTATTCCTGTTGAAAATTCTACTGCAGTAACTCAAATTGGAACTCTTCTGCCTTTATGGTCTGTAATTCCTTTTATTGGAGTTCTCCTCTCAATTGCGCTTTTCCCGCTTTTTGCTCAAAATTTCTGGCATAATCATTTTCCGAAAATATCAGCATTCTGGGCTCTTTTATTTGCTGTGCCGTTTCTGTTTATATTTAAGGGAAACGGCCTGTATGAAATAGCTCATATTTATATAATAGATTATATTCCATTTATTATTTTACTATGGGCGCTTTTTACTATTTCTGGTAATATATATATCAGCGGTTCAGCTAAAGAAACTCCTGCTGTAAACAGCCTGATGCTTTTCGCCGGTGCAGTTCTCGCATCAATCATCGGCACTACAGGCGCTTCTATGCTTCTTATACGTACTGTATTGCGCACCAATAAGCTAAGGAAATACAAGGTTCATACTATTATTTTTTTTATATTTCTTGTAGGAAATATCGGTGGTTCTCTTACTCCGATCGGGGATCCGCCGCTGTTCCTCGGATTCATACACGGCGTGCCGTTTTTATGGACGCTTAAGCTGCTTCCAGTAACAGGCTTTGCAGTATTTACTTTAATTACAATTTATTATCTTATGGATAAATATTATTATTCTAAAGAAGATCCTGCCTCTCTTCTCGAAAACGATTCTGAATCTATTAAGATTGAAGGCGCGCATAATTTTATTTTCTTGATCGGGGTTATCGGGGCAGTTATATTCAGCGGTACTGTAAAGCTTGGTGATATTAATATATTCGGTATACATCAGACTATTGAGAATTTAATTAAAGACGCATTTCTGATTCTAATGGGTATGCTCGCTCTGATTACAACAGGGAAAAAAGTAAGGGCTGATAATTCATTTGACTGGATTCCAATCAGAGAGGTTTCCATTCTTTTCGCCGGTATATTCATGACAATCATTCCGGCCCTTGCAATATTAAAAGCCGGCGAGCACGGGGCATTCGCTTCACTGGTCAAGTCAATGGAATCACCTGCCCATTATTTCTGGGTTTCGGGTTCTTTATCGTCATTTCTTGATAACGCGCCGACATATCTGACTTTTTTTTCAAGCCTGCTGGGTAAGTTTTATCCGGGTTTGCCGGAAGCTGAAGCAGTATTAAAACTTATTTCAGAAAGAGGTGCATACCTTATGGCGATATCAGCGGGTTCTGTATTTATGGGAGCAATTACCTATATAGGCAATGCTCCGAATTTTATGGTAAAATCAATTGCTGAGGAATTCGGAGTTGAAATGCCGAGCTTTTTCGGATATATGTTTAAATATTCAATTCCGGTTTTAATACCTTTATTCATTGCTGTAACGATTATTTTTTTTAAATAGTATAACAATAAAAATATATTAAGAAATCTGTACTAAGATTTATTTTTATTCATATATTTTTTATAATCATTAATAAAATCTTTCTTTACATATAAAAGGATATTTTTAAAGAATGATAGCAATTATTAAAAAATTTTTTTTTGAGGTGATATCATGAATATTTTAATTTTCGGGCCTAATGGAAGCGGAAAGGGAACTCAGGGTTCTGTAATACAGAAAAAATACAGTATCAGTCATATTGAATCAGGGGTTATTTTCAGAGAGAATATTAAAAAGGGAACTGAACTCGGCAAAAAAGCAAAAGCATTTATCGATAAAGGCGATCTTGTTCCGGATGATATAACAATTCCAATGATTCTCGACCGTTTAAAGCAGGATGACTGCAAAGGCGGCTGGCTGCTTGATGGATTTCCAAGAAATCTTGAACAGGGCGAAGCTCTTAATGCGGCGCTTGAAAAAGCAGGAATTTCACTTGATTATGTTGTTGAAATTATTCTGGATCGTGAATCTGCAAAGAAAAGAATTATGGGCAGAAAACTTTGTGCTGCAGACAATAACCATCCGAACAATATTTATATAGATGCAATTAAACCAACAGAAAAAGACGGTGCAGTTGTATGCAGAATATGCGGAGGCTCATTAAGTGCAAGAAGCGACGATCAGGATGAGGATGCTATAAATAAAAGACACAACATCTATTATGATAAAGATAAGGGAACTCTCGCATCAGTTGGTTTCTTTAAGAAATTATCTGCTAAAAACGGCGGAAAGCCTGCAATTATTGAGCTTGATGGTACTCCAAGTGTGAAAATCGTAGGCGAGGAACTGGCTTCAAAATTAAAATAAGTTAATCTTATTAAAACAATTTTAACCTTCACTCAGATTAATATCAAAATTATAAAAAAGTTTCACACTTACTTCGATTCTCCCCCTGAATTCAGGGGGAGTAAACCGGAGTTTGAAAAAACCTGAATTGAGTTACTGTAATTATTTTAAAGATCGTATTTTGACAAAAGAAGTTTCACCATAGAATAAATTTATTCTCCGGTGAATTCCCCGTTTAACCAGTTGCCGTTATTTATAACCTGACCATTTGAATCATACAGTGTGCCTTTGCCGTGATATTTGCTTTTTTCCCACTGACCCACGTATTTTCTTCCATCTGAAAAAATAAAAGTACCTATTCCGCTGTAATCGTTTTCCACCCAGTCGCCATCGTATTTGTCGCCATTTTTAAAAGTAAATGTTCCCTTGCCGTGATATTTATTCTGAGCCCAGCTGCCTTCATATCTGTCGCCATTGCTGAAAGTAAAAATTCCGAGACCATCATACATGTTTTCTTTCCAGTCTCCGAAATATCTGTCGCCGTTTGTGAAAGTAAATGTGCCTTTGCCGTGATATTTGTTATCAAGCCAGTCTCCAGTATATTTCTCGCCGTTTGCAAAGGTGAAATTCCCCCTGCCTTCATATTTATTGTCTTTGAAATCGCCTTCGTATCTGTCACCGTTTGTAAATGTAAAAACGCCTTTGCCGTTATACATCCCGTTCTGAAAAAGGCCTTCATACTTTTCTCCATTTGCAAATGAAAAAACACCCTTGCCGCTGTATTTTCCTTCTGAATAATTACCTTCGTATTTATTGCCGCCTGTGAAAACATATACACCGAATCCGCTGTAGTTTCCGTTTGCAAATCCGCCGTTATATTTGTCTCCATTGGCAAATATATATGAACCTTTACCATGAGGTAAATCATTCTTGAACTGGCCATCATACACATCGCCGTTGTAATATGTTTCAACACCTTTTCCATCTGCAAGACCGTTTAAAAAGGTTCCTTCATATTTTGAACCGTCAGCTCTTTTAAAAACTCCAGAACCATTAAGGCAGTTTCCGGAAATACAGACCGGTTTATTTTCGTCTTCATTTCTTTCAGGTTCCATTATTAAATCATTCGATTTCTCTTCCTGTGCGGGAAGGGGCATTATGACTGCAAATAATGCTAAAAGCGAAATTAAGAACATTGATAATTTTTTCTTCATGGCAAATTCCTCCAGTTTTTTATTAATGAATAAAACTACATAAACGGCACACCCATTGTAATTCCTGCAGAAAATCCCCTGTTGTTGTCAAGTAAATCCAGAAATAGAATATCGAGATTTAATTTGAAATTTTTATCCTGCATGAAAATAATTCTGAAACCTGTATTGAGAACTCCCCTGTCATAATTATTCACACCGGATCTCGGATCTATGCTGTAGGAGTAATTGGCGAAGTCTGTAATCCAGTGTAGATACCCCTTGAGATATTCAGGGGCAATATTTAGATCAAAACCCATTGAAAAATCTATATTTGCCAGCATGCTTTTTCTGAATGTGTAGCCAACTACAATTGATGTTTCTGCAGGCCATGAAAATACTGAACCGCTGTAGGTATAAACGAAATACAGCTGACCTGCGAGTTCTGTAATATTCGGATTTTTATTGTCGAAATTGATTATCTGAAAATTTCCGCCGATTGCTGCTGCAGATTGTCCCTTGCCGTAAAATCTCAATTTTATAGGCAGGATCATATCATGATATCCAGGAGTCTGGAAGTCAATAGTCATTCCTAATTCAAGCAGTCCGAATAGCTGAAACATAACCTTTGGAATATGGGACATGAAATCAGGATTTGTGCTGAAATATGAATCTACAAAATGATATCCCCAATCCATTGAAAACCATTTGCTTTCCCAGCCGGTATTGGCATTAGGTGTGGATATATAGCCTGTTGCGCCTCCGAGAGACATGCTTTTGTAATTGGTTCCTATATATTGCTCATCGTCTTTTGATTCTTTTTCTGCAAAAGCAGAAACGCTCAGCAATGCTAATGTAAGAATAATTGAGAAGATTCTTGCCATTCAAATTCTCCTGTTGGATGATATCTGACAATGTATACTCCTTAATAAAAAATATCAAATATATTTTTTATTGGAAATATACAGATAAATACATACTGGAAGGTCATTGACCGCTTATATGTTTTTTTTGTAATAAGGCGACAATTTCAGAATCATTTTTCTTGCAATTGGTTTTGCCATTGGAACAAAATATTTTTTCCATCCGAGACAGGCTGCTATTTCCATTACAATGTCATCGAATGTCTTGCGCTGATATTTTAATATTTTTTGAGTTTCTCCGGAATCGATCCAGTCAGTTGCATATTCTTCTTTACTGAATGCTTCTTCAGGAAGAGGACCGATTCCCATAGCTGTAAGAAGTCTTGCAAGATAATCCCTGTATGTGACCTGGCAGTCTGCACCTCCGCCCACGAGCCATATTTTTTTCCAGACAGCATCTGTTTTTATGGCGTTTGTTATTGCAAGAGCAGCATCATCAGGGTGCATTGCTTCAATTCTGTTGTCGAGTCCAATCTTAAACATAATCGGATGAGGATCCCTCAGGCCGATAATCGGAACATCTGACAGTCTGAAAATGCACCAGTTTAAATCTGAAGCTGTAATAATTTTTTCACATTCTATCTTGTGTTCAGTGTATGGGTCAGTGGGATATATGGGATCATTAAGTTTTCTTGGCGGAGTTTTATGAAGAGTATGGCCGTATACATCAAATGTAGAAGTAAATAAAAGTTTCGGTCTGTTGTTTTGACATTCGCATGCTTTTACAATATTTTTTGTGCCGTTGATATTGACATCCCTTGCATATTCCGTGTTTTCATCGCTTTCAGGCGGAATAATTGCAGCAAGATGAATAACTGCATCCATGCCTGATATTGCTGATTTAAGGGAATCAAAGTCGCGGATGTCGCCCCATGCTATATCAATTTTTTTCCCGTATGATCGTGAAGTTTTTCTGTTTTTAGAATTATCGAGATCATAACATCTGACAGTATGTCCTTGTCTCATCAGTTCAAAAATGACATGCGAACCGATGTTTCCAAATGATCCTGTAAGTAAAATTTTCATTTTTTTATTCCTTTTATTTTCTGCTGTTTTGTATATCAGCAGAGTCATTTTTTATTTTATTGAAATGGCTTTTTCCGGACAGATATCCACGCACTTCATACAGAGCGTGCACAATGTGGGCCACATTGTCTTAATGCTCCACTTCTGCGGATCGTATTTATCATTTTCCACGCCGAAAGTCTGATGGAGAAGAAACACAGCCGGACCGCATACTCTAAGGCATTTAGTGCATGTGCGCGGATCAATTCCTGATTCTCCTCCGCATTTGGACTGATCGACAATAATTGAAATTTTTTTTGCCATATCAGTATTTTCCGGCGATTGCAGGTATTTCATCCCGCGGTGTGAGATAGAGTGCATTTTTTGAACAGACGTGCCTGCATACTCCGCATCCATAGCATTTATTTGTATCGATAACAACATGCTCAAGAGCTTTATCGATGCTGATAGCTTCAAATGAACACATTTTAACGCATTTCATGCAGCCGGAACATTTTGAGATGTTGAGTTCAATAATATACTCAGCTTTATAAATTGATTTAATACCAAAATCAAGTCTGGGACGGATGCCTGCACATTCAGGATTTTCGCAGGAGCACAGGTTATTTATATACGGGAATGGTCCGAACCAGATAGTGCCTATATATCCTTTTAAATTGTGTTCTTTAAAACGTGCAATTGCTTCCTGTCTGCTCAGATGAAATTTTTCCTTATCTGGTATAAATCGGGGAAGTTTTTCAACAATTTCAGACATAACACCAAAGTTGATACAGCAGGATTCTTTAACGCCTCTTGACATATAGCGGCACATGCAGTTTTTCTCTATTATAGGCTCTGCAGCGCATTTTTCAAGTATTGCAATTCCATCCTCAAGCGGAACCACCTGGCCTATATGGCCTTCTGCCATAAAAGGGTTAGTGGGCGCATTGGTGCTGTGCAGCATCTTCTCAGCCATGCGTTTGACAAGCCTGCCTATAATAGGAATTCTGAGAGTATAACCGAGATTTGCAGGATCAAAGCCGTTTACCTTGCGGGCAGGAATCTGTTCAAAATTTGTATATTGTTCCATCAGAAAATCACGCAGATTGTGTTTTCTGGCAACTTCTTCAGTATAATGCCTGGCATTGAGATACCATTTTCCGCCAGCTCCATGTTTCATGCACAGATCGCACATATTCGGCTCCCTGAATTTATAATTTTATAATAATATATATGATCAGTAGGTTTTTTATATATTTATTAAACGGTCAATTGTATTTTGTAAATTTTGTTCTGTAATTTATTTATTTTTTCAAAAAAAAACCGGGTTTTTTCCGATAATAAAGACAGGATCTTTTTTATAACAATTTACCTATTAATGAGAGATAATTTATGGCTGCAAAAAAAGGCTTAAGCAAACCGGGTTCTGACCCATCGCTTATCATGGGGCTGGGAATCGGCTTTGGCGGAATTATCGTTGGATATATACTTGAAGGGGGTTCGCCGCTCTCCCTTCTGGGCCTGAGTGCCTTTATAATCATCGTTGGCGGTGTTGTTGGGGCCCTTACGGTATCCTTCAGCCTGAAACATGTATTGTCGATTCCTGCTGTCATGAAAGACTCGATGAATGCGGCTCTGGCTCCATCAAAAGAAATGGCCATGTTATTGATAACTTTTGCAGAAAAAGCAAGAAGGGAAGGTTTGCTGAGTCTTGAGGAGGATATTGAATCCCTGAATGACCCGTTTTTACAGAAGGGTGTCAAGCTCATAGTTGACGGTACCGACCCGGAGATAGTCAAGGGTACGCTTGAAAATGATATATACCTTTTCGAGGAGAGGAAAAAAGAGGAGATTGAGCTTTTCGCTCAGGCGGGCGGATTTTGTCCTACAATGGGAATCATCGGAACAGTTACCGGTCTTGTACTGGTTCTCGGGAACCTCGGTGGAGATGCCGCAGCTCTCGGTCACTCTATTGCAGCTGCTTTTATTGCAACCCTTTACGGTATCGGGTTCGCGAACCTTGTATTTCTTCCTGTTGCAAACAAGCTGAAGATGAAAATGAAGCTTGAAATCCTTGGAAAAGAATTTGCATTAATTGGAATGAGGTCGCTTCAGACAGGAGACAACCCGTCTCTTATCAAAGATAAACTCCAGTCTTTCCTTGAAGAGAAGATAGACAGCGGTGAAGCTGCTGAGTAAAAATTGAATAGAATAAAATAGAGAAAAAAATGCCAAAGAAAAAAGCTGAAGCTGAAAAGGAAAATGCGGAACGGTGGCTCCTTACATATGCAGACATGATTACACTTCTCATGCTGTTTTTTATAGTTCTGTATTCAATGAGCTCTGTTAATCCTGCCAAATTTATGGAGCTTTCTGCTGGTCTTGAAGCTGCATTCAGCGGAGGGTCCAGCTTTATTTTTCCCGGAGCATCGTCTGCTTCCAGGGGATTAATGGAATTCAGCGGCAAATATACAAGCGGTAAACGCAAAGGGCAGGAGACAAGACCGTCTGCAAAATTGAAAAAAACCAAAGCTCTGTTTAAAACAGAAATTGAAGCAAGAAATGCAATGGTACGTGAAGATGAAAGAGGACTTGTAATTACACTTGCAAGTGATATGTATTTTGAACAGGGAAGCGCTGTGCTCGAAGGAAATGTCAGGAGCGTCCTGAAAAAAGTTTCGAGCGTTGTTAATTCCATGCCCAATTTTGTCCGGATCGAAGGTCACACTGATAATGCACGCGCCGGTAAAACGGCTTATGAAACAAACTGGGAGCTTTCCTCAGCCAGAAGCATTAATGTTCTTCGTTATATGATACAGGAAGAAGGTGTTAATCCCAAAAAGCTTTCTGCAGTTGCATTCGGGGAATCGCGTCCTATTGATGATAATGACACTGTTGAAGGTAAAGCATATAACAGACGCGTTGATATAGTAATTTTGAATGAAAAGATGCTCGATGAAAAAAGCAGTAATCCTAAAATTGAAAGGCCTTTACCTGATGAGGAGTGGAGATAAAATTTTTCTGACACGAAACGAACGCCGGCTTTTTTAACCGGCGTTTTTGTTATATTATTATTCCAGACTTTTTAAAAACACAGCTTTCTCATCAGAGCTTATTCTTATCTGATATGAAAAATTTTCACCTGTAAAAGGGGTGAATCTTATTCTATAGACAGATTTTGAATCGAGCTTTTTAATCGGATCATCATCAGACGAACATACTGTAATGTCTCTGGACCTGTCCCATTGCTGATCATAATTTTTACCAATCTCGGAAAACGTGTATTTATCTTTGCCTGCTTTAAAATTTGTAATATTCAGCGCCTTTTCCAGAGTAAAATATGTTTTTAAAACTACCTGCTTTTTCCCGAAACTGTCGGCAAACGCTGTAGCAGATATGGAAACTTTCAGGCATTTTACCGGCTTTTCCAGCTTAAAATAGGTTTCATAGGCATTTGTGCCGTCTATTTTTTCTTTTGAAACAATAATGTCCTTTGATTCACCTTTTTCATTAAAATTGAATTTATAAGCATATTCCTGGCCGGTTTTACAGGAAAATATGAAGATAATTGAATACAGAATCAGAAAAACGGATATTTTTTTCATGGTTTACCTTTTGTATTTTTTTATATAGTAAAAAAAATTTTCTTGCCTTGTTCAGCAGTAATTAAGAAAAGTATAAGTTCGTTAAATTTGCAATAACTTTTACTGTTCGGTCTATTCATTGCTGTTTTGCAGCCGAAGACTTTATCTCAGGTTAAAAATACTATATGTTCCTAAAATCTATGGAAATGTTCGGCTTTAAGTCTTTTGCCGACAGAACTCTTATTGAATTCCTCCCAGGGGTTACTATAGTTGTGGGCCCGAACGGCTGCGGCAAGTCCAATGTAGTTGATTCAATAAAATGGGTTCTTGGCGAAAAGCAGGCTAAAAATATCCGCGGCGAAACCATGGAGGATGTAATATTCTCAGGAACGGACGACCGCAAACCGTTATCTCTTGCTGAAGTTTCCATTACAATTGATAATGCCAACAGAATACTTGATATTGAATCAGATTCGGTTACTGTCGCAAGAAGGGTTTTCCGTGACGGCGAATCCGAGTATTTGATAAATAAATCCCCGGTACGTCTTAAAGATATTGAAAAGCTTTTTATGGATACAGGAATCGGCAAATCGGCCTATTCTGTAATGGAACAGGGCAAGATGGATCTGATTCTCTCTACAAGGGCTGAGGACAGAAGATATCTGTTCGAAGAAGCTGCAGGCATTTCAAGATATAAAATGCAGAAAAAGGAATCTCTGCGCAAGCTCCATGATACAGGCGATAATCTTGAAAGAATAAATGACATCATCGGAGAGATTGAAAGGGAAAAGGATTTCAAATCAAAACAGGCTGATAAAACAAAAATTTATCTGCAGCTGAAATCAGAGATGATTGAGCTTGATGTTAAGATTAATATTGTGAAATACAGGGATATTGCAAAAAAACAGGAAAAGCTTCAGGTCGATATCAATAAACTTAAAGAACAGAGGGAAGCTGCTTCTGCGAGGGTTTCTTCTATATCTGCAGAAAATGAAAAAGATGATAAAAGAAAAAATGATATACAGCTGCAGCTCTTTGAGCAGGAGAAAAAGCTGCACGCATATAAAATCAGGGTCGAGGATATTGACCAGAAAACTGAAAGAAACAGAAAGCTTATTGAAGAACAGCGTTTAAGAAAAGAATCTATTGATTTAAAAATAAAAGAAAGAAGCTCAAGCCTGAAATCACTCATTGAAGAAAAAGCAAAGAATGAGGAATCCGGTGTTGAAATAAGACGCAAAATAAATGAAGACCGTGAAAAACTCACCGAACTGTTTGAAACAAGAAAATCAAAACTTGACTCAATACATAAGTCGAGAGATAAAATTGAGGAAAACAAAAGGGAAATTTCAGATAGCGAAAAAAGAACAAGAGAGCTAAGGCATGAACTTGAACTTGTAATCAAAAGACTCATCGACGCTATAGACAAAAGAAAAGCCGAGATGATTGATTCTGAAACTGAAAGGCAGAATGTAAGAAACAGAATTAACGGCAGCATAACTGATATTGAATCAAATCTGAGAAAGGCGATTAATAGTCTTGAATCTTCAATGACGGAAGACGCGCTTTCTGTTCTCAGAAAAATTGATATAAATTCACTCGCATCAGATATCGGAAAGTTTGAAAGCTACGAAGACGGATTCAGATCTATTCTTTTCGATAAAGCAGGTATTCACGCTGAAAAAGAAAGACTTGATACTGATATTTCATCCAACATGAAAAAAGTTGAAACTCTCAGGGACGATATATCATCACTTGAAAAATATATCAATGATGAGCAGTCCCGCCTTGAAAATGTAAATGAGATGATTACCAGGGTTGAGAAAGACCTTTCAAGAAATGAAAATGAAAGAGACTGGATTGAAAAGCATCTGCAGTCGCTTTCACATCAGATAAAGGATATTGAAAAGCAGATAGAAAACCACAGGGAAGAGATTGTGCGATCTGAAAAAACTGCAGAAAATCTTGCATCTGAAATAAAAGAGTGGGAAGAAAGACTCATTGAATTCAGCGAAAGAAGCAGCTCTCTGGTTGGAAGCATAAGCGAACTTGCTTCTAAAAGAACTGAGCTTGATTCAAAAATTCACGAAAGAAAAAATGTTTCCAGAAAAGACGAGGAAGAGCTGCAGAAGCTTCAGGAAAGAATAAGCGCGCTTGACAGAAACCTCGTGGAAATGATTTTCAGGAAAAACACGATAGAAGACACTCTCTGGACAGAATACGAGAAGAAAGTCTCGGATACAGCATCAATGAAAATAGAAGAATCCGAGCTGCCTGCATTTCAGGAAAAAATTCAGGGTGTTAAGAAAAAAATACAGGACCTCGGTCCGATCAATAATCTTGCGATCGAGGAATATAAAGATCTTAAGAAGAGATTCGAATACTATATTTCTCAAAGAGATGATATTGAAAAAGCCAGACAGGATATACTTTCTGTAATTGAAGATATAAATAAAACTTCTGTTGAAATGTTTTTATCCACCTTCATGGAAATTCAGAAAAACTTTTCCGATGTTTTCAAGAGACTCTTCGAGGGCGGAGATGCATCAGTATCTCTCGCAGATCCTGAAAATGTTCTTGAAACAGGAATTGATATTATGGTGCGCCCTCCGGGTAAAAAGCCGAAGAATATCAATCTCCTCTCAGGAGGGGAAAGAGCATTAACTGCAATAGCGCTTTTATTCGCAACCTATATGGTCAGGCCGTCGCCATTCTGCTTTCTTGATGAGATAGATGCGCCTCTTGATGAGGAAAATATCGGCAGGTTCGTTAAGATGATGAAGGAATTCGCCAGAAGCACACAGTTTGTCATTGTAACACACAATAAAAAAACAATGAGCATAGGCGAATCAATCTACGGCGTTACAATGGAAGAACCCGGCGTATCCAAGGTCGTTTCTCTGAAAATGGAAAAATCAGAACCTAAAAAGTAGCTCCTATCCCGATAATTATTCCTTGACAAATTATTCATAAATTTATACATTATCAGAGCATAATCAATTCTGCCCAGTAATTGGATTATGTCTCTTTACAACACAAAGGAGGGTGTAAAATGAAAGTATCTATTGATGGAATCCTCGGCTCCGCAAGGAAGATTAACAGCCAGAGGGAAAGTTTTGAGGGTGAGCCTGATAAAAAGGCTAAAGAAGTTAAAAAAGATTCTATTTCAATCAGCAAACGACTCGACACGAGAATTGACTCAATTGAAACAGAATTCCGCACGCTTCAGAATTCATTAACAAAAAATCAGATTATACGCCAGGGTCTTGAGCAGATTGCAACAGATATTACTGCAGGCGGAAAAAATGTTCAGGAAATTATTGAAAGCGTTAAGTTTGAAGGAGCGCCGGTACTAAAAGAACTATCGAAAGAAAAAATTACAAGTGAAAAAGTTACAGAGAAAGCTTCTGAAAACAATGAGAAGATTTCCAAAGACATCAACAGCATTAAAAAACTTCAGGTAGAGGCAGACAATATAATGGCTTCAAATCTGACGGTTGGGGACAAGGCAGAATCTCTAACTAAAAACATCGGTTCAATCTTTACAAACGCACCAGCCGGCAGCCTTGACGGTATCACGAATCTTCAGGCTGACAAGGTAATGAGACTTATCAAGTAGTAATTTGAAATTTAAAATAATTAAAAAAGCCTGCAGATTTGCAGGCTTTTTTTATATACACTGGAAATTTTAAGGTTGTTATAATTTACAGCTGTTAACGATTGAATTAAAACATTTTTTCTCATTCACCCGAGGGTGCAAGACCCGCGAAGGCGATGGCCTGCACCCTCGGGTGAATCCATTTCTGTAGTCTGGATTCCCGTTTCCACTGGAATGACAAAAAAATTGCTGAATTTATAAAGCACTAATATATTAGGTAACTGCTATAGTCTAAGTTTTTATACTATGATTTATTTATTTCTGACTGTAATTTTTTCTTGCGGAATTCATCAAATATAAAAATTCTATACAAGATGTTAAATAAAAATACTAAAGGAATCAGAATGAAAAAAATACAGTTTCTGCTGTTGCTGCTGATATATGTTTCATTCCCGGTCTTCGGGGAAAACGCAAATGAATCAGAAAAAAATGCTTCCGGAATATCTTCAGATGCAGATTTTTACCGGATTGAACAGGATGTTATAAAAGAAACAAACCTGGCGCGCACAAATCCCAGGGCATATGCCGTAAAATTAAAAGAATTTCTGAAGCTTTATAAAGGCAGACTCATTGAACTTCCGGGAAAAACGCCGTTGATGACCCAGGAGGGAGTGCAGCCTGTCAGGGAGGCTATTGCATTTTTAATGAAGGTTGAACCTGTTGATGCTCTCACGGAAGTAAAAGGACTTTCACTGGCTGCAAGGGATCACGTTAAAGATCAGTCTGTAAAAGGTACTATTGGCCATTACGGCAGTGACAGGAGCAGTTCATTCGACAGGATGAAAAGATATGGAATAATAAAAGGCGGAGCTGGAGAGAATATTGCTTACGGATTGGATACAGGTGAACTGATTGTAATGGCTCTTATAATAGATGATGGCGTATCTAATAGGGGACACCGCACTAATATATTCAAGAAAATTTTTAAAGTCACCGGCGTTGGTTTCGGAACGCATCCGACATACAGAAACGTTTGCGTTATAGGTTATGCTGCAGGTTTTGAAGATAATGAATAGAAATTTAAATGAAATAAACCGGAAGCTGCAGGATTATTCCGATAAAGTAAGCCTGTATCTGAATGATAAAATAACCGGCGATGGAAATGAAATCTGGGCTGCTGCTGCCCATTATATAAATGCAGGAGGGAAAAGACTTCGTCCTTTTCTGGTTATGAAAACGTGTGAATTATTTGGCGGTTCTATTGATGAAATTCTGCCTGCTGCATCCGCTTTTGAGCTTCTTCATACCTTTACTTTAATTCACGATGATATTATAGATGGTGATGAAACAAGAAGAGGAGTGCCGGCAGTTCATGTTAAATGGGATGAACCGATGGCTATTCTTTCAGGAGATATTCTCTTTGCCAGGGCTATTGTTCTTGCTTCTGAAACAGATGTTAAACCTGAAATAAAATCGGAATTAATGAAATCTCTTGCAGCAGTAGTAATGGATTTATGCGTCGGCCAGACACTTGATGTATCATTTGAAAAAAAGGATAAAATAACAATAGATGAATATCTTAATATGATATATCTGAAAACCGGAGCATTATTTGAAAAATGCGTATATTCCGGAGCTGTTATATCCGGTGCAGGAAATAAAGAAATCGAGGCTTTAAAATGTTACAGCAGATATTTAGGTTTTGCATTTCAAATAGCTGATGATATTTTAGGTCTTGTTGCTGATGAAAAAGTCCTGGGTAAGCCTGTATTAAGCGATATTCGTGAAGGGAAAAAAACTTATCCGGTAATATGCGCTTTGGAAAATCTGCCTGAGGGAAAATCTTCTCTTTTATCGGGATTATTTTCGATAAAATGCAAATCTCAGGAGAATATTAATTCAGCTTATTCATTGATTGTTGATTCAGGAGCACTTGATATATCAAAAAAAGCTGCAATAGAATACCGTGATCTGGCTGTTTCAGCTCTTTCTATATTTGAAAAATCTTCAGCTAAAAATGATTTAATTGATCTTGTGTATCTTTCAATTGAAAGGGTTAAGTAAAGAATTCAACTATTTAAGTAATTAATTAAGAGTTAAATAAAAAATTTAAAAACAAATAAAAAGTTGAAAAATTGTTGACCGTATTAAGTTGATTTTGATTGTATTTATTAAATGAACTTATTATCAATTTATTGTATATTTATAGAAAAATTTAAATGTAAAAAATGGGTTTAAATGGAAACTATTCATAAAACAAAATCGGATATACAATCTGATATTAAGGATGCAACTGGGGAATCTGTTCTCAATTGCTATCAGTGCGGAAAATGTTCAGCAGGATGTCCGCTTGCCACAGAAATGGATTATCCCCCAAGCCAGCTTCTGAGAATGATGCAGTTGAGATTGCCTGAGGTTGATAAACAGGTTCTTGGTTCCTATACTATATGGCTTTGTGTCAGTTGTGAAGCCTGCATAGCAAGATGTCCGCAGACGGTAGATTTTCCTGTAATTGCGGACTATCTCCGGTCTGAATCTTTACGATTAAATATAATAAATCCGAAAGCAAAAGATATTGTTTCATTTCATAAATCATTCCTTGATTCAATTAAATATACAGGCAGATTATACGAAATTGGTCTGATCCTTGAATTTAAAGCCCGCACAATGCATCTTTTACAGGATCTGCTTATTGCACCGCGTATGTTTTTTGCAGGTAAACTTTCCGTGTTTCCGCATTTAATCAAGAACAGAAAGAGTTTTTCTCTTATATTCAAGACTCTTTTTTCCAGAAAGAAAGAGGTGGCCGGATCATGAAAACTATCGGATATTATCCAGGTTGTTCTTTAAAGAGTTCATCTAGGGAATATGAAGAATCGTTTATTGCAATTTCCGGTCATATCGGTCTAAATCTTGTTGAGGTTCCGGACTGGAACTGCTGCGGTGCATCATCCGCTCATAATACAAATAAAAAATTATCTCTTGCTCTGCCTGCAAGAATTCTTGCTCAGGCTGAGAAGGCTGGTCTTTCTGAAGTTGTAGCCCCATGCGCTGCCTGTTCCAATCGTCTTATTACTTCAAGACATGAATTGCTGGAAAACGATAAACTGAGAAAAGAAATATCTGCAGATATAAATATGGAATATTCCGGCAGCGCGAAAGTTGTAAATGTAATTGAAGCTCTTCTTCCGATGATTCCTGATATTAAAGAAAAAATGAAGAAGACTTTTAATCTCAAGGTGGCCTGCTATTACGGCTGTCTTCTTGTAAGGCCTCAGTCAATCCTGAAATTTGACAGATATGATGATCCTGATCTCATGGAATCAATAATGCGCGAGCTTGGTGCAACTACTGTTGACTGGCCATATAAAACAGAATGCTGCGGAGCTGCTTATTCCATATCTAAACCGGATATTGTAGGAAGGCTTTCCAGCAAAATAGTTGAAGATGCTGTTAAAAGGGGAGCTGAAGCTATAATTGTTGCATGCCCTCTTTGCCATGCGAATCTTGATATGAGAAGGAATTATATTGAGAAGCATGCGGGCAAAAAATATTCTATTCCGGTAATATATATAACCCAGGCAATCGGCATGGCTCTGGGCATTGATAATAAGAAACTTGGCATTCAAAGACATATGGTCAAGGTAAAACTTCCCAAAATGGATGATTATTCGCAAAAATCTAATGAAGCGGAAAAGGTTGAAGAATGTCACGCATAGGTGTATTTATCTGTCATTGCGGCACAAATATCAGCGCAACTGTTGATTGCGAAAGTGTTGCTCAGGTCAGTGCCAGGATTCCAGGTGTTGTGCACAGTGTTGATTATAAATATATGTGCTCTGACCCCGGACAGACTCTGGTTAAAGAAGCAATTAAAGAGCATAAACTTGACGGTGTTGTTGTAAGTGCATGTTCTCCCCGTATGCATGAACCCACTTTCAGAAGAGCCTGTGCTGAAGCAGGTTTAAATCCGTTCCTTTGTGAAATGGCCAATATCCGTGAACACTGCTCATGGGTTCATGATAAATCAGATCAAACAACAGCGAAGGCTGCTGATCTGGTCCGCATGCTGGTTGAAAAGGTCAAGCATAACCAGGCGCTTCATTCAATTAAAGTACCGGTTACGAAAACTGCACTTGTTCTTGGAGGCGGTATTGCCGGAATTCAGGCAAGTCTTGATATAGCAAATACAGGACATAAGGTTATCCTCGTTGAACGTGAACCATCTATCGGCGGTCACATGTCTCAGCTGTCAGAAACATTTCCAACCATGGACTGTTCGCAGTGTATTCTGACTCCGAGAATGGTTGAGGTTGCACAGCATCCTAATATCACCCTTTATTCTTATGCTGAGCTTGAGCATATTGACGGCTTTATCGGAAACTTTAAAGTTAAAATCCGAAAAAAAGCAAAGAGCGTTAATGAAAAACTCTGCACAGGATGCGCTCTGTGTACTATGAAATGCCCGATTAAAAAAATACCGGATGAATTTAACGCGATGCTGGGATTCCGGCCTGCAATTTATGTTCCGTTTCCACAGGCAGTTCCAAACAAGCCTGTAATTGATCGTGGAAGATGTACTTATTTCCTATCTGGAAAATGCGGAGTCTGCGCAAAGGTTTGTCCTACAAAAGCAATTGATTTTGAGCAGAAAGATGAAATTATTGAGCTTGATATAGGCGCAATAGTAATTTCAACAGGTTTTAATATTAAAGGAACTGATTTTTTCCCTGAATACGGTTATGGCAAACATAAGGATATTATAACAGGCCTTCAGTTTGAGCGCCTGGCTTCTGCTTCCGGGCCTACTCTAGGTGAAATAAAAAGGCCTTCTGACGGTAAAATTCCTGAAACAATAGTATTTATCGCATGCGCAGGTTCACGTGACCCTGCCAAGGGAATTGAGTATTGCTCAAAAATTTGCTGTATGTATACTGCGAAACACGCGATGCTTTACAAGCATAAAGTTCATGAAGGAAAAGCTTATGTTTTCTATATGGATATCAGGGCTGCTGGTAAAAATTACGATGAATTCGTAAGACGCGCAATAGAGGAAGAGGAAGCAATGTATGTTCGCGGACGCGTGTCCAGAATATATGAAGAAGACGGCAAGCTTGTTGTCAAGGGCGTTGATACTCTGATGGGGCATCAGCCGGTTGAAATCAGGGCGGATATGGTTGTACTTGCTACTGCTGGGGTTACAAATTCCGGCGCTGAAGAACTTGCCCAGAAGCTTCATGTCAGTTATGATGCTCATCATTTTTTCTCAGAAGCGCATCCTAAACTGAAGCCGGTTGAAACAAATACTGCAGGAATTTTTCTTGCAGGAGCATGCCAGTCTCCGAAAGACATACCCGATTCAGTAGCGCAGGCATCAGGAGCAGCAGTTAAAGTTGCAGCTTTATTTTCTCAGGAAGAGCTTACTCGTGAGCCGCTTATTGCTGTAGTTAACAGGTGTGCTCCGCCTCTTTATTCAACTTGTACAGGATGTTTTCTGTGCATTCCTTCATGCCCGTATCAGGCAATTGAACGTGAAGTTATCCGGTCAAGAGATGGTAAAGCTATCAAGGAAGTCACGAAGATTAACGAAGGCCTTTGCCAGGGCTGCGGTACATGTGTAGCTTTATGTAAATCAAAATCAATTGACCTGAAGGGTTATACAAACGAACAGATCTATGCTGAAATCATGGCATTATGAGGATGAATATATATGGAGTTTGAACCGAAAATAACAGCCTTTGTATGTAACTGGTGCACATATGCTGGCGCTGATCTGACAGGGACAAGCAGAATAAAATATGCTGCAAACGTGAGAATAGTAAGATTTCCCTGCACAGGACGGATAGATTTTATGGCTCTGATGAAAGCGTTCGCAAATGGTTCTGATGGTGTTATAGTTTCAGGATGTCATCCGAATGACTGCCACTACACTTCAGGAAATTTTCATGCAAGAAGACGCTGGATTGTTTACAGATCACTCATAGAGTTCATGGGGTTTGATATCCGCAGAATCTGTTTCTCATGGGTTTCTGCTGCTGAAGGAGCCAAATGGGCAGAACTTGTAAACTCAACTGTAAAAGAAATTAAGGAACTGGGGCCATATACGGATTATCAGAAACTAATGCCGGAGTATTTAAATTCAGGGGTGGATCATGATTGATGAAATCAAAAAAATCGCTCAGGATTTACTCGAAAGCGGTAAAGTAAAAGTTGTTATAGGTTATGAAAAAGGTTCTGATGGAAGAACAAGACCGGCATTTATTACAACTCCAGCAAAAGTAAAACATCTTATATACGATGATAAATGTGAAAACAACATTGCTGTTTTTTTAATGAAAGCTGAGGTCAAAGAGTTTGGCAAGCCTGCAATAATTGCTTCGGTCTCGGTGTTACGTACTCTTAAAATTCTTATTTCAGAAAACCAGATTGTTGACGGCAATTTAACTGTAATTGCAGTAACGCCTGAAGGTCAGATCAGTACTCTCGAAACATTTAAAGATATAAATTCTTTTGCTTTGAATTATCCTATTGAACTGTCTTATGATGAAAATAAGATGGTTGAAAAAATTGAAAAGATGACTCCTGAAGAACGATGGAAGTTCTGGATAAATGAATTATCGCTATGCACTAAATGTTATGCATGCAGGGCTGCCTGTCCTTTGTGCTATTGTTCACGATGTACAGTTGACTGCAATCAGCCTCAGTGGATTACGGTTCCAGCACATAAACTGGGTAATGTGGAATGGCATATAATGCGCGCAATGCATCTTGCCGGACGATGCAGTAACTGCGGGGCCTGCTACAGGGCTTGTCCTGTAAATATTCCGCTTAATTTTCTGACTCAGAAGATATTAAACGATATTAAAAATAAATTTCCTGTTTCTAAAGAAAATCTTGCAGAGAATGAATATGCGCTGGCAACATATAAGCCGAATGATAGAGAAAATTTCATAAGGTAGTGATCAATGATTGATAGAAAAATAATTTCTAAAAATAAGTTACCTGATCTGTGTAACAAAATAGCATCAAATAATTCACGTATTCTTATTCCTGTCAGGGATGAAAAAGACCGGATTATATTCCGTGAAGTAACTACATGTACAGATATTATTGATGACTATATCCAGACAACATTATCTGCTAAAGAAACGGTATTCCCCCAATATGAAGAAATTCTGAAATTTAAATTAGTTGATAAAGATATTCAGATTGTTGAAAAAATAAAAGAACCAATTCCGACTGTAGTAATCGGATGCCGCCCATGCGATGCGCGTTCTTTTGCAACTCTTAACGCGGTATTTTTAGAAGACTCTGAAGATTCTATTTATAAAAACAGATTGGATAAAACTACTTTAATCAGCATAAGCTGTTCCAAATCTGATCATTACTGTTTCTGTACTTCTACAGGAGGCGGCCCTGGAGATACTGCCGGAAGTGATATACTCCTTACCCAGATAAATAACAGCGATTATCTTGCTGAAATTATTACTGAAAAAGGGAAAGCCATAGTAGCTCTATCTCCTGATTTTTTCACAGATGCTGTTTTAGAAAAAAAAGAAACACATTTGGCCGATGTAAAACTGAAATTTGACATTAAAGATATCCGTGAAAAAATTGATAAGAATTTTGAATCTGAAATATGGAAGCTTCAGTCGCTGAGGTGTCTCGGCTGCGGAGCCTGCGCATATGTATGTCCTGCCTGTTCCTGTTATGATCTCCAGGATGAAAAAACCCGGACTGCCGGATCACGTGTCCGCTGCTGGGATAACTGCGGTTTTTCTAATTTTACTCTCCATACTTCAGGGCACAATCCGCGCGAAGTTCAGAGTATGCGATGGCGTCAGCGTATTATGCATAAATTCAGTTATCAGCCTGACAGGCTGAACGTTTCCGGCTGTGTCGGATGCGGGAGATGTTCCCGTTCCTGTCCTGTTGATATGAATATCCTCGAACACCTGACTATGATCATGGAGGAGAATTGATGGCAGAGCAGAATATTTACCAGCCGTATATGATGCGGATAGTGGAAAGTGTAAATGAAGCACCTGGGGTAAAAACATTCAGGCTGGCTTTTACAAATGAAAAAGATATTGATAATTTCAATTTTAAAGCCGGACAATTCGGTGAATATTCAGTTTTTGGAGAGGGTGAAAGCACCTTCTGTATAGCTTCATCCCCGACAAGAAAAGGTTATATTGAATGCACTTTCAGGGAATCAGGAAGAGTTACAAAAGCACTTGCTTCAAAAGATGTTGGAGATATCATAGGTTTCCGCGGTCCTTATGGAAATACATTCCCGATTGAAGAATGGTATGGAAAGAGTCTGCTTTTTGTTACAGGCGGGATTGCGCTTCCTCCGCTCCGTTGCGTAATCTGGAATGCTATCGATTTAAGAGATAAATTCAAAGATATTACAATTGTTTATGGAGCCAGATCTGTTCAGGATCTTGTATATAAACATGAACTTGAAGAATGGAAAAACTCCGGGAATATAAAAGTTATAACTACTGTTGATCCGGGTGGTGAAACACCTGAATGGAAGGGTGAGATCGGATTTGTTCCTACAGTTCTTGAAAAAGCAGGCCTAGCAAGCAGCAATACAATTGCACTTCTTTGCGGCCCTCCAATAATGATTAAAATGTCCATGCCTGTACTTACAAAAATGGGCTTTACTCCAGAAACAATATATACCACACTTGAAAACAGAATGAAATGCGGATTTGGAAAATGCGGAAGATGTAATGTCGGAAAGTATTTTGTATGCAAAGACGGCCCTGTTTTTACATTTGCACAGGTAAATGAATTACCTCCGGAATATTAAAATTAAAAATTTTGATAAAAAGGAAACTCCTGTTTCTAATATGAAATCTGTTTATGAAATGTCAGGTATTGAACGGGCTGCAGCGCTTCTCGTCGCTCTCGGATCAGAAACTGCATCTGATGTTATGAAACATCTTGATGATGACAGCATAGAAAAACTAACTGTTGCAATTTCAAAAATAGGCAGATTATCTCCGGTTGAACGTGAAGATCTCATAGGTGAATTTCTTATAGATTTAAAAAAAGAAAACAGAAAGATTAAAGCCGGTGAGGATACTGCTAGAGAATTATTAAGTCATGCTTTCGGTAAAGATAAAGCCGGAGAAATTATTGATAAACTTGAAGGAATGGATCTTGAGCAGCAGTTTGAATTTTTAATTGAAGCTGATACTGATGTGGTTGTAAACCTTTTAAAAAATGAAATGCCTCAGACAATAGCATTAACCATCGGATATCTGCCTTCTTCTAAAGCTGCAGCAATTATAAAAAATCTTCCTCGAGAAACAGCGAAATCCGTTGCAATTAAAATGGCTAAAATGAAAAAAACATCGCCTGAAGCTGCAGCAAGTGTAGCAAAGATTTTAAAGAAACGCTATGATGATTATCTGAAAACAAACCAGAAACTTTTCAATGAGGATGGTTTTAAATCACTAATTGATATTCTGACGCATATGAGCGGTTCTGCCGAGAAGAAGCTGCTTCAGAATCTTGAGGGAATTACGCCTGAAATTACAGAAGAAATTAAAAGCAGAGTTTTCAGTTTTGAAAATATTGCAAGTCTTTCAAACAAGGATATACGTCTTCTTATCGATGAGGTACATGATGATCATATGATTGCCATGTCACTCAAGGGGGCTGGAGATACAGTACGCTTTAAGTTTATCAGAAATATGAGTAAAAACAGAGCTACAAATATCCTTAATGAAATGGAAGCTTTGGGACCGGTGAGACTTGAAAATGTAATTGAAGCAAGAAGCAGAATTGTTGCTATAATGATGAATCTGGATGAAAAAAATATTATCACAGCAAGACGGGGCGGTGAAATCTATGTGGAATGATTCAATCGCTTAAGATGATTATATCTCCTTCACTGTCTAGCCGCTTATAAAGCTTTTGTATCTTCTGGCCTGATCCGCCTGAATTTCCGCTGTAGTACTTCATAACCTTATCAACATAATCAATCGTTGCCTGGATCGGCGGTAATGTTCTGTTTTTTACTCTTCCGAGTCCTGCATGATAGGCAGCAAGCGCAAGGGGAATGTCTCCATTGAAATGTTTATATAGAGATTTAAAATGTTTTATGCCGGCATTTAAATTTTCTTCAGGATCAAGGGGATCCTTAATTTTAAAGTAACGTGCAGTATCCTGCATTAACTGCATCAGCCCCATTGCTCCGGCAACAGAAACCGCATCAGGATTAAAGCCTGATTCGACTTTAATAATACATTTGATAAGAAAAGGATCAATACCGTTATTCCGTGAAATTTTTTCAATCAGAGGATCAAATCTGGATGAAAAAGTATTCCTGATGTTTAATGAATCAGCAGTGTTATAGTATTCAATACTTCCATCATGAAGTATGCGTTTTTCTATTTTAGCGTTCAGTTCCGGAATTAGTAAAAAAATGATTAAGATAAGAATTGATAATTTCATTTTAAGCCTTTTGTTATTTATTAAAATTCATGAAGAGTCAGCATAAATACTGTGCATTTACCGGTAAAGTAAAGATTTATATAGATATAATCAATTTCCCGGCATGTAAATAAAAAAATATCTAATATGAATAATTATTGACAATTTATTTAAGTTTGAATAATTTTTCTTCAAGGAAATAATTCTATTATTTTTCCGTAAGAGGTATGGTGATGAGTGAATTAAAAAATCTGCAAAACTCCCTGCAGATTATATGCTTTAAGATCGGTCAGGAAGAGTATGGCGTTGATATTCTTCAGGTTGAGGAAATATATAAACTTCCAAAAATCACAAAATTACCAAAAGCAGAAGAATATATAATGGGCGTAATCGATTTCAGGGGGAGGGTTCTTCCTATAGTTGATTTATCTAAAAAGTTCGGAATAAAATCCATTGGTAATAGTGATGATCAAAGAGCAATTATAGTAGAGATTCACGGCAAACTTGTTGGCCTTGCTATAGATTCAGTAAGCCATGTTGTTAAAGTTGATACAAATGATATAGAGCCGCCTCCGCCTGTCGTTAAAGGTATTTCCGGAAAATATATTGTTGGAATTGCAAAACTTCAGGAGGGATTTGTAGTTATACTGGATATAACGCAGATATTTTCTAAAGTTGAACAGTCGAATATTTAATTAAATCAATGAATCGAATCAGTATGCTGCAATTAGAATTGTTTCTATTTCATTGCTGTTGATCTGCCGGGGTGTATTTTTAATAAACGGATAAATCATAGCAAGATCAGCTATTTCCTTAAATGCAGTTTTAGGCAGATCGTAGTTTGAAAGTCTTTGCGGAATATTTATATCAGATTCAAGTTTTCTGATAGCTTCAATTGCCTTAATGGCAGCCTCAATAACTGTAATCTCCCGAACATCCTCTCCCATAACTTTTGACATCTGAACATATTTTCCCGGAGATGCTGTCAGATTGAATTCCATTATGTGAGGAATAATAATGCTCATTGCTGAATCTACTGTTATTTTTGTTTTTGATGCGATAGCTAAGGATATTGCAAGAGCAAGAGCGGAATAAGCTGTTGAAAAAGCAATTCCTGACATAAGTGAAGCTGTTGAAAGGTATACTCTTGGAGCAGGGTTTTCCTGCTCTTTATATGATATTGACAGGTTCCTGAAAATCATGTCAATTGCCTTAAGTGCGTATGTGTTTACTATATCATTATTGTTCTGGGATATAACTGATTCTGTTGACATCGCAAGTGACGCAATTGAGGATTTAGCAATTAAATCTATATCAGTTACCATAGAAATACCTGGATCAATGATTGTCGCATGAGGATACAGCATTTCATTGAAATAAACCTGCTTTGTCAGATTTTTTATCTCATCAAGATATAAAATCGGGGATATTTCAAAACCGAATATGGGACAAGCTGGCATTGTAATAAATTTTACAGGTCGTCCGGGAAGATCCGGATTATCGAAAAGATCGCTGCAGAAAATGTAATTATTTGTAAGTATTGCCACAGCTTTTGCAGCACTGATAGATTCTACTCCGCCAAAGCCTATAATTAAATCGCAGTTAGTTTTTTTGGTGAAAGATGTTGCAGCGTCTATATCCTCTGTTGTGGGATATCTCGGAAGATCGTCATATATTATAAGGCCCGTTTTAGATTTTTTTAAAATTTTTGATATTGTTTCAATTGTCTGGTGATAAGTTATAAAATCATATGAAGTTGTAATAAATACAGCTCTTTTACCGTATTTCGGGATTATACTGTCAATATTATTAATTATATCCAGGCGGATATAAATTTCAGTTGGTAGGTGGAAGTCTGGAATAAATTCACTTGCCAAAGCGATCCCCGTTTAAAATATTAATATGCCGATAAAAAAAGCGGACATAGGTTAATATCTCCGCTTTCCCTGCTTTAAGCTGTTTTCATGATGGCCTGAATTATTATTTCCTGAGAAGAAATGTTGCTATTTTATCAGCTACCATATCAAGAACTTTCTGGTCATCAAAATTATAAGTTCCATTTGCGATCTGTTCTTTGATTTCTTTTACTCTGTCAACCCTGATATCCGGTGCACTATGAACTACCTGTGCAATTTTTGCAGTTTCAGCTGCACTTTTTGCTTCAGATGAAATCTGAACTGAATCGCTATGTTTAACTTCTTTAGAGCTGGAGACTGATTTAGTCTTTTTAGGCTCTATTATGTTGTTTATATTTCCAATTTTATCAATAACCATTTTGTTTAACCCTTCTATAATGTACTACTATTATCGGATTATTTTGTCAATACTTTAATCAATTATCTGCATCCGGTGAATATTTATCGAATCATTTAAGGCTGTATTTTATCTTAAGAGCGTTTTTTTCTGATTCTGAAAGGCCTTTCATATACCCTTTCCATCCGGGACAGAAACCAATATGCCATCTCCAGAATCTGCCCAGCAGGGATTTTGGATTTTTATCATAATTAGCTCTCATCGAGCAATTTGCACAATTTGATTCTGCCATAATTTACCTCTTTGTGTTAATTTTCACAAATTTATAGAAGGGTCAGAGCAACCCTTTATTAATTTAAAGATATAAAGACATTGCATATTATTTCAACAATTTTTTTCATTATCATCTGAACTTTTATTTTTCTTTTCATTGATATAGACTGCTACAGCGAATTCTCCCTTTTCCTTAAGATTGTCAATGTTTGCCATAATTTCTTCGATTGTGCCTGATATAAACTCCTCGAAAAATTTAGTCATTTCTCTGCCGATTAAGATATTCCCGCCTGGAAAAACTTTAGAAATTGCAAGCAAAAGCTTTTTTATTCTGTAAGGGGATTCGTATATTATAATTATTCCGCCGCTTTGTTTCAGATTTGTAAGCTCTGTAATCCGTTTACCTTCTTTTTTACTTAAAAAGCCTGAGAAAACTATCTGTTTTTCAGGAAAACCGGCAACTGAAGCAAGCGCAGTCAGAGCTGAAGCACCGGGTATTGGTGATACTTTAATATCATTCGATCTTGCTGCATTTATAAGTCTGCTTCCAGGATCGGATATGCTTGGCGTTCCGGAATCTGAAAGATAAGCAACGTTTTTACCGGCAAGAAGTTCGTTTATCACCGTGTTTATTACTGATTCTGAAGAATGAGAATGAAGCGGCCTCATCTGAAGCTTTATTCCGTAATTATCAAAAAGTTTTTTTGTCTGACGCGTATCTTCACAGCAGGCAATATCTATTTCTTCTTTTAAAATACGTATAGAGCGGAAAGTCATATCTTCAAGATTTCCGATAGGCGTAGCAATTATATATAAAATCCCTGTTTCCATAGTCTTATGGATTCCTTAATCAGGAATAGGTCAAATATTTTTTATTCGAGTGGTAAATATAAATAGGGTCAGAGCATAATACGGGAATCAGAGCATATAACGGGGGTCAGAGCATATTACGGGGATCAGAAATGGTTTATTAATAAATTTATCAAATTTTTTTTATGTCGCATTAATTTTTCCTAATGTTTTTTTTAATAATACCGATTTTATTACCAGACCATAAAAAGGTTTAATTTGCAGTTTGGAGAATGTATATGTTTATTGATTCAGATATGATGAAAACGAATTATCTCATGGAAAAAATGCTGGATGTAGAATCCATGAGAAGAAAGGTTATATCGAATAATATAGCGAATGTTGATGTGCCTCATTTTAAAAGAAGCGAAGTTAATTTTGAAAGCGAACTTAAAAGAGTAATCAGGTCGCAGGAAAATACGGCAAACAGATTTAATGCACAAACAACTGATGAAAGGCATATTCCTTTTTATGAAGATAAGGATGTAAGGCAGGTTTCTCCAAGAGTAAATCTAGATTACAGCACTACAGGCAGGAATGACGGCAATAATGTTGATATAGAAAAGGAAATGGTCGATTCCTCAAAAAACACTATGAGATATAATGCTTTTGTAACAAATCTGAATCAGAATTATAAAGTATTGAAACTCGTGATGAGACCAATCGGCGGATAATATAGGAGTATAATATGGGTATGTTCGATAGTTTTAATATAGCATCAACAGGGCTTACAGCGCAAAGACTCAGAATGGATGTAATAAGCTCAAATATCGCGAATGTGAATACAACGAGAACCCCGGAGGGCGGACCTTATATCAGGAAAAGAGTTATTTTTGCACCAATAGAAACTCATCCGAATTATAAATCTCCAATCCTTCCGGAAAATCTGGGCCATATGACCGGCAAAGGAGTGCGTGTTGTTAAGATCGAAGCAGATAAAGCTGATCCGAGACTTGTATACGATCCTGAACATCCTGACGCGATAAAGACCGGTAATAAAAAAGGATATGTTGAAATGCCTAATGTGAATGTTGTCTCGGAAATGACAGATCTGATATCCGCATCAAGATCATATGAAGCGAATGTAATGATAGTTAATAATGCAAGATCCATGTTTAACAAGGCTCTTGAAATCGGAAGAATGGCATAAGGGTATAGGAGGCTGTTGTGATAAGGGAAATTTCAGGCAGAATGGATTTAAACGTGACACATGAATTATCAGGCAGAAAAAGCATAGGGATTTTAGAGAATTTAAAAAATCTTGAAAATGAATTAAAAATCAATACAAAGATTGAATTGATGAATAATAATATAAAGGGAGTGCATTGATTATGGAAAAAATATTAACTGGAAATCTGGTAAATTTAAATACAAGCCACCCGCTGCATTTTAACGGGAAATCAGGAATGGCTGGTGATGCATTTGAAAAAGATGATGTGGCATCTTCATTTTCTGAAATGCTTAAAGGCGCTATCGGAAAAACAAATAATCTCCAGGTTGAATCTTCAAATTTAATGCAGAAAATGATATATCAGCCGGAATCAGTTGATATTCATAATGTTATGATTACTGCCCAGAAGGCTGAAATTGCTCTAACCTTTGCCCGATCGGTCAGAGATGAAGCAATTAAAGGATACAGAGAACTTATGAATCTCAGATAATAGACTGAATTAAGTGAACCGGCGTTAATTATGCCGGTTTGCTTAAAAGTTTTTTATGTTAAATAAATAGTTGAAGTGGCATATATTTAAATAAAAACCCCGGCTTTAAATCCGGGGTTTTTATTTAAATATATTGTTTTATACGCTTTTTCATTTGAATTTGCGCCAATTGTTAAATCAATAATTTATTGACAATAATATCTTTGTATTATATAATCATTTATTAAATTGCGTTATTGTTTATCATTCCTTTTTATCAAAAAGCTGGAGTTCCATAGATGAGTGAGATCGGCATTAGAGAAGTTTTTCTCGGAGAAGCCAGGGAAATAATAGAAAACCTTGAGTCTGATATTGTTCAGCTCGAAGAACATGCCGGCGACGCTGAAATAATCAATCGCGTTTTCAGATATTTCCATACTTTGAAAGGCAGTTCCGGAATCGTGGGGCTGACGAATGTTTATGAATTTACGCATAAGCTTGAAAATCTTCTTGATGATGTCAGATCAGGAATTCTCAAAGTTGATGATAAAATAATAGATCTGATTTTAAGCAGTATTGACTGGATTAAGAATGAGATTTTTTCCGGTGATATTGATGCTGAAAAATCTCAGAATATTAAACTGGAATTATTAAAGAAGATAGTTGATTTTAAAGGCGGCTCAATTGAATCACCAAAGGTTCAGTTGAAATCTGCAGCTGTACCGGAAGCAATAAAAAAAATCGAAGAGAAGTTCTATAAAATCAGAGCTGAATTTAAGCCGTCTATCTTTGAGTTCGGAACTGATCCGCTTATGCTTATAGAAGATCTGCTTCTTGTCGGCGAATTGATAGAAAAGAAAGTTTTAAAAGATTCTCTTCCTCCGTTTCAGGAAATGGATCCTGAGAAATGCTATTTCGGATGGGAAATAGTCATTAAAACAAAATACAATATTGATAAAGTTAATAATGTTTTTTTATTCGTTATGGATGATAATAAAATTACAATTACTGATAAAACTTCAGAATTTATTAAGGTATATGATGGAGAAACATATGAAACAAAAAAACTTGGGGAGATTCTTGTTAATAAAGGCGTTATAACCGAAGAGCAGCTTGAGGAAATTGTTGAGATTCAGGATATTGAGAAAAACAGACTAGGCGATCTGATAATTAAAAGAGGGATTGCTACTGAGAATGAAATAGGCGAAGCATTAAAAGAACAGGAGAATATAAAGAAAAAAATTGAAGTTAATACAATCAGGGTTGATACAAACAAGCTTGATAACCTTTTAAATCTTTTAGGTGAAATAGTAATCGGCCAATCCGCTCTTTCAGGCATGGCAAATATAATAGATGATGAATCTGCTTTTCAGCTTAAAAATGCGCTATTCGGATTAGACAGGGCAACCAGGGAATTTCAGGAACAGATAATGTCTATACGGATGGTGCCGATTGGACCTACATTTGAGCAGTTCCGCAGATTTGTAAGAGACTCGTCCCATTCCCTTGGTAAAGATATTAAACTGTCTATAGAAGGCGGAGATGTTGAACTGGACAAGACGGTTATCGAAAAAATAGGCGATCCGCTTAAACATATGATACGGAATTCTATAGATCACGGGATTGAATCTGCTGAAGAGAGAAAAAAAATCGGCAAAGATCCCGCAGGGACAATATCACTTAAAGCTTATCATCAGGAAGGAAGTGTTTTCATCGATGTCATCGATGATGGAGCAGGTGTTCCGCTTGCAAAGGTTAAGGATAAAGCAATAAAACAGGGACACATCAGGGCAGATGAGGATGTATCAAGAGAGAAGCTTCTTTCTCTGCTTTTTCTGCCAGGTTTATCAACAGCTTCCAGCATAGGAGATTTATCCGGCAGAGGAGTCGGGATGGATGTTGTGAAAACAAATATTGAAGAGCTTAGGGGAATTGTTAATATATTATCGGAAGATGGAAAAGGATCTACTGTTCGAATTAAGCTTCCGCTTACAATGGCTATAATTGACGGTATGCTTGTAAATGTGGGAGACAGTATATATATTGTACCATTATTGTCTGTAGTTGAATCAATTCAGCCGAAGAAAGAAGATGTTAAAACAGTTGAGGGAAGAGGCGAGGTTATACACGCCCGAGGCGAGTATGTTACTCTAATCAGGCTTTATGATCTTTTTGGCATAAAGGCGAAATTTACTGATCCTTGGGAGTCGCTTGTTGTAATTGTTGAATCAGGAAATAGTAAAATAGGACTGCTTGTTGATGATCTGATAGGTCAGCAGCAGATTGTAATTAAAAGCCTTGATAATTATATTACAAAAAGCAGGGCGGTTTCAGGGGCTGCTATTTTAGGTGACGGCAAGGTTGCATTGATAATAGATATTCACGGTCTTATTATGGATATTCAAAAAAAATGAGTAGAATTTGCCGAGCAATATAGAGGTGCATGAATGATTTTATTAAAAGAGGATATAGGTATTAAAAACGCCGCTCAATTTTATCAGGATATAAAGAGCGAGCTTGACAATGAAGAAAAAGTTATACTTGATTTCTCAGACGTTAAAAGAATTGATTTATCAATAGCCCAGATAATAGTTGCTGCAGGAAGAGAAGCGAAGGAAATCGGTAAAAGTGTTAAGCTGAAATCTGTTTCAGATACTGTTAAACATCAGTTGCAGATTTGCGGTTTGAAAATATAATACTCCGGAGGATTGAATGTCCAAACATATTTTGATTATTGACGATTCACCTACAATCAGGATCAGTGTTGAGTTTGCCATTAAGGGTCTGGGATTTCCCACGGTTCAGTGTGAAAATGGCGCAGACGCTCTTGAAAAATATAAAGCTCTTAAAGCAAAGGGTGATGATGTTGCGTTATGTATGTGTGATATAAATATGCCCCAGATGGACGGCATAACATTTATTAAAGAATTCAGAAAGCTTGATAAGTTCACGCCGATTGTTGTTCTCACAACTGAATCTGAAGAAGATAAAATTCAGGAGGGAAAGCAGGCCGGGGCATCAGGCTGGATAGTAAAACCTTTTCAGCCATCGGACCTTGTTGGTGTTGTTGAGAGATTCGTTAAAAAATAGGAGACGAATATGCAGGTGCAGAAAGATAAAGAAATAAATACAGTACAAATGAAGCAATATGTTACTTTTATTATTGGCGTAGAAACATATGGCGTCAATGTTCTCAGCGTTCAGGATATTATAGGTATGACGCAGATAACGCCTGTGCCGAATACTCTTTCTTTTATGAAGGGTGTAATTAATCTAAGAGGTGCAGTTGTCCCGGTTATTGATTTAAGAAAAAAATTCAATATGGAAAACAGGGAGTATGACAGTTTTACTGTAATTATTATTGTAGAAGTTAAGGATGTTAAAATCGGCATGATAGTGGATTCAGTTGCAGATGTTGTAGGCCTGCCGGTAACAAGCATACAGGATACGCCTCATTTCAGCTCGAAAATAGAAACTAATTTTATTGAGGGAATCGGACAGCTTGATAATAACCTGATAATAATTTTAAATGTAGAAAAAATTCTTTCTGTTGATGAGCTTGATACTCTGGATAAAGATAAGATTTAAAATGAATCTGATATGATAAAAAGCGATTCAAGTAAATTCGGCAAACCATTATACATTCTCTACCCCGGAGATTATTTTGCAACAAAAGATGACTGTATTCTTGGTACAGTAACAAGTTCCTGCGTTGTTGTATGTCTTTATGACCCGGGCAGACTTATCGGCGGCATGGGGCATTTTATTATACCGGGAGCAATAGGCACTTCAGGAATTGTTTCTGATGAAATTGCCCGTCTCGGCATTTCAAGCATGGAATATCTGATGGGGGAAATTGTTAAACTCGGCGGTGACAGAAAGTTTTTGCGGGCAAAAATTTTCGGAGCAGGATACTCCGATGAACATAAAAAATCTTTAGATGAAATGGCTACCAGCAATATCAGATTCATTCATGAATATTTCCTCCTTGAAAACATTCCGGTTGAAAGAAATGATCTTGGCGGAGACTTCAGAAGAAGAATATATTTTTCAACCCGTGATGGAGTTGTCTACAGGCAGATATTAAAAAATAATGAAGAGTCCTCCGAATTTATTAAACTTGAACAGGAGTACATTGACGTGCAGTTCAGGAATAAAAAGAAAACCGGAAGGATTCTGATATTTGAATAACCTTTATGTATAACCACCTGCAGCTTTCTGATATAGAATTTATTAAATACCGGGATATTGTTTATAAAGAAGCTGGAATAACATTAAACGATTCCAAAAAAGCCTTACTTCAGGCGCGTTTAATGAGGCGTATGCGCGCTCTAAAAATAAACGAATTTTCAGATTATTATAAATATTTAATGGAAAATTATGAAGAGGAGAAAGTTAACTTCATAAATTCAATTACAACCAACAAAACTGAATTTTTCAGAGAAAACAGGCACTTTGATTTTATGACAGAGAAAGCTCTTGCTGAATTTGCTGAAATGGGCAGAAAGGAAATTAAAATCTGGAGCGCAGGATGTTCAACTGGTGAGGAGCCTTATACAATTGCAATAACGCTTCAGGAATACTTTGAAAATAAATTAAAACCTCAGTTAAAGATTCTTGCAACTGATATAGACACGCAGGTTCTTGATAAGGCAAAAGAAGGTATTTATAAGTCGGATCTAATAGAAGATATTCCGGTAGAAATTTTAAAAAAATATTTTTATCGGGGAAAGGCTGAAAATGACGGATTATTTAAAGTAAAAGAAAATATAAAAAATATTATTACTTTTTCCAGGTTGAATCTTCTTGACGATATATATCCCATGAAGGGCCAGTTTGATATTATTTTCTGCAGAAACGTTGTAATTTATTTTGATAAGGAAACGCAGAGAATACTGTTTCAGAAATTCAGCAGATATCTGGCTGATCACGGATATTTATTTATCGGCCATTCTGAAAATATTTCTTCGATATCTGATGAGTTCTCTCTTGTAGGAAACACAATTTATAAAAAGAAAGACATTGATTCAAGGTAGAAAAAATTGTATATAAGAAACAGCAGCAGATATGGAAAAGATATAAAAATTATTCACCCCGGTGAGTATTATGTTACCAACAGGGATGAAATGATAGGAACGCTCCTTGGATCATGCATTGCGGTTTGCATTGCAGACTTAAATAGCGGTGTAGCCGGCATGAATCATTTTATGCTTCCAGGAAGAATAACAGAAAAAGATATTTTTACTGATAAAACTGCCCGTTACGGAATAACTGCAATAAATTCACTAATTGATGACCTCGAAAAAAAAGGCGCAATAAAGAAAAATTTCATAGCAAAGATTTTCGGCGGAGGGCATGTGCTTGGAACGGATGCCGGAATAAATGCCATCCCGAGTGATAATATCAGACTTGCGAAAATTATGATGGAAATTGAAGATATTCCGATTGTATCAAGCGATGTAGGAGAAAATTTTACCCGCAAGGTACTGATGGATACCAAGACCGGAAAAGTTTATCTCAGGAAAACCACCAGGCAGGATGTTATTGATGAGATCAACAAGCGTGATATTGATTACGTGAAGAGGAGTTTGTCAAATGGCTGATATCAAACTGATAATAATTGATGATTCAGCTGTTATGAGGAAATTTCTTTCTGATATTGCCGAGTCTGCCCCCGGCATAACAGTCGCTGCTACTGCAATGGATCCTATAATTGCTGTTAATAAAATAAAAACTATTCAGCCTGATGTTATAACTCTTGATATAGAAATGCCGCGCATGGATGGCCTTACATTCCTTTCAAAACTTATGATTGCAAATCCTATCCCTGTAATTATGGTAAGCTCTCTTACTGAAAAAGGCGCAAAGGAAACCATGAGAGCCCTCGAACTTGGTGCTGTAGATTTTATTGCCAAACCGGATCTTGAAAATGAAGATTCAGTGAAAGAATTTTCATTAAGCCTGATTGAAAAGATTAAAGGCGCCAAAAATTCCAGAGTCAGGAGAACACAGGCAGTTAATCTTGAAGTTGAAAAAAAATTTACTGCTGATATTATTCTTGATAAAGAAGGACATATAAAAAATAAAATAAGATCTGAAAAATTAATAGCAATCGGTGCATCTACCGGAGGAACCGAAGTTATTGATGAAATTCTTTCAAATCTGCCTGATACTCTTCCCGGAATAGTTATAACTCAACATATGCCTGAAAAGTTTACGCTTGCTTTTGCTGAACGCGTAAATGGAAAATCAAAAATATATGTAAAAGAAGCTGAAAATGGGGATAGGCTTTACCATGGAATGGCCGTAATTGCACCTGGCGGAAAACACATGCTGCTGAATGCTGATTCTGAGGGTTACTGGATTGAAATAAATGAAGGCCCGCCGGTAAACAGGCACAAGCCATCAGTAGATGTTTTATTCAGATCTGTAAGTCAGCGTGCCGGAAAATATGCACTGGGTATAATTCTTACCGGAATGGGCAATGATGGGGCAGCCGGCCTTCTTGAAATGAAACTCTCAGGTTCAAAAACAATTGCTCAGAATGAAGCCTCATGTATAGTTTATGGTATGCCAAAAGAAGCTGTTAAGCTTGGTGCAGCTGATGCAGAAAAAGATATAAAAGGTATTATTGAGTCAATAATATCATATGGACGTATGTAATTGTTCATTTTTTTGCCTCATTTTGCTGGAAAACTTCATCTAACAAATATATAAATTAGAATTTGTCGATTTATTGATTAATTGATTAATTTTATTGACATTTGTTCTCAGATTTTTACCTTGACTGAAATTTAAAAATACCTGAAATGATCTATTTTCATAAAATTTATGTAAAAAGAAATAAAGGTAAAAATCTTTCATCCTGATATATATTCCTGGAGGATAAAAAATGCGTTTGAAATTATCTATTCTGCTTATCAATATTCTTGTAATATTATTTTCATTTAATAACACTTATGTTATAGCTCAGGAAAATAATAAAACCGAAAATGAAATAATTAACGCAGATAAAGAAAATAATAAAGAATCTTTTAATGAGAATATTAAAAAAAATAAGCTATTAAAACTGAATGTAAACACTCTTGTAGATTATCTTTTAAGAAATAACTACGATGTAAAAAAAGCGCTTCTTGACTATAAGGGCGCAAATTCTCCTCTGCTTCAGTACCAGGCTAAATATGATTTTATAGCAATAGCAAATGGCGGTTTATCGCATACAGAAAATCCGAATGTTGCAACACAGACCTTACAGGGAAAAACTACTGAAGTCGGTAATTACATGTTTGGGCTTCAGAAAAATTTCAGCACAGGAACAACAGTGGGCGTCAACATGAATGGATATTATCAGGATGTTGCACCTAAAACAGCGTTTCCCGGTTTTGGCACATTTGGAGGATTAGGCTATCAGACAGGATTTAAAGTTGATCTGGCACAGGAGCTTGTCAAGAACGCGTTCGGCATTAACGACAGACTTACTGAACAATCTTTAAAAAATATTACTTTTATGAACAAGCAGATGGTGAAAATGAAACTTACAGCAATGCTTGTTGATTTTATAATTGGTTACTGGAACATTGCAATTGCAGAGGAATTTCTAAATACAAATAAAATAATATATAATGGAACAGTTGATATAAGAAATCTTATGCAGAGAAAAGCTGCAGTTGGTCTTGCTGACCCTGAAGAGGCATTTGACTGGAACAGCAGAACTTTAGCTGCAAAAAATAATCTTGATAAATCAGAGAAATCTCTTTTTGATGCCAGGTTAAATATTTTAAGATCTTTAAATCTTGATTCGGATATTAATATAGAAGTAGGAAGAACTTTTAATACAGAAGAGCCGACTATAAAATATGAACAGGCTGTTAAAGATGCGTTTATAAAAAGAATAGACTGGAATAACCAGAAAGTTGTTTTGAATAATGCAAATCTTGATCTCAGAATTGCAGCAAACATGAATCTTCCATCTGTAAAACTCAAGGCATCTGCCGGATTAAAGGATTATGATGCCACATCCTATGCAAATACTTTTGACAACTTTGTTACTGACTATTCAGCATCTCTTGAGCTTACTTATCCGATCGGAGATACAGGCGCATATGTTAAACTCAGAGACGCTAAATTAAATTACCAGAAACAGTATATTACGTTGCAGGGCATGGAACAGAGCATAAGGGATGAAGTTGTTTCAATTGTAAAACAGTGCGATGTTTCATATCAGGTTTTTCAGCAGACTAAACAATCGCGTAACTACGCTCAGGATTATTACTATCAGGTGCTTGCGAAATTTAAAAAAGGCAAATACAATTCAGTGCAGCTTAAAATGGCTATGGATTCATTTGCACAGTCCAAAATGTTTGAAATTCAGTCTCTGATTGATTATAATATTTCACTTTTAAGAAGAGATTTCTCCCGAAACACGGTTTTTGAAAATTATAATATTGATGTGGATGGAATTTTAAAAAGAATAGACAATTAGCATGATCTTTGTTTTTTTATCTGCATGATAGATACTATTAATGCTTATATAATTGCAGGTGGAAAAAGCATCAGATTCAGGAGGGATAAATCTCTTTATGAATTTAACGGAAAGCCGCTTATAAAACATGTTGTTGATGCTGTTTCACCTGTGTTTAAATCAGTATCCGTAATCAGTAATGATACTGAAAAATTTTCATTCCTCGGTTTAAATACAATTCCTGATATTATTCCGGATCTCGGACCAATAGGAGGTATTTATACAGCATTAATGCAGTCTGCAGGGAAAAATATTTTTGTCTTTGCTTGCGATACCCCGTTTATCAATAAGAAATTTATTGAATACATGACTTTAAAAACAGAAGGGTTCGATATTATTATACCATCTATTTCAGACCGCTTCGAGCCTCTTCATGCTGTTTACTCATCATCTTGCCTTCCTTATATATTAAAGCTGATAAACTCCGGAGATATGAAAATAATTAATTTCTTTGACAGGATGAAGTTATTGAAAATTACTGAGGAAGAAATTAAAAAATTTGATCCGCAATTAAAACTGTTTCAGAATATTAATTATTTTGAAGATATTGAAAAATTCAGCAGAGCATAAATTTGAAAAGTGAAATATTAAAAAAGCATTTTATTGATCCGAGAGGTATCGGATTAATCGAAAACCCGGATTTCCAGGCATATTCCAGCAGTGATTCATGCAGTGATGTCGTTAAGCTTACATTAAAAGTGTCAAACGGAATAATTACAGATATCATGGCATCTGTCAACGGCTGCGGTTTTTCCATAGCAGGAGCATCTTTTTTTATTGAAACAGCAAAAGAAAAGCGTTATGATGAGATTCCTTCATTAATGGAAAAACTGTATGAAAAAATGAGTGTTGATGTTCAGGAGAAAAGCATGAACTGCGTCAGGCTCGTTTATAAAGCTTATATGTCCATATATGAAAATATAAGACAGGCAGAATAATATGTCTCTGCCGGAAAGAATATCATATAAAGCACATATTTTTTCGCAATCTGGAATTGAACCTGCAGACATTGATCTGAGTGCGGAATATCCGTTTATTTTAAAAATCAATGGAAGGCCGTTCGTTTCAATCGCCTGTTCGGGTTCTGGTCTGGAAGCGCTTGCAGCCGGCCACTTAATTACAGAAGGTGTAGTCAGGTCTAAAAGTGAAATCTTTTCAGTTAAGGTCAATGAAAGCGAAATGACTGTTGATGTTGAGACTTTAAAAAGTGATGATATGATAGACAGACTTTTTAAAATTAAATCTCTTGCATCGGCCTGCGGCCAGGGTAAAAGCTCAATTGGAGATGATACTCTTGCAGAAATAAATTCCAGCGGAATCGTTTCCGGTAAATTGATAATTGATTGCATGAAAACTTTTCTTCACCTTTCCTCTCTTCATAAGGAGACACGAGGAGTACACAGCGCTGCTCTTTATGATTTCCATGGGAATAAGATTTTATTTGTCGATGAAATCGGCAGGCATAATGCTGTTGATAAAATTATAGGAATCTGCTGTCTGGAAAATATTGATCTGACTGATAAGATGATTTTTTCAACCGGCAGGCTTTCCAGTGAAATTGTTTATAAATCTCTTTATGGAAAGACTCCTGTGCTTGTATCAAAAGCTTATCCTACAAGCCTGAGCATTGATATAGCGAGGAAATACAATCTGACAATCGCTGCTAATGTATCAGCATCAAAGTTTATAATTTTCAGCGGAAAACATAGAATTGCGGAATAAATCTAAAATACAGCTTCAGGAATTTTAAATAATAATTGTATTAAACAGGCAGAACTTTTTATATTGGTTTAATGTAAATATATGCATTAATGTTTTTTCTGAAAAAATTGAGGTGAATTATGAATGAAACAGGACCTTCTATTGAACATTTTTTTGAAAGATTTGTTGATCTGAAAATTAAATTTGAAAAAATTTTATTTGCAAAATCATTTGTTAAAAAAACAGTCAGGGAAAACATTGAGCTGATAAAAGACAGAAGATATGTAATTGAAGAAGCTATCTGGAAAGTGGAAGCTTCAAATACAAAAGAATATATATTGAACCTGCTCGATCTTTTAAGCGAGGAGGCTGTTGCATATGAGAAGGATATTGATCTATTTAAATCTGCAGTTAAAAAAAATGAACTGTTTGCGAAAGAGTTCATCGATAATCTTCTTTGCGACAGGCAGAAAAATGTTTTTAATTTTGCAAGAGAGCAGGAAATGTCGAATGAATTTATTCTGTTTTTTTCACTCGTTGCTGCTTTTCCTTTTAAAGAAGCAGTTTCTGATTTTGTCCAGGATTCAGTTGATTTATCAAAACATCATTCTGGATTCTGTCCGGTATGCGGACACTGGCCCGGCATTTCGTATATAGCAGGCAAAGAGGGCAGGAGAATAATGGCATGTATTTCCTGCGGAACAAGATGGACGTTCTCCCGCGTAAAATGCTCGTTCTGTCTGACTTCTGATCAGGATAAGCTCAGTTATCTTCATCTCGAAGATGAGATGCAGGTCTCTGCCTATACCTGCGATAACTGCAGGCGTTATTTAAAAGTGATAAAGGTTTCCGAAGAAACCCTTGATTTTCAAAATGAATATGCAATCATTGATTATATGAGTTCAGGCTATATGGATATAGCTGCTATGCAGAATAAGTATATCCAGGAATCAATACTTGCTTCGAGATTTGACGGGCCGAGGGACGAAAAAATTGATCATTACTGGGAGCAGGGAAAAACGTCTGATTCAGAAAATGATCCGGATATAGTTCATTGACGGGTTATTCAAGAATCATTTCCATCGTATAATTAAGCATTGTTGTTCTGGATTTATAAATTGTTCCGTGTGAATCCATGAAAATCTCGATTGTTTTGAGGTTGTTGATATACTGCAATACCTGGATGAGATCTATTTCTTTTCCTCTGAAAGTAAATTGTTTCTTTTCTGATACTGTAGTGTTCAGAATTACACTGTTTTCGTTTTCTATCTGAGGGTCGTAAATTCTTGATCTAATTAAAGCCCCTTTTTTGAAGTGGAGTTTTTTTAATTCTGAAGTGTGATATAATCCGTCGAACATGAATGGTTTTTCAATTGGAACAAAAAATTTATTATTATCAGATATAACATCAACGCCTTCTGCATTTACTTTTACTATGATTTTTATTTCTTTAATTTCGTTTTTGGTTATTATTTTATTTATATTCTCAAGACTAACAGGTTTATAATCCGTTGTTTCAACTAATGTTCTTTTTACAGTATTTTTTAATTCACCGGTTAATGTTTCCATATCAAGTTCATGGATATAATTATCACCATCGAGAGAAATTTTTACAACTGCAGTTCCTGCATTATTTCCATTTATGAAAATTTTATATTTCCATTTCCCTGTATTATCATTTTTTTTATTTGAGCATTGCATAATAAAAAGAATTGATAATATAATGAGAAAAATTTCTGTGATTTTTTGTTTCATTTGATGTAATCTAGAAAGTATCTTACCAGATGAATAAAAGAGGATTTATTATTTCACCGTGGCGCATTATTATAAAGTGCAGATGAGGACCGGTAGATCTTCCTGTTGAACCAACAAAACCAAGTATGTCATCATTTTTAAGCCAGTCCCCGGTTTTAACTTTAATCAGCGAAAAGTGTCCGTATAGAGTTGAAAATCCATCATGGTGCTGCATGGTAACACAAAGGCCGTATCCATCACGCCATCCTGAATAGGTTACAATGCCTTCTCTTGCAGGTCTGACGGGTGTACCCTGTCTGTTCATGATATCAATGCCGTTATGAAATTCCATATTCTCATGGAAAAACGGATCTACTCTGTCCCCGTAAGCTGAAGTTATAAAACCGACAAGAGGAGCCTGAAAAATATTTCTGTAATTGTTGAGTTTCTCAAGTGAATCGTTTACGATCTTCGGTCTGCTGTTCTGGAAAAAAACAAATCGGATATCATCAGTTGATATAATTTTAAAAAAAGTCGGAAGATATTTACCTGAAATATTGTTTCTATAACCAAGCTTTCTTGACATGCGGATTACATCAGTAAACTGGTCAAATGCAAATAAAACACCATCCTTTTCAGGGATTACAACTTCAATGCCTTCTGTTGCAACAAGCGATGTTAGATACGGATTGGCTGCAATAAATGTATCAAGGGTGATCTGATGCCTTTTGCACACATCCCAGAATGATTCACTGTATCTGATCTTGTATATTGAAAGATTAACACCTGCATCGTGAGGATAATCTTTTATTAATTTAATATATGCTGCATGGTCTGTGAAAATCGGATATCCTTCTTTCAGAACATAGGTGTTTCTATCAGCTTTTACACTTTTTTTTACAATGGCGGTAATAATGTTGCCGCCGATAAAAACAGTCAGTAAAACAGCTGCTGCAATTGAAGCATAAAACCTGATCTGCCTGTCCTGGTAATTATTAAGCGGCATTATATTATTCTTCCCCGAGCTTTTTGGATTTTTGTGCCGCAGCTTCTACAGCTTCCATAACTATTCCGGTAAAACCGTTTTTTTCAAGCACGTGAATCCCTTCAATTGTTGTTCCGCCAGGTGAGGCTACTTTCATTCTAAGATTCATGGGATGTTCCATTGATTCAATCACAAGTCGCGCAGAACCGGCAACAGTGTGAGCTGCAAGGAGCGTTGCTTTATCTCTTGGAATACCCATTTTAACTCCACCATCTGCAAGTGCATGTATAAAAGTAAATACATAGGCCGGTCCGCTTCCTGAAAGACCTGTTACTGCATCCATCATTTTTTCAGGGACTCTTATAGTATGACCGATCATTTTAAATACTTCATCTACCATATTAAGTGATAATTCGTCCACTTCATCGTTGGATGATATAGCGGATATTCCCTCACCTATAAGGCATGGCGTATTGGGCATAACACGGATGACTTTTTTATCCGATCCGAGTACAGATTCAATTGTTTTTATTTTAATACCTGCAGCTATTGAAACAATAACTGTTGTTTTTTTTACAGACTTAATTTCTTTTAACAGGCTTGAAACAGCATCAGGTTTAACAGCTATAATGATAATATCCGAATCATATGCGGTTTTAATCGCAGAATCAAGTTTTTTAACCTGAAATCTTAAACGCATATCCTCTAATTTTTCCGCATCTGAATCAAAAACATTAATATATTCCGGGTCAATAGATTTAGCAAGGCCTGCTATTATAGCGCCTCCCATATTGCCTGCACCGATTATGCCTATTGATTTATTCTGTAGTATCATTTATAATTTCTATTACCGAAAATTGCGGAACCGATTCTGACCATTGTCGCTCCTTCAGCTATTGCGATTTTATAATCAGAAGACATTCCCATCGAGAGTTCTTTTAACTGAATATTGAATGTATCGTTTATTTCTTCAAGCAATTTTCTTGCCTTGCTGAAACAATTTCCAATTATTATTTCATCATCTGTATATGGAGCAATTGCCATTAAACCCAGAATTTTAATATTTTGAAGAGGAAGAATGTTTTCAAATAATTGAAATAAGTTTTCAGGGTCAGAGCCGCTTTTCCGGGATTCACCTGCAGTATTTACCTGGATTAGGATATTCTGTATTTTATCAATTTTTAACCCTTCCGTGCTGACTTTTTTAGCAGTTTCTGCTTTATCTATAGAGTGAATTAAATCAAATAAGCGGACAGCATCTTTTGATTTGTTCGATTGGAGGTGTCCAATCATATGAAATTTAAATTTTCCATTAAGAAGCGGAATTTTTTCTGAAGCTTCCTGTATTTTGTTTTCACCGAAAATTTCTATACCTGAATCTATAGCGGATTGTACTGTTTCAGGAGGGAAGGTTTTTGATACGGTTATTATTTTAATATCATCAGGATTTCGACTATATTTTTCAGCTGCAGCAGCAATTTCATCTTTAATTTTATTATAGTTTTCAATAATACTCATGAAAAATATAATTTCATATAAGTTTTTATCAGTCAAGCAAATCTTAATGATATTGCCCGAAATATCATTAAGATTTTTTAATATAAATGAATTATTGTAGAATCTAACAGGGCTCTGACCCCGATTAAATCTATTTGATTAGTTTAATGGCTTCTTCAGGAATAAACCATTTTTTCCCGTTGAATAGAGTCAGGCCTCTGAATGTAACAGCTTTTTCATCTATCAATGCTATATTTTTATTTATTGGAAATCTATAATCAATATTTCCTTTATTAATTGTTAAAACAGGATTAAATAAATCTTTATTATCAATTATAATTCTGATATCAGGAGCTGATAATTCTTTATATACATCCCTGAAAAGAACTCTGTTAAGATTAAAAGTATTTAGAGATAGAATATCATCAATGTATAGGGCTATATCTGTATTCTGTATAACTCCGGTTGGCCTGTAATTTCTTGGATGATAAACATATAGAATTACTTCTTCACCTGTATGGCCGTTTGTAGTCCACCCGATTTTTGCTCTTTTGCTGATAATAGGCCCGATTGCGTAATTGAATTTATCAGGCTTGGCTTTTTTAAGGATTGTTATTTCATCAGCGTTCAGGTCTTTGATTCCGAAATATTTTAGAACAACTTCTTTTAAGTTTGATTTATCTTTATTAAGCTTTTTATAAATACCTTCTCCTGTTAGAGAAGCTTTACTAAGCGGAACAATCATATCAGTTACAGGCATAATATCATAGCCTTTATTAGTTTCGCTGCTTCCTATAGACATTCCTCCGTTTCCATGATCCGGCGCTGCAATTACAACAGTATTGCCGTCTTTCTTTGCAAAATCAAGGGCAATCTTTACAGCTTTATCAAAAGCAAGAACATCGCTGACTACACCAACCGGATCGTTCGCATGCGATGCCCAGTCGATCTTGCTGCCTTCAACCATCAGAAAAAATCCATTGCTGTTTTTTGAAAGAATCTCTATTGCTTTCTGTGTCATTTCATATAAGGCGGGCTGGGTGTTATCCCTGTCCATGTCATAATCCATTGCATCAGGAGCAAACATACCCCAAATCTTTTTACTTTTAATATTTAAAAGTTCATCTCTTGTTGATATGTAGTCATATCCTTTGCTTTTAATCACTCCTATAAGATCTTCTTTGTCTTTTCTTATTTCTTTCCTGAGATGCTCTGACCCGCCGGCGAGAACAACATCCATATCCTGATATATCTGCTGCTCCCCAATATCCTGATAAGCCCTTCTGTCAATATGATGGCTTGAAAAAGCACCGGGAGTTGCATGCTGGATATTTGATGTGGCTACAAGACCTGTGCTTAACCCCTTGAGCTTCGCAGCTTCAAGTATTGTCGGTACAGGATTTCTCGCATCCTGCTCATTAAAATTTTTTCCTTTGTAATCGGGCATATTTGAAATATCCGGCAGAACAGAGATAAAACCTGAATGGGATTTCTGTCCGGTTGCCATAGCTGTTGCTGCAGGAGCTGAATCAGAAATAATTCCATCCGATGGGTATGTTCTAACCAGACCGCATGCCAGTTCATCAAGGGTCAGAGCATTTCCGCCATTATACCATCTGGCTATGGTTGAATGAGTAATACTCATTCCATCCGGAATTAAAAGTATTACATTTTTTACTTTTTTATCATTAGTATGAGAGCTGAAAGCAGTCAGGCAGATTATTAAAATAATATGAATAAATTTCATAATATAACCTCTTTTTGATAAAGTTTAATGCGACTTATATTATTCAAGGGACTTACCGGGAGATTTTTAAAACTTACCTGACTTCATTATATTTATTATATTTAATCAATCATAAAAATCTGCTGAAATTAAAAAATAAGACGGTTTGATTGTAAGGTATCTATGTCTGTAATAACAAAAAATTTTGCAATTATCATCTTAAAAAAATTGTGGACAATAAACATTGCTTTTTTAATTGTTTAAAAGTTAAATATTATGAAAAAAGCAGCTTACAGAATAGAAGTATTTTATAAGATAAGGGATTCGAGAGCGGAAATTCTTGCACAAAAGCTTAATATCCCAGGTTATAATATAAAAAAGCTTTTTATAACCGATAATTATCTTGTAAATATTGATTTTAATTCAGAAAACATTGTCCTTAATAATAATGCTCTGACCCCTCCTGCACGCAGATTGAAAGATTCTACAGATATTATTACGGCTATTGCCAAGGCTCTGACACAGCCTATAACCCAGATATATGAAATTTCTGCTTTTTCAGATGTACCGGCACCGCAAACAAGGTCTGCATCTCAGGATTTCTCTTTTGCATTTGAAATCGGCTATCTTCCGGGTGTAACTGATAACATAGCACATACTGTTATGGAAATTATTGAAGACATTACAGGCATTGAGCCTGATAGAGAAAATTCCGTATTTTCCTCCACTACATATTTCCTTGATGGAAAACTCACGAAGAGTGATGTTGAAAATATTTCGCGCGAGCTTTATAATCCGCTTATACAGAGGGTACGGATTCTTTCACGGGATGAGTATATTAAAAATTCAGGTATGGGTTTTGATATACCGGCAGTCACTCTATCAGAAAAGATTGAAGCTGATATTGTACCGCTGAATGTTTCAGATGCTGAACTTGCTGCACTTGGCAAGGAAGGAATTCAAGACAGCAGCACGACAAGACGCGGACCTCTTGCACTTGATATGCTGTCAATGAATGTTATAAAAAATTATTTTTCAGAATCGGAAAAACGCGATCCGACTGATATTGAGCTTGAATCAATTGCCCAGACATGGAGCGAACACTGCAAGCATACTATCTTTTCCGCTTCAATTGATGATGATCTGAAAGAGGGAATTTACAGCCGCTATATAAAAGAAGCAACAATTAGAATCCGCAGAGAGAAGGGCGATAAAGATTTCTGCGTATCTGTTTTTTCCGATAACGCGGGCGGCATTGTATTCGACGATGAGTATATAATTGCAGATAAAGTGGAGACCCACAACAGCCCGAGCGCACTTGATCCGTTCGGCGGATCCATTACAGGTATTGTAGGTGTTAACAGGGATGCGATGGGTTTCGGACTCGGCGCTAAACCTGTTGCGAACAGATACGGTTTTTGTTTTGCTGATCCATCAGACACGAAACCAATATATAGAGATTCGCATTTAAAAAATGAAATGCTGTCTCCGCGCAGAATTATGGATGGGGTTATTCATGGTGTAAACGCCGGGGGTAATACTTCAGGAATTCCTACACCGCAGGGTTTTGTATATTTCGATGACAGGTTTAAAGGCAAGCCTCTTGTTTTCGTCGGAACAGTCGGTCTGATTCCGAAAAAAATATCAGGGAAATCTTCAGTAATTAAAAAAGCTATACCAGGCGACCTGATAGTAATGGCAGGCGGAAGGGTAGGCCTTGATGGAATTCACGGAGCTACTTTTTCTTCAGAAGCATTATCATCCGGAAGCCCTTCAAGCGCAGTGCAGATTGGAGACCCTATAACCCAGAAAAAATTATCAGATGCAATTGTCAAGGAAGCAAGGGAGCTTGAGCTTTATAATTCCATTACAGATAACGGAGCCGGCGGTCTTTCCTGCTCTGTTGCAGAGATGGCAAAAGAATCAGGCGGTTTTGAAGTTGATCTGGAGCTGGTTCCCCTAAAGTACCACGGACTGTCGCCATGGCAGATATGGGTGAGCGAGTCCCAGGAAAGAATGACGCTTTCAGTTCCTGAATCAAAAATTGAAAAGTTTACAGCTTTGATGAAAAGCCGCGGAGTTGAATGCTCTGTTATAGGAAAATTCACATCAACTTCCAGGGGAATCGTGCGTTTTAAGGGAAAGAAAATTTTTGATCTTGATATGGGATTTCTGCACGACGGTCTTCCAAAAAAGATTTTAAAAACTGAAAAAAATATAAAAAAAACAGATGGCAGAAAATTTGAGATTGAAACTGACCTGACAGAAGATTTTATTTCAATGGCAGGAAGACTTAACACTGCGGGATTTGATTTTATATCAACCCAGTACGATCATGAAGTCCAGGGCGGCTCGGTAATAAAACCTCTTCAGGGAAAAGGCCTTGTCAATGGAAGTGCAAGCGTAATAAGGCCGCTGCTTGACAGATATACAGGCGTTGTGCTTTCACAGGGGCTTTATCCTTCATACAGCGAACTTGATCCATACTCAATGTCTGCTTGTTCAATAGATACAGCAGTGAGAAATGCTGTTGCAGCAGGTGCTGACATCGATAGACTTGCTATTCTTGATAATTTCTGCTGGTGTGACTCGAACAATCCGGAAAGGCTCTGGCAGCTGAAAGAAGCATCGCGCGCGTGTTATGATACTGCTGTGGCATACGGCACTCCTTTTATATCCGGCAAGGACAGTATGTTTAATGATTTTAAAGGATTTATCAACGGGGAAGATAAAAAGGCTCAGAGTGTTGAAATATCAATACCTCCGACTCTGCTTATATCTTCAATAGGAATTACAGGAGATATCCGGAAGTGCCAGAGCATAGATTTTAAATTTCCGGGTGATTTGATTTACCTGATCGGAAAAACATCTGATGAAACAGGCGGAAGCGAATACTTCGCATATAAAGGAGAAAAAATCTCCGGAGAAAAATTTACCGGAGAAAAAGTACCATTTGTAAATGCACCTGAGTTTTTAAAGATATACAGAGCATTAGGCAGATGCATTGATAAGGAGCTGATATCTTCAAGCATCGGCCTTGACAGGGGAGGTCTTGCCCTGGCTCTTGCCAAATCATCCATGGCCGGCCTGCTTGGTTTTAATGTATCTCTAAAACAAATAAAAACCCCTGATGTATTGCGTGATGATTTTATTTTATTTTCGGAATCGCAGGGTAGAATTCTTGTAACTGTAAATCCTGAAAAAAGAAAACAGTTCGAGGGCGCTCTTTCCGGATTGCCATTGTATCTGATTGGAAATGTTTCAGATAAACAGGGAATTGAAATAGAAGGTTCTGTTGGAAAAAATATAATAAAAACATCTGTGGAATCTGTTTTAAAAAGTTACAGATCAAGATTTTTGAATTTTTAAAAGGATAATATGTCAAATCCAAAAGTAATAGTTCTGACAGGATACGGTATCAACTGCGAAGAGGAAACTGCTTTCGCTTTTAAGAAAGCCGGTGCAGACTCTGTTATAGTTCATATTAATGATCTTATTGAAAATAAAACTATATTAAAAAATAGTGAGATATTTGTTTTCCCCGGCGGTTTTTCCTACGGAGATGATACAGGCAGCGGAAAGGCTCTAGCAAATAAAATTAAAAACAATCTCATTGATGAGCTTGAGTCGTTTATATCGCGTGATACTCTAATGCTTGGAATCTGCAACGGTTTCCAGGTTATGGTTAATCTTGGAATTGTTCCGGCTCTTGGCGGTTTTTCAAAAGAGGCGCAGGTATCGCTTGAGCATAATGTTTCTTCAAGATATCAGTGCAGATGGATTGATCTTGAGATAAACCAGGATTCGCCGTCTGTATTCACGAAGGGCATATCCCGTCTTCATATACCTGTTGCACACGGCGAGGGTAATTTTTTTGCTCCGGACAAAACGGTTGATTCGATAATGGAAAAAAATCTTTGTGTTATGAAGTACATAAAATCTGACGGGTCTCCTGCACAGGGGGAATTTCCGTATAATCCGAACGGCTCCATGAATGATATCGCTTCTATCTGCGACGAATCCGGCAGGGTAATGGGAATGATGCCTCACCCGGAAAGAGGAATGTTTTTTACCCAGAGAGATGACTGGACGGGTATAAAGGAAAAAAATCAGAGAAGCGGGCTGCCGATACCGGAAGAAAGCGATGGAATGATGATTTTTAAAAATGCAGTAAAATATTTTGCCTGATCTGGAGAGCTTATATGCCTTTCAATAAAATTCAAAAATTCCCGACTGTTGAAGAAATCCTTTCTTCAATGCCTCTACCGGAAAATCTGAAAGCGCTTAAAAAAAACAGGGATAAGGAAATTGCCGGCATTTTTACAGGCAGGGATCCAAGGTTTATTCTTGTAATCGGGCCGTGTTCAGCTCATCAGGAAGATGCAGTGTGTGAATATGTTGCAAGGCTTTCAAAAATTCAGGAAAAAGTAAAAAGCAAAATAATTCTAATACCGAGAATTTATACAAACAAACCCAGAACAACCGGAACAGGCTACAAGGGAATGCTTCATCAGCCGGATCACCAGAAAAAACCTGATATTGCAAAAGGTCTTGTTTCAATCAGGCAGATGCACATCAGGGCTCTTTCTGAATCTCATCTGCCTGCTGCAGACGAGATGCTATATCCGGAAAATTACTCTTATCTTGAAGATGTCCTTTCATATGTTGCAATCGGAGCGCGCTCGGTTGAGAATCAGCAGCACAGGCTTACAGTAAGCGGTCTTGATATTCCTGTCGGCTTGAAAAACCCCACTTCAGGTGACTTGAAGGTAATGCTTGATTCAATCTTTGCGTCGCAGCAGCCTCATATTTTTATTTATAACGGCTGGGAAGTTGAGACTGAGGGTAATCCGCTTTCACATGCTGTTTTAAGAGGCTCAATGAACAGTGAAGGCGTTAATATTCCGAATTATCATTATGAGGAATTAAATAAACTCGCAAAATTATATACTGAGAGAAATCTTGTAAACCGCACAATTATAGTTGATACAAATCATTCCAACTCAGGCAAGAAATATATGGAGCAGCCGAGGATTTCTCTCGAAATTGTCCGGAGCATGCAGCATGACAAGCTTCTTAAAGAAATGGTTAAGGGGTTAATGATAGAAAGTTTTCTTCTTGAGGGAGTTCAGGATCTAAATGGAAGCGAGTTCGGCAAATCAATTACTGATCCATGTCTTGGATGGGATGATACAGAAAAACTTATATATGATCTTGCTGAGGCACTTGGTTAATTGAAATCTTTATCTTCCTTTTTTTTGCCTTTATCATCGAAAAATTCCCATTTGCCTGATTGCCTGTCATTGGTATACATTCCCCTGGAGCCGATTAATCCATTTTCATTGAATAATATCCACTGGCCGTTTTTTTTGCCTTTAGTATAGTTCCCTATGGCCTGCTGCTTGCCTAATTTATAATATGTATTACTCTGTCCGTTTTTAATGCCGTCTGTATACCATGAAATTTCCTTTGGAATACCATCCTCATAATACTCCATGCACTTTCCGTTTTTTACGCCATTTTTAAACCACTCTTCCATATGTGGAACGCCGGAAGGGTAGAAACTGTTTTTAGGACCATTTATAATGTCCTGTTGATATGTTATTTTATATAATAGTTTTCCGGATTCTTCATAAAATGACCATTCGCCTTCTTTTAAATCATCCCTGAAATTTCCTTCTGCATAAAGCTTTGAATTATCATAGTATACTTTCCATTTCCCGTTTTTTCTGGAATTTTTTACATCACCTGTTGCTTGTATTTTTTTACCAAAAAAGTATATATTTGCAGTACCATTTACCGGGGAATTTTTAGTATCGATCTTTAATTCCGGAAATTTTGTTTCGGAATAGCCTTCTGAATAAAGAGCAAAAAAAAGCAAAGATACTATTAGAATAGTGTTTTTTATATTCATCAGTAAAACCCTCTGGAGCCAATTTTTTATTAATTCAATTCGGAAAATAGCCGACAATAGTAACAGATTTATGTCGGATTGAGCATTATTAAGTATTTCTTATATTAGAATATTTAGTGTCAAATCTGTCAAATTGTTTTTTACTGTTAATAAGAATTAAATTATACGAGGTAAATATTATGATGAGATCTCTATGGACTGCTGCTTCAGGAATGACAGGCCAGCAGTTTAACATTGATACAATATCCAATAACCTGTCTAATGTAAACACTACAGGGTTTAAAAAGAACAGAGCTGAGTTTGAAGATCTGCTGTATCATACAGTTTTAATGGCAGGAACACCTGCAACTGAAATCAGTGAAGTGCCTACCGGAATCCAGGTTGGTCATGGCGTCAAGGTAGCTGCAACTCAGAAAATGTTTGAGCAGGGAAGCCTTCAGTCTACTGAAAATAAAACAGATATTGCACTCGAAGGCGAGGGTTTCTTTAAAATTCAGATGTATGACGGAACTTTTGCATATTCAAGAGACGGATCATTCAAGGTTGATTCCAACAGACAGCTTGTTACAGCAAACGGCTATCTGCTTGAGCCGCCTGTTGTTCTTCCTGAAAATTTTATAATGAACACTTTATCTATAAGTCAGGATGGCAGGATTTCTGTCAAGGTAGTGGGGGATGATGATCCTCAACAGGTGGGAGTTCTTGAGCTATCAAGATTTGTCAATCCTGCAGGTCTTCAGGCTATCGGCGGAAATCTTTTCAAAACAACACCTGCATCCGGAGAGGAAATACCAGGACAGCCGGGCATGGAGGGGATTGCCAAAACTCACCAGGGATTTCTTGAAATGTCAAATGTTAAGGTTGTTGAGGAAATGGTTAATATGATTGTTGCCCAAAGAGCTTATGAAATAAATTCAAAAGCAATACAGACATCTGATTCAATGCTGAAAACAGCGATTGAGTTAAAAAGGTAAATAAATTTTTATTAAATTGAAAATATGAAAAATATAATTAAAATTTCAGCACTTGTAATATTATTGAGTTCCGCGCTTCATGCGGAACTCAATATTTATTTAATGCCCAGGTATGAATATTCGGAATCTGCTGCGGATAAAAAAGGAATCAGGCTTTCAGATATATCCCAGATTGACGGAACACCCGATGAGGTGGCTTTATTTAAAAAAATACTGATTCCGGTAAAAATTTATGCTGACGGTTATATTGACAGAAGCGAAGTGCTTGATTTTGTAAAAAGCAGATTTACTGGCGAAGTGTCTGTTTACGGTACTGCAGTTAAAATAAACAAAGCTGTTCCTGAAAGCGAAAGCGCGAATGATCAGTACGAAGTAAAATCCGGCAGCATAGTTTCATTTGTTGTTGTGAATAATGGAATCACAATACGTTCCCAGGGAACAGCTGTAGAAAGCGGAAAAACCGGGGACACTATCCAGGTTAAATTTAAAAAATCAAAAACCGCCAGGGGAAAAGTAGTAACTGATAAAATTGTTGAGCTTGAATTATGATAAAAAAAATAATAATTATTGCTGCAATGTTTTCATTTTCTGTATTAAGCGCGAAATCGATCTGGAAGGATAAAAATATTTATTCATCCGTAGAGAATGCTAAGATTGGCGATATTGTTATTGTAAACATCAGGGATATATCAAATATAAGATTTAATCTCGAAACAAACAGCAGAAGCAATTCTTCTGTTACAAGCGAGCCTGATATGACGATAACCGGTTTTCTTCCGAAAATATCAGCCTCCAAAAAAATAATAAATTCAGATTCAACACAGATGTCCGGGAAAAACAGCATGTCGTTTTCAATCTCCGCGAGGATACAGAATAAAAACGGAAATCTTTTAACTGTTGCAGGCACCAGAACCTATTCATTCAGCGGCGTAACAAACACGATTCTTGTGAACGGCCTTGTTGATCCTTACACGATAAAAGGACGTAGCGTTGATTCAAACGATATGGCGGATTTCCGCCTTGAAATCAGAGGCACAAAAGAAGGATTAAATCTGAAGAGGGATAAACTCAAAGAAGGCGATACTGCAAAGTCTGATTTAACAGAGCAGGAAAAGCAGGATGTTATCATAGATTATCTGCAGAAAATGGTCAAGGAGCTGACTAAATAATATGAATTTCTTTTCAGTTAAAATATTGATCACATTAATTATTTCTTTAATGATGATAATTTCTTCATCTCAAAGTTATGCAGAAATTACAGTTAAGCTTCGGGATATTTCATATATAGACGGCATAAAGGAAAATCAGGTTTTCGGATATGGTCTTGTGGTGGGTCTTCAGGGCACAGGCGATTCGCGTAAAGCGCCTATCAATTTAGCTTCCCTGCAGAATGTTTTAAAATCTCTCGGTCTTGACGGAAATGATATGATCTCGAGAAATTCCGCGGCAGTATTAATTACTGCAGTGCTTCCTCCCTTTGTGCGGATCGGTGACAGAATCGATATTACTGTTTCATCAATAGGCGATGCCAAATCTATTGAGGGCGGTATTCTGATACAGTCTCCTTTGAAAGGAGCGGATGATGCAGTTTATGTTGTTGCTCAGGGGTCGCTTTCTGTGACAAAAAATAAATCCGGCGGAAAATCTGTTAAAACAGTGGCATATATAACCGGCGGCGGTATGGTTGAAAAGGATATTGCTCCAGTAGTTGTAAATGATAACAGCATATTTGTAGTTTTGAAAGCATGGGATTATACAGTTGCAAATAATATTATCAAAGCTGTTGCGAAAAAATTTCCTGATTCAAAACCTGAAGCTAAAGACGGAAGAATCAAAATCGGCGTGAAATCCGATATGCCACTTTCTGAATTTATTTCCACGATAGAAATTATGGAAATTCCTGCGTCTTATAAAGCAAGGGTTGTGATTAACGAAAGGGACGGAACAATTGTAACAGGCGGAGATGTTAAAATATCTGAATCAATGATCAGCAGGGAAGGTCTGATGGTTGAAATTCAGAACAGCGAAAAGAAAGCATCAGTTACGCATTTTAAAAACAGCTCTACAGTAAAAGATCTTGTTGATGCCCTGAATTCCATAGGCGCTGCAACATCGGACATTATTGCAATATTAAAAGCCCTTGATGAAGCGGGTTCTCTTCACGCTGAACTGATTATTAAGTGAGGTAAGGTTATGCTTGATACAATAAACCTGATGGACAACGCAAGAATGAGCGCAAACAGCGCGAGTGACGGCAAGCTCAAGCAGATAGAAAGAAAACTTTCATTTGATAATATGCTGTCTGATAAAATAAATGAAAAAGAAGAAAAAAATATTGAGCCTGGAAAACCTGCATCAGCCAAAAAGCCTGTTGATAAAAAACTGATGGCAGCATGTCAGGATATGGAATCAATTTTTATAGCAAAGATGCTCAAAGAGATGAGAGCCACTGTGCCTAAAGACGAATGGCTGAACGGCGGATTTGCCGAGGAAATATTTAAAGATATGCTTTACGATGAGTATTCAAAGTCCATGTCGAAATCTTCAAGCTTTGGAATATCCAGTATGCTTTATAAGGATTTATCGAAGAAACTGTAACCCACTCCGTCTCCCCCTTGTTAAGGGGGAGAGATTCTGAATTTAAAATTCTTTTTTGCATGTATAATTTTTTATTTCATCTTGTCTTCAGCGAATTTCTCCCATTTTTTTGCATCAGCATAATCAGCCTTATATTGCTGAACTAATTTAAAATAATCTCTTGCTTCCTTGTACTTCTCCTGCTTGTAGAGCGACACACCGAGATAGAATATTGAATTTGTATAATCAGGTCTTAATCTTATTGATTCCCTTAAATTTTTTTCAGCATTAACCCAGTCCTTCAGGCTGTAATATCCAATGCCGAGCATGTAAAAAGCGTCATAAGCTTCAGGGTTATTCTGTATAGATCTTTTTGAATAATCAATGACCTTGTTGTAATCCAGCTGCTTGTAATAAATAATTGCTATCGTAAGAAGTGAAGTTGCGTGATTCGGATTTATCGCAAGAATTTTGTTATACTCGCTCAGGGCTTCATCGTATTTGCCAAGCGTTTCAAAAGAGTGACCAAGTGTCCAGCGGGCCACAATCAGATCAGGATTCAGCTTGAGGCTCTTCAAGATATATTTATTGGCTTCCGATCCCGGGGTCCCGGCTGACTTATATCCGAAATTTACCAGCGACGCTTTTACCCATAGAATTTCAGCGTCATTTTCGTTTAGAGCATAAGCAGGTTTTATAGCCTGGCCTGCTTTAGTAAAGTCTTCGCTTAGCATATATGCAATGCTTAAAGCCTTGTGAGTCTGGAAAATATTTCCATTAAGAGATACAGCCTTTTTGCCCTGTTCAACTGCATCTATCAGTTTTGGTTTATAATTCTTGCCGAGAAGTTTAAGCTGATATCCCCATAATGCATTTACTTCGCTCATTCCGCTCCAGGCCAGTGCAAAATTTTTATCCAGCTGAATTGCCTTATTGAAATACTCAATTGCTTTCGGATAGTTTACGAAATTGTACTTCAAAAATTCATTTCGTCCTTTCAGGTATAACTGATATGCTGTATAATTTACTGTGGAATTGATATAACCGTTTACTGCTGTATTCTGATTGTCAATGGAAGTGCCGTTGATGGTTGCTATGATTTTATTTGCAAGATCATCCTGCAGGTCGAATATTTTGTCAGGGTACTGTCCGTGAACTGATACAGCCTTGATTATTTTTCCTGTATCCACTTTACAGAATTTTGCATTAATCAAAATCTGATTTCCGATCTTGTTGAAGCTGCCGTATATAAGATAATCCCCGTCAAATTTATCCTGTGTCAGTTTTCTGAGTTTTTCAATATATTTTTCATCGCTCTCGCCCAGAACCTGGGAGAATTCAGCATTCTCAAGAAGATGTTTTTTAATTCTCGATGTATCTATTACGATAAAATTTTTAACATTTGCAAGAGCACCTGATAAAGTTTCGCTTATGCCGTAAGTAAGTGTCTCCAGGTCTGAATTCTGCTCCTTGTTCAGTTTATCAAAAGGCATTACAATTATTTTATATTCTTCAGAGTAAGATATTGATTTGAAAATTATTATTAAAGAACAAATAATGATAAAACTTAATATTTTTTTCATGAAATATCTCCGCGAGTAATTAATATGATAATTTTACCTGGTATGTTGATAATAATCAAGAAAAAATTTAATTTAATGAATGCGTCCCCAATACCACTTCAGGTTATTGGCTAATGTGATATTATTAATTACGAGCAAAGAGATGTCGGGCTGTTATTCAACATTATGTTTAATAAAAAAGTGTTTGACTTGATCTATGATTGGCTATTATAAAAAATAATCAGAGGAATTGTTTTTTTATTTTTTGGGAGAGCGCAAAATTTAATTAACGTTTGCTGATAGAATATTGAAAGTCAAGAATTTAACTTGATTTTAGCTACCTATAAGATTCAATCTGTCTCTTAACAGCATGGTCATGTGAAAAACTTTTTGCTTTGGTATTGTAGTTTCCTTGAAAGAAAGAAAGAGATAAAGCGAAGTTAAATAGAAAGGTAAAAAAAGTTTTAGTCTTTTAATAGTCTTAATAAATAGAAAATAATATTTTTATAGAGGTTAAGTATGAAAAAAATAATTTTTACTGCAATAACAATAATTTCTTCATTTGTATTATTATTTAACATTGATAATTTAGAAGCTGCATATAAGGAATATCAAAATGATAAATGCATGACAAGTATAACAGGAGATGTCATTTGCGGTGGAAATGCTACTGAATGCATATCTCATCCGTTAAGTGGTAAAGTTGCGTGTGGAGCAAAATCTAAAGAATGCATAAAGAATACAATGAGCGGAAATGTTGCATGCGGCGGTGAGGCTATTGAATGCATTGAACATCCTATGAGCGGTAATGTTGCGTGTGGTGGAAAGGCAGCAAAATGCATAAAACATGCAATGAGCGGCAAAGTTGCATGCGGTGGTGAGGCAACAGAATGCATTGAGCACTCAATGAGCGGAAATGTTGCGTGTGGTGGAAAGGCAGCAAAATGCATATCACATACAATGAGCGGCAAAGTTGCATGTGGCGGCGAGGCAACAGAATGCATTGAGCACTCAATGGCCGGAAATGTAGCCTGCGGTGGTAAAGCAGCAAAATGCATATCACATACAATGAGCGGTAAGGTTGCATGTGGCGGCGAGGCAAAAGAATGCGTTGAGCACTCAATGGCCGGCAATGTAGCCTGCGG
>CAYMPH010000003.1:81047-82232 GCA_964392365.1 uncultured Leptospirales bacterium
GCGGCGAGGCAAAAGAATGCGTTGAGCACTCAATGGCCGGCAATGTAGCCTGCGGTGGTAAAGCAGCAAAATGCATATCACATACAATGAGCGGTAAGGTTGCATGTGGCGGCGAGGCAAAAGAATGCGTTGAGCACTCAATGGCCGGCAATGTAGCCTGCGGCGGTAAAGCAAATAAATGTATAGAACATGCTATTAGTAAAAAAATCGTGTGCAGTATAGATAATTACTGGTTTTTCAATAATTATCAATTAAAATCAGCTGAAGAACAATCGAAGAAAAAAAATAGTTTTTAAAGATCAATTTTTATTTTTCTTATAAAATATTTTAAGGAATTACTTAAAAGAGGGCTGAATTTTCATACAGCCCTCTTTTTATTTTCTTTGAAATAGCTTTGCTGTATGAAAATTTAGAAAATATTTCTTTATTTAAAGAATTATTTTGTCAGTTTTCATTATAATCTATCACTAATTAGTATTACTGGGAAATAATCATAAATAGTATTGAATTAAGTTGCACTATTTCATGTATACTGAGTAATTGTATGTAGAGTCTGCATTTTATTTGCTGCTCAGAGAAAAAATTATATTCGGAGAAACAATGAAAGTTCAAGGAAAGATATTAGGAATTATCATTTTTTTTGCAGTTATTTCTTTTAATTCTTGCGGTGGAAGCAGTTCTCATTCGGAAGCTGCAAATAACTCAGCAAATAACTCCCCAGGTAGTGTTTCAGATCTAATAGCTCCTGTACCTGGTAATAGTGGAACAATAACAGTAGGAAGTATAACAGCAAGTTCACTAGTATTAAATTGGGATGCCAGCTCCGATGCAGGAACCACGCAGGTCAATTTACAATATGCGGTATTTAAGTCTAGTTCAAATAATTTAACTAGTGTAGCCAATTGTGAAAATAATGGAATTAAAATACAGGATTATTCGGCTGCTCTTTTAACAAAAACTGTTACAGGTCTTACTGCAAATACACCTTATTATTTCAATATAGTGGTACGCGATTCTTCAGGCAATAAGGCAGCTTACACAGTAAAGCAGCAGACAACTAATGCTAGAGTTTGGGGAACGCCATCGTTAATTGAAACAAATACAGGTAATGTGCTCGACTCATACCAGTTATCAATCGATTCATCAGGAAATGGTATTGCTGTATGGTCACAGTCTGATGGCACA
>CAYMPH010000003.1:82332-354498 GCA_964392365.1 uncultured Leptospirales bacterium
ATCGATTCATCAGGAAATGGTATTGCTGTATGGTCACAGTCTGATGGCACAAGGTATAATATCTGGTCAAACCGGTATACTGCAGGTTCAGGCTGGGGCACTGCAACTCTTATAGAGACCAATGATGTTAAGGATGCATCTTATCCTAAAATTGCTATTGATTCATCTGGAAATGCAATTGCAGTTTGGCAGCAGTTTTTTGCAAATGGTCAATCTAATATATGGTCAAATCGTTATATCGTAGGAACTGGTTGGGGCATTGCATCATTTATTGAATCAAATGCATATGGTTCATGTAGTCCCAATATAGCTATCGATTCATCAGGTAATGCTATTGTAGTCTGGAAGCAGTTTGTGAGTTCAACAATGATTTTTGCAAATATTTATGCAAATCGGTATGTTGCTGGTACAGGTTGGGGTACAGCCGTTCTTTTAACATCAGCTGCTGGTGATGCTGATGATCCTCAGATAGCCATCGATTCATCAGGTAATGCAATTGCAGTTTGGTCTCAATTAGATGGAGCAAATTATAATATCTTAACGAATCGGTATGTTGCTGGTACAGGTTGGGGTTCAGCGGTTATAATAGAGTCAAATTCAGGTCATGCTGTTAATCCTCAAATAGCTATCGACTCATCAGGTAATGCTATAGCAGTTTGGTCTCAAGAAGATGGAATAAGGAGAAATATTTTAGCGAATCGTTATACAATTGGCACTGGTTGGGCAACATCATTTTTAATAGAATCAAATAATGAGGATGCTTCTTATCCACAAATCTCCATAAATTCTTTAGGTGATGCTTTTGTTTTATGGCAACATAATGATGGAACACGTAATAATATCTGGGCAAATACGTATCGGTAAAAAATTTTAATTAACATTGGTCGTAAGTAGAATGAATTCAAGTTAAGAATTATAGTTGATTTTAATTTCCGTAAATTTAATAAACGTTTGCTGATAGTGGACTGGAAGTCAAGGTCAGCTTTTTATGACATCCTGTCATACGCTGACAGGCTTACATCCTATAAACGCAATTTTCGTCGCTCTAAGCTTTATCTAAAAGCCTTTTCATGCAGAAAATCTTCCGCCCTTCATATTCGTCTTTTGACAGGAATAGAGGCGCAAGCGTTGCAGGGAGAATGGATAAAATATCTTCGGTAATATATACTGAACCCGGCTCGGCGCGTTTTTGCCCCAGGTGAAATATAAAATTAATTGAGTCGGATACTATTTTCCCGGTATCACCGCGGTCGCGATATACTGTTGATCCAATATGAAGCGCTGTTCTGAATGAAAGCTTTTCGTTGAAAATTGATTCGTCCACTTCAAAAATAACGCGGTTGAGAATCAGTTTCAGCATGGGTGTTATTCCTGAGCATGTTGTACCGTTAAAAGGGAACAGAATCAATCCGCCATAATCCATCCACATCCAGATTTTTCCGCCAGATCCTTTGAGCTGAGTCTCCACATATTTCCGGAACATGTCCGCTGGATTTTTATTCTCCCCGCCAAACTGTGAGCTTTTGATTTCTTTCTGGCGGTCAAGTTCGATAAAGAGGAAACAGAATTTGTATTCTTTTCCAGAACGCACCGACTTCCAATCCATACCTGATAATGGTACTGCATCTGCAATAGTTAAATCGCCGGTGGATTCGTGAACCATGTCTGAAAACCGGGCAGCGGCTATAAAACGTTTAGCATCAAACTTTTTCCTGAATAGATCTTTTCCGATGTAGTCGGAAGCTCCTGAATGAAAAAGCATTGCCGGATCGCTAATGGTTCCTTTAGGGTCGATTATTCCAGCTGAAAGACTATTACGTTTGATTATCGCTCCAAGGTTTTTGATTAGCGTTTTTACATCATATGCGGAGACATCAAGATAGATGAGAGATCCGGACGGAATCTCTTTCAGTTTCTTTAAAAAATCTTTAGCGGCAAAAAACGTGTAGCTCTCACCTGATGTTTTCTTTAAAACAGGAAAAAGTTTTTCAATGCCTTTTGTTGATGAGAAGACGAATATTTTCATTGCTGTATCCACTTGAGGCTGTAATTGAAATATTTGACAGATCCGGCTGCCATTGTTTTACTCAGACGCATAACGAGATTGTCGCTGAAATGCTGGCCGGAAATTCCTGTTATAGTTACTGTGTTAAGCGGTGTATGTTTTGCTTCCATCTCTATCGTTTTTTTTATCGTATCGCTCTTTTTGATTTTTTCTATATCAGACGTGTAGTTGCAAAGTCCTGTGTTGATGGCAATGCGCACGTTAAGCGGAGACTTAAGACCGCATCGTGTCGCATTATATATATAGAGTTCGTGGGTGATTTCAATCGCGGAGAGCGTTGCGTTTTCTTCTTTCCTGGAAAAATAGAATGCAGCAAGGACTCCGTCGCCTTCCCAGCTCCAGATTCGCCCATTCCGTTTTTCAACAGCTTTTTCAACAGTTTTGCGCAGTTCAGCATAGGCAGCTTCAACCGCCTGCGCCGAGTTATCCCTTACGAGAATAGAATTACCCGCAATGTCGAGACGCAAAAATGTAAATGAATGTTCAGCGCCTTCTTTGAGAACACCCCAGTTAGGAGTACGATGCACCTCTGAATTCTCAATAAACATTTTGTATTCCTGATCGTACATATATCCAAGGTCGAACATTTCACGTATAATCTGGCGTACGGTGGTAATCTGACAAGGACGCCCCATGTATCCTTCGAGATGAATCTTGACAAGGAGATTTGCAAATTCAAAAAGAACCCCTTCTGATTTTATATCCATCATGATCTGCGTAGATGCATCTTTTTTTGTAATAGGAATACTTTCGGGAATACCGGAGCGTTTGTTTATATCATAATTGTTTATGACGATGCGGGCAAGGGCAACCATCAGGTCAACACCCATTGATTCCAACATCCCCTTATGGCATAGAGTTGCAAGAAGAGCGCTCATTTTCATAGGTACACCCGGTTAAATATATTCTATCTGTATAAAACTTATCGCAGTTTAATATTGCGTCAATAAATAATTTTTTTCCTGCAGAAGTCAAGCTGAATCTTATCAGCAGCTGAAAATCAACTAAAATTTTTGTATATTTGTCATTTTAAGAAATAGCGATATAAAAAAGTCATTCGCTTATTATCGATAATAAGCAGGGTGAAATCGTCATCAAATTTGTTGAATGAATTTCATTCTCTCAAAGTATTGTAAATCATTTCTATTAATTCATTTATTGAAAGATCCCTAGTCTGCATAAAAAAAGCATTTAATCTTTCCTGGGCAAATATCTATTTCAGGCTTAAATTTAATAAACATTTGCTGATATCAGACGGGAAGTCAAAAATTTAACTGATTTGTGGCTTCTGATGAAATTCAATCTGTCTCTTAGCAGCAGGGTCATGTGAAAAACTTTTTACTTTCTTATCGAAAATTCCTGGAAAGAAAAGAGAAGATAAATCAGACGGTGTTTTTTCAACCGGCTGAATAGTTGATGTTTTCAAACAGCTTTTAGAAAATATAAAATAAGAATAGAAAGATTTTTTTGTAGCAGTAGTATGCACTTAGGTCTGCGCCGATTGAGCAGCGGCTTTCGGGTGGATTCTCAAAGAGGACTGCTTTTCCGCAAAAGCAGTCCTTCTTGAGAGTAAGCTATACCGTTCATTCAAGGTGTTCACTCCCTTTAAAGTGGAATGAAGATTTTTCCATATTTTTTAAACTTTTTACTTTGGTATCGCAGTTTCCTTGAAAGAAAAATAAAAAAAATAGAATTTTTTATCAGGATCAGACTTTTTTATGAAGTTCATTGAACACAGCAATGCCGAGATTTTCAATATAATAAGGTTTTTTTAAGTATGCTCCGGCTCCCATTTCGAGAGCTTCTTTTACTCTATCAGTTTCAGAAAAACCGCTGGCAATTATAGTCTTTAGATCCGGTTTTTTTTTCAGCAGTTCTTTATAAGTATCAAGACCGTCAATCCCCGGATCCATTATCATATCGAGTATCACAAGATCCGGATTGACTTTTTCAATCATCTCAATTGCAGATTCGCCGGATTCAGCCTGCTCAACACTATAGCCAAGCCTTGTAAGTATTGATGTTGAAATAATTCTTTGCTGTTCCATATCGTCAACAACAAGAATCAGCTCTCCATTGCCTGTATAATCCCCGATACCTGATATCTGAATTTTTTCAGAATCAATATCCCTGGTGAGAGGGAAATATATCTCGATTTTTGTACCTTCATTTTGAGAACTGGCAATGTCAATGTATCCATTATGATCCTGGACAGTTCCCCATACTATTGCCATCCCGAGACCGGTGCCGCTTCTGCCCATTACCTTCTTTGTGTAGAATGGTTCAAAAATATGCACCATATCTTCATCGCTGATTCCGATACCTATGTCGGTAATCTGCAAAACAGCATATTCGCCGGGTTCCACCGAGTCATATCCTTTTAGATGAACATCCAGGTATCTGCATTCAGTTACGATATTAATAATACCGCCACCAGGCTGAGCCTCGGCTGCATTCAATACCAGGTTTGTAATCATCTTTTTTATATGAACCTCAGATCCCCTTATATGGATCTTTTTATGAAGAAGTGTTTTATTTATAATAACATCCGGATGAGTATTTTTAATTTCAATAAATTCAGGAGAATCCATGAATTCCATTATTATTTCATTCATCTCAACAGTCAGCATGTTCGAAACATTTCTTCTGGCCAGAGATAAAAGGTCCTGGACAATTGCTGCTGCTTTTAAACCCGAATCTCTTATGACCTCAACAGGCTTCTTTAATGGATCAGAATCTTTCATATCAATGAGGATCAGGTCCGGGTAACTTACAATACCTGAGAGTACATTGTTCAGGTCATGTGCAACTCCTCCCGCTAAAAGCCCAAGCGCCTCCATTTTTTTTGATCTTTCAAGTTTATCCTGAAGATTGCGGCGTTCTGTTTCTATTTTTATTCTTTCAGAAATGTCTCTTGTGACTCCCATGATGCCGGTAGGCTTTGAGTTTTCATCTAGAATAAATGATGCGGTTACTTCAGTATGAAAAGTTGATCCGTCTTTTTTATACATTTCCAGTTCTATGACAGCACTTTTATTGTAGTCGCCGGTTTCTCTGCCTGTTCCCAGCTGTTCTCCAATTGCTTTTGCAGCTTTTGCAAGTGAAAGTGGAGTCAGAAAATCGTTTACGGTCAGATGGCTGAATTCAGTTTCATTCCAACCATGAACTTTCGTTGTTACTGGACTTAAATAAGTGTAATTCAATTCGAGATCCAATGCCCATATAACATCATTTATATGACCGGCCATAAAACGGTAACTTTTTTCGCTCTCCCTTAAATAGGATTCAGCTTTTTTTCTAATCTCAACTTCATTGTTTAAGCTTTCCTTTATTTGAATCAGCTTTTCCTGTTCTTCTCTCATTTTGTTTATCAGATCCCATTCTCTTCTGGCGTTTAACTGAAGCTGTCTGACCAGAACTGAAGTCGATACCGATGTTGCCAAATTAAGAAGGAAGAAACTTACGAACGCCAATATTGCTGTTGTTGGTGTTACGAAGTATGATGAATGTCCTTTTATATTTAAATCATACTGATAATATAAAAATAAAAAAGCCGCATTTATAAATACTGCAACTAATGCCGCCCTGTTCCCGATCAGTAATGCTGCAAAAATCGAAGAAGCGAAAAACCATAAAGGGCCTCCGCTGAAAAAGCCTCCGCTAAAAGTAATAGCTGTACCCATCAGCATTATTAAAATAACAGCTGCTATGACTCGCACATTGTAAGGTATGCGGTAAAAAATAAAACATGAAATTGTTGTTATATAAACTGCTGATGTTACAAATGTAAGTTTAAACAGGCCGGCCTGCCACTGTGTTATTAAAGTCGGGATTATCAGAAATGTTGTTATTAGAGACCAGATTCCGAAAGAGGATCTCAGTATTACTTCTCTCCAGAATAGGGTGCCGTCAGCCATGGCTCCTGTTTCAGGGATTATCAGTTTTTTAATAAAGTTAAATTTTTTCAGCTTCATGGTTATCTTTTTCTTTATAAGTTATTATAGTGAAGATAAACGTTCAGACATATAGTAAAATTTAATTAACGTTTGATTATAGTACACGGGAAGTCAATAATTTTACTTGATTTTAGCTTCCTATGAAATGCAATCTGTCTCTTAACAGTATGATCATGTGAAAAATTTTTTACTTTGGTATCGCAGTTTCCTGGAAAGAAAAATTTAATAAACATTTCCGGCATTCAACAGTTTTGTAAAGAATTATAGTTGCTTTTCATTTCTGAGAGGATATAATCTGTCTCATAGAAATCATGGAGTAGAAAAATGAAAAAAGTATTAGGAACTTTCATGTTATTTATTTTTTTTGGAATATTAATGTTAACAAATATTCTTCAAGCAGAGATTGAAAATGGAGAATATCAAATAGTCAATAAATCCACCTCGAGGGGCTTGGCAGCGAACGACCATAACAACCATAAACTTTATACATGGGATGTAAATGGCCATTCAGATTTAAGATGGCGTATCGAGCATAAAGGTGGTGAGTGGTATCACATTATCAATAAATCAACTGGCCGGGCATTAGCTGCAAATGACCATAATAACCATGAAGTTTACACCTGGCAGGTAAATGACCATTCAGATTTAAAATGGCGTATCATACATAAAGGAGGAGGGTGGTATCAGATCATTAATAAATCTACAGGCAGGGCGTTGGCTGCAAATGATCACAATAATAACAAACTATATACATGGCCGATAAATGACCATCCTGATTTAAGGTGGAAGTTCCTGAAAATGTAATACTATTTTATACTTTTTAAGAAATCAGTATAATATCCGGCAGTTTCTTCAGGTATTTCAACCAATGGCAGATGTCCGCAATATTTCATTATATTTTTTTGCTGTTTTAATTCCTTTTTCAAGAATATCAGCAATTTAAAAAAGTCAGAAGAGAAAAGATTGGTTTAAAGATTTTGGAGAAGATTTTTTAAAATATAGAAACAGAGTATATCTGCTAATTCCTTTGCCACCGGAAGAAAAATGATAATTATGATATAGAGGATTAACTATGCCACATTGTATTCTCAAAGTAACGAAGGATGTTTTAGTAACAATAAAATTTAATTAACGTTTGCTGATAGCATATTGCAAGTCAAGAATTTAACTTGCTTTTAGTTGCTGATAAGATCCAATCTGTCTCTTAACAGCAGGGGCATGTGAAAAATTTTTTACTTTGGTATCGCAGTTTCCTTGAAAGAAGAAATTATGAGTTTAATAAATAAATCAAACAGCAGGTTCTTTCATATCCCCTTTGATGGGGGTGACCCAGTTATTCTCCCGGATATCCAGTCGGCACTAACGGCATTACAGGGAGAAGGATATGTATGGTTTAATTTTATTGATCCGACAAGAGAGGATCTGATGGCCATGGCATTACCGCTTGGCCTGCATCAGCTGGCTATTGAAGATTGTCTCGACGACCTGCAGATCCCTAAAATTAATGACTATCCGACAAATACCTTTTTAATATTTAATAAATTTTATTATGAAAATAACGAATTATTTATTGATGAGATTAATCTTTTCATTGGTAAGAAATTTCTGGTATTAGTAAGCCACAACATGCATGATTCAGAAAATATGCTTGATCGTCTTGAACAGATGGCGGGACTTGATCGTCAGAATATTATGCAAGGCCCTGACTACCTCCTGCATATGATTTTAGACAATATAGTGGATCAGAAATTTAATGTAATTGAGGCGCTTCAGGATGAGCTTGATGCGATTGAAGAAAGAATTCTAAAGGATACGGTTTCTTTCAATCCCCAGGAGCTGATGAACCTCAGACGCAATCTGCTTTCCCTCAGGAAAAGTATAATACATGAACGCGAAATACTGGTGAAAATATGCCGTAAAGATTCACCATTCATTTCCGAAAAAACAATATATCATTTCCGGGATATTTATGATCACCTATCGAAATTCTTTGAAGAGACCGAGATATCAAGAGAGATGATATCGGGATTTATGGAAATGTACCTTTCCCTGATGAATAACAGAATGGCAAGACTTGCAAATAAAACTAATCGTGTAATGCGGCGCCTGACTATGATAACTACAATATTTATGCCCCTTACTCTGCTTTCAGGGATTGGCGGTATGTCGGAATGGAGCATGATGACCGGTTCTGCAAACTGGAAAATTGCATATCCTCTTTTTTTACTGGGGATGGCGATTATAGGAATTATAAACTATTTTTTGCTAAGAAAAATTCAATCAAAAGATTTTGAGGAATAAATCTCCTGCAAAAAGGATGGTGTTTACTCTTCTTCCTTTGTCTTATTAATCAAGACTGCTATAAAATAAATATTTCTTTATTCCAGGTAGTATTTATACAATTTGTGTGATAATCAAGAAATCAGAGCTATATTATGCCTGTTACATATTCCGTCACTGGCACTTTCAGGTTGTTTCATGCAGAAATTTTTGATAGAATACAGTTTTTTTTCACTTTAAGCAATTGAAGTCAAGAAATGTTTATTATTATCAGATAGTTTCTCTTTAACGGAGGATGAATAGATGCTAAGAGAAAAGGTTGAAGCAGTGGGAAAGATGCAGGAATATATAACATCTCATATCAATGATCCTATCTGCCTTTATGATCTGGCGCAAGCATGCGGATTTTCACCGTGGCATGCATCCAGGATATTTAAGGAACTTATAGGCAAAACACCGTTCGAGTACATCAGGGCTTTCAGATTATCTCAAGCGGCTATGAAACTCAGAGATGAAGATGTAAAGGTTATTGATGTGGCTTTTGATTTTGTTTTCGATACTCATGAAGGATTTACCAGGGCCTTTTCCAGACAATTTGGAATCAATCCTTTAGAGTATAAAATGCGCACTCCCCCTGTTAAACTTTTCATCCCTTTTCAGATAAAAGATTCCTACCGCTATAAACTAAGGAAGGAGAAAGATATGAATGGAAACAATCCAGAAAAAACGGACACAAGCTTAACGCATACAGTGTTTGTTCAGGTGGTTGAAAGACCTGCCAGAAAAATGATTTTAAAAAGAGGCATTAAGGCAGCCGACTATTTTGAATATTGTGATGAGGTAGGATGCGACATATGGGGGACTCTCGTAAGTATAAAAGAAGCTTTATATGAACCATCCGGATTATGGTTGCCTCCTGAAATGATACTCAATGGAACATCCCTGTACGCTCAAGGCGTAGAAGTTCCAGCTGATTACTCCGGTAAAATCCCTGATGGATTTGACTGTATTAATCTTAATCAATGTAAAATGATGATATTTCAAGGTCCTCCTTTCAAGGATGAAGAATTTGAAGATGCCATAAATAGTTTATGGGATGTAATGAAATCCTATAATCCAGAGATATATGGATTTTCATGGGCAGACCAGGACGCACCGCGATTTCAAATGGAACCTCAGGGTTACAGAGGATACATTGAAGGCAGGCCTGTTAGAGAGATCAAAAAAGGCTGATTTCTTGATCATAAAGAAACCTGGTAAATAATATCAGGTTTCTTTTCCTTCCAGAAAACTTCGATATAAAATCAGAAAAGATAAATTAATTCATGCGAACCATTTACAACAACATAACATCCTTTCCCATCCAGTAATTAATTTCAATCCCGAAACAAAAAGAAAATTTCCTGATAGTCAAGAATTATATTTGCTTTTATTTCCTAGAAGCTTTACTATACCTCTTTTAAGATAGGGGACTGTGAAAAACTTTTTGCTTTGATATAGCAGTTTCCTGGAAAGAAAATTTTTATTATAAGGATTATTATGTTTGGTAAAGAAACATCTCAGCTGTCAGGGAATAATCTTCTTCATATCAGTTTTGAGATAGGTTTACTGCTCAAAGGATTGAATAGCCTAATCGAAATAATCGGCGGATTCCTGCTGTTGTATTTCAATCCGGATCGATTACACAGGTTGATAGTATTGCTGACACAACATAGACTGTCAGAAGATCCAAGGGATATTTTAGTTCAGTTTATAATTAAAATTACAAGCGGCTATTCAGTCAGTTCCCAGCATTTTGGATTTATATATCTTGAATCTCATGGTCTGGTGAAAATACTAATTGTCTATCTCCTGTTTAGAAAACATGCATGGGCATATCCGGTTTCAATAGGATTTCTGGCTTTATTTATAATCTATCAGTTATACCGTTATTCCTATGACCCTTCTGCCTGGCTTGTTTACTTATCAGTTTTTGATGTATTAATGATATTCCTTACATGGAAAGAATATTTAAATATTAAGATGTCAGCTGTTAAATGAAATTTGAGATGTTTTTGAAATGCGAATATCACAACGACTATATAAATGGACAGATTCTTTGTAATTACAGCAGAAATATAAATAGCATTGCAGCATATACAGATGAGAAATCCGGGGTAGTATTTGTTGCTGGCGGTCATTTAGAAAAATAGATTATTTAATTTTTATTTTATTTCGTATTTCTTCCAATATTTCAATTTGAATCTCCTGTATTTTCATCATTTTAGACCATTGATCAAGCAATAGATGATCAACTTTTTCATGAAGTGTTCTTATTTCAATCTCGGATTTTAAATTTATTTTATAGTCATTTTCAGATCTAAGCCGGTCTTTTATTTCCTGACGATTCTGACTCATAATAATAATAGGCGCCTGTATGGCCGCAAGACATGATAAAATTAAATTAAGTAAAATAAATGGATACGGATCAAACGGATTTATCAGAAAATATATGCTATTCATCAGTATCCACACTATCAGTATAACAAAAAAAATTATAATAAACTTCCAGCTTCCGCCAAACATTGCAATTTTATCAGATAAAATTTCTCCAAGTTTAAGAGGCTCATTTATTTTATTAGTATTTAATGTTATAATTTCATTTTCTTTAATGCTGTCTAAAACTGTTTTTTCAAGAACTTCTATACTGCCCTGTTCTTCTTCAATTATTTTAGTAATATATTTCATTCTATATGTATTAAAATCATTTTTACATATTTGACTTTTGTCGTTCCATTCCGGATGATCATATATTATTAATTTTTCAATTTCATGACGTATTCCATGACCGGTTATTAATTGCTCTTCCTGGAATGTTTTATTGCAAATGTCACATTTCACTTCTTTCATTTGATTCCTTCCTTAAATAAAATTATAATTTTGATAAAAGTTTTTATGCATGTTTATAGAATTTTTACAAAATAAATAAGACCGGTATATTTTTTTTGTTGAGATTATCTAAATCATAAGATTAATAACATTTGTTATGAAGATATTACTTATAACAATCAACAGTTCCCTATAAATAATCAAGATGAATAAGGAGTTGTTATGCCCGTATTCATCTTGATGAAGTTTTGAAAATATTTTATGCTAAATTACATTTATAGTATATTCTATTATTTTTTTGAACCATCTTTTTTTTCTACTTTTTCTTCTTCGCCATTCATAGCTTTCTTGAATTCATTGATGCCTTTTCCTAAATCCTTAGCAAGAGTTGGAATTTTATTGGCTCCAAAAAGAACAAAAATTATTAAAAATATAACCACCATTTCCGGCATGCCGATTCCTGATAACATATTGATCCTCCATAATTATATTGTAAAACATTGGCAATAAAGTCTCACATCAAAAAATATCAAATGTAATTTTATTAAAATATTTTTGGTAATAATTCATTTTTAATTATTCTTTTAATCTAAAAGACAGACCATTACATCCCTTACTATTCAATAATTTTCATTATTTCTTTAACCTGCTGGTTAACGTTACTGTACATGTCGAAAAATAAACTTAGCATGATCAAGGTTATAATAAGATTAATTATAATGTACACTATTCTGCTTTTTTTATCAATTATTGGTGATTTCCATATAAAGGGCAATGTTATAGGACCCAGCAACAGAGTAAGTATAATTATGCCTATATGTGTGTATTGAAATGGAACAGTCTGTCCTTGACCTTTACCGCAATATCTGCAATATGAGTCTTTTGATTCGATAGTGCTTTTACAATTCCAGCATTTAATTATTTTATCCATATTAAAATTTTCACAGTTTGCATAAATTTTTTTAATTTCTTTAAATATTCAAATAATTCTTTATATTGTAAAAAAGAAAATTTTAAAGTTCCTTTGATGCAAAAAAATATGCAGCAGCATACTGAATATTAATTCAACTATAATTCTTGACAATACGTTTATTATCAGAATATGCTAAATAAATTTATTAATTTGCAAATGGATTAACCTATGAAAATTAAAATCTCTTTAATGCAGAAGCTGCTCGGAACTTTTTTTATAATAACTTTACTTATCGGGATAGTTGGGTTCCTTGGAATTGAAAATTCATCTCAAAATAATAAAGTACTAAATAAAATTATTGATAATAATTCAATTCCAAATAATTATCTAATCGATGCTAAACTTCAGCTGTCACTTCATTCAAGAAGCATTTACAGATTAATAATTGTTAAGGATTTAAAAGAGAAAGAAAATGTTATTAATATGGGGAAAAACAGAATTAAAAGTATTGAAAAACAGATTTTACTTTATAAACATACCGAATTAAGCGATGATGAAAAAAAGTTTATCAGCCGATTCGATGACTCCTGGAAGGCATATTTATTTCTTACTGATAGAATTATTCAGGTTATTAATAATAACAGGTCAGATGAAGCCTGGAATATAATAAAGAATGAGTATCTGACAAATTTTCAAACAACAGAAGACATTCTTTCTGAAATTATAAGACTCAATCAGAATTATATTGAAAATGATAGAATTGATATCAATAAAAATCATGAACGAAAGCAGATTATAACTACAGTAATAGTTATAATAAGTAAAATATTATCTATAATACTTGGAGTTTTACTAACTTTGTCAATTACAAGGCCAATAAATAGATTAACCAAAATCACAAAATCAATAATTGATATGGATAAAAATATAGAAAAACCCGATATAAAACGAAATGATGAGATAGGAACTCTTTCAATGGCTTTTTGCCTGTTAATTGATTCTTTAAAACAGAATAAATATTATGAGAAACAAAATATTAAAATGGATAAATCCATTGCAAAAGAAATAGAAGACGATCTTGAAAAAATTAGAGAAAGCGAATAAAAAATATTTTTAAATAAATTATTCATTTTAAATACACTGCATTAATCGGCGGTATTTTATGAAAATAACTTTTTGGGGTTCACGCGGGTCCATCCCTGTATCAGGAAAAAATTATATTAAATATGGAGGTGATACCCCCTGCGTTGAAATAAGGACAAAAAATGATGAGGTCATAATCATCGATGCGGGAACAGGGATCAGAAATCTTGGGAATAAACTGCTTCTAGAGAAGAAAACAAATCTGAATATTTTTTTTACTCATGCACACTGGGATCACCTTATGGGTTTTCCGTTTTTCAAACCGATTTATTTTAAAAATTACAATATAGAAATCCTGGGTTGTGAGTATTCCCAATCATCCATCCGGTATTTGCTGTCAAATGTCATGAATCCTCCTTTTTTTCCAGTTAATCTTGATGAATTGAAAAGCACGATCAAATTTACCGGAAAATGTTTTGATTCAACAACCATTGACTCTGTTACGATAGATACAATTTCTTTAAACCACCCGAATACCGGACTCGGATTCAGGTTTACTGATGGTAATAAAAGATTTGTATTTCTCACAGACAATGAAATCGGTCTTAAAGACAGAGAGAGCAAGGAGCTGGCCTTTAATCATGAAACCGCGAGATCATATGATGAATATCTGGAGTTTGCCCGAAAAGCGGACCTGCTGGTTCATGACGCCGAATATACACCGGATGAATATAAAAATAAAATTTCATGGGGGCATAGCAGCTACAGGGATGCCCTTGATTTTGCGATTGAAGCAGAAGTTCGGCACTTTGGAATGTATCATCATAACCAGGATCGGACTGATACCGAAATCGATGCTATGGCAACTGAATGCTCTGAAACACTCAATGGTAGAAAAATTAAAATGAAATGTTATGGGATTCGTCAGGGGACTACTATACAGTTATAATATTTTTCCCGACCATAGGTTAAATTTTAATTAACATTTGCTGAGTAGACGGGAAGTTAAGAATTTAACTTGCTTTGTAGCTTCTGATATGCTGCAATCTGTCTCTTAACAGCATGATCATGTGAAAAACTTTTTACTTAGATATCACAGTTCTCTGGAAAGAAAAAGAAAGATAAACCAGCCGGTGTTTTTCCAACCGGCTGAATAGTAAATGTTTTCAAACAGCTTTTAGAAAATATAAAATAAGAATAGAAAGATTTTTTTGTATCAGAAGTAGGCACTTAGGTCTGCGCCGATTGAGCAGCGGCTTTCGGGTGGATTCTCAAGGAGGGCTGCTTTTCCGCAAAAGCAGTCCTTCTTGAGAGTTCGGCTGCACCGTGCATTCACGGTGAATAGACCCCCTTTCAAGTGCAATGAAGATTTTCCCATATTTTTTAAAACTTTTTACTTTGATATCGCAGTTCCCTGGAAAGAAAAAAATCATCAACAGACTTGATATTAAAATATCTTTAGATATTTATGACATAAACTCAGTCTGGTTTTAATTCAGAAGCTCAAAACTATCATCAATGAAATTGAATAACATCCATCAAATGCATCTGCAGAAATATTTGAATTCTTCTTGTAATTTCCTTATTATAAAAATAGCATCGATATATTGATCTTGAATTTTAAATATATCCTGGAGGAACGTATGAATAAAATTATCTATGCAATGGAACAGAGGTTGTTTTAAAATCTACCCTCAAATTCCTATTTAAAAGCGTCTTACGGGACGAACATAAGCATTATCAATTTTATTTGTAAAATCAGCCAATCCGTTGTCGAACCTTTGATAATATGCATTACTTAAATTAGCCTCAGACGAACTCCAATAATACCAGGTTGTAATAAAATTCCCGACTCCACCAACCGGGACATCCGGATTTTGAACATTATTATATTGTTTGCCATTTAGATTCCAGCACATCTGCCATAATTCATCTTTTGATGGTAAAAACCAATCGTTAAATCCATTTATACTGTAATCAGAGCACAGTTTAGCTGCGCTGCTTGTTTGATTTGCTTGAGCTATAATTGCATTTGTATTTGATTTGCCTGTTCCGATTGCAGTCATAGTGTTACCGTTTGCCGTTGTAGTAGTTGATCCTCCAGCTATCCAGACCATAGTCGAACCACCAGCCAGATCCTCAGGTCCTGCTTCGAGATACTTCCATCCGTCTGTTTTAAAATTCGGATTAATATAAAAAATCAAACCGCCTGCAGGGCCAATATCTCGCAGATTGTATTTCTTTGATGCAGTCAGAAAATTATATTCGCATCCGGCTAAAAAAACAAGTCCGATAAATAATAGATAAATTTTTTTCATGTCATCTCCTTTTAAAATCTGAAATATAAACCTGTTTTAATTGACATTGAGCTGATGTCTGTACGGGACTTGTCAAAGACCATTGCCCATCCGGCAGTATATTCAATGTATAAACCAAAAAAATTTAAGATGGTAAAAGCAATTCCAATATTCCCGTCAACGCCCATGCCTCCAAAATTATAATACAACAGACGTGACCTTTCATTGATCCAAATCCCTTTAATTGAAAATCCTGCATAGGGATAAATAAATCCGATAACAGGGTAACCGAAGTTCAGTCCAATATTAAACGAACTGAGAAGCGCATTTGCATCTTCAGTCGGCTTATATCCGATCTGTAAATTCAACCCTGTTCTGAATGAAACAATATTATTAAAAAAAAATGAGTATGTTAAATCAACGCCATGAAGATCAGAATAGACTTCTTTAAAAAGTGAAGTAAATGGAATTCCCAGGTTATATGCCAGCCTTATCCCTGATGGAAGCTGCGTTATATATTTCAGCATAGTAATCTTATTATTTTCAGATTTGTTTTTATTATCTTTATTGCCTGATTTTTTATCAGCATCTGCAATTGTGGTCATCTTCAGTTCATTACTAGGCAGGGACTCATAATTATCGTTATCAACTGCAGTAACATAAATATAATAAGTTGTTCCAGGGGCAAGATTTTCAAATTTAGTCTGGTTAAATCTTGTGGTGTCTAAAAATTCAAATTTATCTGTTTTTTCATTCTTTATATAGATATTATACTTTTTAACTGCTGTATATGGGTGAAGCCATTTAACAGATATTCTATCCGGTTCAATTTTCCCATCTATTTTCAGACCTGTCGGATTTTTTTCAGTCATGAAATGAACTTCATTCCTGTTTAAAGTCAACTCATCAGGCTTATGCAGATCTTTTCTAAAAATATAAACATCCGAATCTTCATCAACAAGAAAGGCAGTAAGAGATTCTCCTTCAACTCTTTGTATATACTTTTTCCCAAGCTTGAGATTTCCGTAAATAATACGAAGGACATTTTTACGCGGATAGCTTGTTACTTTTTTCTGTTCGTCACTGAAAAGGACTTCAGTTGCAGTTTCATTTACAACTTTCCCCTTTATGATTGATCCGTCTTTTAAAAAAAGATTCTCGGCATTGAGCGGATGCATTATAAAAAAAAGCAGCGTAAAAGTATAAGCTGATATAGAAATTAAGAGTTTTCTCAAAATTTTTTACCGTAAATTAATTTTATTTTTCAATTATTCAAGCTAGTTGGTCATAAATTATTTTTTTTATTATAAATTTTTGTCAATACTTAAATGATCATATAGCGCAGTTGTGCATATATAAAAATGTTCTGGATTTATGGTTAATGGTTGCAGTGTTTCAAAATTTTGAACTTTGGAATCATCCTTTGAAATGTTTTTGTAATTTCCTCATTATATAAATAGCATCGTTATATTGATTTTGAATTTTAAATTATATCCAGGAGGAACGTATGAATAAAAAAAAATTTTATAAGCGCAGCATTCCTTCTGATCTCAATACCAGCAGTTTTGCTGTATGCAGGATACTGTGATTCAGGTTATATTGCCGGGCTGTCCGGAGCAGACTGAAGGGGAATTGCAACCGGAGAAAAATTTAATTAACGTTTTCTGTTAGTGAACTGAAAGTTTAGAATTTAACTTAATTTTATCTACCTATAAGATTCAATCTGTCTATCAACAGCATGGTCATGTGATATTTTTTTTTGTTTTGATATTGCAGTTTCCTGGAAAGAAAAAATATACATCTGTTTTGCAGGTTTTAAAAATATAAAGGAGGTAAGTTAATGAAATTAAGAAAAATGTTATTATTTTTTGTATTTGTTTTATTCATAATTGGTGCAGCTAATTCGCAGGTTGCGGATAAACAATATGCTGATACCTACGGCACTGGAACAGTTATTGCATCGGGTAAAGGGCTGCCGCTGAAAAATAAATTCGATAAATCACAGGTTGAATTTAAAAATGGAATTTTTTATGTAATTGGCGGAGAAGGGGCAACTATCAGCATAAGGGCACTTTTAAAAGACGGCAAAACATTTAAATATTACCTGGATTCATTGAGGAAGAATTACAGCCCTTAGAGCATAGTTGAAGGTTCCGAAAGAATTGAATTTAATGTATGGGTTTCGCATAATGATCAGGGTAGAAAAAACGGGGATAAGTGGCCTGTAAAATCTGATGTTGAGCCGGATAGTATTTTTTATCGCGGTCATATTGATTATAATATGAGTGAATTAATCAATGAAAACAAACAGGGATTGAAATGGGAAAACATTATTTCGCAGGACTTTGATGGAGTGACATTGGCGAGCTGGCTCCCCAATGCAAAACCGGGTTATAAATTATTTATGTCGTTCCGGGTTACACTTGTTATAAATACTGATTGGGATCCATATAAAAATAAATGGAATACGATGTTGTGCCGTACAGAGCCGCTTGCTGCTGGTACAATAGAAATTAAATAATTTCTGGCACAGAGATTATTATTATAGAATTTTTGTCTGAATCTTTATATTTCTTTAAACTGGGCAATCTGGCGCGAAATAGCAACCAGGTTGTCTTTTTTATCCCAGATCTCCCGTCAGACTCAAGCAGTCCGCAGGTTATAAATCTCGTGCGGAAAGAACACTTGAGCCATTCTGAGTCAGGTATATTTCTCACATTAACTGAAAACTTTTTACTTTGGTATCGCAGTTTTCTAAAAAGAAAGATAAACCAGCCGGTGTTTTCCCAACCGGCTGAATAGTAAATGTTTTCAAAAAGCTTTTAGAAATTATAAAATAAGAATAGAAAGATTTTTCTGTAGCAGTAGTAGGCACTTAGGTCTGCGCCGATTGAGCAGCGGCTTTCGGGTAGATTCTCAAGGAGGGCTGCTTTTCCGCAAAAGCAGTCCTTCTTGAGAGTCGGGCTATACCGTTCATTCACGGTGAATAGACCCCCTTTCAGGTGCAATGAAGATTTTTCCATATTTTTTAAAACTTTATACTTTGGTATCGCAGTTTCATTGAAAGAAAATGCAGGCAGTAGTGAGCCTCTGGTTGTCGGGGCTTTTTTTACAGGTACATTTTTTTAACTCTTTCAGAAGAAAGATAAAAAATCATTGGTACTTCTATTAAAAGCATAAGCAGTCTGAATGAAAAAAGCAGGGTGGTTGCCGGATTAAAATTCATTCCGCTTGCAATGAAATTAATTACAAAAGCTCCTGAATACGCAGCGTGTATGTCCATTAGTATAAGCTGGATGATTCTTGAGGATTTTTTTCTGAAATATAAAAAAACTATATGAACTGAAATAAGAATTCCGAATAAAAAACCTGTTATGATTCCGAATAATTTTCCTGCACTCATGAACAATGCAAACATGGCATATATTATTTCAATATAATATAATGCAGGCAGGTATGGAACAGCATTTATCAGAAAATCAGGAAATATTTTTTCACGCATAGTATTCATTCCGCAATTTTTTTTAATCTATAAAGTTCATTAAGCGCATCAACAGGGGTAATTTTTTCAATATCAATATTTTTTATAGCCTGAATTACCAGATGATTTGAAGCGTTAAAAATCTCAAGCTGTTCATCTGCTTTTGTATTATCATCCTCAGATGGAGTATCTGCATTCTTTCTGCCTTTCTCCAGTTTTTCAAGAATTTTTTCCGCTCTTGAAGTCACCTGTTTTGGAATTCCTGCAAGCTTTGCCACATGTATGCCGTATGATTTATCTGCCGACCCCTTTGAAACTTTATGAAGAAATTCCACACTTCCGATATTTTCTTTTACAACAACATTATAATTTTCAATTCCCTGCTTGTCGCCAAGCTGTGTAAGCTCGTGGTAGTGTGTTGCAAACATTGTTTTGGCTTTTAAATAGCGCAGAATATATTCGACAATAGACCAGGCTATTGAAAGACCGTCGTACGTGCTTGTTCCTCTGCCGATTTCGTCCATGATTATAAGGCTTTTATCCGTAGCACCGTTCAATATTCCTGCTGTTTCATTCATCTCAACAAGAAAAGTTGATTCACCTCTGGATATATTGTCTGATGCACCTATACGAGTGAAGATTCTGTCTACGATTGAAATTTCAGCTGATGATGCCGGAACAAAAGAACCAACCTGGGCCATAAGCTGAATTACAGCAGCCATTCTTATATAGGTTGACTTGCCGGACATGTTGGGGCCGGTGATAATTTTGATAAGGCTTTTTTCTGAGTCAAAGTATATGTCGTTCGGTATAAATATTTCTTTTGTATAATATTTTTCTACAACAGGGTGGCGTCCGTCAGTAATTCTGGTTGACCCGTCATTTGTAAATACAGGACGGATGAATTTATTTTCTATAGCTGTTGAAGCAAGAGAACATAGAAAATCAGTTTCTGCTATAACAGTTGCAGCAAGCTGAAGCGCTTCCCTGTTTTTCAGAATTTCAATGCGGATATTTTCTATTTCTTTTTTTTCAAGAGAAATAATTTTTTCCGATGATGACAGAACATCAGTTTCAAATTCCCTGAGTTTGTCTGTTGTATATCTTTCAGCTCCGAGCAGGGTTTGTTTCCTGTAGTAGTCTGCCGGAATTCCCGCGCTCTGTGCTTTTGTAATTTCAATATAGTAGCCGATTATTTTATTGTACTTAACCTTGAGGGTGGGGATGTTCAGACGTATTTTTTCGGTTTCCTGGTATTTTAAAATCCAGGCGTTTGCATTTTCCTTCAATTCATACAGCCTGTCAAGATCAGGATTAAAACCAGCTCTGATAACCCTGCCGTTTTCAGGACTGATTGCAGGATCATCATCTACAGCTCTTTCTATATATTCTGAAAGGCTTATTATATCCGGAATTTTTTCAGCTATGGAATTAATATTATCTACAGGCTGATCCAGGAGCAGCTGTTTTATCTTCATAGATTCATTGATTGAATTTTTCAATGCTATAAAATTTCTTGGCATAGGCTTATTGATTGTGAATCTGGATATGAGCCTTTCAAGATCATAGATGCCGTTTAATCTTTCCTGAACCTGCTGTGTAAAACTGTGAAACTCAAAAAAATACTGAACAAGTTCGAGCCTTTTTTCGATTGCATTCTGATTTAAAAGAGGTTCGAGCAGATTTCGTTCCAGAGCCCGTCTTCCCATTGGTGTTTTGGTTTTATTGAGAATGGAAAAAATTGTTCTGTTTCTGGATCCATCCTGCTGATTGGAAGTAATTTCAAGGCTGCTGATTGCTGCATCATCAAGGATCATTCTGTCTGTGGTTGAAATTCTTTTCGGATACTTGATATGGCTTAAAGTTTTTTTCTGCGTTTCAATGAGATACTGAAGAGCAGCTCCTGCAGTAACAATTTCTATATCGCTCGTTAGGCCAATGCCTTTCAGATTATTTAGTCCGTATGCTCCGAGAATAACTTTTTCCATGTAATTTCTGTCAAATAACCAGTCGTTGATTCTGTAAATTGGAATATTTTTCATTTTAATATATTCAATGAATATATCCTCGTCAGGGGAGTCGGTATGCAGAACTGCTTCGCCGGGATTGAACCGTGAAATTTCCCCGCGGAAAATATCAATGGATTTTCTGCCGGATATGATAAAGAAATCGCCGGTTGAAATATCAACAAACGCTAGACCGATTTCGTCAGCTGTAATTATAATTGATGCAAGAAAGTTGTTGTCGTCGCCCTGGAGCATGTTCGATTCAACAACAGTTCCGGGTGTTATTATGCGTACAACTTCTCTTCTTACGATGGTACCGGTTGTAGGAACAGTTTCAAGCTGTTCGCAGATGGCAACGCGCCTGCCGGCCTTGATGAGCCTCACAAGATAGCTTTCTGCCGCGTGATAAGGAATGCCGCACATTGGGACATCGTTCTGACGTGACGTTAACGCAATGTCGAGTATCTTCGAGGCTATTACCGCATCCTCGAAAAACATTTCGTAGAAGTCGCCCATTCTGAAAAACAGTATTTCGCTCTGATGATTCTTTTTAATCTCAAAGTACTGTTTCATCATCGGTGTCATTTTAGAATCTATTGTCATACCCCCCTTCCGTCCCCCCTTGGTAGACTTACTTGCACGTACATTAATGTGTAAGCAAAGGAGATATGGAGATGGAAGAGATAAGGATATATTTTTTCTTAATATTTATATAAATTAATTGATTATTATTGATATAAATGGAAATAATAAAAAAATATCTCATCATCTCTCCTTTATTTATCTCCCTATCCCCTTAATCTTTTATTATTTAAAGATGTGGGTACAAGTCAGCTTGGCAGAGGGGGTATTTTCTCTCGACCGATTCTTTTATCAAGTAAATAATTTTCATTCTCCGTATATATAGCGTTTGTCTTTTCCGCCTGAAACGCGCACAATGTTTCCATTAATACCGTATTCCTCGGCAAGACGGATCTTGGCTGTAATGACCTCATCCTGAGAGGAATACTTTCCAATGTAAATAATAAATCCGTTTTTAACTTTAACTGTTATTGAATCGCCGATTTTATCAGTGATTTTTTTTATTTCCAGAGCTTCATTTTTATCTGAAAAACTTCCGACTGAAACTGAATAATATGTTTCAGGATCTGTGTTGTCAATATCAATCTCAGGCTTAATGTCTATTGAACCTGAATCATCTGTATAATTATTTTCCGGCAGATAAGCTGTTTTTTTCGGATTGAATTTCTGCAGCTTTTTTATTCTTTCGGAAGATATAGATGCTTCAGGTGATTTTGGATAAAGTCCTATAATATCTGAATAAGCGCTGAAAGCCTTATTGTAGTTTTTCTTTGATTCATAAAAATCAGCAAGGAGATATAAGATTGCTGGGTGGTTGGTTGATGAGCTGAACCCTGCTGCCAGTTCAGACAATAGAGAAAAATATTCCTTTGAATGACCGGATTCATTTTTAATAATGTAAGACATTATAATCAGAGACGAGGCTAAATCCTCATAGCCGTGATTTTCGTTGTTCAGAATTCTGCAGGCCCTGTCCGCTTCATCGAACCTTCCTGAATTGAGAAGAGACAATACAGAAAAAACCCTGAAGCTGACAGCATGCCCGCTTTGTGGAAATTTTCTTAGTGCTTCGGCTGAAATTTTTAAAAGATCATCCCATTTTGACTGAATATGAAGTATCTCGGAAATTCTGAAATACGCTGTATCCTTTTTACTGTAGTTTTTATATTTATCAATTACAGCTCTGTATTTTTTAACTGCTGAAGAAGGCACAGGGTCGATATCAGCCAGGATCATTTTAACATCCGGAACATAAACGCTGTCAGGAAAATTTTTTAAAAATTGAGATGATAATTTTTCTGCTGTTTCCCTTTTATCGGCGGAGCTTTTTATTGTATTAAATAATTCCAGATCAGGTTTGTCTTTTGCTGAAACGGAAATAATCAATGATAATATCAGAATTAATATTTTTACAGATTGAACAGCCTTTGTTTTTTTTATAAATGGTTTCATTGTTTTTAGGTAATCAGGCTTTTCAAGGGACTTTGCTTCCCTGAAGAGATGAGCCTTTAACGCCGCTTATTTTAATTTTTAAATTTTTCCCTATATCACTCTCAATTCCCTCGAATATAACAGGATGATTGAGATTTGTTTTTCCCATGAGTTTTCCGGGAGAGCGTCTGCTTGCCCTTTCTGCCGTTGCCTCTTCTATGCGGCCGATTCTGCTTACCAGCTTTTCATGCGATATTACTCTCTGGATATCAATGAGCTCGCCAAGTCTTTCCTGTTTTTCCTCTTTAGTCAATGTTTCTTTAAGCGCTGCTGCAGGCGTTCCGCTTCTCGGGGAATAGGCAAACATAAACGCATCGTGGAATTGAATTTTTTTAACTGCATTGATCGTGTCATTGAAATCCCTGTCGCTCTCGCCTGGAAATCCTACTATAAAATCAGTAGTAATAGAATAATCATTCAGTTTCTTTTTCAGAAGCTCAGTTATTTCTAAATATTTTTCAATGGTATATCCTCTGTTCATTGCCTCAAGAATTTTATTTGAGCCGCTCTGGAGCGGAAGATGAATAGATTTTGAAATTTTATCATTTCCGGCAATGGTGTCTATAATGTCAGCACTGAAATCTCTTGGGTGTGATGTCATGAAATGTATTCTTTCAATGCCGTCTATACGCGTGCATTTTTGAAGAAGACCGTTAAATGTAATATCATTCAGGTCCTGGCCGTACTGATTTACATTCTGCCCGAGCAGAGTTATTTCTCTTACGCCTGTTCCGGTTAAGGTTTTTATGAATTCTATAATTTCAGAAGATGGGAATGAAATTAGATTCCCTCTCACTTCCGGTACAATGCAGTATGTGCAGTTGTTCTCGCAGCCGTGAGTTATCGTGACCCACGCATGCCATGGGTGTTCCCTCTTTAGATTGGCGATCCCGGTGTTTAATCTTACCTCGAAATCTTTTTTATCCTGCGAAAGGTATTCTTTCGGTGAATTGCGTTTTGATATATAATCAGAAATTATTCTACCGGCTTCCGGTGCCTGATACGGTCCGACTACTATTGTTGCTTTTTTCTTTTCAATTATTTCTTTGCCGATCCTCTGGGCTGTACAGCCTGCTGCTACAACAATTTTTTCTTTTCTGTTTTTAACTGACCGGATTCTTGAAACAGCACGCGACTCCGCATTTTCTCTGACTGAGCATCCGTTGAAAATTATAATGTCTGCATCTTCTTCCACTGATGTTTCAGTAAAACCATGTTCACTCATTGATAGAGAGATCAGTTCGGAGTCATTTTTATTCATCTGGCAGCCGAATGTTTCTATATAGAAGGTTTTGTATTTCATATTGCAAGTTTTACTTTGGGAAGGTTTTTTACAAGAAATTTTTATTCCGGTGGAATAGGGGGCTTTTTTGGAAAATCATGGGAAATTACTGCTGGAGCAGGGCATATCTCGGGATGAGGAGGGTGCGAGTAGAACTTATCGCCTGGCGAGCGGAGCCGAACCAGGCACCGGGTAATAAAAAATAAATTGCATTTCTTTAACAAGCATTATATAATGATCATATAACAGATAGGAAATTTAATTATTTATGCGGCTTAAATTTATTAAATTATACATAATGATTTTTTTATTAGCCGCATGCGAAGTTTTTGCCGGTACGGAAATCGATTTATCCGGTACCTGGAAATACTGCCTGATAAATTCGGAAACGGATTACCCGCCATCTGATAATACCATATGGCATTCAGTCCAATTGCCCAATAGAAGACTATTTGAAATAATTGCTGAAAAAAATAATATTTCCAGGGGATATGTACTATATAGAAAAACAGTTAAGATAAACAACACCTCCTCAGACAATCTGGTCTTTCAGGCTGGAGAGATAATGAACACTGATATAGTCTATTTCAATGGGAAAAAAATCGGGAATACCGGTATATTCCCGCCTGACTTTAAATCAGGATGGTCTAAATTCCGCAATTATCCCATACATGCAGAATTTTTAATCAATGGAGAAAACTGTATAGATATCATTAATTATTTTAATGCTGAACTATGGTTTATTTCGCCGATCCGGATAATTGATGAAGAACACGGCAACTTTGAATTCATGTATAAAAATTTTATACAGATAGAATTTATTCATGCTTTATGGATTCTTCTGTTGAGTTTTTCACTATTATTCATAACAATATACCTGAAAAGAAAAAAGGAGATTGTGTATTTATATTACGCAAGTGCAACCTTTTTACTTTCTGATATGACGATTCTTCAGTTTGTTGAAAATCTCTATCCATATCTTCCCTTATCTTCAAATACAATATTCAAAATATGCGCTATAGGTCTTATTTTTTTCCCGCCTTTTCTTGCTTTCTTTTTCAGAAGTTATTTAAATGTTGATGTTAAATGGAAAAGAATATCGATATATCTTTTTCTGCCGGTTACTTTTGCTTTGCTTATGTCATTGTCTCAGGACCGTTACTATATTATTCTCTGGAGAAATATTTTCCTGCTGCTTATTCCTTTGTACATTGTGGATATTGTCATTGTTTCCATCCGCCAGCTCATTTCCGGAAATAAAAAAGGGCGTATGCTTTTTATTACACTTCTCCCTGTTTTTATTTTTGGTATATACGATATTCTCGTATTCAGCCTTCATGTATTTGAAGGAGGCGTTCCGCTTTATCCGATTGGAGTTCCTTTTATGCTGATCCTAATAGGACTTCAGCTCGTAAACAGGTTTATTTATAATCTCAATACTTCTGAGCAGCTTAATACTATACTGCTGGAAAAGATGGAAGAGGGTAAACGGCTGGCACGCCTTGAAAATGAAATTTCCATAGCAAGAAAAATTCAGCTCGCTAATGTTCCTGAAACACTTCCTGAATTAAGCGCATTCGGCATAGGAGTAAAATATATCCCGGCAGATAATATAAGCGGTGATTTTTATAATTTCCATTTTCCTGAACAGGATAAGATCGGAGTACTCATTGCTGATGTATCCGGTCATGGAATACCTGCCTCTTTAATAGCCTCAATGGTTAAAATTCTATTCAGTACACTCGCTCCAGTATATGCAAATCCGGATCTGTTTATTAAAGGCCTGAACAGGCATCTCTTTGATAAGATGGAAGGCAATTTCCTGACAGCAGGATATTGTTATATCAGCGCATTAGAAAAAAAAGCAAAATTCGCACGTGCCGGTCATGAACTGCTGCTCCATATATCTTGTAAAAACAATGAAGCTGAGCTGCATCAATATAAACCCCGTGGAATGATTATTGGATTCAAGCCGGAAATAGATCTGGAAACTTTTGAGTTCAATATAGATTCAGGTGACAGAATAATTCTATATACTGATGGTCTGGTTGAAGTTCATAACGAAAGGAGAGAGATATTCGGACAGGAAAGGCTGAATGCTTTTTTTATGAAGGCTAGAAATCTTCCTATAAATGAAACAATAGAATTGATTTACAATGCTTTAAGCGAATGGAATTCTTTCAAAGCTTTCGATGATGATTTTACACTAATCATCATCGACATTCTATGAAAGACTTTTAGTTTCCAATAACTGCAGCATGATTACTGTTTCAATATATAAATCCTTTGTTTATTTTCCAGTCAGATATTCTTTTAAATTTTTTTTGATCTTGTCAAATTCAGTATAATACTCAGCATTCCATTCTTTATACATTACATTACCGTGCGGATTAGGTTCAAGCATAAGTTTGTAGCTTTTATCTTTTGCCAGAAATGTTATTTCGCTTCTATAGGAAACACCCCTGTACTGCATCAGCTCTGAGCAGACAACAATTTTCCCCATGTCCCTGTTTGAAAATTTAATAGTTTTATTCGGTGAAGAATAATAAACGGAGAACCATTGAAGAGCCTTATCAAAAATATCACCTTTGTTCAAATCCAGATTTTCAACTGTCTGAAGCCGGCTTAAATCAGGCTCATCGCCCGCATAAGCTTTTTTTACAGAAATAAATCCAAAAAAAATAATTGCTATTACAGCAAATAAAAAAATTTTTTTCATTTCAGATCTCCATTGAATTTAATAAATTTTAAAAATCCGCATTAAAAAAAATCTGCAGTATGCATAAATATATATATAGTTATAATTTTTGTATATAGCGTATAATGGTGATTAATTTTTGAAAAAATGGTGAAATTATATTGATGAATTATTTTAAATATCATCTCCTCATGAAGGATAATTGGAGTTTAAACCAGTCATTTGAAAACGTATCCTGTTTAAATAATTATTGACTCGCGAAAACTAATCATGGCATATATCAATATGACTTTATTAAAAAAATTGATGGTTATCATATTTATGCCTGTATCTGCACAACTCGATAATTTATATGAATAAACTTATAGCAGAAAAATTTAAAGCTGTTTTATTTGCCGCGGCGGTCATTTTATTGATGACATCTGTTTGCACGTATGCCGCAGCTGCGACAATAATACTTGATGACCTGAAAGAATCTTATGATATTTCCAATGCACTCGATGTTCACATAGATTATCAGGGCAATCTATCTTTGAACGAGCTCCAGAAAAAATCTTTTCCGGAACCGCCGGGCTTTTGGATATCAGGAAAAAACACTTTCGGATTTACCCGGGCAGCTGTATGGGCGCGTTTCTCAGTAATCAACAAGCGGTCATCCAGTGAAGAACTATACCTGATCCTTGATCTGCCGTTGTGCGACAGTATAGAATTTTACAAACAGGAAACCGGCGGATCTTACAGCATGATTGAAACAGGCGATCTGAAACCTTTCAGCCAAAGGGAAATAACGCGCCATAATTTTATCTTTCACATCAATCCCGCGAATAACACTGTCCAGACATATTACATAAGACTTAAATCACAGGACAGCATGATGCTGCCATTATCAATCGTTACACGCAAAGGTTTTCAGACATATGAATGGCAGAGTTCATTTTTATTCGGGATTTATTACGGGATACTGCTCATAATGATACTCTACAATCTCTTTATTTTTTTCTCCACCCGGGATATCACGTATTTTTATTATATTCTCTATGCTCTTGCATATTTCTTTTTCCAGATGAACTATAACGGGCTGAGCTACAGGTACCTGTGGCCGGAAAATCCATGGTGGAACAGCCACTCTATTTCATTTTTTACAGGAATCGGGCTGCTCTTCGGTCTTATGTTCGCGAGAACCTTTATGAATTTTAAAAAAGTAGTTCCTCAATTGGATAGATTGATGCTGCTGCTCATTTCGGCAAACGTAACAAGCTGCTTCATCTCGCTATTCTTACAGCCGGGATATGGACTTGTTGTAATGAACGGTCTTGCTGCACTTTCCAGTCTTATCCTGCTCGCAGGAGCCTTTATCAGCCTTAAAAAAGGGTATACTCCTTCACGATTTTTTCTTACCGCGTGGATGTTTTTTCTTGCCGGTGTTATCGGGGTTGCGCTGCTAAATCTCGGATTTATTCCTTATAATGTTATAGTAAACTATTCATCGCAAATCGGCTCAGCTGCAGAAATCACATTGTTATCAATCGCACTGGCAGACAGGATAAATGTAATTAAACGGGAGCACTTTTATGCCCAGGAAAAGATAATCAGCATGCAGAATCAAACCAGGGAGACCCTTGAAAAGCTGGTGTCCGAACGTACTTATGAGCTCGAAATCGAAAAAAACAAACTGCACGACCACAATGAAGTAATGATCAAGGATCTTAAAATGGCAAAAAGGATACAGCAGAAGTTTATCCCGTCCCGAAGCCCAGTTGATTTTATCGCATCATTTTATAAACCGATGGAACTCGTAGGTGGAGATTTTTATGATTTTGTCAGGTTCAGGGACCAAAACATTGTTGGTATTTTTCTCAGCGATGTTTCAGGCCATGGGGTACCGGCCGCATTTATTACCTCAATGATAAAGTCAGTCATTCTCGAAGGAAGCAGCAGACGTGAAGATCCAGCCGGTCTTCTAAACTTCATTAATGAAATTCTTTATGGTCAGACCGCAGACAACTTTGTAACCGCGTTCTATTGCGTATATAACTCATCCACCAGGGAACTGCTTTATGCCAATGCGGGTCATCCCTTTCCGTACATTATTCAGGAAAGCGGCATCACGACACTCGGAGGCCGACGCCATCCGCCTCTTGCTGCGTTCAGCAGGGAGAGGCTTGCAATGAAAGGAAAGATACTGGAGAACACCAGGGTTACTCTTGCGCCCGGTTCGAGGCTGCTGCTCTATACTGATGGAATAACTGAAGCACAGAACGAACAGAACCCGTCCGAATTTTATGAAACAGGGGGACTTGAACATGCGCTTATGAAATACAGGTCCCTGCCATGCAGTAATTTTCTGCAGTCTGTCTATGAAAGTCTTATCGAATACCGTGGATCAGATAATTTTGATGATGATGTATGCCTAATCTGTATCGAGATTCCTGAAATGGCCGAGGAATAATAAAAGTCTCAACCTGTATTTGAAAATTTAAAAATTACAAAAGGAGAAAATATTGTCTAATCTTTACACTCCGGCAGCCTTTCAGGGGATAGGGAAAACCAGGGATTACTTCGAAGGATGGTACTTTAAGATTGTGGATAAGTACGAGAAGAAAGCTCTGGCTGTTATATCCGGGATTTCATTTTCTAAAGACAGCACAAAAAGTCATGCCTTTGTCATGGTCTTTGATGCCCGGAACCATAAAATGACCTACTTTAAATATGGTGTAAATGAATATTGGGCAAACTCTACAAAGTTTGAAATAAAAATCGGGAAAAACTTTTTCAGCTCTGAACAGCTTAAACTTGATCTGGGTGACGAAGTTAATAAGATTTTTGCTGATATAAAAATGAGCAATACAATACCGTGGCCGGTTTCGGTTTTTTCACCCGGTGTTATGGGGTGGTACAGATTTGTGCCTTTCATGGAATGCTATCATGCAAATATCAGCTTTGATAATATTATAGATGGATTTATAGAATTAAACGGGGAAAAGACTGATTTAAAAGAAGGGAAGGGATATATTGAAAAAGACTGGGGTATTTCCATGCCGCAGGCCTGGATCTGGATGCAGACAAATCATTTTAATGAACCGGGAGTTTCGTTATTCGGATCAATAGCAAAAATACCATGGCTGGGAAGATATTTTACCGGCTACATATTCGGATTTCTTCTCAGAGGAAAGCTTCATAAATTCACAACATATAATGGCTCCAGAGTGGAAAAACTTTTTGTAAATGATGACTATATAGAAATACTCGTGGAAAATAAGGAATCATATCTTGAAATAAAAGCAGAAAGGACAGAAGGAGTGGAGCTTCCTGCACCTGAAAAGGGAGAAATGATATCAAGAGTAAATGAGTCGCTTTCTTCAAAAATTGAAATAAATTTTTATAGAAAAATTTCAAAGGGCAGGGACTTGATATTCTCAGGAACAGGGAGGAACGCAGGTCTAGAGTTTGTCGGAGATGTAGGAGTTCTGTTAAAAGGTTTAAAGTTAAATTGATATTTTCAGTTAGCAGACAGATTTTCAAAATTAAAAATAAAAATTTCTAATATAATTATTTAGGAAATTGATTTCTTTAAATGGATAATATAATAAAAAATATACAAAGATTTCAATCTATCGATGCACTCCGCGGTTTGGCTGTAATTTTTATGATTATGCAGCATTTAATCAGCTGGCTCTGGATCGAACCCATTGTTTCCCAGGATGTGCTTTTTCAGAAATCCATTCTTCTTGGATTGATGAATATCTCAGGGCTTCTTGCTGCACCGGTATTTATATCGCTATCCGGATTCGGAGCAGTATATCTTTTTAACAAATCCGGAAATTATTCTGTCATTATTAAAAGAGGCATATTGTACCTTTTTATTGGTTATTTTTTGAATATATCAGCATTTCACTGGTTCAGGCCAGCATCATGGTTTGTGCTTCATCTGATAGGATTTTCACTTATAGTTTTTCCATTGCTGAACAGATTGCGAACAGCAGTTTTAATTCCATTTTTTTTTGTGACTTTAATCACAGCAGGTTTATTACAGGGAGCTGTCAATTCCCCGCTTATATTAAATGACTTTTTTTTGTCTAATGTCAGAGAGCCTTTTGATGTGATAAGAATAATATTTATCAATGGTCATTTCCCTGTATTTCCGTGGATCGGCTTATTTTCACTGGGCATGTTTTCTGCAAGATTGCTTTTGTCCGGCAGGAGCGGACTGGCAGGAATTACAGGCGTTGTTTTGGTTGCTCTCGGGAGTACTTTAGGTATTATGTACAATTCAGGATATCCCTTTGCAACCTACGGACCGTATTACAGGTTTTTTGTGACGGTCCCTTATTTTTTTCCGCCAATGCCGCCTGCAATACTTGTTTTGTCCGGCCTGTCTATTTTGATGATGAGTATATTTTACTATTTTAATTATAAAATGATTAACCTGAGCCGGCCCATTGCGAATCTAGGAAGAATAACATTATCTGTTTTTATAGTTCATATTCTAATATTCGAAGAGATCAGCAGAATTTTTGGTTTTTACAAGGTGTTTGGGAACTCTATGACTATTTTAGCAATATCTTTAACACTTTTTTCCTTGATAATTCTGGCACTTGTATGGAAAAAGATTGATTTTAATTACGGATTTGAGTATATTCTAAAAAAGTTATCAAAATTAAGTTGATAAAATGGCATATTATAAATAAACTAATTATTAATATAATTTTATGGAGGATTTAATATGAAATTTTATAAATATATTCCCTTCACTTTAAGCCTTGCATTGATCATACTCTTTGCATCATGTGCCTCTGACAATACCACCACGGTAACATTTGACCTTATACGTCATGATATTAGCATGAATAAAAAAGTCATGCCGGCTGATAGCATTGTCGATCGTTTTTTAATGTTATTTAGCGGAAAGGCATGGGCAAAGGGATGGACATCTGATTATACAACTTTCACAATAACAATATCTGCTGCAGATATGACATCTATTACTGCAAATATACCAAATGGTGCAACATCTTATACTATCCAGGTACCTTCAGGATCTCAAAGAAATTTTAGATTGGTTACTGGTGGATCAACTGGATTTAATGTTCCTAAAAATTGGGGCGGCGGTGCAAATAAAGATTTAGCCCCTGGCGATGATGTGAAATTAACGATACGGATGCTGCCGTTATCAAAAATTACTGTAACACAAGGCGGAACAGGTACTTTGAATTTATCCTGGGAAGGTTCTTCTTCGATTAATTTTGCATATCCTGGATTAGCAACTGGATTTAATATCTATAGAGCAGGATCATTAGATGGACCATATCAATTAATACAATCAAATTTAAGCGGAAGCACCACAAGTGATAACGGATTACAAACCGGTAAACGTTACTATTATAAAGTAAGCGTTATTACAACATATGGAGAAGGAATAATGTGTGATGCCGATAATAATGTTTCACTTTAATTTTTATGGATCTTTCCAGAAATATAATTTATCTGATCACAGCTGAATCACTTGCTCTTCATCTTATACACGCCGTCCCAGTTTTTTGAAGGCGGCTGTTTCATAAACTCAGTGCATCTTTCAACATAGAGGCTGCTCGGACCGTCTTCAGGCTTTATCTTCAGAGCATCTTTGAAATTTTTCTGTGCGCCTTTCCAGTCGCGATCATTAAATGAATCAAGTCCCCTGTAGTATTTATCAAGCAATTCACTGGTTTGATCATCAAGCTTTCCCTTTCTGTCAAGAAGCTCGTATATTACGATTGGTTCATTTTTCCCGACAACGCGGATAGTATCAAGTTTGCGGACTTCAATGTGGTCTTTTGCCTGCTCGTAAGTTGCCTCGCTGATCATGGCTGCAGTTTTATAAACCTTGTTAACGCCCTCAAGCCTTGCAGCAAGATTAACAGCATCCCCGATCATAGTGTAATCCTGCCTGATGCTTGATCCCATGTTTCCGACAACGGCCCGCCCTGTGTTGATTCCCATGCGTGTGAAAAACTCGTTTTGCCCCTGAGACCGTCGGACTTTGCCCAGCTCCCTGATCCTATTTTGCATGTCAATAGCAGCAAGGCAGCATTTCACCGCATGGTCTTCATAGGCAAGCGGCGCTCCAAAAAAAGCAATTATCGCATCACCTTCATATTTATCAATGATTCCTTTATTTAAAAGAATTATATCTGTCATCTCTGTCAGGTATTCGTTCAGAAGCTTGACCAGTTCGTTTGGTTTAAGTTTTTCAGAAATGGAGGTGAATCCTGCTATATCTGAGAAAAAAATAGATATATCCCTCTCTTCTCCGCCAAGAGCAAGTTTTTCAGGATCCTTGATAATCTCATTGATTACTTCAGGCGACAGGTATCGGGAAAATACAGACTTGATAAATTTCTTCTCTGATTCCTCGCCGATAAATTTTATACTTATCAATGAAAGCGAGGGGAGAAGTACTGCAAGAGAAATTCCCAGCTGATCAAACCAGATATTTGCAAAAATAAATGAAAGCATAACCAGAATATTTACACCGATCAATGTACCGACAAATGTAAAAACACCGGCTTTTGAGCTAAATTTAGGGATTAAAAACCCTGCACCTAGAGCAAGGATCAGCATCAATAGGATATTCAGAAAATAAGGCGCCTTGTGTATAAATTTTCCCTGGAGTATAGTGTTGACAATATTAGGATATTTACCAGGCATCATATAATGAGACGAGAGAGGCGTCTGGCTGAAGTCATTGGATGATGTTGCTGTCATGCTGATAACGCATGAATGTCCCCTGAGTTTTTCAGTTTCAGTTGTTATTCTCATGGCTGTAAGCAGGTCTTCAGGTTTTCGTCCGGTATCCGAAGCAAACTGATTCAAAAGAGCTGAGTCTTTTTTCAGATCATTCATATACCCTGTTTCAATTTCAGTTAACCGATTTTCAATTTTTCGGATTTTGATATATGATTCGTATTTTTGGGGCTTTTCAGTAATTTGAGAAACTTCACTTGTCAGGGAATGATGTTCCGTAGACAACCTCGTTCTTTCATTATTTCCGCTTTTAGATTCCATGGCATCAAATATTTCGTATGCAATGTCCCTGACGCGGGGATATTCGAAAAGAGCAAAAAATGGAATATGATTAAAATCTGACATGTACTCTTTTGCAGACCAGTTGATAAGCATCTTGCCTTTGTTATCTATGGGTATTTCTATATCTGATTTTTTATATGTCTGCGGATCAACAGCATTTTTTAATATGATTTTTTTTCCCGGAAAAATTTCAACTGATTCTTTAGGGACTGCACAAAGGTCCATTACCATCACAAGCCCCATATTGAAATAAATATTCCCGTCAAAAACCCTAACAAGACGTATGTCTCTGCGGAGACCGTCATCATCGGCATCAGCATCCACATAACCGAACAGTTCGGCGCTGTTTATGACAGACGGAATTGGATGAGCCAGCTGTAATCTAGTTTTGTCAACCAGGCTTTCAAATTCTCCGGCCCTGTCTTTAGGGACAGGTATTGATGCCTTGGTGCGGAAATATTGATATGCTTTTTCCCTTTCCGCCTTTATTTTTTTATCAGTTATCAAGTCAGGAATTTTCGACTGACTGAATGAATATGGGATTATAGCTCCTTTTGCCTTTTTAATTGAAGCAGAAAGGGCTTTATCATTATCAATTATAATACTTTTTAGATCATTGCTGCTGACCGTCTCTCTTTCAGAACTTTTAGTTAAAAGATTTTCATAAGACTCACGATTCACTGAAGGTTCGGAATTATCCAGGAACTGAATATCAAATATAGTCTGTCTAATGCCGGCTTCTACCAGTGTGTTCACTCCCTGTGCATAATAATGTCTCGGCCATGGAAATTCGCCCAGGCTGTTGAGGCTTAAATCATCAATATCAATTAGCGTTAAAAAATTAAGCTGAGGTGTTGCCGGCTTTAACCGGAAATTGATGTTGTACAGATTCAATTTCAGAATGGAGTATGGACTGGTGAAGCTGAATAAAAGAACTAAAATAAAGCAGGCAAGGGCAATTAAAGGATTGAAAAGATGATTCGTTTTGATTTTTTTAACCAGGTTCTGGATGAATTGTTTCATTGCCGCCACCGTAATTTGTAATTTCAAACATATAAAACAGTTTTTTTAAAAAGAGAAATTCATCGCAACGATAAAAGAGCTTCTGTTTGATTCAGATGAAGGCATTGCATCCCCAGGGAAAAAAAGTCCGAAACTTGTAAAGAATGACAGATCCTGAAAAATACTCCAGGTAAGAGAAAAATCCAGTCCATGGCCTATAGGAATTTTACTGACAGTTGCACCGATACCTCCTCCTGCATCAGAGTCAATATTGTCTTTCATATAAAAACTGTACTTGGCCATCAAAGTCAGCCTGTTTAACTGTTTAATCTGAACCGGGTCAGTAGGAACAAACGAAGCGCCTGCGCGAAGAATATGTATATTATTCAGTTTCGGACGAAGCGCTGTTCCCCCATTATATAATCCAAAATAATCAAAACCGTTTGCAATGGCGCTGACCGGCTTGGTTCCTGATCCATATGCATATTGAAAAAGAATTGCAGGCTTGAGCATTACTTTGAAATAATAATTGATATTTGCTAATGCGCTGATTGCGTTAAAATTATTCAGTATCCCGTTTACAGTTTTCATTCCATACTGGTAAATAAATTCACCATGATATTCAAGAGATCCAAGGAAAACGCCTTTGATGCCCAGACCTGCATGCAGAGTATTGAACTGATCAGATGCAGCATAATCATACTGCCCTAGAAGAATTGTATAAAGATTATGAGTGTCAATATCTTTACTTAAACGCAGACCGGCAAATGCCCGTGCAGCTCCAAAGGAAAAATCCCGGCTTGTAAGGTTATACGGATTTGAAGCAGCCGGTAAAAGACCTGTGTAAAATGAAAGCAGTTCAATATCAATAATTTTCGTGTAAATATTAACATCAATGCCGTCGCCCCTGCTGTTTAATAAAAGTCCGGTTCCGAGTATAAAAAACTTCCGTCCGAACTGGATTACAGTTTTTTTATCTTCAGTTGTTGCAGAGAAATAAGCCAGGTCAGCAATCTCAGTCAGATTTGATACAATACCCTTTTCAGCAGTATATGCAGTTCTGTCAAACTGTGAATTATCGGAACTGGTGCCGGGCGAAAGAGTATTCAATGCGGAAATTGATAAGCTATCCTTTATCCGCAGATATAAAAATACATTCTGCTGTAAGGAAAAATTTCCCCACAGACGCATTGTCACAGACGGAAGAGCGAGAACCTTACTGTTTTCTCTTATGTCAATATATGCAGGAGTCAGCCAGCCTCCCCAGGTAAACTGCGGGGCATCATGCTTAACAGCAGCGGCCTTTATATCCTCATCCTTATAAAAATCCGGATAAAAAGCCTCCTCGCTTCTATCGATCGGGCCGGTTTGGGCATAAAGATTTGCTCCGCATATTATTAGAGTAATCAAGAAAATTATTTTCCGGAATAATATTTTCATTTTTTACCTTTTTCCCGAAGTCTGATTTGCTTTAGTTTCAAGAATGAGTGCCGCAGCGTTCATTATATCAATCAGTTCACCGCCTGAAACGGGCGTGTTTGCTCCACCGGTCCCTGTAATAACTCCGGCAGCCTTGCAGGCAGTAACTGCATATGTGCCTGACCTCGTAATCAGGTACATCAGGGAGTCATCAAGATTCAGCAGTTTTGCCACTAGAAGCGCCACGTCACTGCGTGTAAGTGTTTTTTTCGGGTTTGGCAGTTTTTCAACAGGAAGGCCGATTTTTTTTAAATATAAGATATTATAAATGTAGTCGCCCGGTATGCTGCCTGTTATCATCACTGTGAAAGCTGCTGCATCACTTACAGTCGCAAATTCTTTTTCAGATAAGTCATTGATGAAAGCTACACCGGAGAAGGGTTGTGCGAAAAGCGCTGCACAGTTGAAAAATACTATACTGCAGATGATCAAGAACCGAATTTTTCTGCTCATTTTATTTCAGCCTTTTACATTGATTTTACGGCCAAACAATATTAAACTTGATTTTCGTTGATCCTTTACCCATAAAAAGAGATTCCATCTGATCCTCAATATCCCTTGGATTGCTATCTGTTGAATTGTTTGCGGATTCTATCTCTTCCTTTGAAAATCCTTCTGAACCTGTTTTTGCAAGCGCACGCGATTTAGTATCGGATACAGGGCTTTCCGGACGCGGAGAGCCTGATTTCTGTGAAAAACCGCTATTAGTCTGCGCACTGCGGTCAACTCCTGACTTGTTATGAACCCGCACAGTGCTTTCAAAAACTTTCACCTTCATGCCTGTAGATGAACCATAACTGATTTCTTTTTCAGTACCACGGACGGAAGAAGTTGCCACTGGAGTTGCTATATTGAAATTAGTTTTAAGCGTGCCCATTTTATTAACCTTGGCATTTACTCCGCCATATTTAAGCCCGATATTAGTTACATTTTTTCCGTTGGCAGTCTGATTTTTAAATATTTTTATTGTAGTAAGAGGTTTAACAGTCATATCATGAGCATCTACTTTCAGCTTAATGTAGGAATTTGCACCGGTACTGATGACTGCTCCTTCAAATAATACCTGCCCTATGGCCAGCGGAGCCCAGTTGCGGCCTATTTTTAAAGCCGCTTCGCCTTTTACCATGACAACCCTGATTTCAGCAAAGGCTGTATTAAAAGCAGCAAAGGAACTTAAAAATAAAAAGAAGAATAGTATTTTCTTCATTATCTTCTCCAATAAAATATATTCATCGGTAGAGCCGATATTTTTTTATAAAAAGTTTAAATCTATAAAAGTTTTATTTATTGAAAAAAACAACCTAATTAATAATAAAGATATTATAAAAGACTCTATAGTCAATTACTTTTTAACTATATAGTCAGTTTTCCTGTTTTTTACCAAGGTCTTTTTCAGCTGTAAAAATCTATCTTTTTGGATAGTATTGGCAGATTATTATCTGCACGCTGTCCCTCCCGGGTGAGAAATGCATCCTTTTGCGCTGTTATAAAGAATTCAGCCTGTGTGTATTTTTTTATACTTTTCATCCGTATTAATAAATGTGTTCTATGCATCTCCCTCTGAAGAAAAACCGGAATACAAACCAGCTCTTAAAAGATGGAGTTTGTATAAAACAATCAGGAGAAGACATTGGCTTGAGTTTAAAAGAAAATGCACAGACTGTTTTTCCTGTAGGGGATCATCCTACAATAATTTGAGTAAACCCCTTTAACAAATAAAGACCTCTTCTTATGAGACGACAATTCCATTATTTTATCGTACGATGAAAACCAATCCTTTTATCTATATAAATCCTTAATATGAATTACACAATATGATTTAAACATTTTTTCTTAAAAGAAAAGAGAACTTAAAAATATATAATATAAGAGGTAAAGATATGAACTATAATTATGGTGAGACAAATTGCGAAGTATTTCAGGCAGATGATCAGACAAACCTTCTTGCACATTCGTGGCTGCCCGAAAAAGAAATTAAGGCAATATTTTTGGCCATACATGGCGGCCTGGCGCATGCCGGTGACTGGGTTACTCCTGCACTCTACTTTAAAGAAAAAGGGATCGCCACATTCGCCCTGGATATGCGGCACCATGGAACATATGATAAATATAACAAAGGCTCTAAGGTATTCTTTCACATCGATTCATACGATCAATACACTGAAGATACGCATAAATTTTATCAATTGATAAAGAAAAGATATCCAGGAAAACCTATATTCATCCTCGGGCACTCCAATGGATCATTGATTGCGCTTTATTATGCCCTTACGATAGGACAAACGGCTGACATCAAGGGATATATTTTATCATCTCCATGGCTGAAGAATATAGTGAGCGTACCTCCGGTAATACTTTTTATATCGAAGATAATTGCCAGGATACATCCTAAATTTGCAGTTAAGCCGGAGCCGCTTACTGATCATCTTACACACGACAAAAATATCACAGCAAGGCATTATTCTGATGAACAAGCAGGAGTGCGCGGTACAATGGTTTCTGCGAAGACCAGTGTCGAGTTTCTTAAAACGCAAAACTGGGTGCTGAATAATATTAAAAATTGGAAAAAAATTCCGGTCTTTTGCATCATAGCCGGGAAAGATATGCTTGCTGATCCACAGGTTAGCATTAATGCCATGAATCAAATTCCTAAAGATCTTTTGCAGATGATCGAGTACCCGGAAAACTACCATGAGAATTTCAACGAGACTAACCGGAATGATATTTTTGCCAAGGCATACGACTGGATGCAAAAATATATAAAATAATTACTTGTTCCAAGACCTGTTTCGGCTTGCAGATAATAAATAGATTTATTTTTGAATGGGCTGTCTGAAAAAGACGGCCCATATGATTTTAATAGAGAAATATTAGCAATGAGAAGACATAAGTGGAATATTGTTTATATAAACTGTCTTAATTAATCAATTTATTTTAAAAAAATGTGATTTTAATAAAAAAAACTTGAAAATTGCACTCATTTTATAGTTAATTATCAATATTAGCTCTGATTTATCTAACTAAAGGCAAATATGTGAAGTCAAATATTAGACAGAGTAAAAATTATACGTCCAAAGAATTTGATACCATATCATCAATAATTGATTTATATGGTGATTATCTGATAGCATATGGTACTGATGGAAAGATTTTTTATATTAATTCCAACCTTTTAATAACTCTTGGTTATTCAAATAATGATGTTCTTGATAATAAAATAAATAATCTATTTAATAAATGGAAAAAGGAAGATACAAAAAAGATTTTTAAATATCTTGAATATACAGACAAATTTATTTTCAGGGGAGCGTTTCTCCGGAGTAATGGGGAAGAAATTCCTGTAATTACAGAAAATACCAGTATTATTTATAACGGGAAAAAAGCTATTCTTTCTGTTTCCCACGATATATCAGTTGATCTCGAAATGGAAAGAAACGAGAGGGAAAAATTCCGTTTATTAAGAGAAAATTTAGGTGGAGTCATCCATGCGATAGCAAATGCTGTAGAAGTTCGCGATTCATATACAGCAGGCCATCAGCAAAGGGTGAGCAACCTTGCAAGAAAAATTGCCAACCAGATGGAGCTTGAGCCTCAGATAATTGAAGGTATCCGTGTTGCAGCATCAATACACGATATTGGAAAGATCGCAATCCCGTCTGATATACTTAACAAAAGCCATAGCCTGCTTGAAGTAGAATTCGAGCTGATCAAGCATCATACAAACATCGGCTTTCAGATTCTTTCAACAATTGAATTTCCATGGCCTGTGTCAGCGATCGTTCTTCAGCACCATGAATATATTAATGGGACAGGATACCCTCTGGGGCTTGAAGGTTCAATGACACTGCTTGAATCAAAAGTTGTCTGTGTTTCAGATGTTGTAGAGGCGATGTCAACTCACCGTCCATACAGGCCTGCTTTGGGAATAGACACAGCAATTGAAGAAATAAATAAATTTAAAGGAATACGCTTTGATCCTGAAGTTGTAGATGCATGCACTGAATTGTATAATAATGGCGACATTGATTTTAATGTATATAAAATTTCAAAAGAAAATAAAGGGCAGAGATTTTTTTAAAATTATAGGCTGCAAGTCATTCAAATCCGAATCTCCATAAGACAGCGCAACGCAATTCATGCAATCGGAAAAATATCATCCGGCATAAAAAGGAAAAGCTTTAGTTATACCTGCTGTCTTATAAAAACTTTTATTCTTTCTGTATTCTATACTGAATCAGAAAAAAAAGAAAAAGAATTCCGAATATAAGGTCTACTATAACCATTGAAAGCATGAATGGAGTTACATTGCCAAGAAGAAAATGGTATGCCAGATATCCGAAGAAGAAAAATTTGCCTATTGTACCGAGAACTACGATTCCGTAATTCTTTTTTAGATCGCGTGAGACTATAAAATATCCCAGTCCCAGCTGGCATATTGAAAACATAGTGAAATTATATCCTATATATGCATAAGTGTTATTTAAAATCATATCAACAGCAGCAGACCCGAAGATCATCGGAATCATCATCTTAGGCATTACAGCTCCAGGTATAGAAGCACTCCAGTTCCATATTGCCCCGATTAAAAATATCAGACTATAGGTTTTGTCAGATAAACGCATCATACAACCTCCATAAAACAATATTTTATCATAGAATCACTATTATTGATTCTTTAAACAAAAATAAATCTATTTTCAGATATATACAAATTAATTTTCATACAAAATTTAAATTATTTTATGTTGTCAGCATACTGGAATTCTAAAATAAAACTAGATTTTAGTTACCAAGAACATTCATAATGTTTCCTGTAGGGCAGGGTGTTCTATAAAACTTTTTATTTCTAAAACGGACTTTTCTGGATAGAAAAGAGAATCATCGCTTATTCCGCTTTCTATATTTTTGGATTATTTTTATACCTTCCGAAATCGATCTTCTTTGCATTAACGGCCTTTATCTGGATAGTTTCCATGCAGGAACTCAATGGATTGACATAAACAGATATAAAGATTTTATTGCCGGTCATATCAACCAGACGGAATGACCAGCCCATCTGTTTCGGGGATATTTCTACTATAGCATCATATCTCATTTCCCATCTTCTTTTGCCGATGAGGGAAAAACCGATTATTGTTTCTTCCGTTAATTCAACAACCACAGCTACGGAGAATAATTCATGTATTGCTATCAGACAGGTATATTCAAGAAGAAACATCCCTGCAAAGATCAGGCAGCCAAAAAAAACTTCACTATATTGATGATTTAGATAACGAATGGGTACATTAAGTAATACGCTATACTGTACAACAATTGACATTGGTAACCCGACTAAAAAATATGAAAATTTAAAAAATGGAATGCTTTTTTCCTCGGTATACTTCATATACAAACCTTAAACATTACTTTCTGTTCATCAGTGGATGCTTCATCTTATTCCACTCCGGTTTTTCTATAAAGCTCTCCGACATGCTCAAGGTACCTGTTAAGATTGAATATAAACTTGAAATCAGCATCTGAAAGAATATCAGTTACAGCTTTATTTTTCCTGCAGAGCTCCTCAAGAGTGCCATCGCCTGCCCATACATTCATTGCAGTATCCTGAACAATTTTGTAAGAGTCCTCCCGTGACATTCCCTTTTCAACAAGCTTCAATAAAAGCGTCTGCGAGAAATACAGGCCGCCGGTTAAATTAATATTTTTCATCATCCTTTCAGGGTAAACATGAAGCTTATCAATAATAAAAACCATTTTATCGAGGATGTAATCTAGCGCTATGGTTGAATCCGGAAGAATAATCCTTTCAGATGATGAGTGAGAAATATCCCTTTCGTGCCAGAGCGTTATATTCTCAAGAGCTGTTATCATATTCGATTTTATCACGCGCGACATTCCGGTTACACGTTCGCAAAGGATTGGATTTCTTTTATGAGGCATTGCAGATGATCCTTTCTGTCCCTTCTGGAAAGGTTCCTCTGCTTCGCGCACTTCTGTCCTCTGAAGATGCCGTATCTCTGTTGCAAGCTGGTCAAGGCTTCCTGCAGTTATTGCAAGCGCTGACATGTATTCAGCGTGCCTGTCTCTCTGTATTACCTGGGTTGATACTGGATCTGCTTTCAGTCCGAGTTTATCGCATACGGTTTTTTCTATATCTGGCGATATATTGCTGAATGTTCCAACTGCTCCTGAAAACTTGCCGAATGAAATATTTTCTATGGCTCTGGCAACACGTTCCCTGTTTCTTTTAAATTCCTCGAAATAAAGCAGCATCTTGATGCCGAACGTTGTAGGCTCAGCGTGAACACCATGCGATCTTCCCATGCACGGAGTGTTCCTGTATTCAATTGCCTTTTTTTTCAGAACATCAATCAGCCTTTCAATATCTTTCAGTATGATATTTCCGGCCTGAACCATCTGAACGCTTAAAGCTGTATCCCCTATATCGCTTGAAGTTAATCCGTAATGGATATATCTGCTGTCAGGTCCGACAAACTCTGCAACTGATGTAAGAAAAGCAATAACATCGTGATGAACTTCGCTTTCAATTGTTTCAATGCGTTTTAAATCAAAGGAGGCTTTCTCCTTAATGGTTTTAAGGCTTTCTTTCGGAATGATTCCCTTCTCAGCCTGGGCTTCGCACGCTGCAATTTCAATATCGAGCCATATCTTAAATTTATTTTCAAGATCCCAAATTTTTGAAATTTCTTTTCTGGAATATCGTTCTATCATATTTCCTCTTTTTATTATTAGTTATTTTCGACATCCCCATCCTTAATGTTCCTTTTACCTGCAATTATGTGTAAGAAAAGGGGATATGGAGATGGAAGAGATAAGGAGATAATTTTTATTAATATTCATATAAATTCAATGATTATAAATGACGTAAATAAAAATAATTATCTCATCATCTCTACTTTTTTTTATCTCCCTATCCCCTGAATCTTCTATTATTTAAAGATGTAGGCAGAAATGAACTCTGGGAGGTTTGGAATCTTTTATTAAGCAGAATTATCACCGTTCTTTTTATCAACTATTTTTTTTATATTGATTTAGAAACAATCACTTGAAGAAAATGCATATATTCATTATGTTATACCCAGTGGGATTATTCTAGTATGAAATTCAAATATTCAGTAAAAACAGATATCGGGCTGGTTAGAAGCATTAATCAGGATTTTTCAGGTGTCCATCCTGAAAAAGGTATTTTTATTATAGCAGACGGCATGGGGGGCCATCTTGCAGGTGAAGTTGCTAGCAGAATTGCTGTAAATGAGATCATTGAATTTCTTGAGAAAAGATTAGCCTGCGAATCCGGCGAAGATGAAATTTTCAGGGCAATCGAAGATTCAATGAAATCAGCAAACTTGAAGATTCTCGCAGAAAGCAGAGCAGATATAAAAAAAACCGGAATGGGAACTACAATTGTTGCAGCAGTTTTATGCGGCAGAAAATTATATGCAGGCTGGGCAGGGGACAGCAGAGCCTATATTTATAGAAATGGAAAAATCGGCCAGATCACAAGAGATCATTCCTATGTGCAGGTTTTAATCGACTCAGGAAAAATTACCGAGAGGGAATCCTTCTATCATCCGCATAGAGCAGTTATCACAAGGGCAGCAGGTATAAATGATGTACTTGAGTCAGATTTAGTTAAAGCTGATATTAAGCCCGGAGATATAATTATAATCTGTACAGACGGTGTGACAGGCGGAATAACTGCTGAAGAGCTTGGCTGCTTTTTCTCTTTTAATGATGATCCAGAAAAAATAGCTGTAGAGATTATATCACAATCTTTGAAAAGGGGAGGTTCTGATAATTCAACTGCTATAGTAATAAAAATTGAAGAAGTTTAAAAATCTTTGCAGATTAATTTCCCGCATTTAATATTCATACCGCAATATGATTCCAGGAATAATACAAGATCGCTGTGAAGCGCTTTTATCGATCCAGAGAGCTCATTCGGAATTTCTATATCCCTGAATTTTTTTGAAACTGATAGCAGTATAAATTTTTTTTCTATTTCCCCGTATGTTTTTTCTCCCGGATCAGAACATTGCCTGCATGCAGGGCCGTTTGATTTTCTGCTTAATGAAAAAGATTCAAGTTTTTTCCCGCAAATGGTGCATATGCTGAAATCGTGAAGTATTCCTAGAATTTTAAGCAGCCGGACTGTATAAAAGGCTGTGATCAATTCCGGTTTTTTGTTTGTTCCTAGAGTATCAATACCGGAAGATACAAGTGGAAATAATCCCTGTATCTTCTCATCATAAGTTGATGTCTTGTCAGCGCTTTCCAGTATATACATCATATGATAAATGGAATCGAGATCTTTTCTGATGGTATCTATTTTTGAACTGATGGAGAATTCTTTAACAACATGATAATTTTTTTTGGGATCGTAATAATATATTATTTCAACCCGGAGGCCGGGTTCTATTTGAGGGCGTTTCCTGCTTTTTTTTAATCCCTTGAAAACAAAAATTCTTTTTCCTGATTCTGATGTAAGGGCTCTTGCTGTTATGTCTCCTTCACCTGACTGTGAAATGGAAAGTATTATGGAATCTGATTTTAAAATAGACATCTTTTTATTTTAATTTTGAAATTGTAACAGTAATCCTGTTTATTACTGTTCCGGTTATGTCTTTAATTTTGAAAGTAATTTTTTCATACCTGGCTGAGTCATCTTTATTCGGAATTTTGCCGAAAAGATCGAGAACAAAACCGCCCATTGTATCAAAATTATCCGTGGGAAGACTGAATCCCGTAGCTTCATTAAAATCTGAAATGGTCAGCCTGGGATCAACTTCATATATGTTTTTTCCGGTTTTTTCAATCTCTGGAAGTTCAACTTCATCAAATTCATCATTTATTTCACCGACAATTTCCTCGAGAATATCTTCAAGGGTTACAAGCCCGCTCACACCGCCGTATTCATCAACAACAATCGCCTGATGCAGTTTTCTTTTTTGAAATTCAAGCATCAGTTCAGCTAGAGGCATTGTTTCAGGAACAAAGTATGGTGCATGGAGTATTTTTTTCAGGCTGAATTTTTTCGGCATGTCGATTATCAGCTTAAGAAGATCTTTTACGTAAAGAATTCCTGATATATTATCAATTGTATCAACGTATACAGGCACTCTGGAATGTCCTGCTTCAAATATAAGTTTTACAAGAGGCTTGAGTTCTGTATTCGAATCTACAGCAGCAATATCCACTCTCGGTATCATGATGTCGCGCGCATTTTTTTCTGATAATTCCAATATTCCGCGAATCATTTCCATGCGGGGTATGTCGAGTTTTTCAAGCTCGCGCAGGTCAAAATATTTTCCGTGTTTTTTTCTGAAGCGGTTATTGATGATTGAACCCAGCCTGCCTATAATTTTAGACGGACTGCCAGGGTCTCCTTTGTCTGATGACATAATTAACCGCGGAAGACCGTGAATTTTTTAATTGTTTCAAGCACTGCTTTGGAAATTTCTACTGTATCAGGCTTGGATATATTACAGTCGTTGAAAAGGCTGTCTGCTATGAATTTTTTCATGGCAATGTAAACATCTTCGGTTGGATGAAAAATAAATGCAAAATAGTCGGTCTTCTTTTCCAGAATAGTAAATGATGAATACAGGAAAACAGGTTCTTTGGGTATCATAACTTTTTCCTGCTTTTTACCGGTAATTATCTGCATTTCATTGAATCTGTATGGTATTGATCTTCCGGCTTCTCTATTAACCGGCTCAGTGTGTTTCTGTGAGAATGAAGCAGGTTCTACAAGAATATGTGTCCTGTTTCCGTCTGTTTTGAAAATCAGTCCGTCTGTAGTTCTGAATATATCTTTAACGTTTCTGTATGCAGTAATTTCATATATGGAATAAGCTGAGCCTTCTTCAAAAATTCCGGTAATAATAAAACCGCCATCAGGAGGTATGGTCTCAGTTGTATAAGCTTTGATTAATGAAGTTGCTTTTGCCATAATAGTTTCCTCGTATTTATTTAAAATTTGAAACCAATTGGATATTTTTATATGCACTAAATTATTATTTTGTGTATCAATTTAATCCTGGTTGAATTATACACAGGGCAACTGTAAAATCAACCAAAAAATATAAAAGAATCAATCTTCGCTTATTTTTTTTAAGGCAGTTTCAAGCATTAAAGCGGGATTTTCCATATTAATAGAGGAAATTAATGAAAAAGCAGGGTAAACCGGCAGCTGTTTATCTTTTGAAATTTTTATTCTGTATCTTCCAAGTGTTTTTAATAGAGTTTCAGTTTTTGAAAAAATTTCATTCTCTGGGGAATTTGATAGAACTGTTATGAATTCACTATATGCAAAAAGTTGTGATCCCGCAGGCAGGAGCTCTATGATTGCAGGGGACAGCAGTTTAAAAGCAGTGGAGATGTTTTTACTGTCCGGCATTTCATTTTTGCTGAATAGTTTTATTATCATGAGAGTGAAATTTTTATCTTCAGCTTTTTTTGCTGATATCATTTCAGAAAGCCGCATGTTAAAAAACGTTTTACTGTATAGTCCGGTTTCACGGTCAATCATCCCTGAACTTATGGAAATAAATTCTGCAAGCGGTTTTATAACAGTCTGGATGCTGTCTTTTATTTCGTTTATAACTGAACTGCTTAACTGCGAATCAGATACAACTCCAAGAATTCCAATAATTGATCTGTCATTTATTACAGGCAGCATTATTTTTTTTCCTGAATCAAGAATAATGCACGAACTGTTTTTAAGTTCTTCAGCAATAGAGCTGCTCACTTCTATCGGATCGTAGTTGGAGGATTCTATTTTAAGAAAAGACTTACCTCGCAATTCATAAGCTTTATTCATTGCATCATTTGTATTTTTCAGATGCAGGGATATGCTTACAGGCGTAAATTTTTTATATATTGTCTTAAATAGATCAAAAACATGCTGGTTCAGGGCGTCATAGGAAGCTGTTGAAGCAATATTAATAGGGAGATTTTCACGCGGCTCGTCTGAAATAACAGATTTTGTTATATTTATTTCTTTTGATTTTTTTTTATCTGTATTATTCTCTTTTTTCTGTTCATTTTGTTTTTTATTTTTTCTGGTAAGAATATGGAATGCAGTTATCAGCATTACACATAATGCTATAACAAGAAGAATCTCAAGGGCAATTTTTAAAATCATATTGAAATTCGGATCATATGGAAAAACCGCAAGCAGGGATGATCTTGTTCCATATAATGTGTATATGTAGAATTTTATCTGCTCTTTCTTTTTCTCAGAACCCTGTTCGTAATATTTCACAGCAAATCTTTTATTTCTTTCAATAAGAATCTTTTTTTCTGAAAAATCATTTAAGATTGAATCAAAAAGCTCTGCTGTCCTGATGTATTTATCGTTTTTAGATGCAAGAAGAATTGCGCCTCCATCGTCTGCCAGTGCAATAAGTGCAATTTCCGGATAGGATTTAATTGATTTTTCAAAGAATTCTCTAAGCGAAGCATTATCTTTTGATTTGGAAATTTCAGGTTCAATTTTAATGTATAAATTGTTGATATTAGCGTATATTTTAGTCAGGTTTGCTGTGTATTCATTTTCAATCGTATCAGCCCTGAAAGAAAGGTATAATATAACTGAAATTGCTGATAGAAGAATGGATGAAATTATAATTTTATATTTATCAGACATTATTATTCCCGGTTGAATATTTATTTTTTGAATTTTAAAGAAGAAATTTCCTTATCAATATGTAAGTATTATGAGTTAATAAATTTTAATAAATCTATTGTGATATGTATATTTTCGGTTTTTTTTGGCTGTTTTTTCATATATATTATTGAATTATTTATGAATTTAAGCTATCTAATAATATACTTTTTTCAGTGTTTTTTTTTTGATTTAATTCAAATTAAGATGTATATTATAATTTATCACGATTGGTTTTAATCTGAATAATTTCATTTTACATATTTCTTATTCCAGTTAAGCGCGAGAGAATTAAAGGAAGGTTGGATGCTGTATTTTAAATATAGTGTTAATTGATATGTCTCTTGATAAAATAATAATAGTTGAGGATGAGCTTGTTTATGTTGCTTATTTGAGGCACATTCTCGAGAATCTCGGGTTTGAAGTTTGCGCTTCCTATTCAACCGGAGAAGACGCTGTTAAAAATATAAAAGAAGATAACCCTGACTGTATATTGATGGATATCGGGCTTTCAAGTGAAATGAACGGACTGACTGCTGCAGGTATAATCAGGAAAGAAAATGCTTTTCCGGTTGTTTTTTTAACTTCAGATACGGACACTAAACAGATGGAACTTGCTGATGAGATTTCTCATTTTGGCTATCTCATAAAGCCGGTGCATCCGGATCATTTAAATCTTACAATTAAATCTGCGATACAAAGAAGCCGGCTTGAAGCCGGCTTAGATCATACTATTTAACTTCTGAGCTGTATTTTTTAATTTCGGGTTTAACGCTCTGTTTATTTATATCAGGCTTAACTCCATCCATAAGATTTTTCTGATCATCTTTCTGTTTGTTTACTACTTCAGCCGATCTTGTTTTTTCTGCGTCAGATGAACCTTTAATCGCGTCGATATTTGCCCTGTCGCCGGATTTCTGATCATCAATGTTTTTTTTATCAAGAGCTTTCTGGTCTTCAAGCATCTGTTTGTTTTTTTCTTTCTGATCTATAACGTACTGTTTTATTTCCTCTCTCTGTTTTTCAAACTGTTTCCTGATATCGTCCTGAATATTTTTTATGTCTTTTTTTATGTCTTCGATCATTTTTTTATTACTTTGCGAAAGAGCTTTTACAGTCAGCGGTTTCCCCGGTTCAACTGTAACTTCCTCTCCTCCATTGAGTTCAACTGATTTAACAGAAGGAGTTGTTGCATTGGATACTTCAACTTTTCCGTCAAGGCAGGAAACCTGTGATTTGCCTTCGCTTTCATTAACCATGAAATCGGTTCCTCTTACTCCGGCTGTTGAAGTAGGTGTTTTAATTGTGAATTGATCTCCTTTCATCAGCTTTTTCGAAATTTTTGAAAAGACCTTGCCGTTTTCTACAAAAAATTCGGTTTTTTCACCTGTTGCTGCATCGCCTAAAAGTTCCATTATTTCAACGCTTGAGTTTCCGAGTATTTTAACTACATTCTCCCCGAAGTAAACTTCCACTGAGGCATTATCATAAGTTACGATTTTCATTCCTTTGATTACAGCATCTCCGAGTTTTGCAGAAACCGTACCATTCTTGCTTGCAATAAAAACTTCACCAACAATAAAGTTAACCATACCTGCTCTTACCTGGGTGTCCTGTTTTTTCTTTCCGCATCCGGAAATCATTAAAACAGAAATTAATATTATTATTATAGTTGTTTTTTTCATTTAAATTTACCTCATATTTTTTATTATTGCTGTTTTATAAAGGTATAATCATATAATTGTCAAGCACTTATAAAAACAGTTATTGACAAAAAAAATCGTAAAGATAATTTTCACAGTAATAAATAATTTTGCTGCGCTGGTACGGAGTTATAGCTGAAAAACAATTTTTTGATTTTTTAAATTATAATTTTGTTCTGTGTCTTTGTGCTTCTGCGGCATACTTGAGGGTGTTATGAAAGAAATTAAAATAGGTCTGATAGGATTCGGTACTGTTGGCAGCGGAGTATATGAAGTTATAAAGGAAAACAGCAGTATAATAGCCGGCAGAACAGGTTTCAGGCCAGTAATAAAAAAAATCTGCGACCTGAATACTGAGCTCATAAAGAAATCAGCGCCAGATGCAGCAGTAACTGATAAATGGGAGGAAGTGACATCTGACCCGGATATAGATGTTATAGTTGAGCTTATTGGAGGCATCAACCCTGCGAAAAAAATTATACTTTCAGCATTGAATTCCGGGAAAGCAGTTGTAACTGCCAATAAAAAGCTGCTTGCTGAAGACGGATCTGAAATATTCGAGACTGCGCAGAAGACGGGAAATTATCTGGGATTTGAGGCATCTGTTGCAGGAGGAATTCCGTGTCTACTTGCTCTGACAAAAGGTCTGGTTGCAAACAATGTAAAATCCGTTATTGGAATTCTTAATGGAACAACAAATTATATTCTTTCCCAGATGCAGGACCATGGATTGCCGTTTGCTGTGGCTCTTAAAGATGCACAGGATAAAGGCTTTGCAGAAGCTGATCCAACTTTCGACATTGAGGGATTTGATGCAGGGCATAAAATTTCAATTCTAACTCTTCTTGCATACGGTAAGAGGGTTGATTACAGATCAATTTCAATAGAAGGAATTACCCGCATCAGCGAGATTGATATTGCATTTGCAAAGGATATGGGTTATATCATCAAGCTGCTTGGTGTATCAAATATGATTGACGGCAAGATTGATATAAGGGTTCATCCTGCGATGATACCTGTTACGCATTCGCTTGCATCAGTTAGAAACGAATTTAATGCAGTAATGTATGACTGCGATATGACAGGCCCTGTAACTTTTTACGGCAGGGGCGCAGGTGGAAGGCCTACTGCTTCGGCAATATTGAGCGATGTTATGCAGGCTGCTTTTTTTAAAGGTATTGCAAAAGAAATATTTTCTTCACCTGAGCCGGCTTTGTATCTGAAACCCGGCAGCAGATTTTTAAATTATTACATGAGAATTCAAACTGAGGACAGCCCCGGAATATTGTCAAAAGTTTCAGGTGTGCTCGGAAAAAATAATATTTCGATTGCTTCAGTAATACAAAAAGCAGGTTCAGGAAAGTACGTTCCGCTGATTATTGTAACCCACAATGCTCAGGAGGAGGCAATGATGAAAGCTGTTGATGAGATAAAAAATTTCGAATTCGTTACAGGTGATGTGACTCTGATTCGGGTTGAGGAGTGAGGTTGAGGTATGAGTTCATATAAGGCGGTATTTAAATGTATTTCAGAAGATTGCGGAAAAGTTTATCCGCTTGATGAGGTTGTTTACAGGTGTGAAAAGTGCGGTAATCTTCTTGAGGTTTCGCATGATATAAACGCACTCGGTGATAAGTCTCCCGAAGAATGGAGAAATCTTTTCAGCAGCAGAAACGGAACTACTAAATGGCCGTTCGGAAGCGGAGTCTGGAGCAAAAAAGAATGGGTAATCCCGGGGATTGATGATGATAATATTGTATCAATGTATGAAGGCAACTCCAATCTTTTCTGGGCAAAAAGATTCGGCGCATTATATGGAATGAATGATCTCTGGGTGAAAATGTGCGGCAACAGCCATACCGGATCATTCAAGGATCTTGGTATGACCGTGCTTGTTTCAATGGTCAATGATATGATAAAGCGCGGAAAGAATATAAAAGCAGTTGCGTGCGCATCAACTGGAGATACTTCAGCAGCGCTTGCAGCATACAGCGCTTATGCAGGCATACCTTCGATCGTATTTCTGCCTAGTAATAAAATTTCTACAGCACAGCTTGTGCAGCCCATGGCTAACGGATCAATAGTATTGTCACTCGATACAGACTTTGACGGATGCATGAAAATTGTTCAGGAGATTACTAAAGACAATGAGATTTATCTTGCAAATTCAATGAACTCGCTCAGGGTTGAAGGACAGAAAACCATAGCTGTTGAAATTGTACAGCAGTTCGACTGGAATGTTCCTGATGTAATTGTTATCCCGGGCGGAAATCTCGGCAATGTTTCCGCACTCGGAAACGGTTTTAAGATGATGCTGCAGCTTGGGCTTATAAAGAAGAAGCCGAGAATAGTTCTTGCGCAGGCTGAGAATGCGAACCCGCTGTATCTTGCTTATAAAAACGGATATAAAGATTTTAAACCTATTACTCCTAAAAAGACCCTGGCTTCAGCAATTCAGATTGGCGACCCTGTAAGCTATCAGAAGGCTGTAAATTCTCTGAAAGAATTCAACGGGATAGTTGAGCAGGCGAGCGAGGATGAAATAGCTGATGCAGCTGCAATTGCAGATTCAACAGGCATGTATTCCTGCCCACATACAGGAGTTGCTCTTGCAGTATTAATCAAACTTTTAAATAATCAGGTGATTTCAAAAAGCGACAGGACTGTTGTAATATCAACTGCTCATGGACTTAAGTTTTCAGAGTTCAAGGTTGGTTACCATGAAGGAACGCTGCCTGGAATAAATTGCAGGCTCGCGAACAAGCCGATCACCCTTGCACCGGATGCAGGTAAAGTTAAAGAAGTACTTGAGAAAGAGTTTGCTAAAAGGGTAAAGAAGTAAGGAATTTTACCCCAGAGCTTTTTTAAATATAAAATCAACTAATCGTGCAGGGAGCAATGAAAGTATGTACCTGTCTAAAGGCTGATTAACCCTGTAACGTGGCTTTGGATTTCTGCTGTAAAAAGCGTTAAGAATAATTTTAGCCACTTCAGCTGAAGAAACTGCTCTGGATTTTTCCTTCTGCGAAACTGCGCCTATCATATCAACCTGTTTCCTGAATAATTTTGATTTCCCCATCAGTTTCACTGTTGCTGCAAGCATAGGCGTTTTAATCGGACCAGGCTGAATTATTATGACTTTCATTCCCAGAATCTGAAGCTCTCTTCTGAGAGCGTCTGAATAAGCTTCGATTGAGTATTTTGTCATGGAATATATTCCATTGAAACATACGGACATTCTTCCTGTTTCAGAACTGATATTTACAACGCGCCCTTTGTTTTTTAACAGGAGCGGGAAAAAAGTTCTCGTTACTCTGTAAGTTCCGAATACATTTACTTTATACATATGCTCGAAATTTTCTTCAGAAATTTCAACAAGTGAACCGCCTCTGAAAATCCCTGCGACATTAATTATTCCATCAAGGCCTTTTATAGATGAGTTGATTTTCTTAAAAGCTGCCTGTACGCTTTTTGGAGAAGTTACATCCATTTCAATTGCAGTAATGTTTTTATTTGATGAAATTTCAGCTAATCCTTTTTTATTTATATCGCAGGCAAAAACGTGATCGCCCATTGAAGCAAATTCCATAGCTGTAGCTTTTCCGAGCCCGCTTGCAGCTCCTGTTACAAGTATGTTTTTTTTCATTTTTCCACCTCTATCGTAAATTAGAAATATGATATAGGTGGAAAAGGTCAACTATGAATTAATTTCCGGAATTAAATTTATTCACCCGTATCCCGTAGAAATAAAATCATTCCGGACAGAAATTTCCTTGCTGTGCAGATAAATCAGGGCTGAATTTATATAATGAAAATTTGACATTTTCATTAAAGTTTTATAATTTTTTAGAATAAAAGGAGAAATTTTTAATAGAGGAGGATGCCTTATGAAAACTTTTAAAAACATACTTGTTGCAACAGACTTATCGGAGAATTCAGAACCTGCAATGGAAGAAGGGGCATTGCTGGCTAAAAAATTTAAAGCTAATTTATATATGATGCACGTTGTTGATAAAATTGAAGAATTTGCAACAGATTATTATCTGCCTGAAGATATGCTTATTGCGGAAAAAAACAAGCTGATGAAAGAGGCAAGAAGAAAGCTTGCAAAAAAAATAGCGGAAATGAAAGAAAAGTATAACATTACCCCTATACCTGATCTCCGTTATGGCTATGTGTTTGATGAAATAATAAATGATGAAAAAGAAAAAAATATTGATCTTGTTGTTCTTGCGCCGCGTGAGAGAAAAAATATAAGAGACAGGTTCTATACCCATTTATCAGACAGAATAGCAAGAAATTCCGTTTGTGATACTTTACTGATTAAACAGCATGCCTGAACGGATCAGTTGCTGCTTCTGATGCGGGAATATTTTAATCATTTTATTTAAAAAATAAAAGTGATATTTTTTGCAATTAAAATAACACTATATGATGCTGAAATAGACTTAATACTTTTATAGCATATTTTCAGATCAGGATAAAATCAGATATCCAGGTTGGTCATACAGTACTATCGAGACGTTAAACTATAATTTATTTTTTGCCACTGGAGATAGTGATGATGCAATGAATGCGGCAATTATAATCTTTGCAATATCTCCGGCAATAAACGGAAATGAGCCTGCAAGGAAAAGTTCCATCAATCCGAAGTGCTTTCCAGCTGCAATGTCCATCCAGAAATATAATTGAATCATGCCGATTAAATGAACAAATGCAAAGTTTGATATTAGCATAATGATTAAAAGATTAAGAGGTTTTCTCGCTACTGCATATTTATCAGTTAAATGTCCAATGAGAAATGCGGACATTGCAAAACCGATAAGGTATCCGCCTGTGGGTCCAAGTAGTGCGGCAACACCGGATTTGAGACCGGTGAAAACAGGCAAGCCTGCCATACCCAAAACAATATATATCAGAAAACTGATTCCGCCCCAGTACCTTCCGAGAATAACAGCTCCTGTAAATACAGCTATAGTCTGCGCAGTAATAGGTACCGGAGTCCAGGGAAGCGGAATACGCACCTGCGCTGAAACTGCAACAGCTATTGCGAAGAAGGCAGATATTAGAATTTTTTCAGCAATGCCGAGATTTATTCTCCATCTGTAAAAGCTTTGTTTTTTTTCATTCCATCGGATTGATGTACTCATATTTATTTCCCCGTCTGATTTATTCCTGATTTTATCCTTTCTATTAAATCAGCCTGTGAGCATTTTTCCTGTTCGCCAGTAGCCATATTTTTTAGAGTTATTTCGCCGGATTTAAATTCATTCTCGCCAAGAATGGCGCAGAATTTTGCCTTTTCCCTGTCAGCTTTTTTGAACTGCGATTTGAAGCCGGCACCGGACGGATCTATGTCAGATGATATAAGATTATCTCTTAATCCGACTGCAATTTTTACTGCAGCAGGTAATGTTTCCCCTCCGCTGTGGATTACGTAAACATCGAGACCCTTTTGAACGATTTCATTTTTTTCAGTCATGAGAAAAAGTCTTTCTATGCCTGCAGCAAAACCTACAGCAGGTGTAGGCTTGCCTTCGAAAGTTTCAACAAGGCTGTCGTATCTGCCGCCTGCAGCAAAAGCGTTTTGCGCTCCTATGTCTGTTGTTACAAATTCAAAAGTGGTTCTTGAATAATAGTCAAGGCCGCGGACAAGAAGCGGATCCTCCCTGAATGCTATTTTCGCGTCTGATATATAGGCTTTTACTTTTACGTGATGGCCTGAGCACTTGCCGCATATATAATCTGTTATTACAGGAGCTTCTTTTTTTATTTCAGTACATTTTTCATTTTTGCAATCGAGCAGGCGCAGAATGTTCTTGTCATATCTTCTTTTGCAGTCATCGCACAGTTGAGGAAGTTTTTCAGCATAGAACTTCTGCAGTTTAGATAAGAAGTCCGGTCTGCATTCGGAGCAGCCTATTGAATTCAGAAGAAGTTCATATCCGGCAATGTTAAGCTTTTTTGCAATTGAATCCACCATTGAAATAATTTCAAAATCATGGTAGGGGTCAGGGCTTCCGAAAATTTCAGCACCAAACTGGTTGAACTGCCTTAGCCTTCCTTTCTGGGGTTTCTCTGCCCTGAACATAGGTCCGCAGTAGAAAAATTTGCAAATCGAAAGCCTGTTATATTCGCCGTTTTCAACATAGGCTCGTACAGCAGATGCTGTTCCTTCAGGTCGAAGGGTGAGACTTCTGCCGCCGCGGTCCTCAAAGGTAAACATTTCTTTTGAGACTATATCCGTTTCTCCGCCGAGTCCCCGCGCGAATACTTCTGTGAATTCCATAATCGGAATTACGATTTCTTTAAAGTTATACAGGTCGAATGCTTCACGGGCTGTGTTTATAATATGATTCCATTTTTCTATTCTGTCTGGGAAAATATCTTCAATTCCCGGCGGTTTAGTAATCATTTATTTCTCCAATGTCTTTCTGAATATTGCGTTGTCTGCAACAACACCGCTGAATCTGATTGTATATGTTTCATCCGGTCTGGCCATATCCACATTCGTGCCGTCCGGTTTTATTATTCCCAGGACTGTGAATTTTCCGTCTATAACTTTTTCTTCAATTGGAAATATCGCTTCAAGCTCATCGCCAGTCCTTATAGGATTTCCGATTTTAACTTCAATAGAGTCTGATGCGCCGAAGCTGGTCTTGTATCCCATGAACATTGATTTGTTTACGTATTTAATTTTTTCAAAACCAGCATCCCCGAATTCATCAAATAAATTTTCCGTGAACGGCCTGTGGCTGATCTGGTCAAGCTCGCGATTCCAGAATTCAATATTTTCTTTAAATGAATCAGTTCCAGTGCATTGCAGTGCGTGTTTGTAAATCCTTGTCACATTTGCAGTATAGTAAACTGACTTCATTCTTCCTTCAATTTTAAACGCATTGACTCCGGCTTTTACATACTCATCAAGCCTGCTGATTAAACATAAATCAAACGATGAAAGAATTTCCGTGCCGGACTCGTGTTCGATTATATCCATGTAGCTGTCAGGGCGTTTTTTTTCTATAAGTGAATATTCCCATCTGCACGGATGAGAACAGTCGCCATTGTTTGCATCTCTTCCGGCCATGAATCGCGAAAGTAAACATCTGCCTGAGTAGGCGATGCAAAGTGCTCCATGCACGAATATTTCAATTTCAGCATCAGTATGCTCGCGGATCATTCGTATCTCGTCGAGGGTTGTTTCCCTGGCAAGAACAATCCTTCTAATGCCTGCTCCGGTCCAGAATTTTATAGAGAGATGGTTCAGCGTTGACATCTGCGTTGACAGATGAATATCGGACTTAATGCCTGATTCTTTTAAAAGCATCATCATTCCGGGATCTGAAATCATTACAGCGTCAAAACCGAAATCTTTAACAGCGTTTATATATTCCCTTGCTTCGTTTATCTGCTTCTCATGAAGAAAAGAGTTCAACAGGAATATTGACCTTACCTTGTTATCTCTGCAGAATCTCACACCTTCAGCTATGTCCTCTCTGCTGAAGTTATCTGACTTTATTCTGAGATTGAACCCGTCTCCGCCGAAATAGACTGCGTCTGCCCCGTATCTGACTGCGAATTTCAGCTTCTCTAAATTCCCTGCAGGGGATACTATTTCCAGTTTCTTAAATTTCATATCAGGCATAAACTTCGTGAACCTTTTTTAATTATGAATTTTTTAACTTCCCGGGAATTTTTTAAATTCCCTTATCCGAATTTTGCGCATCCTATAATTTTATCCATATTCGGAGCAAGTGAATTATTCACAAGCCTCCCTCTTACAGGAATACCGCCAAGCTCATCCAATATTTTTTTATTACCAGCAGCACTGACAGGATACTCTGAATATTCAGCTGTAAAAAGCGGAACGCCGATTGAATGAGCTGATTTTGCTGCCTCGAAAATTCCTCCGCTTTCCGGAGCTTCAACAATAAATACTGCATATGATAATGCTGCAATGATTTTATTTCTTTTAAATGCGCTGTACTGATCAGCCTCAAGTGTCGGATAAAAAGGAGACAGGAACAGAATTCTTTCCTGATCGGAAATTTCGGAAATTATTTTCGGAACAATAAGGTGATTGATCCCGTAAGGAAGTACTGCAATTGTTTCACCGCCGTTTTCAAGAGCAGATCTGTGAGCAATAAGGCCAGCGCCTCCTGCCATGCCGCCGATAACAGGTATATGGTGTGACACGAGATCCTTTGCTCCGAGGTATGCAATTACTTCGCCTTTCTCGCTGATTTTTTTTTCTCCAAGCATTGCAATGCTTTTCTTCGACAGAAGGGAACTGTTGCCGTATGCATATAAAAATGGAGGTATGCTGTTTTCGAGCAGCTCGTGAAGTCTTACCGGATATAAGTCTGAGAAGAAAGTTATAACATTAATTCCGCTGTCAATAATTTTGAAATAGTCTTCTTCTGTTTTTGTTATTTTTTCTTTTGCTGAAATTACAGCATCAGCAATTTTTTCATTAAAGCTTAATTCCTCTTCTATCTCAATTTTTTTGAGATCAAAAAGATCAGCCATTGTAAGTTTTTTTGACGTTAAACCGGAATATACCTCTTTTAGAACAGCAGGGCCTATTCCTTTTATTACGCTTAACGCTATCCAGTATTTGGTATTATTCATAATGGATATGAATAAATTTAAATGTTTATGAATCAATTCATTTTTTCTTGACATTGAAACCCAAGAGCAGTTTTTGGAACATGCACGCGCCCGTAGCTCAGTTGGATAGAGCGTCGGACTTCGAATCCGTGCGTCGCAGGTTCGACTCCTGCCGGGCGTGCATTTTTTAAAGCTAAGTGCTGAATTAATCAGTACTTAGGCTTCACAGGGATTCTCCTCGTTGTTGTTTAATATCTGAATTATCTCTACTTACAGCAAAGTTACAGCAAACTGTAAGCAGCTTCATGCTTTCTGGCGGCAAAATATGATATAATTTCATTGTGAACTACTCACAAGGAGGATTTATGTCAAAGCAGTACAGTTTGTATAAAAGAAACAATTCACCATGCTACTATGTACAGTTCCGGCAGCTTGACGGCAAAAGAAGCAATCCAGTAAGTACAGGCGAAAAGAATAAGGGCAGAGCCGAGAAGAAGGCTATTGAAATGTTAATGGCTGGAGATGCAGTTTCCTCTGATGTTACTTTCAGGGAGTATTCAAGAGATTTCTTTAATTGGAATGGAAGGTGGGCGCTGGATAAAAGATCTAAGGGAAAGAGGCTGTCTCCCAGACAGTGCAGCGAGTATACTAAGATTCTTGAAAATAGTCTGGTTCATGTTTTTGGCAAACTTAAGATTCATGAGATTAGCAGGCAGTTAATCGACGCTTATCGTAATGATTTATACTTAAAGAATTATGCAGGAGGAACAATCAACATAAGACTGATTGCTATATCTCAAATTCTGAGATTTGCTGAAGATGATGGTCTTATCGATAAAGTTCCCAGGATTGACAAGGTTTCATCTAAACCCAAGAAGAGAAGAGGCCGCTTTGAAGAGCATGAAATCCCTTTGATATTAGCATATAACTGGAAAGATAAACGATGTTACCTGGCAAATTCCATTGCATTTTCAACAGGGATGAGGGCAGGTGAGATATTGGCTCTCTGCAGAGAAGATATTGATTGGACCAAAAAGTCTATATTTGTACACAGGAGCTATGACTATAATGGCAAGGTCATGAATGAAACTACAAAGAATGGAGAATCACGGGTGGTTTTCCCTACGCAATGGATATTAGATCTTTTATCTTATTATCTTGAAACGCATGATAGTGATTTCCTGTTTCCCTCATTTACTTCCTCGGATAAACCCATGGGTAGAGATATCCTCAGAAATTCATTATATCGGGTTATGGATAAAGTTGGTATTGATGCAGATGTAAGGGGAGCACGTAATCTGACGTTTCACAGCTGGCGCCATTCGTTTAACTCAATACTAGTCGATAATAATATATCTCCTGTCAAAATAATGGCTTTAACAGGGCATAAAGATCCAGGAATGATGAAACATTACTATCATCTTTCCAGTAACGATATGAAGGATGTTACTTTTGCATTAGATAAAGTATTTGAACCTGGAACAAAACTGATTGAACATTGATAATGTAATAAGGGATAGGGCTTCTTGCCCTATCCCTTGTCTTGCTGAAAAATACAATTAGGATATCATTAAGTTTTAATTGGAGAATTCTTTATTCCATTTCCCTGTTTCAATGCCAGCTTCAAGCCATTTGTCGATCTCGCTCTTCCTGAATCTTACATGACTGCCGCAAAACTTGAAGTATGGGACTTTTTCCATCTGGACCCATCTTTTAACAGTAGAAACAGATATAGTAAGATATTCGGCTACATCCTGATACCCCATCATATCGAGATGCTTTGAGAACTTCCCGGTGGTTGATTCTTTTACTGTTTGATTTAACTGTAGTATATTATCTGCTTGTTCTTGCGGAGTTGCGCAGCCTGCATTTTGACAGGAACATGCTTTTTGAATTGGATCGAGAGATCTGATTGAGTTTTCCATATTAAGGCCTCCAATTGTTTTTATATCTCTATAAATGTTCTTAATGAGATATAAATATTATATATCATCTAATCTCGATTCACCATTTGCCTGGGTTGTATATTTGAATAACTGAGGCGAGAATATCCTGATATATTAAATTGACAGAGCTTCAAATATTATCGATGCTTATAGTCTCTTAATAAATACCGCATTATAAATCATCTGCTTAATCTGTAATAAAATATCAGGATCGTTTATTGCATCTAATCCAGCTTCACATTCCTGCTGGCTGTTAAATATAACTTTAAGTACGTAGTTCTTATCTAATACAAGAGAAATCTTAATCGCTTCATTTGCAATATCAAGATTTCCTTTCTTATTCTCTCTTAAAGAAAGAGATCTCAGCCGTGTGTCGACTTCTTCCTGAACTGCTCTTACAGTCCAATTGTTATCAATGGCTTTATCCAGAATCTGTTCTTTGATATCAGCATACTTTTCAGGTATCCTGTTGATCGCTATCATCTTTGCCGGACCGAGTTTATCTGATGTATCCCTTTCTGACATTTCGAATATCTTTATATACTCGCGCGCCATAGAATATGTGAACGAGAAAGATTCTTCGTTTCTGCAGAACCACTCGTGTAATGACTTGGCTGGCCTATCAGGCAAATCCTTGATAGTATTCCATTGCTCAAATTCAATGTTTTTGTTTTGTTTCCACTTTGTAAATCGATTTTGTAGGATGCCATCATGCTGCACGAGCAGCTCTCCTATTAAAAAAGAGGAAGTCCTGCCCAAGTTGCAAAGATCATTAATTAGTTTAATTATTATCTCATCCATATTTGGGATAGGCGCATCTGCAATGTAATGAGCAATTGCTGTTCTAACACTTTCAATATCTGATATATTCTTTAAAGTAAGCGGAAATATTAATTCTGACATAAGTATTCTCCTTTGATTTTAATAAACGAATAATAGAACAAAGCTCTTTTGTAAATCTACAACACCTGTAGCTGCATAATCACTGCAGGTTGATTAACTAAAGACAAGTCATAGATAGTTCAACGCGCAGTTTAAGCCATTGGGTTTATCTTGTCTTCTAAGTCGCCGTGAAGAATGATACTTGCATAAAGGCATGTGAATTTCTCAGCTTTGGTGTCATTGTCATTGGCAAGAATGACTTCTCCTTCGTCGATATATCCTGTAAATTGTTTAGATAAGTGATCCATGTTAAATACAGTTGTATCCAATACATCTTTGTACATTTCTGCAAGAATCTCGAGATAATCCCTAACGCTGATTATGTTATTCATTTTATTTCCGATAATATCGAAAACACTCATTTCTTATACCTATTCCTTGTAATAGTTTTATTCTAATTCCAAAACTATCCAGATTAAATGAATTAAGCTCATTCCGGAGGAGAGATGTTTCATTTATCATTGAATTCTTAACAGCATCTACAACTGTAATAGCAGATGCCATGATGACGGTCGCTTCGCTCCCGGATAACACTGAAAAAAGAATATTATGATACGCAGTAATTAATTTATGGTTTATTTAATAGTATTGAATGCATCGAGTTTCTCTTTATATGATTTAATGAGATGCTTGCCTTTGTTGCAATCTGTGCAAACAGTTTGTCCGTTTTCATAAGTGGTTTTGCCTCCGTCAACCCAGGCGACTTTATGATCTACCTCCAGAGATACTTCATCAGCACTTCTGCCACAAAATACGCATCTAAAATTATCACGTTCGAGAATCATAAACCTGAGCCTGCCTGAAAAGAATCTTCCCTGTTCAATTTTCATAATGCGTTCAAGATCATCTTTCGTATCTATAAGCTTCTTCTCATGATCTCTGCGTTTATAAGAAGCAGCTTCTGCTGATTCATAGAAGTAACTGTTTACAAGAAGCGGCTTATATGTCCATTTCCATGCGCCATCTTCCTTGACCCATCCAGTGAAATACTTAATCTCGACTTTTTTGTAGACATTATTAGAATCTTGAAAATGCCTGAGCAAGCAGGGCGCTATAATATACCTCTTTCTAAATCCATGTTTAATTGTAGATTCTTTCAAGACATGCAATGGATAGGATCTTTTATTGCAGGGAATTAATTCCTGGATAATTGAAAATGATGTTGAGGCTATTGATTCATTTTTATAATCAGGATGGAAGTAAGACATGAGATCCTGTATCTTTGCTGCTCCCCAATATGTCATGATGAAAGCATCGTAGTTGCCATTGATATATTTATTCCTCAAATATCTTGGTAATGACATGTATTCTCCAATTGATAAACCGTTCAATATATCAATAACTCCTGCAGGGTTATTGAAAACTACAACTGACATATAAGATGTTCAGTTTGCAGTTATATCATTCTCGTCATTAAACCGATTAAGAGATGCCCGTGATATATTATTGATTATGGAATTTAAATGGGGCTGCATATTAAGCAGTAAGAAATCCTATTCACATACCTCTTCTACTTACTGTCATGCTGCTCTGAATACGTCTGCCTAACGAACCTATAAAGCAGGCAAGAAAAATACGCAATAGAGGACTCTAACATCATGTGCCAGGAAGCTTGCATTCCAGGAGGGGTGGGGGCTCGAAACGTTTTGTGCCCCCTTCATTTCTATATACCCGGTATGTATAATTATGCAGGTTGTATTTTGTTATAATTTGTGGGTTTATCTGCGTGAAAGATCAAAGGATGAAATACTTTGATGAAGAAGAGAGATGGTCTAAGTAAACAGTCCTGGTTGTATAATATCTGAAATCTTTAGCAATATCTTCTCGGCTGATTCAATAGCAGCTTTTACCTCTTCATAAGAAGGAATAATCTCACCGGCTTCTGGGTATCTAAAAAGAGTCGCATAAGGATTTAAAATCAGGGCACTGTCAAGTAATTCCATCATGGAAGGATCCAGCTTGCTTACCTCATCTATAAGATAACGAAGGTCATGTGTTCTTGGTACTACTTGTTTTCGATATACAAGAAAGGCTTTTATTGCCTTTTCTGCACATTGCTGGGTATGATATATTGCTGTATCAGTAAGTTAAGAGTCTCCATCAAGAATCAACCGGGCAGATTTTATATCCCTTTTAGCAGTAGCAAGCCAGCGTTCATGCGGCATCATAAAGCTTTATGCCTTTATTACTTATTTCTTTCCAGAATAACTCGCCGGAGTCCAGGTAGTTCTTATATTCCTGTCTTGTCACGACAAGAAGGTCAACTGGTACCGGAATACCAACAAGAGCGCGATGTCCTGGAATCGCCCTGGCAGCTAAAGTAGAACTGGAAGATTCGACAATAACGACTATATCACGATCGCTGTTTTTATCCGGCTCTCCCCAGGCATATGAACCGAAAAGAAGGATTTCCTTTGGTTGATAAACATCCACCAGGCGCCTTTTTATCTCTTCTGTTGTTGTATCAGTTTCCATTTTATAGTTTCCTTGTGAAGATTTAACAATATCAAGCTCCGACTGTCAACACGAATTTATTTAAACTGGATTCACAGCTGTAGGTCGTGATACGCTTATTAACGTTATTAATACCAATAGAGATCAAGGCTAAATCCTGAGAATTGTATCTGCAGGCGCAGCTGAATACACAATAACGTTGAAATTTAACAGAAGTACAACTTGATCATGAAATCTCCCGGAATAAATGTTGCAGTGAATAAATCCGCATATGTGATATACTTTCAGGTATAAGGAGCTATAAATGGTTGATATCAAGACAATATCTCTTCCCCGTGATCTCGTATATGTTCTAAAACATATTGCTGATGATAATCGCAGGTCATTCTCTGCGGAAATACGAATGAGAGTTGAATCTTCTCTTGCGCGTGAAGAGATAGTTGCAACATCCAGGAATGCTTGAAAATAATATTTATTTAGCAACAAAAATGGCAGAATGATCTGGTTTAACAAGAAACTTTTCTTGGTAATGGGACATCTGGACTGTCAAGTCTTGTTTTTTTGAAACCTATTGACTTATGTCGCATTATATAGTACTTTGTTGTGATGGTGGGTAAGAGAATCAGATCACTGTTTACTTCCTTGTTCGGAAGTAGCGCAGATCACTAAATCTGGACATTAATGGCAAAGGAGGTTCAAGACACTTAGACACAGAAAGGGATAACTTAGGATAAAGAGCCACTTATAGGTTGTAATTTAATGAAACCTATATGGTGGGGCTGAGATCTTGGTTATAGATACTGGTGAGTAAGACGGGGTTCACATCTGTTGATCCGGGAGCTTAGGCTTAAGGGGAGGATCTGTATGATAGATGATTTATAGGCATCGGTTTGATTGAGTTCAAATATATATTCATAGGGAGTAACGATTTGATGGAATTAAGGTTAGAAATATCTGGAGAGGCAGCAATGATATCGAGTATTATACTTAGCAAGTTAACAGTGTGTTGCGCGTGTTTAAGGGTATGAAAGATTTAACCACAAAGAAATCAATCGAAGCTACAGCGGATGTATTACTCGAGAATATAGCAGATATTGGAAATCTCAGGCGTGCATGGAATAAGCTCAGAAGTAGAAAAGATTCCGCCGCCGGAGTGGACAATATGAATGTGTACAGCTTTGGTCTATATGGGGAAAAATATCTTTATGAGATCAGAGATGATATTCTTAAGAGGAAATACAACCCTTCACCTAACAAAAGAATATATATACCAAAAGGTGATTATTATACAAGGGAGCTTCTGGATGGACAGTACGTAAGCAAGACTGATTTAAATGTAAGGTGTGTAGAGGGCCCTAATACCAGACCACTTAGTATTCCGACAATTCGGGATAGAATAGTACTACTGGCAATTAAGCATATCATAGAACCTCTGTTCGACCCATATTTTAGTAAGTCAAGTTATGCTTTCAGAGCAAAGTCCGGAAGTTCTGACTCTGTATACAATACGGTAACAGCAGCACAGGCTGCAAGCAGGATGATTAAAACACCTAGGAACGGAAACAAGTTAAACAGAATCATAGACCCAGATATCAGCAAGTTCTTCAATAATATCAATAGGAATAAACTATTAGGTAAGATGAGGGGAGTTGTAAAAAGTAAGGGAACGATGGATCTGATAAGGACGTTCATAGGAGTAGGATATCAGGAGAATGGAGAAGTTATAGAAGTAGCAGGAAATAAGGGAATACCACAGGGTAGCCCAATCTCTCCACTACTGGCTAATATATATCTGGATGAAATAGATAAGAAGCTCGAAAAGAGCGGAACACCTTTTATCAGATACGCCGATGACATACTGATATTCGCATCATCAGACAGAGCTGCAAAGGATGTCAACTTAAAGCTGAAGGATATGCTGAGAGGACTGGATCTTGAAATCAAGAAAGAGAATAAAGAGACTATAATGACACCAGATAAACTGGGATACGTAGGGTTTAATTTCACAGAAGACGGCGCGATCATAGCAGGTAAAGAGAAGATTGAGTCTATGAAGAATAAAGCCAGAGCAGCCATAAGTGAAGCCATGAACGAAAAGATTCGTGGGATGCTCAATTACTATGATATAGCCACTAACCTTGATGAAATATCCAAAGCAATAGAAGCTGCTACCGACGACGAACACAAAGCTTTTTGGGAAGAACACAGGGTAAGACAGAAGCATGGTGCCAACAACACCGCCTGTTAACCCAACACTACTCTTTGATTATGGGTATCAATCCTTTTAATTGGATGATACCCTGAATATCAAAAGACAACTACTTGAAATTATTATTGCTATGACTATCCTGAATTGTTATTCCATTAGCTACAAACGAATGATTGATATTCAACGTCAAGATCTTTGATAGGTTCATCGGAAGTGATTAAAAGGTGCTCACATCTGTATATTATACCCCGGAAACTTCTCTGTCAATCAATCGGTTTTTATGATTGACTACTCGAATAAATATTCCAATATTAGCGTAAATATCCCAATTTAGAAAAAGTTTTCAGAACCAACAAAAAAATACAAGGATCACCAATGCCTATAAAGAAAAGTGAACTATATAGCAGCCTCTGGAAAAGCTGTGATGAACTGCGCGGCGGAATGGACGCATCTCAATACAAAGACTATGTTCTGGTTATCCTATTCCTCAAATATGTTTCCGACAAATATGCAAATGACAAGCATGCTGTAATTGAAGTGCCGAAAGGCGGAAGCTTCACGGATATAATAAACCTCAAGGGAAAGAAGGATATAGGAGAAGGCATCAACAAGATCATTGCCAAACTTGCCGAAGCAAATGACCTGAAAGGCGTTATAGATGTAACTGATTTCAATGACGAAGACAAGCTCGGCAAAGGCGAGGAAATGCAGGACCTCCTGTCAAACCTGGTTGGAATATTCGAAAACGCAGAATTGGATTTCAGCAAGAACAGGGCAGAGGGTGATGATATTCTCGGTGACGCATACGAATATCTCATGCGGAACTTTGCAACTGAATCCGGCAAGAGCAAAGGCCAGTTCTATACACCAGCAGAAGTATCCCGGATAATGGCTAAAGTTATCGGAATCAACAAATCCAAAAGCAATGGGCAGACCATATATGACCCTACATGTGGAAGTGGATCTCTTCTGCTGAAAGCTGCGGATGAGGCTGATAAAAGTATAACCCTGTACGGACAGGAAAACGATAATGCAACTGCAGCTCTTGCAAAAATGAACATGATTTTGCACGGAAACCCCACAGCAGAAATATGGAAAGACAACACACTTGCAAAACCGCACTTCAAAGATGAAAAGTCCGGAGACCTGAAAACATTCGATTTCGCCGTAGCAAATCCTCCGTTTTCATCAAAAGCATGGCGCAACGGATTTGATCCTGAGAATGATGAATTCAACAGGTTCGAATATGGCATACCGCCGAACAAAAATGGCGACTATGCATTTCTATTGCACCTTATCCGCTCCCTTAAAAGTAAAGGCAAGGGCGCAATCATCCTGCCGCATGGAGTACTGTTCAGGGGAAATGTTGAAGGCGACATCAGGCAGAACCTGATACGGAAAGGATTCATAAAAGGTATAATTGGACTGCCGCCGAACCTGTTTTACGGAACAGGCATACCTGCATGCATTGTAATCATAGATAAGGAAAACGCTGAAGCCAGGAAGGGCATATTTATTATTGATGCAAGCAAAGGCTACATGAAGGATGGAAACAAGAACCGTCTGAGACACCAGGACATCCATAAAATTGTAGATGTATTCAACTCCCAGACCGAAATTCTGAAATACTCACGCATGGTTCCATTTGATGAAATCGAAAAGAACGAGTACAACCTTAATATCCCGCGGTATATTGACAGTTCCGAGCCGGAAGATATTCAGGATATCGAAGCGCACCTGCTTGGAGATATTCCGAACAGGGACATCGACGATCTCAGCGAATACTGGCAGGTGTTCCCGTCTATCAAAGCATTCCTTTTCACTGACAGCATACGCGCTGGATACAGCAAGCTGAAAGCCCCGCAGTCTGAAATCAAGAAGTCCATATTCGAACACCCGGAGTTTGTGAAATATACAGCTGAAGTGAATGAAGTCTTCAACAAGTGGAAGAAACGCAACCAGGCAATACTGAAAGCTGTAGATGCAAAAGTGAAACCGAAAGAGTTCATATCAACATTCTCCGAGGACATTCTGGAAACATTCTGCAATCTCAAGCTCATAGATAAGTATGATATATACCAGCACCTGATGGTTTACTGGACTGAAACCATGCAGGACGACATGTACCTGATATCGGATGAAGGCTGGAAAGCTGAAATATCAAAATCGAAAGATAAGAAAGGCGAATGGAACTGTGACCTTGTGCCGAAGCACCTTGTGATAAACAGGTACTTCATAAATGAAAAGAAAGCAATAGAGAAACTTGAAACAGACAAAGATGCCCTGACACAGCAGAAAGAAGAGATGGAAGAGGAACAGAGCGGCGACGAAGGCGTTCTGGAAGAACTTAAAAACGACAAGGGTAAGATAAGCAAAGGTGCTGTCCTTGCAAGGATCAAGGCGATCCAGAAAGAAAGCGAATCCGCGGATGAACTGACGATTCTTCAACCTTACATGAAACTTATAGATGATGAAGCCGAAGCAGGCAGGAAAATAAAAGAAGCGGAAGCTGATCTTGATAAGAAGCTTTTAGCAAAATACAACCATCTATCTGCTGATGAGATCAAGATTCTGGTTGTTGATGACAAGTGGATTACTGATATTCAGACAGGTGTTACTACTCAACTGGAAAGGATATCCCACCGCCTTACCGGCCGCATAAAGGAACTTGCAGAGCGATACGAAACTCCATTGCCTGCAATCTCCGCTGAAGTGGATGTATTGACTGATAAGGTTGCAGATCATCTCAAGAAAATGGGATTCTCATGGAAGTAAGAAAATGTTATAAACAGACTGAGGTTGGAGTTATACCTGAAGACTGGGATGTTAAAAAACTAGGGGATTGCTTAATTAAAACTCCACGATATGGCATTGGAGCAGCAGCAGTTGAGTACTCTGATAGATTGCCAAAATATATCCGTATAACTGATATATCAGATGATGGCCAATACATTCCTTCAAAAATAGTATCAGTAGATAATCCATTTTCTGAAAACTATTACCTTTCTTCAGGAGATTTAGTTGTTGCACGTACTGGGGCAAGTGTTGGGAAGTCTTATCTATATAAGCCTAAAGACGGACCACTTGTATTTGCTGGCTTTTTGATATGTCTCTCATCGAATGATAATATATTACTACCACAATATTTAGGTAGCTATTGTAAAACTGCATCTTATTGGAACTGGGTCAAGGTCACTTCAATGCGTAGTGGACAACCAGGTATAAATGGGAAAGAATATGCTCGGTTATTAATTCCCATTCCTCCTCTCCCGGAACAAACCGCCATAGCCGAAGCTCTCTCTGATACAGATACACTTATTACAAGTATAGAAAAGCTGATTGTTAAGAAACGCAACATCAAACAGGGAACAATGCAGGAACTGCTCACTGGCAGGAGAAGATTGCCTGGGTTCAGCGGTAAGTGGGAGACGAAGAAGCTGGTGGAGCTTTTCAATTTTAGTGGTGGATATTCTGCATCAAGAGAACATCTGTCAAGTGAAGGAATATGTTATTTACATTATGGAGATATCCATGGTGCAACTAAAACATACATTGATATAGAACATGAGTTTCTTAACATACCAAAGCTTCAAATCAGGCTTAATCTTATATCAGGTAAATCTTTGCTGAATGATGGAGATGTCGTGTTCGTAGATGCATCAGAAGATGATGAAGGAACGAGCCGGCATGTTGTTGTAAAGAATCAGAATGGAATTCCATTTATATCCGGCCTGCATACAATAGTGGCAAAAAGCAAAGATGATTGCATCGATAATGGATTCAAGAGGTATTGTTTCCAGAGTGATGTAATAAAGAAACAGTTTATTTATTATGCAGTTGGAACAAAGGTCAGTGGAATAAGCAAAAGACACATTGTTAAGATAGAATTATCATTTCCATCGAAAACTGAGCAATCTGCTATTGCTTCCATTCTTTCTGATATGGATTACGAAATTGAATCACTGGAACAGAAGCTGAATAAATATAAAGCCATCAAGCAGGGAATGATGCAGGAACTTCTTACAGGGAAGACGAGGCTGATATGACTGCAGTAGGTGCTATAGAACGCAAAACGCAAAACCGGGTTGTAGGTCTATTCAGGAAGCAGCTTGAATATGATTATCTCGGTAACTGGGAAGACCGTGAGAATAATTCAAACATCGAAGAAGAATATCTCGTTAAGCATCTCGTCAAACAGGGTTACAGTCCGTCTCTCATATCCAAAGCAATACATGAACTAAACAAAACTGCAGGCGACCAGAGCAAGCATCTATATGATATCAACAAGGAAGTCTACATTCTTCTTCGTTACGGAGTTAAAGTAAAAGAAGGTGCAGGAGAGAATACACAGACCGTTGAGTTGATAGACTGGAAGAATATAGAGAACAACCATTTTGCAATAGCAGAAGAAGTCACAGTTAAAGGAGAGCACACCAAGCGTCCGGATATTGTGGTTTATATAAACGGTATTGCAGTTGCTATTCTTGAATTGAAGCGCAGCACAGTAAGCGTTTCAAACGGTATTCGGCAGAATCTTGATAACCAGAAGTCAATATTCATCAGGCAGTTCTTTTCATCCATTCAGTTCGTCATGGCAGGGAATGACACAGAAGGCTTGAGATACGGAACAATCGAAACTCCGGAGAAATATTACCTGTCATGGAAAGAGCCGTGCGACACAGAGAATCCTCTTGACAGAAGCCTGCTGCAGATCTGCGAAAAGAAGCGATTGCTTGAACTGATCCACGACTACATTGTTTTTGACAGCGGCACAAAGAAGCTCTGCAGGTTCAATCAGTACTTTGCAGTCAGGGCAACACAGGAAAGGATCTGCAAGCGTGAGGGCGGAATTATCTGGCACACGCAGGGAAGCGGCAAGAGCCTCATCATGGTGTGGCTCGCGAAATGGATCAAGGAGAACATCAATAATCCGAGAGTTCTCATCATAACAGACAGGGACGAGCTCGATAAGCAGATCGAGAAAGTATTCAATGGAGTGAGCGAGAAAATATACAGGACAATATCAGGCGTTGATCTTATTGATAAACTGAATGCTGCAACTCCATGGCTCATCTGTTCTCTCATTCACAAGTTCGGGAATAAAGAAGAAGCTGATTATAAAGGCTATGTTGAAGATATAAAGAAGAACCTTCCGAAAGACTTCAAAGCCAAGGGTGATATTTATGTTTATATAGACGAATGTCACCGTACGCAATCCGGCGAGCTGCATAAAGCCATGAAACTAATACTGCCCAATGCCATGTTTATAGGATTTACCGGCACACCGCTTCTGAAAAAGGATAAACAGAAAAGTATAGAAGTATTCGGCAGTTACATTCACACCTATAAGTTTGATGAAGCTGTTAAAGACAAGGTTGTTCTCGACCTGAGATATGAAGCACGCGATATCGATCAGAACATTTCATCGCAGGAGAAGATCGACCTCTGGTTTGAAACCAAGACAAGAGGCCTCACGGACTATGCACTGACTCTGCTAAAAAAGAAGTGGGGAACAATGCAGAAGGTTTACAGCTCGAAATCCCGTCTTGAAAAGATTGTTGATGATATCATGTTAGATATGGAAACAAGGTCCCGTCTCATGGATGGACGTGGCAATGCCATGCTTGTATCAGGCAGTATATTCGAAGCCTGCAAGTATTACGAACTGTTCCAGAACCGCGGGTTCACAAAGTGTGCGATAATTACATCATACAATCCTTCTATCAATGATACAAAAGGCGAAACTACCGGCGAAGAAACTCCAACTGACAAGCTTAAGAAATACGATGTATATATGAAGATGCTCAATGGCAAGAAGCCCGAAACTTTTGAAGATGAAGTCAAGAAGAAGTTTATAGATGAGCCTGCACAGATGAAGCTTCTCATTGTTGTGGACAAGCTGCTTACAGGATTCGATGCGCCGCCTGCAACATATCTGTATATTGACAAGTCAATGCAGGATCACGGACTGTTCCAGGCAATATGCAGGGTCAACCGTCTCGATGGCGATGACAAAGAATATGGTTATATCGTTGATTATAAGGATCTCTTCAAGAGCCTTGAGCAGTCTATAGATGATTACACCTCTGAAGCTTTTGATGAGTATGACAGGGAAGATGTCGAAGGACTCCTGACTGACCGTTTAAAGAAAGCCAGGGAGAATCTCGATACAGCACTTGAAACTGTCAAAGCTCTCTGCGAACCAGTTCAACCGCCTAAAGATACTATGGCTTACCTCAGATATTTCAAGGGATCAACTATTGATGATCTCAAGAACAATGAGCAGAAACGCTTTGCCCTTTATAAATATACAGCATCTCTTGTCCGGGCATATGCAGACCTTGCAAATGAGATGCAGGCGGCAGGATATACACTGGAAGAGGCTGAGCATATCAAGAAGGATGTGAAACATTTCGAAGATGCCAAATCTGAAATTAAACTTTCCACCGGGGAATATATAGACCTGAAAACATACGAACCTGCAATGAGGCATCTGATAGATACTTACATAAATGCGGAAGACAGCAAAGTTTTATCCGCGTTTGATGAAATATCGCTCGTGGATTTACTTGTAGACAGCGGAGTCAAAGCAGTTGATTCACTTCCAGAGAGAATCAGGAAAAATGAGGAAGCAGCAGCAGAGACAATTGAAGGCAACATCCGCAAGCTTATAATAGATGAACAGCCCGTTAACCCGAAATACTATGAGAAGATGTCAGAGCTGCTTGAACAGCTTATAAAAGACCGGAAGAAGCAGGCATTGTCGTACAAGGAATATCTCGATAAGATAGTTGAGCTTTCAAGGAAGGCGAAGAAACCTGAAACTGGTAAATATCCCGAGACGATTAACAGTCCTGCATTAAGAGCGCTATATGACAATCTTGAGGATGATAAGCTTGCTGTTTCAATAAATGAAGAGATATACAGCGTCAAGAAAGACGGCTGGCGTGGCAGCAAAATCAAAGAACGTGAAGTCAGGTATTCCATCCAGAAATATATTACAGATGAAGATCTTGCAGAAAAGATATTCGAGATAGTCAAGAACCAGAGAGAATACTGATGCATCGGATCACCATAGGCAATATAACCATAGATGTTATAAGAAAGGACATCAAGAATCTTCACCTTGGAGTATATCCTCCGGATGGCAGAGTTAGAATTGCAACCCCCGAAAGAATTAATGACGAAGCTGTTAGACTCTTTGCGATATCAAAGATAGCATGGATAAAGAAACAGAAACAGAAGATTAAAGAACAGGAGCGCCAGTCAAGAAGGGAATATGTATCAGGCGAAAGCCATTATTTCTTAGGCAGAAAGTATCTGCTGAAAGTGAAACATCACAATGCCCCTGCAAGAGTTGAGATCACAGGCAAGACACATATCAACATGTATATCCGTGAAGGCAGCAGCAAGGAACAGCGTGAAAAAGTAATGTTCGAATGGTATCGACAGGAACTTAAAACTCTACTCCCTGGTCTTGTAAACAAATGGGAGAAGATCATTGGACTTTCTATTAATGAATGGAAGGTTAAATGGATGAGAACCAAGTGGGGAACCTGTAATATCAAATCCAGGAGAATATGGCTGAATCTTGAACTTGCTAAAAGGCCGGAAAGATGTCTTGAGTATATAATAGTTCACGAGATGATACATCTGTTTGAGCGGAAACACAACCAGGTATTCATCGGTAATATGGATAAGTATCTGCCACAATGGCGGAGTATTCGGAAGGAGCTCAATCAGTATATCGCCAGTTATGATAATTTAGGAGATTGAAAATTAAAGCTTTAGATATAAATTTATGTGAAATGCTCAGCGTATGGTACTTTTAAACAAAAGTTAAAATATTTAATACATTTATTATATTGCAATATTAAATTAATAGTTGACACGGCATATTAATAATAGTATATTTATAACCCTAACAATAAAAGGTGAATACTATGGCATTAGAAAAAGAGTTGGAAACATTCAATAATAATCTATCTATTTTATTAAAAGATGAAGGTAAGTATGTACTAATCAGCGGGGATAAAGTTATTGATACTTTTGTAAGTTATGAAGATGCCCTCAAAGCTGGCTATAAAGAATTTGGAGTAGATAAACCCTTTTTACTAAAACAAATTAGGAGCAGTGAGGTTGTCCAGTTTATTTCAAGGTTTATCATTCCTTGTAGTTCTTCAACAGTGTTGAATCAATAATATGCCTCATTTTACTTTACCGATAGAATCACAAGGCCCAATGTTTAATGCTATTGTAGGTGTTAGTGCACCATTACGTTCAGCACTTATTGAGGCTAATCAACCTATTCCAAATTCTATACCTGTTCGTGCGTTAATAGATACAGGCGCAAGTTGTACTTGTGTTGATCCTAGTATTTTACAGAGATTGAATCTTACTTCTAAAGGAGACATACCGGTTAGTACACCAACCACAAAAGGTACTCCGGTTGCTGTTAGCCAATATGATGTAAGTATAGCAGTGCCTCCAGCAAATTCAGGACAACCTACACTTACTTTTGGTACAATACCTGTTGCATGTATTGAATTGATTGATCATCAAGGGTTTCATGTTTTAATAGGTAGAGATATATTATCCCATTGCCTATTTGTTTACAATGGAAGTACTGGATTATTTACACTTGGTTTTTAAAATAAATAATAGCAATGTGTATTCTTAAAGAGATACATCCAAGACTTTATAGAATATTCACAGGTCTACTGGGCGCTACAGGGATCGAATCTATGAACCCCTGCTTGTAAAACGATTGAGTTAGGTTACAGCAAAAGTTACAGCAAATTATAAATTCATCTTGACATGTGGTGATGTATAGATGTATGTAATGAGTTAATATGTATAATAAATGATCATATTTGTCTCCAAAGAGGCTTAGTTATATAGTATAATTTAAATATTTAGCAACTTCGAATCCGTGCGTCGCAGGTTCGACTCCTGCCGGGCGTGCATTTTTTAAAGTTAAGTGCTGAGGTAAGTGCTGAGGTAAGTGCTGAGGTAAGTGCTTAAAGATTTAGCAGATTCCTTTCTTCGTAAATAACTCTATTTTAGGTGAAAGTGTCAGCAGTTTAGAATTTTAAACGACTTCTGATTATAATTTCCTGGAGAGATCATCAAGCAGGGCTTTTACTTTTTTGCGATCATCTTCTGATAAAATATCCAGCTTTATGTCAATCATGGCATGGTTGAGATTCAGATGGTATCTTTCTGAAATATCCGTAGAAGAAACAACCCACGTGCGCACAGCTTCAGTGATTCCTTTAACCTGGACAAGCGGCTGTGCAATGCAAACAAATGCATCATCAACGAGCTGCCAGGTTTCTTCAGATATAAGAACTGTTCCAGGACGGGCATGTGTCTGTAACCTTGCTGCTAGATTAACAGGGCTGCCGATATTTGTATAATCTATTTTATGGCTTGATCCGAGTATTAGAGGGAGATTTAAGTGAAAATGAATTTAACAGCATGATTGAAAATTATTTTAATACAAATTTTCCAAATCAAGATGTTTACTATAATATTTTGCATTTTGCTACACAAGGAATATTAAGCAATAGATTTTATCAGGCTTGTTATTGATTAACTCACTATATAATTAATGATTTTTAGTATGTTAACAGCAAATGTTATTAATATTTTCATCAGTAAACATTCTTACGCGAGAAATTCAACCTGCGAAATATAAAAATTTTAAAGACTTCGCAAAGTTTATAAATAAGAAATAGCTGGAGATGATTATTACAAGGAAAAAGTGAAAAAGTATCCTTTTAAAAAATTTTCCCTGTATATCCTAAACCGACTCTGAAATGGTTGAAGCTATTAGCATCTTTATTTTCAAAAATATAGCTGAAATCAAGAAAAAATCCCCCAAGATTTACTCTAACACCTAGCTCGCCTCCTCTTTCATAATAATCACGACCCAAATTAGACGCTAATGGGAATAACCCGAGATAATATCCACCAAATATCTGACCATAAATATTTTTTGTCCCAAGTCTGAGAAATGCTCTTAATGGTATATCTATATATAGATCAGTTTTATAAAAATTATGACTACCTGTGCCTGTCAATGATTGATCACCTGAATATACACCCGAACCAGTAGTCATCGATCCAGCTATTTTAACTGCATTCGGAAAAAAATTAATGCCCGTTTCAAAACCAGCACTGAAAATGCTCGTTATGTTAAACCTGAAATCAAAAAAAAGATCTATTCTTAAAGCAGCAACAGTAAAGATCCAATTCGTTCCAATTACATAATCTTTTTTTTCATCATAAAAAGGAGCTTTAAATCCAATTCCCCAGTCCATGCCAAACAATCTATTTTTTTCTTCAACTGCCTGACTCTCGGAAACTTCTTTAACTCTTTCAATATCGACAGTTTTTTGATTATCTATTGGAATTACTTTCTTTTTTGAAATAAAATTAACTTTTTCTTTTGATATTGAAAGTTCATTTGGTGATGTAATATTTTCTCTAATTGTATAATTACCTTTATCTTCATATACCATATAACCTTCTATCATGGAATTATCGAGCTTATAAATGTATATTTTATTTTTATAATCATCAGTATATAAAACACGCAAGAGATCCTTTCTTTGAATCACCCTAACAAGCCCAAATTGAGGTTTAATAGAAATAGATTTATCTGTATCCATTATTATTTTACCTTCTATAATTGAACCATCATTCAAAAAAACAGCTTCAGCTTTTAAAGAAGAAAATAAACCTGAAAACATTATCATCCCAAAAATTAAAAATAAATAATTGGTCGAATTTAATCCGCGTTTCATATATATTCCTTTTTATTATTCTTAGATTCTCAGATAATAAATAATTATTATTAAAAAATAAAAAAAGTTTGTTCAAAAAAATAATTTAAATTGTTGCCTGTTAAATAAAAATTATTTTAATAAGACAAATTGCGGAATCTTAGAGCTAAAAGCAACTATAATTTCACTCTCTGGTGTTTAGGGTTTTTTTAAATCATATTTTATTAATTAATAAAAAAAGTGTGAGATAAAGTGTGAGATACAACAAAAAACAAAAGGAAGATCCGAAATACATTGATCCGCCTTTTTTTTACTGTCTTTTTAATTAGCAGCTTATTGAATCATATTTGTAACTGCCTTTTCTACTAGATGTTTAAAAAAAATAATTAACTTTAATAGATAATTTTCTTTACATGGATGACTTTGTATTGTTTAAAATATAGATTGTTTTTTTAATTTATCTATATAAAGTAACGTCTTGTTTCTAAAGATGAAAAAATTAAAAATTTATTTGGTTTGAATAATGAAAGTTAACAATCAAAAAACAATCCTGCTTGTAGATGATGAAGCAATTTTAGCGATGACCCAGAAGTTATCTCTTGAAAAATACGGTTATAAGGTAATTATTGCAAATACCGGTGAAGAATCAATTGAAATTTTCAAATCAAATAAAGATATTGATTTGATCCTGATGGATATTGATCTCGGGAAGGGCTTAAATGGTCCTGATTCGGCAATATTAATACTGAAAGAACATGATGTTCCAATTGTGTTTTTTTCGAGTCATACTGAACCTGAAATAGTTGAAAAAACAGAAAAGATTACATCTTACGGTTATGTTGTAAAGAATTCAGGGATTACTGTTCTTGATGCTTCAATAAAAATGGCTTTTAAACTTTATGATGCCAACCGGATGTTATATTTGAGCAATGATGATCTCCGCCATCACTCTCAATTGCTCGAAAACATAATTGAAAATTTTCCGGGATTTGTTCTTTGGAAAGATGTCAATTCCAAATTCCTGGGTTGTAATACTAATTTTGCAAAAAAAACCGGATTTTCTTTGCCTGAGGATATAATAGGCAAATGCGATTATGATCTTCCATTCCATGATAATGAAGTTGAAACATTTCTTGAAGATGATAGAATGGTCATGCAGACAAAAACACCTAAGCTGCATTTCGAGGAAAGGGAGCATATTGCAGGCGGTGTAGAGATTTTTCTCGATACATGCAAGATCCCACTATTTGATGCAGACGGTCAGGTTTCAGGCATACTCGCTGTAGCAATGGATATTACCGAATATAAAAAAATGAAAAAATCAGATTAAAAATTAATAATTAAATTTTCCCATAAATGAACCTATATCAGCTATAATTATTGACAAACCATCTGCCCGCATATAATAATAAATAATTATTTTGATTAATTCAGGCAATCACAGCACTATAACTTTAAGACCAGGGTGAATGATATGAGCATGGATGATATCTACAAGCAGCTGAACACGAAAATGATGCTGGCGGATTCAGCTAATCTTACCGCAATATGGAAAATGATCTGCACTGATGAAGAAGCTGAAATTGCGTTGCTCCTGCCTGCTGATGCTGAAAAAATTTCCGGACAAACCGGAAAGCCTTTTGAATATATCTCCGGTATCCTTCTGTCTATGTTCAGGAAAGGGATCGTGTTCAAAACCGTGCGTGACGGGAAAACCCAGTTCAAGCTTGCAAAAAATATCATCCAGTTTCATGATTCGAGCATTCTGTGGGATGATGCAACCCAGGAATTTTTTGATGCATGGAAAAAAGTCATGGATGATGATTTTACAGGCATGATGAAGAAACTTCCTGAGACGTTCAAGATGCCGCCATTCATGCGTGTAATCCCCATTAATGAAACTCTGGAAACCCGCAGCACAGTTCTTTCCTTTGAAGAGTGTGCAAAAATGGTCGATGAGTCAGAACAGGTTGCAGTTGTGAAATGTCCCTGCAGGCTGAGTCAGAAAAACTGTGATTCGCCTCTTGAGGCGTGCATTCAGCTTAACCGCGGAGCGGAATATGCTCTTGACCGCGGTCATGGAAGAAAAATAACAAAACAGGAAGCGCTTGATATTCTGAAAAAGTCAGAGGATGCAGGCCTGGTGCACATGACCGAAAACAGAGCCGGCAGTAATGTCATATGCAACTGCTGCACCTGCTGCTGTGAAATGTTCAGGCTTATGAAATATTCCGGCAAGAAATGGATTCTCTCTCCAAGCCGCTACAATGCAGTTGTAAGTGAAGACTGTACAGCATGCGGCGCCTGCGTTGATATCTGTCCTGTTGAAGCTGTTTCTGTTAATGAAATTGCTCAAGTGGATGCTGATATGTGCATGGGATGCGGACTATGCGCAACAGTATGTAATGTCGATGCAGTTAAACTCAATCAGGTGCGCCCGCAAGATCATATTCCTGCGAAATAAATTATAAATTTCTATAGGAGAATTATCAATGGTAAACAAAAAATTAGAAAGCAAACTCGAATCTATTCCTGCCATGTTTCAGAGGCAGACAGCAAAGTACGGTGATCGGGAATGCGTGAGATATAAAAAAGACGGTAAATATGCAGGCATATCATGGAATGAGATGAATGAAATGATTCATAATCTGGCATATTATCTTTTATCCCTTGGAATTAAAAAAGGAGACAGGATCGGTCTTTTTTCTGAAAACAGATATGAGTGGTGGATCTGCGATCAGGCGATTCTGTCAATAGGTGCTGTGAATGTTCCTATATATGCTACCAATTCATCTGAAGAAGCTTTTTATATTCTTAAAGATTCTGAATCGAAAATCTGTATAGCCGGAACTGAAGATCATCTTGAAAAAGTAAAAAAAGTTAAAAGCAAACTGAGCAAGCTGAAAAATCTGATTATACTTGATAAAATCTCCGGAGTAAAAAAAGATCTGATCACGATTTCAGGCGCGTTCGAACATGGGGAAAAATATAAAAATAAATCCCTGCTGAATAAAAGAATGAATGATATTAATCCGCTTGAGGATCTTGCTACAATAATGTACACTTCAGGAACAACAGGCAATCCCAAAGGCGTAATGCTGACACATGATAATTTTGTTTCTGATGTAAAGAATACATATAAGGATATTGAGCACCTCACAACGGATGATGATCTCTTTCTTTCATTTCTGCCGCTTTCGCATGTTCTGGAAAGATGCTGCGGATATTACGGAGCAATTCATGAAGGTGCAACTGTCGCTTTTGCAGAGGATATATCAAAACTGATGCAGAATTTTACAGAAGTAAGGCCTACAATTATTATCAGCGTTCCAAGGATATATGAAAGACTGCACTCGGGTATTGTATCAAAGGCAACAGATGCATCCGCAGTCAAAAAGGCAATATTCAATTTTGCTGTTAATACGGCCACGAAGAATCTTCCGTATGCCTGCCTTGATAAACCGCGGCCGCTTTTCCTCGATATAAAGTATAAAATTGCTGATAAAATTGTTTTTTCAAAATTGAAGGCAGCTCTCGGTCTTGACAGGCTGCGTTTTGCAATTTCCGGAGGAGCGCCGCTTGCTGTAACTGATGCGGAATTTTTTATAGGTATGGGCATTGTAGTTCTGGAGGGATTCGGCCTTACGGAAACTTCTCCTGTTACAAATTACAACAGACCCGGTTTTATCAAGCCCGGCACTGTTGGACAGGCTACCCGTGAAACTCAGGTTAAAATTTCAGATGAAGGTGAAATACTGTTCAAAGGCCCGCAGGTTATGAAAGGCTATTATAAAAATCCTGCTGCAACAAAAGATGCATTTACAAAAGACGGCTTTTTCAAAACCGGCGACATCGGCATGATTGATGAGGACGGATGCCTGAAAATAACCGGCAGGATCAAGGATATCATCGTTACTGCCGGAGGAAAAAATATTTCACCGCAGAATATTGAAAACAGCCTGAAGGAATCGAGATTTATCGAGCAGGTGGCGATAATCGGAGACAGAAAAAAATATCTGAGCGCCCTGATTGTTCCGGTTTTCGAAGAAGTAAAAAAATGGGCAGGCAGAAAAGGCATTGTTATTGAAGACAATAATGATCTGATAAAAAATGAAGAAGTAAATAAGCTTATAGCATCTGATATTGAAAAATATACACAGCACTATTCCCGTGTAGAGCAGATCAAACAGTTCAGGCTCTTAAATGCAGAATGGACACAGGATACAGGTGAACTGACACCGAGTCAGAAAATCAAAAGAAGAATTATCGAGCAGAAATATACTGATCAGATTGAAGGCATGTATCCGTCTGAATAATGAAATTTAATTTTCATTATTCAGACGGATGGCAGCTTTTAATTATTCTCTCGGGATCATTTCAATAGTTTCATCTCTTTTCCGATAAAATCAGCATTCATGTCGAAACTGAGATTTCCAGGAAGTGAAGTGTAATCTTTATATTTTAGTTTCAGTTCGTTTAATTTCTTTTTATCACCGCCGGCATCAATAATTGATGTAAAGTAATCTTTCATTATTTTCAGTGCGCTTTTATCCATCACCTTGCCGTGTCCGGGAACTAAAGTTTTAATATCGTATTTATTCAGCCTGTCGAGAAATTCTATCCATGATGAAACTTTAGTTTCTCCGCCTGCAAGCACAGGATGCATATTGATAAAAACAAGATCCCCTGTGACAAGCAGCCTGCGGTTTTCCAGATAGACTATGACATCATTAGTGGAATGCCCCTGTCCCATATTCCGTATATGAACTGTTTCTTTTCCTATCTTAATAATTTTTTCATCTCCATGTTTTATTGAGATGTCAGGAAGTCTATTCGAGAACATCGTATCCCATTTATCTTTTGGATATGATCCTGAGATTATCTTTGCTGAAGGGAATTGAGAAATGCCCTGGATGTGATCAGGATGATTATGTGTTATTACAAGTGTTATATCTTTAGCACTGACAAGTCCGCTTAATTTTTTTGAACCTGCAAACATTTTAGCGTCCACTACAAGTGCGCCGGAACCGTCCTCAGAGGTAAGTATAATTGAATTGGATCCGCCGCCTGTGATAATAGTCAGTTGCGGATCGGTCTTGATTATTTCCATAACCATCATGTCCTGATACATATTATAGAGAAAAATTCCGCCGGCAGTAATAACAAGTGCAAGTATTACTGCAGCGATGATTAATGCTTTTTTCATGATTAATCTCCTTGAGCTCTTATTAAATATTAACATAGGATGTATAATCTAGTTTTTATTTCAAGATTTTTTCAGATATTGTTGAAGTATTTAATTGGAGAATTAAACTGCTGGTTTTTTATTGTTGCCGGCTGATATCAGCAGTCAAATTTTTCAAAATTCTTTGTTACATTCGCTGCCTGGTGAAGGGCATTTTTAGCAATTTTTTTAATTTCCTTATCCGGACACTGGCGAAAAATTTCGTTTAATGCATCTCTGAAAATTCTGTTTTGAAGATCATATATTGATAGTTCCAGTTCTGAACCGTCTCTGCCGAAAGCCATGATGGATTCCCCTTAATTTATTTTCTCCTGATCTTATCGAATAAATACTCTAAACCATTGACCTTGATTTCATATACAGTGCCAAGCATTTCACCAAGTTCTCCTGGAGGAAATCCTTCCTGATGAAACCAGACAACATATGGCTCAGGCAGATCAATCAGCAGGCAGTCTTTATATTTCCCAAACGGCATTTTATACTGTGAAAGTTTAAGCAGCTTGCTTGTATCCATTTATTTATCGTCAATTCCTTTAAAATAAATTTTATTTTTATGAAGCTATTGTTTATTCAGAAAGCATTATTACAAGAAATTTTTGTAGACGCCGGAATTAATGTCTGCTTTTTTTATAATTATGAATTCAGATATAAAGGCTAATCATACATCAGCTCAGTCAATTTCACTGCTTCTTAAACCGGCATCCTGCCTTTGCAATTTGTCTTGTGAGTATTGTTTTTATAACCGTGTCCACGATCTTTATCCGGGCAGCTCAAAGAAAATGAGCGCTCTCGATGAAGAAACAATAATCTGCAATACATTATCTGCAAATGCAATGCATAACAGTTTCTGCTGGCAGGGCGGGGAGCCGATGCTTATGGGGATTGATTTCTTCAGAGATGCAGTTGAGTTCCAGAAGAGGTATTCGCAGCCCGGACAGATAATTGAAAATTCAATCCAGACGAATGGAGTTCTGATAAACGAGGAGTGGTGCAGGTTTTTCCTGAAAGAAAATTTTCTTGTTGGTATAAGTCTTGATGGCCCAAAGGATATTCATGATTTTTACAGGAAAAAAAATGACGGAAGCGGTTCATTCGATGATGTGATGAAGAGCATTTCTATGATGAAAAAATTTGGTGTTGAATTTAATATTCTCTGCCTCCTGACAGATCGGAATATTAAATTTCCAGTTGAGCTGTATAATTTTTTCAGATCACATGGTTTTAACTTTATACAGTTTATAAACTGTTTTGAAAATGATGCAGCAGGTGATCTGAAAAAAATTTCGGTTCGCGGCGAAGAAACAGGGGAATTCTATATAAGACTTTTTGATCAATGGTATCGGAACGATTTTTCTGATGTTTCTATCAGATTTTTCGAGGATATTCTGATGTATTATGTTGATGGAGTTAAAGCATCCTGCTGTTATAATAATATATGCAGCAGTTACATAGTTGTAGAGAATAATGGAGACTGTTACCCCTGTGATTTTTATGTTTATGAGAAATGGAATATCGGAAATCTGGCTAACAGCAGCATACAGTCTGTTTTAAAAAATCCACAGCGAGCTAAATTCGCTTCACTTAAGTCAAATATTTCAGAAGAATGCAGGAAATGCGATATATCCGGTTTTTGTCTGGGTGACTGTACGCGATTCAGAACCATTGATAATATTAGTGAATATTGTATTTCAATGAAAATGATATATAATCATATTGAACCATATCTGCCTGAAATTAAAAGGCGTGTTGCTGAAATCCGGAATAAGTAATAGTTTGTTTTATAAATCTAAAAACTATAGTATTTTACGAAATGATTAGCACTTTGTATCTTCAGTAAAAATTTATATTTTATTGTCATCCCCATGAAAATGGGGATCCAGGTTACAGAAATGGATTCACCCGAGGGCGCAAGCCATCGCCTTCGCGGGAATGACAGAAAGTATTCTATTTTAATCGTTAACCGCTCTAATAAATAAAACTTATTTACGATCCGCAAACAATACATTAAAAATTCAGATTGTAATAAAAAATTTCTAATCCGATTTGCTGCTCCTGACGATAATAAACGTAACGGGAAAGAAATATAATCAAGGATGATGAATATGAAAATGACCGAAAACAAGGATGTGTGGGTTTTTCCTGAAAGTATAAGCTTCGATAAAGCCGCGGAATTCGTAGAAAGATTAAATGAAAATAAAGATTCAATGAATCTGGTATTTGATTTAAGTTCTACTATAAATATTCATTCATCATTTATCGGTTTTTTAATTCATGCAAAACATCATCTTAATAGAAGAGGGGTGAATTTAACTCTAATTCTGTCGCTGACTGTTGAAAAGCTATTAATACTTCTTAATATTATTGAATATTTTTCACCGGATGTTCAGGTTAATATAAATAAAAAAACTGCTTAATTCCAGTAGAATATAAAAAAAATTAAATACTTAAATACTTAAGTACCTTGACAATTTTTATAAATTTTATAGCGTTGACAGACTTAATTAATTAAACAGGATGCTATAATGATTTTTTCAGAAGATCAGGTTGAACACGTTACAGAAATATTAAAATCAATTTCTCATCCCATTAGAATGAAAATTCTCTGTTTTTTAATGGATGGGGAAAAAAATGTTTCAGAAATAGAGCATCAATTCGGTTCAACTATCTCTAATATTTCCCAGCATTTAACTGTTCTGCGAAAAGCCGAAATAATTGCCAGGCGTAAAGAATCAAATTATATGTTTTATACTTTAAAAGATGATAAAATCCATCAGCTCGTGAATAAAATAAAAGATCTTTATTGTCATAATAAATGATTTTCACCTACTTCCGTTGCTTCAAGAATTCTATCAGCTAAAAAGAATCTGTTCTCGTTCCTGAGATAGCAGAAAGCTTCCATGTATTTCTTTTTTCCATATGCGACAAATTCCACAGGTTTGATTTCTCTCTCGGTTATATTGCCATCTGAATCTGTATATATTATTTTATAAATTTTCCCCTTAGTCATCCCTCTGAAATTAGAGGGAGCTTTTGTAATCTTTAATTTTCTTGCGCGGATGGGGCTGCCGTGGTACGCGATCAGGTCTTTTAATTTCCATCTGCCGTTTTTATCTAGCTTAATAATAATATTCCTGAAAATTTCAGCACATGCAATAGCATCCGGAAGCGCTCTATGCGGATCTCCAATTATCCCGAAATGATTTGAAAGAGTTTCAAGTTTGTGATTTTTCAGATAGGGCAGGGCTTTTCTTGCAAGTCTTACTGTGTCAAAGGAATCGAGTTTGATATTAATATTATTTCTTCTGCAGACTATGTCAATGAAAGACAGATCGAATTCCGGATTCTGAATTACAAGATATGTGTTTTTGATGAAATCAAGAACCGGTTTGATAACCTTTGAAATATCGGGCGATGATATTACCATTTCGTCTGTAATTCCGTGAATAAGTGTGGTTTCTATTGGTATAGGCATTCCAGGATTAATAAGTGTCTCGAATTTATCAATTATACCTGTCATGTTGAATTTCACTAATCCTATATCAACAATTCTGTGAAATACGGGATTTATACCTGTTGTTTCAATATCCAGAGCGCAGAAGGTCAAATTTCTTAATACTTCATTCGGATTCATTTCTGCAGATTTTTTCTTATTAGAATGCATGTCAATAAGGATTGTTGTGATAAGTGAGAAAATTGAATCGGGGTCAGAGCACCAGGCAGTGCAGTACAGGTTTAAAATGGTGAATTTGTTGGGGGTCAGAGCCCTAAAGGATAGTTAGAGCAAACAGGAGGAGTTAGAGCATGTTAAAGTGGCTTATTTAATATAAAATTAAAAAAAAAGCAAAAAAATTAAAAAAAAAGATTATAAGATAAGAAATATCTTAAAATGATCATATTGTATAATAATTGGCTTTAATTGTATTTAATCGTCTTTCAACAGGCTAAATGTCACCCCCTTTGGTGACGAATAATCGAATAGGGAGTACTCTCCCTATACTTCAGGGGGTCTTTGAAAACTGAGATTTATATTTCTATCGGATGCTATGGCCTCTATTTATTAGAGATGTAGCAGTTTTGTATGTGCCCAGATACAAAATTGAGACAGTGCCATTTAAATCCTGCTGTTGCTTAAGGCGCAGTAAAAAAACTAGTATCAATCCGCCAGTTTCGGAACTGCCCTTTCGAAACTGTGGCAAGGAAGCCGTTCAAAAAACAAAGGAGTGTGTGTAAAATGATAATCAATCACAATATTAGCGCGATAAACGCTAACAGGACTTTAAAATTCACCCATGCGGCTGTTGAACAGTCCATGCAGAAACTATCTTCCGGCGTAAGGATCAACAAAGCAGGAGATGACGCTTCAGGACTTGCAGTATCAGAAAAAATGAGAACGCAGATCTCCGGCCTCAGACAGGCTGAGAGAAATACTGAAGACGGTATGTCTTTTGTTCAAACCGCAGAAGGCTATCTGGATCAGACAGCTCAGATAGTTCAGAGGATTAGAGTCCTTTCAATTCAGTCTGCAAACGGAATCTATTCTCCTTCGGATAGACAACTGATGCAGGTTGAAGTTTCAGCTTTGGTAGATGAGATAGACCGTGTAGCATCTCAGGCTGAATTCAACAGATTCAAGGTTCTGACTGGAGAATTTTCAAAAGTAAATCCTAAAGCAAGCATGTGGTTCCATCTTGGAGCTAACATGAATCAGAGCAAAAGGGTTTATATTGGTACAATGACTGCCAGGGCATTTAAAATGAAAGACGGCACTAACAATCTTGCTGTTAAACTTTCTACTCCTCAGGGTTCAAATGCAGCTATCGGTCTTATGGACGAAGCTCTTCAGAGGCTTTCCAAACAGAGAGCAGATCTTGGAGCTTACTACAACAGACTGGATATGACTTCACGAGGACTTATGTCTGCATATGAAAATATTCAGGCAGCAGAATCGAGGATTAGAGACGCAGATATGGCAGAAGAAATGGTTACTTTCACCAAGAACCAGGTTCTGACGCATACTGGAGTTTCAATGCTTGCTCAGGCCAATTTACAGAGCCAGTCAGTGCTGCAGCTATTATCTCGTTAAGATGATAGCACCTTGTCTTACCCCTGAAGTGAATTATTTTTGTTCTTTGAAATCAATATTGGATTCTCATAACCCCGCTAGAGCCGCGGGACCGTCCAGATATACCGGCCGCTCAGGCAGCCGGTGATGCTGGGAGGGCGTCACCGGCTGCCTGAGATATGGTGCCGGTGTTGCTTGGACTATGGGCGGTCTTTGCGGCATTTAAAGGAGAAAACCTTTGAACCATTAATTGGTTACTGGATTCGCATGAAGCTGATCCATGAAAAAACCGGAACGGTACATATATAAATTAAGCGGCCGTTTTGAAAAAAACTAGGGAGGGATTTTTATGAGAATCAATCACAACATGAGCGCCATATTCGCTAACAGGCAGATGCAGAAGGTTGCCAGCAGAATGGATAAAACCATTGAGAAGCTCGCATCGGGTGAAGCTATCAATAGAGCCGGAGACGATGCTTCTGGGCTGGCAGTATCTGAAAAAATGCGCACTCAGATTCATGGCCTGGTACAGGCAGAAAAGAATGCTCAGAACGGGCTTTCTTTTATACAGGTCACTGAGGGCGCATTTCAGCAGATTAACGACATTATGCAGAGAGTGAGATCGCTGTCCGTTCAGTCGGCTAATGGAATTTATTCCAACAGCGACAGAATGCAGATACAGGTTGAGGTTTCTCAGCTTGTAGATGAAATAGACAGAATTTCAACCTCTTCAGAATTCAACAGGATGAAGATGCTCACAGGAACTTTTGCCAAAGGTGCAAAATCCGGAAGCATGTTTTTTCATGTCGGACCTAACAGCAATCAGAGGATCAGAGCATATATTTCTACGGTCAGTTCGAAAGCTTTTAATCTGCTTGAAGGCGCAAAAAAACGTTCCATTTCAACTGTTGGTCAGGCAAACGCCATGATAGGATACGTCGATTCAGCTTTAGAAAAGCTGAACAGGCAGAGGGCAGATCTGGGCGCTTACTACAACAGAATGGAAAATACGATCAGTTCGCTGCAGATGTCGCATGAAAATATGCTGGCAGCAGACTCCCGTATAAGGGACACAGATATGGCAGCAGCCATGGTTGATTTCACGAGAGATCAAATTCTCGTTCAGACTGGTACTTCGATGTTGGCTCAGGCTAATTTCAAGCCTCAACTCGTAATGAAGTTAATCCAGTGAGAATATTTTTCTAAAATGGATTTCCCCCTGCAGTGCGGGAATTCCTGCCCTCTCCGTTACGGGAGTAGCGGAGAGGGAGAAATTTTTTAAAATTAAAAAGGGAGGAATAGAAGTTCAAATTTACAAGGAGGTATAATCATGAACTCAATAGAATTTTTAGATAAGCTGGACAGTTTTAAGACTTATAATAAAAATAAGAAAAAGATCAATGCCGTAACAGAAGATGTTCCGGATGAAAAAGATCAGCGCGAATTTTCTAATATAGAAAAAAGCGAATTAGCTGAGAAGCTGAATGCTGCAGTTAAAAGTCATAAAGATATAAGCAGCAGGATTTCTTTCAGTTTTGATGATCAGACAAAAAAATTTATAATGACACTGGTAAACTCTGATACTCATGAAGTGATCAGGGAAATACCGTCAAAAGAATTAAGAAATCTGATGATGCATATAAATAAAACACTTGGGATGATTGTTGACGAGGAAAGATAGGCTGATACAGTTTTTCTGAAATTCCCGCAATTGCGGGATGCGTTTGATTGAATAAATCGGAGAGCTGATTTTTGTGTAATCTCCTATCCGGTTATTAAAATTTTAAATACATTTTCAAAGTGTATTTCATGATAATGAAATATGCCCAATCGAATAATGTCTTCATCTGAAAATACTTCCGGTTTTTTATATTTTATACCGGATATAATATTAATATAAGCAAATTTCCCCGAATGGTTCGCAATCCGATTCTTTAATATAAATGCTCTAAACTGCCAAAAAATAATTATAATTCAATTAAATTAATTTGTTGTATAAATATACTATAATGTGCAATATATGTAGCTGTTGGGATTGAAGAGCGGGGAGAATGTCATGAATCGAAGAGATTTCTTATCAATAACAGCTGTAGCAGGTACCGCAGCACTGCTTGGTAATTTTAAAAATATTTTTGCTCAGGACGCTATGCCGGACCTTACTGCAGTCAAGGGAGGAGAACCGGATGTAATGTTCGATAAGGGAATTGCCGCTTTCGGAGGAATAGGCGCCTTCGTTAAAAAAGGTCAGACCGTTGTTGTCAAGCCGAACATCGGATGGGATAAGACACCTGATCTAGCTGCAAATACAAACCCGCTTCTCGTGAAACGGATAATTGAACACTGCTACAATGCAGGTGCTAAAAAAGTTTACGTATTCGATAATCCGGTTCATAATTGGGAGAGAACATATAAAAACAGTGGAATTGAACAGGCTGTGAAAGATGCAGGCGGTGTGATGGCTCCGGGTAATACGGAAAAATATTACACAAAGGTTCACATCCCGGGCAGCGATAAACTGAAAACTGCAAAGGTGCACGAACTTATACTATCATCAGATGTATTTATTAATGTTCCTGTTCTGAAGCATCACGCTTCTTCAGGATACACTGTTGCAATGAAAAATATAATGGGAACCGTCTGGGACAGATGGTATTTCCATATGAATGATCTTCATGCGTGCATTGCAGAATCATGCATGATTAGGAAACCGGACCTGAATATAGTTGATGCATATAATGTAACTGCATCGAACGGCCCGCAGCAGGCAACAAAGGATGACCTTGTTTTAAAAAAGATGCAGCTAATTTCAAAAGATTTTGTTGCAATTGACGCTGCATCAGTTAAAATTATGGGGCTATCCGATCCGTCATCAATAAGATATATTAATATCGCAAACAGCAAAGGCCTCGGTAAAATGAAAATAGAGAAGCTTAACATAAAGAAATTTACTATTTAATAAATATGTCTATACGCAGGTTCAGAATTTTATTTTCATTAATTATGCTGCTGCTTTTTACAGCAGTATTTCTCGGGTTTGATATTAATGAAAAAAATCTGCTTTCTGAGGCAATGACATTCTTTCAGTTTCTTCCGGCTGTGATAGAATTTTTATCCACAGGCGCGGTCCCTGCACTGGCAGGGATTTTTTTTGTTTTAATGATGACAGTTTTGTTCGGCAGAATTTACTGTTCGTTCCTGTGTCCTCTCGGATATATGAGTGACCTGTTTATTTTCATATCCGGTATAGGAAAAAAAAGATTCAGCTTCAGTAAGGCAATTCCATTTATCAGGCCGTTTATGATATTGCTTGTAATCGTGTCTCTGGCTTCGCACAGCATGATCGCAGTGAATATTTTTGATCCATACAGCTATTTCGGAAGAATTGCTGCGGATTTGATTAAACCGGCTGCTTTATTTCTGAAAAATTCAGTCTCATTATTTTTGTCATCATTCAAGTTGTATTATATATCTCAAAAAACAATACATACAATATCAATCTTCCTCGCAGGTTTCACATTAAGCAGTCTTATAATAATTATTGCATTTGCAGTTTTCAGAGGAAGGCTTTACTGCAACACGCTTTGTCCTGTCGGTGCATTTCTCGGATACATCTCAAAAATCTCTTTATTCAAAATTAAGCTTGATAATTCAAAATGTACCTCTTGCGGAAAATGCGAAAATGTATGCAAGTCGGAATGCATTTCCAATGCTGATACTACTATTGATTTAAGCAGATGCGTCATGTGCTTCAACTGTATTGATGTATGTAAGTTTAATGCAGTTCAAATACGACCTGTCATTCCCGCGAAGGCGGGAATCCATTTTGCAGGAAAATTTTCAGGATTTAAAAATTATCTGAAATCATTAAATTATTATTTTATTATAGTAATTATCAAACCATTGAAGACTATCATTCATTCAGTATTTGTCATTCCTGCGAATGCTTCTGCTCGGTTGATGAGACTGCCGAATCACAGCACAAGTGCGGGAATCAATTATTTGCAAAAATATTATAGAAAGCGAATAAATAATTTAAAAAAACCGGATAGTAATAGTCTGGATTCTGACTTTATAAAACCTTCTCTCGATAGAAAAAATTTTCTGACAAAAGCGGGACGTATTGCAATTGCTGCAAGCTTATATCAGGCATTGCCGTTAAAAAAAATATTTGCAGAAGCAGATATTATAAGAAAATCAAAATTGCCGGTTTCGCCTCCGGGTTCAATAAGCATTAAAAGATTTACTTCGCACTGTACTGCGTGTCATCTTTGCGTGAGCAGGTGTCCTGGAGGAGTACTGCAGCCTGCTTTTCTTGAATACGGCTATTCCGGAATATTTCAGCCATTGATGGATTATAAAAAAGGATTCTGTGAATACGAATGCAAAATCTGTCTTGATGTTTGTCCGAACAGCGCTATTATTCCTGTTGGTATTGAAAAAAAGAAAAGAATAAAGATAGGCAGATCCATATTAATTAAAGACGAATGTATAGTTTATAAAGACAGCAGGGAGTGCGGTGCCTGCATTGAGGTGTGCCCGACCCGCTCGGTTTATCCGGTATTGTGGAAAGGAATTCTTGCGCCGGAGTTGGAGGATAAAGCGTGTATCGGCTGTGGTGCCTGTGAAAGGGCCTGTCCTGTACTTGAGAAAGCAATATATATAGAAGGGCTTGCAAATCATGAAACAGCTGAACCAAGAAGAATGAAATCCTTTGATTTGAAAAAGAATAAAGTGCCGGATGAAAAACATATCATTCAGGACGATTTTCCTTTTTAGCATTACTATAATAAAATCTTGACAGAAAACTGCATTTAGAATATTTTTAAATTCTGAATTATTGAAGTAACTGGAGTATAATATGGTAAAAACAGCATTGATAACAGGAATAACCGGGCAGGATGGGGCATACCTTGCAGAGCTGCTGTTAGATAAAGGATATATTGTTCACGGTATAAAAAGAAGAAGCTCTCTTTTCAATACCCAGAGAGTGGATCATCTATATCATGATATTCATGAAAAGAATTTAAAATTTTTCATGCACTTCGGAGACATGACAGATTCAACAAATCTTATTAATATTATTCAACAGGTTAAGCCTGATGAAATTTATAATCTTGCAGCTCAATCCCATGTACAGGTTTCATTTGAAATGCCGGAGTATACTGCTGACGCTGATGCTGTTGGAGTTCTTAGAATTTTAGAAGCTATAAAAAGTCTGGGTTTGCAGAAAAAAACAAGATTCTATCAGGCATCAACATCTGAATTATTCGGTCTGGTTCAGGAAACCCCTCAAAAAGAAACAACTCCGTTTTATCCGAGAAGTCCATACGCTGTTGCAAAACTATACGGCTACTGGATTACAGTTAACTACAGGGAAGCATATGGAATGTTCGCCTGTAATGGAATTCTTTTTAATCATGAAAGTCCGCTTCGCGGTGAAACTTTTGTAACAAGAAAAATAACGCGAGCTGCAGCAAGAATCAGTCTCGGACTGCAGGATAAGATTTATCTTGGAAATCTTGATTCAAAACGGGACTGGGGGCATGCAAAAGATTATGTTGAAGGTATGTGGCTTATTTTACAGCAGGATAAGCCGGAGGATTTCGTTCTTGCAACTGGCGAGACCCATACAGTAAAAGAATTTGTTGATCTTGCTTTTAAAGAAGCTGGTATTGATTTATCATGGAAGGGCAGCGGTGTTGATGAAAAAGGAACAGATATTAAATCTGGTAAGGTTTTAGTTGAGGTTGATCCGAGATATTTCAGACCGACTGAGGTTGATCTGTTGTTAGGTGATCCTACAAAAGCAAATAATAAACTTGGCTGGAAACCGAAAATATCATTTAAAGAACTTGTTAAAGATATGGTTGTATCTGATATTGAAGAGGCAAAAAGGGACTGTCATATTCAGGATGGAGGTTTTAAAGTAAATCAATTTCATGAGTGATTAAATAAATTATTATATTTTAAATCTTAACAAATTATAAAAAAAAAGTGACATCTGCGTTCAATTTTTCTTCATTATACTAATTTTTATCCTCATCTTTTCAATCATCAATATTATCCCGATTTATTACAAATTTATTGGTATAATTCTATTTGAATATAGATAAGATTTGATTAAAAAGGCGGGGTCAGAGCCCCAGTAATCCTTTAAAAATTTCAAAAAAAATAAAATTTTCCAAAAAAAAACTTGACCGGCTTTCTGAATATGAGTAATTTTATTACTCGAAATCAAAAAGAGGTTGCATTTGCTAGATTCGCTTATTACTTCAAAAATGAGAATAAAGCTCCTTCTGAAATTTTTTATTAATTCAGATACCCGGGCTTATCTGCGCGGGCTTGCTGAAGAATTCGGCGAGTCAACCAATTCAGTGCGAATAGAGCTAAACAGGCTAACTAAGGCCGGGATACTTGAAATGAGCCAGAGCGGAAGAACCAAACTTTACGGTGCGAATAAGAAGAATCCATTATATCAGGATTTAAAAAGCCTGGTCATGAAATATACAGGTATTGACCAGCTTATAGACTCAATTCTTGCAAAGCTTGGCAATGTTGAGCTTGCTTTTATAACCGGAGATTATGCAAGAGGTATTGATTCAGGGATAATTGATGTAGTAATAGTTGGCAATATTGATAGAAATTTCCTGAATGATCTTGTTCAAAAGGCTGAAGTTCTGATTAAACGAAAAATTCGACATCTGGTTCTCAGTAATGATGAATATCATACTCTAAAAGATACACTGAAAACAGAAAAGTCGCTGCTGGTATGGAATGCTAACGGCTATTTAATTGATGATTCAAGACATGCCGCAGCATCCGGAATTTAGGTTTTTTTCATGGAAAATGATATACAGAATATACAGCCTGTGCAGTATTATGTATTCAGGATATTTACTGGAAAGGAAAAGAAATATTTAGAATTCGCAAGCAGGCTTTTGAAAGATTTTACCGGAAGGATTATATGGCCTAGGAGAAGCCTTGAAATAAAAAAACAGGGCGTTACTTCTGAAAAAATTTCATCATTATATCCGGGTTATCTGATATGGGAAACGGCTGAAGTAGTTAGAAAGGATGTAGAACAGTTAAGAAAAATTCCATTGTTTTTAAAGTTTTTAAGAAACAATAATGATATTACGCCTCTAATTTCAAGAGAGAGGGAAATTTTCAGACAGCTGATTTTATATGGAGATATCGTAGGGAAATCAAATGTGTATTTTGATGATGAAAACCGTATCAAGGTGCTTACCGGACCTTTGAAACTTCTCGAAGGCGATATAGTCAAAGTAGATAAAAGAAAGAAACGGGCAAAAGTCAGATTAACGCTTCATGGTAAAAGTATTCTAATTGATCTTGCTTTTGAAGTTATGGAGAATTTAAGTTTTATAGCAGTTTAACAGGGTTTATTATATCCGGCAGCGTGTTTCGGCAGCGTTGGATGAAATAAAAGTGATGAGGTTTTTTTTTTAAAATAGCGATCTTTCGCGAGGCGAAGCTATCCCTGAAAAAAGCTGTAAGATATTATGCAGGATATCAATTTAGTATATTGAGTAATCTATTTTTATCTTAAAAATAAAAGAATAATTATTTTATATTTTAAAAAATCTTTGTTCTTTCTTGTCTATTTGAAATTATGGATTTTAATTAAGGAATTTTTATGAATGAAAAAACAATAAATAACATTGATACAGAATGGACTACGGAGATTAAGCCATCTTCGAGTCTGCTCAGTATTAATTTTAAAGAGCTTTGGAGATACAGGGATCTTGTAATGCTGTTTGTAAAAAGGGATTTTGTTACTGTTTATAAACAGACTATTTTAGGGCCGATCTGGTTTTTCATCCAGCCGATATTTACTACTCTTGTTTTTACAATAATTTTTGGAAATGTAGCAAAGATTCCAACTGATGGATTGCCTCAGGTGCTGTTTTATATGTCTGGAACGATAATGTGGGGATATTTCTCTAACTGTTTAATGAAAACATCTGACACGTTTATATCAAATGCATCTATTTTTGGAAAAGTTTATTTTCCAAGACTTTCAGTTCCCTTGTCTGTTGTATTGTCTAATATATTTTCATTTTTAATACAGTTCTCATTGTTTTTTGCAATATTTATTTATTATTATTTTTCCGGTGCAAATATAAAACCGAACTTATATATACTGCTTTTCCCGGTATTGATTTTACAGATGGCCATTCTTGGAATGGGTGTCGGATTATGGATTTCATCTCTCACAACTAAATATAGAGATTTGCGTTTTCTCGTAGCATTCGGAGTACAGCTCTGGATGTACGGCACGCCGGTTGTATATCCATTGTCGATTGTCCCGGAAAAATGGAGATGGCTCGTGGCATTGAATCCCATGGCACCGATAATTGAATTTTTCAGGTATGGATTTCTGGGGCAGGGCTATATTGAAATGAAGCTATTTTTAATTGGTATAGGCGTGAGTATTTTTATTCTGCTTACAGGGATAGTAATATTTAATAAAGTTGAGAAAAATTTTATGGATACAGTGTGATGCCGGTTTTGAATTCTATTTATAAATTATATGAAGAAAAAAATGGAATAATTATTGTTAAAATATCATGAATAAAAATTCTCGAATATTTTTAGCCGGCCATAAAGGAATGGTTGGATCATCAATATATAGAACCCTTGTTGAGAGAGGTTATACTTATATAATAACCAGAGATCATAAAGATCTTGATCTTACGCGTCAAGATGATGTTGAGCATTTTTTTATTAAAGAAAAACCGGAATATGTGATTTTGTCTGCTGCAAAAGTTGGTGGTATTATGGCAAACAGTACTTACACGGCAGATTTTATATACCAGAATATGCTTATTGCAGTGAATGTAATTGATGCTTCTTATAAAAACGGAGTTAAAAAGCTTCTTAATCTTGGCTCATCATGCATTTATCCTAAAATGGCTCCGCAGCCTTTGAAAGAAGAATATCTTTTAAGCGGACCTCTTGAAATTACCAACGAAGCCTATGCTGTAGCAAAAATATCTGCTATTAAATTTTGCAGATATTATAATGAGCAGCACGGTACAAATTTTATCTCGCTCATGCCTACTAACATGTATGGTCAGAATGATAATTTTAATCTGTTCACTTCGCATGTGCTGCCTGCGATGCTCCGGAAATTTCATCTTGGCAAGTTAAGGATGGATGGAGATTATGATGCAATGAGAAAGGATATTTTTATTTTTGACCGAAATGAAAATGCTTTGAATTTTTCAAATACAGAAATTAAGGATTATTGCGATTCACATTTGATTTATAGTGATGCTGTCGGTATATGGGGTTCAGGAAAACCGTATAGGGAATTTTTATTTGTTGATGACTGTGCAGATGCGTTGCTTTTTATTCTTGATAAATATGATTATAAAGATATCGGCGAACATATTAATGTTGGAACCGGGAAAGATTTAACAATAGCTGAACTTGCGAATTTAATAAAAGAAGTAACAGATTATCAAGGTGGAATTAAATTTGATAAATTAAAACCAGACGGTACGCCAAAGAAACTTCTTGATGTTGGTCGATTAAAATTACTCGGATGGGAAGCAAGAACTTTGCTGAATGAAGGTATATCAAATGTTTATAAATGGTATAATGAACAAACGATTTAGAACATGTACGTAACTGATATTAAATAGAAAATTTTATATAAATATATTCTTAATATAAAAATAAAGGAATCATTAAAGATGAGTCATACGGCAATACGTATTGAAAATTTATCAAAAAGATATATACTAGGTGAAGTCGGGTATGGTACAATGTATCAGACCGTTCAATCTAAACTAGCTAAATTATTTGGAAGAGAAGATCCGAACCAGCAGATTGGATCATCACATAAGCATACAAATGAGGAGTTCTGGGCTCTTGATAATATAAATTGTGAAATAAAGCAGGGTGATCGGGTAGGCATAATAGGGCGTAATGGTGCAGGCAAATCGACATTGCTGAAAATATTATCAAAGGTTACAGCTCCGACAAAAGGAATTGTAAAAATAAAAGGCCGTGTGGCCAGTCTTTTAGAAGTAGGAACCGGCTTTCATCCTGAATTAACAGGCAGAGATAATATTTATTTAAACGGCACTATTCTAGGAATGACTAAAAGGGAAATAGATAAAAAGTTAGATGAGATTGTTGCTTTTGCTGAAATTGAACAATTCATTGATACCCCGGTTAAAAGATATTCAAGCGGTATGTATGTGAGGCTTGCTTTTGCAGTTGCCGCTCATCTTGATCCTGAAATTTTAATTGTTGATGAAGTCCTTGCAGTAGGAGACGCGGCCTTCCAGAAAAAGGCTCTCGGTAAAATGGAGGATGTAAGTAAAGGCGGCGGAAGGACTGTTCTTTTTGTCAGTCATAATATGGGAGCAGTTAAAAATTTATGCAATAAAGGGTTTCTTCTGGAAAATGGGAGTATAAAGTATCATGGCGGTATTGATAATATAATTGAAAAATATATATCAAATCAGACAAATGATATGATCCGCAATGAAATCATTAGGCAACTTGCATCTGTAAAAAATAAAGATATATTGGAAATTAAATCAATTGAAGTTAAGCAAAAGAGTAATGAAAGGACTCTTTTTAATTGTTTTGATATAAATATAATATTTAAATATCAGGTCTATAAGGATACGCATAATTTATTTTTAGTTATTTATATTTTTGATGTTTATGGAAATCATTTAGTTGAATCTTTTCATAATGCTTATGGTGATAACCCAATAGTAAAAAAAGGAAATTATGAATCGAAGTTCATTATTCCAAAAAATTTATTAAATGAAAATAAATACTTAATTCGAATAGAAGCAGGAATATTTGGGGGTGCTGATTTTTTTAAAAAGCCGATTGAATTTTTTTTAGATGTAACTAATGATGGGAAACAGAATATGGTATATTCAAAAAGACCTCGAGGGGGATTATTGATTTTACCGGTTAAATGGGAAAATAATAGAATAAAAAAAACAAATTTAGGAGATTAGTATGTCAATATTTGTAATTGCGGAAATAGGAATAAACCATAACGGCGATATCAAGATTGCAAAAGAATTAATTGATATTGCAAAAGACGCAGGATGTGATGCTGTAAAATTTCAGAAAAGAACCATTGATCTTGTTTACACAAAAGAACTGCTTGATTCCCAGCGTGAAAGTCCATGGGGAAATACACAACGGGCTCAGAAAGAAGGACTTGAATTCGGCCTTAATGAATATAAAGAGATTGATAAGTATTGCAAGGAAAAAGGAATAGAGTGGTTTGCATCAGCATGGGATATTGAAAGCCAGAAATTCTTAAAGCAGTTTAACTGTAAATTTAATAAAGTTGCTTCAGCCATGATGGTTGATTTGAATTTATTAAAAGAGATTGCTTCAGAAAAAAAGCATACTTTTATTTCAACCGGGATGTGTACTGTAGAGGATATTGACAGGGCTGTTGATATCTTTAGAAAAGCTGCCTGCCCGTTTGAACTTTTACATTGTGTTTCGACATATCCAATGGAAGATGAAGATGCAAATTTAAATACAATAAAATCATTAAAAGAAAGATATAAATGCAATGTAGGATACAGCGGACATGAGAGCGGCCTGGCAATATCATATGCTGCAGCAGCTCTTGGGGTCAGTTCTATTGAAAGACATATCACGCTTGACCGGGCAATGTATGGATCAGATCAGGCTGCATCTCTTGAGCCTATGGGTTTAAAATCTATGGTAGGAGCAATCAGGAAAATAGAGAAAGCTATGGGAACTGGAAAAATTGGAATGATTGAAAAAGAGATTCCTATTGCCAAGAAACTTAGAGGCCATATTTTCTTTGATAAATAATCCATATGAATATACTGGCTATTATACCTGCCCGCAGCGGTTCCAAGGGTGTTATTAATAAAAATATCAAACTGCTGAAGGGACATCCTTTAATCGCATATTCTATTATGGCTGCATTGAAATCAGAATCTGTTGACAGAGTAATTCTGTCTACAGATTCTGAAGAATATGCTGAAATCGGGAAAAATTATGGTGCAGATGTTCCTTTTATCAGGCCATCAGTTTTTGCCGGAGATAAATCAGGGGATATTGATGTTGTTAATCATGCTTTAACATGGTTAATTGAAAATGAAAAAAAATTACCTGATGCCGTAGCTTACTTGAGGCCATCAACTCCATTACGAAATCCGGATGTAATTGAACAAGGTGTAAAATTATTTATTTCTAAATTTAGCGAAATAACTTCATTACGTTCAATGCATGAGATGTCAGAATCAGCTTATAAAACCTGTGAAATAGTTGATGGAATAATCAAACATGTCGGAGGAAACAGCGATGCTGATGCTGGAAATCTTCCGCGGCAGAATTTTCCTAAAACATATCAGCCCAACGGTTATATTGATATAGTTAAAACAGATTATATCCTGAATGATAAAAGACTGTTTGGAAATAAATCCCTTGCTTTTATAACTGAGCATACTTCAGAAATAGATACGATTGAAGATTTTGAATATATAGAATATCAGATTCATAAAAAAGATGAAATATACAAGGAGTTGTTTAAATAAAAATGTCAGGATATAATTTTTCAAGAACACCAGTTGATGTACCAGCCGTATCAACCGGAAACAGGATTATTAAATCTAAGATTCCTGCACCGGGCACAGAAGACATATTAGCAGGACTTGATTTATATGAATCAAGGTCTATGCATGGGCAGCTTCCTCTTATCTGGGACAGTGCAGTGGGTTTTAATGTTTTTGATATAGCAGGGAACAAGTGGATTGACTTCACATCAACTATTTTTGTAACTAACATTGGACATTCGAATATAAATCTTGTTAATTCTCTTAAGCAGGCTCTTGATAAAAATCTTCTCCACACATATGCATATTCAAATGAAATCCGGCTTAAATACATTAAAAAACTTGTTGAGTTCAGCGGATTTGAAAAGGCATTTCTTCTATCAGCAGGTACTGAGGCTACAGAGGCAGCAGTAAAACTAATGAGAATGAATGGTCAGAAACTAGGCAAGAGAAGACTTGGAATTATCTGTATTGAAGGGAACTGGCATGGAAGAACTATGGGAGCGCAGATGCTCAGCAGTAATTTAAAGCAGAGGGAATGGATTGGGTTTCAGGATGAAAATATTCATCATATACCGTTTCCATACCCCTGGGATCTCAATGGTAAATCAGGAGAAGAGTTTTTTTCAAATGGATTGAAAAAGTTAACTGACGCAGGTATTGATATTAAGCAGGATATATGCGGTTTTATGCTCGAAACATTTCAGGGATGGGGTGCGGTTTTTTATCCTGATGATTTTGTACAAGCTGTAAGAAAAATTTGCGACGAAAATAAAATTATTCTTACCTTTGATGAAATGCAGGCCGGATTTGCGAGAACAGGCAAAAAGTTCGGATTTGAACACTATAAGGTTAAGGCTGATTTAATCTGCTGCGGTAAAGGCATGGGTTCAGGTTATCCAATTTCAGGCGTTCTCGGGAGCGCTGATGTGATGGATCTTCCGGATATTGGAAACATGAGCAGTACCCATTCTGCTAATCCTTTATCATGCGTTGCAGGTCTTTCAACTATAGAGGAAATAGAACGTTTGAAATTAGTTTCAGAATCAGAAAGGAAAGGGATAGTTCTTCATGGTCAGCTTAATTATTTAAAAAATAAATATAGTGATATTATTGATTCAATTCAGGGAAAAGGAATGGTTGCAGCTGTAATTTTCAAAAAGGGCTTTAATGTTGATTCAATCAGCATAATTGCTGAGAAATGTATGCAAAAAGGTCTGCTTGTTGTACATACCGGCAGAGAATCAATAAAAATCGGACCTCCTTTAATTATAACAGATGAAGCGTTAAAAGAAGGTGTTGATGTTCTTGATGAATCGATTTTTGAAGCGATTAAATAATGATTAAAAAAATCAGGCATACAGGAATTGTAGTTAAAAATATTAAAAAGTCACTTGATTTCTATAGAGATTTTCTCGAGTTATCAATATTCTCGGAGGATGAGGAGAGAGGTCCATTTATAGAGAAAGTTGTAGGTATTGATGGAGTTGATTTAAAATGGATTAAGCTGAAATTACCAGACGGGAATCTTATCGAAATAATAGAATATATTTCACATCCATATAAAAATTTAGTGAAAGACAGTTCTGCTAATAAAATAGGGTGTCCTCATATTGCCTTTAGTGTTGATGATATTGAAAAGCTTTATGATGATTTTATTGAAAAAGGTTATAGATGTGTAAATCCTCCAGCTCTATCACTAAATGGAAAAGTAAAGGTTATGTACTGCTATGATCCAGATGATGTTATTCTGGAATTTGTGGAGGAGATTGTAAATGCCTGATTATTTAAAAGTTATATACAATAGAAAAGACAGACCTCTTACGGATTATCCGGAAAAATTGTGCAACTATTTGTTTCATAAGTTTGATATGCAACCTGGCATGAAAATGCTTGAAGTTGGCTGTGGCCGCGGAGATCATTTGAAAATTTATAAAAGTCTGGGCTTGAATGTCTCGGCAGTAGACCGATCAGAAGATATTAATGATGATTTATCCGGTCTTGATTTTAAAATTTCAGATATAGAAAAAAATGGTCTGCCTTTTCCTGATAATCATTTTGATATTGTTTATTCAAAATCTTTTTTAGAACATTTGAGTAGTCCTGAAATATATTTTAAAGAATCAAATAGAGTTTTAAAAAAAAATGGTATGCTTCTAACGCTAGTTCCAGACTGGGAATCAAATTATAAAATCTATTTTGATGATTATACTCATAGAACCCCTTTTACAATTATTTCATTAAACGATATTTATAAAATTTTTGATTTTAATAATGTTAATGTTGAGAAATTCAGGCAGTTACCTATTGTCTGGAAATTTAAATTTATTAATTTTATATGTTCTGCTCTGGCTCCATTTGTTCCAGTCAGAACAACAAATAAGTTTTTAAGATGGTCAAGAGAATTGATGCTTCTTGGGATAGGTTATAAATAATTTTATCAATTTTCTGAATAAGGAGCATCAGATGTCTTTTCATAAATCACAAGATAATGAATATTTAAATATATGCCTTGATAGGGTGAAAAATATTTATTTAACATGGGTGGAACAGTTTCTGGATATTATCTATGATAAATTTTCCAGTGATGGTGTTCTAAACACGGATAATAAATATTTAATTAATGATATAGGATGTAATGTAGGACAATTTTTAAAAGGATTATCAAGAAGAAAAATCAATTTTGATTATACCGGATATGATATCGAGAATTTATATTTAAAACATGCCAGAGAAATTTTCAATGATTATAAAAATAGTTTTTTATTTCTGGATATTGAAAAAGAAAAACCTAGAATGTGCGATATATCAGTCATATCTGCAACATTGGAACATTTAAATAATTATCAGATTGGACTTCGAAATATATTTGAAACAACAAAAGATCTTGTAATTTTAAGGACTTTTCTTGGTGAAAATTCACAGAGCCATATAATGAAAAAAGAAAAAGCGGAAACTTATTATTATATTAATCAATTCAGTTTTAACGATATACTTGATTTTTTTAATGAAAATGGATTTAATACAACAATATATAGAGATAAGGCAACTGATTCAATGCCTAAGTATTTATCTAAAGGATTAATCAGAACACAATTTGTGATAGTTGGAGAAAAAAAATAAAGAACATGTGCAAAAGTTTGATAAATTTAAATGGTTTGGCAAATGTTAATATTGAACTGACAAGCAGATGCAATAAAAACTGCTGGATGTGCGGCAGGCGGAGAGTTGATCGGGAATTTCCGGAAATAGCATTAAAATATGGAGATATGGACTTTCATTTAATTGAAAAGATTTCCAGGGAGATGCCGGAAGGAATAGTTGTTCAGCTTCATAATAATGGTGATCCTTTACTGTATCCGAAATTCGGTGAAGCAGTTAAATTATTTAATAAAAATATTGTTAATATTGTAACAAACGGAAAATTATTAATAGAAAAAGCTGATGAAATAATTGATAATCTCGATACTATGTCGATTTCAGTTTTTGAAAATGATGAAGAATCTGAAGAACAGTTTGGTATTATAGAAAAATTTTTAAAAATTAAAAGTGATAGAAAACCTTTTACATCATTAAGGCTGATCGGTGAGGTCGATGATTCGAAATATAAGACTCTCAATACATTAATAATTAAAAGAATTCTTCATTCGCCGCTTGGAAGTTTTAATTACAGAAAACTTAAACCTACAATTCCTGAAATTGGAATTTGCCTTGATTTTCTAAATCACCTTGCTATCAATAGAATGGGTGATGTATCTATATGTGTTAGATTTGACCCTAAAGGACTTGGAGTAATTGGAAATATAAAAAATCAGTCTCTTGATGAAATATGGAATTCGCCAAAACGTTTAGAATGGAAGAAATGTCATATTGAAGGCAGAAGGGATAAAATTCCTCTTTGCTCTTTCTGTCAATACTGGGGAGTGCCAACCGGGTTTGATATCGCTGAAACAGATAGTAAAATTGAAGAAAATAAAGTTTTTAACAGGAATGTATAATGAGAGTCCTGCTGGTTGTTTATGATAATGATTCATATATACATACTTTTCCTCAAGGTCTTGCATATATTGCAGCTGCTTTAAAAAAAAATGGTTATGATGTTGTAATATATAATCAGGACATAGATCATCTTCCCGATGAACATTTAACTGAGCATCTGAATAAGAATAAATATGATTTTATTGGTTTAAGTTTTATTGGCGGATATTACCAATATAGAAAAGCCTTAAAAATTTCGGAAGCAATCAATAATTCAAAAAATAGACCATTCTTTATACTTGGGGGACATGGTCCTTCACCTGAACCTGAATTTTTTATTAAAAAAACTAATGCAGATGCTGTTGTAATCGGGGAAGGTGAGGAAACAATTATTGAGCTGATATATTCAGTAATAAATAAAATTTCTTTAAATAATGTTAAGGGTATAGCATACAGGAATGGTGATGAAGTTGTTATCAATGAAAGAAGAGAGCTAATAAAAAATATTGATTCTCTGTCATGGCCGGAATATAATTTATTTCCGATTGAATACTATAGGCTGATAAGATGGCCGCATGCGGCAAGTAGAGATTTTGTAATGCCAGTTTTATCAGGCAGAGGCTGTACTTTTAGATGTAATTTCTGTTATCGGATGGATAAAGGTTTCCGTCCAAGAAGCAATGAATCTATTATTGAGGAAGTAAAATATTTAATAAAAGATTACAGAATTTCTTATATTAATTTTTCCGATGAACTGTTAATGTCTTCAGAAAAGAGAGTTGTTGATTTCTGCAATGATTTGATAAAGACAGATTTAAAAATCAAATGGGATTGTAACGGTAGATTGAATTATGCTACACCTGAAGTTTTAAATCTTATGAAAAAATCAGGATGTGTATTTATTAATTATGGAATTGAATCTTATGACGATGAAATGCTGAAAAAAATAAATAAGGCATTAACAACAGATCAGATAAAAAAAGGAATTGAAGCAACACTTGAAGCCGGAATAAGTCCTGGTTATAATATAATATTTGGCAATATTGGAGAAACAAAAGAAGTTTTAATGAAGGGAGTTGAATTTTTATTGAAATATGATGATGGTTCACAAATGAGAACTATCCGTCCAGTAACCCCTTATCCAGGATCTGCTTTATATTATCATGCAATAGAAAAAGGTCTACTGGAAGGCCCGGAAGATTTTTATGAGAAAAAACATTTGAATTCCGATCTTTTGGCTGTAAATTTTACTGATTTGAGTGATAATGAATTTCATGATGCAATGTATGAAGCGAATGAAATTTTATTAAATAATTATTTCAGGAAAAAAGAAATTCAGGTAAAAGAGCAGCTTGTTAATTTATATAAAAAGAAAGATGTTTCTTTTAGAGGATTCAGGCAGACATGATAACGGTTGTGATTTATGATTAAAAAAATAATTTTTTTAATCCCTTTTGAAGCTTATGAATCTTCTTTTTTTAATATGATTAATTCAATAAAAAAAGCAAATTTATTATATGAAATTTGGACAATTGCTCCAATGGTTTTCCCGAAAAATCAAATGGAATATTTTAAAAATAGAATCAATGATTTTAAAGATGAAAATTATAAAGTAATTAAAACTTTTTTTGAATTATCGTCTTTATTAAAAAAACTGGATAACTCTGATTTTATATTTCATTGGTTCGAGTATTCATATGAAAATTATTATTTATTTAAGGCTATCTCGAAATCTAAAGCAAGATCAGGTCAGGATCAAACATTAGTTGATGTAACTTATAATGTAAAAAATATTTTTAAAGATAATGTAACTCAAGCCTTTATAAAAAAAGTTTCTTTAATAAGTTTATCAAAAATATTAAATGTCTTGAAAAGGAAAATTTCTTTTATTTATTCATTAAATAAGCAAATATTTATTTATTTAATGAATAAATATTATTTTTTACTTGGTATAAAAAATTTAGATGTAATTATAATCGGTGGGAAGCACTCATTAACTAATCGGAATATTACATATTTAATAAATGAAAAAACAATAAAAATATTTGCTCATTCAGTAGATTATGATAATTTTTTACTTTCTCAAAATTCATCTAAGTTGGAATATAAATATGCTGTTTTTCTTGATGAAGATGTGTGTTTTCATCCAAATTATGTCCGAATCAATGTAAAACCTTTATCTAAACAAGAAGAATATTTCCCGGAATTAAATTCATTTTTTTCTAAAATAGAAATGAAATATAAAATAAAAATTATTATTGCTGAACATCCTCGTTCAAGTGGCAGTTATAGTTTAAAAGATTATTTTAATGGAAGACAAGTTCTGAAAGGAAATACTGCTGATTTAGTTGCACATGCGGAATTTGTTATACTTCATGGAAGTTTATCCTTGAATTTAGCAGTTTTAAATAAGAAACCATTGATTTTTATAACGTTGAATTCAATTAAAGAATCCTGGTATCAAAATATTATTGAATCACGAGCACTTTATTTCGAAAAAAAAATAATCAATATTGATGAAGTTGAAACTCTTGATGATAATATTAAAAATTATTCTTTGGCTGTTGATGAAGAACGATATGATGAATACATTAGAGATTTTATAAAACTGGATGGTCCTGATAAAATCAGCTGGGAAATCATAGTTGAAGCATTAAAAACACGATTATAATCCAAAACTTTATGAAAATTATAAATACAGATATTAATGACCTTTTCATTTTAAAAAGCGAACCCCTTATTGATAACCGCGGGTATTTTGAAAGATTATTCTGCATGAATGAACTGAAGGAATTATTAAATGATAATTCTATAGTGCAGGTAAACCATTCTTTTACAAAAAAAAAAGGTGCTATCAGGGGAATGCATTTTCAGATGCCGCCAAAAGCTGAGATTAAAATTGTTAAGTGTTTAAAAGGATCAGTTTATGATGTTGCCGTTGATTTAAGAAATAATTCCAGCACTTTTCTAAAATGGTATAGTGAAGTTTTAACTCCAGAAAATGGCTTGATGATGTTAATCCCCAAAGGATTCGCACATGGCTTCCAAACCCTTGAGAAAAACACTGAATTACTTTATTTTCATACAGAATTTTATAATAAAGAATTCGAATCAGGAATAAGATTTAACGACCTTGCATTAAAAATCAATTGGAAATTATCTGTTTCGGAAATATCCGATAGAGATAAAAGTTTTAAAATTATTGAAAATTCGTTTGCAGGATTAATTATATGAGATGTCGCTTTTGTTATACAGAATTAAATCATGTTTTTATCGATTTAGTAAATTCGCCGCCTTCAAATTCATATTTGAATATTGAACAATTGAATGAACCGGAGATTTTTTATCCTCTAAAAGTTTTTATTTGTGAGAAGTGTTTTCTTGTACAGGTCGATGAATATAAAAAATCCTCTGAAATTTTTTCTAAAGAATACATGTATTTCTCATCTTTTTCTAGTTCCTGGCTGGAACATTGTAAAAAATATACGGATATGATGATAGAAAGGTTCGGAATTTCAGAAAAGTCAAAGGTTGTTGAAATAGCATCAAATGATGGTTACCTGCTTCAGTATTTTAAAAATAAAAATATCCCGGTTTTGGGCATAGAACCATCGAGTTCAACAGCAAAAATTGCTATTGAAAAAGGTATTGAAACAATTGAAGAATTTTTTACTGTATCATTAGCAGATTATCTCGTTTCAAGTAATATACGTGCTGATTTAATAGTTGGCAATAATGTACTGGCCCATGTACCGCAAATAAATGATTTTGTTGCTGCTTTAAAAATTTTATTAAAAGATAATGGTATCATTACCATGGAGTTTCCTCATCTTTTAAATCTTGTCGAGCAGATTCAGTTTGATACAATTTATCATGAACATTATTCATACGTTTCATTTATTGCAGTTAATCAGATTTTTAATATGCATGGTCTGGTAATCTTTGACGTAGATGAGCTGGATACACACGGCGGATCTCTTCGAATTTATGCAAAACATTTTGAAGATAAGACCAAATCAATATCATCCAATGTCCAGCAGCTTGTTGATAAGGAAATTCTAAAAGGAATGAATAAGATTGATTATTATATTTCTTTTCAGGAAAAAGCCAATGAAGTTAAATATAATTTATTGAACTTTCTTATTCAGCAGAAAAAAAATAATAAAAAGGTCGCAGCTTACGGTGCTGCTGCTAAAGGGAATACTTTATTAAATTATTGCGGTATTAAAAAGGATTTAATATCGTTTGTTGTAGATAAATCGCCATATAAACAGAATAAGTTTTTGCCAGGCAGTCATATTCCTGTAAAAAATGAAAAATCCATTAAAGAGGAGAAGCCGGAATATATAATAATTCTTCCGTGGAATTTAAAAGATGAAATAATGAAACAATTGGAATATGTCAGGGATTGGGACGCAAAATTTGTAATACCTCTTCCTGATCTGGTGATTTTTTGAAAAAAATATATTATACCAAACCTTCAATATCTGAATTAGAAATTCAATATGCAGACGATGCTGTTAGAAACGGCTGGGGTGAAAAATGCTATGATTATATAAATATTTTTGAGAAGAAATTTTCAGAATATTTGGGCGTAAAGTATTCAATAGCCACTTCAAGCTGTACCGGTGCGATACATATGGGGCTATCTGCAATTGGAGTTGGGTCGGGTGATGAGGTTATACTGGCTGATATAAACTGGATTGCTTCAGCGGCTCCAGTTACCTATCTGGGAGCTGAACCTGTTTTTGTTGACATCCTTCCTGATACCTGGTGCATAGATCCTGCAAAAATTGAAGAGGCAGTAACTTCCAGGACCAAAGCTATTATTGCTGTTCATTTATATGGTAATCTTTGCGAGATGGATGAAATAATGAGAATCGCAAATAAATATAATCTTTATGTAATAGAAGATGCGGCTGAGGCAATTGGTTCTGTATATAAAGGGCGAAGAGCTGGTTCAATTGGCGATTTTGGCGTTTTTTCATTTCATGGCACAAAGACTATGACAACCGGCGAAGGGGGTATGTTTGTTACAAATAATAAGGATTTATATGATAAAATTATTATATTAAACAACCACGGCCGAGATTCAAAAATTGGAAAACAGTTCTGGTGTGAGATTGTCGGCTTCAAGTATAAAATTTCAAATGTACAGGCTGCTATCGGTGTTGCCCAGCTTGAACGTATTAATGAGCTTGTTCAGAAGAAGAGGGATATTTTTTATTTTTATAAAAAAGAATTGGAAGATCTGGATTGCATCCAGTTAAATATTGAAATAGAAAATACAATAAACTGTTTCTGGATGCCGTCTATAATTTTTGATAAATCATTGAATCTCGATAGAGACAATCTGATTTATGAATTGCAGAATAATAATATAGATGGCAGAGTTTTTTTCTATCCTTTATCTTCTATGCCTATGTTCAAAAAGAATTTTAATAATAGTGTTAGCTATGATATATTTTACAGAGCAATAAATCTTCCAACTTATTATGATCTTGAAAAAGATGATATAAAAAGAGTAATCAAAATTATTAAAGATTTTATAAAGAAAAAATGAAAAAAATTATTTTTTGGGGTGCTACAGGGCAGGCTGTTGTTCTGGAAGAATTTATTAATACATGCGGATTTGAATTAGCAGCTGTCTTTGATAATAATAATCAAGTTAAATCTCCTTTCAAATTAATCCCGATTTATTATGGTTTTGAATCACTGGATAAATGGATAAATCAATCAAATGAAGTAATTCATTATGCTATTGCTATTGGCGGAGATAAAGGACGCGATAGGATATTTTTAAATGAAGAATTAAAGAAAAGAGGATTAAAGCCTGCTTCCTTAATACATCCTAAATCTTTTGTTGCTTCAAATTCATCAATAGGCGAAGGATTTCAGATGATGGCAAATGCTTCGGTTTGCGCCAGAACTGTAATTGGAAACCAGGTCATAGTGAATACTTCATCTTCAATAGATCATGAATGCCATTTAGGTGATGGCGTGCATATTGGACCAGGCGCAGTTCTGGCAGGTTGTGTTAATATAGGCAATAATACTTTTATTGGAACCGGAGCTATTGTTTTACCGCGTTTAAATATTGGAGCTAATACAATAATCGGTGCCGGATCAGTCGTCAATAGAGATATTCCTGAAAAAGTGATAGCTTTTGGAAATCCTGCTAGAGTAATAAAAAAGATATAAAAAGAGACTGATATGAATTATAAATTTCCATTCTGGTCGTATGAACATTTTCTACATAAAATATTTAAATTTTTTATTTTTAAAAGAAAGTTTAAAAAATTTGGAATAAATACCTATTTAAGCCCATATTCTGAAGTTTTAAATATGCAGTATATATCAATAGGCAACAATGTTTTTATACAAAATGGTGCATGGTTTTTAGCGCTAGATAAATATGCAGGTGATAAATATACGCCTGTAATTGATATTGGAGATGATGTTTATATGGGGCATTTCTGTACCTTGAGTGCTGCAAATTATATTAAAATCGGTAAAGGTGTTTTAATTGGTGATAATGTTATTATCGGGGATGCAACTCATTCTTATGAAGATATTACAAAACCTGTAAATTCCCAGCCTCTGACCGGGCCTGGAAAAATAATAATTAATGATAGAGTCTGGATTGGAAAAAATGTCTTCATTGGAACTAATCTTGAAATAGGTGAGCATTCTATAATTGGAGCAAATTCTGTAATTACTAAATCAGTCCCTCCATTTACTGTTGTATCTGGAAATCCTGCAATGATCATTAAACAGTATTCATTTAAAAAGAAACAATGGGTAAAAAGGATAAGAAAGATATAAAAATGCCGAAACCATATTATAGTATAGTACTGCCAACCAAAAATAGAAGCTGGATAATTAATAATGCTTTTAAAAGTATTTTATTACAGAATTTTACTGATTTTGAATTCATATTAGTTGATAATAGTGATAATGACGAAACTAAGAAATTATTTGATAAATACTTAAGCAGTGATAAAAGATGTAAATATCTAAAAACAGGCGGACTGCTGATGCCTGATAACTGGCAGGCCGGTGTAAATCTTATAAATGGTAAATATTTAGTTTTAATTGAAGATAAGCAGGCATTAAAAAAAGATGCATTGCTTGAACTTTACAATTTGATTGAAAAAAATAAATTCAGCTGCATCGCTGCATACCCTGAATTTTATATTGACATTTTTAAAAAGAATTATGTTGATAAACCATCTCAGGGAAATGATATCATGATTTATTCTTCTGATTATATTTTAGATTATTTCTTAACTAATCCTTCAATCACCAGCCAGTTTTTATTTCCTACAGGGTATCATTCTGTAATTGAAAAAAAAATTGTGGATAAAGCGAATAATTCAAAGTTAGGCAGAATGTGCCATAAGGTTTCCCCTGATATTTCTATGGGTTTTTTTCAGTTGTTTTATTCTAAATATATAGTACGTCTTCCGGAAGGATATTCGTTAATTACAACCTCAAAAAGCAGCCACGGAACAAGTTACATGAAAACTAAGGATACTAGTGAACTTTTAAAGAAAAATACAATATCTGATACTTATAAGTATGTTCCAATTAAAACAAGTATTCTTGTAAATACAATATTTAATGATTACATGAGAATGAGAGAAAAACTTGGAGGAAAATTTAATAAACATAATTTAAATATACCCGAGTATTTTACACAATGCAGAATAAATATTATTAATTCAAAAAAATTAGGAGCTGATACCGGCATAGATGAACGGGAATGGGATAAAGCTTATGATAAGCTTAACAAGGATGAAAAAATAATTATTGATGAATTGATTATAAAACGTACAAATATTCAGGAAGAAAATTCCAAAGTTGATTTATTAAAATCTTTTGGCAGAAAAATTCATTTGCATAAAGTAAAAAAATATATACTTGATTTAATTATACCGGCGGAGGCAACTGTATATTTTAATAATCCGATGGAATATATAGAGAATAATCCATTAAATTTAAGTAAATATAAAATAGTTGAAGCAAAATAATTTTTATTTATTACTTTTTAAAAAAAGAAATAAATCTTTAATGCTCTGAAATTGAAAATTTCTATTATCAATTGTTTTATTAACCAGATAATTCGTAATGACTCCGGCATTGATTCCGGTTTCAATGTCTCTTGAATTGTCACCAATGACAACAGAATTCTCAAGATCAATATTGAATTCTTTTTGTGCCTGCAATATCATTCCAGGTTTAGGCTTTCTGCAATTGCAGTCGCCTGTAATTTCCGGAAGGTGTGGGCAATAATAAACTTTAGTAATGTTTATATTTTTTTTATTAAATTCATTAATCATCCATTCAGTTAATAAATTATAGTCGCTTATAGTATAATAACCACGGGCTATACCAGACTGATTGGTTATAATATAAATTAGATATCCTTTATCCTGAAAGAATCTGCATAATTCAAAAATTCCGTCAATGAATTCAAAATCTTCAATTTTATAAACAAAGTTTTTTTCAATATTTACAGTTCCATCTCTATCTAGAAATAACGCTTTTAGTTTCATGTTATTTATTTGACAGCTTTAGTAATTATAAAAAAATTGATTATTATGTTCCCATTAGAAAAACTCATATTAAAACCCCTGTCGAGCCGGATTAATGATATAGATATTAATATTATATCTGATTTAAACGATGTAAAAATTGCCAATAAAAAAATTATTGAAGCATCAAAAAATATAATTAATGCCAAAAGTGCTGATGCTTCAATTATCTTAATGATGGGAGCACATGTTATCAGATCCGGAGTCCAGAGATATATAATTGATCTAATGGAAAAAGGATATATTAATCTCCTGTCTTTTAATGGGGCATGTGTTATTCATGATTTTGAGTTTGCATTATTAGGAGCAACTACGGAAAGTGTTGCGAATTATATAAAAACCGGACAATTCGGATTATGGAAGGAAACTTCTATTATAAATGATATTATTCTAAAAGCATATAACGGAAATAAATTATCCGGTTTTGGGGAAGCTGTTGGAAAAGAAATATCAAACGGAAATTATAAATTTAAGGATATCAGCCTTTTAGCTTCTGCTTACAGGTTGAATATTCCTGTTACAGTACATATAGGTATAGGTTATGATATTATTCATGAACATCCGAATTTTAATGGTGCTGCATCTGGCACACTTTCTTATAATGATTTTTTAATATTTGCAGAAAAACTACTTAATCTTGAAAATGGCGTTGTAATGAATTTCGGCAGCGCTATTATGGCCCCGGAGGTATATTTAAAAGCATTGAGTATGGCCAGGAATATATCTGCTCAGCAGGGTAAAGATATAAAGAGATTTACAACAATTGTCTGCGATCTTCATGAGCTTCCTGAGGATTATAACAGCGTTCCGCCAAAAGATTCAGCAGCATATTATTTCAGGCCGTGGAAAACAATGCTGGTTCGAACTGTTGCTGACGGCGGTAGAAGTATTTATATAAAGGGTAAACACGGAGATCTTATTCCTCAATTGTGGAGCTCAATAAAAAGATATGAAAATGAAAATCTTTGATATAGATCTTCTTGCTGTTATATTGGCTGAATATAAAAAGATATCAAATAAAATTGTTTTATGCCATGGATGCTTTGACCTGATGCATCCGGGACATATAAAATATTTTCAGGCGTCGAAAAAAATGGGTGATATTCTCGTAGTTACCTTAACTCCTGATGAATATGTTGATAAAGGTCCGGGAAGACCTGTTTATAATCAGAACTTAAGATCAGAATCCATTTCCGCTCTTGAATGTGTTGATTATGTTGCAATAAATAAATGGCCTACAGCAGTTGAGACCCTCAGACTTTTAAAACCGGATATTTATGTTAAAGGTCAGGAATTTGAAAAGCTTGAAGATAAAACAGGGAAAATTCAGAAAGAGGCTGATATAGTCAGGGAAATCGGCGCCGAGTTGCGATTTACCCATGAAATAGTTTTTTCATCGACCCGTTTGATTAATGATTTTTTAAAATCATAAATTATATAATATATAATAATAGTGGAGATTTTTAATTGCAGAAAACTGATTTTATATTAAAACATAAAAATGAATTTCTTCAAGCTCTTGATAATGCTGTTTTAATAGCTGATGGCAACAATGTTCCACTATCAGAATGGCTTGATAAAATACATCATCTGCTTGGCTATATTGGAAAAAACAATAAGAAAATATTTTTAATAGGAAACGGAGCCAGCTCTGCAATGGCTTCTCACTATGCCGCTGATTTTACAAAGAATGCCTCTATCAATTCATATTCATTAACAGACGGTGCTTTACTTACATGCTTCAGTAATGATTTTTCCTATCAGACTGCATTTGCCGAGATGCTTAAGAGATATATGAATAAGGGCGATGTCCTTTTTGCAATAAGCAGTTCCGGAAAATCTGAAAATATTGTAAATGCGGCTAAGTATGTAAAAGAAAATATACCGGAAACCAAAGTTATAACATGCACTGGATTTATCAAAGAAAATCCTCTTATGTTAATCGGTGATTACAATTTATTTATAGATAATTCTGATTACGGAATTGTTGAATCAGCTCATGCATATTACATTCATCTGATTATAGATTTGTTTATACACATGAAAGATAATGGAGATAATAATGTCTGATAAATATAGAATAGACAGCCATAAACTTATATATCATCCGGAAAGAGTATCACAATGGATGCAATCCGGAGATGACTGGGAGAATGCCAAAAAAGTTTATCCTATTTATTTAGAAATATCTCCAGTTGGGTACTGCAATCACAGATGTACTTTCTGTGCCCTGGATTTTATGGAATATAAAAATGTTAAACTTGATACAAATATTTTAATCAATAGATTATCGGAGATGGCTGATGCCGGAGTGAAAAGTGTTATGTTTGCTGGAGAGGGTGAACCTACTCTTCATAAAGACCTTCCTGAAATTCTCGATCATTGTACTAAAGTAGGCATAGATACATCACTTACCACAAACATGGTTCCGTTTACTGAAAAAAATTCAGAGAATTTCGTAAAAAACTGCAAATGGATTAAAGTCAGCATAAATGCCGGAACTCCGAAAAATTATTCCGAGATACACAGATGCGATGAGAAGGATTTTAACAAAGTAATTGATAATATGAAAAGATGCGTTGCTTTAAAAAATGAGAAAGGTTATAAATGCACAATTGGAGCGCAGATACTTCTTGTTTCTGATAATTTTCATACTGTGCTTGATCTTGCTAAAACAGTTAAGGAAGCCGGTCTTGATTATCTGGTAATCAAACCGTATTCTCAGCATTATTCAAGTAAAACTTCCAGATACAAAGATATCAACTATTCTGAATATCTTTATCTAAATGAAGAATTAATGAAATTTAATTCTGAAACTTTTAATGTGGTTTTCAGATTGAATACAATAAATAAACTTATTGAAAATCCGGACCGTTATAATAAATGCTTATCAGTTCCTTTCTTCTGGGCGTATATTGAAGCAAATGGGGATGTCTACGGCTGCAGCGCATTTCTGGGTGATGAAAAATTCTGTTACGGGAATATAAACGAATCCGGTTTTAAGGAAATATGGGAAAGCGGTAAAAGAAAAGAAGGATTAATGTATATGAAATCCGGTCTTGACATCAATGAATGCAGAATAAATTGCAGAATGGATGAAATTAACAGATATCTCTGGGATTTAAGAAATCCGAATGATCATGTTAATTTTATTTGAATAATTTATTGGATTAAATAATGACATGTTTGGTCATTAATTCAATTCTGATTAAAAAGTTTAAAGAAATTCTGTATAAATATTATTTTAAATAAAGTATTTATCTAGGGTTATCTGATCATATAATATCTCGAGGTTTTGAAGTTTGATGAATAAATTTTTTACAGAAGCAAATTCTATTATTGATTCTTTTTTTATAATCGGTAAAAACCGAGTGTCTGCGCTTGATGGTGTCCGCGCTTTAGCTATTACCTTGGTGATAATGAGGCATTGTTTTGATAGGCCGCTTAGTAATGTCAAGGATATACCTTCATCGATTCAGTACATTATGAGCTTCGGCTGGGTGGGAGTACATCTTTTTTTCGTATTGAGCGGATTTCTAATCGGTGGAATGATATATAAACAGATAAAAGCCCATAATTTTTCTTTTAGAGATTTTTATATTAAACGTATATTTCGCATTATGCCGGTTGCTTATGTATACCTCTTGATTGTACACTGGGAATTGGTGCATTTCAACATACCCACACTTTACAATTTTCTTTTTATTAATAACTATTTAGGATTTGATTTTACCAGTCATTTCTGGTCATTAAACGTTGAGGAACATTTCTATTTGTTTTTTCCTTTATCTTTTTTTATATTATACAAACTTTTTAATATTCATAAAATGATTCCGGTAATTGTAACAACAGTTGCAGCAGTGTGGGTTATTAGGATATTTTTTCTCTCACCTTCAGTGTATACTATCTCACATTGGCAGATTGATTATTTTCTACTGGGTGTTCTTGCATCAATTCTTTATATCGAGGACATAGTCCCTCAAAAAAAATTTTTTTCTGCTCTTCTCTGGTTGATACCGGTTTTTTATGCGGTTCTTTCAGTCGTTACTGTGAAAATGAGTAATGGTTCTACTTTTTTAAACCAGAATCCCGTAACTATTTCATGGCTTGCCCCTCTATATTCATTGTTCAGTTTCGCTTTTGTAATACTTGTTGCTACTCAGGATAACCTGATCTCAAGGTTTTTGTCCCTCCGTGTGTTCAGATGGATTGGCATACTTTCCTATTCAATGTATATATGGCATCTTTTCATTATTACTCATTATGATATATACAGACCCGGGCTATCAAGACTTAATCCTTCTCTGCAGGCAATGATCGTGTTCTTAATATATTTTTCTCTTACTACTTTGGTCGCTTTCGTAAGTTACCAGTCAGTAGAAAAACCTTTTCTCATGATTAGAGATCGAATCCTTTCCGGTCATCGAGACGATTCTACAATTGGAGTAATACATCACTCAGACCCTCGGGTTGATATTCTAAAGAAATAGTTTTTCAAATAAAATGTGGATAGTTTATTTGAAAAGTTAAGGTAAATTTGATTTTAGCAGCTAAATGCGCACCAAACAGAAAAATATTATCAGAAATAAAAGAATCAGGGATTGAAGCTGTTGAGATTTTTTTATCTGAAAGTATATTGAATGATCTTGATAATAATATAGCTATTTGTAAAGAATACAGTTTTAAATATGCTGTTCATGCTCCAAATGATTGTTTTATGCCGAAAAAGTTATTATTATTTGCAGAAACAGTAGGCACTGAAATAATTGTTCATCATGACATTTTATGGGAAGATGAATGGATCGAATTGATAAATCTTTTTAAAAATTCGGATATTAAACTTTGTATTGAAAATATAACATCATCTTTCAACTGGGCAAAATTCAACAGACGTTATGGTTTAGGAGTCTGTCTTGATCTGGAGCATCTTACTTTTGAAGTCGGCGGAGTTTTTGAAGAGGAATTTGAACGAACAATTAAATCAGCAGATCATATTCATATGACCGGATATACTGCCGGAAGTGATAAATGGCATTCACATATACATCATTCAGAAGAACAGAGTAAAATGTTTTTAGATATGATAAGCAGGTCGGGCTATTCCGGCATGATAGTTTCAGAAGCCAGGGTTTCATATCAATCTCTTGTTGAATTTAAAAAATTAAAATCTTTTTTTGATAAAACAATGAATGGAAGTATTTAATTGCAGATAGCCAATAAAATAATTACTGATATCGAAAAACTTAGAGATTATGCTGATACTTTAAGAGCGGAAAATAAAAAAATATCATTGTGCCATGGTCATTTTAATGTTATTCATCCTGGACATTTAAGATTTCTTGAATATGCAAAAAAGAATTCTGATGTTCTGATTGTTGCAATCTGGGGCGATGATAAAATTGACAGGGATGTTGCAGATAAGTTTTATAAAACAGAAATCAGAGCAAGAGGTGTTGCTTCACTTGAGTTTGTTAATAAAGTTTTTATTTTCTCAAAAATTGATTTAATTAAATTAATTAAAACAGTTAAACCTCAAAAATTAGTAATGGGTGAGGAATTTTCAAAAAAGCTCAATGAATTAACAAATGAAATTGAAACTGTTGAAAAGTTCGGCGGTAAAGTTGTTTTCAGCTCTGGCGATTCCAGTATTTTTTCTTCTGCTGAATTACTTGATCGCAGTGTTAACGATATAAAGCATGACAGACGGGCAGCTTTTCTGAACATTCTGTCAAAATATAATATTACTGTAAACAGATTAAACGATATAATTAACAATTTTAAAAATGTCCGGCTGCTGGTTGTTGGAGATACAATTGTTGATTCATATGTTGCATGTGATGCTATGGGCATGAGCTCTGAAGCCCCTGTAATAGTTTTAAAAGAGATAGACCATAAAGAGTATATAGGCGGTGCTGCAGTTGTTGCAAGACATGCAAATTCATTCGGTTGTGAATGTTGCTTCGTTTCGGTAGTAGGAAACGATTATAACTCCGGGCTTGTAAGAGATTCTTTAAATGAAGAAGGAATTAAATTCAGGCTTATATCAGATGACCAGAGGCCTACGACTTTTAAAATCCGCTATATGGCAGGACCACAGAAACTTCTCAGGGTTTCCAGGCTTGTAGAACAGCATATTGATCAGGAAAAAGAAAAGGAAATAATTGATTATATCGAATCATCAATTGATAACCTGGATGGAATTATTGTAAGCGATTTCAGCTATGGAATTCTTACACCCGCTATATTAAATTATATTTCAGCTTTGGCTTTAAAAAATAAATTAAAGATTTTCGGAGATTCACAAAGCAGCAGCCAGATTGGAGATATACTTAAATTCACGAATTATTTTTTAATAAAACCGACTGAAAAAGAAGCCAGAATCGCTCTTGATGATAAATATAACGGACTGGAAAAACTTGGAAATGATCTTGTCAAAAAAACAGGTGTAAAAAATGCTGTAATATCTCTTGGTCCGGAAGGTTTTATTTCGTTTATGCCTACTGAAAACGATAGATTTATTAAAACCCAGCATTTCCCTGCTTTAAATCCGTATCCGATAGATGTAGTGGGGGCAGGCGATTCAATGCTAGCCTCATTTGCAGTATCATGCTGTGCCGGTGCTGACTTAATTGAAGCATCTGCAATCAGCGCTGTCGTTTCATCAATAGCAGTAGGTAAAATGGGAAATGTACCTGTTAGTATCGGTGAGATAAAAGAATTTTTAGAGGAACTGTAGTGGAAAAATTATCCATAGAATTATTAAAAAAGAAAGCTGATTATATAAGAAAGAATGTTGTTGATATCTGCATTAAAAATGGTGCAGGTCATATAGCACCTTCATTATCATCAATTGATATCCTTGTATCATTATATTATAATATTTTATGCATTAATGAAGATCCGAAATGGGATGATCGGGACAGACTTATCTTTTCTAAAGCTCATGGTGTTTATGGTTTATATTCAATTTTATCAGATATAGGATATATACCAAGTGAAGAATGGCAGAATTTTTATAAAGGCAGCTGTTTGTCTGGATGTGTTGAAAAGAACGATAATTTCGGATTGGAAGCTAGCTGCGGTTCACTAGGTCATGGATTGCCAATAGCAGCGGGAATTGCTTTCGGGGCAAAATTAACAGGAAAAAAAATTAATATATTTTGTGTTGTTGGTGACGGTGAGATGCAGGAAGGATCAAACTGGGAAGCAATACAATTTGCAGTTAAGCATGAATTGAAGAATCTTTTTATTATTATAGACAATAATAAATTACAGGCAATGGATTTTATTGAAAATGTTTTAACTGTAAAAAATAGAAAAGATGATTTACTGAAAAAACTAGAAGCATTCGGATTCCTGGTCCGTGAGTGTAATGGACATGACATAAAGAGCTTAATAAACAGTTACGAATTTTTATCTAAATCTGAATTTAATAAACCATCTGCTATTATTGCAGATACCATTAAAGGTTACGGTTTATTGTGTATGGAAAATGTACCAAAATTTCATTTTAGAATTCCGACCGAAGAAGAATTGCAGCTTGGTAATAGATATGAGTAATAATTATAGAAAAGAAATAATAGACCGGATTATTCCATATGCGAAAAAAGATAAAAAGATTATACTCCTTGTTTCTGATATGGGTTTTGGTGTTACTGATAATTTTAAAAATGAATTTCCTGATAGAATTTTTAATACTGGTATAATGGAACAAGGCATGGTTGGTATAGCATCCGGGATGGCAATGATAGGATTAATCCCGATAGTATATTCTATTGTTAATTTTTTAGCTTTCAGGGCAGTTGAACAGATCAGAAATGATGTGATTCTTCAGAATCAGAATGTAAAATTTATAGCAACTGGAGTAAATAATTACTTTGAGTTTCTGGGGAAATCTCATACATGCGGTCAGGATGATAAAAAAATTATGGATATAATCGGAATGAAGGTATATGATCCATATGACTATGATGAATCTTATTTTGATAAACTAATTCATGATTGGATTTCTGATAATAAATCAGGATATATGAGAGTGTAACTAATCGTTTTTTTTATAGCAAATCCGGGAGGAATATTTGGAAAATTTAATTTTAGATGGACATAAACTTGCATGGCATCAGGATCGAGTGAATGCCTGGCTTAGGGGGGAAAGAATTGCTCCAATAACTATGGACATATCTTTAACCAGAAAATGTAATTTCAGGTGTGTATACTGTTATGGTCAATTGCAGGAGAATGACGAGAAGAAAATGACAAAAGATGTTATATTCAGATTTCTTGATGATGCTGCTGAAATCGGAGTTAAAGCAATCAGCCTGGTAAGTGATGGAGAAAGTACCTGCAGCCCCCATTATGCTGATGCAATTGTCAAAGGTTTTGGAAACGGTTTGGATATGGCTCTCGGCACAAACGGCCTTTTATTAACAGAAGAATCACTAGAACGTATTCTTCCTTGTTTAACATATTTAAGATTTAACATATCAGCAGGTGAACCTGAAAGATATGCTCATATAATGGGTACTAAAATAGAAAATTTTTATAAAGTTATAGATAATATCAAATCAGCTGTAAAAATAAAAAAAGAAAAAAAATTGTCTGTAACTATTGGGCTTCAAATGGTATTGATGCCTGAATTCAAAGATCAGATAATGCCTCTTGCCAGACTTGGCAAAGAATTAAACGTGGATTATCTTGTAATTAAACATACCAGTGATGATGAATACGGATCTCTCGGTGTAGATTATTCTAAGTACCATGGAATGATAGATATTTTAGAAGAAGCTGAAAAAATGTCATCAGATGGATATCTTGTAAAAGCAAAATGGTCGAAAATATTAAGCGACGGCAAGAGAAAGTATTGCAGATGCTACGGTCCTCCGTTTATTATACAGTTATCCGGATCCGGTCTGGTTGCACCGTGCGGCATGTTATTTAATGACAGGTATAAGGATAAATATCATATAGGTAATATTACTGAACAGTCTTTTAAAGAGATATGGAAGAGCGAAAGATACTGGGAAGTTATGAACAGAATTGCTTCAGATGAGTTTGATGCAAAAAAAATGTGCGGTACTCTTTGCCTTCAGCATAAAGTTAACGAAGTGCTCTGGGAAATAAAAGAAAATGGATTAAAAATGTCGGAAAATAATGGTTATACTCCGATGCATGTTAATTTTATATAAGAAAATCAATCATGAAATATATTTTAATTGAATCGCTGCTGCTATTTATTTCTTTTGTTATTCAGGTAATCGTCTGGAGAATAAAAGTCCCTAAAAGACAGTCTAAATGGATAATTTTTATAAATATAAATATTTTAATAGTTTTTTTATTAATAATAGCTTATCAATTCCAAACTTTTTTTGTATCATCAATTTATATATTTAATTTTATAATTTTCCATTTAATTGCTTTAATGTCATATTTAATAACTTTTTCTGCGATTGAAGCAGATAGCCCTTCTTTATTAATACTTTATTTGATATATTTACAAAAAACAGATGGATTATTAAGAGACGATCTGTATCATTTATTAAATGATCAGGTTTTAATTCATACAAGAATAAACGATCTATTAGTAGGAAAGATGGCTTTTAAATCTGATGATAGAATTTATTTATCAGGAAAAGGAAAAGTAATGGCATTTATGTTTCATCAATACAGGAGATTGTTGAAGTTGCAGAATTATGGGGGATAATATTTTATTTAAATTAATAACTTCAATAATACCATTTATTGGATTATTGGTAAATTTTATATCTTATGTAATAATCTTAAGATTCAGATCAAGAATGCTTCTTTCTATGCTAATCGGATTTATCTGCGGAATTTTTAGCATGCTTGCAGTTTATTTAGTGATTTCGGATTATATTGCATATGAATTAATCTTTTTACAATCAGCAATATATATACTTTTCAGCTACTGTTTATTTCATTTTAATAATCTTGCAATTACAGCAAGAAGGATTAGGATAATAAGAGAAATCTATTTAAAAGATGATGGTATTTCTTTAAATGAATTACTGATGATTTATAATTCAAAGATTATGGTAGATCTAAGATTAGACAGATTAATAAATACAAATCAGATTTTACTTCAAAATGGCAGATTTTATATTAATTCAAAAATTTTACTTATTGCTACAATGATTCTTGTTGCATTAAAACGGATTTTTTATAAAAAAATATTTTTAGATATAGATGAGATAAAATGAAAAGTAAGCTGAATTCTTTATCAATTATAATGCCTGCATTGAATGAAGAGAAAAATATTATTTCTGCAGTTGATTCATCTGTTAAAGCTGCTGAAAAATCAGGAATAAAAGTAGAAATCATAATAGTTAACGATGGAAGTACCGATAAAACAAAAATTCTTCTGGAAGATTATAAGAAGGTAAATAAAAAAAGAAATATTAAAATTATCAGCCATGAAAAACCGATGGGAATAGGATATTCATTCATGGATGGAGTCAATAGCGCCTCAAGCGAAATTGTTGTTATGTTCCCAGGCGACAATGAGAATGATTCTGAAAGCGCGCTTGAATGTTTTCATATGCTTAATCATGTGGATATTCTTGTTCCTTTTATTCATAATGATGAGGTGAGGGACAGATTCAGAAGGCTTCTTTCATCACTTTACCGGTTTATCATAAACATGTCTTTCGGCATCAATCTTAATTATACTAATGGAACAGTTTTTTATAGAAGATGTATTTTTAATGATATTGAACTTCAGACGACTGGATTTTTTTATCAGGCAGAACTATTAATTAAATTGATAAGAAGAGGATATCTTTTTGCTGAAGTTCCAAATTTTATTTCTGTAAGATCATCCGGAAAAACAAAAGCTGTTTCATTTAAATCATTTTTAAATGTTGCTGGAAGTTATCTAATTTTAATTTATCAAATTCATATAAAAAGAATAGAAGGCAAAAGAAACAAAGAAAATCTTAATAAAAAATCGATAACCTATATGAAAGTTATTAAAAAAATATTAGGGAATTAAAAGATAAATGAATTATTTTATCAGACTTTTTATATCTTTACTTATTGGATCAGTTCTTTTATATATATCCGTCAAAGATGTAAATTTTGTGAATTTAAAAAGCGGATTGGCGGGCATTGATTTATATTTAATACTTTATTCTGTGTTTTTAGCTGTTTTGATTATTTTATTAAAATCACTCAGATATGCACTTCTTCTAAACCCAATAAAAGAAATCACTCAAAAGAAACTTTTACCTATTGTTACAATAGGTTTACTTGCAATTATTATTGTACCTTTAAGAATGGGTGAATTTGTCAGACCTTATTTAATCAGCAGAAAAGAGGATATTCCATTTACTTCTGCAACAACAGCTGTTTTTATTGAAAGACTTTTTGAAATTGCTTTTTTGTTATGCCTGATTTTTTATTCTTTAAACATTATGCAATCTGCCAGTTGGATTGTTAAACCTGCTCTAACGATACTAATTATTTTTTCATTAATACTTTTTATTTTAATTTTGTTTATCGGCGGTAAGAAAACTATAAAGAATAAAATAAAGCTGCTTATAAAATCCGAAATGTTTTTTGAAAGAATAAGCAATATTTATGATAATATTCACAAAGCTTTTTATATTTTCAAATATCCCGGAATAATTGTTAAATGTACCATTTATTCAATTGTAATCTGGGCTTTATCTGCGTTTTCGATTTATTTGATTTTATCAGCTCTTAAAATTTCTTTACCTTTTTCAGCTTCAATATTAATTATGGTTATAACAATTATAGGAATCAGCATACCAGGAGCTCCTGGATTTGTGGGTAATTATCAATTTGCCAATATGATGGCATTATCTCTTTATAATATAAACCCAGATAAAGCCATGTTATTCTCAATTATTTATTATCTGACTAATATCGGTACAGACATTATTCTTGGTATTATTATAATGCCTTTTGTACAAATATCTATTAAGGACTTTTTTTCAGTTTTTTTAAGAATGAAAAATTTTAATAAGGCAAAAATATAAAATAATGATCCTTATCAATTCATCACCCAAAGATGCTTTAAAAATATTTCAGCCATTTTTACCGATATTTTTACCAGTTGGTATAGGTGTGGTAGCAGCAGAACTGCTTAATCAGGGTATAATTCCTTATATCGTTGACGAGCAGGTTGATGATCAAGTTTTAAATAAAATTGAAAGCTTCATGAAGAAATGTATTCCTCCGTATATTTTTGGTTTCAGTGTATTAACCGCAGCATATAAAAGTTCAATTGTTTTATCAAAATTTTTAAAGGAAAAATATCCTGAGTCATATATAATTTTTGGCGGAATACATCCAACTGCATTACCAGAAGAAGTCTTAAAAAATAATAAACATATTGATTTTGTTATTTCCGGGGAGGGGGAATTGATTCTTCCGGAATTATATAGAATATTGAAATCACATGGAGATTATACAAATATAAAAAGTCTTTCATATAGAAGCAATAATGATATTATACATAACCCCAGAAATGATATTATTAAAGATATCACTAATATGCCGGATTTCCCTTATAATTTATTTGCTGATAAAAAAAAATATGATCTAGGATTTGTAATTAGCTCACGCGGCTGTCCTTATAACTGTATTTTCTGCAGTAACAGGGTTACGACGAAAAAATCATATAGATACAGATCAGCTGAAGCTGTTGCGAATGAATTGGAAAAGCTTTTAAAAGTTTATGGTAAAAGATTTATAATTTTTCTGGATGATAATTTTCTTGTTAATAAAACAAGAATTATACAATTAACTGAAGAGATAAAAAAAAGAGGTCTTCATAAAGAAATGACTTTTAGTTTTCAGGCAAGAGGAGATAATGCGGATAGAGAATTATTACAGATACTATTTGATTCCGGGTTCAAAAGTATTTTTTTTGGAATAGAATCTTCAACGAACAGACTTCTGGATATAGTAAAAAAAGGTGAAACAATAGAGGAAATAATTAATGCAGTTAAATTAGCAAAAGAAATAGGATTTTATGTCAGCGCAACATTTATCTATTCTCTGCCTACTGAAACACACGATGAAAGAATGGGATGTATTCAATTAAGCAATGAGTTAAATCTTGACATGGTCAGGTTTAATAATGCTACCCCATATCCTGGAACTGAATTATTTGAAATTGCAAAACAGGAAGGTCGTTTAAATATTCAGGGCTTATATGAAAATTTTAATTCTGTTTCAACTTTTATTGAAAACCCTTTTAAAAAAATACCGTTTAGCTATGTTCCTGAAACATCTACTGAAAATGAAATAAGAAATGATATCTTGTTCAGCTATCTCGGATTTTATCTGAATTTTAGCAGATTAAAGACAATTTTTAAAAAACCTGAACAAGGTGCAGGGTGGTTTAATGCAGGAGAAAGATTGGTCTCCATTTTGGAAAAGATTCCAGCTCTTGTCTTACTTTTCATGTCGTTGTCTTATAAATTCAGCGAATTAATTATAAATATTTTAATTAACAGGAATACAAAGATAAAAAGATCTGAACTTGGATTGGTTTTCAGCAGGATTTTTAATAATGCCAATAAATTGAAAAAGGATATTTTCAAATGAAAAAGTTTCTTCTATTATTTTTTATTTTATTTATATTTAGTATTCTTGCATCAGTCGGTGTTCCTGTAAAAATTAATAATTTAATTATTTATATTTTATTATTGGGGTTATTTGTTTATGATAAGAAATTAATTCTATCAAGAAATTATGAACTTCTAATTAAAGGGTTTACAGTCTTACTTTGTAGTTATTTTTTTGACACATATATTTCCGTATATAATAAAAGCATACCTGTTTTGATTTTGATTAAAATTATTTTTTTAACTTTCAATGCTGTTCTTTATATAAAGGGAGTAGCATTTACTCATATAGAAGAAAAGCCCAATAGGATTATCAAATCTGAAGTTGTAATAATAATTATTGTATATTCGTTGTCTTTTTTCCATATATTATTAAATGATGGTATTTATCAAGATGATTGGGCTATAGTGAATCAGACAAACAATGCATTGATGAATTATATATCAGATATTGGTATATTTTTATATGCCCCAGCTTATATTCACTCATTTTTTTTTAAATTCCAGAGCGCTTTGTCTATATTGCGGATTTTAATTTTTATAAGCTATTTAGCCGTTGCACTTTTATTAAATCAAATATTAAAAAATATAAAGGAAATTGATAATTCTATAAGATTTTTTATTGTTATCATTTTTTCGATAATTCCTTTTTTTGAATACAGACTTGTTGTCGCAACAATACATTACACATTATCGAATTTACTTTTTTTTATGGGAATTTTTCTTTTACCTGTCTATTATAAAACCGGAAAAATTTTATTACGGATACTGATTCTTATCCTGTTTTTCTTTTCATTTATTTCAAACCAGTTGCTGCCATACTATTTTATCATATTTGCATTTATAATATACCTATCAAAATTTAAGTTTAAAAGTTTTTCTGATTTATTTAGATTTATTGGAATTAATTCTGATTTTTTAATTCTTCCATTTTTATTTTTTTTAATCAAAACAATCTTTTTTAAACCGAAAGTGTGGTTTAACAGCATCGGATATACAAGTATATCATTAGAATCATTATTCAGCACACTATTTAATATGGTATTTGTTATTGATGGTTCATTTTGGGAGCTGATTAAGGTTTCAATGGCATTTCTTGATAATTATTTATTCTGGATGATTTTTTTATCAATAATATTTTATTTTGTTATTTTGAAAATTGTAAAAAGAAATAATGAATCAGCAGCTTTATCGAATTATAATCTTAAATTTTTATTATTATCTTTTTTTGTATTATTTATGGGGGCATTTGCTTATCTTGCTGTCGGAGCTGTCCCCAGTATGAATTGGTTTTCGTCAAGACATCAGCTTCTGCTTCCTTTAGGATCTTCAATGCTTTTAGTGTTTTTAGTGAAATCACTGTTTAAAGAAAAAATTCAGAGCTTTGTGTTTTCATTCATTATTGTTGTATTTATTGGAATAAATATTGATTACGGTTTTAAATATCAGATGCATTGGATTAAACAGGTATCATTGATAGAACATTTTAAGGAAATAGATATTCTGAAAAAAGAAACAAGCTTTATTATTGAAGACAATACAAAAAATTATAATTTAAATTCTTTTCCAATTCAATCTTACGAATATGCAGGGATGTTTAAAAAAGTATTTAAGGATGAGAAAAGATGTGCTTTTGATTCAGAGGGAATGGATTGGTTGAAATCTTTAATCAAAGATCGGGATAAAAGGAAATTACTGGGGAATTACTGGAATTTTACTGATTATAAATACAGCGATCCGAATTATGTAGTTATAATAGATTATGGAAAGATAAATTTGTTAAGTAAAAAAGTTGTTATAGATCTGTTATATAAGAAATTTTTTAAGATGGATGAATATAATAAAAATGTTAAAAATATTGTAAATATATCTTATAGAAAAGCTAATGAAAATGATCTGAAGAAATTGAATAATTGATGGAAAAACGGACACCTAAAATAACGGTAGGCGAATATATTATCGGCCGTAAGGAAAAGGACATCATAATGGATGTTCTTGATTCAGGAAGAATTTCAGAATATAAATATGTTGCTGAATTCGAGAAAAAATTTGCGAAAATTATCGGAACAAAATACTGTACGCTCGTTAATTCCGGAACATCAGCACTTATAGCCGGTCTCACAGCTCTTATATATGATGAGAGATATCCGAAAGTGAAAAAGGGTTCAAAGGTTATAACATCTCCTTTAACTTATATAGCTACTTCGAATGCAATAAAACTTGTTGGCCTTGAACCGGTTTTTGTTGATGTTAATTTACAAACATTTGATATAATTCCTGAACAGATTGAAGATATTCTGAAACAAGGGAACCCGGACGAGTACAGCATTATTCTTCCTGTGCATTTAATGGGTTATCCGTGTGATATGGACAGGATAAATTCAATAGCTGAAAAATATAATCTTGTCACTTTTGAGGATTCAGCACAGGCACATGGAACAAAATATAAGGGCAGGAATACGGGAACTTTTTCTCTACTGTCGGATTATTCATTTTATATTGCTCACAATATTCAGGTTGGCGAGATGGGTGCTGTTGTTACTGATGATGAGAAAATAAATACCCTTGTTAAGAAAATAAAAGCAAATGGAAGAATGTGTGACTGCATAATCTGTACGAGATCAAAAGGGTACTGCCCCAAATCTGACATGGATGGTGATCCAAGATTTCTTCATGATATGATCGGATATAATTTTAAAACAATGGAATTTCAGGCAGCACTTGGGGTAGTTCAGTTGGAAAAATTTGATGAAATAATTAGAAACCGGCAGCATAATGTAAAAGCACTGAACGAAAAGCTTTCCAAATTTGAAAAATATTTTATTTTGCCAAATTATTCTGATGATTATAGCTATTTAGCTTATCCTTTGATTATTAAGCAAGATTCCGGAATAAACCGCGAAGATTTTAGAAAAAAACTTCTTGATGCTGGAGTTGAATCCAGACCTCTTTTCGGGAGTATCCCGACTCAACAACCTGCATACTCGGATTATAAGAAATTATATGAAGGCAGAATTCCGAATTCTGATTATATAGGTAAAAACGCTTTTTATATAGGTTGTCATCAATATTTAAATGATGATGATATCGATTTTGTTTTTAAATCGTTTGACTATTTAATTTCCATGTAAAATAAAACATAAAAGGAATTAAAGTGATTCAAGCAGGATTTGTTGTTGGGGACAATTATAAAAAAAATAAAATTTTTGATAAGGGTGATAAAGTATTAAATCTTAATGATTTCTTATTACCTTTTCGATTATTACAATCTTATTTAAAAGATTTTAAAATTAATTTAACTACTCATGATATAAAAAAAAGCTATGATTTTTTAATATATAATGAATACAGAAATATTAATTATCATGAATTGGGTGGTATTAAACATTTATATTTAATTATTTTTGAATGTGAAGCAATAAAAATTGATAATTGGGATTTGCTAAAACATATAAACTTTAATAAAATTTTTACATGGAATGATGATTTTAATGATAAGAAAAAATATATAAAATTTTATTGGCCAAATCATATTCCTGATGCATTTTCGCTACCAGAAAATAATAAAACTCATTTTTGTTCAATTATTGCCGGTAATAAAATAAATTTTCATAAGAATGAACTTTACAGCGAAAGAATAAAAGCAATAAATTGGTTTGAGAAAAATCATATTACCGAATTTGATCTTTATGGAATTGGCTGGGATTCAGGTATAGATCGTTTATTAATCCGATATCTAAAAAAGAATTATTATGTTCATAAACTTCTGAACATAATATTATTTAAATTAGAAAAAATAAAAATAATTAGGAAAATAATAAGACAAGAATTTAAATCATACAAAGGAAAACTTGATAATAAAAACGAAACATTAAAAAAATATAAATTTTCAATCTGTTATGAAAACGCAAAAGGGTATCCTGGATATATAACAGAAAAAATATTTGACTGTTTTCTTGCCGGATGTGTTCCGGTTTATTTAGGGGCTCCGAACATAACAGATTTTATCCCTGCTAATACTTTTATTGATAAAAGAAAATATAAAACTTACGAAGAACTTTATGCTTTTATGAAAAATATGACTGATAAAGATTATTCTTCTTATTTAAAAAATATTGAAAAGTTTTTGAACAGTAGAGAAGCTAAAAAATTTTCCTCAGAAAATTTTGCTAAAACTATTATAAATGAAATATTGAAAGATATAAGATCAAAGGAAAAAAAATGAAAGCAGTTATACTCGCCGGGGGACTAGGAACACGGCTCAGTGAAGAAACAGATATAAAACCTAAACCTATGGTTGAAATAGGCGGAAAACCTATATTATGGCATATTATGAAAATTTATTCAAGCTATGGTATAAAAGATTTTATTATCTGCACCGGATATAAAAGTTACCTTATTAAAGAATATTTTTACCATTACTTTATCCATCAAACAGATTTAACTGTTGATCTTGAAAATAACTCCATTACCTATCATCAATCCAATGCTGAACCATGGAAAGTTACAGTTGTTGATACTGGTGTTAATACAATGACTGGCGGAAGGATTAAAAGAATACAGAAATATATCGAAAACAGCAGATTCCTGCTAACTTATGGCGATGGTGTATCAAATATCGATCTCAATGAACTTATTTCATATCATGAATCAAAAAAATCTTTTGTTACATTAACTGCTGTGCAGCCATCCGGTAAGTTCGGAGCACTTGATCTTGATAGTTCAGGATTTGTGAAATCTTTTCAGGAAAAACCTAAAGGTGATGGCTCCTGGGTTAATGGCGGTTTTTTTGTTTTAGAACCGGAAATATTTGATTATATAAATAAAGGCGACTCTACGGTATGGGAGGCGGAGCCATTAACAAAATTATCATCTGAAGGCAGACTTTCTGCGTATAAACATCATGGTTTCTGGAAGCCAATGGATACTTTAAAAGATAAAATGGATCTTGAATCTTTATGGAATTCAGGCTCAGCTCCTTGGAAAGTCTGGGTCTAGGTTAATAAAATTATCATGAGTGAATTAAATTATATGGCGGAAAAACAATCATCCGGACTTAAATCATTTTATAAATCTAAAAAAGTTTTTATTACCGGCCACACAGGATTTAAAGGATCATGGCTTTCAATATGGCTGAATTTTTTAGGAGCCGATGTTACAGGGTATGCTCTTGAACCGCCAACAACTCCAAGTTTATTTAATCTTTCAGGTATTGAAAAATCTATTTATTCAGTTATTGCAGATGTCCGTGACTTAAAAAAATTAACAGATGAAATAAATAAGTTTAAACCGGAAATTGTCATTCACATGGCAGCTCAGCCGCTTGTCAGGGATTCATATAAAATTCCTGTTGAAACATATGAAATTAATGTTATGGGTACAGTTAATCTGCTTGAAGCAGTCAGGAGCTGCAAATCAGTAAAAGCTGTTATAAATGTAACAACAGATAAATGCTATGAAAACAGGGAATGGGTCTGGGGTTACAGGGAAAATGAGCCTATGGGAGGATATGATCCCTATTCAAACAGCAAGGCATGTTCAGAGCTTGTGACATCATCATATAGAAACTCTTTTTTTAATTCAAGCCAATTCGGTAAAACCCATTATGTTGCTCTTGCATCTGCTCGCGCAGGAAATGTTATTGGCGGTGGAGATTTTGCAACTGACAGGCTTGTTCCTGATATTATAAAATCTTTTTTAAAAAGTGAGAAAGTTTTAATAAGAAATCCTTATTCTATCAGGCCATGGCAGCATGTTCTTGAGCCGTTAAACGGTTACCTGATGCTTGGGAAGGAGCTTTTTGAAAAAGGAATCGATTTTGCCGAAGCGTGGAATTTTGGACCGGCTGATTCAGATGCCAGACCGGTTGAATATATTGTAAAAGAAATGTGTAATTTATGGGGTAACAGCCAGACATATGAAATTGATAAGGGTAATCATCCACACGAAGCAAATTATTTAAAACTGGATTGTTCTAAATCAAATTCCATTCTCTGCTGGAAACCCAGATGGAATCTTGATATAGCGCTAAAAAAAATTATTGAATGGACAAAAGAGTATCAGCATGGTGGTAATTTAAAAGATACCTGTCTGAAGCAGATTAACGAATATATGTATGCTCTCGAATAATTTCCGTAAAGTTTTTTATGCACATCGATTTAATTGAATATTCATATTTAAGAAAATAGTTATTATAAATCATTAATGGTGAGAATGGATAAAAGTAAAATTATCAAAGATGAGATACTGGAAAAAGTAAAAGAATATTTCATAGCATATAAAAATGAAAATAACACGCACTTTACACCTGGAGCAACACGTGTAAATTATGCAGGCCGTGTTTATGATGAAAAAGAAATATTAAATCTGGTGAATTCATCACTGGATTTCTGGCTGACCTATGGCAGCTGGTCATTGGAATTTGAAAAAAGATTTGCAGTATATCTTGGCGTAAAGTGGGCTCTTCTGGTTAATTCAGGTTCTTCCGCCAATCTGCTTGCATTCATGGCGTTGACATCTCCATTATTGAATGAAAGACGGATTAAAAGAGGTGATGAGGTTATTACTCTAGCTGTTGGATTCCCGACTACTGTAGCTCCTATTATTCAATATGGAGTTGTTCCTGTATTTGTTGATGTTAATCTTGAAACTTTTAACATTGATATTAATTATCTTAAAAAAGCATTAACTGAAAAAACAAAAGCTGTTATGATCGCTCACACTCTCGGCAATCCTTTTGAAGTGGAAAAAGTAAAAGAATTTTGCAAGAAAAATTCTTTATGGCTGATCGAGGATAATTGCGATTCACTTGGTTCCAGGTACAAGGGGAAACTAACCGGAACATGGGGTGACATCGGAACAAGCAGTTTTTATCCTCCTCATCATATGACCATGGGAGAGGGCGGGGCTGTTTATACAGACAATCCGTTATTGAAAAAAATTCTTTTGTCAATACGGGACTGGGGAAGAGACTGCTGGTGTGACAGCGGCAGGGATAATACCTGCAATAACCGGTTTTCCGGCCAATATGGTTCACTGCCGTTTGGATATGATCATAAATATGTATATAGTCACTTCGGGTATAATCTGAAGGCAACTGATATGCAGGCTGCAATAGGTTGTGCTCAGCTTGATAAACTTGAAAATTTTATAAAAAGCCGCAAAAAGAATTTCAAAATTCTTTCAGATGGCTTGAAACAGTATGAAAAGTATTTCATTCTTCCTGAAGCAACACCTGAAAGCGATCCAAGCTGGTTCGGATTTCTGCTAACACTGAAAGATGGATTGAAATTCGGCAGGAACCAGATCGTTGAATATCTTGAATCAGAAAATATCCAGACAAGAAATCTTTTTGCAGGTAATATATTGCGTCATCCATGTTTTGAAGGTTTAATTAATGATAAAGATTACCGTGTTATAGGAGATCTGAAGAATACAGATAAAATTATGAACGACAGTTTCTGGGTCGGGGTATATCCTGGGATGACAGAAGATATGATTGGATATGTTATTGGAAAAATCACGGGATTTATTGTAAATAAATGAAAACAATAGCAATCCTGGGTGCATCAAGTCATATAGCTAAAGGACTTATTATTAATTTTATTAAACAAAAATATAATCTTGTATTATTTGGAAGAGATAAAAACAAAATAAAAAATTTTTGTATAAGTAATATAAAAAAATTCAATTCTGATATAAAAAGCTACAATGAATTTATGAATTGTGAGTACGAAGTAGTAATCAACTGCATTGGTATAAGTACTCCCGTTAAGCAAAGAGAAGCAGCTTTTGAGATATTTAAACTAAATGAAGATTTTGATAATCTTGTTTTATCTTACTTGTTTAATAATAAAAATACATTGTATATTAATATAAGCAGCGGTGCTGTTTATAACAGCAATTGTACATCTCCAATTGAAAATAATTTTCTAACAGAATTTAATGTTAATATAAATAATCCCTCCGAATATTATGGGATTTCCAAGTTTTATTGTGAAAAAAAACACCGGTCTTTATCTGAATTAAATATTGTAGATTTGAGAGTCTTCAGTTATTTCAGCAGATTTATTGATCTTGAATCCGGGTTTTTTATGTCAGAATTGATGAAATCATTAATAAAAAAAGAGATTTTTAAAACAGACAGCAATAATATAATACGAGATTATATTCATCCCGGGGATCTTTATAAAATTATACTTCTCTGCATTGGTGCTGAAAGGATTAATAAAGCTTTTGATGTTTATAGCAGAGCACCTGTTGAAAAAATTGAAATTTTAAATGAATTTTCAAGAGAGTTTGATTTAAAATATATTATTGAAAATATTTCTTTTAAAACGCCTACTGGTAATAAAAATATATATTATTCAAAGAATGATATCGTAAAAGATATCGGATTCAACCCGGAATATTCATCTGTAGAGACATTGCTTTCTGAAGCAAAGGTAATGGTAGATTTTTATGCAGCCTGAACTAACCGTAGCCATCCCTACATATAACAGGAGCAATACACTGGTATATGCTATTGAGAGTGTTTTAAATCAGACTTACCGGGATTTTAATCTGCTTATTCTTGATAATTTTTCAAATGATGATACTGAGCAAAAAGTGAAAGCATTTGATGACCGGAGAATCAGGTATGTTAAAAATGAGTCAAACATCGGTTGGTTGAATAATACTAATAAAGCTATTGAACTATGTGATACTGAATATCTGGTTATTTTTCATGATGATGATATGATGAAACCTGAGATGCTTGCAAAGCAGATTGGCATCATGAAAAACGATAACAGTATAGCTGTTGTCGGCGTGAACATGGAGCTGATGGATGACGATAGAAAATCACTCAATAGAAATTTTCTGCAGATAAAAGATGATGCTGTTTTTAACAGATTCGAGTATATAAGCTCATTTTATAAATATGGAATAGTGCTTCCTTGTCCGTCAGTAATGTTTAGAAAAAGTATTTTAAAAGATAATAATATTATTTTTAGGGATTATATAGGGCACTGTGCTGATTCTTTTTTATGGAATGAAATAAACACTTATAATAATAAAACTTATCTGTTTGCAGAACCATTAATGAATTACAGATATCATGAGAATGAATCTGATATTCAAAAGAACCTTGCAATTGGAAAGAATTACAGACATCAGATTGCACTTCATAAATATACATACAAGCTAGCAGAAAAATTTAAGTTAAAAAAAATAATCCCTCTAATTCTTCTTCAACGGGATCACTATCTGAATTTGCTTATTGAGGATTTTGTAAATTCTAAAATCAGTCAGGAAGAATTTATAAATGAAATAAATACAGAACCTTTTTATAATATTTCTTTACGTTTATCTATAAAAATAAAAGTATTTCTCATTAAAAAAATACCTGCATTTATTATATTTTTTGAAAAATTAAAATCAAAAATAAGGGTTATATTAATTCAGGGTAAGAGCAACTAATGAAAGGTATAATACTTGCCGGAGGATCCGGTACACGGCTGCACCCTATAACAAAAGCAATCTGCAAACAGCTTCTTCCTATTTATGATAAACCAATGATTTATTATCCTTTATCTGTGCTGATGCTTGCGGGTATAAAAGACATTCTAATAATATCAACTCCTGAAGATACAGGTAAATTTAATGAAATACTAGGAAATGGAAGTGATATTGGAATCAAATTAAGTTACGCAGTACAGGAGCATCCCCGAGGTCTTGCAGATGCATTTATAATCGGTAAAGAATTTGTTGGTAATGATGAGGTATGTCTTATACTTGGTGATAATATTTTTTATGGTGATGGATTAACCCAGCTTTTATCAGATGCAATTAAAAATAATAATGGTGCAACTATATTCGGTTATTATGTTAATGATCCTGAAAGATATGGTGTTGTTGAATTTAATAAAAGCGGCAAAGTGCTTTCTCTGGAAGAAAAACCGGGAAAACCAAAATCAAATTATGCAATAATTGGACTTTATTTTTATGATAACAGCGTTGTGAATATTGCAAAAAAAGTTAAACCATCTCCAAGAGGTGAGATTGAAATTACTGATGTTAATAAAGTCTATCTTGAAAAAGAAAAACTCTCAGTTCAGATTATGGGACGGGGATTTGCATGGCTTGATACCGGAACTCCTGATTCATTAACAGAAGCATCTCTTTTCGTTAAAACAATTGAAGATCGTCAGGGATTGAAAATTGCGTGTATAGAAGAGATAGCATTTAGAAAGGGATTCATTTCACTTGAAGTATTATCTAAGATAGCTGATTCGTATAAATCGGATTATGGAAAATATCTGAAAAAAATAGTTGCTGAGGCGATGAATTGAGAAAATTTAAAAGTATTCTCGTAACGGGCGGCTGTGGATTTATAGGATCTAATTTCATTCATTATATTTTTGAGAATAAAGAATTTTCCGGAAATATTATTAACCTCGATAAACTTACTTACGCGGGCAATCCTGAGAATCTTTCAGATATCACAGATAAATATCTGGATAAAAGATATTTCTTTTATAAAGGTGATATACTTGATTTTAATCTGATAAAAACGATCATGATAAAATATCAGGTTGATTGCATTGTCCATTTTGCAGCTGAATCTCATGTTGATAGATCTATATCCGGTCCATGTGAATTTATATCAACTAATATTAATGGAACTTTTAATCTCCTTGAGGTTTGTAAAGAAGTCTGGTCTGACAGAACTGATGCTCTGTTTCATCATGTGAGCACTGATGAAGTTTATGGAACACTTGGTGATGAAGGATTTTTTTATGAAACAACTCCATATGATCCAAGAAGCCCTTATTCTGCATCGAAGGCAGCATCTGATCATTTAGTAAGAGCTTATTATCATACGTATAGAGTGCCTGTTACAATTTCAAACTGTTCAAATAATTATGGACCTTACCAGTTTCCTGAAAAACTTATTCCTTTAACTTTACTAAATATTTTTGATGAAAAAAAGTTACCGGTTTATGGGAAAGGTGAAAATATCAGAGACTGGCTGTATGTAGATGATCATAATAGCGCTATTTATAAGATAATAACTCAAGGTGAAGCCGGAGAAACCTACAACATCGGCGGAGAGAATGAGCAGAAGAATATTGATATAGTAAATTTGCTTTGTGAAAAATCGGCTGAAAAATCAGGAAAATCAAAAAATTATTATAAAAAACTTATTACTTTTGTTGAAGATAGACCAGGTCATGATTTTAGATATGCAATCAATTGTGATAAAATAAAAAATTCTCTTGGCTGGAATCAAAAAATTAAATTTGAAGACGGAATAGAGAAAACCATAGACTGGTATCTGAATAACAGAATATGGGCTGATAGAATACGCAGCGGTGAATACCGTGAATGGATTGATAAAAATTATATAAATAGAAAAACATTATCATGAGTCGTTATATAAATATGATTAATAAGTGTAATTAAGTATTATTATGGACCAGATTTTAATTAATGATTTATATCAAATCAGGAAAGATTGCTATAAAACTGTTCTTGGTTTATATAAGAAAGCAAATGCAGGTCATATAGGAGCTTCTCTTTCCTGTATGGAAATATTGATTTATCTTTTTTTTAAAAAAATCGGCAAATCTGATAGATTTATTCTTTCTAAAGGCCATGCAGCTGCAGCACTTTACACTGTACTTGAGAAAAGCGGAAGAATAACAAGTAACGATCTTAACTCATATTATAAGGATGGGACAAATTTTGCTGCTCATCCTCCATGCAATAACAAAATTGATTCTATCCCATTCGGGACCGGGAGTCTGGGGCATGGGCTATCTTTATCTGCCGGATTTGCTTTATCATCTAAAATTAAAAATGACAACAAAAAGGTTTATTGTGTTATTTCAGAGGGTGACTGCAATGAAGGATCCACATGGGAAGCTGCGATGTTTTCAGGACAGCATCATTTGAATAATCTTGTCGTAATATTGGATCATAATAAACTCCAGGGTTTCGGCAGCTGTAATGATATTATTAATCTGGATCCTATAAAAGAGAAATGGATGTCATTTAATTTTGAAGTTGTAGAAGCGGATAATGGTAATGATTTTGCCAGTTTAAATAGTGCTTTCGATATTATTGATAAAGGTTTAACTGATAAGCCTAAATGTATAATTGCTCATACCACAAAAGGTCATGGGATATCATATATGGAAAATAAATTTGAATGGCATTATCTGCCAATGAATGAAGATCAATATCAGCAGGCATTACTGGAAGTGGAAAATCTCAATGCGTAAAGAATTTTCTTCAGTTATTGAAAAAATTATGGGCGTGGATGAGCGCATTCTGTTTCTTACAGGTGATCTCGGTTTTATGGCTCTCGAAAATATTAAGAATAAATTCTCAAAAAGATTTATCAATGCAGGAGTGAGCGAACAGAATATGATTTCTATGGCTGCAGCTCTTGCAAGTGATGGTCATGTGCCCATATGCTACAGTATTGCACCTTTCGTGGTATTCAGGCCGGCAGAACAGATCCGTCTTGATGTATGTCTGCATAATTTGAATGTAAAAATTGTCGGTAATGGCGGCGGTTATGGTTACGGCATAATGGGTGCCACTCATCATGCGATTGAAGATATAGCTGTTTTATCCTCTTTTCAAAATATGAAGTGTTATATTCCATACTGTAATGAAGACGTTGAATCGGTTATAGGACGCATGATGGATTACAGAGGACCTTCGTATCTCCGTCTAGGGTTTGGAGAGAAATCCGCTGATTTAGAAAATGAAGCATATCAGCCTGTACAGAAAATAATGAGCGGATCGGATGTTACCATCTTAAGCTTAGGCCCAGTTGTACTGAATGCAATCGCTGCATTAAAGAAATTAAATGGTAAGAGCGCCAATATATTTGTTATTTCAGAAATACCGGTTAATGAATTTCCTGAAGCTTTTTTTGAAAGTATCAGAAAAACTAAAAATCTGATCGTGATAGAAGAGCATGTGCGTAGAGGCGGAGTTATGGAGTATGCGGCACTTGAACTTGTTAAAAACAGAATAGACTGCCATCTTGTTCATCTTCGAGCCCAGGGATATCCTAATGGTCTGTATGGCAGTCAGAAGTATCACCAGATATTAAATGGACTGGATGAAGATTCAATTGTTGAAGCGATCAAGGAGTGTCTTAAATGAGTTTTGACATATATGCTGATATATGGAATGATCAGCAGGTCGAGGAAGTAAAAAATTTAAATGGACCGATTCTTATCACAGGTGTTTCCGGATTTATCGGTTCCAAACTTTTTTTCAGCCTCAAGAAAATACGGGCTGACGTATATGGATGTTCGCGGCAGCCATCTTTAAATTGGAGATTGAGCGGCACAGATAATAAAAATTTAATCAGTGTTGATCTTACTGATTATAATATGCTTGCTTATGTTATAAGGGATTTACGACCCCGTACTGTTTTTCATTTAGGGGCATATGGGGCTTATTCCAGACAGACAGATCCATCAGCTATACATAATACCAATTATATCGGCACACTTAATCTGCTTAGGATTCTATATGAAACTGGTTGTGATGCATTCGTAAATGCGGGATCCTCATCTGAATATGGAGTAAACTGTGTAGCTCCAGGTGAAAATGATGAGCTGAAACCCAATAGTGATTATGCAGTTTCCAAGGTTGCTTCGAGTTATCTTATAAAATATTATGGTGAATTTCTATCATTCCCCAGTGTTAATTTGAGGCTATATTCAGTTTATGGGCCTTGGGAGGAGCGGGATCGATTGATTCCCAGATTAATTTCTTCATGTTTAAAAGGTAAATATCCTCCTTTTGTTGATAAAAGAATATCACGTGATTTTGTATATATTGATGATTGCACTCATGCAATGGTAAGAGCATGTTCTACAGCCTGTAAAACTTCTCAGGGCGTTTCAATCAATATAGCTTCCGGTGTAAAAAAATCTCTTGAAGAAGTTGCTTTGGTTTCAAAGAATTTATTCAACATAGAGGAAGCCCCGGTTTTCGGCTCTATGCCAAATAGAAAGTGGGATCTTGCAGACTGGTATGGAAATCCTTCTGCAGCGTTAAATATAATGCAGTGGCAGGCAAAGACCTCGTTTGAAGATGGATTAAAATATACTGCTGAATGGGAAAAAGCTGCTGAGCAATTTATAAAATTTGTAAAAATTCCGCAAAAAAAGAAAAAAATTTCCGGTATCTTTGCCTGTTATAAAGATAATCAATCAATTCCTCTTCTTTATGAAAGAATAACGAAAGTTTTTCAGGATGAGGGAATTGATTATGAAATCATTTTTGTCAACGATTGCAGCCCCAACAATGATGAAGATGTGATTGCAGGTCTTGCTGCTAAAGACTACCACGTTATAGGGATAAGCCATTCAAGAAATTTCGGTTCGCAGTCAGCATTTTTAAGCGGTATGGAAATAGCAACAGGCGATGCTGTGGTTCTAATGGATGGCGATGGTCAGGATCCGCCTGAGGTGATTTCTGAATTTATTAGTAAATGGGAAAAAGGATATGCTGTTGTATACGGTCAGCGTGTAAAAAGAGATGCGCCGTTGCATATGCAGTTTTTTTATAAACTGTTTTACCGGGTATTCAGTTATTTGTCAGAAATAAAAATTCCTTTTGATGCCGGAGATTTTTCGCTTATTGACAGAAAAGCAATTGAACATATTCTGAAGATGCCTGAAAAGGATGTATTCCTGCGAGGCTTAAGAGCATGGGTCGGTTTTCCGCAGATTGGAATACCTTATACCAGGCCGGAGAGACTTTTCGGCAAGAGCACGAATAATTTTTTCAAGAATATCTGGTGGGCAAAAAAAGGTATCTTTTCTTTCAGTATGAAGCCGCTTCATTATATTCAGGTTCTGGGCGTACTGATATCCATCTTTACATTTTTTTTATCAATATTTTATATTGTAAATTATTTTATAAATCCTCCTAAAGACTCAAAAGGAATCACAACAATTATTCTGCTTGTTTTGGGATTGAGCAGTGTTCAAATATTAAGTATTAGTATATTAGGCGATTATATTAATAAAATTACTGAAGAAGCCAAAAACAGACCGCGGTATATTCGAAATAAAATAATAACCAACGGTCAGATTTATGAGTCAGAAAAAGAAATTTCAAATGTAATTAATAAACTACAGAAAAATAGAATGGAAGGTCATTGATGACTAGTATTCAGGATGAACGGGGTTATAATCAGGGGTTTAAACCTTCAAAGTCTCTTACCATTAGAACTGCAAGGAGAGTTGATTATATTATTGATCAATTCGATAAGAAAGATAATGTCCGAATTCTTGAAATCGGATGCGGTACCGGTGAATTTTCTTATCTTGTTGCTTCGAAATTAAAAGCTGATGTCCTTGGTTCAGATATCAGCCCCTACTTTATCGAGAAAGCTTCTGCCATGTATCAGTTGTCAAATTTAAAGTTTGAAGTACTGGATTTTAACTCTCCTCAAAAAATTTCTGAAATGAAATTTGATTATATTATCGGAAATGGAATTCTGCATCACCTGTATTATAATATAGATGAGTCTCTTCAGAATTTAAAATTACTTCTAAAGTCTGATGGAAAAATAATTTTTCTGGAACCGAATATCTATAATCCATATTGCCTGCTGATTTTCAAAATTCCTCTTTTAAGAAAGCTTGCAAATCTGGAGCCTGATGAAATGGCCTTTTCGAGAGGATTCATTAAAAAGAAATTGGGTTTTAAAGATTTTAAATCAATCAAGGTGGAGTTTAAAGATTTCCTGCTGCCGAATACTCCTGAATTTTTAATTAATTTTATAATTTTTGCCGGGAATATTTTAGAAAAAATACCTTTTACCAGAATATTTTCACAATCAATTTATATCAGCGCAATTAATAAATAATTGAAATTACTTCAGCATATACAAAGCATTCTGAAAATTGAAATTGTCAGATTTCTGATAGTGGGTTGTATTAATACTGCTATTGCCTATCTGGTTTATGCCTTTTTTATTTATCTCGGGTTTCATTACTCTACAGCTTCTTTAGTTCAGATTATTTTCAGCATCATATTTAATTTTAAAACATACGGTTCTTTGGTTTATAAAGATAATGATTATAAGAAAATTGGAAGATTCTTAATCATCAGTGCTTTTCTATATGTAGTATATGTTAGTGGAATCTATTTATTTAAAAAATTACATTTAGACAGCTATTCTGCAGGATTGGTTATGCTTTTTCCCGTGGCTTTTTTATCATATTTTTTGAATAAATTTTTTGTTTATAATAAAAAATAAAGAAAATTATTAGGAAATAAATTATGAATGTTCTATTTATTAATCCGGCAGTAGGTCCTAAAAACCAGCATCCCTTGATTAATTCACTTGTTTTTTCATCTCCTCCGCTGGGTATGGCATCAGTTGTTCAATATATTAGGCAGAAAAATGCTCTAGCAGTTGAAGTTATTGATGAGGTAGTAGAACCGCAAACTGAAGAAGAACTACGATTAAAAATTCTTTCTTATCAGGGTGAATTGGTGGTTGGCATATCATGTTTAACTGCTACAATTCCACGGGCGTTGAATATTGCCAGGCTGATTAAGAATATCAGGCCGGAAACCCATGTTGTGTTTGGCGGTGTCCACGTTACTGTGATGCCTGAAGAATCGTTATTAACAGGTGTAGTGGATGTTGTTGTAAGAAATGAGGGTGAGCTCACAATGAGTGAGCTTTGTACATTATGGGCAAAGCGGAAAAGTATTGATCATGTCGATGGGATTTCCAGATTATTAAATGGAAAAATTGTTCACAATCCGAATAGAAAAGAAATAATATCACTATCGGAATTTGAATCATTTCCATTTGATCTTTTCGATAAAAATGCAGACTTATATTCAAGTTTTTCAACTGTAATAACATCACGTGGATGTCCATTCGATTGTATTTTTTGTTCAAACCGGGTTATCACTGGAAAACGTTATCGCACATATAGCGATGAGTATGTGCTTAATACAATAGAAACTCTTGTGCGGGTGTATAAACAGAATTTAGTAACAATCATTGATGATAATATTATAGTAAATAAAAATAGATTCCAGCGGATTACTCAGGGAATAATTGACAGAGGTCTGAATAAAGAGGCAGCCTTTGTGTGCCAATTCAGGGCTGAAGATATCAGTGAAAGTATAATTAATCGTTTGCATGAAGCCAACTTTATATTTGTTTCGTCTGGTTTCGAAGCAAGCAGTAACCGTCTGCTGAAAATTATTAAAAAGAATGAGACTGTCGAAGAGATCCATCATGGTCTTGACATGGCTTGCAGGGGCGGGCTTGTAGTAACTACAACATTTATTTTTGGTCTTCCGACAGAAACCGAAGCAGATAGGAAACATGCATTTAAAATAGTAGGTGATTTAAATCTCTCTAGCATCCGATATAATATTGCTATTCCATATCCTGGAACAGAACTTTATAATATCGCTGAAAAGGAGGGCCGTTTAAATATTGCACCTGACTGGCAGAATTTTAATGTGCAGTATTATCTTTATGGAGATGATATTCCATACTATCCTTCTACAAGCAGAAAATATTCAGTACTATTTGACACTATGTGGGCGAATATGCGATTCTTTTTATTGCCGAAAAATCTTTATAATGCGATATTTAAGACAGACCGCATAGGAGGAGCCATTTCAATCCGTGGAAGATCAAGATGGAAATCATTATTGACAGTAACTGCTCTCGGGTTTTTTATTTTCAGGAGATTTATATATTTATATATACGGAAAAATTTAGAAAAAATAAATTCACGTAGCTGATTATTTTAAATATAATATAAATTATTTTACTGGGAAAACATAGGAGCTTTAATATGAATAAGCATGATTTAGAATATTATTTATCATTAAATTATAAAATTATTGTAACACAACGTGCAAATAAATATTTTCTTGAAATAAATGAATTAGAGTTAATTGAATCTGGAGAAACTTTAATTGAAGCATATAACCGTTTAATGGAGAGCAAGAACCAGTTTATTAAAAATTCATTTGAGCAGAATGAAGTTGAGCTTATTCCATTGCCCGTTTCTAAAATTCTTAAAAACCGTTGGGGAGTTTATGAGGCTAAAAAATTTTTTACTAAAAGTATTATTGTAACTTTCTGTATTTTAGTTGTTATTGCTTTGATTTTTGATTTGCTGAGACCTACAGCAGAATCTTTTAATAAGTTAGCTGCAAGAATAATACGGATTACGGCAGATATAAAAAATAATCAGGATCTTTCTCCTGAAAGAATTCAGATTCAAGCTATGAATTTTCATGAAACTATGAGAGCAGGAAAACCATATTTTCAGGAATTCAAGAACTCATTGTCATTTGGAGCAGAGAATAATCCTGAAATAGGACCAACAGAAGAGGATTATAATTATTTAAGTCAATATATTAAACAGTTAAAGTTGAAATATCAGAATGTAAAATGCATTGATGGAAAAAATAGTGTCTGCGACAAATTAAAAGAAACCAGAGAATTTCTGGATTACCTGGCTCAATATACTGAGCTGTCTTTAAAAAGAGGTAATATTGAAGATTATAATTATTGCAAAGGCCAATTGAAGATTTTTATTGATAGGATACGTAAGGTTGAAAGAAATAATTTATTGGAAAATGATTTACTCATTAAAAAAATAAAATTATTCAATGATCAAATTAGTGCAGATAAAGTTTTATAAACTGAAAAAAAATTGTTAATCTTGTATGTTTTTTTCAAATAATATAATGAAGAGAATATGAAAAATTATTTAACTGAAAATAAAATTGTCTATATAACAGTTGTTCTAAGTGTTTTATCTTTTTCAATTAGCTATTTACTGCTTGCGATGGACAAAAGCTGGCTTCCGGGTGGAGATACATTAAATTCATTCGGCATGTATTTTTATTATTATGCAGGATTAATGAGAGGTGAGTATGTTCTATGGAATCCTCTAATTAGAGCCGGTCAGCCTGAACTTTTTCTAAATCTTTTCCAGCAGATAAATCCAATATTTAATATAATATCGATCGTAAATATTTTTTTTGGTAATAAAGATGCGCTGCTTTCTTTTATTATTATTCAGATTTTTTTAACTGTCATTTTTGCTTCAGGAATGTATAAAGTCTTTTCTTTGTTTGGAAGCAGTAAGATAGCAGCTGCTTTTGTTTTTATTCTTACTTTGTTTTCTTCTATAGCACTTTCTGGAATTTCTCAAAATTATTTTTTAATTATGATTTACTCTGTACCATGGGTAATTTATTCAGGGTATAAGTTTTTATTTACTTCAGAAATTAAATACTGTTTCTTATTTGCTGTTTCTATGGGAGCTTTTTTTTACTCCTACTTGTTTACAATGGGTTTACTCTTTATTACAGTAATGATATTCATTTTCATAATGATGCATTTCAGATTATCAATTATTAAGTTGAAAAAGATAACTGAAAAAAAATATAAAGATATACTATTGGTGATTTTCCTTTTATTATTGATGGTTTTTCCTTTAATAATTACTGCAACCCAGGCTTACTCAACATCTGTTTCTTTCTCTAGGATGACTAATTTCAGGTTTGATGATTCTTTAAATCTTTTATATGATAACAATTATGGAAAGATTCAGTTAAACTTAGAAAATGCACCTAAAGGAATAATATCATTTTTTTCGGGATTTTTTGCAATTATTAGGGATCTTCATGATGGTATTGGCTTTCCTGCCATTATCTTTTTTATCTTTGCAATAAGTATGCTGTTTAAAAAAAATTCAAATAAAAATATTTTCGCATTTATTATTATTTCTGTTATAATGACCTGCCTTTCATATAATCTGTTGCCGTTTAGTTTATTAATAAAATTACCTGGATTTAATTCAATTAGAAATATTTCTTTTCTTTTACAGTTTGCTGTTTTGGGTTGTATTCTTATTTCAGGGCTCGGAGTTCAGGGATTTGTTGATGATGAAAAAAAATTGGTTTCTAAAATTAAGTGGATATTTCTTTTTTCTTTTTTATTCATTATAGGATTTCAAATTTATAACTGGAAAGATTTAAATAACTATGATATAAAAATAACATTTTTATATCAGGCAATGATAATATTAATTTCTGTTTTATATTGGATTAAAAAAATAAATAGTGGAAAAATAATATTAATGTCTACTCTTCTCATTGCTGTGCTTGCAATAAATAATAATTGGAAAAATGCTAAGGGACTTTCCGGTGGAATAGTAAATTGCCAGCAGTTAAAAGTTTTAAGAAATATAGATGATCCCTCACTTAACTTTTCATTTGATCGGCCTAGTACCATTAAAGTTTTACATAACGGTACAGGTGAGTGCAGTGATATATTAACAAAACTGGGATCTGATTTCGGCATGGATGAGTATTCATCTGTTGCAACTTTATCTGATAATGCATATCTGACTAATCGATTGCCATTTGGATTATCTTCTTATCCGAGTCTAAAGACATTTCTGAAGTTATCAATGTCTGATTCTGATCAGATTTTACAGAAAAAATTTTATTATTTCAGTAAAGTGTTAGTTTCAGATGAATTTAAAGATATGAAAATATTTATTTCCAATCCTGGATTAATTACAAAACTTGCAAATAATGGAGTGGGAATTTCTGATAAATTTGTTAAAAATAACATTGTTATGGGGCGACTATTTGAATATAATGAATGTCAGTTGAATGAAATTAAGGCAGATAAACCTAAATTTACTATTAGTAATATCAAATATCTTGCTAATAGTTTAAATTTGAAAATTACTACAGATGAATGCGGCTACTTTGTTTATACTGACATGAATGATGGAAATTGGACTGCAAAAATTGATGGAAAGCCAGCTATATTATCAACGGCTTATAATTCAGTCAAGGGGCTTTATCTTGAAAAAGGTACTCATGATATTGAATATAAATATTCAAATATACTGTTGTTTTTTATTTATTTGACGAATGCTATATTTTTAATACTGATAGTTTTGCTTTTTTATTGTTATAGATTGAAATGGTCTTATAGTTTTAATTGGGAAATATTTAAATCAAAAATTAAAGGACTACTAGAATAAATATGAAAACAGATTATATTAAATCTATGGAAACCAGTCATCCTGTACTTTCTGTTTGCAGTAAAGATATAGGTTCTGCTGTTGATTTAATGATTTCCAGTATTAAAAATAATGGAACAATTTTTACCTGCGGAAATGGCGGGAGTTCAGCTGATTCAGATCATATTGTCGGTGAACTCATGAAAGGCTTTCATTTAAAAAGAAAATTATCTGATGAAATAAGAAATGAATTTTCAGATTTATTCCCTGCGGGCGGCGATATTGCGGATAATCTTCAGGGGGCTATCCGGGCAATATCATTATGCGGGAATATGGCATTAATATCTGCTTTTGCCAATGATGTAAATCCGGATTTTATATTTGCTCAGCAGATATTTGGTCTTGGCAATGCAGGTGATATATTGATTTGCCTGTCGACTTCAGGCAATTCAAAAAATATAATTAAAGCAGCAATGACGGCAAAATTTAAAAAAATGAAAGTCATCGGTTTTACAGGGTCAGGAGGGGGTGAATTGAATTCTATATGTGATATTACTATTAAGGTTCCATCCTCAATTACACCGGAGATTCAGGAATATCATCAGATTATTTATCATGCGATTTGTGCTGAAATAGAAAACCGTTTATTCCATATTTAATATCAGGAAAAATAATGAAATCATTATATGAACCAATAAAATCATGCCGGATATGCGGCAATACAGAACTTGCCGAAGTAGTTGATCTTGGAAATATGGCTTTGACCGGTGTATTTCCTAAAAGCAAAGATGAGCAGGTGGGTTCGGGACCATTAGCACTGGTTAAATGCCATGGCGGTGATGAGGCTTGCGGTCTGCTGCAGCTGAAGCATAATTATGATCTAGGTTCTTTATATGGCAAAAATTATGGTTACCGTTCAGGATTGAATAAATCTATGGTAACTCATCTTCATTCAAAAGTAAAAAAAATAATTTCAATAGCTGCACCGGAAAAGGATGATCTGATAATTGATATTGGCAGCAATGACAGTACTCTGCTTCAGGCGTATCCTGAAAATTTTACCAACCTTACAGGAGTTGATCCAACAGGTGTAAAATTCAGTTCCTATTATCCATCCCATATCAATCTTATACCTGATTTTTTTTCTTCAAAGCTGATTTTAGAAAAGTATGGAAATAAAAAAGCAAAGATTATATCATCTATTTCAATGTTTTATGATCTTGAAAACCCTATTAATTTTGTGACTGATATTTATAATGTTCTTGATGATAACGGTATCTGGGTATTCGAGCAGAGTTATATGCCGGAAATGATAAGAATGAATTCATATGATACAATCTGTCACGAGCATCTTGAATATTATTCACTGCATCAGATAAAATTTATGTGCGACAGGGTTGGATTAAAAATAATAGATGTTGAGTTTAATGATATTAATGGCGGAAGCTTTTCAATTACTGCATCAAAAAAAGATTCAAAATTTCAGGAAAATAAAGATTTAATTTCAGATATATTAAATTCTGAAATAAGAGAAGGATATAATTCTCTAAAACCGTTTGAAGAATTTAATAAGAAAATTCAGACGCATAAAAATGAATTCGTTAAATTTATTCATGATGTAAATGCATCAGGAAAAAAAATATTTGGTTATGGTGCATCGACAAAGGGTAATGTAATACTTCAATATTGCGGAATTTCTGAAAAAGATATACCATGTATTGCTGAAGTAAATGAAGATAAATTCGGCAGCTTTGCACCTGGAACTATGATTCCTATTGTATCTGAAAAGGAAGCTAAAGCAATGAATCCCGATTATCTGCTTGTTCTTCCATGGCACTTTAAAGATTTTATTTTAAAGAAAGAAGCAGGCTATATTAAGAAAAGCGGATGCAGATTTGTTTTCCCTTTGCCGGAAATTGGGGTTATTGATTGAAAACAGCTTTGGTGGTCGGATGTAATGGTCAGGACGGGAAGCTGGTTACTGAATTTTTATCAGAAAAAAAATATTCTTTAACTGGAATCGATAGAGGTATATATTTAAAAGATAATTTAAATTTAAATATTAATATAGATATTAGCAATACTGAAGATGTTTTTAAAATTATCAAGGAAATTCAGCCTGATGAAATTTATTATTTTGCCGCATATCACCACTCTTCGCAGGAAAATACAATTGATGATTTGCTTCTGGTTTCAGAAAGTTATAAAATAAATATCTTCGGTTTGGTTAATTTTTTAGAATCAATAAAAAAACATTCCAGAAATTCAAAGCTTTTCTATGCAGCATCTTCTTTAATTTTTGGTGATACTGAGGATGAAATTGTAGATGAGAATGCAAAATGTAATCCTGACAGTATATATGGAATTACAAAATATGATGGAATGCAGATTTGCAGATATTACAGACAGACATACGGTATATATGCATCAGTAGGAATTATGTTTAATCATGAATCCAATTACAGGCAGGAAAAGTTTCTTTCAAAAAAAATTATTAATGCAGCTGTCAGGATAAAAAATGGAAGCAGTGAAAAAATTGTTGTTGGTGATCTTTCTTCCGAAACTGATTGGGGTTATGCACCTGATTATATTGAAGCTGCATATCTGATTTTAAATTTAAATGAGCCGGATGATTTCATTGTTGCTACAGTGAAAAAACATTCAGTACAATATTTTGCTGAGAAAACGTTTGGTTATCTTGGTCTTAACTGGCTGGATCATGTAGAAGAAAATAAATCATCTTTATATAGAAAGAGAAAACCTATTGTTGGTAATTCTGCAAAATTAAAATCTTTGACCAACTGGAGTTCTACTGTTTCATTTGAAGAAATGATTTATATAATGCTTGAATATGAATTAAAAAGTAAAAACTTATGAATATATTATTTTTTGCATCAAGTTATTATCCGCATATTGGGGGTGTTGAAAAGCATCTCCGTGAATTATCAAAAATTCTTTCATCAGATAATAATAGGGTGACAATATTCGTACCCATGCAATCGGATGATTATTCTTTGTATGTTCAGGAATATGGTTTTGAAATTATAAGATTAAAATCTTCAATTATACCGTTTACTTCAAAAATTTTTGTTTTTTTACAATTCATAAAATACATAACAATATTTATCAGAGCTGATATTGCACATCATCATGACAATGGGACTTATTGGGGATTAGGCAGAATTGCGCGCCCGCTTATAAAATTATTTAGAATAAGGGAATATATAACATTTCATGGTTGGGAAGGTAACTGCCCTCCGGATGCTAGAACAGTTGCATCACGAAAGAAAGCTGAACAGGCAGTAATAGCCAATCTTTGTGTTGGTCATTTTATCGAGAAATGGTATGGAACAAAAGCGGATGTAATTATATATGGCGGAGTTGAAAAAAAAGATTTAAATGAATGCAGATCTGATGATCTTGTATTTGTTGGAAGATTTGATTATGATACAGGAATATGGGAATATATCAAGGCCTGGGAAATAATTTCAAAAAATAATAAAAATTTAAAATTCATACTTTGCGGAGACGGAGTTTACAGACAGGAAATTGAGGAGTATATAAAAGAAAAGCGGATTATAAATATATCAATACTGGGATTTGTCAGTAATCCGGATATATATGTTAAAAATGCAGCAATTGTTTTTACATCAGGCTATCTGGGAATTCTGGAAGCATTTTCATATAAAAAGAATGTTATATCTGTATATCATAATGAGCTTAAAAAAGATTATCTGGAAATGATGCCTGACAGCAGAAACATGATGTGGTTGGCCCAGTCAACTGAAGATGTTGTAGACTGTTTTAATGAAGCAATTATTGATAAAAAAAAGAAAGAAGCAGCTTATAAATTTTCTCTAATAAATTCCTGGGAAAAAGTCAAAAATGATTATTATAGATTATGGACTATAGAGAAAAGATAAATTAAATATGAAAATCATGAATATTATTTTTTCAAAATTAAGTTACAAGCTATACGAACTTATTAATCGGGATAAAATTTTTAATTTAATATATAATGATTCCTCATTTATATATGATGAATCAATTTATATTGATAGAATTAAAAAAAATCTGATCAATGAAAATAAAAAAATATCATCAAAAAAACCAAGGATATTTATTGCAGCAAAAAATATAAACTGGGAAAAAACCGGCCTGGTCGATTCCTGGAAAAATATTGCTGAAGTAATCCATTATGATTGGGGTAATGAATTTGATCAGTATTCTTCAGACTGGGAAATTGTTTCTAAAAATAAATTTAATAAAGTTTTGTTGGATACTGTCATTAAACATCATAATAAAAAGCCGGTTGAAATTTTCTTCAGTTATTTATCCGGTAACTGGGTTTTCCGGGAAACTATTGAATCAATTAATAAACTAGGGATTATAACAATAAATTTCGGCTTTGATGATTCTCATTCCTTCTGGGGAAGAAAAATAAAAAGCGGGTGGGCTGGTAATGCTGAAATAGCTGATGCTTTTAATATTTGTATTACATCTCAGTATATGAAAGATGTTTTAAAATATGACAAAGCAGGAGCACGATCAATATTCCTGCCGCCTGGAGGCAATCAGAATTTTTTCGGATCTTCAAAACCTTATAATAAAAGAAAAATTCCAGTAAGTTTTATTGGACAAAAATACGGAATACGAGAGAGTTTGATCGAATTTTTACGAAGCAATGACTTAGATGTTTATACTGTTGGACTCGGGTGGGACAGGGGATCAGTAACTCAGAATGAAATGCTTGATATATATCACAATTCTTTATTAACATTAGGTTTCGGTTTTATGGGGAAAGCGGAAAATGTCAGATTAAAAGGAAGAGATTTTGAAGTACCAATGACAGGGGCTGCTTATATTACAAGCTTTAATAAAGATCTTGCAAAATACTTTGAAGATGGGAAAGAAATTATTTTTTATAAAGATAAAAATGATCTCTTGGATAAAATTAGATTTTATTTGAAAAATCCTGAAAAAGCCGTAGAGATTGGAATGAATGCAAGGAAAAGATCACTTAAAGAACATACCTGGGAAAAAAGGTGGATGAAAGTTCTTGATATAATCAGGAATTAAAAAAATATGAAAAAAATATTATTTATATTCGGTACTAGACCTGAAGCAATAAAAATGGCGCCTCTTGTAAAGGAATTTGAAAAGAGAAAAAATTCTTTCAATATTAAAGTTTGTGTCACTGCACAACACCGTGAAATGCTGGACCAGGTTTTAAACTTTTTTAATATTATGCCTGATTATGATCTGAATATTATGAAAAAGAATCAGACATTATTTGATATCACAGCTGAAACATTAAAGGGCATTGAGTCTGTTCTTGTTCAGGAAAAACCTGATTATATTTTTGTTCAGGGTGATACAACAACTGCTTTTACCGGCGCACTTGCAGGATATTATCTGAAAATACCTGTTGTTCATATTGAAGCAGGACTTCGGACCGGTAATAAATTATCCCCCTTCCCTGAGGAGATGAATAGAATACTGGCAGGTCATCTTTCGGAATATCATTTTCCGCCGACATTAAAAGCGCTTGAAAATCTGAAATCAGAAGGTATTGTGAATAATGTCTGGGTTACAGGCAATACAGTTATTGATGCTCTTTTTCTAGGGCTTGAAATAATTGCTGGAAAAGATGAAAACCAGATGCTTGAAAAATTTAAGTATATTAATTTTACTGCAAAAATAATTCTGGTTACAGGGCACAGACGTGAAAGTTTTGGAAAACCTTTCGAGGATATATGTCTTGCGTTAAAAGATATATCAGTAAATATACCCGATTGCGAGATCGTGTACCCTGTTCATCTTAATCCGAATATCAGAATTACTGTAAACAGCCTGCTATCCGGTATTAAAAATATTCATCTTATCGAACCTCTTGATTATCCTGATTTAATATGGCTTATGAATAAATCATATATTGTTCTTACTGATTCGGGTGGTATACAGGAAGAGGCGCCTTCACTTGGCAAACCTGTTCTTGTAATGAGAGAGTACACTGAAAGAAGTGAAGGAATCGATGCAGGCACTGCCAAGCTAGTCGGTACAGACCGTCATCTTATTTTCAATGAAACTAAAAAGCTATTTAATGAAATCAATTACTATGAAAAAATGTCTAAGTCAATAAACCCTTATGGGGATGGTACTGCTTCAAAACAGATAGCTGATATAATGGAAAGTTTATAATGGTCTTAATCTGTGAGCCGGAATGTATCGGAATAAACCATTCAGATACAAATAACGGATTCTTGTCACTGTTTAATAAGGTTTTCAGCGATATTATTTTTATTGCTGAAAAGAGTCATATAGTTTTATTGAAAAAGAGTGTTCACAAAAAGAATATTCAATATATCGATTGGGCAATTCCTGATGTTTCTTTGCCTGATTATCAAAGAAAAAAAACTGATACTGAATTTATTGAACGATTATTTAATTATTGCACTGAGGAAAAAATACTCAATTTGATATTTCTCTCATGCTCATCATCTAAACTATATTCAATAAAAAAAATATCAAAAAATAATCCACAGATAAAAGTATATATTCTGATGCATGGAATTCTGGAACAGCTTACTGTTCCAAGACCCTCGTTTAATCCCAGACATTATTTATCTGATATCAGAAATTTACTGAATTTACCATACTGGTTCGGTTTCCCATTACTTTTTTTCAATACAAATAGGATTAAATATCTGCTGTTGAGTGAAAACAATCGTGAAAATCTTGTAAGAAAATATCCGAAATTAAAGCCTTTTATTGATGTCATCGGTCTTCCATATAATTTTTACCCAGATTATAAATATAAGCCTTTTAAAAAAGGAAAAGTAAGATTCGGCATATTCGGTTATACACACAAAGGCAAGGGCGGCGATCTCCTTTTTAAGATAGCCAGAGAAATCAGGGATGTTCACAATATTGATAATGCGGAATTTGTTTTAATAGGATCAATTTATGGTAATGATATTGAAACAAATGATTACGTGAAAATTATTTCTAAAGATAAACCTCTTTCCAGGAATGATTTTGATAAATATGCTAAAGAAATTGATTATGCAATATATTTCTATCCTTCTTATTCATATCAGCTTACAACCAGCGGCGCTTTTTTTGATGCAATATCATATCAGAAGCCGCTTATTGTTTTTAAGAATAATTTCTTTAAACAGTATTTTAAATTAGCCGGTGATATCGGATACATGTGTAATGATTATCAGGAAATGTTTGAAACTGTAAAAAATATTTCGCAGAATCTTCCAGTTAAAGAATATAATGCTCAAAAAAATAATATAAAAAAAATAAGGGAAATGCTTTCTATTGATGCACTTGCTGATAAAGCAAAGAAAGTATTTTATAAACAGCTATGAAATTTTCGATTTTAATACCTACATATAATGATGAAAACTATATAACTAAATCAATAAAATCTGTTATTGAGCAGATTTTTCAAGATTGGGAGATGATTGTTATTAATGACGGTTCTACTGATGGAACTGAAAGAGTTGTAAAATCTTTTAACGACCAAAGAATTAAATATTTATATCAGGATAATGCAGATCAGCTTAATGCATTACTTTATGGATCCGGGATGATTACCGGAGATATCGTAATGATCCTGCATTCTGATGATATGATTTCTGACAAAAATGTTTTAAAAGAAATGAATGATTTTTTTATAAAAAATTCTGAGACAGATGGTCTGTATTCGGATTATATTAAGATCAATTCAGAATCAGAAATCACTGGAAAAATATCAACAACTGCATACGGCAGGGATATCATTTTAAAATTACTTCTTTTTAACAGGGGATCCAATTCCATTGGTGATCATTTTGTGATAAGGAAAAAAATATTTGATGAATGTGTTAAACCGAACTATCTGATTGAAAATACAGTTTATTATATCGCTTTTCAGAATTTTGAATTTGTAAAATTAAAAAAATTCCGGCCATGGTATAAATACAGAGTATTTGAGGAAAATTATGATAATAGCGAAGTCGGTCAATATGTTATAATCAGTGGTAGATTCAGAACAACATATAAGCTTCTTGAAAAAGGATTTAATTTATATCCGGAAATATTTAAATATTATTTTATATATAAAATATTCCGTAAGCTGAAATTATCAAATTTTTTAATTTTAAAAATTAATGATAAGAATAAATGGGAATATATAATTAATTTTTATAAATTCTGGAAGATAGAAATTTTGAAAGCAGGATATAGTGAATTGGTTGTTAAATGTATTAATAAGATAATTGACTCAGCAATTGCTAGAAAAAGCAATAATGAAAAAAAACCCTTATATTTGAAGTATAATAATGAAAAAGTGTATTATGGAAAGGATGCAAGATCTTTTTATAAAGATTATAATACCGGAAGTATTAGCAATTTTTTCTTGAGTTTTTTAAATAGTGACTATGACTGTATAATTGCTGAAGATGAGAAGACATTGGATGCCGTTAATAAATCACTTAGATTTTACTCGCTTTATTTTAATGTCAGAATGAAAAACAATTAACAAAAATAAATTTTTAATAGATAAAAAAAATGAAAAAAATTTTAATTACAGGTGGAGCTGGTTTTATCGGATCACACCTTTCCAGGAAATTAATAGATGAAGGCAATGAAATTTTTTGCCTTGATAATTTTTTTACCGGGACTGAGCAGAATATATCTAGTTTGTTATTAGAGAAAAATTTTAATCTGATAAAACATAATATTATTGATCCAATTGATATAAATGCTGAAATTGATGAAATATATAATCTTGCATGTCCTGCCAGCCCGGTTCATTACCAATACGACCCTATATTTACGTACAGAACAAGTATATGGGGAGCATACAATATGCTTGAGCTTGCTAAAAAAAATAATTCTAAAATTCTTCAAGCTTCAACCAGCGAAGTATATGGAGATCCTACTATACATCCTCAGGATGAGTCTTACTGGGGAAATGTTAATCCAATAGGAATAAGAAGCTGTTATGATGAAGGAAAGCGCGGAGCTGAAACGCTTTTTTTTGATTATTGGAGAAAATATAAAATCAAAATTAAGGTAGTAAGAATTTTTAATACCTATGGACCAAATATGCATCCTCAAGATGGAAGGGTAGTCAGTAATTTTATTGTTCAAGCGCTTAAGGGGGATAATATTACTGTGTATGGAGATGGATCCCAAACCAGATCATTCTGCTATGTTGACGATCTGGTAAATGGATTGATTAAAATGATGAATTCTGAAGAAGCTATTACCGGTCCTGTAAATCTTGGAAATCCTGAAGAATTTAACATGAATCAATTAGCTGAAAAAGTTATAGAATTAACAAATTCAGCATCAAAAATAATATATAATACATTGCCGCAAGATGATCCTAAATTGAGAAAACCAGATATTGGTTTAGCTAAAATGAAATTAAATTGGAACCCGGTAATTGACTTAAATACAGGTCTGGAAAAGACGATAGAATATTTCAATAAAATATGTAATGATAAATGAAAATACTATTATTTAGAATCGGAAACACCAACCTGATAATATTCAAAATTATATGATTTCATGGTTTCTTTATTGTATTGATTTCTGCCGTCAAAAATGATTTTATTCTTCATCAGTTTTGAAATTTCATCAAAATCAGGGCTTCTGAATTCTTTCCATTCAGTTATTAAAATTAATGCATCAGCCGCTTCTAAAGCAGAATATTTACTATTATGATAATTTACCAATTCATTGCCTTTTAAATAATATTCTTTAGCCTCATGAACGGCTTTCGGATCATATGCATTAATAATTGCTCCGGCCTTTGTTAATTCTTTAATAATTGTTATACTTGGTGCATCTCTCATGTCATCAGTTTCAGGTTTAAACGCTAATCCCCATACGGCAAATTTCAATCCATTGATATTGTTATTGAATCGTTTCATAATTTTTTTCACAAGAATAAATTTCTGGTTATTATTTACATCTTCAACAGCATTTAACAAAGAAGGTTCGTATCCGAAATTTTTTGAAGTTTTTATTAAAGCTTGAACATCTTTTGGAAAACAACTTCCTCCATATCCGGTCCCAGGGTATATGAATTTATATCCTATCCTGCTGTCGCTTCCGATTCCGATTCGAACTTTATTAACATCCGCTCCAACAAGCTCGCAAATAGTTGATATTTCATTCATAAAAGATATTTTAGTTGCTAACATTGCGTTTGCAGCATATTTAGTCATTTCGGCACTTCTAATATCCATTGCTATAAATCTATCATGATCTAATGTAAAAGGTTTATATAATTCTTTCATGATATTCATTACGTCAGCATTATCTGTTCCGATAACAACTCTTTCCGGTCTCATGGAATCCTCGATCGCAGCTCCTTCTTTAAGGAACTCGGGATTACTGACAATGTGAAATTTTATTTCAATATTTCTTTTATCTAAAGCTTTTTGTATTGTCTTTTTTACCAGATCAGCTGTACCGACAGGTACAGTCGATTTATCAACAATTATCATATCATGTGTCATATAGTTTCCAATAGATTCTGCAACGTTAATAACATGTTTTAGATCAGCGCTTCCATCTTCACCCATTGGCGTACCAACTGCTATAAATGCGATATTGCTTGATTCCACTGCATTTTTTATATCAGTAGTAAATTTTAATGTCCCTGAGTCTATATTTTGTCTTACTAATTCTTCAAGCCCGGGTTCATATATTGGAATTATTCCATTAGTCAGTTTCTCTATTTTATTATGATCATTATCAACGCAAATTACATTGTTACTCATCTCAGCAAAACAAGTTCCTGTAACTAACCCAACATAACCAGTCCCGATCATACATATTTTCATTATCATGCCCCAGATTTTTTCATAAAGTATTCTTGATTTTTTAAGAATCTTTTTATTTAAAAAATATATTGATTATAATGTGTCAATACTATTTATTGTATCTATTATAAATTATAATAGACCTTTTCATCCGATTGAATATCATTTTTATATAGTCAAGTTATGTTATTATAATTGAATATCAGATTTTTTTACATTTTTACTATCTGATTAATATTTTAAGGAAGTCCGGCTGAATATATGAAGATACTTATAGTGTCACTCGATAACTCAAAAAAAGTTTTACTGGGCGGTAAGCACATACACCAGGAGCTAATTGAGAAAGGATTTAATGAGCTGGGGCATTCTGTTGATTGCTGCTACCCTTCGAATAAAAGAATGATTTCTTTGAAAAGAATTTTCATTAAGGTTCTGTCTAAAATCAGTTCAGCTTTTCAGTTCCTATCTATCAGGGACAAGATGCAATCCTACATTTCCTTTTTAGTGAATTCCCTCGGACGAATTTTAAATAAAAATAAATACGATTTTATTCTTGCTGAAGATACAGTATCTGCATATGCAGTAAAAAAATATTTTTTAAAAAGCGGGAATAAAATACCTGTTCTGCTTACTCTTCATGGATATTTCCCCAGAGAAACTGTTAATTATGGATACTATGATAAGGTAAACAGGAAAAAAGTTTTCGATTACTGCTTTTCAATTGAGAATGAGGCGGTAAGATTCGCTGATGCAATTATAACTGTTGATACAAGAATAAAGAACTATCTCCATGATGAACATGATAGAAGCAAAAATGTATTTGTTGTATTCAACGCAATTGATAATAACAGATTTTTCCCGGTTTCTGTTGAAGAAAAGCTTCAGTATAGAAAAGAATTGAATCTGGAACCGGATAAAATGAATTTACTGGTTGCAAGAAGATTTGTTCTGAAAAACGGTGTGCATTATGGAATTGAAGCTGCAAAGTCTCTTATCACTATGGGATATAATAAGTTTCAATTGATAATTGTCGGTGATGGCCCTGAAAAAAATAATCTAATAGACCTTGTAGAGAAATATAAACTTAATTCATATGTTAAATTTACAGGCGCAGTCGATCATTCGATGGTTGATAAGTATTACAAGGCGTCTGATATAATTTTAATGCCATCTACAAAATCTGATGATGTGGAAGAGGCGACTTCCTTGAGCATGCTTGAGGGAATGATCTGCGGTAAGGTTGTGATTGCATCGGCGATCGGGGGAATGAAAGAGGTTATCAGGGATGGAGATAACGGCATACTTGTAGAGGATAAAAATCCGGAACAGATAGCCGGGAAAATAGTAAATATGATGAATGATGATAATTTATATAAAAAGATTTCAGTGAAAGCTAATGAATACGCTGCAGAGAATCATGCTTATAGAAATCATGCCGGAAAATTTCTGGAGATATACAGGAATTTAAAATGAATAAAAATTCAAAAATATATATAGCAGGACATTCAGGAATGGTCGGTTCAGCAATCCTGCGCCTACTTGGAAGTAGAGGATTTGCAAATACTATTTACAGGCAATTGGATGAACTGGATTTAAAAAATGAATCTGCAGTAGATGAATTTTTCAGAAATGAAAAACCTGAATTTGTTTTTCTTGCTGCTGCCAGGGTCGGTGGTATACAGGCAAACATAGACCACCCTGCAGAATTTTTATTTGAGAATCTGCAGATTCAGAATAATATAATTCATAATTCATATATACATGGTGTGGAAAAAATATGTTTTCTGGGAAGTTCGTGCATTTACCCAAGAGAATGCCCTCAACCGATGAAAGAGGAATATCTTATGACCGGACCGCTTGAGCCCACCAATGAAGGTTACGCCCTTGCAAAAATTGCAGGTTTAAGAATGATCCAGTATTATAATGTACAATATGGATTAAAAGGCATCAACCCGATGCCCTGCAATCTTTATGGGACCAATGACAGTTTTGATCTTGCTCACTCTCATGTTTTATCAGCTCTTGTAAAAAGATTTACAGATGCCAAGGATGCAGGTGATAATGAGATAATCTTGTGGGGAACAGGCTCTGCCCGAAGGGAGTTCCTGCACGTGGATGATGTTGCTGATGCCCTTCTTTTCCTGATGGATAATTTCAATTCTACTGAAATTATTAATGTCGGTACAGGTTCAGATTATACTATAAAAGAATTAGCTGATATGATTTCTCAGAAGGTGGGATATCAGGGAAAAATTTTATGGGACAGCAGCAAGCCTGACGGAATGCCGAGAAAATGTCTTGATGTCTCAAAAATTCAAAAACTTGGATTTAAACCGAAAATATCCTTAAATGAAGGTATAGACAGGGTAATTAAGGATTATAGAACAAAAAAAGATAAAGGGATTTAATGAAACTATTTATACATTTAATTAAAATTGAAATATAAATATTCTACTAGGCTTTATATCGGATTCAAATTATTTAAGTATGTAATTATGTTTGTAACAGATAATGCTATACATTAAAATCGATCAATAAAATTATATGAGAATTAAATTAATAAAAGGAAAGCATTGTGGCTGTGATGATAAAAAGAATATTACGTTATATTAAAAGAAATTTTTTTAATTTATTTATTATTGATAAACAGTTTAATAAAGATAAAAATATTATAAAAAAACAATTAATAGGACAAAAGGATTTTAAAATAACAAAGTATATAATGATTTATGAAAATTTTTTAGATAGTGGTTTAGCATCTGGGCATTATTTCCACCAAGATTTACTTGTTGCAAACAGAATTTTTATTAATAAGCCATTAAAGCATGTTGATATTGGATCAAGAGTTGATGGGTTCATATCTCATGTAGCCTCTTTCAGAAAAATTGAAGTTATCGATATCAGACCTCAGAATGAATTAATAAATAATGTCATATTTAAACAGTTTGATTTTATGAATCTTCCAGAGAAATTTATGAATTATACTGATTCAATTTCATCATTACATGCAATAGAGCATTTTGGTTTGGGCAGATATGGGGATCAGATAGATTTTAATGGTCATATGAAGGGACTAAATAATGTTTATAAGATGTTAAAGAAAAATGGTAAATTTTATTTCTCAGTTCCAATTGGACCTCAACGAATTGAGTTTAATGCCCATAGAGTATTTTCTATTGAATATTTATTAAATATTTTTAAAGACAAATATTTTTTGTCAAATTTTTCATATGTAGATGACCAAGGAAACCTTCATAAGCATGTAAAATTGGGAAATAAAGCTGTTAGGAGAAATTTTAATTGTAATTATGGATGTGGAATATTTGAATTAGTAAAATTGTAAAGTTTATTTTTTTTTAAATAAAATTTATTTGATCATGGATTTTTTTTTGTTTAATTCATTTTTATTTTAAAAAACTTTATGTATTACAATTTAGATGTTGTTTAAATAATTTTTCATCGTAAATTAGTATAATTATAAATTTACTTAGAATATAAAAGATAATGTGCGGAATAAGCGGTATAGTAAATAAAAAAAATATCCCTGTTAGCGAGAAGGAAATCTATAAAATGAATGATTTAATCATTCATCGTGGACCTGACAGTGAGGGATATTTTTTAAAGGATAATTTTGCATTCGGTCACAGACGTTTATCAATCATCGATCTGTCGTCTGACGGCGCCCAGCCTATGGATTATTCCGGGAAATATAAAATTATATATAATGGTGAGGTATATAATTATATAGAATTAAAAGAGGAATTGGTTAAGCTGGATTATGTGTTCAAATCATCATCAGATACTGAAGTAATTCTGGCATCGTATGCAGAGTGGGGCACCGAATGTGTAAAAAAATTCAATGGCATGTGGGGGTTTGCAATTTATGATAGAGAAAAAAATATTATTTTCTGCAGCCGCGACCGTTTTGGAGTTAAACCTTTCTACTATGCGGCATTAGATGATCAGTTCGTGTTTGGTTCCGAAATCAAGCAGCTTCTATATTTTTTTAATGAAAAGAAAGTAAATATTCCGGTACTGATGGATTTTCTCGTACTTGGATTCAGTGAACATACAGCGGATACTTTTTTTACCGGCATAAAAAAACTTCCACAATCACATAATCTTATTTATGATTTAAATAATCATACGTTCCAAATAGAAAAATACTATGAATTGAAGTTTGACAATAAACTATCATCTTATAATGAGAATGAATCTATAGACTGTTATATGAAAGTTTTTTCTGATTCGGTAAAGCTGAGGCTTCGTTCTGATGTAAAGGTTGGAACTTGTCTAAGCGGCGGGATGGACAGCTCGGCAATATCATCTCTTGGTGCTTTAGGAATAAAAGAGGCAGGGAATAAATTTACTGCAATAACTGCTTCTTCATCTGACCCTAAAAATGATGAAACTGAATATGCCCGCAAGGTTGCAGATTTTTGTAATCTCGACTGGCATACAGTGAAGCCTGATTACAACGATTTTATAAATCTATGTGATACTATTGCCGGAGTGCAGGAGGAACCGTTTGGAGGCCCGTCAATTTTTATGCAGTACTTTGTTTTTAAAACTGCACATGAACAAAACTGCAAAGTTCTTCTCGACGGTCAGGGGGGAGATGAAACCCTGCTCGGTTATGTAAGATATTATACTGCATATATTCTATCTCAGCCTTTTATTAAAATGATAAGAGAATTCTGGCGATCCAGTCAGAATTCCAACATGAGCAGAACCAGGCTATTTCTGTACATGGTATACTTTTTAATGCCTCGCGTGAGGTCTTTCCGGCAGAAAAAACGATCATCTTATATTAAATCTGAATATTTAAAACAGGCTGATTTTAAAATACTCTTTAAGACAGCCCGCTCCTTTCGGGATATAAGGAAACTGCAGGAACTTGAAATAATGTCTCTTCAGCTGCCGGTTTTGCTGCGATTAGAAGATAAAAACTCAATGCATCATTCAGTTGAATCCCGCTTACCATTTATTGATTACAGGGTAGTAGAAGCAGCTCTTTCGCTACCGGACAAGTATAAAATATTTCAGGGATGGACCAAGTACATCCTCAGAAAGGGTATAGAACCGTATCTTCCGGCAGATATTGTATGGCGTAAAAATAAAATCGGGTTTGAAGCTCCTGCTGACCAGTGGCTGAAAAAGTATCATGACTATATAGTGGATAAGATCAGATCCTCTGAAATCATTAATAAAATGACGGATATTAAAAAAATAGAAAGCCTTGACTCTGATTTAAAATGGAAGCTGTTTTTTATAGCTATCTGGGAGAAGAAATTTAATGTCACAGTCTGATATATCCTGCCTGATTTGTTCTTGTTGAAATTATTTGTTGACATCCGGCTCCTCTTAAAAAAACTGCGTGCAAATGAAAACTAAAAATAAAATCTGTCACATTTCATCTGCTCATCCCAGATTCGATAATAGGATATTCTATAAAGAATGCATATCATTATATAAAAATGGTTTTGATGTAAGCCTGCTGGTTGCAGATGGATTGGGAGACGAAATAAAATCCGGCATTAAAATTTTTGATGCAGGTAAAACGAGTAACAGGATCGCCCGTTTTACATCTATTTTCTATAAAATTTACAAAAAAGCAAATGAGATTGATGCTGAGGTTTTTCACTTTCATGATCCTGAGCTGATGATTTTAGGATATCTGCTGAAATTAAAAGGTAAAAAAGTCATATATGATATCCATGAGGATGTACCGAAAGACATCATGCTCAAGTATTGGATTCCTACCTTATTTCTCAGGGGATTTGCTAAGTATCTTTATGTAATCCTTGAAAAAATATTCGTGAAAAAATTTGATCTTCTGATCACTGTTAGTGAAGAGATCGGGAATAACTATTCCAGCAATAAAGAAAAAGTCCTGATCATAAGAAATGTGGCAATTGTTAAATCAATTGATGAAGCACCTGTATCCAAGGAATCAAAAAATAAATCCTTCGTTGTACTTTACCAGGGCGGGTTGAATCCTGTCAGGGGTATAAGCGAAATGATATCAGCTATGCAGTATTTAGAAGGTGTTACGCTCTGGCTTATAGGAAACTGGTCTTCAGGGCAATATAGAAATGAATGTGAAAATCTTCAAGGCTATAATAAAGTCAAATATTTCGGATTTATCCCATTAAAGGATTTATTCGGATATACTAAACTTGCTGATGTTTGTATAATTAATTTTCTCCCTTTACCTCATAATGAGTTTTCACTTCCAAATAAAATATTTGAATACATGGCTTGTCGCAAACCTGTTATTTTAAGCGATTTCCCATACTGGAGAAAAATATTCGGGGATGCGGCCTGTTATGCAGATTCACGTGATCCTATTAAAATTGCTGAAGCTGTCAGCTTTCTAAAGAAAAATAAAATAGAGAGAAACAAACTCGCTTTGAAAGGTAGGAAACTGGTTGATACAGAATTTTCCTGGGAGAGAGAATCGCAATTATTGGTAAATGCATATAATAAAATACTGAAAGTATAGATATGGTTAAGTTAGTTTCAACAGGCGATATTATGCTGGGCGAAAATTCCCTTTACTGGGGGATAGGATCCAGGAGCATTTTTGAAAAAAAGAATATTGATTTTTTTAAGCATTCATCCCATGTATTCCATGATGCTGATATTTTTCTCGGCAACCTTGAATGTACATTGTCTGCAAAACAATATGGCCTGTTGGAGGATAATTCTTTTATAGCTCCATCACAAGTCGTTCCTCAGCTGAAACAAGCCGGCATTACAATCATGAATGTTGCCAATAATCATATCCTTGACCGCGGTCCCGAATTATTTGATGAAACAATTGAGATACTTAAAGGAAATGATATCTTTTATATTGGTTGCCATCATCAGGAGCCAATAATTATTCAATCCAACGGCCAGTCTCTCTGTTTTATCGGGATGTCAATAAGACCTGAATGGAATTTTGATTCCTGTGCTAAATATGAAAGAGATGCAGAATATGTCATCTCAACTGTAAAAAAGATAAAAAATAGCACTGATTATATAATTCTGTCAATCCATTGGGGCGAGGAGTATCTTGATTATCCTGATCCTCTTCAGGTTGAACTTGCTCACAGATTTTGCGATGCAGGGGTAGATATTATATTTGGACATCATACCCACGTTTTTCAGGGAGTTGAAAGATACGGGAAGAGTATTGTTTTTTACGGTCTTGGTAATTTTATCAGCGATATGATGCAGAGCCGGGCGAAAAAAGGATATATAGCTGATTTATCTTTGCACGATAATAAAGAAATAGAATATAAGCTTCATTATTATGAAATCAACGGGAATTATCAGCCTGAGATAATTGATAATAAAACTGTAGTTATGGAAATTGATGTAAAAAATCTCAATAATCAGAATTATCAAAAAGATATTATTGATTCTTTAGCATCGTTTAGAAGGGAATACAAGATTTTTTTACTTACGAACTTTTATAGATTTCCTGTTATTAAACTTTTAATAATAATATTTCAGGCAGTGCTGCGGAAATTAAAAATTGGGTAGAGGGCTCTTATGAATCTGGACAAAATATATCAGCGTATGCCATACTGGATTCAGAATATAGGCATATCACTTTATGGTTTAAAAATATACAACCTTAGATATACCGGCTATTACAAACAGAAATTTGAAGAATTTATAAATAATGAAAAGCTTTCTGTGAAAGAACTTGGAGAAATTCAGTTTGCTCTTTTAAAAAAAATGCTTATCAATGCATATGAGAATGTTCCATATTATAAAAAGTTATTTAGAGAAAATAATTTTAATCCCAATCAGCCTTTTACTGCTACTGATTTTTCCCGGGTTCCGTTCCTTTTAAAAAATGATATAAAAAAAGATATTCCCTCATTTATATCAGAAAAAGCTAATAAAAAAAAATTAATCAGGGATATGACAGGCGGAACAACAGGCAACCCGCTTGAACTTTGGTTTACTGAAGATGAAATCAAGTATAATTTTGCAATACATGATGCCCGTTTGAAAAGGGTTTTTGGTGTCAAAACCGGTGATAAAATTGCTTCATTCCTTTCGAGAAAAATATGCCCAACTGATCAGAAAACTCCTCCGTTTTGGAGATATAACAAAGCTTATAATCAGGTGCTCTATTCAACATATCACCTTAATGATAAAACAGCAGAAATTTATGTTGATCATCTCCGTAAATATTCTCCTCGCCTGATAATAGGATATCCCAATACATTATATCTTATGGCAAAATATATCGTAGACAGGAAGCTTGAGCCTATTCCGATAAAAGCTGCATTTACCAGTTCAGAGACTCTTTTTGATTACCAGAGGGAAATTATAGAAAAAGCTTTCAGTACGAAAATATGTAATGGTTATAGCCAGGCTGAAGGTGTTGCTATGATATCTGAGTGTGAATTTGGAAAACTGCATGTACATCCGGAATATGGTTATATCGAATTCATAGATGTTCCAGGCTCTGATTTTAAAGAAATTATCGGAACGACACTGTTTAATTACAATATGCCACTTATACGCTACCGCACCGGTGATTATGTAAAAATCTCCGAAGAAAAGGAATGTAAATGCGGAAGGCCGTTTTTCCCGATTATTGAAACAATTATCGGAAGAGACGACAGCACATTCAAGCGAAGGGACGGCAGGCTGGTTAGTGCTTCGCATTTCGCTCAACCATTCAGACTTTATACAAATGATATACTTGAAGCTCAGGTAATACAGGAAGATTACGATAATATTACGGCAAAGCTTGTCATAAAGCCTGGATTTAAGGATTTCGACGGTTTTATTTTTGAAATGCACCGAATCCTTGGCAATGATGTTAATGTTAAACTTGAAGTCGTGGATTCAATTGAAAAAACAATTTCCGGAAAATTTAAATTTATTATTTCAAAGGTAAAGTGATAAATTGATGAATTTTATATATATTTAATATTGATATGAACATTTTCATTATTCCATCATCATACCCAACAATTAATAATCATATATCCGGAGTGTTTTATAAAGAACAGGCACTGTCACTTGGTGAATCAGGGAGTGATTTAAAAGTTGCTGTCAGCATCTTCGGTCGTTTTTCATTTCATGTTTCAAAAAGTTTAAGAGATAATGTTTCATTATTTAAAAACTATATCAAATCTAAAGATGAAATTATAAATCCATCTGGTAATTATTTTGAATTTGTGAAGCCGACTTTGACATGGACATGGCGTATCCTGGATGGAAATATAAAGGGTATAGTCAGATCACATGAAAAGAATTTTCTTAAAGCCAGAAATAAGCTAGGAAAAATAGATTTAATTCATGCGCATATATCTCATCCGGCTGGATATGCTGCTATGATAATAGCGGAGAAATATAAAGTCCCATATATAATAACAGAGCATATGGGACCTTTCCCGTTTCCCAATTTAATAAAAAATGGAAAACTTGTAAAAAAATTAACAGAGCCGATGTTTCATGCCAGTAAAATAATTTGTGTCAGCCCATCGCTTGAAAGAACAATAAACGAATTCGGCTTTGAAAATACCGTTTACATTCCAAATCTGATAGATGAAGAAAAATTTTTTCCTGTTAAAAATAAAAATTCTGCATTTACATTTTTTACCCTCGCGGCGATGGTTGATGAAAAAGGAATTCCGGAGCTGCTGAATTCTATTTCGCTTTCAGTAAAGATTTTCCCGAAAATCATGTTTAAAATAGCCGGCGATGGTGAAAATCTTGAATCTTATAAAAAATTTGCTGTAGATAATGGATTTTCAGATAATATAATCTGGCTTGGACGTATATCACGTGAAGAAGCAGTTGAGGAGTATCAATCATGTGATGCTTTTATTCTGACAAGCAGGCACGAATCTTTTGGTGTTGTTTATATTGAAGCTCTCGCTTGCGGAAAGCCTTTAATTGCAACAAGATGCGGGGGACCGGAAATTATTGTAAATAAAAACAACGGTATTCTCGTACCTGTCGGTGATGTAAATTCAATTAAAGATGCTATTGTCTATGTTGTGAAAAATAAGAATAAATATAAAGCCTCTTTAATCAGGAATGATTTTTTGAAAAGATTTTCGAAAAAGGCAGTTGTTAAGCAGATAAAAGAACTTTATAAAAGTATTTTAAATAACAAAAGGCTTAAGATATAAATGAAAATCGTAACAGTAATAGGAGCCCGTCCTCAGTTTGTAAAAGCAGCTGTTGTCAGCCGGGAGATTAAAAGCAGAACCGGTATTGAGGAAGTATTAATTCATACCGGCCAGCATTTCGACGCAAACATGAGCGAAATTTTTTTTGATGAAATGAAAATCCCCAAGCCTGATTATAATCTTGAAATCAGCGGTCTGTCGCATGGTGCAATGACAGGCAGAATGTTTGAATCTATTGAAAAAGTTTTAATAAGCGAAAAACCGGATACTGTTCTAGTGTATGGTGATACGAATTCAACTCTTGCAGGAGCCCTGGCTGCTGTTAAGCTTCATATTCCTGTTGGACATGTTGAAGCAGGACTCAGATCATTCAATTTCAAAATGCCTGAAGAAGTAAACAGAATTATAACGGATAGAATTTCAAAATGGCTTTTGTGTCCTACTGAAACCGCTATTAAAAATTTAGCATCCGAAGGAATTATTGATAACGGCAGGAGCATAAGTTCATCTGATGGTTTTATTGTGAAAAATGCCGGAGATGTAATGTATGATGCTGCTTTATTCTATAAATCTATTGCTGTTTTCAAGTCAGATACTGAAAAAATATTGTCTGAATATAAAAACGGATTTTATCTCGCTACTATTCATAGAGCTGAAAATACGGATGATCCGGTTAGACTAGTTAGTATATTAAAAGCGCTTAATAAAATTGCAGAGAAGATTCCGGTTGTTCTTCCCCTGCATCCACGAACAAAAAAAATTATTGAATCTTCAGGCTCCAGTAAATCTGTTTATAGAGGAATTATCTTTATTGATCCAGTCGGATATTTTGATATGATCGGGCTCTTATCAAACTGTTCTGGAGTTTTCACAGACAGCGGCGGAGTTCAGAAGGAAGCATGCTTTTTTCATAAACTTTGCGTTACACTGCGGGATGAGACAGAATGGGTTGAACTTGTTGAAAACGGTTTTAATGAGCTGGCTGGCGCTGATTATGATAAAATTATTTCTGCTGAAAGAAAAATTTCCGGTAAAAAAACTGATTTTTCAAAAAAACTTTATGGCGATGGCAATGCCGGGAAAAAGATTGTGGATATATTGTTTGGTGTGTGATATTAATATAGAAGTGAATGAGAAGGGTTAGAGATAAAATTTAATTAAACACTTATTCCGGTTTAGTATAAAATATTACTTGGTGTTTTTTTCAGCTTTATATTCATTACTGATAAATTCCAGATGGGCAATCATATCGCCATAAACTTTTTCAGAAACAAATTTTTCTTTAAATAAATTCTTCGCGTTTGCTGACATCGTTAATAATTTTTCTTTATTATTATTAATATCCTTAATTTTGTAAATAAAATCGCTCACATCAGAATTAAGATATGAAATTCCGCAATTGTTTTCAGAGATTAATTCTGATAAAACGCCTTCTGTGCAATTTAATAACGGAAGACCGGCAGAAAGGTATTCAATTGGTTTATTCGGAAGATTCATTTTAAAATTATCGATATTTATGTATGGCGTTAACCCGAGAGATGATCTTCTCATCAGCGTCCAAATTTCAGATGATCCGATCCATCCGGGAAAAATTACATTACTTCTGAATCCTGCTTTTTGTTTATAGTAATTCTTCTTTTCCCCGTCTCCACAAATGACAAATATTATTTCAGGGTTTGTCTGAAATAATTCTTTAGCACCTTCAATAACAGTATCAAGGTCAAATTGCTGGCCAAGAGTCCCGAAGAAACATATTATGAACTGACCTTCTTTTTTATCAAAAATATTTAATGAATCCCAAAATTTTTCTCCTGCTGAAATTTTCTCCTGATCAGGAATTTTCTCGCTATACCCCATTGGGAAAACATGATCATTCTGCTTTTTATCCCTGCGTCCATATTTTAATGACCAGTCTAAAAATTGATCAGTTAGTGCGTATATGGCAGTTGAACGGGAAAAAATCTGACGGGCCATGAAAATAAAAGGATATAAAATAGTTTTTCCAATATTACGTAATACAGACGGTAAAGCATCATAAAAAATATCAGGCCATAAATCACGCACATCAACAACAACGGGTATGGAATATTTTTCACCTATCAATACTGCATAGTAACTGAGTTCTATAGTCGGGTAAGAACATAATATTATATCAGGTTTTTCAGTATCAACAGCTTTTTTGTAAAATTTTCTTGCTATAGCCAGGTGATTGAATATTCTGCTGAGTGAAATATTTCTCTTATAACCTATCGAATGCAAGAGATGAATTGAATAATTATCTTTAATTTTTATTATTAAATCTTTGCCGTATCGATTCTTTTTTTTAATATGATCAAAATCAGAATTCCACCAGATTACATTATGACCCATTGATGCGAGCATATTGCTGATAATTCCGGCTCGATATAGACGGGGATTATTGTCGTCAACAGGTAAAGGTTCTCCAACTGTAATGAGCCAGATGTTCATTTCTGATTGACTAAAATATAGATAGTATCAATAATTCTATTCATTTCATTCCTGCGTTTCAAAATGTAAAAAGTTCTCTATAAATCTTTTTTAATTTGTATGACTTGTATTTTTTATCGTCTAAGCGATTATAATTTTCATATATAGCAAAGAATCCAGTTTTTTTTAAACACTTTTTTCGATATTTATCTTTTGAAATATGATAACCTGATCGATATCCAGACCGGAGCGTTCAGATGCTGATGACTTCTAATAAACTTTTCTTTTTAGAAAACCGCAATGACCGCATAGTCGTTACATATTACTTTGAAAAAAATTTCATTTGATATGTATTTACATACTATATGTTCTATCTGAAAATTTCAAGGATATTTTATCCTTGAATTCAAGTTCAAAAAAATGATTGCTTTTTGTACCAATACTGTTTTAGCATAAATATGCTGTTAATTTCAGTAAGTACTGATTTATCGAGAAGTTGGCAACTTCAATAATAATTATCAGGGATGGAATTAATAACATTTTATATATATTTCCTGATTCTAGGAGAGAAAAGTGCCTATTTGATTATTAAAGGAAAGGCAGAAGATTATGAGAATCTGGCTAATTGCTGTTGGAGAGCCTTTACCTACTGATGGAGCTGTAAGACTTCTAAGAGCCGGGATTCTGGCAGATATGCTTTCAGAAAATGGCCATGATGTTGTATTCTGGACGTCCACTTTTGATCACACGCAAAAAAAACAGAGATTCATTGAAAACACTGAAATTCAATATAGAGAAAACTACAAAATTATCCTTATTAAATCTTTATCATACAAATTCAATATATCAATTCCCAGAATTATAAGCCATAGAAATTCCGCAACGCAATTTGCTGAACTTTCCCTGTCAGAAAAACCTCCTGATATCATTCTTGCTTCATACCCTGCAATCGAACTTTGCGTACAGTCGGTCCGTTATGGGGAAAAATTTCATGTGCCTGTTGTAATTGATTTGCGCGACATGTGGCCGGATATTTTTTTAAACATTGCTCCTGTTTTCTTTAAACCATTAGCACGCCTGATTCTGCATCCGATGTTTTCCGGAGCAAAAGAGGTCTTTGGGAAAGCTGATGCTCTTTTTGGAATAACAGACGGTTATGTTTCATGGGCGCTTGGTTATGCCGGCAGGAAAAAAAATAATTTTGATTCGGAATATCCACTTGCATATGATGATAAATCTCCGGATAAAAAAATGATAAAGGAAGCCGGCCTGTTCTGGAAGAACCTTGGAATTTATTCCTCTTCGAAAATTTTTATTGTATCATTCTTCGGTACAATCGGCAGACAGTTTGAACTTGATACAGTCATAAATGCAGCAAAAATTTTACAGGATGAGAAAGTTAATATCAGATTTGTTATATGCGGTTCCGGAGAAATGCTTGATAACTGTAAAAAAATGGCATCCGGCTTAAGCAATATTATTTTTCCAGGATGGATCAATTCAGCTCAGATCTGGACTCTGCTCAAGCTGTCTAAAGCGGGGCTGGCCCCGTATAAAAGCACAAGCGATTTTACAATATCTTATCCTAATAAATCCATTGAATATATGTCTGCCGGCCTGCCTGTTATTTCAAGTCTTAAAGGTTCCCTTGAGGATCTTCTGAATAAAAGCGAATCCGGTATAACATATCAGAATAATAATGTTTCTGATCTGATCAGGAAGCTGATGAGTTTGTATGATAATCCGGTTTTACTTAAAAAAATGTCTGAAAATTCATTAAAACTTTACAGGGAAAAATTTATTGCTAAAAATGTTTATGGAAATATGATTGACCAATTGATTAAAATTGCAGAAAAATACGCTAAATGAAAAATAGATCCTCCGTTTGCACGAGGATTATATTAAGTAGATGATAAAGCAAATTCTTGAAGATGAGAATACAGTAAAGGAATTTTAAATATAATGGATAATGATTTTTATGATGTGACAGAGATTCCAGGTGATGATATTACAAGGGAACAGCTTGAAAGGAATTATCATAGATATTACTGGGCCGGAACATATTGCAAAGGAAAATCAGTTCTCGAGGTAGCCTGCGGATCAGGGCAGGGTCTTGGTTATTTATCCGGTTTGGCTAAAAAATTTACCGCTGGTGATTATTCTCAGAAACTGCTGGATATAGCAGGGAATCATTATGGTAAAAGAATAGATTTGAAAAAATTTGATGCGCAGAAAATGCCTTTTAAAGAAAAATCTTTTGATGTTATTGTTTTATTTGAAGCAATATATTATATTCCTAATGCAGAAAAATTTATATCTGAATGCCGCAGGGTTTTGAAAAAAGGCGGCAGGCTTCTAATCGCAACTGCAAATAAGGATTTATTTGATTTTAATTCAAGTCCTTATACTTATAAATATTATGGTGTTGTTGAGCTTAACGGGCTTTTATCAAAATACGGATTTGAAACGGAATTTTTCGGGAACAGCCCTTTATCTGAAGCCGGGATGATTCAGAAAATTTTAAGACCGGTTAAAATGATAGCTTCAAAAATTGGAATAATTCCGAAAACAATGAAAGGGAAAAAACTGCTGAAACGTATTGTTTTCGGGAAATTACTGAAAATGCCGAATGAAATAAAAGCAGGCATGATGGAATTTGTTGAGCCGGTAAAACTTGATGCCGGCGTGCCTGATATCAGGCATAAGGTCATTTATGCATCAGCTTTATTGAAAAAATAAAAAGGAAAAATCAATGAGTGAAAAAAAACCGGAAGCTTCAGGCGGATTCAGAACCGGGGGTGACAGGGAAAGTTCAAGAGAATATGCCCGTATTTTCGATGAATCAAAAGACAACACTGAGGCGAAGCTTCACAATTTTCCGAAATATGTCCGAAGACAGGATATGACTAAACTTCTTGCACGCTATGAAATATTCAAGCGCGTACTTCATACAAAAGGCTCGATCGTTGAGTGCGGAGTTTTCCGCGGTGCAGGGGTTATGTCGTGGGGGTTGTTCAGCGAAATTCTTGAACCTGTTGATTTAACCAGAAGAATATACGGATTTGACACTTTTGCCGGATTTCCAAATGTTTCCGAGAAGGATGATAACAGTGTCAGAAAGCCTTCTGAAGGGGATTTGAAGGCTGATGTATATGACGAGCTTCAGAGCATTATAAAAACTTTTGACAGCGGGAGATTTCTTGGTCATATTGACAAGGTGAAGCTCATTAAGGGCGATGCATCTAAAACAATACCTGCATTTATAAAACAGAACCAGCATCTTGTAGTGAGTTTACTCTTTCTTGATTTTGATTTATATGAGCCAACAAAAATAGCAATTGAAAACTTTTTTCCTAGAATGCCGAAAGGATCAATCATTGCATTTGACGAAATTGACAATCCGATATGGCCTGGTGAAACCATGGCGCTGCTGGATACTCTGGGAATAAACAGACTTAAAATAGAAAGACTTGATTTCGATCCGTACATTGGATTCGCGGTTATAGACTAATTTTTTCCAGGTGGAGATTATGGAAGCAAAAGTAAAATTTTTTGATTATCCGCTTCAGTTCGGTGTAAAAAAAGATAAATATCTTGAGATAATAGAAGATACATTAACCAGGGGTGCTTATATCCTTGGCGAAGATCTTGAAAGATTTGAAAGAAATCTCGCAAAATTCATCAATGTTAAATATGCCATAGGTGTTTCAAACTGCACAAACGCTCTACTTCTTTCACTGCATGCAGCAGGGATCGGTCCGGGCGATGAAGTGATATCTGTTTCTCATACATTTGTTGCAACTATTGAAGTAATTAAATTCCTCGGTGCAACTCCAGTACTTATTGATATCGCAGATGATCATAATATGGATGCTGAAAAAATTGAAGCAGCAATAACTAAAAAAACCAAAGCGATAATGCCGGTTCAGCTTAACGGACATATCTGTAAAAATATGAATCAGATTATCGATATTGCTAAAAAACATAATCTTATCGTTATTGAAGATGCAGCTCAGTCTCTCGGAGCTCACATTAACGGGAAATATGCCGGTACATTCGGTCTTACAGGCTGTTTCAGTTTCTATCCGGCAAAACTTCTTGGAGCATTCGGAGATGCAGGAGCCATTGTTACTGATGACGAGGCGATGTATAAAAAACTAAAACTTCTACGCAATCACGGCAGGGGTGAGGGAACACCTATTAATATGTGGGGATTGAATTGCCGCCTTGACAATCTTCATGGTGCAATTCTTGATTACAAGCTGACTCTGCTTCCTGATTGGATTAAAAGAAGAAGGGAAATTGCAAAAAAATATTGCGACGGACTGTCTGATATTAAAGACCTTCTTCTGCCTGAATCACCTGGTGCCGATTCTTCGAGATATGATGTGTTTCAGAACTATGAGCTTGAAACTGAAAACAGAGACGGTCTGTTGAAGTATATGACAGATTCAGGAGTTCAGTGCCCGATCCAGTGGGGCGGTATGGGTGTCCATCAGTTTGAGGCTCTTGACATGGGACATTTTAAGCTTCCACGTACTGACAGTATGTTTAGAAATTCCCTTATGCTGCCGTTGTATCCGGAGCTTGAAAATGAAAAGATTGATTATGTTATTTCAACAGTGAGAAAATTTTTCGGAAAGTAAAATGGTGGCCGCCCTTCACCAAAAGGGGGGCGATTAAATGGATAATACGTTCTGTAGGTTGCCATAAATTAGATAAAAAAAATTACTGGATAAAAATATGAATACAGCATTATTAAAAAAGAAAATCAAAGAAATAGAAAAAGTAACTGATAAACAGTGGATGAAGTCTCTTGATGATAGAAAACTCAAAGAGCTTGAATTTCATGATATGCACAGAGCCATTTCATTAAAGGACAACGTTCCTGAAGAATCAATGGATCGCGATACATATGAAAAGCTTTATGGAAATAAAAAATATTATTCTACAACAAGACTGTCTTCGGAGTATGTTGACGGATGGCTGAAGCGTGAGGCAAAGGGAAAAGTTTTTCTGGATTATGCGTGCGGAAATGGTGTAAATGCAATTAAAGCAGCGAAATACGGAGCTGCTCTTTCAGTCGGCATTGATATAAGCAGCGTGTCTGTCGGCAATGCGAGAAAAAGCGCTAAAGATGAAAACCTGAAAGATAATATATATTTTATTCAGGCAGACTGCGAGAACACGCTTCTTCCGGACAATTCCATTGATATAATTATGTGCAGCGGAATGCTTCACCACCTTGATCTTTCATATTCGTTTCCTGAGCTTAGAAGAATTCTTGCGCCCGGCGGAAAAATTCTTGGCGTTGAGGCCCTTGATTATAATCCTTTCATAAAACTATATAGAAATTTAACTCCGGAAATGAGAACTGACTGGGAAAAAGCCCACATTCTCAGCATGAAGGATATTGAATTTGCCAAAAGATTTTTTGATATCGGGGAAATGAAATTTTTCCATATATCAAGCATTGCGGGTGCCTTTGTAAAATCGCTGCTCCCGTTTTTTAATGTACTTGATAAGGTTTTAACGCGCATTCCACTTATCAGGCTTATGTCCTGGATCTTTACTTTTGAACTTCTTAAGAAGAAATGATATGGAAACTGTAGAGCTTGCAAAAAAAATAAGACTCGATGCACTTCGTATGACAAGCCTTGGCGGCAGCTCGCATATAGGCTCGGTTTTTTCCATGGCTGATATTCTTGCAGTGTTATACGGAAAGATCATGAATGTTGATCCGAAAAATCCTTCCTGGGAAAACAGGGACCGTTTTATTCTGAGTAAAGGTCACGCAGGTGCCGGAGTCTATGCTGCTCTTGCTGAAAGCGGGTTTTTCCCAGTAGAAAAGCTGGATACTCATTATCAGAACGGATCGTTTCTGAGCGGGCATGTTTCGCACAAAGGAATACCGGGTGTTGAACTCTCCACCGGCTCTCTCGGTCACGGCCAATCTGTCGGTGCAGGCATGGCATTTTCAGCCAAACTTGATGATAAAAAGCATAAGGTCTTCGTTGTTATGAGCGATGGCGAGAATGATGAAGGCTCCACGTGGGAGGCGGTTCTTTTCGCTGCTCATCACAAGCTCGATAATCTTGTAATTATTATTGATTACAATAAACTCCAGAGCATGAAAGCCACAAATGAAACACTTAACCTTGAACCTCTTGCAGATAAATGGACGAGTTTCGGCTGGGCTGTAAGGGAAGTTGACGGCCATAATCATGATGAAATGATAAAAGTATTTTCCAGTATTCCATTTGAGAAGGGCAAGCCATCCTGCCTGATAGCTCATACTGTTAAAGGCAAAGGCGTATCTTTTATGGAAAATAATATTGTATGGCATTACCGCACAGCAAGAGGTGCAGACTATGAAACTGCAAAAAAAGAACTGGAGGAAGCGTGAGAGATTCCTGTATACATTCGCTGACTGATCTTGCAGAAAAAGACAAAAAGGTATTTTTGATTACAGCAGATCTCGGCTTCGGTCTTTTCGACGATTTTGTTAAAAGGTGCCCGAGACAGTTTCTGAATGTTGGAATTGCAGAGCAGAATATGATTGGAATTGCAACAGGTCTTGCTCTGGAGGGACGTATAGTCTTTGTTTACTCTCTCGGAAATTTTCCAACACTCAGATGTCTTGAACAGATCAGGAATGATGCCTGTTATCACGGGCTCAATATAAATATAATATCTTCAGGCTGCGGGCTTACATACGGAGCTCTCGGTGTTTCACATCATGCAACAGAGGATATAGGCATTCTTCGCACTCTGCCTGAGATGACGGTCATAGCTCCCGGAGATAACTGGGAAAGTTCACAGGCGGTTCCGGCTATTGCACTTCACGAGGGAGCAGGTTATATCAGGCTCGATAGAAGCACAGCAGGTAGAACTGAAAAGCCGGGTGAAATTTTTAAAATTGGAAAAGCGCGAAGAATTAAAGACGGCAAAGATATTTCATTCCTCTGCACAGGCGGTATGCTTGCAGTTGGTTTAAAGGCTGCTGAAGATCTGAACGCTGAGGGGATTTCCTGCAGAGTTGTAAGCTTCCATACAGTGAAGCCTTTAGACGGAGATGAAATTAAATCTGCAGTGAAGGAAACAGGCGGAATTATTACACTTGAGGAACACACTCTGCATGGAGGATTCGGCAGCGCTGTTGCTGAGTACTGCATGGACAGCGGAAATATACCACAGAAATTTTACCGTTCAGCTCTCAGGGATGGTTTCACATGCATAGTTGGTGATCAGGATTATTTAAGAAGCTGCTACAAAATAGACGGAGAGACCGTAAAGATAAAAGCAAGGGAGCTTGTAAAAGAATGATAAAAAGGATTTTTGATTTTACAGTATCTTTTATTGGGCTTGTTATGACCCTTCCGCTGACGATTCCTGTGCTAATCCTGATCTGGATACAGGATTTCAAAAATCCTTTTTATATAGCGCCTAGAGTAGGCAGAAAATTTAAAACCTTCAAAATGATTAAATTCAGGTCAATGGTAGTGAATGCTGATAAAACCGGCGTGCAGTCAACATCAGCAGCAGACGCGAGAATCACGCCTATCGGGAATTTCGTCAGAAAATATAAAATGGATGAACTCTCGCAGTTCCTGAATGTTTTTATCGGTGATATGAGCTTTGTAGGTCCCAGACCTCAGGTACGGGAAACCGGCACTGATCTTTATACTGAAGAAGAAAAGAGGATGCTTGATGTTAAGCCGGGAATAACAGACTTCGCATCTATAGTTTTTTCCGATGAAGGTAATATTCTTAAAGATAGTAAAAATCCTAATCTTGATTATAATAGATTGATCCGTCCATGGAAAAGCAGGCTTGCACTTTTATATGTTGATAAAAGAAGTTTCTTTCTTGATGTAAGGCTTATGATTCTAACTGCAGTAGCCATAATATCAAAACAAAAAGCTCTTGGATATATTAATGAAATACTTATTAATATGAAAGCTGATCCTCTTTTAATAGAAGTATGTAAAAGGGATAAGCCTTTAACTCCTTATGCACCTCCAGGTTCCAATAAAATTGTGGATAAAGTATAAATGCACGTACCTTTTCACAGGCCATATATTACAGACGATGAGCTGAACGCTGTTGCTGATTCGATCAGAAACGGCTGGCTCACTATGGGAAAAAAAACTTTCGATTTTGAAAATAATTTTGGAAATTATGCCGGATCGAAATATTCTGTTGCAGTAAATTCCTGCACAGCTGCAATGCACCTTGCTCTGAAATGTTTTAATATACAGCCCGATGATGAAGTCATTATCCCTGCAGTAACATTTACTGCAACAGCAGATGTACCGAGATTTTTCGGTGCAAAGGTTGTAATGACAGATGTGGAAAAAGATACTCATCTTATGAGTGTTGAGTCATTCGAGAAAGCCATTACAAAAAAAACAAAAGCCGTGATACCGGTTCATTATGCAGGCCAGCCGTGCGATATGGATGAGATTATGGCTATATCAAGAAAACATGGAATAGCAGTTATTGAAGACGCAGCGCATTCTCTTCCTTCAAGATATAAAGGAAAGCTCGTAGGTTCAATCGGGGATATCACCTGTTTCAGTTTTTATGCTACAAAAACTCTCACAACAGGTGAGGGAGGTATGGCCACAACAGATAATCCTGAATGGGATAATACTATGAGGATTCTCCGGCTGCACGGCATTTCCCGCGATGCCTGGAAAAGATATTCAAAAGAGGGAACCTGGGAGTATGATGTTATTGATGCAGGATATAAATATAATACAACTGACATTAATTCAGCAATGGGACTTGAGCAGCTTAAAAAGGTTGATTCCCTGACATTAAAAAGAAAGCTTATTGCAGATAAGTATGATAATGCCTTTAAAAATGACAAATCTCTGATTTTGTATAAAATTAAGCCTGACAGAGAAACCTCGTATCATTTATATCCTTTAAAATTGAATCTTGGATCTCTTAAAATTGGAAGGAATGAATTTTACACTGAATTAAAGAAAAGAGAAATTGACACAAGTGTACATTTCATTCCGGTTTACCGATTCAGTTATTATGCAGGCCTGGGATATAAAATTTCAGATTATCCTGAAAGTGAGTGGATTTTTGAGCGGAATATCTCTCTTCCGATTTTCCCTGGAATGACAGATGAAGAAATAAATTATGTTATAGAAAATGTGCTTGATATTTTAACTAAAAACAGGAGATAATTTAAATATCAGTCATTTTGATTAAAAAATGGAAATCAGCTTATTCTTCCTTTAAAACAGGATTTCTCTTAGCTTTATATTTTTTGAAATGACAGGAAATATTATTAAAAGTAGATATATAAACCATGAATATACTTTATAGAATTCGCGGAAGAAAATATTATTATCTTATGCTTGATATGTTTCTTGTTGTAGCTTCATTTTTAGCTGCGAATTTCATCAGATACTATCCGGATTTTACTCTCACAATTGAGCTTGTTTCATATAAATACATCATCACTCTTGTTATATCATTTTTCGTTTCTTTTTATTTATTCCAGATTTACAGGATAATGTGGGCATATTCAAATATTAAAGATGTTTATAAATTGATGGCAGGCAATATAACCGGATTTGTTTTATTTATCGGTTATCTGACTTTTTTCAGCTTCGTCTATTCCCGGCTTGTTGTTACACTTGCATTCATGTTTATTTCAGTATCAACTATAATATATAGAATTATAATAAGGGATCATTTCAGCAGGCAATCCCATCTCACCGGAGCGCAGATTTCAAAAACAGAACCAAAAACACCTGAAGAACAGAAAAAAATAATTGTAATAGGCGCAGGCGAAGCAGGCAGATCAATTTTAGCAGAGTACGCAAAAATCGGTCTTGATGATATTATTAAAGGCTTTATTGATGATTCCCCCCATAAAGCAGGTAAAATGCTGAATGGGAAGTTTATATATGGAACATCATATAAAATTCATGAAGTTATCAATAAATTCGGAATCAATGAAGTCATAATAGCAATGCCTTCTGCAAGTTCTGAAAAAATTAATAATATACTTCATTTTATAAAAAAAGAAAACCCCAGGATACCTATTAGAATACTTCCTCCGCTTATTGAACTTTTTGTAAACAAGCCTTTAACAGGCGCTCTCAGGGAAATCAGCATATTTGACCTGATTGGTAGGGAGGAATTTACAATTGATACGGATGTAATAAAGGAGCGGTTTTCAGATAAGTGCATTCTTGTAACAGGAGCAGGCGGAAGCATTGGTTCTGAAATATGCAGGCAGATTTTAAAATTCAAAATCAGGAGACTTATTGCTGTTGGCCGGGGCGAGTTTTCCATTTATAATCTTATAAAATCATTAACAGAACATGTTGAATATATGGATTTTAAGCCGGAAATTATTTATAAGATAATAGATGTAAGAAGTTCTGATATGCTGAATTCAGCATTTGAAAAATATAAACCGGATATAGTATTTCATGCTGCTGCTCATAAGCATGTTCCTCTGATGGAATTCAATGAAGCTGAAGCGATAATAAATAATATCATCGGCACAAGAAACGTGCTTGATGCGTGTGTTAAAAATGAAGTGGAGCAGTTTGTATTTATATCAACAGATAAAGCTGTACGTCCGACGAACATAATGGGCACAACCAAAAGAGCATCCGAGCTGATAACTCTTTACTATAACAGAAAATATAAATTGAAGACATCTATTGTCCGTTTTGGAAATGTTATCGGAAGCAGGGGATCTGTTCTTCCTCTGTTCAGCGAGCAGATCGAAAAGGGCGGTCCGATAACAGTAACTGATCCTGAGATAAAAAGATTTTTTATGAGCATACCTGAAGCGTCTCTACTGGTTTTAAATGCATCCGCATATTCAAAAGGCGGTGAAGTGTATGCACTCGATATGGGCAAGCAGTACAAGCTGCTGGATATAGCTGAAAGGCTTATAGAACTTTCCGGTAAGCTGCCCGGAGAAATACAGATAAAATTTACTGGCCTGCGTCCCGGCGAGAAAATGTATGAGGAATTATTCTTTGACCATGAAACCTATTCAATGACGGCAAATAATAAGATTTTTGTCATGGCCAATACAGATTCCGGTCTTGATGAAGCAAAGATTGAGGATCTTATCGGGAATCAGCTTGTAAATGTTCACGCTATGGAGCCGCTGCATATCAGGAAAATGCTTAAAATATTAATTCCTGAATTTGAGTATGATGAATCAATGATTTGCGATGATTCCTGTTCCAAATTTGTTAGCTGAAGCAGCGTCTCAATATGGCCACAACCTTTTCATTGAAGGGTCTTACATTTCCGTTTTTTCTGCTTGTCATCCTCGCGAATGCGGGGATCCAGAATATAGCAATAGATTCACCCGATTGGTGCAGGCCATCGCCTTAGTGTGTATAGCCGTTGAAAAACAAATTAGGAAAAATTTATGAAAATAAAAAGTTTAATATTACTTCTGTTTATATTGTCCGGTACGCTTTACGCGGATTATCTTGCAGATAATAATCACAGGATCTATAGATATCTGACGATCTGGCAGGATAAAGGATATATAAAACAGCTTCCTCCTGTGCGGCCTTATCCATTGCAGCTTCTTAAGAAACTTCTTGCTGAAGTTAAGGAGAAGGGCTCGCCTGATGATGTTGAAATTGCGGATAGATATTATAAGCTTATTACTACACCCGGTGCAGACATACTGGCTATTAAAGGGAAAAACCTGCCTGCTCCGATTTATTATTCAGTAATCGCCGGACTCATTACAGACTTTAAAGACATGTACTGGTATGGCGGAGGCAAAATCGATACTGCCGGACTTGTTTTCAATGATATAATTTCCTATACAGGAAAGATTTCCATTGCTGCCCAGAACGGAGTAGGTGATTCGTTTTTTCCTGAATATACAAAAAACCTGTTCGTAGGCGATTATAATTCCGGCGGCGCCGGAGTTGGAAAAGTTGATATAGGCCATCTCGGAGAAGGGGGCTTTTTTGTAGGCACTGACAGGTTTTATTTTTCTGCAGGTTTCTGGCGTTCTTCATACGGGCCGTTTTTTGATGACGGTCCTGTTATAGGTCCTCAGGCTCCGGGTGCCGGTCATTTTGCATTAACATACAGGGGAGACTGGATTACAGTAAGTACAGTTTTTCTTAATTTGATTACGAAACAATATGCGCAGAAACTAAATTCAGGGCTGCCTTTTCTGGTCGATTCACACGCTTCTGAAAATATAATGAAATATCTGATTGTTCATACATTAGAAGCTCATATGACTGACTGGCTTGATCTTGGTATTATGCAGTCGGTTATCGGCGGTGGTGCTCTTCATCCGGAATTTTTAATTCCTGTTCAGTATGTATTTTATACCCAGGAACAGGCAGGCGGATATAATAATTCGCAGATGGGCGTGTATTTTAAACTGAGAATTCCTGCTAATATCGGAATTGATTTTATTGCATTTATTGATGACTGGAATCTGTTCAGTAAAGTTAACGGTACTGGACTGAATTTCGATTCCGCCCAGAATAAATATGCTATTCAGGCCGGCATATCATGGACTCCGGATTTCAAAATATTTAAAAGATTGAGTTTTGATTACCAGATAATATCACAATATATGTACACTCATACCGGACAGATGCCGGCCGGTTCGCCGCAGCTTAGCCTTCCTTATCTGAATTACACTCATAATGGATCGAATCTCGGCAGCGCTATGGAGCCTAATTCAGACAGATTCAGTCTGAAGACTTATGTTGCTCCTGCATCCTGGCTTGATATTGATGTTTATGCAACTTTAATGAGGCATGGAAATGCTTCAGCCGGAGTTTACAATCCTCTTGGCGGAAATATGATAGGTGATGGAACTATCTGGGATGATGGATGGGACAATAAGGGAAATGTTACTTTTTATACTTCAGGAAAAACTTTAAATCAGGAAGTTCTTGAATATACCCTTCAGGTCGGATTATCATTATCGTTTAATTTTCCTTTTCAATATGTTGAGGTTTCTTTCAAGATCGGATATATGTTTCAGCAGATATGGAATAGATCTCTGACAATTGCTTCAGGTACTGCAACAGCTACAGCAATGGGGCCTCAGTCCGGACTGAATCAGATGTCTAATTTTTTATATATGAGTACTGAAGTTAAGTTTTAACTCACAAATATGTCACATCTCTGCTTCGTAAAGAGGGGTTTTGCTAATAATGAGTATTCTCTAAACTATGAAAATAAAAACTATGTCATTCCCGCGAAGGCGGGAATCCAGAGTTTAACTTAATGATTAAAAAAATGGTTCTTTTTATTAATAAATGTGGAAATTGTATTTGGAAGTGTATAAAATGATTTATTAGACAATTACTTTTAAATAAGTTTTGTTGTATAAATGGATTCCCACTTTCGCGTGAATGACACTGCAGAAGATTATATAAATAGCAGTCTGAAGCCTCAATACAATTTATAAGTCGCACTCGCTCCTATCTGATGATAATTCCCCGTATAGCCTGTAATGTTGAATCTGTTCTCAATATGTTTAAACTGATACCACGTCCACACTTTAAGGCCATTTACCGGATAAATAGTAAATGAAAGCTTGATTGAGTCTGTCCACTCTGCAGAACCGCGCGCTGAACCTGTAGGAGTAGCTGCATTTGCAGGCGGTACGCCATTTACTCCGTAATTTCCGTAATCGTTATCCGCTCCGAAACCGTACATAGTAACAACACCCTTTGCCTGTCTCTGCCATAGAATCTCGATTTCCCAGTTGTCCGGTGTTCCGTATGCGAGAGCAACGTCTATTTCAAATGCGTCCGGACCGAGATAAAATCCTAGCGGATAATCAATCATGTATCTGTCTCCGAAAGGCTCAACCTGAATTTTCCTCGATGTAAACTGTCTTAAAGAATAAAATTTTCCGTAAACCCAAGGATCTGTCCACGAAAATTCCGCATCAAGCCTGAACCTGCCAGGCCCGACCTGGAAAAAAGGATTTGATAAAAGTGTGATACCTATCTGGTATGCTGCTGCAAAGCCGTTTGAATCAGGCCCGCTTGCTTCGTCTCCCACTGATGCGTCGTAAAAAAGAAATTCCCCGTAAATTTTAATTCCTTTGTATGGCGTAAATGTCGCTGTCAGGGAAATCGGCACGCTGTAGACTCCTTCAGCATAAATGTTGTGAAAAATTATAAACGGATTGAAGTCAGTTATATGCGGATCGCGTCCGCCGACCAGGTTGTACTGCGTCAGGCTGAATGCTGCCCAGTCTGCTGGAGTGAAAGTCCACTTGCTTGCTATAAGGTTTTTAGACCTCATGTTGTATGTTGCGCCATTCAGATATCCGTTTTTTTCAGGATTCGGATATTTTGCCGGATCGTTATACATCAGATTCATGTATGCGCTTTCCTCTGCTGTAAGCTGCGCATTGAGTGATATGAAATAAAAAGAGAATGAAAAGTATTTCATGAATAACCTGAACTTGATAAAATCATTATATGGAATATTTTTATTAACCATAAGTGAACTCCACCTGCCCGGCCCGAGCTGGAGCTTGTCCCTTCCGAAACGTATTTCCACGGGATCTTTATATAAGGCAAGCACGCCTCTATATGGAATATTGAGATCAAACATTTTCGGGTTCTGTGTGGGAAAATTTATAAAACTGTAATCTGTCAGAATCTGGCTCATTGCAGGACGGATTTCAGGAACAATACATATTGATATTCCCCACTTCTGTGCAATTAGACCGGTTGTAATGAGAGATGGAATAGCTTGTGTCTGGTAAACCTGTTTGTAATCAAGGAACCTTTCAGCTACATTTGGATATGTAACACCTGTGTACGGAGGAATTGTAGGTGTTGTTCCAACATCATACTTTCCCTGCTTTTTATATATAAGATTCATTCTGTCTGTTTCATTGTTATACCCTAAATTCAATCCGAATTCGAGAATTGGGGAGAGATTTTTAAACGGGAGTTTTATCCTGTCATTAAGTTCTCTTGCTTTTGCTGCTTCTATTTCGTCTTTGGATTCCTTATTAATATCAGAAAGCCCTGCCTTGAGTTCGTCTGCAACAAGAGGCATTTCCTCATAAGGGGCATTGCGTCCGCTGTTCAGGAAAAGTTCCTCCGCCTGTTTGTAATAAGGACTGTCCATTGGAATAATCCATGACTCTTCTGCGTATGAAAGTTCTCCTGTCAGAATAACGGCTAAAGTGAAAACAAGGGAAATTTTTTTCACGGAATCCTCCGGATGTTTTAATGAACGGAATGCTTTAATAAATAATCGGGCACTTTAAGTTTTAAAAGTCAATAAAAAAAGTTACCAATCGTCAATCTTTATAGCGGATGAAATCGTTTTTTGAATAAAATGACAGATTGATTTTTTCTTGATAAAAAATACAGGCTCAGGGAAATTCGCCAAATCATGCGGGAATTGTTAAGGTTGAGCTTTACAGATTTTTCGCAGATCATACTGTGTATTTTGTAAATGATTATAATGGTATTGTCAGGGTTGAGCGGAAAAGAAGAGTCTTGATTGATTACCGTAATAAACAACCGAAATAAAAAATAAATAATGAAACGATCAAAGCATATATCTGTCAGAAGAAGCCGGAAAATTAATTTTAATTTTAAGTCACGCTATTTGCTTTTCAGAAAATCCAGGTTTTTTATTCCATCAATAATTGCGGTTTCGTTAATCTGGTTTTATGTGTGTCCGGAAAAAACAGTCATCCCTGTTATAGGTGCACAGCCATATAACTGGAATGCTGATTATTTCTGGGACTGTCCCTGGTGCACAAAATACTATAAGCATAAAGGCATAGATATCATTGCAAATGAAGGAACTCCGGTAATTGCATCTACAAGCGGAGTCATTCTCTATAAAGGATGGCTCGGCATGTACGGGAAAGCAATATTAATGGTAAGCCCTAAATTGCGCGTGCATCTATACGGGCATTTGAACAGCCATTCGCAAAGAATAAATCCATTTGTCCTAAGAGGTACGGTAATCGGCTTTGTAGGCAATACAGGAACATCCGACTGCCCTCATCTGCATTATACTGTTTTTTCAATTCTGCCGCATTTCTGGAAGTTTGAATTTAAAAATATGGGATTTCTTAAAATGTTTTTCCTTAATCCGGATAAAATACTGGTGAAACCCTGATCTAATCATTTGTTTTCATATCGAACTCTGCTCTTAAATAGATCCACTCATAAAATATTTTCTTCTTGACAATAATAAAACTTTTTCTTAATTCTAAAACCGACCGGACGGTTTTGTTGAAAATAATTGTGTTTTAAGGAGAATATTTTAATATGAATTCAATTAAGGTTGCTGTTTTACCGGAATTAACAAAATTTATTTTAGTTTTTCTTTTTTCTATTTCGATGCTGGCTTTAACAGGATGTAATGATAAGTTAGGAACACTGGCTGATAAAATTCCGGATGCGGAAAATCTGCTGTTTACATCAGATGGACGATTATTCATAACAGCGTCAGAGCACGTTTATGAATATACAAACGCTAAGGGTGCTGAGCTTGTTCTGCATACAGCGAATGCGGAATTTCTCGGAATGGCTCAGGTTGGAAATTATCTTTATGTAGTCCGTTCAACAATGAGGGTTAAACCTTTTCAGCAGCTGGATATTGCAAATCTTCTTCAACAGGGGCTTGCACAGTATTTATTCAATACTTTCAGCGATTTAATAATGAATAAAGAACTTCTGCGCGCTGATTTAACCCAGACCTCGCTTAATTTTTTACCTGTTTATACTTTGAAGAATATGTTCCTGCCGAATGGAATGGCTGCTGACAGTTCAGGAAATCTCTATATTGCTGATGAAACATTTTTATCAATAGGTCAGATTGTTAAAGTAACGATTTCAGGAAATAATTTTTCCCAGGAGACCTGGCTCTCAACATCAAATGGAGTGTGTTCTCCAAACGGTATGTCTATCAGGGATAATACATTATATTTCACAGATTTCAAAATGTCTACTTTAAAGGCAATGGTGAAAAAGGTTGATATTATCAACGGCCGCCCCGGGTCAGTTTCCACACTATACTCGCAAACAGGGCTTTTTGATGATCTTGAAGCCGGCAATTATAAAGGCGTTGATGGAATAGTTGTAGCCAATTTTGCAAAAGGCTCTCTTCTTCTGCTTGATAAGAATGGAAAACTGGTTAGTGAAATTTTAAAAGGCGAACTGGATTTTCCATCGTCAGTTCGAATTGGAAAGGGCAGTATGTTTAACTCCGACGATCTCATTATTACAGAAAAAGGAATCTTAATGGAAAAAGAATCTAATATAGGGAATAAGGTTTCTTTGCTGCAGGGGAACTGATTGAATAAATTATCAATTGATTGCACCGGCAGAGAGTTTTTTCTGCCGGTTTTTTTATAATTGTTTTAAAGTTCTTATCCACTGAGGGCTTTTTGTTCCGCAAATTACTTCCAGATGAATTCCTTTCATTATAATCCGCTGTGAAATTTTATAGAATCCTTTATCTTCAGTGATTAAAAAGATTTTTTCAGGAATGCAGGTTTTGTTTTCAAGAATAGAAAAAATCATTTCTTTTATTTTAAAGTCAGCTGAATTTTTTGATATATTTCCTGTGTCAATTAGAATCCATCCGTTTTCAAGAAGCTGTACTTTTCGTGCTTCTTTTATTTTAGAGAAGACTGCATATAATTTCATCTCTCCTTCTGACTCATGGACCTGTTTCATAATCCTGTCAAGATTATGAAACGAGACATTTTCTATATCCCAGAAAAAATATGTTTTTATTATTTTTATATCCCCTGAATTATTTTCATTGATCTTTCTTTTTTTTAATGGAGATTGTGCCAGTACACCCATTCCTGTAATACCGGTTTAAATTTTAATTAAAGAAATATTTTTTAAATAAGTCAAACACATTGTTTGATAATATTTGATTATTTTTTCAACATTTACCGGAGATTATTTTAAAATATAATCCTTTACTTTTGCTTATGAATGTTGTATTATTATACTAATTAAAAAGTAAAAGAGGAGATATTATGGGCGACAAGAGTCCCAAGTCAATAGGTAAGAATAAAAAGCAGCACGACAGCGATAAGGTTAAAGCAACACAGAAGGCTCAGGCTCAAAATGATGCCAAAAAGGTTAGTGCATTTAAACCAAAGAATAACTAAGATTTTCAATTAGAGTAAGACTAAATCCTTTTTCTGGATATTATCAATTTTTTATGAGAAATTTTAAAACAGTTCCCTCAAAAAATAGCGGAAGTTTAAAAGCTGTAGGAATTAGACTTTTCATGCTCATCAATATAGAATTGAATCATACTGAAAATTATGAATTTCCTTTTTTAAGATTATGAAGCCTATGCAGCTCTGCCCGTAATTTTAGATGTTCTTCTGAACCTCGAATTAAATCCATCTTCATCATTTTTAATGTAACTTCCTGCATTTGCTGTTCTATTGCTGATTTATTCATTTTTTTCATTGATATACCTTTTATTGTTATTATTATCGGATTGAAATACTGTAATAATTATCAAATTCAAAAATATTTTGATTACATTTTCAGAAATTATAACCTGCTTATTTTATTGACAAACCTGCTGCAGAAGATTAAGTTTCGTTTTTAAAAATATAAAGGATAAAAGATATATATATGAAAAAATATTTAAAATTAATAACAAGTGTAATTTTAATAATATTATTTCTATTATATATCCTGATGGGGAGATTTAGTAAAACCGGGCATAAGAAAATAAATATTGGAACAGAAAGTAGTTTGATAAATAATAAAAATATCAATTCTGAAGAAAACTTTGGAGAATTTAATTTAAAGTATAATAAGACATATGATCTGTTTAAATCTGGTAATTGCAAAAAAGCTGAGGAATATTTAAAAAATTTATTATTGCAGTATCCATATAATAAAATAGCTTTTAGTAATATTTATGATTTAAGAGTAAATTGCTTAAAAATCAGGAATAAAGAAATTAAAAAGAATTTAAAGTAAAATAGGATAATTAGAATTAAAAGAGACTGTTGCATTTTTTGCGTATGCGTCTATAAATATAAAATGAGATATGTTTTTTCTTTAGGAGATTGTTATGAATCTGAATACAAAGATACTTGGTAATATTATACTTTTAAATCTTACAGGAAGGTTCGATGTTGCTTTATCTTCAGATATTGAAAAGCAGATATATAATATTATCAATAAAGAAGCTGATAAACACCTGTTGTTGAATTTGAAAGAAGTTGAGTATATGAATAGTTCAATGATTGGAATTATAATGTCAATTAAAGATATATTGCAGGAAAGAAAAAAAACTGTTAAATTCTGCAATATGAACAATGCTGTAAGAGTAGTTTTTGAAGTTCTTGAGCTCGAAGAGATGTTTGAGATTTTTGATTCAGAAGAAGATGCTATAGCTTCATTTAGTAAGGTTTGAAATTAAAATATAAAGCTGATTAAAATGTTAAAATCATTCTGATTATATAAATGCCTCGGAAGCTTTGTGAATTCAGCAGTAATATCAACTCAATTTTTTTTGACATCGATTTGTAAAATAAATATACTATAAATAGATTAATTAAAAAAAATAATTACGGAGGTCATTATGCTTCATCTAATATCTGACAAACTGGTTGAACTTGTTGAGAAACACTCGGATGTTATTGTAAAAAGATGGTCAAAACGTCTGCTTGATGATCCGGAAACGTCATCATTCTCAAAAGAGAATCTTAAATTTGTAGAAAATAAAGCCCAGGCAATACTCAAACAGATGGGTATATGGGTCAGTTATGACACCACAAAAGAAGAAGTCGGCCGCAACTATGCCAATGAAGGAATTGGATTTTTTAAAATGGGAATCCCGTTGTGTGAAGTAATCAGGGCTGTATTTGTACTTAGAAGAACATTATGGCTTTTTGTTCAGAATGAGTCTGTTTTCAATTCATCATTCGAGCTTCATCAGATGGCAGAACTCAATGACAGGGTAATACTCTTTTTTGACAGAGCGCAGTTTTATATCATACGCGGATATACGGAGGAAATGAACAGGAGAATTAAAGAATTATGGAAGCTTGATGATAAAGAAACTGAAAAAATATTTTTTGAAAAATCATTTTATAATAAATAAAAAATTTAAACAGAAGTTTTTTCTTTTTTATCATGTTTTTAACAGGCTTTCGGTGAACTTCAGATATTTGCAGACATGAATTTTATTTTTTTGATAAAGGGCTTTGACTGACTTGATTTCAGCCAGATAAAATATTTTAAAAAACGGAGCAGATGAGGAAGTGATATTTACTTCGCAGAAATTTTTTTCTTTAACTTTTTATAACGGATAAGTTCATCTCTTTCATTTTCTTCAATGGATTCTGAAATAAATGTAATACCTTTTTGATAGGAAGGGATATGTATATTTTCAAGTGCTTTCTGCCGTTTCTGTGTGCGCACAGCTTCACGGGCAATACGGCGCAATGATGACGCTGTTTGTGCGAATGATAGAATAAGAGGAATCATTTTTGCGTATTCGAGTGCGAAACAATCGGATTGCTGCTCAGCTCCATGTGCAACGTGCAGAGGCAATTCTATTTTTGATGCATGCAGCTGAGCTACGTGAACACCCATGATGCTCTCTTCGGTTGAATCAATCTTAATTGATCCGGGTTTCTGCATTGTTTCATAAGTAAGCGACAGCGGTCCAGATAAACGGCGGATAGCATCAAAGTTTTTATATAACTCACTCAGACTTTGGGCAAGTTTTTCTTTTTCAGCATCGTATTGCGATGCAATACGTGAAAGCTCCAAAAGCAGTATTTCTCTTTTGTGATCAAGAATTTCAAATCCTTCTTTTGCAAAGCGTAAATCTCCCTTGAGCTGAATAAGGTTTGCTTTTGTAGGTTCAAATTCAGCAGGCATCGGTTTTCTCCGGCAGGTACTGTGCTATCTGCTCTTTGGTGACACGGTGCATTTCGTTAGACGGTATTCCTGTTAGAAGAGCCCATCCTTTCGTGAGTGTATCTTCAATCGACCGGTTTTCGTCAAAATTCTGTGAGATGAATTCTTTTTCAAAACGTTCACCAAAAGCAATAAAGCTTCTGTCCCGCGGTGTTAAATCATCTTTTCCGATAATGGCCGCCAGGCTGCGCGCCTTTCGTGATTCGCTGTAAGAGTAATACAGCTGACTGGTTAGCGACGGGTGATCTTCACGGGTGCTATTTTTACCAATACCGTCTTTCATCAATCGAGACAACGAAGGAAGCACATTGACCGGGGGATAGATCCCGGTTTGCATCAACTCAAGCGACAAAACAATCTGACCCTCGGTGATGTACCCGGTTAAATCGGGAATAGGATGCGTAATGTCCATATTGGGCATCGAGAGGATGGGTATCTGGGTAATGGAACCTTTGCGACCGATGATTCGTCCGGTTCGTTCGTATAAGGAGGCAAGGTCGGTGTACATGTAGCCGGGATATCCTTTGCGGGAAGGTACCTCCTCGCGGAAGCTGGATATTTCACGGAGAGCTTCGCAGTAATTTGTTATGTCGGTTAAAATAACCAGTACATGCATTTCCTCGGTAAATGCAAGATGTTCGGCAAGCGTGAGTGCAATACGGGGCGTGAGTACCATTTCTTCTGGCGGGTCGTCGGCTATATTGAGAAACAGCGCCGAACGGAGCGACTGTCCGCCCGCACGGAAACTTTCCTTGAAGAACGCAGCATCATCGCGCGTTAGACCCATGCCGGCCAGTATCACACAGAACTTTTCGTCGCTGCTGCGCAGTTTTGATTGTGAAAGAATCTGTGCGGCAAGCGCATTATGCGGTAAACCGGCTCCTGAAAATATTGCGATCTTCTGTCCGCGCACCACCGAGTTCATGCCGTCAATTGAGCTGATGCCTGTTTGAATAAATTCACGGGGATATTCACGCGAGCAGGGATTGATAGGCATGCCGTTAACATCTAATCGTATTTTTGAAAATACAGCCCCGCTGCCGTCAATGGGCCGTCCAAGCCCGTCCATAACACGCCCTAACATTGCATTAGACGCAGGAATGGTAAAGGGGTGTCCAAGAAATGTAGCTTTTGTGCTTGAGGGTGCCAGGCCCTTTGTGCCGCCGAAAACCTGCACGAAAGTGTACTGCTCCGTTATACGAAGCACCATTCCGCGGCGTATCACACCTGCTGTGTCGCGCACTTCAACGCTTTCTCCTGGAGAAATATTTTCAGATGAATCAAGGATAAGAATCGGTCCCGACAGTGAATGCACTCCGATGTATTCTTTTTCTACGATATTATTCATGGCTTTTCTCCAGAGCGTCGAATGCGTTATTAATCTGCACGTAAAGTTCATCAAAGAGCTCAACGCGGTTGTTTGCGATGGTCATACGCGCACGCAGAATGTCGACGATAACGGGTAGTTCGGAAATAACCGATGCTGTAATTTTATTTTCCAAAGCGGCAAGCCCTCTTTTGTGAAAGAGCAATATAGTCTGCATTAAACGGAGTTGCTTTTGCGGAGGACAGTATGAGTCAATTTCATCAAAAGCCAGCTGCTGTAGAAAACCTTCTTTAATAAGCGAGCCTGTAAACAGAACCAGCTTTTGCTGTTCCGGAAGAGCATCGGGACCGATAAGTTTTACTACTTTCTGAAGATTGTCATCCTGCGCCAGAAGATTCACCGCTTCCTGCCTCAATGATTTCCATTTGTTTCCGTCTGGTATGGTGCTCCAGTGCAGCTGTGCGGTATCAAGGTATGCTGAATAGCTTTGCATCCAGTTGATCGAAGGGAAGTGCCGTGAGGAGGCAAGATCTTTATCGAGAGCCCAGAATGTTTTTGTATAACGTTTAGAATGCACTGTAACCGGCTCGGAAAAGTCGCCGCCTGGAGGAGATATAGCTCCAATAACAGAAATAGATCCGTTTCTCTCATTAGTGATTTTTCTTTTTCCGGCGCGCTCATAAAATTCTGCAAGGCGGTGTGCAAGATACGATGGATACCCTTCTTCGATGGGAAGCTCTTCGAGACGTCCGGATATTTCCCGTAAAGCTTCGGCCCACCGTGAAGTTGAGTCAGCCATCAATGCCACGTCATATCCCATATCTCTGAAATATTCGGCTATGGCAATGCCTGTATAGATTGAGGCTTCTCGCGCTGTTACAGGCATATTGCTGGTATTTGCAATAAGTACGGTCCGTTCCATCAGCGGCCGTCCGGTACGAGGATCAATGAGCGAAGGAAATTCTTCAAGCACCTGAACCATTTCATTGCCTCGTTCACCGCAGCCTATGTAGATGATAATATCAGCATCGCTCCATTTTGCCAGCTGATGCTGGGTTATGGTTTTTCCTGCGCCAAACCCGCCGGGTATAATGGCGCTTCCTCCTTTTGCCAGTGGAAAGAAAAAATCTAGTACGCGCTGACCGGTTAAAAGCAGGGCATCTGGCTTTGCATAACCAAGCGATGCGCGGGCAGTCCGGACCGGATGCTGTGAATAAAGTAAAACTGGAATTGAACCCTGCGCTGTCTGGATATCGGCAATTTTGTCTTCAATGTTATAATCGCCTTCGAAAGCAATAAACGTCAGGGTGCCGGTACATTCATGCGGTACGAGAATTTTGTGCGTAAACGCTTCGGTCTCTTTAACGGTGCCTATAACATCATAGCCCTTGACGGCATCGCCATTTTTATATGCGGGTACAAAGTGCCATTTCTTTTCACGGGAAAGAGCACAGTCGGAGCGTCCTCTCTCTATAAATGAATTGTCTTCTGCCATGCGGGCAAGCGGGCGCTGAAGCCCGTCGAAAATTGATCCGACCAATCCCGGTCCTAATTCAACAGAGAGAGGATGACCCGTAAGAACTATCGGCTCGCCAATCGTCAACCCGGAGGTGTCTTCATATGCCTGAATTACGGTGCTGTCAATCGACGATCGAATAACTTCGCCCGGAAGTTTGAGATTGCCCACGATAACCTGCTCGCCGATAAACGCCTGTTCGCAATGTGCCCCTTTGACCACAGGGCCGTTTACTTCTATGATTATTCCGGTTTGATCATTTTTCATTTTGGAGCCTCATTATCAGTTCTTCGCGAATGGATTCTTCAATGCGGCGGAAACTTTCTTCAAAAGTCATGGTGCATGCCCGGCGGTGATCGGATGAATATATAATACATCCTCCGCGTGCGTTGAGATTATGCTGAATAGTACGGAGCGTTATTCCTTTGGCGGTAAGAATTCCGCGTATCTGCTTTTCGTTAGATGAAAAAAAATTCTGTTCGCGTAACGGAAGATCAGCATCAACAACCGGGGAACCGACAACTGCAGACCCATTGGCGAAAAATGATGCGACAATTGTTGCGTAATCCTTCTCAAGTATTTGCCCGGCTATAATAAATGCTTTTTCCTTTAATGACAGCAGCAGCCGTTCGATTTCTGCACCGACAGCTGAGCGTGCTTCAAGCTCGGCTTCACCGCGTGCACCGGTCAGTATCCTTTCGGAAAGAATTGCGGTTTCATTCTGAGCGTTCGCCAGAATTTCCATTTCGCTTTTTTTTGCACCGCTGATTATTTCATCAATACGATGTTCGGCCTCTGTCATTATGAGTTCTATTTCACGGCTGATTTCCGCGGATAGTTCTTCGGCTAATGTCATGCGCCGCCTCCTAATAAATGCTGAAAGACGCTTTTGGCGTCAAAGCCCGTTTCGCCAGAGGGTGAAGGAATTGGAATTACAATGCGCGACGGATCATTGAATAGACGTTCCAGCGCGCGATTGTTTGCGCCTGCTATTGATCCTGAAACGAGGACAATTTCATTGCCGGCCAAACGGCTTTCAATGCAGAGTGCCGCTTCATCTGCGTTTTCGCATACTGCATAGTCAACCCCAGCCCACGCAAAGAAATCGCAGAAGAACTGCTCTCCTACACAGAATAATTCCATGCTTACCCCAGTTTTCCCAGGATCATAATGGCAACGATAAGCCCGTAGATGGCAATACCTTCGGCAAGACCAACAAAGATAAGTGCGCGTCCGGTCAATTCCGGCTTTTCTGATAACGCTCCCATTGCGGCCGAGCCGACATGACTTACTGCAATTCCCGCTCCGATGCAGGAAATACCCACGGAGAATGCTGCCGCAAAATAGCCTATTGCCCTGTCAATGGATGTGCTTCCCGACACTGAGGTGCTGCTCTGAGCGCCCTCGGCCCAGGCAGCTTGAGTGTAGAATGCTGCAGCGCAGGCAAGTATTGCGGCGCCGATAAACAGAACTAAATTGATTGCTTTGATTTTTTTCATAAAACCTCTCTTCAGTTTGGTATCGTGCGCAGCGGAATAAATTGTTTTCCCGCTATGTCAAAAAATTTAGAATAAAACTCGTAAAATTGAAGACGTAAACATTGTATCGTAACTATCAGCCCTTCAAGACAAATAACGAATATATTACCTTGAATAATGGTGGTTATGTGCGAAACGGAACTTCCGCTCATCATCGAAGCGATCAGATAGACCGCAGTCATAAGAGCTATATGGGTAAGGCCAAAAGCTGATACACGGACAAACGAAACCGTATTGGAAAGCAGTCCGAGAATAATCTCAACCGGCCGAAACGCAACTTCTGCAGCTTCTTCCTTATTATGCCGATGCGCCATTATTGCACCGCCGGCAATCAAAACCATAATGGGCAGAGCAACGCACAATATAACGACCGGCATTGCGACTGGGAGTGTGCCATACCTGACTGTTCCCGCAAGGGACGCCGCACATAACCAGTAAAACCCCAGCGTCAGAATTCCCCATGGAGAAAAAACAGCATTGGAATAATCACGCTGCCAGAATTTCTGAATAATATTGAGCAGTATTCCTGCGCTTATCATAAAGAGTCCCGAAGCAATACCAATCAGAAGAAACAGATTTGTGTTTTCCATCGGAGAAAACCATAAAGGATGAATAATATCCTCGCGGCCAAAGAACGATCCGAATATAAAACCTCCGGCCACTGATGCCATTCCCGAGTAGAGCATCAGCATGCCTGCATCACGCAGATTTTTCAAGCGGGTAAATAAGCGAAGCAATAATCCCGCTATCAAGATTACCATGCCATGACCGATATCCGCAAACATCATCCCGAACATCACAACAAAGCCCAGTGCGCTGATAATAATCGGGTCAGCATGGCGGTATGCGGGGCATCCATATGTTGAAACAATAAGCCTGAACGGCTCCAATAGTTTTGATCGCGTCAGAAGAGAGGGAACCTCCTCGTATCCGAAAACTTTTTCAGATATTGCTCTTTCGGCTGAGATGATATTAGTTAAACAGCATCCGTCCGCAGCTTCAATCATTGCTGAAGAAAATTTTTTTGCGCTTTGAGAAGGAACCCAGCAGGATATATGTGTGCACAGTTTTGATGAACGCGCATAATGCGTTTCTGCCGTTGCCCTTATAAAATCATTCAACGCAGCGAATGCTGCCGAGAGAAGATGCGCTGATTCCATGTTTTTTTTCAGATTTTTTTTTGCAGTGGTAATTTTGTTTTTAAGTGCCTTTATATGATTGCTGGTGATACCGGTTGGAACTGTTTTGAAACCGGCACGTTCAAGAGTATCGAGCAGCCGGTGTCCATTTGATGAACGTGTGAGGGCTGCTATAAATTTATTCCCTTTTACGGGAGATGATTGTTCAATGATGGTGTCATCAGAAAACGACAGGTTGTGTGCTGAAGCTGGGATGGTGCCGGTATAAACTGTTATTCTTTCCGAAGAAACGCATAGTGACGGATCAATACCGATTGACCGTAACCATTGCATCATTAATTCTCCAGTTTGTGCGGTGTTCAGGCTTTCTGAAGCGCTTTTCATTTCACGATCGGCGGAAATGACATCTGTTGCTATTGTAACGCTTTCATGTATTGAGTACATTATTTTAGAAAGGGTCATTTCTTCCGGCTTGATGTCCGCGCTTATATTTAAAATACTCAGGGCGCTATGCAGCAGTGAAAGTTTTTCCTGAGCCTGTTTCTGCTGTTGATCATCAAATGACGTAAAGGGAAGCAATTCTCCACCAGGTAAAGCTTTATGCTCAATGGCTACTGCTCCGAAGCTGTACATCCGGTCAATTAATTGAGTGAAAAGACCGGCCGGCACAATAATTTCAATAAGCGACATGTTTTCCGGCCGCATCATTATGTGTAGCCCCCGGCATAAAAGAATGAGGAATCACGGGTTATTTTTTCATGTATAAGCATCAATTCGGAAAAATACCATGAAGGTGAAAAGATATCTTTTTGTTTACGGGTAAGAAGCTTTCCCCCTTTGATCCGCTGACGGGTCTTTTCTGAATTTTTTTTACAGTAGTATAATGATGCTGTAATGCAGTCGGCCGCGTTGCTGTTCAGTTCCCGGATAAGGGGCAGGCGTGCCTTCCAGGTGGCAGTCATGAGCGAAACACTGCTGATAATGCGGGACTGTTCCAGTTCCGGGTAGAGCCGTGCAATATTAATAAGCGATTCAATGCGGGCGAAATCACATCCGGCTTCAAAAAAAAAGAAATCACGGTTTTGTTCAAAGAGGCTATTTCCTTTTTTCAGAGAATAAGCCGCATAGCTTCTTGAATAATGGGATAAAAGGTCAGAAAAATTTTTAATATCAGATGGATCAGGAGGTGAAAAACGTACTGCAGGTTTGTGCAGCAGTAAGGATGCTGCACAATGATTATCGCGGCGGAAAAGAATATTTTTCATCAACAGTTTGATATTAAAAATATCCCCTTCTTCGCGAAGCCAGTGTAAAAGGGGAACATATTCTATCGGGAAGAAATGTTCTATTTTACGGAGTGCATTACCGTAACGTTTGCGGAGAATTATCTCTTTTTTTACAGGAGGTGCGTTATCGTGAGAGACGCTTTCTTTCAGCGATGTGTCTGCATTACTGCCGGTGAAATCGTCGGAAAGAATTCCGTTCCGCATTGCGCAGAACGCTCCCCAGGTGGCTGCACACTCAGCTCTCATGACTAATCAGCCTCAATGCAATACTTTTTGCCAGCGGTTCTTCAATCTCGGTATATTTTGCAATCATTGCGGTTATAATTTTTTCCCGCTGTAGAGTGGACTGTCTGGAAAAAGCAGCGATGTCTTTCGCAGCTTTCTTTTCTGCAGCAGAACGGATCGCCATTGCTTCGGAGTTTGCCTGCAGAATAATTTTATCGCGGTCTTTTTCAGCAGTGGCAATACGCTGAGCAGCTTCATTTTTTGCAGAGTTAATACGATCCTGCCCGTTTTTTTCCTGTTCAAGCACTAACCGTAGAGCTGAACCGGTCTGATTCATCTCGGCCACCTCTTTTTGCTGTAACGGAATATTTCCCAAATAACATATGCAAGCACAGCAATAAGAGCAACGATTCTGATTACTGCATACATAATCCCCAGTAAAACTCCGCTGTTCATATGTAAATTATAATACCTCTGAAAGTAATAATCAAGAAAAAAATCAGATTGCTGCATTGTAATTTGTTCAAATTAATAATGCAGTTTTTAGAATGTATCCAGTAGATCCGGATTGAAATGCTGAAGTCTATCTCTATTGGTTTTAATTTTAAATGCTTTTACTGTTGAGTATATTCCTTTATGCAGTTGTTCATTTATAAGTACATAATAAATATCGGAAAGCATAATTATCACTGCACCCCATTTAAATTCTTTCATTTTAAATCCATGATGATATCCGGAGCCATCCAATCTCTTGTAATTATTTTCAGGAATGTTGTCGGCAACCGATAAGGCTCAGTACAAGTAAGCCGCATGTTGAAATGTGGAATTTTTTTCACTTTGATTTCGAAGTTTTTTTAAAAAATATAAAGTAAACTAGCAGGTTGGGGACAGGGTGGATTTTGCTTGTGATCTTGCACCTGCTGGAAGTTAGAAGCGGATATAATAAATATTAGTTCTTTTGAATTAAGCGAAAAGTTTTCCGTGCCGTATCTTATAACCGTCCTTTATGGGACAGCAAAACTTGTCACAGTTTGGTTTATCTTGAATTTTTAAGAAGTGGCGGTTTTCAGGTGACCCCAGAAAGAATCAGGAGTTGCATGAGCGGGTGATGGGAATCGAACCCACGCTATTAGCTTGGAAGGCTAAAGTTCTACCATTGAACTACACCCGCGTTTGAATGTGTTGCAAAACTAATAGTTATGCCCTTTGAGTCAACAAAATTTTTTAAGAAATAACTCCAAATTTTAAAATCCATGCTTTTATACTTATATTTTAGATTTATTGCAGTCCTTTTGAAAGGAGTTGGTTTTTTAGAAGGATGTACTCTGACCCTCATCTTTCAATGAAGCCGAATTGGTTTACTTTAGCCCGGTTTTATAGAGATTCAGTATTATCATTTAAAAACTTTATATTTCAAGAAAACAAGCAGGGCTCTGACCCCGGCAACAAATTATTTCATAAAAACGCCTTTTTTAATTGACAAAAAAATATTAATGATATATTTGTGGGGTTTAGTGGGGATTTGTGTTAAAATAAAACATTTTGAGGGTGAATCAGGCTATTTATGTTTATGGGCGAGTTTCATCCGGTTCTTGATGAAAAGGGGCGTGTTGCCATACCGGTTAAACACAGACGCGCTTTCGGAGAAGATCAGATTATTAACAGTCTTGTGATTACATATGGTTTTGATAAATGCATTATGGGTTTCAGAGATGAGGATTGGAAGGATTTTGTAGCTGATAAACTTGTTAATTTATCTCAGTCTGATCCGAAAAATAGAATGAGAATGAGGGTGCTTCTCGGCGGAGCATGCGAGTGCGATCTCGATAAACAGGGCAGAATAACTATACCGGCATATCTGCTTGAATATGCAGGTCTTAACAAAGAAGCTGTCATTCTGGGTTTGTATAACAGAATTGAAATCTGGAGTAATAGCGAATATGAACGCTATAAACCGGATAAAGATGAGATGAATGCTTTTGCTTCAGAGCTTGGTTTTTAACAAATAGAGAATATCAATAATCCATTATATTGACATTCTCCCAGGTTGTTTATAAAAGTAAAAATAGATTTAGATGTACGTTAAATTTTGAACTGGTGTGATATGCAATGAGACATAATACAGAAAAGGATATTTCAGCTATTGTGCACACGCCTGTATTGTGGCAGGAGATTTCAGATTATATAGAAAATTCAAAATTTAAGGGAAGAGGTTTGCTGGTTGACTGCACTCTCGGGGAAGGCGGTCATTCGGAGTTATATCTGAATAAATTCCCTGAATTAAAAATAGTTGCATTTGAACGGGATATTGAAATTCTGAAAAAAGCGAGGATAAGGCTCGAACCGTTTAAGGATAGGATCGAATTGATAAACGATAATTTTTCTGAAATTTCAAAACATCTTGCAGATAAGGGCGAAATCAATTATCTTCTGTATGATTTTGGAATATCATCGTTTCATTACGAGCAGAGCGGACGCGGGTTTACATTTTCAAAGGATGAGCCGCTCGATATGAGGCTTACAGTAGACGGGGATTTAACTGCTTCCGACATTGTTAATTCCTACAGCGAAAAGGATCTGTCGGATATTATCCGCGAGTATGGCGAGGATTCCTGGCATCAGAAAATTGCTTCTGTAATATGCGCTGAGAGAAAAATAAATAAAATAGAAACCGCTACAGAACTTGCTTCAATAATACTCAGGGCTATACCGAAAAAATTCCATGTTAAAAATATACATCCAGCTACAAGAGTTTTTCAGGCTCTTAGAATTGAAGTTAATGACGAACTTAAATCAATAGAAAAAAGCCTTGATGACGCTTTCGGACTTCTTTCAGCAGGCGGAAGAATAATGGCAATATCTTTTCATTCGCTTGAAGACCGGATAGTAAAAAATAAGTTTAAAAAATTTGCAGGTATTTCAATAGTTGACCAGGAAGATAAAAATGAATCAGGCTTAAAATATGTTGTGGATATTAGAAGGCCTGTAAAATATGAGAAAAAAGCACTTCTTTTGACAAAAAAACCGGTGACTCCATCGCCGGAGGAAGTGGATGCAAATAAAAGATCAAGAAGCTCAAAACTAAGGGTGTGTGAAAAAATTTAGAGGAGTAGCGTTATCAAGTATCTGATTATAGTTATTTCTGTGTGCATGTTCGTAGTTGCATACGTGTGGCAGAATATCGAAGTTATGCGTGTCAAGATGAACTACAGAAGACTTCAGGCTGATGAAAGGGCAATGGTAAACAAAAACGGCAGGCTCATTTATGAAATTGAAAGACTAAAGAATTATAACTCAGTAAGCAGGCTTGCCCAGTCTAAAGGATATAAAAAAATTTCTCCATCTGATATAGATGTGATTCTTCTAATGGATAATAATGAAAAAAGCACTAAAAAATAAAAAAGCCTCATACCTTGCTGCATCATCGTCCGGAATAATTAATTATGCAGCCGGGCCTCATGATGCAGAGATCACATCAGTTGAGTATGATTCAAGAAAAGTCGGTCCAGGCACAATGTTTGTTGCTGTGAAAGGATTTGCAGCAGACGGGCACGCTTATATAAAAAATGCTGTTGATGCAGGTGCATCTGCAGTTGTTGTTTCTCCGGATAGATTGAATGAATTTATGAAACATTCATCGAAAACTGCAATTTATACATCGTCTGATACAAGAAGAGCCTTATCAATACTGGCAGCTTCTTTTTTTGATTTTCCGTCTGTGGAAATGGATATTATCGGAGTAACCGGAACTAATGGCAAAACTTCCATTACATATATGCTTGAATCGGTTCTGAAAAAAGCAGGAATGAATCCCGGAGTTATCGGAACAATTAATTACAGATGGGCCGGGAAAACTTTATCAGCTCCGAATACAACACCCGAGTCGCGCGACATACAGGAACTTCTCCATAATATGCTTGAGGATGGTGTTGATTCTGTTGTGATGGAGGTTTCATCGCACGCGCTTGCTCTTGGCCGGGTTGAGGATGTTGATTTCAACTGCGCAATTTTTACGAACCTCACGGGCGATCATCTCGATTTTCATTCAGATATGGAAGATTATTTCTCCGCAAAGATGAGGCTTTTCACTCTTCTTGATAAAGGCGTAAATGAAATCAGGTGCGCTGTTGTCAATGCTGACGACGGATATTGCAGAAGAATTATTGATGCGAAAAAAGATTTTTCTTTTCCTGTAAATTCTTTCGGTATGTCAAACGCGGATTATATGCCGGATGCAGACAGTATTGAAAATAAAATTACAGGCCTTTCATATAAACTCAAAAAACCATTTTCAATGGAAGTTAATCTGAAACTTGCAGGTAAATTTCATGTATCGAACTCTCTTGCTGCTCTGAGCGCTGCTTCGTCTCTTGGTATAGAAAAGAAAATTATTGCTGAAGGCCTCAACGAACTTGAGAATGTTCCGGGAAGATACGAAGTGATTCATTCTAATGAAGGATTCAGCGCTGTTGTCGATTACGCTCATACAGGTGACGCGCTTTTAAAGCTGCTTCAGTCTGTTAAAGAGCTTTCTCATAAAAGAATAATTACTGTTTTCGGGTGCGGCGGCGACCGCGACAAAACAAAGCGCCCGGTTATGGGAGCAGTTGCATCATCTAATTCCGACTGCGTGATAGTTACAAGCGATAATCCCAGAACTGAAATGCCTGGTGCAATCATCAGCGAAATAATATCAGGCATATCCCTGAAGAATTTTGAGATCGTTGAAGACCGGGAGCATGCGATTGCGAAAGCAGTGGAAATGGCTCAAAGCGGAGATATTATAGTTGTTGCAGGAAAAGGACACGAGGATTACCAGATACTCGGAAAAAATAAAATCCATTTTGATGATAGAGAAATGCTTATGAAATATATTGCCAAGAGGAAATAATTATGTCATTCCGGCCGTAACGCAGTGGAGAGCCGGAATCCATTGTTTTAGCAAAATGGATTCCCGCCTTCGCGGGAATGACAGTTTTTGTTTGATTAAATGTGAAGAATTGTAGCAAATCTAATGTAAAATAGAAGGAAATCAGTTTGATTGCAGAATTTGAAACTACAGCCGGAAAGATCGCGGAAATAACAGGCGGAAAACTTGAGAAAGGAAATCCATCTGCTGTTATCAGAACAATTACGAGTGATTCGCGTGAGATCAGAAACGACTCCCTGTTTGTGGCGCTTGCAGGTGAAAAATTTGACGGTCACAATTTTATTTCAATTCTTTCATCTGATGGAAAAATTAGCGCATATCTTTCAATGAAGGATGTTGAAGATAAAGGCAGTGCTGCGTGCATCAGGTGCGGAGATACACTTACAGGTCTTGGTGCTATAGGGAATTATGCAAGAAGTCTGGTTCATGCAAATGTGATTGGAGTAACAGGAACTAACGGTAAAACTACCACAAAAGAAATTATTTATAATATATTAAGTGCTGAACACAAAACGCTGAGAAGCGAAAAAAACTACAACAATGAGGTCGGAGTTCCATTTACACTGATGAATCTCCGCGAGGAACATGAATTCGCTGTAATTGAAATGGGAATGAATCACCCGGGCGAGATCAGCCGTTTATCTAAAATGACTATGCCGGAAATTTCTGTAATTACAGGAGCAGGCGAGGGACATCTCGAATTTCTCGGAAGCGTGGAAAATGTTGCACGCGCAAAATCCGAGATTATGGACGGCATGAGAGAAGGAACTGCAGTTTTTATTAATAGAGACACGCAGCATTATAAAATTTTTAAGGACACTGCAGCAGCACGGGGACTCAGGGCTGTTTCTTACGGGATAACTGATGAGGCTGATATTTATCCTGAAAAATATTCTCTTTCTGCCGAAAGTATAAAATTAAAATATTCCGGCGTTGATTTTGATGTGCCGGCTTACGGAATGCATAACCTGTATAATATCATGGCCGGGATTGCAGTTGCAGGTTTATATGGTATTGAAATGGAGACTGCAGCAAGGCAGCTGAAGAATTTTGTTAATATCGGCGGGAGAAGCCAGATTATTAATAAAGGATATATAATTATTGATGATTCATATAATTCAAACCCTCTTTCTTCAAGATATGCTCTCAGGTCCATAAAGGAAGTTTATCCCGGGAAAAGAAAAATCGCTGTTCTTTCCGATATGAAGGAACTTGGAAAAGCTGAAGATGAATGTCACATTGAAATCGGCAGAGAGGCGGCAGCATGCGGATTTGATCTGCTGCTTCTTTACGGGAATATGGCTGAGAAATATCTCGACGGGGCCATCAGCTCCGGAATGAAAAGCGATTCGGTTAAGATCTTTTTTGATAAGGATGAGCTTTCAACTTATCTGAAAAATATACTTGTAGAAGATGATGTAGTTTTAGTAAAAGGTTCGAGATCCATGAAAATGGAAGATGTTGTTAAAAATATAACCGGGGTTTTATAATGTTTTATCATTTTATACTTCCTTTAAAAGAATACGTTTCCTATCTGAATCTGTTCCGGTATATCACTTTCAGATCCGCATACGCAGCTCTTACAGCTTTGCTGATAGTCCTGATTTTCGGAACTATTTTAATAAAGTGGCTCAAGTATCTGAAGCTCAGAGAGGAGATCAGGGAACTCGGTCCGGAAAGCCATAAATCAAAAGCCGGTACTCCAACAATGGGGGGTATTTTAATAATAGGTGCTGTGGTTGTCTCAACAGCTTTATGGGGAAATTTTACCAATCATTATCTTATTCTTCTCATCGTAGCCGCACTTATTCTCACCGGTCTCGGCTTTGCTGATGATTATATCAAAACAGTTAAAAAGAAAAAAGCAGGGCTTAAGGCGAGAACCAAACTTACGGTTCAGTTTTTTACAGCTTTTCTTGTTTCAATTGTTATATATATATTTCCATCGAACAGCCTGCATTCAACCAATCTTTTTGTTCCTTTTATAAATGAAGCGATTGTTGATATGGGCTGGCTCTGGATAGTTTTTTCCATAGTGTATATTATAGGATTTTCAAATGCAGTTAATCTCACAGACGGTCTTGATGGTCTAGCTGTGGGTAATGTTCTTTTTGTAGCAATTACTCTTGCTATTATGACATATTTAACAGGCCATAAAAATTTAGCTGCTTATCTCCGTATTCCATATATTCCGGATGCTGCAGAGCTTACAGTTTTTATGGCGGCGCTTTCAGGCGCATGTCTGGGATTTCTCTGGTTTAACAGTAATCCTGCATCAGTGTTCATGGGAGATACGGGATCACTTGCACTTGGAGGAATTTTAGGAACTGTTGCTTTAATGATTAAAAAAGAAATTTTTCTGTTTATTGTCGGCGGTATCTTCGTAATCGAGGTTGCATCTGTAATAATTCAGGTTGCTTCTTTTAAATTAAGGGGGAAGCGGGTTTTTAAGATGTCTCCAATTCATCATCATTTTGAGCTTTCGGGCTGGCCGGAGCAGAAGGTGGTTGTGAGAATGTGGATTGTGGGTATTGTTCTTGCAATACTGGGACTGAGTTCCCTTAAAATACTTTAAATTTTTTTAACACTGGAATATAAATGACCGATAAAAAACAGGAGAAAATTTTAATAGTGGGCCTTGGGTACAGGTCAGGGCTTGCTGCTGCAAATTTTCTCGCAGAAAAGGGAAAAAACGTTTCTGTTTCAGATTCAAAGAGCAGAGAAGAGCTGGCAGATACGGTTGCAAAGCTTAATAAAAATGTTAAATTTATTCCTGGAAATCAGAACCCGGAAATTCTTGATAGCGGATTCGATCTTATAGTTTTAAGCCCCGGCGTTCCAAAGTCCATCACTCTTATAAAAGAAGCTGTTAAAAGGGGAATCCGCGTAATAGCTGAAATCGAACTTGCTTTTGAAAATATGCATGGAAAGATAATTGCTATTACTGGAACAGACGGCAAGTCAACTACGACAGTTCTCACTGGGCATATCCTGGAAAAAATCGGAATTGATTCTATAGTAGGCGGGAATATCGGAATACCTCTTGTTTCACTTGTCAGTAAAACCAATGAAGAAACAGTTTCTGTTGTTGAGCTTTCATCGTATCAGCTGGAAACCATCGATGCATTCCGCCCGGATGTGTGCTCATTTCTGAATGTAACACCTGATCACCTTGACAGGTATGCGGATATGAACGAATACTTCGAGGCTAAATTCAGAATAACCATGAATCAGACTGCTGATGATTTCTTCATATTTAATGCGGATGATGATACACTCAGAGCGAATTTTAAAAGAGTAAAATCAAAAGCACTCAGCTTCTCACTTGCAGATAAAAATGCAGATGCATATTATGAAAACGGTTTTGTTTTTCTGAATCAGAAAGGCGCTGCTGTTAAAGTTATAGATACATCGAAATTGAACATATTCGGTCTTCATAATATACAGAATATAATGGCTGCTGTTTTAATGGTATATTCAATACTGAATAAGAAAGGCATTGCAGCGGATTTTAAAAAAATAGCAGATGCGTGCTATTCGTTCAAAGGTCTTGAGCACCGGGTTGAAAAGGTGGGCGAGTTTGAAGGCAGAACTTTCATCAATGATTCAAAAGCAACAACTGTAGGTGCGGTTCAGATGGCACTGAAAAGCCTTAAAAGTAAAGGCATTCTCATTTTAGGCGGAGTTACCAAGGGTGATGACTACAGCAGACTGATCCCTCTGATGAAGGAAAAGGTAAAGGGACTTGTTTTAATAGGAGAATCTACAGGAGACTTTTCGGAAATATACAGCGAATTTAAGCCGGCCATAGCAAAGAGTCTTGATGAGGCGGTTGTTCTATCCATGAAGATGAGTGAAGGCGGTGATTCTATTCTTCTGTCTCCTGCATGCGCGTCATTTGATATGTTTAAAAATTTTGAGGAGCGCGGACGCGCTTTCAAGGAATCATACGGTAATCTGAAAAGCGGTAAACTGTCATGGACATGAAATCCCTCATAGATACCAGAAGAAAGGGTGAGCCGGATCTTTATCTTTTCATTATAATATTCGTTTTAATCGGAACAGGAATCGCAATGAGCTACAGCGCGAGTGCAGTTTATGCGCTTAAGGCGTTTGGAGATTCTTTTTATTTTTTAAAAAGGCAGCTGATATGGTTTGTGATAGGCCTTGCTGCAATGATTGTTTTTCAGGAAATAGATTACAGGATATATCTCAAACATACAAAGCTTATGATACTTCTGTCTGTTATTCTTCTCGTACTTGTTTTAATTCCAGGCGTGGGTCACAGCGTTAAAGGTTCAACAAGATGGATTGCGATAGGGCCGTTTTCAATGCAGCCTTCAGAGTTTGTTAAACTTTTTATGGTTATATATCTTGTTAAAGTTTTTTCATCTGAAACGCGTGGAAATCATGTTGTTCAGCTGCTCATACCCATGCTGATCATTGCATCAATATTTATTCTGATAATGATACAGCCGGATTTCGGAACAGGTATTGACCTTCTTTTTGTTTCAGTGTTTATTCTGTTTGTATCCGGCTTTCCGTTTTTTTATCTGCTATCGCTGTTTATGATCAGCGTTCCGGCTTTCTATCTTCTTATTTACCAGGTGTCTTACAGGTGGGAAAGAATACTCGCGTATGTTGATCCGTGGAAGGACAGATTCGGAATCGGCTATCATATTATACAGTCTTTTATTGCTTTTAAAAAAGGCGGATTTTTCGGAACAGGTCTCGGTTCAGGAACACAGAAAATAGTAAGGCTTCCTGAGCCTCATACAGACTTTATTTTTGCTGTAATCGCGGAAGAAACCGGGTTTGTGGGAACAATTTTTTTAATTTTTATATACGGAGCATTTCTCTGGAGAGGCTTTATAATTGCAATCGGGGCACCGGATGATTTCGGAAGGCTGCTTGCTACAGGACTGAGCCTCATGATTACAGTTCAGGCATTTATCAATATTGCAGTAGTCAGCGGAAGTCTGCCTACTACGGGAATTCCTCTCCCATTTATCAGCTACGGAGGGTCATCATTACTCTGCAGCATGATTGCTTGCGGAATTCTCCTGAATATTTCCCGTTACAGGGAAGCAGCGCTCGATGGATTTAAATACGGTCAAGAGGGTATATAAGTGATAACAGGAAAAGTTTTAATAATAGGCGGAGGAACAGGGGGGCACATCAGCCCGGGAATTGCCATTTATAAGGAATTCAAAAGACAGAATGTTCAGGCCCTGTATCTTTCAGGGAAAAAAGATAAAAAGTTTTCCCTGTTTAAGGAAATTGAAGAAGCGGATCTGTTTCTATATGGGGCTCCTCCTATAACCCGTAATATATTTAAACTTCCGATTTTTGTAATCAGATTCTTTGCTGCAGTTTTCACTGCAATGAGAATCATTAAAATGAATAATATCAGTGCTGTAATAGGAATGGGCGGATATGTATCTGCTCCGGCATTGCTTGCTGCAAAATTAAAAAAAATTTCCATATATCTCTGCGAGCAGAATGTAATTCCGGGAAGGGTAACTTCATTATTCGAAAAATATGCTGATGCAGTGTATGGAACCTTCGAAGAATCAAGAAGCTATTTGAAATTTCCTGATAAGCTTATGTGCGCCGGAAATCCTATCAGAACAAGCGTTCTGATTTCAGATAAAAAAGCAGATGCAAAAAAAGCGTTTCACATGAGTCATGCAAAAAAAGTCATACTTGTGATCGGCGGCAGTCAGGGATCCATGAAAATGAATGAAACAATTTATAATATTAAGAAAAAGCATCAGGATCAGTTTGATGGAATTGGAATTATATGGAGTGCGGGAGCTTATTCTTATGAAAAATTCAAGTCAATACTTCAGGAGGGAGCTGATGCCGGATCTGTTTATCTTTCCCCGTACATAGAAAATGTAGGTTTGAGCTATAAGGCTGCGGATATTGCTGTGAGCAGGGCAGGTGCAGGAGTAATGATGGAGCTAGCTGCATTCGGCATTCCATCCATACTTATTCCATATCCGTTTGCGGCGCTCGATCATCAGAACAAAAATGCTGACGCGTTTGTTTCTGCAGGTGCTGCAGTTAAAATTATGGAAGATGATTCCTTTGAGGAGAACCTTGTTAAGACGCTTTTTTCAATTCTCGGCAATGACAGGTTATTGAATAAAATGTCAGATAAGGCATTTGACATATCAAAAAAAGATGCAGCTGAAGTAATTGTTTCAAATATTATTAAATTTGTTAAGAAATAAAAAATTGCGCATCGCGCTTTAATGGAGAAATAATCTTGTTCAGAAAATCAAAAAAAATGCATTTTATAGGTATAGGCGGAATAGGCATGAGCGGGATTGCCGGCATCCTGATTGATATGGGTTATGAAGTATCAGGCTCGGATCTGCATGAATCGGAGCAGACGCGGATGCTTGAGAAACTGGGTGCGAGGATTTACATCGGCCATTATGTTTCGAATATTCAGGATTACCATGTGGTAGTTACATCGAGCGCCATTGACCTGAATAATCCGGAAATTATTGAAGCCAGAAAGAGAGGCATACCGATTATTCACAGATCGGAGATGCTTGCCGAACTTGTGCGCCTCAAGCACGGAATCGGAGTTGCAGGAACTCACGGGAAAACCACAACCTCTTCAATCATGGCATATGTGCTTTATCACGGCGGAATGAATCCTACGGCTGTTATCGGCGGTAAGGTTTTTAATTTTGAATCCAATGCAAGAACAGGTGAAGGCGATTACATCGTTTTTGAGGCTGATGAGTCTGATGGAACCTTTCTTAATCTTTTTCCTACAATAGGCGTAGTTACAAACATTGACGCTGATCATCTTGACCATTACAAATATTTCGAGGGATTAAAAGATGCATTCCTGAAATATATAAATAATATTCCTTTTTACGGTTTTTCGGCATTATGCATAGATGATAATATTATCAGAGAGCTTCTGCCGCTTGTGGAAAGGCCTTATTTTACTTACGGCTTTTCAGATGATGCGGATTTCAGGGCGGACTGTATAGAATTTGCTGAATCGAAAACAAGGTTCACCGCGTATTTTAAAAATTCAAAAATCGGTGTTTTTGAAATAAATCTTCTAGGAAAACATAATGTTCTCAACGCGCTTGCTGTTATTGCAGTTGCAGTTGATCTTGGTCTTGAGTATGAAGCAATCAGAAGCGGACTTGCCTCATTCAGCGGAGTAGGCAGAAGAATTGAAAAAATAGGAGAAGGCGGTGGAATCGCGGTTTATGATGATTACGGCCATCATCCGACTGAGGTGCGCGCAACTCTTGAAGCTATAAAAAAAATCGGAAGACGTGTGCTTGTTATTTTTCAGCCGCACAGGTATTCAAGAACCGAACTTCTCTGGGATGATTTCGGACAGAGCTTTTCAAATGCTGATGAGCTTTTTCTGGCGGAAATTTACCCGGCTGGTGAAAAACCAATAGAGGGAGTTTCATCAAAACTTATTCAGGAATCTATAATGAAGCACGAAGGACGCAGCGTTGAAATTATCAGCAGGTTTGAAGATATACCTGCAAGGGTGCTCGCAAAGGCAAAACGCGGAGACCTGGTTTTAACTCTCGGCGCAGGTGATATTTATAAAGCCGGAAGAAAGATTTTAGATGAACTCGGAAGATAGATAAACTTTGAATAAATATTTTAATGCGTTTGTCGTGTCATTCCGGCTGTAGCACAAGCGGAATGCCGGAATCTCATAGAGTAAATTTATTTTATTCGATTCCGGTATTTGCAAGATTGGAAGCAGCAAAACCGGAATGACAAGAATAAAATGGAGAATTTTATTAATAAAAATTAATTTTTATTAATAAAGATTAATTGAAATGGAAAAAAAATTAATAAAATTAATAATCTTTTTCCTTGTAGACATAATATGTCTTGACATTGCGATCGGTGCTGATAATATACGCAAGGTTAGAGCAATTGAATTCCGCGGACTTGAGTATCTTTCGAAATATGAACTGTTCGGAAGAACAAAGGTGAAATCGGAAAACGGTATCATTTCAGTCAGCATGGATTCATTAAACAGGGTATTAGCAGAAGAACCTTACATAGAAAGTTTTAATGTCAGTGAATCAAATGAACGTTTGATCGTTGAAATTAAGGAAAAAAAACCGGTTATGCTCCTGGCAATATCGAAGGGAGGCAGACTGATTCCGTTTGAAACAGATTTAAATTTCAGGCCGATATCAGCCGGAAAGGTTTATTCAACCGGATTGCCTCTTGTGATAATTGACGAGAAGGATGCAGCAGGCGGAACGCTTTCTAACAGGGTGAAAAATATTAACCGAATGCTTGAACAGTTAAAAAAGAATGATCCGATTTATGGCGATCTTGATGAAATAAAAATAAACAGCGACGGAAGCCTGAATGTAGTTCTAAAAGGCAGAAGAACACTTTTTAAAATAAACAGCGGGTATATGAATTTTATCAAATTGAAATTTACTGCAGGGTACATGGACAGAATCAAACGCAATCCTGAAATGGTTGATCTCAGGACTGATGCAGTGGTTATAAGGTAACGGAACTATGGAAGAGATGATAGTCGGCCTGGATGTTGGAACCACTAAAACCTGCGCTGTAATCGGTTTTGAAAACGAAAACAAGCAGGTGGAAATTGTTGGTGTTGGAACTTCTCCATCCAGGGGAATGAAAAGCGGAGTTATCGTTAATATTGATAACACTTCATCATCTATCGAAAAAGCAATTGAAGATGCGGAACTTATGGCAGGACACGAGGTTGCAGGGGTTTACGTGGGCATCAGCGGTCAGCAGATCAAGGGCGAAAATTCAAAAGGCGTTGTTGCAATCACCAACCGTAACAGAACAATCAGTCACATTGAAGTGAAAAGAGTAATTGAGCAGGCTCAGGCAATTCTTATTCCTGTTGACAGGGAAATTCTTCACGTCCTCTCCAAAGAATTCACTGTAGACGATCAGCAGGGCATCAAGGATCCTGTTGGCATGAGCGGAGTAAGGCTTGAGGCTGAAGTTCATATAATCACCGGAGCTGTAACAAGCCTCCAGAATATGATGAAGGCAGTGGACAAGGCCGGATTCCAGTACCAGGATATAGTATTCAATCCTCTTGCAACTGCTGAAGCAGTACTCAGCACTGATGAAAGAGAGCTTGGTGTGGCGCTTGTTGATATTGGCGGAGGCACTACGGATATTATCGTATTCCTTGAAGGCGGTGTTGCATATTCATCTGTATTGTCTGTAGGCGGAATACACGTAACAAATGATATTTCTATCGGACTTCGAACTCCTTTTGAATCAGCTGAAATGATAAAGAAAAAAAGCGGATGCGCTGCACTTGACCTCGTTGATGCAACTGAAATGGTTGAGGTCCCGTCAGTTGGAGGGCGCGCTCCGAGAAGACTTTTCCGCCAGGAACTGACTCAGATAATAGGCCCCCGGATGACAGAGATTATGGAGATGGTGGACAACGAGCTTGTTCGAAGCGGGAAGAAAGATATGCTTTCTGCCGGGGTGGTATTAACAGGCGGCGGAAGCATGCTCGATGGATGCGTTGAGGCTGCAGAGAGAGTTATGAATATTCCGGTCCGCATAGGCAGTCCGAGAGATATAGTTGGATTAAAGGATGTAGTGGCCACGCCTCAGTTTGCCAATGGCGTAGGGCTTTTAAAATATGGAATAAAAATGAGTAAATTCAGAAACAGACCGAGATTTGAAATGGAAAAGGCCGGCGTTTTTGATAAGGTTAAGAAGTGGTTTGAGGAATATCTTTAAAACTTATAATTTCTAATGAGACATAATAAAGCAAGGGGGGAGGGAGATGTTTAAATTAGAGGAAGAAAGGCCGCTCAGCACGATTATCAAGGTTATCGGAGTTGGCGGAGCAGGCTGCAATGCAGTAAACAGGATGATCGCTACAGGCATGGAGGGCGTTGAATTCATTGTAGCAAATACAGACGCACAGCAGCTTCGCGACAGTCTTGCGCCGGTGAAGATTCAGCTCGGGGGCAAGCTGACACGGGGGCTTGGTGCAGGCGCAAATCCGGATGTGGGGCGTGAAGCTGCCAATGAAGACAGGGATAAAATACAGAAAGCTCTCAAAGGTGCTGATATGGTTTTCATTACTGCAGGCATGGGAGGCGGAACAGGAACAGGTGCAGCGCCTGTTGTTGCCGAGATAGCAAAAGAACAGTCCGCTCTCGTGGTTGGAGTAGTAACCAAACCATTCAGAACCGAAGGTAAAAAGAGAATGTCCCGCGCAGAAGAGGGAATCGTAAATCTTAAGACTAAAGTTGATACGCTTATTACAATTCCAAATGACCTGCTTCTTAAAATTATCGACAGAAAAACTCCAATTGAAGACGCATTCAAGCTTGCAGATGACATCCTCCGTCAGGGTGTTCAGGGTATAGCTGATCTGATTATGGTAACAGGTCTTGTGAATGTTGACTTTGCTGATGTGAAAACTGTAATGAAGGAAACCGGCGACGCGCTTATGGGAGTTGGAATCGGAGTTGGTGAAAACAAGGCGCTTGAAGCAACCCAGATGGCAATCAACAGTCCTCTGCTTGAGGATACAAGCATTGAAGGCGCAAAAGCTGTTCTGATAAATATTGCAGGCGGCAATGATCTTTCTCTTCACGAAGTTAACGAGGTTACTGATTTAATCACAAGACAGGTTGATCCTGATGCAAATATTATTTTCGGCACTACTATTGATTCTGCTCTTGATGAAAGAGTTCGGGTTACGGTTATTGCAACAGGGTTTGATAAAAAGAAAAACATGCTTTCTAAAAATGGAATGAACGCGGTTCTAGGTCATGCTAATGATTATGACAGAAAGATAGGGCCTGCGCTGACTTTAATTGACGGAAGCAATGAAAAGCCTCAGGTTAGAAAAAACGGCGGAGTGTTTAATATAGAAAAGGAAATGAAAAGATCAAGAGAATTCGACAATGGCGACCTTGAGATTCCAACTTTTCTCAGAAGAAGCATAGAATAATATCATAAATAATTATTGTTTTCCCCCTGAAAAAAGCCGGCTGAATTTTAGCCGGCTTTTTTTTTATTTATTAAATGACTTATCTTCTTGATTATGTTTTTAATTAAGCAATCAAAGAGATTGCTTTTTTTCGATTTTTGTTATAAATTCCTTGAAATATAAATAATTCATGTATATAAATATTTGATTGGTTTAGATTATTCAAATTAATCCTTACTGGATCATAAAGAAAGAATATTTATGTCTAATCTGACTTTTTACATAATAAACCAAATAAGTGAAAGGATTTCCAAGTGAATCTGTATTCAATTATCATCCTGATGTTTGCAGCGATAAGCCTGTACATGGGTTGTTATTACATTATACTTTATATTCTCTACAGGGAATTGCCTGAAAATCTTCCATTTGCAATTTCGTGCTTACTTGCAGCCCTGCTCGAAATAACCAATGCCGGGATGTACAGTTCTTCAACACTTGCAGAAGGCATGGCATGGGAACGGTGGAATTTTATTGAAATTCCTTTTCTTGCAATTTCACTTGTCTGGTTTGCACATACCTATACTGTAAAAAAAAATTAAGAATCTTACGAAAAACTTTTTCATCTTCAAAACCCGTGTTTCTTTAAAAGCTATTTCCCTATTAAATCACTGTAAAGCTTTTTAGAGCAATCAGGACATATACCGTGACTGAACTCTGCATTCGAGTGCTCTTTAATATATGATTCTATCTGCGTCCAGTAGCCCTGGTCATTCCTGATTTTTTTGCAGCTTGAGCAGATGGGGAGCATGCCGGATAAAGTCCTGATTTTTGAAAGAGCTTCCTGAAGCTCTTTGATCAGCTTCTCGCGCTCCTCCTCGGCCTTTTTCCTGTCAGTTATATTTTTGGAAATGCAGACAACAGAAATTACTGTTCCGTTCGCATCTTTTACCGGTTTAACTGAAGTAATAAAAAAAATATCCCCTTCAGTAACCGGCACCTTTACATCAAAAACAATTGTTTCACCTGTTGCAAAAGCCTTTTTTACAACAATCATCCGCTTTTCAGCTTCTTCTTTCTGAAAAATATCCCAGATTTTTTTGCCTATTATTTCTTCCGGAGTTTTTTTAAACGGATTGGAAAATGCATTATTTACATAGCGGTAAGTACCGTCTTCAAGTATATTGAAAATAGGATCAGTCGATTCATCAAGTACTATCTTCATGACATCCATTTTATTGCGCCCTGATTCGAGTTCGGAAATCAGAAAATTTTCATTCATAACGGATTCATCCATATCTGCCTGTGTAACAGCAGAAAATTTAATTTAATTCAGACTTTATATTTGAACATCCCGTTTTTAAGAACTTTTTTATTATCCCTGTTGAAGACTACAAAAGGAAGTTCACCGTTCATGTCCGGTTTGTATGCAACCAGGCGTAATTTTTCACCAGGAAACGCGGGGTTGGCAAACCTGCATGATATGCCCCTTAGACGCGTTATATCGCCGTTAAATACAGCTTTTGCAAGTGTTGAATTCGCCATTGAAACCAGACACACCCCGTGCATAATCGTTCTCGGCAGTCCCGCTGCTTTTGCAAGCAGATTATTGGTATGTATAAAATTATTATCACCGGATGCATGTGCGTATTTAATCTGCTGTCCTTCATCTGTTTTTATATCAAGTGAAAATACGGCTTCAGGTTCATCCTCATCAATCTGGACCTTCACGAAATACCTTGTCTTTGCCCGAACGATAAATCCTGATATGGATTCAATAATATGCTCCTCTCCGCTCATAATACTCCCTGACACTTCAATCATTTCCCCTGCCGGAGTTTCAGTTATGGATTTAATGACACCCCTTGCGGAAAGTTGTTCACCTGCACGCATCTGCCTTGACCATGTAAGCTCCTGTTTTGCATGAACCATGCGGAGAAGATTTAAATTCAGATCCGGATGCGTCATGATGCGTTTGAAAAAAGGATAAACCAGGCGTGAAAGATAAAATGGAGGAATGAGATCACTGCTTTCATAAATCGGATTATCATCCCTGGTCGCGTGTGCATATTCCATAATATCTTTTTTTGCAAACGGACCGATCTTTTTGTCCATAGTGAACCCGACAAGATTTCTATTCATGCGGAATGAATTGTAATTTTTTAACATTGCGGACAGTAGCGGAAGATAATCAGTTATCACAGATGCCTATCTCCTTTTAATTATAAATGAAATGCTTCGGAAATTATATTAATCTCTTGATAAATCTTTTATAAACGGCCCAACGTCATAATGCAAGAAATATATTTTGCAATTTATTCTGAAAATTTAATAAATAATACCTGTTGGCAGACTGGAAGTCAATAATTTTTACTCGAAATTAGCTTTCTATAAAGTTCATTATAAATCCTGCAGAGCAGGGTGTTGTGAAAAGCATTCTGTATCAGTATAAGTTTTAAGCCAACCGGTGCTTTCTTAGCCGGCTGAATAGTATATGTTTCCAGACATTATTTAGAAAATATTTTATAAAAATATAAAAAGTTTTGCAGCAGGCTAAAGGTATTTAGGTCTGCGACGACTCAGCAGCGGCTTTCGGGTGGCCGCTCTCGTCCATCCATGGACTTCGCGACATTGGTACATCCTGTACGGCAGATCCTCAAGAAGGGCTGCTTTTCCGCAAAAGCAGTCCTTCTTGAGAGTTCGGCTTTACCTTAATTTTTTAAATAACGAAGATTCCTTGATAGAAGTTTTTATCATTGGTATTATTTTTTCCGCCAGAAAAAATTAAATACTGCAGCCCGTTTCCACCATATTAAGCCTATAATAATAATCAGCGGAAGCATGTATAATAATCCATAGAAAAAGTAAAGAATAAGATTAACAGATCCGAATAAAGCTTTTTTATAGGATGGTATTTTAATGCTGCTGACCGGCGAAACTTCAATTTCAATTTTAGCCCAGTCTATAGCATCCTTGATTTTCCATTTGCCATGTTCGGCATTGTCGAGAGCATCTTCACTCGTCCTGATTGATTCTTCAATATCGATCCAGTTTTTTACTGCCGCAGAAAGTCCAGTCTGAGATTTTGTTTTACGTGCAATGCGCAGATCTTCTCTTATGATTTTTCTCTCTGCAAGTGCCATAGCTTCTGTATGGTCAGTTGCCCATATATTTTCACTTAGAAGTTTTCCTGTCGTGGCTGCATCAAGCAGGAAAGTGTACAGATCTTTCGAGTGAACCGATGCGCTGATATTCTGGACAGATGATGAGCCGCTAATGTCAGTACTTCCGGATCTCAGGTATCCATATCTGCTGATTATTTTAATCAGGTCTTCCCGAGCTTTGAGAAAGTCATCATTCTGAAATACCAGTTTCACATTGTATTCAAGAAGCCTGTCTCCGGATTCTTTCAAAGGTGCACTAAGCAATGGCTGCATAGAACCCTCTGGAGCTTTTTTCTTACGCAAATCCTCTGCTGCCTGTTTTACATCAGATATGGATACGCTTTTTTCTAATACCGGTGCAGATGGAGCCCTATCTCCGGATTTGCCGCATCCCAGAAAAGAAATAGTTATAATGGCAATGATCAGTGATAATACAGGAAATAATTTCATATTTTTCTCCAATAATTTTTTTTATTATATTTAGATGTGAATACATAAAAAAAAGTTCCATAAAACTATTCTTTTTTTTATAAAAATTATTAAGTGCTGAATCAGATCAGAGAATGTGCTTCGCATTAATACACTGTCTCTTATAAATTTTCTGTTATTTTCGTTTTAAAAAGCAAAAAGTTTTTCACATCTGTCTAGTATTCAAAATGGAATACTGCAGCATATCAGCAACTATAATCCTTGACTTCCCTGACTTCTAGCCGGAAATGATTATTAAATTTAACAGGAAATAAAATATAATAAATATTTCGTATTAAAAGAGGAATATCATGGCTATCTTTGAATGGAAAAATGAATACAGCCTCGGTTATGATACAATCGATCAACAGCACAAACAGCTTTTTATACTTGCGAATAATGTATATGAAATTGCCATTTCAGATAAAAATATAAAAAATCTTGAAAGAATACTGCTTGATCTGAAAGAATATACTGTTTATCATTTCAAGGAAGAGGAAAATATTTATTTAAAAAAAATTAATATTGTTTATACTGAACATAAAGCGGAGCACGAAAAATTCAAGCTGAAAGTTGATGAGTTTCTTTTAAAATTTAAAACAGAAGGTGATGTGGACGTTCTTGAATTCCTTGCCTTTCTAATTGACTGGCTTATAGAACACATCCAGGGGCTGGACAAAAAGCATCTTTCATATATAATTGTTAAATAATTTTTATCAGAAGTAAAGATTTTATCATATGAATTATTTATTGATCGTATTAAATAACAATTTGCCAGACAAAGCTGCAGTATGATTCCTGTAGAGCAGGTTACTCTGAAAAAAAATTTTGTTTTTAAAGCTTTTCTTCAGAAGAAAAGCTTTGCAGAATTACACACATAGGAGAGTATTGTTATGAATGAAACTATCAAAGTGATGAAAAACCACAGATCAATAAGGAACTATCTTGATAAAAATGTTCCTGAGAATATTATAGAGGAGCTTATTTCAGCAGCCCAGTGGGCTCCAAATTCAGTTAACGGGCAGCAGCTGAGTATAATAGTTGTGCGGGACAAGGCAGCAAGGTCGAAAATTGCAGAACTTGCAGGCGGGCAGCCTTGGATTGCAAGGGCTCCGCTTTTTTTTGTTTTTGTTATGGATTATTATAAAGCTTCTTTGGCTGCGAAGAAAAACGGGAAGGATCTTAAAATAACAGACAGTATTGAATCAACTATTGTTGCTGCTATTGATGCGGGTCTTGCAATTCAAAACGTGATAACAGCAGCTGAGTCTCTGGGTCTTGGAATTGTTCCTATTGGAGGAGTCAGGAAAAATCCTCAGGGTATGATAGATCTGCTGAAACTTCCTGAGTTTACTTTCCCGATAAATGGACTTGTAATCGGCTATCCGGCTGATATGTCAATGCAGAAACCACGTATGCCGATAAAAGCGTTCAGGCATGAAGAGAAGTATAATGCCGATTCAGTAAAGAAAGCCATCGAAGAATATGATGAGTCAATGGTTCCGTATCTGAAAAGTGTCGGTCGCGAGATTGAAGTTAACTGGAGCAGACAGGTTATGAGTTACTATGACCATGTATATTACCCTGATGTTTTTCCTGTAATGAAGAAGCAGGGATTTAAAAACGACAGGTGATTTTTTTATTGAGAGCTTACACCCTCCTTTCTAACTAATAGAGAAGGAGGGTAGTTGTAACTATTTTTTCCTGCTCCTGGATCTGCTTTCTGTTTTTTTATCAGATTTTATTTCTATCGACGGTGTTTCAGCAGATTTAATATTTTTATTATTGAGAGCTTTTTCATTTAAATACTCCTTCATCTCTTCAGATTCCTGCTGAACAAGAATAAATCTTTTAGGGATACTTTTCGGCCTGAATCTGCTTTCTATCTTTTCCCTGAACTTGTCTATGTATTCAAAAACTGCTGGAACCGCAACCAGAGTAAGAAGAGTTGATACTATCAGGCCTCCTATTATTGTTATGCCCATTGCCTGCCTGTAGCTTGCGGCCTCTCCGATTCCAAGAGCCAGCGGCAATGTGCCTGCAATCATTGCAAATGTCGTCATTAGAATAGGCCTCAGCCTGAGCATACCGGCTCTGTATATGGCTTCATTTCTCGGCAGTCCTGCTCTGACCCCTGCAAGTGCGAAGTCAACAAGAAGGATCGAATTTTTGGTTACAAGCCCTAGAAGCATAACGCATCCGATCATGCTGAATACGTTTAGCATTTGTCCTGTTATAAAAAGAGCAAGGAATGCTCCGGATAATGCAAGCGGCAGAGCCATGAATATGGTAATTGGCGTTATAAACGATTCATACAGACTTGCAAGAACCAGATAAATGAAAATAAGAGAAAGAGCGAAAGCAAGAATTATATTATCCAGAAGCTCTTTGAAATTTTCAGATTGTCCCATGAAACTATACTTGATTCCTTTAGGAGGAGGGGCTTCTTTTTTAATTAATTCTCTGATCTTATCAGTCGCATTTCCAATGGCACCGCCTTCCGCAAGGTTTGCTTTTATCTGTATAAACCTTACCCTGTCCTGTCTGTTTATCTTTGATGGCCCCTCCTTAATGGATACAGTGCTGATTTCTGAAAGGGGAATAAGTCTCTGATGAAGATTGGGAACTTTTATGTATTTATAAGACTCCTTCAGGTTCCATTGATCGGGTCTTAGTCTCATCCTTATATCATACTCGATTCCTTTATCGTGCAGTTTGCCAACGACACCACCGGCTATATAATATCTCAGTTCAGCTCCTGCAATCCGTGGATGGACACCCAGTGTCTGCATTTTTTTAGCGTCAAGCTGCACCTGGAATTCCGGCTTTCCGCCCTGCGACGATGTACTTACATCAGCAAGATCAGGAATTTTTTTTGCAAGAGCTATAATTTTTTTTGAGTATTCCTCCAGTTCTTCAGTATTTTTGCCTGATATATTCATTACAAAAGGAGTTCCGCCTGTTGACAGTCCTGATACATCAAAAACTCCTACTGTAGGTTTAGCGAATTCAAAATCTTTCATCAATAACCTGATTTTCTGTTTAGCTTCGTCGCTTGTAATTTTTCTCACACCTTTCGGATAAAGGAATATTGTAATCGAACCAAGATTTGATTCCCCTTTATCGTTGCCTGCAACTGTTGCAAAAAATTTTATTTCATCGTATTTTTTTAGTTTATCCTCAATATCTTTTAAAACTTTATAGGTTCCATTCAGGCTTGTTCCGGGAGGCATTTCAATGTTCACAAGTAATTCGCTCACATCCGTATTCGGCATAAATGTCCTGGGTACAAAAGCTAAAGTCCCAATGCTGAGAATAAATACTGTTCCGGTAATTAATAGAATTTTAAATGGGTTGGCAAGGGAATACTTCATAATCCTGCCGTATTTTTCCTCAAGCCAGGTCTGGAATTTATCAAAACCCCGGACAATGGGGTTATCTGCTTTTTTAGGTTCAACTGCAAAATAAGCGCTTAAAAAAGGAGCAACAGTTAAAGCATCAAATAAGCTGACTATCATTGCGAAAACAACAGTAATGCCGAACTCTTTTAAAATTCTTCCAACCACTCCCTGTAGGAACCCGATTGGAAGAAAGACTGCAATAACTGCAAGTGTTGTTGCAATAACAGCAAGTGTAACCTCGGTTGTTCCCATTTCAGCTGCATCAAACGGGTGCATTCTCTTCTCAAGTTTTCTGAATATATTTTCCCTGACGACAATAGCGTCGTCAACAAGAAGACCGACAGTAACTGAAAGCGCCATGAGTGTCAGAATATTCATGGAAAATCCCATTATTGCCATAAATATAAATGCGCCCATGATGCTGTTGGGTATTGCTATTCCGGTGATTAGTGTGGATCTGATATTTCCAAGAAAGACATATACGACAATAACGGCGAGTAATATTCCAATAATAATAGTATCCCTGACATCTGCAACATTAGCCCTTATTGTTCTTGCTCCGTCGTAAATTAAAATAAGTTTCGGGCTTCCCGGCTTTTCTTTTAATTCAGCATTTATGGTGTCTATTCTTTTTAGAATATTGTCCACGACTTCAACAGTGTTGGCTCCGGATTGTTTAAAAACATCAAGGAAAAGAGCAGGTTTTGATTCAGGATTCTGATTTAATTTTCTCGATTCCTCCGGATAATAAAGATAAGCCTTTGTCATGAAGTCTTCTGCACCATCCCTGACATCCGAGATTGAACGAAGCGTAATTGAATTATCCATATCTCCGCTAAAATTGATAATAGCGTCATTGATCTGATCAAGCTTGTTGAATTCTCCGATAGACCTATAGGCAATTTCTTTAGATCCCTGTTCGTATTTTCCTATAGGCATATTTGCCCCGGTGCTTTTCAGCTGATTGGCTACTGTGAGTGCTGATAAGGAATGGTTATATAGTTTTTCTCTGTCAATTTCAACCTGAATCTCTCTTCTGGTGCCGCCAAGTATCTTAACCGAACCGACATTCTCGATCTGTTCAAGTGTTGATTTAATATCTTCACTTGCAATATCATACAAATCTGTCGGATTAAGTTCTCCATTTAAGGCAAATCGTAAGATGGTTGAGTTGGAAGGATCGAATCTGCTGAAAACAGGTTCTTTTATATCTTCAGGAAGTTTATATCTTACAGCCGCTACCTTATCCTTTACCTGCTGGTATGAATCTTTCAGGTCAGTGTCAATATGAAATTCTGTTACAATAGTTGCAGCTCCTTCCTGTGAATATGATGTTATTCTTTTGAGACCATTGATTGTGGCCAATTCGTCTTCTATCGGTTTTGTAATAAGATTTTCAATTTCTCCGGAAGATGTTCCTGGATAAATCACTGTAGTAGCTATTACAGGATAACTGAAACTGGGAAATAAATCTACTTTTAAACTGCTCATTGATATATAACCAACCACAGAAATCAGTATAACGATGCTTGTAATGAAAATAGGCCGTTTAATTGAAAACGTTGCTGTATTCATAAATAATCCTTTTTAGTATATGAAACAGAATAAAAAAAATATATGCTGTAGTTGTTTTTTCAACTTACTATTATTATATTATACATAGTGTTGATAAACAAGCACATTTGTTGGTTATCCTGATGGTTATCCAACAGGATGTATATAATTGTTGGTTTTTAATTTAAAATAATTTATAAGCGGCGGATTGACATGGCAAAAACGAAAATTGACCGCAGGGTCAAATACACAAAACATGTATTAAGAGAAACAATGATTAAATTGTTGAAAACAAATCACGTATCAAAAATTTCGATTAAGAAACTATGTGAAATTGCTGATGTGAACAGGAGTACATTTTACACTTATTACAAAAACCCGTACGATCTGCTCTTCCAGATTGAGAAAGATACAATCAAAGATATTAATGAATATTTATTAAAAAAAACATTAAAATCAGATACTCCCCATAAATCGTTGAGCATTCTTTTAGAATATGTAGCCCAGAATCATGAGCTGTTTCAGATACTGCTTAATGAAAAAAGAGAATCTTCATTCAGAAAAAAAATAATAAAACTGGTCAGGGAACTTGCACTGATAGAAATCCCGGATAAAACACACGCCCGTGAAATAGAATATATACAGATATTTTTAATGACAGGCTGCATAAATGTTGTGGATAAGTGGCTTAATGATGGAATGATAGAACAGATTAATGAAATTGCGGATCTGATACTTTTTATATTCCGGAATATAAGCAATTCAGATTATCAGAAAAAGAGTTTATAAAGAAAATGAGCTGTTATTGAAAAGTTAAAATTTTTTATTGATTTTGATAATATGTTATGTAATAAAAAATGCAGCCAGCGCCCGGTAACATGCGGCAAAAACTGATTTCAGTAAGATATATTTTTAATTCAGCCGGAGGAACTTATGAAATATCTGCGAATAATAATTGTAATCTGCATTTTAACAGGATTTTACAATCCGCAGACCCTGATGGCCAGGCCTAAAACTATTATCACAGATGTAATCAGCAATGATGATTCTTCATCTTATATTATTTATGACCTTTTTGATAATGTGAATTTCAGCTACAGAAAACTCGGGCAGCTCAAAACTATTGCTCCAAGAAAAAACCAGGTTTTAAATATAGAATTTTATCCAAAAACCAAAGTAAAAACCCTCGAGCATTATTACAGAAAGAATATTTATGTAAACAAGGAGCGGGTAGAGGCATTCATTCTTTATAAAAAATCTTTTTTCGATGACAGGGGAAGATTGACTGCAGCGCACTATTTCAGCTGGGACAATAATTTTGAATTCACCACAATGACTTTTATAACGGAATATATATACAATGACAATGACCAGATTGTTGAATCAACCGGATATAACAATAACGGACAGATTATTTTCAAGGGGTATTATAAATACGATGCAAGAGGTAACCTTTCGCAAAAAGAAACAAGCCAGTCTGCGAATGCAAAATTCACCTTCGATTTAAACAACAACCTTGTAGAATATCTGACAAAGCTTGATGGTAAATATATCCCTTATTACAGGGCCAAATATTTACCTGGAAATAAAAAATATGAAGAGTACTATTTTGATACATCCGGAGCGGTGGATTCGCAGATTTTCTTAAAGCTTGACAATAAAAATAATATTATTGAAGAGATAGATGAGAAAGTGCAGGCACCGGTCAGCAGGCTGACAAGTTACTATAAATATGATGCACTCAACAACAGGATATATTCTGAAACTTACAGCGGAATTGAAAAAGAGCGAATGCTTCTCGAGGATAAAATTTCATATAAATATAACGGCAGAATGCTAATAGAAAAAATCCATTTAACCGAAGATGGTCAGCCTTCAAAATGGTTCAAATACCAGTACGATAAAAATGGGAACCTGGTTGCAATGGAAGAATTTTTTTCCGATCAGGATGTAAAAATTCCATTTACTAAATATACTGCAAGGTATGACCTGCGTACCAATAATATACTTGAAGAGGTGAATTACGGGCAGGACAGCACGCACAGAAAGCTTCTTCAGAGCGAAAGCATCGTTTACAGATATAACAAAGACTGGTACTTAACTGATTATGTTAAATACGGTGCAGTTTATTATGAAAATGATCTGCCATCAATTCTTGAAAAAACCAGATATATTTACGATGAAAAAAACAATATAATCCAGTTTGAATGGTACGATGCAAACAGCAGCTTAATGAACCCCCATGATGTTAATATTTTCAAGTATAATGAAAAATTTCACAAGAAAAATATATTCCATGATTCAAAAGTTTACGTCACTCCATTTACTCCCATTGAAAAATCAGCAAACTGGGAAGGAAAAGAATCCGGATATGTTGAGGATTTCAGGGATTGATTTTTTAGTCTCAATAAAATAAATGTTAATCGCTACTGCTGCCGGAACTGCCGGAATCTGAACTTGAAGAAGAGTCTGTGCCGGAATCGGTACTTTCTGAATCCCAGTTTCCGGAAGAACCGCCGCCGCTGAATTCACCTCCTGCTCCTTTAAAGCCCGGACTGTCATTATTTTCCATATTTGTAATTATTGAATTAATTACTGTTTCCGGAAGCATATCAATATCATTGTTTGAAATCGGGATGCCGAATTTTTTCCTGTCTCCAGCAGATAGCTTTTTTAGTTGCTTTTTTATATTGGGATAATTTTTCATTTTATTGTGAACCTTCCTTTGATTATTTTTTAATTCATTTCAAAATCATCATAAATAATCAGATATTTTATTCTTATTCTGAACATTAATCAGGAAAAAATTAAAGTCAGTTTAAATCCTTTTTATACAGCTTATTCAATCATTTATTTTATTTAAAGTTTGAAGAATCTATCTTTTTTAATAATCGCTGCCGCTAATTTTATCATAGTAAGTAAAAATTCTTGACAATTTATCTGGCGGTTGAAAATGATTTTTCAAAATCATACTTTTATAATGTCGTTTCGTCAATTCATATTTTCGATTTAATGGAGGTTGGTTATGTGTTTTTCAGCAACAGCCAGTTTTACAGCATCAGGAACACTGGCAGTCATCGGCACTGCAGCTATTACCTTGAATAAACAGCGCCGCCTGAGAATATTTTCATTCATGCCTCTTTTATTTGCAATCCAGCAGGCAGCAGAAGGCATCGTGTGGCTTACTATGGATAAAACATCCTATACCCTGCTGCATACTATAGCCATTTACAGCTTCTTAATATTCCCTGGGATCATTGCACCATTATGGGTTTCAGCTGCACTGCGGCTGGCAGAAACGGATGTAAAAAAACGCAGGATTTTTACAGGGTTCGGCCTTCTTGGAATTTTACTTGCAGTTATAGCTGTATATTCCTTTATCAATGACAAGCTTAAGGTGTATGTCGTCTCGTGCAGCATTGCTTATGATTTCGGTGAACAATCATTCATCAGGGGAATTCTTTCAACCCTGGTCTATGTAATACCGACTGTAATACCTTTCTTTTTTTCCAGTATAATTTATGCCAGGATGATCGGAGCCATGCTGACCATATCACTGATCATCACGGAAATTTTCAAACATGAAGCAGCGACATCGGTGTGGTGCTTTTTCGCAGCTCTTATCAGCTTTACTGTTCTTGCTACAGTGTGGAAAAGCAGTACTTCTTTTCAAAAAGAAATGCAAATGAATTATTTCGATAGATCTGAGGTATTTTTTGACAATCAAGCATCAAGCGGTAATGATCCCTCCTGAGAGAGAAGAAAGTTATCTTTATTTAAAACAGTGTGCTGTGAAAAACTTTTTGATTTTATATCACAGTTTTCTGAAAATATAGGACATAAGGAGCACTGATATGAATATCAATGATGTAAAAAAAATTGCAGTTCTCGGATCAGGTGCTATGGGACACGGTATTGCCCAGGTATGCATTCAGGCAGGTTTTACAGTTGTTATGAGAGATGTCAGTAAAGAATTCCTGGATAATGGCGTTGCAAAAATAAAGGAGAGTTTTGATTTTCTTGTTAAAAATGACAAAATGACTGTTGATGAGATGGGCAGCGCGATGTCTCATCTGACAACAACTCTGGATATAAGTACTGCTGTTGCAGATGCCCAGGTTGTCATAGAAGCAGTGCCGGAGATTATGGATCTTAAAAAAAAGGTATTCAAAGAAGTTTCTGATGCCTGCCCTGCAGATGCTATTCTGGCGACAAATACCTCAACCATGAGTATATCTGAAATAAGCGCTACTGTTAATATTCCGGAGCGTTTCGTTGGGCTGCATTTTTTTAACCCTGTAAACCGGATGAAACTTGCTGAAGTTATATATGGGGAAAAAACCAGCGATGAGACAGCTGATCTCATGTGCGAAATTTCAAAAAAGATCGGCAAGATTCCTGTAAAAGTTCTGAAAGACAGTCCTGGTTTCATCGTAAACCGTATAAACGCTCCCAATCAGGCTCTCCTGTCAGCTATTCTTGATGAAGGCAAAACCAAACCGCAGGAGCTGGATGCAACAATGAAAAAGTTAGGCGCAAAAATGGCTCCCTTTGAGATCGCAGATTTTGTCGGGCTTGATGTGTTCTGCCACACTCTTGATTATTACTCCAAAACCATTTCGCCTCAATATAAGCCCGGAAAATATCTGACAGATAAAGTAGCAAAAAAGGAACTTGGCATGAAATCCGGAAAAGGTATTTATGAATGGAAGGACGGTAAAGCTGTAATCGACATATCCAGAACATCTGAAGATATTACTCCTGTTCACCTGCTTGCTGTTCAGATCAACGAGGCCGTTAAAGTATGGAAGGAAGGATTGGCAAAGTCGATTCAGGATATTGACGATGGCGTTAAGTACGGAATGAACGCCTTTATGGGACCTTTTGCCATGACAGCAGGGATGCAGCCGCAGCAGCTTGCAGATGCTTTGAATCTGTTGTATAACAGGTACAAACTCGAGTTTCTTAAACCTGAACCTGAAATTCTGAATGGAACATTCAAGACCATAGGCAGATAATATTGCAGCGCCGAATTTGACGGCATCGGATCATTTGGAAATTTATTTTTAAAAATAAAATCACACCAGATAATTGGATGAAATTAATTCTGATTTATTAATTTTTATTAATCAGATTTTGTATTATTTTTAAATTTTTTTATTACTTTTTATTTTCACACCTGCTGTATACATCGTCCATCCGGACGGTTTCATATTTTTTTAACAATTAAAAAAAACATATTTGCCATAAAACAGTCATGCGGATTTATTGCACGCATCTTAATAATAAATAATGGAGTTTTTAATGAATAATAAACTATTTCTGGTTTTTGTTTCTCTTGTTGCAGCTTTGTCCATGACTGCATGTGACTACAATGGAGAAAAAGAACTGAATATATCCTACGATCAGTACGGCCACTCCGTGCAGCAGACATCTGACGGCAATTACATTGTTGCAGGAGCAACCGGTACAAAAAACAATTCTATGGATTTTTATATAGCAAAAATTAATACATCAGGTTCGATCCTATGGTCGAAAACCTATGGCGGAGCAGGTTATGACTGGGCCCGATCTATCGAGCAGACAAAGGATGGAGGCTACATCGTGGCAGGAGAAACCGAATCCTACGGAACTGCAGATGAAAACGGCAATCGTTGTGATTTCTGGGTGATGAAACTTGACGCGAGCGGCATACAGCAGTGGGCAAAAACGTATGGAGGACCTCAGCGGGATGGAGCTAATGAAGTTCATCAGCTTGGCGACGGCGGATACATTGTGGCAGGATATACCCACACTTTCGATGAAATGGGTATGAGGGCTTACCGGCTGGATGCAAACGGTAATGTCATCTGGGCGAAAACATATGGTTATGGCGCGGCAAATTCTGTTGCGGTCTGTACTGATGGCGGCTTCATCCTGGCAGGAAATACATTAGTGACAGCAGGTGTTGATGGTTCTGCTGATATGGCTGTTGTTAAAGTCAATGCAAACGGCGAAGTTGTATGGCAGAAAACCATCGGCGGAAACAGGGATGATTTTGCCGCATCAGTTATCAGCACGAGTGACGGCGGCTGCGTAATTGCCGGCTACACAACAGACGACTGGACAATGAATGGCGGAAAAGGACATGCAATGATTGTGAAGCTCGATGCGGCAGGGAATGAAATCTGGAATAAAGAATTCGGCGGCACAAGATTTGACAGGGCAAATTCGATCAAACAGCTCACAGATGGTTCGTTCATATTTGCAGGAGAGACCAGATCTTACGGAAACAACAGCGACAATATTAAAGCTGATGCCTGGGTCGTTAAGATAGACTCGTATGGAACGCAGATCTGGTCGCATACTTTCGGCGATGCTGATAACAATCTAGCCCAGAGCGTGAACCTTACGAATGACGGCGGATTCTGCGTACTTGGATACACATACACGAATCTGACATATGGAAATGATCTCTATCTCATTAAACTTGACTCTAGCGGAAACGAATAGCAATAGTTTTTATTAAATTTAATACTCTCTATGTAAGCCCTCTTTATGTACAATCAGAAGAGGGCTTTTTTATTTATAGATTGAATTGCTTTCTGAAAGAAATTCAATCTATAAAATATCGAACTTGATTTTATTTCAGATATGTCTCAGCATGTCTGATAAACATCCGGTGCTTTTTAAAATTTACATTATTAAATTAATTATGTTTTTAGGAATTATGATAAATTCCTTTTTAAAAAAAATATCAATGAATAAAGGAGAAAAAGCTGATGATTAGTATCAAACAATTTCTTAATGATGTTATGGAAGGAAAAATTTCAATAATAAAAGTCCTGGGATTAGGCGGCATTTCTGTTTTTATATTAATGAGCGGCTGTAAATCGTATTTTTCTGTAGATGCAGGTGAAGTCGGCGTTGTGTTTAATTCATTTAACGGCAATACCCAATCATATTCTCAGGGCATGTATTTTAAAGTACCATGGGTTGAAGCTGTTTATGATTTTGATATTAGAACCCAAAAGCAGACAGTTCATGCTGAGTCAGCATCTAAGGATCTGCAGAAGGTTGATGTTGAGGTTGTTGTGAACTATCACCTTAATCCTAAAGACGTTAATAAGCTGTTTGTAAATGTCGGAAAGGATTATTATAATGTGGTAATACTTCCAACTGTCAATGAAGCTGTTAAGGCATCTACTGCCAAGCTTGCAGTGGAAAATATTATTGTAGAAAGAGAGCAGCTCAAGAAAGATATAGAGATTCTTCTGAAAGAAAGATTCGGCTTTTATAATATTATTCTCGAATCTGTTAATTTAACGAATATATCTTTCAGCAAGGAATTTAATCATGTAGTAGAACAGAAACAGATTGAAGAGCAGAAAATTAAAACAGCCCAGTACCAGAGGCAGCAGGCGGAGGAATATAAAAAGAAAACAATTCTTGAAGCAGAAGCCAGGGCGCAGGAGCAGAGACTGCTTTCTCAGACTGTAACAAAAGATGTAATCCAGCTTAAATGGATTGAAAAATGGGATGGGAAGCTTCCTAATTATATGCTCGGCGATAAAGCCCAGTTCCTGATGAATATGAAGGATTAATTTTTTTTATAATTGTGTTTTTATTCAGCAAACAACACAATTCAATATTATATAGGAGACGGATGATGAAAAAAATTGTCATAACCTTACTTGTGATTACTGCAGCGTTTATCGGATATCTTCTTTTCTGGCCGACTAAAATAGACCCTGTTGCTTACTCGCCGGCAAAGAAGCCTGATATGTCAGGAGTTCTTGCTAAAAACAGAGAGCTGTTAAAAGCTGAACTTATTGCAAAGGGCAGAATCAACGGCCCTGAAGATGTTGTAATAGACAGGGAGGGAAGAATATACGGCGGGACGCAGGAGGGGAAAATTCTTCGCGTATTAAAAGACGGGAATATTGAAACTTTTGCTGAAACAGGAGGACGCCCTCTTGGTCTAGCTATTGATTCTCTCGGAAATCTTATTGTAGCTGATGCTTATAAAGGACTCCTCTCTATTGATGCTGCACGGAAAATTACCATTCTTTCAACAGGAGCGGAGAATATTCCATTTATGTTTACAGATCATCTTGATATAGCATCTGACGGAATGATATATTTCACAGATGCAAGTTTTAAATACATTCAGAAAGAATATTTGTATGATCTTCTGGAATCAAAGCCGAACGGCCGTTTCTTGCGTTACGATCCGAAAACAAAAACAACAGTTGTTCTTCTCCGCGATCTTTATTTCTCAAACGGCGTAGCCTTGTCGCAGAAAGAGGATTTCGTTCTTGTTAATGAGACCTACAGGTACAGGATTACACGTTACTGGCTGAAAGGCCCGAAAGCGGGAACTTCCGATATCTTTATTGATAATCTTCCCGGCTTTCCGGATAATATAACCTCAAACAGAAAAGGCACATTCTGGCTCGCGCTTTTTACAGTACGAAATGATCAGGTTGATATGATGCATCCAAGTCCTTTTCTAAAAAAAATTTTTTCGAGACTGCCTGTATTTCTCTGGCCTAAACCCGAACCTTACGGATTTGTTCTTGCTTTAAATGAAAAAGGAGAAATTATTAAGAGTCTTCAGGAACCTGCAGGAAAGCATCTTAAAGAGATTACCGGTGTGAGGGAGTATGAAGGATATCTTTATCTAGGGAGCCTTCATAATGACAGAATAGGCAAATATAAGCTGGAGAAATAATTCAATCGATTATTAAAATTGTTTATGGTGCCATGATAGAATAATGATAAAACCACTTATTTTAATATGGATAAATATGATGTAATTTCAGGGAGTATGAAATAAATGCTCCCTGAAATATTTTTTTATTTAGTTCATTCCTTCAAAAATTAATTAGCATCTCCTGCCTTCTGCTGAAAGGTAGGAATTATTGTTGCTTTTTATTTTCAATTATGCTATAATAGGACTCTTACGCAACAGAAAAGTATTAATTACTTTTTACTTTTATTTATAAAGTTTCATAAAATGAAGATATAATCTTTTCAAAAAATACTGGTATTGATTTTATTTTTTCTGTAATGCTGCTGGAGAAAATATAGACCTTGAGGTGTTTTATGAAGAAACGTCCATTTCAATTCATTCTGAATCCTGTTGTAAATAATTGGAAACTATCTTGATAAAAAATATCCTCAGATGCAAAGCACTCCATCTGGTTGTTTTGTCCGGACTTATCATATTATTGTCTCATTCCGGTCTGTTGCTGGCAACTGAGCTGCCGGTGCTTACTCCAACCCGTCTGGAACTGTCTCCGGATTTATACATTCTGGAGAGCGCTCTGGAAGAAGGGCGATACATAGACAGCAATATTGCAGAAGCAGGGTTCAGGCTTTATGACTACCGCCAGCTGCCGCGCGAGAAAGAACTTAAAAACCGGATGTATACATTCATTGGTGAATTCCTGGTAGATGAACAGCTCCGAAATACGCCTCTTTCACTTTACATCGGTCCTACCAAATACCCGTATATTGTCTATCTTAACGGCATCGCATTGCACCGCAGAGGCACTCACACTTCTACATATGATACTGCAATCATGTCTCCTTCGGATGTATATCTGTCACGGCACATTCTTCATTTTGGAAGTTCAGCCAATCGAATTGCTGTAGAAGTCTTTACAGGGTATGAGATTTTCCCTTTTCAGCAGGTGTATGTTTCCACTTACAGGTTGAATTCCGTTAGAGCTTTCTGGAAGGAAATGTTTTATACCCAGTTCATCAAGGGATCATCATTTGTATCGCTGTTTCTTTTTATATTTTTTCTTTTTTATTTTCTCACTCGCGAGGACCGTGATATACGCCTTCTTTATTTTGCTATGGTCTGTTTGTTCTTTTCACTCTCCAGGATCAATTTTTTATTTTCACATAACTCAACAGATGAGCTGTTAATTGAAAAGATATCCAAGGCTGCCTTTCCACTGGTGATCATGTTTTTAACGCAGCTTACAATCCGGTTTACAGGTATTCTAAGCAGCAATCTGGCGGTTCGGCTTATCACAGTTCTGCCTGCTCCAGTAATGGCTCTGGTTACGCTTTTTCCTGATACAAAGACCGGTGTAGAAAAAGTTTTTTCTCTGACCATGATTCTGATAATAGCTCCACTGATCATTTTCAGTATTGTGGTTCTTTCAATCTCTTATGCCCGCAAAAATAAAGATGCATTATTTCTGCTTGCGGGACACCTGATGGTATTTGCAGCCAGTATTCACGATCTTGTTTACCTGAGATACCAGCTGATGCCCTACGCCTGGCTCAGCTCATACGGATATCTATTTCTGGTAATAAGTATCTTCTTTATACTGGCATGGGAACAGGCACGCATGTATCTTGCGCTCCAGAATACAACAGCAGACCTTCAGCAGCTGAACCGCGATCTTGATAAGAAGATAGAAGATAGAACATCTGAACTGAACCAGAAGAAGAAGCTGCTCGAAGCGCGCAGTGAAATTATAGAAAATGAGCTTATGATGGCAAAACGCATTCAGAAACAGTTTATCCCTTCACATAGCCCATCTCCTGATATTTCTTTTTACTACCGTCCCATGGATCAGGTTGGGGGGGATTTTTATGATTTTATAAGTTTCAGTGACAGCAGGTATATCGGAATCTTCATAAGCGATGTTTCCGGTCACGGGGTGCCTGCCGCGTTTATAACCTCCATGATAAAAAGTGCGCTATTGCAGACAGGCTCCCAGAGCTTAGACCCGTCGGTTCTCATGGAATATCTTAACCGCATACTTTTCAATCAGACAGCTGGAAACTTTGTAACAGCATTTTACGGAATTATGGATCTGGAAACCCGCTGTTTCACATACTGCAACTGCGGTCATAATCCTCCATTTATTATCCGTCAGGGAGGCGTGGAAAGTGTATTGTCAACACGGCACATGTTGCCGTTGGCTATATTCAATAAAGAAAAGCTGGCCGCTAAAAACCGGTATTTCAGCAATGATACCATAGTTCTCAGTCCGGGCGATAAAATGCTGCTGTATACAGATGGTCTCACTGAAGCTGTGAGTATTGCCGACCAGCAGACACGCTCTGGAGCATTAGTGGACTTTGAGTCAGCCCGACTGTACCAACTGCTGAAACTCAACTCGTCTTTGCCGTCAAACAGATTTGTAAAGACTCTGGTTGAAGATCTTATCGTTTACCGGGGTTCTGAAGACTTTGATGACGATGTGTGCATCATCTGCATGGATGTGGTATGAAACTTTTAGCTTTCTGCTCAAGAAGTTGGTATAATGTGCAGAATGTATTTGAAATTGATTTTTTATTTTATAAATTATAATTAAAGGTGGAATCTATGAAAAAAAATAATGTTCTGCTGTCATTTATAATTGTTATATCATTTTTTTTTATCACTTCCTGTAAAAAAACATCAAATGAAATTATTGTCGGCGGTTTATTCGATATAACCGGTCAGACTGCTGAAACAGGTACGAAATTTGCAGAAGGGATAAGAAGCTATATTGATTATATAAATTTAAAAGGGGGAATTAACGGCCGTAAAGTCAGGCTGATTGAATATGATACAGCATATATGGCAACCAGGGATCTGGCTGCTTATGACAAGCTTATTAATGAAGATAATGCCCATTTAATTATAGGCTGGAGCACAGGAGGCACAACAGCGCTGCTTCCGAAAATAAAAAAAGATAAAATTCCATTTACGGGAGTATCATTGTCAAAAAATCTTGCCGATGTTAAAGCTGCGCCTTATAACTATCTGATGTCTCCGACATATTCCGACCAGGTGAAAATAATATTTAAATATATACTGAGCGATTGGAAGGATAAGAGCCGTAAGCCTAAAGTAGCCCTGCTGTACAATGATACGGAATTCGGCAAATCACCTGTTCCCGATGCGCGTATGTTTGCTGAAAAAATGGGGATTGAAATTGTATCTGAAGAAATAGTTTTTCTCGATGCCAGGGAGGCGGGTGATCAGATTACCCGCATGAAGGAAAAAAATCCTGATTATGCCATAGTTAATGAAACTGCCTGGTCTGCATCTGTAATACTGAAAGAAGCAAAAAAAAATAATCTGAAAACAAGGTTTATCGGGCTTATCTGGTGTACTGATGATAAAGTAGTGGCGTTCGCCGGTAAAGACGCAGAAGGTTATATGGGCGTGTTCCCTTTTTTATTTGATCCCAGTATTCCGGGTATTAAGGAAATACTGGAATATAATATCAAGAAAAATCCTGCAGGTTTCAATCCGCCCATACGATATATCAACGGGTGGGTTCTTGCCATGGTTATGCTGGAAGGTGTACGCAGAGCGGGTGATGATTTATCTCATGAAGGCATAATCAGGGGTATAGAGAGCATCAATAATTTCAATACAGGCGATATTACAGCACCGTTTTCCTTTTCAAAAATAGAACATATCGGATATAAAAAAATAAAATTAGGCAGGGTGATAAACGGCAAATGGCAGATAATTACAGATTTTCTATCGGCTGAGGATTAAATTTTTATGGAATTTTCATTTAAATCTACAATCGGGAAAAAAATTATAGGAAGTTTTTTTTTCATAATTGCAATATTGATCGCTTTCAGTACTTTAACTTTTTATAACCTCGGTATTATTGAAGATATGGTCAACAGCCAGCTCATGGAAAAAGCAAATGCCCGGTCGCTGGTTAAGGATATTATTATTAAAGGAAACAATATCTCAAACCTGATAGACCACTACTGCAGGGAAAATGATAACGATGAAAAAAATGCCATAAGAATCAACATCAATGATGAAATACGATTTATTAAAATCTTTATTCAGCAGATTTTTTCACAGACTCTTAGTGATGAAGAGGAAGTAATATTTATCACATTAAAAAAATCGTTTGAGCGCTATAATGATAAAATCCAGTCAGTTTTAAACTCCTCAGTAAAAGACAGCGAATTTACAATGCTTAACCTGAAATTCATGACACGGATAATGCAGGTTGATAAAATCGAAACTGAGCTTATGTATCAAGCCTGGGAAAACTCAAGGGAAAGAATCGGACTTATAAAAACTTTTTTCCTTATATTCTGCATTTTAGCATTTATTATCGGCCTGGTATTAAATCTTATTAATACCCGCGCTATCATCAATCCTATTGCAAATCTCGTAAGGGTTCTGGATGAATACGGGCAGGGGAATGTTTCTGTCAGAGCGGAAATAAAAAGCAGAGATGAGATTGGTTTTTTTTCAGGGAGATTCAATGCAATGCTTGAACAGATCAATGCTTACTCTGAAGGGATTAAAAGAACAAATGAGGATCTCCAGAAAAAAAATATGGAACTATACGAAAGCAGAAGCAGGCTCCAGGCGCTTTCAGATGCCACACCATATGCAATAATAATCTGCAATACTGACGGCAGTATTATTGATGTGAACATTTCCAGTGTTGAACTTTTCGGATATACTTATAATGAATTTACGAAACTCGCCATTGATGACCTTAACCGTGATTTTTCATTTAAGGATATTATGGAGAAAAATATCGCTCTGGTTATGCAGGGTGAAAAACCGGATATAGAATGTACTGTTGTTAAAAAAAATTCAATGATAGTCCCTGTTGTTATGAGAATTCAGAAAATGGAACTTGCAGATAAAAACTTTCTTCTTCTCATATTGACTGATATCTCTGAAAGTAAAAGATCTAAAGAGACAATACTGACACAATATAAGGAAATTCAGCTTCAGAATAAAAATCTAGCGGAAGTAAATAAAGAGCTGGAAAAGTCCCATAAAGAAGTTTTTACTTCAAATAAGCAGCTCTACGAAGAAAAGGAAAAGATGGATACGACGCTCAGGTCTCTCGGCGAAGGTGTTATCACTACGGATGTCGACGGCAGGGTTGAGTTCATGAACAGAGCTGCAGCAGAGATTACAGGTTATCAAATGGAAGAAGCTCCTGGAAAATCCATCTCTGAAATTTTTCCATTTATAAATGAGCAGACTGATAACACGGGGATTTCTTCAGTTTTCAGGATAAAGGAAACAGGAGAAGCTGTTGATTATGGAGGAAAAGCGGTTTTTGTCACAAAATCCGGAGAAAAAAAGATTATAGCTCCTGTTTTTGCGCCTCTCAGGAACAAGAGTAATATTATTTTCGGGATTGTAATAATATTCCGTGATATTACAGAAAAATTATTAATGGAAGAGGAGATGCTGAAGGCATCTAAACTTGAATCTCTCGGAATCATAGCTGGCGGGATTGCCCATGATTTCAATAATCTTCTTACGTCTATAATCGGAAATATATCTCTTGCGCTAATCAACTCAAAGCCTGAAGATAAAAATTTTGAAATTCTGATGGAGGCTGAAAAAGTCAGTATTAGAACAAAGGATCTTACTCAGCAGCTTCTTACTTTTTCAAGAGGAGGAGAGCCGATAATCAGGACTATTTCCATTCAAAGTCTTTTAAAAGATACAACAACATTTGTCCTGAGAGGATCATTGGTAAAAGCTGAATATGATATTCCGGATGATCTGTGGAACGCAAAGGCAGATGAAGGACAGATAAGCCAGGTAGTGCACAATCTTGTCTTGAATGCACGGGAATCCATGCAGGGAGGCGGAACAGTTGTAATATCAGCAAAAAATGTTTCAGTTGGCAGCAAAAGCAGGCTTGCAGTAACGCCGGGCAACTATATTAAAATATCAATTATAGATAAAGGCTACGGGATTCCGAAAAAAAACATGCTGAAAATTTTTGAGCCGTATTTTACAACTAAAGATAAAGGGCACGGGCTTGGTCTTGCTGTTACATATTCTGTTGTTAAAAAACATAACGGCTTTATTTTTGTTGATTCGGAAATCGGGGCAGGAACTACATTTGATATATATCTTCCTGCGATCAAAGAGGACGTGTCAGCAGATTCAAATATAAAAAAACAGAAAGATTTCACCGGATTTAATATTCTTCTTATGGATGATGAAGATATGATCCTGACTGTAGGGAGAAGGATGTTCAAGCATCTCGGGTTTACTGTTACCTGCGTCAAAGATGGGGCAGCAGCTATTGAAGAATATAAAAAAGCAAAAATATCCGGCAGCGGATTTAATCTTGTTGTAATGGATCTCACTATTCCCGGAGGCATGGGCGGAAAGGAAGCGGCATTTCTTCTGAAAGAATTTGATTCATCAGCAAAAATGATTGTTTCGAGCGGATATTCAAATGACCCGGTTATGGCCAATTACCGTGAATATGGTTTTTGCGGAATTCTGGTCAAACCATATAATATTAATGATCTTCAGAATATATTAAGTGTGTGTTTTGATTAAACTTTATTATTTAATTGTAATATTCTTAATTTTCAATTTTGCAGGTTTTTAAAAATAATATATAAAAAAGCTTTGAAAAAAAACGGAGTAGTGTATGAAAATTTTTTTTAAGTGGTTTGGCATTTTCATTGGAGGGGTATTGCTTCTTCTTTTACTTGTATTCTTCGGGCTTTATATTCACTGGAAAACATTAGCAGCTCAGCCGATTACCGGGGATGACGGGAAAAACATTAAAGGTAGCATATCTGTAATGGAACAGATAACTCTCGGCGGAATCAGGCAGACAATATATATCAGAGGTTATGATCAGACAAAGCCTGTTATATTATTCCTTCACGGCGGGCCCGGTTCGCCTGAATCAGTGATGATCAAACACTATAATGCATCACTTGAAAAGAATTTTATTGTAGTCAACTGGGATCAGCGGGGCTCAGGTAAAAGCTATTCTCCATTTATTCCTGAAAATACAATGAATGCAAATCAGTTTGTTTCAGATACGATAGAGCTTGCTGAATATCTGCGCAATAGATTTAAACAGGGAAAAATATATCTTGTAGGCCATTCATGGGGAAGCGTTCTCGGAATATATGCAATACGTAAGCATCCGGAAATGTTTCGTGCCTATATTGGTGTAGGGCAGGTTGTTAATCTTTCTGAAAATGAGAGACTTTCATATAAGTTTACTCTTGATGAAGCCCATAGAAGGGGGGATGCGTATGCTCTCAAAAAACTTGAGAGCATAAAAGAGTATTATATAATATCAAATTATAAACTTTCCAAACTGATGAAACAGAGAGATATACTCATGAAATACGGAGGTGCTTTATATGGCAGGAATAATTATGATCTGCTTTTCAAAGCTGATCTTAAAGGCGAATACAGCATTTTTGATATGGTGACATTTCTGCTAGGCAGTTACAAATCAATTTCTCAGATGTGGCCTGAACTGATGCAGAATGTTAAACTGGAAAAGACAGATACGGAATTTAAAATTCCGGTTTATTTTTTTACAGGCTCTCATGATTATAATGTGCCTTTCGAACTTACAGAAAAGTATTTTCAGATAATAAAAGCTCCCAGGAAGGGAATCGTGTGGTTTGATAAATCAGCTCACATGCCGAATTTCGAGGAGCCGGATAAGTTTATGACAGAGCTCAATAAAGTTTTCAGATGAGTAAATATCATAAGTAAAATTTTTTATAAAGATATTGATTAAAATATTATGGAGTATAAATAATGGAATGGATTATTGCTCTTCTGACTCTTACATTTCTTGAGATAGTTCTTGGTATTGATAATATAATTTTTATTTCAATTCTTACAAACAGGATGAAGGAATCTCAAAAAAATAAAGGCCGGATTATCGGGCTTTCGCTGGCGCTTTTTTTCAGAATAATTCTTCTATTCTCTCTTACCTGGATGGTTAAGCACCTCACTACTCCATTGTTTTCTATGCTGAAATTTGATTTCAGCATAAGAGAAATAATTCTAATCTCCGGAGGGTTGTTTCTCCTTGCCAAGAGCACGAGCGAAATGCATTCGAAAATTGAAGGACATACCGGGAGCAGCGAATCAGTAATTAAATCTGCCGGTTTTATTAATACTATAATTCAGATAAGTCTTCTGGATATAGTATTTTCTTTTGATTCCATACTTACAGCTATTGGTCTAACTGATCAGCTTCCTGTAATGATAACAGCAGTAATCATATCAATAATTTTAATGATGATTTTTTCAGGAAAGGTTGCTGATTTTATTCATAAGAATCCGACTCTGGAAATACTTGCACTCGCATTTCTTATCCTTATCGGATTTATGCTTGTTCTTGACGGTTTTCACTACCAGATTCCTAAAGGATATATTTATTTTGCTGTTTTCTTTTCCCTGTTTGTGGAAGTTCTTAATATGAAATTCAGGAAAAAACACATCAAACAGGAACTGTAGCTTTAAGAAAAAAAATATTATACAGACTTTCTTTTCTGGAATGAAAAAAGAAATATTATAAGCAGTTTAAGATTGATTATCAGTTAAAAAAACTCCTTTTTAACCGCATTTTATAATACAAAATATCTCCTGGAATTAATAATACCGTAATTTTGAAAATAAAAAACCGTCCGGCAGGTTTTTTATTTGACATAAAAGTTGGTTTATAATTCTTTATTATAAACAATAACTAGGAGAATCTGATGAAAAAAGTATTATTTATGGTAATTTTTGCCTTTATATTCAGCTCTGCACTTTTTGCTGCAGGAAAAACAAATGACAGCTGCGATACAAAGTATCCTATAATTCTGGCGCATGGAATGGGAGCTCAATATGAAATTGCATGGGGCATAATGAAATATTGGAATAATATTCCTTCCGAATTAAGAGATAACGGGGCTGATATATATATTACAAGTGTAAACTCCATGGATGGAACCGTTGATAAGGCAATTGCATGGAAGAAGCAGGTTCTTGAAATTCTGGCCATATCAAAGGCAGCTAAAGTAAATGTTATAGGGCATTCTCATGGAAGCGTTTATTCAAGATATGCAATATCCAATCTTGGTCTTGGTGGAAAAATCGCAAGTCATACAAGTATTGCAGGACCGCACAGGGGAAGCACAATCGCAACACTTATTGCAGGGATGATAAAGGGTAATATTCTTGAAGATGTTTTTAACGGCTTTTTCAAGCTGATCATGAGCGATACTTCTTCAGATACAGTCAGCAATCTTCTTGACCTGACTCCTGCTTACATGACTACAGTTTTTAATCCGAAAACACCGGATGTATCCGGGATATATTATCAGAGTTATGCGTATAAGATTGAAACTATTCTGGGTGCCGGAATTTTTGTTCCTACCTGGCCTATACTGAGAAATTACGAAGGGGACAATGACGGTCTTGTTTCAGTTACATCTGCCAAGTGGGGTAATTTCAGGGGAGTCATTAAAGGTTCGTTCTGGGCCGGAGTAAACCATCTTGCTGCTGTAGACATGCTTCTCGGAATTACACCGGGTTTTGATGCACCTGCTCATTTTGTAAATATAGTTTCTGATTTAAAAGTAAGAGGCTTTTAATAATAAATTAATATTATAAAAATATAGGGCGCCCTGCTGGGGCGCCTGTTTGTTTTGCAGGTGTCAATGGCTGTTCCAGTCGATGGAAAACTTTTATAATGTTTGTGCAATTATAGATATTGCTGAATCCGCTATATCATATTTTAAATGGAAGTCATCTTTTTACAGAAATAACAAATAAACTGCAAAATAAAATTTTTTACCCGTATGCATGTCTTTGAATTTTCAGTGACAGGTTTGCTCCTATGCACCGGTATTTAAACAAATAAAACCATGGTCAGGTCGAATAGAGTGATATATACTCTAATGAATCTAATATTATTATTATCTTGACTCTGGCAAATGGTATTTATATCTGGAAAAAGTTTTTCATGAATCTGCGAGTCTGAAATTCAGATTGAATATATAAAAATAGATTCCGTGAATCAGATGATAATACATTTTATTAAGGATAAATAAAACAGTAATATGAAAATAACAGAACATTTCAATTCGATTAAAGTGAAACGCCCTATATTTATTTTTTTTATTTCGTGGATAATATGCCTATTTATGATTGCGGCTATTGAGCCAGCAGGCACAAAGCTTTTCGGTAAAAAAATTCTTCCATCATGGGATGACTATGTTCCATATGCTGTTAAAAATGCATTTACCAGGCTGACAACAAAACCAGCGGAAACGAAAAAGCAGACTTCAGGCGAAGTGAAGAAGAACAACCTTTATGCAGGTGAAAACTTCAAGCATATTGAACATCTCTTCAAGAAATTATCCGACCTTGAAAGCAAAGGCGGCACAGTCCGTATCTTTCATACAGGTGACTCGCAGCTGATGGCTGAAAATTTTGCCGGAACATTAAAACGGAATTTTCAACGTGATTTCGGCGACGGCGGAAGGGGAATTGTAAATACCCGTCAGACAATTTATTCAAAATTAACAGGACATGAAAATTTAACCAGTGAAAATGATTTTTATCTGCGGGATGTTTATACATATCAGAATAATCCTGATTCCACCAATAAAGACTATATGGGATTTACCGCCCAGTCCAGTGTTCCAAGAGACGCTTCTGCTTCAACAGTACACAAGGCTCCGGAGAATGTAGCTCCCTGGAAGTCTGTTGATGTGTACGTAAGAGCTCCTATGAAACTGCAGGAATCTCCAGCAAAGTATGTGGTTAATATTGAATATAGCGGCACAAGTCAGACGAAAGAGATTGAGCTCAAAGAGGATAAATTCGGCAAAGTGCATTTTGACCTGCCGGGAGTGAAATCAGTCTCCATAAATTTTAAAGGAACTAAAAGTCCAATGCCTTTCGTGGACGGTATAAATTTTGAATCAGGCAGGGGCGTTGCTTATACAACATCAGTATGCACAGGTCATGAAATCACATGGCTTGGATGGATTCCTCAGAACCATCTTGCAGAAGGTTTTCAGGCCTATGGCCCTGATGTTGTATTGTATAATTTCGGAGCAAATGAAGCTTATCGCATACGCAATTTCAGTAATTACACCAGGGAAACACTGATCAGGGAGATGAAAGATATATTAACCCGAATGAAAAAAAATCTGCCCAATACTGATATTATTCTTATAGGGTCAATGGAGGGTTTGATGAAAACTCCAAATGGCCTGATTACCATTAAAGAACAGCAGGAAGTGCGCGATATGCAGGTTCAGCTTGCTAAGGAACTCGGGTTGTGCTATTACGACTGGTATAATTCTGCAGGCGGCGAAGGCCACATGATGAAGTTCATTGAAGCTGGTCTTGCAACAAAAGATTATGTTCACCTTAGTAAAAAAGGTGCTGAATACATGGGAAATATTGTCTACAATGATATATATAATTCATACCAGGAATACCGGGGTCACCGGGAAAAAATTGTTAAGCAGGAAAAAGCAGCCATTGAAGAAAAGAAAGATGAGATCATAAAATTCAATTCAGCTTCATTCGCCTGGTTTTTTATTGCGGTTCTTTTTATATTGAACCTTATAGTCAAATTCCCGGCACTGCGGGTTTTCTTTCTGCTTGTGGCTTCATATCTCTTTTATGCTAGTGAAATGCTATGGCCTCTTGCTCTTATTTTTGTTTCAGCTGTACTTGATTACTCATGCGGTATTGCAATTTCCTGGAAGAGAAGTATTGGTGAAAGAGGTACTGCTTTTCTGGTGTTATCTCTAATACTTAATTTAGGCGTTCTGTTTATGTTTAAATACTTTGATTTTGCTGCAGGAATCGCCAATACTTATATCGGAGCTCAAATTCCTTATTTGCATCTGGGGCTGCCCGTTGCAATTTCATTTTATACATTTGAAACCGTGTCATACAGCATTGACGTGTGGAGAGGCGAGATACAACCTGAGAAAAACTTTTTTAAATTCGCCCTGTTCCTGAGTTTCTTTCCTCATCTTGCAGCAGGTCCGATTGTTCGTGCGCGTCAGTTTCTTCCGGGTATTCAGAACGGCCGCCATTTTCAGGTAACATCAGAAAAGGTATCCCTGGGTGTTTTTCTTGTTTTATGCGGTCTTATGAAAAAAATGGGTGCGGATTATATTGCGGTAAATTTTATAGACCGTGTATTTGCAAGTCCGGATACATTCAGCTCTCTTGAAGTACTGGTTTCAATGTGGGGATACGGGGTTCAGATATATTGTGATTTTTCCGGATACTCTGATCTTGCCATAGGCAGTGCAATATTCCTCGGCTTTCAGCTTCCTGAAAATTTCAGAAGGCCGTTCCAGGCAGTCTCCGTTACCGAATTCTGGAGCAGGTGGCATATTACTCTAAGCACATGGTTCAGGGATTATGTATATATCAGCCTCGGCGGAAATAAAAGATGGATTTATTTCAATCTCATAGCAACCATGGTTCTTTGCGGTATATGGCATGGAGCAGGCATTCAGTATGTGTTATTCGGTTTTTATTATGGGCTATTTCTTAGCATTGAACGCGCAACAGGTTATTCCAAATTAGAGAACAAATCAAAATCCATTCGCTGGCTGAGAATTATTATTACATTTCAGATAATGACAATCGGATGGACGATATTCCGAAGCAGATCCTGGGGGGAATTTGTAGCCATGTTTAAACAACTTTCAACCCTGACAACTAGTGTATCAAATATTGCTCCAACAGTTATAATTCCAATGCTTGTATTTTTTATCTGGCACCTGACTCCGCTTGCGTGGAAGGAGAAATTAAAGGAAATATTCCATAACTCAGGGCCTCTGCTGCAGGGCGGTTTCGCATCACTGGTTACTATATTTTTATATAATATTGCAATTTCTGATGTTATTCCATTTATTTATTTCAGATTTTAATAACTGGGATAGATGAATTTATTAATTATCCCTTCATTTTTGGTGTAAGAAAAGGGGATAGGGAGATGGAAGAGATAATGAGATAATTAATAAACATCTCATCATCTCTCCTTTTTTTTATCTCCCTATCTCCTGAATCTTTTATTATTTATAGATAATTGCTGTAATTCAATTATAAAGGAATATAAAAAACAAAATATGAAACAAACTGAAACAACAAATCCCGGGAAAAAGAAACATGCATTGTTTCTTTTTATTGCCGCCTGGATAACATGCCTTCTGGTCATTGCGGCATTTGAACCGGTAAGCACTGGTTATTTCGGCCGTAAAATTCTTCCATCCTGGGACGATTATATTCCTTTCCAGGTAAAAAAAATTGCAGGCAGCCTGACAGTTCAGCCGGTTGAAAAATCAACTGCAGTTAAGAATAATCTCTATACCGGAGATAATTATAAGCACCTTGAAAAATTTTTCAAAAAATTATCAGACCTCGAGAAAAAAGGCGGAACAGTCCGCATCTATCATACCGGAGACTCCCAGATTGCCAGAGACAATCTTACAGGCAGGCTTAAAAGGAATTTTCAGAAAGATTTCGGAGACGGTGGCAGGGGCATCGTCAATCCCAGGCACACGGAATACACTCGTCTGACGGACCATGTAAACCCGACGCCTGACAGCGAATTTATACTTCGCGACGTCTACTGCTATCCCACCAGATCGGATGCAGCACCTGAACTCGGGTTTATCGGCTCATCAAGCATACCAAGGAGTCCAATGTCATCAACAGTGCATAAGGCTCCGGAAAACGGGGCGCCATGGAAGTCAGTGGATATATATCTGCGATCGCCTTTGAAACTCATGGAGGCAACAGCAAAATATATTGTGAATATTGAATATAACGGAACAAAGCAGACTAAAGAGATTGAGCTCGGCGCTGATAAAACCGGTAAATTGCATTTTGATGTTCCTGATGTAAAAACCATTTCAATGAATTTAAACGGAACAAAAGGCCTGATGCCTTATGTAGATGGAATTAATTTTGAATCAGGCAAAGGCGTGGCTTATACCACATCAGTCTGCACGGGATATGAAATCACCTGGCTTGGATGGATTCCTCCAAGACATCTTGAAGAAGGTATGGTTGCTTACGGACCTGATCTTCTTCTGTATAACTTCGGCGGAAATGAAGCCTCGCGTCTTCTTAATTTTGACAACTACAATCGAGACATCCTGATACGGGACACAAAAGATTTTTTAATGCGGATGAAAAAACACAATCCCGATGCTGATATTATTCTTGTGGCGCCATTGGAGTTTCTTCTTAAAAACCGGATTGGTGTGCGTGAAGTTTTTAAACAGCAGCAGGAAGTCAGAGATATCTTTCACCAGATTGCAAAGGAACTCGGTCTGGGGTATTACGATATGTATACCGCTGCTGGAGGCGAAGGTCATCTGCTGCGTTTTCTGGATGCGGGTCTTGCAACAACAGACTATGTTCATCTGAGCCTTAAAGGCGCAGATCACATGGGGGATATTTTTTACAAGGAAATAATGGACACATATAAAGGTTATCAGAAATACAGTGAAAAAATTGCCAAACAGAACCTAGCTCTTATGCAGGAGAAAAAAGATAGAATAATAAATTTTGATTCAGCGTCATTTGCCTGGTTTTTTATTGCTGTATTGATTTTTTTAAATTTTATTGTGCGTATCCCTGCTTTGAAAATATTCATACTTCTTGCAGCTTCATACGGTTTTTTTGCAGGCGGCTTGGTCTGGCCGCTTGTGCTTATTTTTGTATCAGTTATGCTGAATTATTTCTGGGGTGTTGCTATCACCTGGCAGAAAAGCCTAGGAGAAAACGGCACGCGTCTGCTTGCATTATCTGTTATTTTAAATGTAAGCGCACTTTTTGTATTCAGATATTTTGATTTTACATCACAGATCGCCAATACCTATATCGGCACCCATTTACCGGTTTTATATATGGCGCTTCCTGTTGCTGTATCTTTCTATACACTTGAAGCTATTTCATATTGCATTGATGTCTGGAGAGGGGATATCCGGGCTGAGACAAGCTTTTTCAAATTTGCGCTGTTTTTAAGCTTTTTTCCGAATATTGCAGCAGGCCCCATTGTGCGAGCCAGACAGTTTTTAACGGACCTGAAAGACGGCCGCCATTTTGAAGTAACATCTGAAAAGGTATCTCTTGGGGTATTTCTTATTATATGCGGACTCATTAAAAAAATTGGCGCAGATTATCTGGCGTTTAATTTTGTTGATAAAGTTTTTGCTAATCCAGCTTTGTTCAGCTCAGTTGAAATTTTAACAGGACTATATGGATACGGCATGCATCTGTACTGTACTTTCTCCGGTTATGCTGATATTGCCGTAGGCTGTGCAATGCTCCTTGGTTTTCAGCTTCCTGAAAATTTTATGAGGCCGTTTCAGTCTTCATCCATAACAGATTTCTGCAGCAGATGGTTTATTACTGTGAATGCCTGGTTCCGTGATTATGTATATATCAGTTTCGGAGGCAGTAAAAAAAGGGTGTATTTCAATCTCATGGCAGCTGCAGTTTTCTGTGGTATTTGGTATAGTGCAGAAATTAAATTTATTGCACTTGGCTTATTCTTCGGAACTTTTCTTGTTATTGAAAGAGCATCAGGTTTTTTAAAACGTGAAATCAAAACAGGATTTGTCCGCTTTATAAGAATTTTTATTACTCTTCAGATATTAATTTTTGGATTCATGATATTCAGACTAAAATCCTGGGCGGATTTTACTGCTTTGAAATCGCAGCTTTTTACTATGACAACAGGTGTATCAAATATTGGATTAACAATTATAATTCCAGTTGTTTTATTCTATATCTGGCATATGTCTCCAATCAGCCTGAAAGATAAATTAAAGAAAGTATTCAATGATGCAGGCCCTCTGCTTCAGGGCGGATTTGCAGCTCTTATTACAGTTTTTCTTTATAATATCGCCATTGCAGATTTCATGCCGTTTATTTATTTGAGATTTTAATTGATAGATAGCCGGTATTACAGCTGATTACAGAAACACCGGCTGAATTTAAAAACTGCCGGAAGCTGCAAAGAAAAAACAGCTTCCGGAGTGCTGATGAAAAACATATGATGTGTTTTTAAAACAGGAAGGGCAAATACCGTTTTGTTCTTTTGAAATATTCAAGAAACAGATTTTCATACTGACGTTCAAGATATTCCTCCTCGCATCTAACCTGGAATTCCATCATTAGAAAAAATGCAAGAATCCAGAATGAAAAAAGAACTGTAGGGTTTATGATCCAGACTCCGGCACAAAGTATAAAAAGGCCTGTATATGTAGGATTTCTGATATAATTGTAAATCCCGATTGTAATAAGCCCGGGCTTTGCAGACTCGTCTATTCCAACTCTCCATGATTTTCCGATCGTGACCTGTGCCACTCTGCAGAGAATAAGACCGGACAATCCTATAATGAAACCTGATAAATCGATCATAAAGTAATTTAAATTAATCATAGGAGCAGTTAAAACAGTTTGACCGTAAAATAAAATGTGAGCAGCTATTATCAGAGCTATTGATGCTGTCATGATTTTCTCAAGAGAACTGAAATACTTTTGTATTGGCTTTTCTGCTTTATAGATTACATTGGCATCGACTCCATCTGACTTCAGAAGCTCTTTACGTTTGATGTACCATAATATTAAATATCCCAGAAACAGCAGAACAGTAAAAATACCTTTTTGGATTTGCATGTAGGCACTCCTTGGTTAGAATTTTTTATGATAATCTGAATAACAGTTGATTACCATTTATATAATTATAACCGAAAATGAAATGCAATGGAATTGCAAATCAGCTTTTTTTAGCAAGGCAATCACTGCAGATACCTTTTATTATAACCTCAATTTTATTTATTCTATATTTGTCTGCAGATTTTGTTTTTACAAATTCATATGGGAAATCCTCGGTGCAATCAACTTTTTTGCAGGATTCACAGTAAAAATGCGGATGGTAATCCACGTGCTGTTCAGGAGAGCAGGAGTCTGAACATAAAGCGTATATAGTTCCCCTGTTAACCATGTCAATAGTATGGACTATGCCGTGTTTAACGAAAGTCTGCAGGGTTCTATATATAGTTATTCTGTCAGAATCGATAAGAATGCGTTCCATTTCATTCAGGCTGACACCATCCCCATGAATTGTCATCTGCTCAAGAACCAGCATCCGCATGGGTGTAGGCTTGATTTTATGATTTTCAAGAATGCTTATTATCTTATCTATCATTTTACTTTTTTAAATTTAAATTTTTCCCGGGAATATAATTATATCTGATTTAAATTGTTAATATAAAATCTTCTTCCTATTTCGTTTCCTTTAGTATTTTATATTCAGTAATAATCAGATTACCTCTGGTAAATTTTGCGAGAATATAAAATTTTCCTCCTCCGGTTTGAGTATTGAAATCTATATCCAGCCGGACTGAACCCGTTTTATTTTTCTCATCAATTTTAACTGATATTACCTGCTGCATCCCGTAATCGCTGTCTGTAAGCCTGAAAAAATACGGAAATTTTAAATCCTCATCCATATATGTATGGATTTTTTCTGTTTTAAAAAAAAGTGCAGTATCTCCGCCTTCTTCTGCAAAAAATGGAATGGCATGTATGATTGAACCAGAAAGACCTTTATCATCTGAAACAGGGTAGGCATCTTCAACTGCAATCCCGAACAGATATGATTTACCGCCTATTTTATATGGATTATAAAAAACAGATGCGCTTCCTTCTGCTGCAAATCTGTCGCCGTTCATCTGATAAAGGAATTTCCCGTATATCCAACCTTTCTTCCCATTTTTAAGAACTGCTTCATACCAGAAAAAACCGAAATTATCACCCGGCAGAAATTTATCTCTTTCTTTAGTTTTATTTACAACCTGGACCAACCTTCCTGAGTTGAGTTCCATTATGCCTGCAGATTTAGCTGATGGCCTGCTTCTGAGTATAACCCTGTCTCCTGTAACGACCCAGCTGTCACCGTCAAAAGCAAAGATCAGAACAGGCTGCATAATCAAAAATATCAAAAGAATCATTTTTTTCATATCAATCACCTCCATGCTTTAAAATTTTTAAATATTCTGTTTTGTCAAGATTTTTAGTTTCTTGACAATTTATAGAAAGCATTTGTTATAAAGATAATTTACCAGGTAATGATTTAATGAAATGCTGTTTCAGGAGATTTAAAATGAGAATATTGATTCTGCTGATTATTATTTTTAATATTTCGGCTGCTGCATTTGCAGAGGATTTTTCTCTTGGTGATATTGTTTATCCGGTTTCAGTTAAGGGGAATAAATACGATATAGCTGAAGGCATTCTTGATGATGAAAGAACGGTTGCTGCCTCCGGTATTGAATTTACTTTGAAAAAAGGCAGTGAAATTAAAATTAATACACGCGGTAAATATATTGAATCAGCAATTCTTGCAAAGGATGCAGAAGTCGTATCCGGAGAAAATAAACTGTATGCTAAGGCTGATACGCGGGTATTTTTTTATTACCGGAAACATTATAAAACAAAAAAAATAACTCATGTCCTCAAAGGCATGAATTTTATTAAGAATCAGAAAATTAAAATTTTCGGGAAGGAATTATTATGCAAGGCGGGAGTCTCAGAACATTTCGCTGATATATCTTTTGATTCTAAGCTTATTCCTGTGAGTTTTACTCTTGCTGAAGATTTTAAAATTAAAATTAACGGAACTGATTATACATTCAGAGCAGACAGCAAGCTTGATTTATTTGAAAGCGTAAATAAAACTGAAAATTTTATCCGCAGCGGAAATATAAGAAATCCTGTTACAGTCAAGGTTGGAGAAAATCAGATAACAATTGGAGCTACTGATCCTGCGAAACTGCCGATTTCGGATGTTACATTTAACAGAAAAGGCGAAATCGCTGTTGCAAGGGTTACCGGCAGCAGTGATCTGAAAATCGGAGATATAATGTATAAATATCAGAGTAAATCCACCATATTTTTCAATGATGACGGAACTGTCAAGTGCGCTGACTGGCTTATACCAGGTGATTACAAAATTGAAAATCAGACTATTGTATGTGAAGCTGAAAACGGTTTCTGTTTTGATAAAAACGGGAAAGTTATTTCTTTGGGCACACATAACAGCTACGATCCGTGGACGCTGACATATTTTAATCAGAAAATTACTATCAGGGGAGGATCGCATATTAAGCTGTATGACGGGGAAAAAATAAAATCTATAACACCGGATAAACGCGGAGCTGAAATAATGATATCAGGCAAAAAAACTGAAGTTCCCGGAAACAAAACCATCTTTTTCGATTTAGAGGGAAACTTCATTGAAGTAAAATAATATGATTTCAGATAAAACAAAAAATATAAAATCATTTATTGTAATGGATATTCTTGCCAGGGCAAATGAGCTTGAAAAAGCAGGGGAAAGTGTCATTCATCTTGAGGTGGGCGAGCCGGATTTCCAGACACCTGAGGTGATAAAGCAATCAGCAATTGAAGCAATATCGTCAGGGAATACAAAATACACGAATGCAATGGGGATGCTTGAACTGCGTGAGGCAATTTCTGAATATTATAAAAAAGAATATTCTGTATCTGTGTCAACTGATAGAATTCTTGTAAGCTCAGGAACGTCGCCTGCAATGATCCTGATGATGATGGCAATGCTCAATGAAGGCGATGAAGTGATCCTGCCGAATCCGCATTATGCCTGTTATCCGAATTTTATCGAGTCTGTTGGAGGAAAGCCTGTATATGTTGATACACTGCCTGAGAACGGATTTAAATATTCAATTGCTGATATAAAGAAAAAGATTTCTGAAAAAACAAAAGCTGTTCTTATAAATTCTCCTTCCAATCCGACAGGCATAGTTATGACAGGGGGTGAGCTTTCTCAAATTGCAGAATTAAATGTTCCGTATATTATCTCAGATGAAATTTATCACGGGCTGGTTTATGGCGACAGGGCAAAATCAATACTTGAGTTCACGGACAATGCGTTTGTAATAAACGGCTTTTCAAAACTTTACTGCATGACAGGTTGGAGGCTCGGGTACCTGATATTTCCGGAAAAGTTCAGCTCTGTAATGTATAAGATACACCAGAATTTCATGATTTCTGCAAATAATTTTGTACAGATCGCCGGTATCTCTGCACTGAAGCATGCCGGAGAAGACGTTGAGAAAATGAAAAGCATATATAACGAACGTAGAATATATATGATTAGCAGACTTAAGAAAATGGGGCTTGTGATCCATGCAGAGCCTACAGGCGCATTTTATGTTTTTGCAGATGCAAGGAAATTCTGCTCGAACTCCTACTCCGAGGCATTTAAAATTCTTGAAAGCGTGAAGGTCGGCGTTACTCCGGGAATTGATTTCGGAAGCGGCGGAGAGGGCTTCCTCCGGTTTTCATATGCGAATTCAATTGAAAATATTAAAGAAGGCCTTGACCGTATAGAAAAATATTTAAAGGAAAAATGAGAAATTATAATGTCATCCCCGCGAAGGTGGGGATTCACATTTTAATGCTGATAAAAGTTTCATTGATACCCGAGACAATTAGAATATAATTATATCTATAAATATTAATTCTTTAAAAAAATGGATTCACCCGAGGGTGCAGGCCATCGCCTTCGCGGGAATGACATGCATAGGCATATTGGAAATTAAACCTTGAAGTAATCAACCTTTGTTTTAAGAGTTTCGGCCATGCCTGCAATCTCTTCGGTATTTGCAGCCATCTCCTCTGAGCCTGAAGCATTTGCCTGGGTGAGCTGATTTATGTTGGATACGGATTGCACAATTTCGCTTGCTGCTGTCTTCTGTTCTTCTGATGCTGATTTAATTGATTCAGAAAGATTTTTAACTATTACTGCAGCACTGTTGACTTCCCTGTTTGCGGTATCCTCTTTGTCCATAAGCTCGGTTATCTGACCGATAAGCTCATTGATTGAGCTTACACCTGAAATTACAGTTTTAATTGTTCCAATGGATTCATCTATATTTTTCAGTCCGGCTGAGATTTCATCATTGTTGACTTTTATAAGTGAATCAATTTCTTTAATGCTCTGGGCTGTCTGATCCGCAAGTTTGGAAATTTCATCTGCAACAACCGCAAAACCTCTTCCTGCTTCGCCGGCTCTGGCTGATTCAATAGCTGCATTGAGCGATAACAGGTTTATCTGATCTGAAATATCGTTGATCATTTCAACAATTGATGTCATCTGCGATGAGCTTTCATTTATTTTTTTCATGGAAGAGCTCATCTTGTTCATTGACTCTTCGCCGAATTTAGCGTATTTTGTAATTTCGTCTGTTTCAGTTTTTGATATTGTTGTGATGCTTCCCATTTTTGAAATCATATCTGAAAGATCTTCGAGCTTTTTCAGCAGAAGGTTGAGGCTGTCGAACTGTTTTATTGAGCCGGTGGCAATGTTTTCCATGCCTGCAGACATCTGCTCAACAGTTGCAGTAATCTGCTCTTCACTTGCTGCCTGGCTCTGGGCATTTTCTGAAAAAAGTACCGCAGATGAAGAAAGTTCATCTGATGATGATGCAAGCATATTTGAAATATCTTTGACGTCAGTTACGACATTTTTGGTTTTTAATATAAAATTATTTATATGAAGCGCGAGCTGCCCGATCTCGTCCTGAGACTTTATTTCTATTGCCCGAGTTAAATCCCCGTCCCCTGATGAGATTTCTTTTGTCCGCCGGATCAGAAGATTAAGCGGGATGGCAATTTTGAATCTGCTGACATAAAAAATAAAAATTATTAATGCAATATTTACTAAAAAAATAAATACCTGAAGAATGATCGTGTTGCGAACATTAAGTTTTGAATAATCTTCTGCAGAGAATACAGCCTTATTGGTTAGTTCAAAATACTCCTCGCTTTTTTTTATGAGCTCGTCCTTCCTTGATCCGTCATCAGAATCATCATTCCTGAAAGCGTATATGGATGACTTTAGTTCCTCCCATGCGTTTTTTACATTGGCTATATTGCTGTTGAATTCATTATCGCTTATCTGAACAAGGTTCTGTTTTTCATCGCCATTCATGAGGCCGTTAATAATGCCGTCGAGTTTTTTTATAAGTTCATCTGAAGGCTTTTCTGAAAGTTCAAGTTTTATAAGTCTCTGTGTGGCTCCGCGTACAATGCCTGCAAAATTGACTATTCTTCCATCGCCTGTCATTTTATTTAAGCTGAGATATATCAGGCCTACATTGGAAATTGCAAATACAAGAAGTACGATAGAAATGGATTTCAGAATTTTATCGATTGACATCCGTTAACCTCATGAGGAATTTTAGAATTACTGTTTATATATCATTAATTTAAAAAAAAAGTAAAGCAATAATTGTTTATGGGCAGACTTTTATAAAAGTCTTATGATTTATATAAGCTTGACAAAAGTGTGTATGCATGGTATAAGTAGCTCAAATAGAGCGTGTTGAATCAAGATGATTATGTTAGGATATATAAAAAAAATATTTCAAGATGTAAAAATATTCTTCTTGAAGATTATTGACAGGGAAGATATTGATCTTGAGGAAAATGGAAGGCGCAAACTAATTGTTGTTTTTCTTTTAATTGTTTTTTTCCCGCTGATTATTTACGGAATTTCACACATGAGAAATGGCCTGCCCCAATATGGAATTCCAAATTTAATTATTTCAGGCATAATAATTTTTTGCATTTTTTTACTCCGTTATCTGAAAAGGGGAATAAGTATTTTCAGAGTATTTATTGTTTTTGAAGCAGTAATGTTGATTTACTGGGTTTATACGGGTCTTGCCCAGGGATTTGCCAGTATGTTTGTATTTACATTCCCTCCGTTTGTATTTTTTCTAACAGGCCGTAAAGAAGGGGCTATATGGGTCTTCGTTTTAACAGCTATCTGCCTGCTGATATTTTTTAATCCGTTTCCTCAGTTTATTGCATACAATTATACTAATCCCTTTATTATGCGGCATGTGACAATACTTCTAGTGATAATTTTATTTACATATAATTATGAATCTGTCAGAGAAAAATATAAAGAAGGCATGGGGAAAGAGCAGCGGAATCTTCTGGAAGAACGGAATTCTCTTGCCAAAGCCAAAGAAGAAGCTGACAGGGTAAATGAACTTATCAAAATGGAAATTGAAGAGAAGATAAAGTATCAGCTGGAACTGCAGAATAATAAGAATAATCTTGAGGAAATTGTTGCCGACAGAACAAATGAACTCAGACAGAGAAACAAAGATCTTCAGGATGCATTGAGTGAACTTGATGTAAGCGAAAACCATTACAGGATTCTTGCTGATAATATTACGGACATGATCTGGTCTATGGACATGTCGCTTAAGTTTACTTATTTCAGCCCTTCTGTAGAATCGATGTACGGATATACTGTTGAAGAAGCAATGCAGGTGCCTTATGATAAATGGAGCACTCCTGATTCGACTAAAATAATTATGGAAACTTTTCTTGCAAATCTTAAAATGGAATCAGATCCTTCTGCGGAACCTGACAGGTCTGCTATTTTGTACCTTGAACAGTATAAAAAAGACGGCAGCCTGCTGCCTGTAGAATGCAAGGTTTCTTTTCTGAGGGATCAGGATATGAAACCTTGCGGGATTGTGGGTATAACACGGGATATTACAGAGCGTGTTGAAGCTCAGAAAGAAAAGGAATTTATACAGGCTCAGCTTGCGCAGGCCCAGAAAATGGAAGCAATGGGAACGCTCGTGGGAGGTCTGGCGCATGATTTTAATAATCTGCTTGGAGGCATTATAGGCAGCATGGATCTGATTAAAATCAGCCTGGACAAAGAACAGCTTAAAAATCCGGATGATGTTTACCCATATTTAAATGTGGCAATGGACTCGGCAACCAGGTCAACCAATATTATAAAGCAGCTTCTGACGATATCAAAAAAGAGAAAACTTGAACTTACTCCGGTTGATATTAACCAATCCATAAAACATGTGATGGACATCTGTAAAACCAGTTTTCCTAAATCAATTAATATTGATTTGAATATTTCCGGTGAAGAACTCATAGTTCTTGCTGAAGAGATTCAGATAGAGCAGGTTCTTCTTAATCTCTGCATCAATGCTTCACACGCAATGACCATGATGAGGCCGGATAAATCATCTTCAGGCGGAACTCTCACAATAACTTCAAATAAAATTAAAACAGATGAAAATTTTCTTAAAATAATTCCTGAAGCAGGAGAATTTCCGGCCTGGATATGCATTCATATAACCGATACAGGCGTTGGCATTGAAGAGAATATTATCAATAGAATTTTTGAGCCTTTCTATACAACAAAAAAACATGAAAAGGGATCAGGTCTCGGCCTTTCAATTTCCTACAGCATTGTAAAGCAGCATAATGGTTTTATCCATGTATCATCAACGCCCGGGAAGACCACCACGTTCTCGGTTTATCTGCCTGAATTTGAATCATTATCCGGAATAAAAAGTATTAAGCAGAAAAAAGAATCATTGATTCAGGGTGCAGGCACTATACTTATTATTGATGATGAAAAAATTATTATTGATGTTGTAAATGGAATTCTTAAACGATGCGGATATAGACTCATATACGCGATGACTCCGAATGAAGGCATTTCATTATATAAAGAAAAGTTCAATGAGATATCAGCTGTTATACTCGATTTGTCCATGCCGCAGATGTCTGGACTTGAAGTGTATAAAGCTTTAAAGATAATCAACCCGCAAATCAAGGCCATTCTTTCATCCGGAATGCTGGATAATGAAACCAGAAATATTGCATTCAAATTAGGCATTAATGAAGTTTTATATAAGCCATTTAATGCTGCTGAGCTTACCGAAGTTTTAAGTAAGATTTAAATGGATCAGTTCTGTAGAAGAATTTAGAAAAAATTTTATCGGAATAGGAAAAGTGTTGCTGAAGTTAAGGTCCGTAGGGGCGACCGGCTGGTCGCCCCTACGGACTTTTATAACTGGATAATTGCCTGTCTACTTGAGAGTCCACTTGAAATTTACTGCTGAACGAATATAATCTTGCTTTTGCCTGTGTGCACTTTGTTCCCTGAGCTCCATGCGGTGGAGGTTGTACTGCCGCCAGCTCCATATTGCCCTTTTGCTGTTTGACTCGAAACAGTATCGCTGTCCCAGCTTCCGCAGGTGTAACCGGTTGCTGTGGTTAAATCAGAGTTAAGTCCAGTCCAGAAATTATCTGATGAGCTTGAAGTAAAAGGCGCAGAAAGAGAACTGAAAAGCCCGCTCGAATCCGTTGTTAAAACTGCAGTAGTATATGGCGCAGTTCCGGTATGCAGATAGTATGTTTTATTTGAAAGCAGCGGCCAGTCTGTTTTGCCGATGCCTCCTGTAGCAACACGATTGGTGTCATCTGCGATCAGCGCTTTATATGTTGCACCGCTTATCAGGGTCGGCCTGTTTGTATCATTTGCTGAAGCAAGTGATTCACTGTCAACAGTTGTAAATGAATTGAAGTTGCCGTCGTATGTATTGTTTGTTACCCATATGAGTTTGTTCACTTCCTGGCATGTAACAGCATTTGCATTCGGCGGTGTGTAGCCATTTAGATTTGTATCTGAACTTCCGGAAATTGCAGCATATTTAATTGCGCTCGTTTTATCTCCGCGGACTCCTGCAAAAGTATCGCCCTCAATATAAACATTCTGTAAAGTGTTATAATTTATATCGTTAAAAGTCAATGTTAAGCTTGATGTCATTGATGCAGAACTGTTTGTCAGGCTCAATCCTGTTGCGAATGCTGTAGCAGGGATGCCGGAGGACGGAGAAATAGTAATGCTGACGCTGCTGCTGCCTGCAGGCTGATAATTCATTTTAATTGAAAATTGCCCGATGCCTCCCTGATCTGTTGATGGTGAGAGACTTGCTGCAGTAAACAGAGGGATATCTGTATTGTTGTTAATCGACAGCTGCGGAAGAGTATAAGTCACTCCCCCTGCTGATACCTGGAATACGGCATGATATGAAATTGATGATTTGAATATTCCGCCGGTAAAATAGTTCGCTGTTGTAAGAGCCTGAGCAGCACCTGTAATTGTTATCGCGTTTGCATTTGATGATAACAGCTGTTTCCAGTTTGTTGAATTTATTGTAACTGTACCTGTCCCGGCTGATGGAACGGGTGTTGTAATAGTTCCTCCATATATTGTGTTATCGCTTGTAAAAGATACGCTGATATCTGAAGAAGGCTGATCTTTGGTGATCAGATAGAATGTCAGAGATCCTCCGCTCTGTGTAGTATTTTGAGACGTTCCTGATAGCCAGCATATTGCAATCGGATTTGTTGTGTTGTCACAATTGTAAATAGAGAACGAAGGCCTTGGACATAGGGTTGCAGAATTGTAAGTCGGATCCGATGTGGCTACCGTTGTTGTGACTGAGTATGTTCCGCTGTGGCCTACACCGCTGGAATTTCCAACAACAAAGACTGTTTTGTCAGTGCTGTAATTCGAAGAGGTGAAAGTCAGTGTGTTCGTAGCTCCGTCGCTGGTTGTTATTGTTCCGTATGAACTTGTAAAAGTCAATGTTACAGTGCTTGTAGGCTTAGATAGAAGATGAATGTTGAAGTTGGCATAGGTTGAGCCGAGATTTCCCTGAGTGTCAGTTGCCATGCCATTTGTTTTAGATGCATAAAATCCTTTGGCATGTTTTTCAAGATTGTTTACTGTTACATATTGTGACGCGAGTGCGCTGTAATTCGAATCGCTGCTGGTGGGGCCTCCGGCCTGTATATAGTACTGCACATTGCCGCTTGTGTAGATATTATCATCTATTCCGGTGATTCTTACTGTTTGAGAAAGATTTGCTGCAGTAAATTTCAGATAAGGAGTTCCTGATGAATATGCAGTTCCATCGCTGTTGTAATAACTTGTTCCGTTTGTTAAATCGATAACACCCTGCTGGCCGGTGCTGTTGTTTGAATCCCAGTTTAACTTAATGGGGATAAAAACATTGCCGGCAGGCGCTGTTGTGATGAATACTCCGAATGTTGCCTGAACTCCAGTCGTGTCTGTAGGATTGCTTAGATTAGATACTATAAAATTGGGAGATAATGGGTCAAGAACGGCAAAGGCAGCAGTAACACATGGAAGACTTACTGATCCGACAAGAATATCGACATTCTTGTTGCCGTTGCCGGTTGCAGTTGAAGCTGTTACAGTTACTGTTTTCGGAGTTGAATAATCTGATGAATTGAAAGAAAGAGCCGATGGAGATACTGTAGCATGGGTTGAATCGCTGCTTGTAATGTTATATGTAACCGGTGTCCCGGGATCTGAAGACAGGTACACAGTAAATGTTCCTGAATGAGGTGTTGATGATGTAGATCCTGTTCCTTCAATTATTGAAATGCGTACACCCGAATTTGTATTTTTATTGGGGGTAACAACTATATTCGGGCAACTTGTTTGTGAAACAGGAAACAAGCCTGGAATATCCAGCATTCCGCTGCAGCCGGTTAAAATAACTGTAGCAACTAATAAATATATATTTCTAATAATCATTTTAATCATAATATCCCTCCGGATAGATGAAATTTCTTCATTATATTTTCTACTCAGGCAGAATTTCCTGTACTCTAAGTTCTGTTCTTCTGTTAACCTGGTGTTCTTCAGCTGAACACGCTACGCCGTCTATGCATCGGTTTTTAATTTTGCTCTTTCCATAACCTTTGGCGCTGATATTTTCTGCAGGAATACCTTTTTCAATCAGATATTCAACCGTGCTCTGCGCCCTTTTCTGAGAAAGCTGCTGGTTTGATACTGCATCGCCCATGGTGTCAGTATGAGCACCAAGCTCAACCTTTATCTTAGGGTTATCGAGAAGGAACTGAGCCATACGGTCAAGTCCGGGTATACTGTCTTTTCTGATAGTCCAGCTTCCAGAGTCAAAATAGATGTTTCCGAATTCCATTGTAACACCAACTTCAGCTTTCTGGAATTCAGCATTCCATAGAAATTCTTTAATATCATATAATCCCGGTTTTTTACCTTTGGTTGAAAATTCGCTCCTGATAGTAAAGTAACCCTTCTTTTTAATCAGAATGTCATATCTCGTATCTTTCTTTATATCTTTTTTGAAATATCCGAGCATGTCTGTTGATTCGATTTCTTTTTTTTCATTGGAATTTTTTTCAGGTGTATGCGAAATTATTATATTGGCTCTATTGATCGGATCCATAGTGTTTTTATCATGCACGAAACCTGTTAAACCCCAGATTTGGGATTTTTTCAATGGGAGTATTACTATCTTTTTTTTGCCGGATATCAGCGTTGATCCGTCAACCCTGAAGTCGAGCGTATCATAGCCTTCCTTTTCAGCCCTGAGTGTAATATCTATGCCAGGTTCTATCTTATAAGCAAATGTCTCATCTCCAGATGTGGCAGAAGTTTCCGCCTTTTTATCTGATATAACCGGCATGATCTTTTTGAAAACTGCTTTAGTTTCATCATCAATAACCTGGCCTGCGAGCAACGCAGGTTTTACTTTAACTTTTTCTTCAAGCTTGACATATCCGGCAGGAGACATCTTGAATCTTACTCCGAGCAGAAAGCCTAATTCAAGTCCCGGGCGGAATTGTTCAGGATAATGAATAAATGAAGGCGAAAGAAATAGTTCACATTCTACATTTCTTGCACCTGGTGATATATCAAATGCAAATTCAACTTCATAGTGAAGAAACTGGTCCATAAAAGTATAATAATTTTTAGTGCCTGCCCGGGAATCGCCAGGATAAATGTCCGGAGCATTATAATAGTCACCGTAAGTAAAATGAAACATCATGCCGTATGATATTTTCGGAGTTATAAAAAATCTTTCAGCTATCTTGAACCGCCATCCGACGCCAACAGCTAAATTCAGGTCAACAATGGTATCGAGCCTGATGGAATTTGTTTTATTTGCATCAGCTGAAACATTCAGGAAAATCCACAGAGGTTTAAAACCCATAATCATAAAGTTGAATCTAAGTCCGCCTCCGAAATTGACATCGGAAAAATCAGCAAGCCTTGTTCCTGGAATCGGATAAAAGTTGGAAAAGTAAATATCAATCCATGTCATTTCTATGAATTTTATTTTTTCAGATTTTTTATCCGCCTGATTCTGGGCAAAAGCTGTGTTTGAAATTAAAATAATAAATAAAGCAGCACAGAGAAAGCCATATTTAAAATACGGTTTTTTTAAAAAAGCCATTTTTGTCTCCAGGACTCAGCTATATAATAATGATATTTATTATATCAGATTATTCAGTTATATATATGAAATGATATTGTTAATTGACTGGAATGTCGTCCGTGCCTATCGGCGTGGATTGAAAAATTAAAAAAGTTGGAATTTCCAGCCTAATTGGGCTTATTTATTCTAATATCAGGTATGCTGACAATAAAAAAGCTCCCTTTGTTCACAGAGCTTTCGAGGCTTATAGAACCATTCATGAGCGATATAATTTTTTTTATAATAGTAAGGCCGAGTCCTGTTCCGCGGTGATTTGTCTTTTTCTGTTCTTTGATCTGAATAAACGGTTCAAAAATCAATGACTGATCTTTTTCATCAATTCCCTTTCCAGTATCTTTCACAGCTAATTCCAGAGTAACAGAATTTTTATCTTCTGCCGGATATGATTTTGCAATTAGTGAAATTTTACCTTCATCAGTAAATTTGACTGCATTGCTTATTAAATTAAATAAAATCTGCCTTATCTTTATTGGATCTGTTTCAAGAATTTCCGGCATCGCATCATCAACATCAATCAGGAATTCAATATTTTTTTCTTTTATAGATTCTGAAAAAAATACATCCATTTCTTTTATGAGCTTTTTGATTTCAACAGGTTTATTTATTACTTCATCACCGCCTGAATCGAGCCTTGAAAAATCCAGTATATTATTAAAAAGTGACATTAGAATTTTCCCGTTTACTGTAATTGCATTGAGAAAATGCTTGTGCTGAGGATCAGTTATTTTGTAATTTAAAAGCTCGCAGAAACCTAAAATTGAATTCATTGGTGTTCTTATCTCATGTGTGATATTTGCAACAAAGCTGCTTTTAGCTATATTCGCATCCAGCGCTTTGTTGCGGACTTTTTTTAATTCCAGCGTGTTATCGTATAGTATCTTTTCTTTTTTCTGGAGAATCAGGTTCTGATCTTTCAGCAGAAGGTTAACCTGAATTATTTCCTCTTCTTCAAGTTCTAGATACAGAAGCAGTATTCCGATTATCAGGAAAATTATTGATACAAAAAGCATAATGAATGTTACAGTCTGGATGAAATTCATTTCAGCAAGCGATGAGTGGAATTCGGAAAAAAATACTGCAGTAAAAGACCTGAAGAAAAAAGAAAAAGCTGCAATAGTATTACACATTAGAAGTATAAATACTGCTCGTGTTTTTTTGGTTTTAAAAGCTGAAATCAGTATATATATGATTATTATATGCTGAAAAGCATAGACTGAATTTACGAGTAATGTCCTGTAAATATACGGCATTTCAGGATTTCCTGAGAATGGAAGTATTAGATATGGAAGGAAAGCCAGCCATTTATTAACAGGAAATTTAAAAATACGGCAGATTGCCTGATAATAAATTGAAAATGCTGTTATGAGCATAATCTGGGCAAGGGTTATAGATATTAAATCCGGAATTTTTTCACGCAATCCTATCAAAACTGTTGATATGGAATGAAGTGAAAGAATTATTACAAACAGAATCATTTCCTTTTTTTTTGCTTTTTTGTAAAAGGAAAAAAGAAGGGTCAGAGCCATTACCATGCATATCAGCCCGAAAGTAAAAAATAATGTTTTAAAATCGAGATTCATCTGTAATCAGCCGGGATTTTTTTCACTTCATTATCCTTTCTCTGAATTCTTTCGGAGTATAGCCTGTTATTTCCTTGAATATTTTGTTGAATACAGATTTTGACTGGAATCCGGCCATCATGGATATTTCAATTAAAGTTTTATTATAGTTCGCAGGGTCGTGCATAAGCTTTACAGCTTCTTCAACCCTATACGTGCTTAAAAATGCATAGTAATTGGTTTTTAATTTTTCGTTCATAATCTGCGACAGGTGATGCTGCGGGATATTCAGATTTTCGGACAGTTTCTGCAGAGTAATTTCCGGATCAAGATACGGCTTGTCGTTTTTCATATGCAGTTCGAGAGAAGCTGCATACTCCCCGGAATTTTCTTCAGCAAGAGATGATTTTTTATATTTTCCTGCTTTGCTCTTTTCATTGTCAGATTTTCCGGTTGTCTTTGTTTTAAATTCTAAAAACCGTTTTATAGCCTTATCGAATCTGTCAAAACTTATAGGCTTGACTAAATAGTCAACAGCGCCAATGTTAAATGCCCTTACTGCATAGTCCTCGTATGCAGTAGTAAATATAACAAAAGGAATTTCAGAATATTTATCAAGCAGTTCCATACCTGTCATATCAGGAAGCTTAATATCAAGCATTATCAGATCAATTTTAGTCAGATCAAAATTTTCAATTACTGCAGCTGCGCAATCTGCAGTACCGGACAGTATTAATTCATTCTTCATGGATATCCAGTTTGTCATTAATTCTGAAGAGTAGGCGTCATCCTCAACAACAAGGACCTTATATTTTTTCTTTTCAGATTTCATAATATTGTTCTTTGTAATAATAATCAGTAAATTATATAAATTCAAGCATAAAAAAACAGGACAATTTTTTTCTTGCCAATAAGCCCATAATACTAAAAAATGATTATAACTTGAAAAAGTATTAATAAAAAAGTAAAAATACCTGCGCTTCTTAAAATCAAGAAAAAATGAAGGATAAAGGAATTATATAATGAAAGCAAAAACAATGAAGGAACAGCCTAAGAAAAAAAGGCAGCCTAAAGAACAACCGAAAAAAGCAGAACCTGTTAAACCATTACTACTTAGAGAAAAAATTGTTAATTTCATGACAGAGAAACTGGTGAAAAATCCGGGGACAATAGCTATTGTGATTCTTTTTATTGTAGGTTTGTCGATGTGGCAGACTTTAAGGCTGACAATAAATTATAACCAGCTTGAACTCATCCCGCAGAATATTCCAAGCGTAGTTGCAACAAAACAGATTGCAAAACTTACAGGCGGATACGGAAACCTTTTTATTGCTCTTCGGGGAAGTGATGTTCCTAAAATGAAAAAAGCCGCAGATGATATTACTGCTGATTTGCGTATAATTCCTGAAGTGCGACAGGTAAGCTGCCGTCAGGATATAAGCTTTATCCGGGATCACATTGCATATTTTATTGACACGACTGACCTCAGGGAAGCATTCAAGCTTACCAAGAAAAAAATACGGACAATGATTTACAAGGAAATGGGTGCTAAGGAAGATGATGTTGAAACTGATAACCGTTTAAAAGAGCTTGTTGAAAAATACAAAAATGTAAATTCCAAGTTTGTTGATGATAAATACAATATTGATTCTTCAAAAGAAATGATACTCATAGTGATTGATGCAAACGGAATACCCAACGATCTGGATTTCAGCAGAAAGCTTCTGGATAATGTTGATAAGGTTTTAAACAAATACAGCAGTTCTAATAAACTAGGAATAAAACTTAAAGAGGCTTACGGAGAAAAGTCGAAGCCTGATGATAAAGCTACAATAACTTACGGTATTACAGGGGAATTTAAAATAACTTACGAAGACTCTATGCAGATGGAAAGGGCTATTGCACCAGTTTCGATTGTTGCTTTTATCGGAATCCTGTTATTTCTTTTTATTGTTCTACGCCGCCCGTCTCAGGTTATACTTCTTATGATTACTCTTGTAATGAGCGTAATTATGACCTACGGTTTTGCTAAAATAACACTTGGTGAATTAAATACTATTACATCGATCCTGGCTGCAATTCTTATGGGATTCGGAATAGATTTCGGCCTTTATTTTATTCTCCGCTTCCGCGAGGAGGTTACAAACCGCGGAGATCTGAAGGAGAGTATACGCCAGACATATCTCCATGCGGGGACATCGTCTTTTTTCAGTGCAATAACATCCGCTTCATCTTTTTTTGTTCTGACTCTTGCAGATTTCAAAGGCTTCTCTCATTTCGGATTGATGGCAGGTGGTGGAGTTTTAATAACTGCAGTAATGATGTATGTTTTTCTTCCTGCGTTATATCTGATTATTGACAGGGTAAAACCTGATTTCAAGAAAAGTCTTATAACCAATTATAAAGAAACAAAAAAAGCAGATCGCAAACATAGTCCATATCCATTTGCTGCAAGAATACTTGTGGTTTCGATTCTGTTTACTGTGGGCATAGCCTGGTTCGCAACGAGAATAGAATTTAATTATGACAGCCGTAAATTTATGACAGGTGACACTCCAGCGCTTATTCTGCAGGATGAGATAGAAAAACGTTTCGGTCGAAAGGGGTTGCCTTCTGTTATTTACGCTCCTACGCTTGAGGAAGCTAAAAATCTGCACGATGATCTTATAAATAAGGAAAAATATCCGCACATTCAGCAGGTGATTTCTATTTTTACTATTGTTCCTCCAATGGAACAGCAGAAAGAGACAAGGGAAATACTTGATGATATAGAAAAATTCATAAAAAAGATCCAAGCTGACAGTCCGGAAAGTATGAATGATATTCTGAAAGGAGAAAATAAAGAAATATTCTCAATAGTACAGAAGGCTCTTAAAACAAAACCTTTTACAATGAAAGACGTTCCTCCTGATTTATTGAAACAGTTCAGGCCTATTCCTGAATCAGGCGAAAAAGGTTACTTTACACTAATAGTTCCCAAGGGTTCAGTTACAGACAGTAAGCAGACTGTTGAGTTCACGAAACAGGTCGGTACTATTAATGTAGACGGCAAGGAGTATCACGCTACGGGTCACATGATTCTTATGGCGAATCTTGCTATGATTGTTATCCACGATGGAAAGATTTTCCCTCTGTTTGTAGGAGGTATAATTCTTCTTATCCTCCTTGTCGCATATCGTGATCAGCGCGCGCTTCTGTTTGCCATGGCGCCTCTTTTTGTTGGTATGATATGGATGCTGGGCTTTATGTATATAGTAGACTGGAAAATAAACTATGTAAATATTGTGGTTTTTCCTGTTGTCATGGGTTTCGGAATTTCAAATGGAATTTATTTATATAACAGGTATCTCGAAAACCGTTCAGTAATGTTTGCTCTACGTCATTCAGGTGCTGCAGTTGCCGGATCGAACATCACAGCTTTGATAGGATGGGCTTCGCTTTTCGTTTCAGGCCACAGGGGAATGATTTCAATGGCAGAACTTGCAGTATTCGGCCTGGCATCAGCACTTCTGGTTTCATTTACTCTAATGCCTGCTCTGCTTCAATTCTCTGAAGATAGAAAAATTCTTATTCCAAAAGGGAAGGGGTAGGCTTAATATTTTTACCAATAGGTGAAAGAAAAGGGGATAGGGAGATTGTAGAGATAGAGGGATAAATGAATTTTTTATCTCATCATCTCATAAATCCCCATATCTCCTTATTTTTTTTTCTCTACGTTTTAGGAATAATTTGGTTAATTATTATTTAAGCCAGCATTTTCTCTTTAATTTTCATCTTAAGAGCGCCGGCCCTTGTATCAGCATACTGCTGAGCCTGGTGCATAAAAGCTTCAAGACGTGTCCGCACATTAACATCAGCTGCTCCATCGAACTTGAATGTAGTCATTGCTGCATCAGGAAAATCCTCTTTCAGAGTTTTAAGCATTGCTGCAATTGGAGTGCCGAGCAGGCATGTGAATGGTATCAGGTTGATTATGCCGCTGATTCCTTTTTTCTCTACAAGCCATCGTGCTTTTCCTATACTTATGGAAATTTCATTTTCAATAATTTCATTAGAGTATGGTGCTGCAATATCTTCTAGTTCCTGAACTGACGGTTCCGGATATATTTCAAGAAAATCCTCGAAAGGCTTGAAAATCCTGTTTTCCTGAAAATGCTGCCATTTATCTGATACGAACATGTTCGTCCATTCTCCGTATCTGTGTTTTCTTGATGATTCATTCAGCACAACATGGTTGAAATGCAGCATGTTTTCAGCCACTGTAGGCGCCACGACTTCGCCTCCCATCTCTTCAATCATATTTATTATGTTATTGTTGCTGTACGGGTGCCATCTCAAATAGAACTCGCCGATAATTCCTATCTTAGGCTTTATTATGCTTTTATCTGTTTTGATTGAATCGAATTCTCTTCGTGCAAGCTTCATCGTGTTTACAATATTCCCTTTTGTAAGCATCGTGTTGTAGATCATTTTGCCTGTACGCTTGTATACCTCTTCTGTTTCGCCTTTATTTATTTCGTAAGGTTTTGTCTGGCGAAACGCCTTGAATATGCAGTCTGATGCAACTATTGAAGTCCACGAATCGAGCGGCAGACGGCGGTTTACGCGTCCCATATCAATCATAGCTTTTTCTGCTGTTGGAGCGTAAACCTCAACATCAGGAAATCCGAGATCTTCAAGAACAAGCCTCTGCATGGATTCATAATGATTGAGCCTGCATACGCCGTTTCCAGCAGGCATGAAAAATGCGGAATTTTTGGAATCAAAATCAGGCATTTGCGTCTGCTTTACAATGTCTCCTGTAATTACAATGTATGGGAAACATTCCTTGTTGTTTGTGTATTTTCTTGCCCAGAGCAAACTTTCATCATCTGTTTTCGGCATTACTTCCGCATTGATGCCGTTTGCTTTAAGCGCAGCTTCAAGAGCGTAAACATGATCAACAATATAAGGCAGATAAAGTTTTTTCCCGGATGTAAGAAGTGATTTTCCGACAATGTCAGGTTTTGTTCCAATAGGGAGATCCTTTGTGTTTTCGTAGGATTTGCGGAGATTATTCCTCAGACTGTCAATGAAAGCCTCAGCCCTGGTCATGATACCTGCATCTGCGCTGTGCTCATCTATTTCAAGAATCAGGCTCGGCTTGTCACCCATCATGTATCTGAAGTACTGGAGAGAAAATGAATCCGGACCGCATGCGAAGTTGTTTATATAAACAGGAAAAAGTTTCGGATTGTCGCGTATGATTTTTGTAGCGCTTAGTGCTCGATGACCGAACCACCAGTACATATTCGGAAGCTCATCCTGTATATCTTCTGAAGCAAGAGGAAGAAAATCCATTGGGATAACTTTAACACCCAGACTGTTTAATTTTCTAGGAATATCAAGATTTATCCCCCTATCAGGACCATTGTACGGGCGGCTGATAAGAGCTATTGCCACTTCATCGTCCTTGAGGTCATCCATGGCTTTTTCGCCCTCGGCTTTTATTCTGTTCCTGAAACGTGTTAAGGCATCCCGTCCTGTTTTAACTGCTTTTGAAACTGCAGACTTGCTTACTCCAAGTTCAATGCCTACACTTTTATACAATTCATTCACAACAAATGACTGTCCTACAGACGGTTTGACAATCGGCGACAGAAGCTTAACCCCGGTCTTTTCAAAATTGATTGCTATTTTAATAAGATCAGGCGCTGCCTGAACGTATGTGCATAGAAGCGTTTCCTTAAGACGCGGACTGTCGCTCCACATATCCATCATGTATGGAAGAAAAACATAATCAACCTTGCGTTCAATCAGTTCTAGAATGTGCCCGTGCAGAACCTTTATCGGGAAACAGGTCTCTTCGACAACAGTTTCAAGTCCTGCATTTATATGCTTCTTATTCGTCGGATCAGAAAGTATAATTTCACACCCTATTTCAGTGAAGAATGCTTTCCAGAACGGAAAATCCTCATATATAATCATTGATAGAGGTATTCCGATTTTTGCAATGCCTTTGCCGGTTTCAACTTCACGGTCATATGTTGTGCGGAGAAGCCTGTCGCGTATTGTGTAGTAATCAGGGATATTTAAAGCTTCGTTGTCGTCTTTCTTGATATCATACTTATCGCATCTGCTTCCGTAATAGAAAACGCTTTCCGGTCCGAATGAAACACGGTTTATGATGCAGTTATTCGAACAGCTTTTGCATTCAAAAGTTTTAATTTCATATTCCTGCTCTGCAGCATCCCATCCCTTGAATTTCGATGTTTTTTCAGTCTGCTCCCTGGTGTTTCTGTCCAGAGAAATAAGTGCAGCTCCATATGCTCCCATGACTTCATGATGGGGAGGTACTGTGACAGGTTTGCCGATTATAGTTTCAAAAGCAGCTGTGACTGCCTTGTTGAAAGCGACTCCGCCCTGAAAGAAAATATTATCTCCAATTCGACGTCCTTCAACAACCTTGTTGATGTAATTATAAACGATTGAGTATGCGAGACCTGCAACTATATCCTCTTTAGGAGCACCTTTCTGCTGGTGGTGAACAAGATCGGATTCCATGAATACAGTGCAGCGCTCTCCGCATCTGCTCGGATCTTTTGCGCAGAGTGCGAACTGGCTGAACTCATCTTTTATATCAATGCTTAATCTTTCAGCCTGCTCTTCAAGAAATGAACCGGTTCCGGCTGCGCAGACCTTGTTCATCTCGAAATCGACAATTGCTCCGTTTTCAAGGCTGATATATTTTGAATCCTGACCGCCGATTTCAAATATAGTATCAACATCCGGATCGATTTGCCTTGCGCCGCGTGCGTGTGCTGTTATCTCATCCTTTACAATATCAGCGCCGATAAAATCTCCGATTAAGTATCTTGCTGATCCTGTTGTGCATGCCCCAAGAATGTTAATGAATTCGCCCATATCCTGGCCGATCTCGCGAAGCCCCTGCTTGACTGCTTCTATAGGCTGGCTGCCTGTGCGGAGATATTCCTTGGCAATAATTTTTTTATTTTCATCTATAAGAACAATATTTGTGCTGATTGATCCTATATCAACGCCGAGGTATGCGTTTATTTTTTCACCCGGCTTATGAAAAGGAATATTTTCTTCTTTTGAAAGAAGATGAACATCGCGGATAGACAGGGGTTCAAATCCTTCTTCTTTATCTACAACCTTTTTGAGATAGTCGCGGATGGAATTAAGTCCCTTGAATGGAATATTTTTATCAAACACATTATAAGCAGCGCCGATCGCGCCGATCAGAGAATTATATTCAGGTATGATAAGCTCGCCTTGTTTGAGGCCGAGAACTTCCTCGAATGCCCTGACCATTCCTTTGTTTCTCGCTGTTCCACCGATGAATGCAACATTTTTTTCTATGGCCATATTCTTGCCTATAGTTGCCTTGAAGTTTCTTGCCATGGCAAAGCACAGACCTGCAATGATATCGTGCTGTGCTGTTCCTTTCTGCTGAAGGTGAATCATGTCGCTCTTTGCAAAAACAGAGCATCTTCCTGCAATTCTCGGAGGATTTGCTGATTTCATGGCAAGATCGCCGAATTCATTTTCAATATTAACGCCGAGACGGGTTGCCTGCTGATCCAGAAATGCCCCTGTTCCTGCAGCACAAAGAGTATTCATTGTAAAATTTTCTACGATAAAATCTCCAGCCTTGCCGTTGTTTCCTACAAGAATCAGCTTCGAATCCTGACCGCCGATATTTATTATTGATCTTACGTCTTCATATAAATAGCTGATAGCCATAGTTTCAGAAATAACTTCATTTATAAATGTGGCGCCGATTATTCCTGAAATGCGTTTTCCTCCTGAACCTGTAATTCCGATTGAAGTGACTTTATTCTCAGGAAATCGCGTGAACATATCGGATAGAACATCGAGCAGAACCTGTCCCGGATGGCCTCTGTGTCGAAGGTAATGACTTTCAAGCACATTACGATTTGAATCAAGAAAAACTATTTTAGCTGTTACAGATCCAAGATCTATTCCAATTACAATCGAATCTGAATCTTTCTGTTTTATATTCATGGGATAATTTCTCCTCAAATTTATCAGAATAAGGAAGGTTTGATGCTTTGTAAAAGAGTAGTTTATCAATAATACATGTATATTAAAATAAATATATTACCGATTCACAGAGCATTCCTTCAATATAAAGAAATATAGACAAAATTCAGCGGGGTCTTTAAAATACAAGTTTTTTTTGACAGGGAATTTTACACTTTATATTGACAATAATCTTATATTTCCGATGATTAGCATTCAGATGAAGATATAGTTTATAAGGATAAATATATGACTGATAATATAAAACGCGCATTAATCACAGGCGCTTCAGGCGGGCTTGGCCTGCAGTTTGCTCATCTACTTGCTGAAATGGGATATGATCTTGTTCTTGTCAGCAGAAATGGGAAGATGCTAAAATCATTAGCTTTAGAGCTTGAAAAAAAATATCCTGTCAAGGCGGTTGTTATGCCTGCAGATCTTTCTATTATCGGAGGCGCGAAAAAATTATATAATCAGTGCAGAAAAAACAAACTGGAAATTTCACTTCTTGTAAATAATGCAGGGCGCGGAATGGTAGGCAGCTGTTCTGATCAGGACTGCGACGATATGGAGCAGCTTGCAGTGCTGAATTCAATATCACCTATGACACTATCGTCTCTTGCTGCTCAGGATATGATTGCTCGGGGCAGAGGGCATATTCTAAATGTCGGTTCAGTCGTGGGGCTGCAGCCGATTCCGTATTTTGCGCCATATGCTGCGAGTAAAAGTTTTGCGCACAGTTATTCTATTTCAATGCATAATGAACTTAAAAGAAAAGGCGTGACTGTTACTTGCGTTATTCCGGGATTTATGAGCACAGGCTTTGATGAAGGTGCAGGCATTACAAATAAAACTTATTTGAAAATTTCAAACTCCAGCGCAATGGATCCGCGCAAGGTTGCTGAAATTGGACTTAATGCATTGTTCAAAGGCAGATGTGTTGCTGTAGCAGGATTCCCGAATAAAGCTGCAAATTTCTTTTCGTATCTGACTCCAAAAAGAATTACTGCCTGGCTGCTTGAGAAAAGTCTAAGGAAGCTGGTTTAAAAGACTATTTACTAATTCTTCTGCATGGATCGATTTTTTTTTGTCATTCCGGCTGAAGCGATAGCGGAATGCCGGAATCTCATAGAGCAGTTATTATATAATGAAAAAATATTATGTATATATAATGTCAAACAAATACAATTCTATTCTTTATGTCGGTGTAACAAATAATTTAAAACGAAGAGTGTTTGAGCATAAGGAAAAAATTGTAGAAGTTTTCAGCAGTAAATATAATTGTAGTAAGCTTGTCTGGTATGAAGAAACTGAAAATATTGAAAGTGCTATTTTGAAAGAAAAGCAAATTAAGAAATGGAAGCGAGAATATAAGGAAAATATAATAAAAAATATGAATCAAAATTGGATTGATTTATATGAATTTATTGTATGAGATTCCGGTATTTGCAAGATTTGAAGCTGCAAAACCGGAATGACAGGGATTTAAAATCCCTTAACCCTGCGGCCTAAGAGCATGTTCTGATAACAGCGCTTGCATGCAGGGAAAAGACCATCCGGGCTGTTCCTGAG